>NZ_CP047961.1:0-1200000 GCF_014279775.1 Synechococcus sp. PROS-9-1
AGCTTGTTTCCCCCGTTTCCACAAGACCTACTACGGCTGTTTTAGTAGTTCTTTTAAAAGAATAAAAACAGCCCTAAAGCCGGGGAACAGGAAAAAAAGGGGAAACCATTGCACTTCTCCCGAGCCTGTGAAATCGTTAGGAGAGATTTGTTCCCGCCGTTGGCTCGGACCTCATGAAATTGGTCTGTTCCCAGGCAGAACTCAACGCAGCTCTGCAGTTGGTCAGTCGCGCTGTCGCCTCGCGACCAACCCATCCAGTGTTGGCCAATGTTTTGCTCACAGCCGATGCCGGCACGGATCGGCTCAGCCTCACCGGATTTGATCTGAATTTGGGAATTCAGACGTCACTCCCTGCGTCTGTCGACAGCAGTGGTGCAGTGACTTTGCCCGCCCGTTTGCTTGGCGAAATCGTCTCCAAGTTGTCCAGTGATTCGCCGGTGTCATTGTCCAGTGATACGGGCGCTGACCAGGTCGAGCTCACTAGCTCCAGCGGCAGCTATCAAATGCGCGGAATGCCTGCTGATGATTTTCCCGAGCTCCCGCTCGTGGAAAACGGAACAGCCTTGCGCGTGGATCCCTCATCTCTTCTGAAAGCCCTACGTGCAACCTTGTTTGCGAGTAGTGCTGATGAGGCGAAACAGCTCCTCACAGGAGTCCATCTCCGCTTCAATCAGAAACGTTTGGAGGCCGCATCCACCGATGGGCATCGCTTGGCGATGTTGACGGTTGAGGACGCCTTGCAGACCGAAATCACTGCTGACGAGTCTGAGCCGGACGAACTAGCCGTCACGCTTCCAGCACGCTCTCTGCGTGAGGTGGAGCGATTAATGGCGAGCTGGAAAGGAAATGATCCAGTCAGTCTGTTTTGTGAGCGCGGTCAGGTCGTAGTGCTCGCCGCTGATCAAATGGTGACAAGCCGAACCCTGGAAGGGACCTATCCCAATTACCGTCAGCTGATTCCCGATGGTTTTAGCCGCACGATTGATCTCGATCGGAGGGCTTTTATTTCCGCGTTGGAGCGCATCGCCGTCTTGGCTGACCAACACAACAATGTGGTCCGGATCGCTACTGAGCCAGCCACGGGGTTGGTTCAGATCAGTGCTGATGCCCAAGACGTCGGTAGTGGCTCTGAGTCTTTACCGGCCGAGATCAACGGCGATGCCGTGCAAATTGCCTTCAACGTGCGATACGTGCTGGATGGCCTCAAAGCGATGGATTGTGATCGCGTCAGGTTGTCTTGCAACGCCCCAACGACGCCGGCAATCCTCACACCCTCTAATGATGATCCAGGCCTCACCTACCTGGTGATGCCTGTTCAGATCCGTTCTTGAAACCGTTCACGACGCCTTGACTGTTCCGGACCAGCTCCTCTTGAGCGATCTGTTGCACCACCGGGTGCGCTGTGATCAGGGCCTTGATCATGGGCCAGGGATCATGGCGTGGATGCACCCACCTGTGCATCGTCTGCTCGGCTGGGTGAGTCGCCCGTCTGCGTTGCGTACAAGCCGAGATGTTTGGCGTCTTGATCAATGTCGTGGATTCGACGATCAACAGGTCTTTGTGAAGGGAGCTCCAGCAGAAGCCGATCAGATCACCTTGGATCGGTTGCCAACCCTTATGGATGCCGATCTTCTCAACGCTGATGGAGAGAGGGTCGGCATCATTGCCGATTTGGCTTTCTTGCCAGCAAGCGGGCAGATCAGTCATTACCTCGTGGCACGGAGTGATCCTCGCCTGCCTGGAAGCAGTCGTTGGCGCTTGTTGCCAGATCGAATCGTGGACCAACAGCCCGGCTTGGTGTCAACGGCTATCCATGAACTCGATGATTTACCTCTAGCTAGGGCCAGTGTTCGTCAGGATTTTCTTCAGCGCTCAAGGCAGTGGAGGGAACAGCTTCAGCAGTTTGGAGATCGCGCTGGTGAGCGCCTGGAGGGATGGTTAGAAGAACCGCCTTGGGACGAGCATCCTGGGGCCTCTGACGTTGCGTCTTCCTATCCCACAGCAGTATCTCCTGCTCTGGACCCACTAGAGAACTGGGACGATGCCGATTGGCCCGATGATCCCCGGGTTGAGCGTGGCCGTTCCGATCGAAAGGATCCGTCGGATCGAAATGATTGGCACGATCACGAGGAAGATCCTTGGGTCTGATCGTCGGCAACACTGGGTACAGATGAGTCATCGGTTGTGACCCAGTCCTCTCAAGCGGTTGCGGCATTTGATCTTGGGGCAGCTCTGCGCCAGGAAGGGCTCTCCGAAACGGATTACAGCGAAATACAGCGTCGTCTGGGACGGGATCCCAACCGCGCTGAGTTGGGCATGTTTGGTGTGATGTGGTCGGAGCATTGCTGTTACCGCAATTCCAGACCCCTGTTGAGTGGTTTCCCAACGGAAGGCCCACGCATTCTTGTGGGTCCTGGAGAGAACGCCGGCGTGGTGGATCTGGGTGAAGGTCACCGTTTGGCGTTCAAAGTTGAAAGCCATAACCACCCTTCAGCTGTTGAGCCTTTTCAAGGCGCTGCCACCGGGGTTGGTGGCATCCTGCGTGACATTTTCACGATGGGTGCCAGGCCGATTGCGTTGCTGAATGCCTTGCGTTTTGGACCACTCGACGAACCAGCCACCCGTGGATTAGTGGAAGGGGTTGTGGCTGGCATTGCCCATTACGGCAATTGCGTTGGCGTGCCCACCGTGGGCGGAGAGGTGGCCTTCGATCCGTCTTATCAGGGCAACCCTTTGGTGAACGCCATGGCCTTGGGCCTAATGGAAACGGATGACATCGTCCGCTCCGGAGCCGCTGGTGTGGGCAATCCTGTGGTGTATGTGGGGAGCACCACGGGCAGGGATGGCATGGGAGGCGCCAGTTTTGCGAGCGCTGAGCTCAGTGCGGATTCACTGGATGATCGCCCTGCGGTGCAGGTTGGAGATCCCTTTCTTGAGAAGGGCTTGATTGAGGCTTGCCTGGAAGCTTTTCAGAGCGGGGATGTGGTTGCCGCGCAGGATATGGGTGCTGCAGGTCTCACCTGTAGTTGTTCGGAGATGGCTGCCAAGGGAGATGTGGGGGTTGAGTTGGACCTAGATCTGGTGCCCGCAAGAGAACACGGCATGACCGCCTACGAATTCCTGCTTTCGGAATCTCAAGAGCGCATGTTGTTTGTTGTGCGTTCGGGTCGGGAGGAGCAACTGATGCAGCGTTTCCGGCGTTGGGGACTTCAGGCGGCGGTCGTCGGTCGGGTTTTGGAGGAGCGAGTGGTGAGGGTGTTGCAACACGGTGCGGTAGCGGCAGAAGTACCGGCCCGTGCCTTGGCAGAAGACACCCCGATCAATCAGCACGAGCTTCTCTCTGAGCCACCAGACGACATCCAGACGCACTGGACCTGGCGTGAAGCAGATCTTCCTAGTCCCGCCAGCGATCGCGATTGGAATGCGGATCTGTTGCGTTTGCTTGATGACCCCACGATTGCCAGCAAGCGCTGGATCTATCGCCAATACGATCAGCAGGTCTTGGCCAATACGGTGATTCGAGCCGGTGGCGCTGATGCTGCGGTGGTTCGTCTTCGTCCTCAACAGGGTGAAGCGTCGCTGAAAACGTCTCAGCGCGGCGTTGCGGCCACCTTGGATTGTCCCAATCGCTGGGTGGCGCTTGACCCAGAGCGGGGAGCGATCGCAGCGGTGGCTGAGGCAGCCCGCAATCTCAGCTGTGTTGGAGCCCAGCCGATCGCTGTGACCGACAACCTGAACTTCCCATCTCCAGAAACCCCTAAGGGGTATTGGCAATTGGCGATGGCATGCCGAGGCCTATCCCATGCCTGTCGTGCCTTGGGCACCCCTGTGACCGGTGGCAACGTTTCTCTCTACAACGAAACCAGGGCAGATGATGGCACTCTTCAGCCCATTCATCCCACGCCTGTCATTGGCATGGTGGGACTGGTGGAAGATCTCGATCGCTCCGGAGGTTTGGCTTGGCGTCAACCTGGTGATCTTGTTGTGTTGCTTGGTGTCTCCACAGATGAGGAGGGAAATGAAGGCCTTGGTTTGGCGGGCAGCAGCTATCAGGGCGTTGTTCATGGGTTGCTGACTGGCAGGCCCCCGAGCGTGGATCTGGAGTTGGAAGGTCAAGTTCAAGCCTTGGTCCGTCAGGCGTTTTCCCAGGGCGTATTGGCGTCAGCCCATGACAGCAGTGATGGTGGTTTGGCCGTAGCGCTTGCGGAAAGTGCCCTGGCCTCTGGCCTTGGTGTAGATCTCAACCTGCCGCATGGGTCTGCTCGCTTGGATCGTGTTTTGTTTGCCGAGGGTGGTGCACGCATCGTTGTTTCGGTTCGTGCAGAACAGCGCCATGCTTGGCAAGCCTTAGTGGCCTCGCAAGAGCATCAAAGTGTTCCTGTGACCGAGATCGGAACTGTTGCCGACCATGGTTGTTTCCGGTTAGCGGTTGGGAAATATCCAGTGATTGATCTTTCCGTTGAGACGCTTCGAGAGCAATACGAACAAGCAGTTCCCCGTCGCCTTGGAGCGGTTTGATGCAGAATCTGGAGACCCATCCGAAGTCGAGGCGACCGGTGCATCAGCTCGCGATAGAGCGTCCCGATCGCATGGAAGAAGCCTGCGGTGTTTTCGCTGTTCAGGCCTTAGAGCAGCCGGTGGCGAACCTGGTTTATTTCGGTCTTTACGCCCTGCAGCATCGGGGTCAGGAATCCGCTGGCATTGCTGTTTTCAATGAGGGAAAGGTCAAGCTCCATAAGGACATGGGCTTGGTCAGCCAGGTGTTTGATCAGGAGGTGCTCGAGCGCATGCCTGGTGGTTTAGCCGTTGGCCATAACCGTTATTCCACCACCGGGAGTAGCAAGGTTTGCAATGCCCAACCCGTGGTCCTGATGACCCGTCTCGGCCCTTTTGCGCTGGCACATAACGGCAATCTTGTGAATGCAGCAGAGCTGCGAGCTCAGGTGGATGACGGTGAAGTGGAGTTCACGTCCACCACGGATTCGGAGTTGATCGCTTACGCGGTTCAACAAGCTGTGGATGGGGGCTTGGATTGGACAGAAGGGATTAAGGCGGCCGCATCCCAGTGCCAAGGGGCTTTCAGCTTGGTGATTGGAACGTCAGATGCCCTGTATGGCTTGCGTGATGGTTATGGGATTCGACCGCTGGTGTATGGCTACCTCGGTGATCACGACCTTGGGCACTGGGTTCTCAGTAGTGAAACCTGTGGTCTCGACATCATTGGTTCTCCGTTCGTTGCCGATGTTGAACCTGGCGAATTAGTGGTGTTTCGTTGTGGGGATCCCACACCAGAACGTCATCGCTGGATTGAACCCACCACTCGGATGTGCGTGTTTGAAATGATCTATTTCGCTCGTCCGGATAGTCGTTTCTTCGGTGAATCGCTCTACAGCTATCGACAGCGCATCGGCCAGATCCTGGCCCGTGAATCGGCTGTTGAGGCGGACCTCGTGATTGGTGTCCCTGATTCCGGAATTCCAGCTGCGATCGGTTATTCCCAGAGCAGTGGCATTCCCTATGCCGATGGATTGATTAAAAACCGCTACGTCGGCCGAACCTTCATCCAGCCGACCCAGGCGATGCGTGAGGCCGGGATTCGCGTGAAGCTCAATCCACTTCCAGATGTTTTAAACGGCAAACGTGTTCTGGTGATTGATGACTCGATTGTTCGTGGAACGACCAGTAAAAAATTGGTTCAGGCTCTTCGTGATGCAGGTGCCATTGAGGTGCACATGCGCATTAGTTCCCCCCCGGTGACCCATCCCTGTTTTTACGGCATCGATACCGATACGCAGGATCAGTTGATCGCTGCTCGACTCACGCTTAAAGAGATTGAGGAGCATCTCAAGGTGGATTCACTGGCTTATCTCAGCAAGGAGGGAATGGTGGAAGCTGCGCATGCTCAGTCGGAACATTTCTGTACGGCTTGCTTCGATGGGAACTACCCGGTTCCGATGGATGCCTCGATCAAAGCGAGCAAATTAATGCTTGAACCAGCAGGGGTGGCAGCAACGCATCTCTGATCAGCTGATTAGGGGCACCAACCGCAGGATTGATTCGTTGTCTTTGAGCATGAGCTGATTCTCCTCGTGCACTTTCAGTCGTCCGTGGCGACCGTTTGACGTCACCACACCAATCAGGGAATCGGCGAGGCAAGCTGCTGCAATTCGATCCGTTCCACTGGTCGATTCTGAATTCAGTTCCCAGCCGATTTCACCGAGATCGCCCCGTTTGCAGAGCCGGATGGTCGTGAGTTCAAACCAGTGCAGATGTCCTGTTTGGCTCGCCAGCAGGATGGTTGTAGGTCGTTCAGCGTGCCCGGCGATTGCGGTGACCAGCTGTTCGCCAGGGAGCAAACGCATGGTGATCGGTCCTTGGGCCAACTTGCCCATCAACGGCAGATTGGTCTCCCTTACTTGCAGACGAAGAATCCTGCCGATGTCGCTGATGACGGCTACATCAGCCCCGTCTTGACAGATCAAGGCCGCTTTCAGGCTCACGCCTTCCTTCAGTTTTAAAACGGTGGCAGCTCGCCCCGACAATTCCTGGATGTCCTTGAGAGGGAGCCGTTTGAACCGGCCATCACTGGTCAACAGGCCCAGGGATTTGGTTTCATTGGCGTTGCGATCCTCTGGATTGGGCAAAGGCAAGAGGGACACCACCTCATCGCCTTCAAGGGCTGTGGGTAGGAATCGCTCCAAGGTTCCTTGTTGTTGCCCTGCAAATTCCCAGCGCACAAGCGCGACACGACCATTTACGGTCACAGCCAACAGTCGCGGCGGCGGCTGGATTGGCAGGCTGATCAGGGCCGGAGATGGTTCATCTCCCATCGGAACAGGATCGTTGAGATGCAGTCGTCCCAGCAGCTGAGGACTGACGATTTTCACCTGACCATCGTCTTGAATCAGCAGTCTTGAATCGCTAGGGAGGGCATCCAGGGCCTGGCGCCTCTGTAATTCGGCATTGGGTCTTTGACTGGCGGCCCGCTCGGCAAGCAGGTGGTCACCGCCCTCTACCAGCCGGGTGCGTCTTGGCGTTGCAAAGCGTTTTTTCAGTTGGCGCAGTTCCTGGATCAGGGCATCAAGCAATTGATCGCGGTTTTCCAGCAGCAGGGTGAGTCGTTGTCTCTCTTTGCGAAGATCGTCTGCCTCCTTACGCAGGCTTTCCTGTTCCAAGCCTGTGAGCCTGCGCAATGGCATGGCCAGCACAGCATCAGCCTGCCGTTCGCTCAGATCGAAATGCACCATCAAGCTGGCTCGTGCCTTGGCCGCATCTCTTGCTTCCTGGATCATCGCAATCACCTGTTGCAGCGATGCGAGGGCTGTGGTTAGGCCCTCCACCACTTCAAGCCGATCTTCCGTTTTGCGCAGGGCATGGTTAGTACGCCGAATGATCGTGAGCTCTCTGTAATCCAGGAAGGTTTGGAGCAGCTGCCGCAGCGTTAGTTGCTGCGGTCTGCCATCGACCAGGGCCAGCAGGATCGCGCCGAAGTTGCTTTGCAGTGACGTGCGCCGTTGCAAGTCAGTGAGCACTGTTTCTGGATCGGCATCACGGCGGAGTTCCACCACCACGCGCATTCCTTCGCGGTCGCTTTCATCACGGATATCGGCAATGCCACCAATCTTTCCGTCGTTGACGTACTCAGCCAGTTTTTCAATCCAGCCGGCCTTGCTCAGCTGGTAAGGGAGCTCGGTCACGATCACAGCGTTCCGCCGATGCTTTCCTTTGCCGGGATGCACCTCCTCAACATGGGCCACGCCTCGCATGGGAATGCTGCCTCGGCCTCTTAAATATGTTTCGCGCACGCCGCTTCCAAGAAGCACTTCTCCACCCGTAGGGAAATCGGGCCCAGGGATCAGCTTTAGGACTTCTTCTTCGCTTAGATCGGGGTTTTGAACGAGAGCAATTAAACCGTCCACCACCTCGCCGAGGTTGTGGGGAGGGATGCTGGTGGCCATGCCAACAGCGATGCCCGAGCAGCCATTCAGCAGTAAAAAGGGAAGCTGGGCGGGAAGAACCGTAGGTTCCTGTTGGGACCCATCAAAGTTGGAAGCGAAATCGACGGTGTCGTCGCCAATTTCATCGAGCAACCCTTCGTGGGAGATTCGCGCTAGCCGCGTCTCGGTGTAACGCATGGCCGCAGGAGGATCGTCATCCACCGAGCCAAAGTTGCCGTGACCATCGAGTAAAGGGTGACGGCTAGAAAAGGTTTGGACCAGCCGCACTAGGGCGTCATAAACCGCTTGATCACCATGGGGGTGGTATTTACCAAGCACGTCGCCGACGACGCGGGCACATTTCCGATAGGGGCGATCTGGGGTGAGCCCCAGTTCATGCATCGCAAACAGAATTCTGCGTTGGACAGGCTTCAGTCCATCACGCACATCAGGAAGCGCTCGGCCCACGATCACGCTCATCGCGTATTCGAGATATGAGCGCTGCATCTCGTGATGCAGGGCGATCGATTGAACGCGCTCCTCGGCCATCCTGCAGGGAAATAAGAGGGCAGTCGAGTGTCAGCCTACAGATCTTCTCCTGCTTGACCAGAGTTTTGGTTAACTAGCGCTTTTTGGATCTGCATTCGCCTCGGCACGTTCCACGGCGTTTTGAAGGCTGGGATTGTTGAAAAGTTCAGCTGTAGCTAGCCGTAATTTCACTCCCCATAATTGTTTTTTTTGGTGGCCAGGCAGAACGTAATTCGGAGATTCGGCAAGGGCTTGTTGAGCGAGCTTCAATGATTCCTGATCTCCAGGATTCACGTTGTTCAACGCCGCAGCTAAGGCCAGCATCGGCTCTGGGTTGGCATTGATCGCTAAGACGGAACGCCAGCGTCGAATGGCTTCCTTGGTGTTTCCCATTTCAAACAACACCAGGCTTTGGTTGTTTAAGGCTTCCCAAAAACTGGGCTTAATCGCTGTTGCGCGCTCAAAAGCCTTGAGGGCTCGTTTTTGATCGGATTGCATCACCCTGGCGTTGCCAAGATCGAAGTAGGCGGTTGCGTTTTTGGGATCCAGACTGAGACCGCGATCCAACAGTGGGATGGCGTCATCCGGACGGTTGGCACGCAGTGCTAAGGATGCTTCTGCGAACCAAAGTCCTGCATTATTTGGGTTGAGTGATTTTGCGCGGGCTAGGGATTCAGCTGCCTCATCGATTTGTTCGCTCCGTAGTTGCGCTTCAGCCAGTACAGACCAGAGCCTCTCATCGTTGGGTTGTAGACGCACAGCTAGAGCGGCTAAGCGGGCGGCTTCTTTGGGTTGTCCAAGACTTATTAATTGCGCTGCCGTGCGACCGATGCCGATCCCCGCACCTTCTAATTCTTGTGTGCTGGGCGTGAACACATAGGGGATGAAGGCTTTGGCGGGTTCAGCGCTGCACAGACCAATCGCGCTCATCAGTGCGGCTAACACCAAAGCTTGATTGAAGGATTGGCTTGAACGCCGATGGAAGCCCATCAACAGGTCTCAGATGAAGACACAGTAGGTGGATCTACTGACTTTGCTGAGGCGGCATTGCGTCTCCACATCCAAGGTTTGATGCGTCTGAGTGCGGATCCGCGCAACTTTTGATCCCAGGTTGCTGGACTCCACTGTTCAACCTGCGCAGCGCTTAGATCCAAAACCCAGGGACGGGGCTGGACCTCGGGATCTTGACTCGATGGGAGCTCCGTGTGATTAAACGGACAGACGTCCTGGCAGATATCACAGCCAGCGACCCATGGACCCATCCCAGCCTTAATCCGTTCTGGGAGCTGCTCATCTCGGTTTTCAATCGTGTGATAGGCGATGCATCGCCGTGAATCAACGACGAACGGCTCCCGTATGGCGTCTGTAGGGCAGGCGTCCATGCACGCTCTGCAGCTGCCGCAACGAGGTTGAGCTGGCTGATCCGCCACTAAATCTTCTGTGCTGATCAGGTGGCCGATCACCATCCACGACCCTCGCTGCCGATGAATCACGTTGCTGTGTTTGCCAATCCATCCCAGACCGGCCTCTTCCGCCCATGCCTTATCCAGTAGGGGTTCGGCATCCACGCAAACCCGCCAGCGCGATTCGGGCCTTTGTGTTTCAAGCCAGCGGCCAACGCGGCGCAGCCTTTGGTTGACGACGCGGTGGTAGTCACGCCCCCATGCGTAGCGAGCGATGGCAAGGCTGTTGGGTTGGCGCGATTCGGAGACGTAGTAATTCAGCCCAACGGCAAGCAAGCTTCGAGCTCCATCGAGAAGTGTTCTCGCGTCAAGTCTTCGCGGAGCTGCCATCCAGCCCATTTCGGCTTGAAAACCAGCGTCAAGCCACCGCTGTAAAGCTGCTGTCCGCATCTGCAGTCTTGAACTTCCCGGTAAACATGCGATCCCAACAGGATCGAATCCTTCCAGGCGGGCACGTTCCTTGAGAGCCGCACTGAGTTGGGGTTGTCCAGCGGAGGACGTCACGGAAACGGGCCGTAAAATTAATTACCTTTAAGTATCCATACGTGTCCGCATCCCCATCGGGTTCTCAATCCTTACGACTGTCGTTTGTTCTGAGGTGGTTGGGCATCACCCTGGTTGTGCTGCTGGCATTGCAGATGGCTGTGCTGCTAAGTGCCGCCGATTGGGCTGATGGCATCTTTAAGCAACTGTTGATTGAGCGTTTAGTGAATCAAGCCCCCATGGGGCTGATCGGTCTTTTGCTCATGCTTCTGGGCTCGCGCCTTGACCAACCGGAGACGGCAAGACCTCCGATTCGTTGGCTGGTTTGCGTGATCTCTGCGTTGTTGGCGATTTTGATGATCGTGGTCGTTCCTGTCTCGATCTCAGGCAATCAGAACCTCTCGGGTGAATCGGATCAAACGCTTGAGCAGCAAAAGGGTCAGTTGGAGATGGCTCGCCAGCAATCGGCTAATCCCGAGAACGTGAAGATGCTGGGCAATCAGCTTTCCCAGGCAGGACAGTTGCCTGCTGACGCCAGTGAGGATGACAAGGTCAAAGCTGCTCAGGCTTTCATCGAGAAGCAGCTGGCGCAGATGGAACAGCAGATCAAGCAGGGGGAACGTCAGCGCAACCTTGCTGTCAATCAGCGTCGCTTCGGCGGCACATTGAGTGCGGTGATACTTGCCGTTGCTTTCGTGCTCTTGGCTCTGGCGGCCGTGATCTAACGATCTGCTGGTTAGGTTGGTGAGATCACGTCAGCCTTAGGCCACAGGCGTTCCTTGGTGCAGTCCAATCCAAGACCTGACCTGCCGCTTAGCGCCAGGCTTCAGCAAGATCTGAAAAACGATTTAATCGCTGGTTTGTTGGTGGTCATTCCACTCGCAACCACGATTTGGTTAGCCACAACGGTCAGTCGGTTCGTGCTGGCTTTTCTCACGTCGATTCCCAAGCAATTCAACCCGTTTATCACCCTCAATCCTCTTCTCCAGGATTTGATCAACCTGGCGCTTGGGTTAACGGTGCCGCTCTTCGCAATTTTGCTCATCGGCCTGATGGCGAGGAACATCGTCGGTCGCTGGTTGCTTGAGTTTGGCGAAGAAACCCTGCAACGCATTCCTCTTGCTGGCTCGGTTTATAAAACCTTGAAACAGCTGCTCGCCACATTTTTGAGAGACAACTCTCAGCGGTTTCGGCGTGTGGTGTTAGTGGAATACCCCCGTGAGGGTCTCTACAGCGTGGGTTTTGTGACCGGTGTGGTGGGTCCTTCCCTCCAAGCTGAGCTCACTGAGCCTCTCCTCAGTGTGTTTATCCCCACAGCACCAAACCCCACAACAGGCTGGTACACCCTGGTTCCCGAAACATCTGTCAAAGATCTGGACATTTCAGTTGAAGATGCGTTCCGAACGATCATTTCCGCTGGCATTGTGAATCCTGATGAGCGTGAAGCCCCTGTGAATCGAAGTTTTTCCAGCCTGATCTCTCAGCTGAGAGGTTCTGGTTCACCGTCGTCGTCCACCACTGGAGCCTGAACCCGACTCGGCCGTATGTCCATGCAGTCCCGATCTCTGTCCCGTGAACTAGCGCTACTGGTGCTCGGTCAATGCCCTGAGCGGGTGGATGATCCCCCCGATCTCTCCCTGGACAGCTTGCTCCAAAAAGCCCTTGATAGCTTGATGCAGCACTGGACAGAAGTCCTGGACTGTTGTGCTGGAGATCTGGAAAAAGCTCAGCAACACTTGCTTGACAGTGAATTGAAGGATGGTTCTTCCTCCGATCAAGCTTCGGTTCGTGAGTCGTTGCAGTCGTCTCTCACTGGGGCCGAACAGGTTCTAAATGGTCTTTCAGCCAGTCTTGAGTTGCCCCGCTTACTGGCCTTATCCAATCAAGATCAGGTGCGTCGCGAGGCCATGCAGCGCGTGACGTTCGTTCTAAAGAAGCGCAAAGCGATTGATCAGTTGCTCGATGGTGTGATGGAGGGCTGGCGCCTCACCCGATTACCACGCATTGATCGCGATATTTTGCGCCTGGCCGTGATTGATCTTTCCGAACTCAATACCCCTGCGGCGGTGGCTTGCAACGAAGCTGTTGAATTAGCCCATCGCTTCAGTGACGAGCAGGGACGAAAGATGATTAATGGTGTGCTGCGTCGTCTGCAGAACGCCCCTTCACTGGTGTTGTCCTGAAATCATGGTCTACGACTGGTTTAATCGCGGATCCGTTCCTCCTGAAACCCCAGCTAACCCCCCAGTGGATCAAGAGGGTCAACCCGATCAGTCTTCCGCACCTCGATCTTCTGCACCTCAACCTTCTGCAACGCAACCAGCAGATGCGCAAGCGTCAGAACCGGAAGACGATTCTCTTGAGTGGGCACGTCAGGCCTATGCACGTTTAAAAGCCCAGAAAGCTGAGGCCGCTGAGGCCTCTAAGACAGTTCAGGCTGATTCGACGCCCGCACAAAACGTGGTTGTGGCTCCAGTCATGGAGTCGCCAGCAGCGACTGTTCCCCAAGTTGTTATCCCTTCTGTTGTTGCTCCACCAGACGCAGCTCCTGCACTGAAAGCTCCCTCGGTTGAGCCAGCTGTTGTTCCCGCTCCTGCGCCTCCAGCACCTCCATCTGCTCCTACGCCTCCTGCCCCGGCCCTGTCTTTTCTTGAACAGGCAGCTGCCCAGCGGGATCAGCGTCAGCAGGAGCTAGTGCAACCTGCTGAGCCTGAACTGGTTCCCGTTGTTCCAGCCGCAGCCCAAGCGGCTCCCAAGATTGATCAGGATGAACCCAGGCTCGGAGACTTTGACGATGCATTCACTTGGTCGGCTGAAGTCTTAGCGGCCCAAGGGCGTAGCGCCGAGCAGGTCACCCTCGAGGAGATCGATTGGTTAGGGCGACTTCGCCAGGGCATGGAGAAAACCCGCCAAGGCTTTGTTACCGGTCTGCTGGAGAACCTGGGCGACGATCCATTGACCCCAGAGGTGCTTGACGACCTCGAATCGCTTTTATTGAGGGCGGATGCGGGCGTTCAGGCCACGGATCAGGTGCTGGATGCCTTGCGGCAGCGGATGAACGAACAGGTCGTCGATCCCAGTGAAGGCATTCGCTTTCTGAAGGAACAACTTCGCGATCTTCTCGATGAGCCAATCAAGGCAAGTGCCGTTCACGTCCTTGCTCCTCAAAGGGATCGCCTGAATGTTTGGCTTTTAGTTGGTGTAAACGGCGTCGGTAAAACCACCACCCTTGGCAAGCTCGCCAATCTTGCCGTTCGCAGTGGTTATTCCGCCTTAATCGCAGCGGCAGATACCTTCCGTGCCGCAGCTGTTCAGCAAGTTCAAGTGTGGGGGGATCGCAGTGATGTGCCAGTTGTGGCCAATCCCTCAGCGAATGCGGATCCTGCAGCAGTGGTGTTTGATGCGATCGGCGCTGCCCGTTCAAAGGGCACCGATTTGGTTCTGGTGGACACGGCCGGTCGCCTGCAGACCAAGCACAACTTGATGGAGGAGCTTGAAAAGATCCGCCGTGTGGTGGATCGTCTTGCTCCCGAAGCGCATGTGGAATCGTTGTTGGTGCTGGATGCCAGTCAGGGCCAGAACGGTTTGAAGCAGGCGATGGCGTTTGCCCGTGCTGCTGGGCTCACAGGTGTGGTGATCACCAAGCTCGATGGCACAGCGAGAGGAGGTGTGGCTCTGGCTGTTGCCTCCGAAGCAAAGTTGCCGATTCGTTTTATTGGAGCTGGTGAGGGAATTCGCGATCTTCGTCCTTTCAATAGTTTTGAGTTTGTCGAGGCCCTATTGGCATCGCGTTAATGCATTTCGCATTGCGGCCTGATCAAGTTGAACTTGCTACGTTGCGCCTTCTGCTGGGTGCTAGGCCATGAGCAGCACACCTTCATGGCGACATCCGGCAACTCCTCAACGTGGAATTAACCAGTCGTTGACGGCTACAGCCTCGCTAAGGCAGCTGTTGGAGAGCATGTCGCGGGAGCAGCGTTCCAATCAGGAGCTGCTTGTGTCGCTTGGGTTTGCGTTGCGCAGCTTCAGCAATCTCAACCGCTTTTTGGAGTTGGTCCCGGTGGTGGCTGCCCGGCTTGTGGGGGTGCAAGGCTCACTGCTTGTTCCGTTTCAGGCCGACGGACGCCTTTGGCGTGACCAGCTGCAGATGCTTCCTGGTCCACGCACGGAGGGCTTGTTGCGGGCGCTTGCCGCTCATGAGCCTGGGAACATGATCGGGTTTGGATCCGACGAAAGCCTTGTGCTCGCCATGGATCGCTTGGTCCAGCGGCAGCTGGGGAGTGCTGGTCTTTTTGCAACGTCGTTGATCGCTCGTGGTCGGCCGAGGGGACGCCTTTACGTGTTTAATCCGTCGAGCCCTCTCGCTTGGAGTGATGTCTATCGTCGACATGTGCAGTTGGTGGCTGACCTCACTGGGGTCGCGATCGAAAATGATTTGATGCTTCAGGAGGCCCGTCGTCACGAACGGGTTGATCGTCAGCTCAGCATCGGAGCGGACATTCAGGCTCAGCTGTTGCCCGATCACTGCCCTGTCATCGAAGGCGTGGATCTTGCGGCGCGTTGCCGGCCCGCCTTTCAAGTTGGCGGTGATTACTACGACTTCATTCCTACCCGTCCAGAACTGATCGGGCGCCGTAGGGAGCGGGGCCGTTGGGCCTTCGTGATGGGGGATGTGATGGGTAAGGGGGTGCCAGCAGGATTATTGATGACCATGCTCCGCGGCATGCTGCGAGCAGAGGTTTTGAGTGGCCTGCCGCCCGATCGCATCCTTTATGACCTCAACCAATTAGCGCTGGAGGACCTGTCTCAGTCCCATCGGTTCGTCACGCTGTTTTATTCGGATTTCGACCCACGTACCAGGCGCCTGCGTTATGCCAACGCCGCCCATAACCCACCGTTGATTTGGCGTGCCCAATCGCGGAAATTGATGCGATTAGACGCCCCTGGGCTCCTAATTGGCCTCCAGCCTGAGGCGGAATATGGCTGTGAATCGCTTGTGCTTGAGCCTGGTGACGTTCTTCTGTATTACACGGATGGAGTGACTGAAGCCCCTGGTATCACAGGTGATCGTTTTGATGAGGCGCGATTGATGCGCTCGCTCGAACAAGCTTGTCGATCAGGAACGGGTTCCCAAGGGATTCTTGATCAGTTGTTCAGTCGACTCGATCGTTTTGTGGGACCCACCCGTCAGTTGGATGACGATGCCTCGATGGTGGTGCTCAAGGTCAAAGAGGAGATCATGCTGCCGTCTGTCCCCCGGTCTTTGGCCTGACAAGCTGAGGACAAGCGCAGAGGAGAGTGACATGGCAGGCGGGGTGACAGGAGGAGGCTCCGCAACCTGGAGTGACCGGTTTGAGCAGGGATTGCATCCGGCGATTGAGCGATTTAATGCTTCGATTGGCTTTGATATCACTCTTCTTCAAGAGGATCTGGATGGGTCGATCGCCCATGCCCGCATGCTTGCTGACTGCGGTGTGATCAAGGTGGAGGAGGCAGATCAACTTGTGAGTGGTCTTGAACAAGTCCGCCAGGAAGCGGCATCAGGACAATTTCTGCCAGGGCTAGACGATGAAGATGTGCACTTCGCTGTTGAGCGACGTCTGATTGCCTTGCTTGGTCCGGTTGGCAAGAAATTGCACACCGGCCGGAGTCGTAACGACCAGGTGGGGACTGATTTGCGGCTTTGGCTTAGGCGGCGTTTGGACGATCTTGAACAGTCTTTGCTCGGCTTTCAGCGCGCCTTGCTTGACCAAGCCAACCTTCACAGCAACACCTTGATTCCCGGTTACACGCATCTCCAGCGTGCCCAGCCTCTTTGCCTCGCTCACCATCTTCTTGCCTATGTCGAGATGGTGGAGAGGGATCGGCAGCGGATGGCGGACTTGCGTAAACGCCTGAATCTCTCTCCTCTGGGTGCTGCTGCTTTGGCAGGCACCCCGGTACCGATTGATCGCCGGAGCACCGCTTCGGCCCTTGGTTTCGACGGCATCTATGCCAACAGCTTGGACGCGGTCAGTGATCGTGATTTCACAGTGGAATTTTCGGCCGCGGCCTCACTGGTGATGGTTCATCTCAGTCGTCTTGCTGAGGAGGTAATTTTTTGGGCATCAGAGGAATGTGGCTTTGTACGGCTCACTGATCGCTGTGCAACGGGCAGCAGCCTGATGCCGCAGAAAAAGAATCCCGATGTTCCAGAATTGGTGCGTGGCAAATGCGGGCGGGTGTTCGGCCATTTGCAAGGCCTGCTGACGATGATTAAGGGCTTACCACTGGCCTACAACAAAGATTTTCAGGAGGACAAGGAGGCGTTGTTCGATGTGGTGGCCACCACATCGCAATGCCTTGAGGCGATGACGATTTTGCTGCAGGAAGGCTTGAGTTTCAGGGTCGAACGCCTCGAGGCGGCTGTTGCCTCGGACTATTCCAATGCCACTGATGTGGCCGACTATCTCGTGGCTAAGCAGGTTCCTTTTCGGGAGGCGTATCAGTTGGTTGGTGCCGTGGTGAAACATTGCCTCCAGGAAGGCGTTCTTCTGCGCGAACTCACTCTGGAGCGTTGGCAGCAGTTCCATCCTGCGATCGAGGCTGATTTGTTTGAGGCGTTAATACCCCGCAATGTGGTGGCAGCTCGAACCAGCGAAGGGGGAACAGGTTTCGATCGCGTCAATGAACAGCTGGCAATTTGGAACAAACGATTGGGGCTTGCGGATCAGGTTGTTTGATGGGTGATCATTCGGCTGAGATCGGACTACGCTGAAGGAGCAACAGATTCAATGATCTTCAATAGGTCCATGAATTGTTGGCCCTTGGATTCCATTGACCCCTCTTAACTTCGGTCCATCAGATAAGTGAGCATTTTTGTCGGCAATCTTCCTTTCCGTGCTGAGCAGGAAGACATCATTGAATTGTTCTCCACCTATGGAGAGGTCACGAATTGTGCCCTCCCTCTAGAGCGAGACACCGGTCGTAAACGCGGCTTTGCATTTGTCGAAATGAGCGACGAAGCGGCTGAAGCATCTGCCATTGAGGCGCTTCAAGGTGCTGAGCTCATGGGTCGTCCCCTGCGCATCAACAAAGCTGAACCCCGTGGCAGTGCCCCTCGTCGAGATTTCGGCGGTGGCGGCGGTGGCGGCAACTACGGCGGCGGCGGCAACTACGGCGGCGGCGGCAACTACGGCGGCGGCGGCAACTACGGCGGCGGCGGTGGCGGCAACTACGGCGGTGGCGGTGGCGGTGAGCGCCCCTCTGGTGCGAGTGGTTGGGAAGATCGCAGCTATGGAAGTGGGGCTCCTCCAGCTGGTGGCAGTGCCTACGACGATGGCCGTACCCGTCGCCGCCGTGGTGGAGCCGACGACAACAGTGGATATGGCGGAGCAGAGGGCTGATCGCCCTATCGGTGCTTCTTAGAGCCCTGCATCAAGCAGTTGCTGGGCTGCTTCCTCAATGATCTCAATCCCAGCACCAGCTTTTTGAGCTTTAGTGCTGAGGTTGTTGCGCCAATGCCGTGCTCCTGGCACTGCTTCCACAATGTGGACCAGATGCCGGCATAGATCCCAAAGTCGTCCTCCTCGCTGGAGATGACGATCGGCATGGGGGATTAGCCCAAGCACGACATCAGAAGCCAGCACTTGGCGTGGCGCTGCGCCGAAGATCAGGCTGTCGATGTTGCGCCAGCGCAGTGGGTGGGCATAGGCGGCCCGTCCGACCATGGCCCCATCGAGGTGTTTCAGGGCGTTGAGGCAGTCCTCAGGAGTATCAAGGCCACCATTCAATTCAATGGTGAGATCGGGCCTGGATGCTTTTAAGGCAATCACTCGATCGTGCTGAAGAGCAGGAATCGTGCGGTTTTGTTTGGGATCTAATCCTTCAAGCCATGCCTTACGGGCATGCACGGAAAAACGCAACGCTCCGGCTTCAGCAACTTGATCAACAAACTGTCTGAGCAGGTCATCACTGTCGAGATCATCAATCCCTACGCGATGTTTCACCGTGACGGGAAGGGATGATGCCGCCACCATGGCCTCCACACAACGCGCCACGGTTTGCGGTTCTGCCATCAAGCAAGCCCCAAAATTCCCGGCTTGAACCCTTGGACTTGGGCAGCCCACATTGAGGTTGATCTCGTCATACCCCCAATCGGCTGCCATCCGCGTGGCATCGGCCAGTAACGCGGGATCGTCGCCCCCCACCTGTAGGGCTAGAGGATGCTCCTCGGCGTCGAAGTCCAGCAGCCGTTCTCGGCGCTTGCTGTGGTGGAGAGCTTGCGCCACCACCATTTCGCTGTAAAGCAGACTTTGTTTGCTGATCTGGCGCATCAGCATGCGGAAATGCCGATCCGTGCAATCCAGCATGGGCGCCACACTGAAGCGCCAGGCGGGTTCCCGATCGGGGTTGAGTGGGGAATCCATTCCTCCATGCTGCCTCGCTTCCTCCCCTTGTCGCTTTAGAACTGGCAACGTTTAAAGACACTGCAGATGACGACTTCGATTCAGCCTTGGTTGTTGAGCCGGCGTTCGATGCTTTTGGCCTCGATCGCCGGGATGGTGGGAGTCTTGAGCGCTCCAGATCAAGTGTTGGCTGCCTCTAAGGCCGGTGAGGCGACTTGGGATCTCAGCGATGGGGAATGGAAAAAACGTCTGTCGCCTGAGGCGTATCAGGTGTTGCGTCAGGAAGGCACAGAACGACCATTCACCAGTCCGTTCAACGATGAAAAACGAGAGGGCACCTACCACTGCGCCGGTTGCGACTTGCCGTTGTTTGCTTCCACCGCCAAGTTTGATAGTGGTACTGGTTGGCCCAGTTTTTGGGAGCCCCTTCCGGGCGGTGTCGATACAAAAGTAGATTTCAAATTAATTCTTCCTCGCACTGAATATCACTGCAGCCGCTGCGGTGGGCATCAGGGCCATGTTTTTAATGACGGTCCCCGACCGACGGGCAAGCGCTACTGCAATAACGGAGTCGCCTTGCGTTTCCAACCCACGGCATGACCTGATCGTGATCGGTGGTGGGCCTGCCGGCTTTATGGCAGCGATCACCGCCGCCGAACGAGGGGTTCGTGCTGTCTTGATCTTGGAGGCCACCCCTGAAGTGCTCACAAAAGTGCGCATTAGTGGTGGCGGTCGTTGCAACGTCACCCATGCTTGCTGGGATCCCATGGAGTTAGTGGGGCACTACCCCCGGGGAAGCAAACCATTACGGGGTCCCTTTAGCCAGTTTGCGTGCGGAGATTCGATTGCTTGGTTTGATGAGCATGGACTCACGCTTGTGGAAGAGTCCGACGGGAGGATGTTTCCCCAGCAGAATCGCTCCGAGGCGGTAGTGGAGTGTCTGAGGCGGGCTGCGTTAGCTGCGGGGGTCAAGATCAAGTGCGGCTCCGCTGTGCGTCACCTCAACTGCTCCGCTGCAGGTGACTTTCAAATCTCCGATCAACGGTCTGCCTTTTATCAGGCCAAGCGAGTGTTGCTGGCCAGCGGTGGGCATCCCAGTGGCCGACGGCTTGCCCAGGATTTAGGTCACACGATTGTGCCGCCAGTGCCGTCGTTGTTCAGCTTGAAATTGCAAGCGCCTGCTTTGACGGCATGTAGCGGCATTGCCCTGGATGACGTGGGCTTGGATTTAAGCGTTGGTGATCAGCGTTTTCGTCAGAAGGGCCGGGTGCTGATCACCCATCGGGGTGTGAGCGGGCCTGCCGTATTGCGGCTCACCGCGTTTGCAGCGCGGGCCCTTCATGCCAGTCGTTATCAGGGTGAGTTGCGGGTGGATTGGAGTGGCGGATTGGGTCGCGAGCGTGTTCAGAACAAGCTGCAGCAGGCGCGTCGTGAGCAGGCGCGTCGCACGGTGGTGGCTGCCAAGCCGTTTGAGCATCTGCCGCGGCGTCTTTGGCTTGCCTTTTTGGCGCAGGCGGGAGTGGATGCAGAGCGGCGTTGGGCGGATCTTCCAGCGAAGGCGGAACGCATTTTGGTGGAGACCGTCTGCGCTCAGCGCTTATTGATCCAGGGCCGCGGCCCGTTTGGAGAAGAATTTGTAACCGCTGGTGGCGTTGCTCTGGGTGAAGTGAACTTGGCGACCATGGAAAGTCGGCGCTGTGCTGGGTTGTATTTGGCTGGTGAATTACTAGATGTGGATGGGGTGACAGGAGGTTTTAATTTCCAGGCTTGTTGGAGTGGCGGCTGGCTTGCGGGAGAGGCGATAGCAACTTCTTTTCTTATTGAATCTGGTCAAACACCGTAAACATCGGTAGGTACATCGCCAAAAGGATCGAACCCACGATTCCTCCCACAACAACAATCATCGCTGGCTCCAACATCGATGTGAGTGCCTTCACAGATGCTGAGACTTCGTCTTCATAAAAGTCGGCAACTTTGCTCAGCATCCGATCCATTTCTCCCGTTTCCTCACCAATGGAGAGCATGCTCAGTGCCATGTCAGGCAAGACTTTTTGGCGGGTCAATGCTGTGCTCAGCAATACGCCTTCTTGCACCATGGTGCGTGAGTCCAGAATCGCGTCAGAGATGATTGAGTTGCCAGCAGTCTCACTGGAGATCTCCATTGACATCAGGATTGGAACGCCAGCGCGCGTGAGTGAGCTGAAAATCCTGCAAAACTGAGCGGTGGCTGTTTTCATGATGAGATCACCAAACAACGGTAGCTTGAGAATTAATTTGTCGATCACTCTGCGGCCTTTATGGGTGTTGTAATAACGGCCAATCATCCATGCACCAACCATGAGAATGCCAGCAAAAACAAGTGAAGCAGAGGAGCGAAGTAAGGCGCTTAAATCCACCATCAATTGCGTAAACATCGGTAATTCGGCTCCTAGGTCTTCAAAGATTCCGGCGAAAGTGGGAATCAAAAAGATCGTCATTCCTAAAAACACCAAAATGGCGATCACCAACACGGCCACCGGGTAACCCAAGGCCCCTTTGATTTGGTTTTGGAGTCTGGCGTTGTCTTCCAACAGCTTGGCGAGGCGTTTGAGGGATTCATCCAGAACTCCGCCCGCTTCGCCTGCCTCAACCATGGCGATGGTGAGCTGGTCAAACACCTTCGGCCATTGGCGCATCGCTGCTGCCATTGCCGTGCCCTGATTCACCTCGAGTCCCACGCTGGTGAGAGCTTTTTTAAACATCGGCAGCTTCTGCTGCGTGGCCATGAGATCGAGGCTGCGCACAATCGGCACCCCTGCATCCACGAGCGCTGCGAGCTTGCTGGCCCAAATCGCTTTCTCCTTCACCCCGGGTGGCTTTTGGAACGCTTCTCCCAGATCGATCGACAGCCATCCAGCTGACGCGCTGCCCCCTGCATTTTTGGATTCGGTCTTGGCTCTGCCTTTGCTTTTTCCTTTGCCTGAGTCTTGGCGAAGCTCTTCTGCTTTGATTCCTCGCCGTCGCAGTAGACGACGGGCCGAAACAGCATCGTTTGCGTTGACCGTGACCGTGCGTGGTTGGCCTGTGGCTGAGGTG
Source organism: Synechococcus sp. PROS-9-1 (assembly GCF_014279775.1). NCBI lineage: Bacteria > Bacillati > Cyanobacteriota > Cyanophyceae > Synechococcales > Synechococcaceae > Synechococcus > Synechococcus sp. PROS-9-1. The sequence goes on from NZ_CP047961.1 coordinate 21,874, forward strand.
TAAGTGGCGGTGAAAGAAACCATGCGCTGACCGATCGATTTAGTTGTTGATCAGGCGTTCCAGTTCAGCGGGTTTGCTGGCTTTGCTGAGCCCTTCATCAAGGCTGATCTCGCCCTGATCAATCAGATCGGCAAGCGCTCTTTCCAGGGTTTGCATGCCGCGTTCGCCGCCGGTTTGAATTTGGGAATACAGCTGAGCTGTTTTGCCTTCACGGATCAAATTTGCGATGGCTGGGGTATTGATCATGATTTCTTGAGCCATCACGCGACCGAACTGCCCAGGTGCAGGACTTTGGCGTCGGCAAAGCGTTTGAGAGAACACCGCAGTCAGGCTTCCTGAGAGTTGCACGCGGATCTGGGTTTGCTGGCCAGGTGGAAACACATCCACCATTCGATCAACGGTCTGAGCTGCAGAACTGGTGTGCAAGGTTCCAAACACCAAATGCCCAGTCTCCGCAGCGCTGATCGCCAGTTGAATTGTTTCGAGATCACGCATTTCACCCACCAAAATCACGTCTGGGTCTTCGCGTAGAGCAGCGCGCAGAGCGTTGGCAAAACTGCGAGTGTCCTCGTTGAGTTGGCGTTGATGCACCAAGCTGCGATCACTGGTGTAAACGAATTCGATCGGGTCTTCGATCGTGAGGATGTGTTCAGCGCGCGTGTGGTTGATGTGATCGAGAAGTGCTGCGAGCGTGGTGGTTTTACCTGAGCCAGTTGGACCCGTGACCAGGACAAGACCACGGGGGCGTTTGCTGGTTTCCACTACGACGGGAGGCAGATTCAGCAACTCAACGCTGGGGATTTTGCTTCCAAGAGCACGCAAGCAGGCGGCATAGCTGCCTTTCTGCCGGTACACATTCACCCGAAACCGGGCGACCCCTTTCAATCCATACGCACAATCCAGCTCCCACGTTTGTTCGAGTGTTTTGCGTTGGCTGTTATTGAGCATGGAAAAGATCAGGCGGTTGCAGCCTTCTTCACTGAGCGATTCCTCCTGCATCGGCCGCAGTTCGCCACTGAATCGCCCGTATGGCGGCTGTCCGCTGGCGATGTGGAGGTCGCTTCCGCCTCCGTTCACCAACTGTTCCATCAGGTCTTCGATCATTCGTTCCATGCTCGGAGCTCTCACTGAAGGGTGTCAGGCAATACGGGCATTCCAGCCAACCTTCTTGAAGTCCGCCACCACATCCACGGCAAGTCACTGTGCTGAGGGCCCTGGCGCGTTGTTCTGATTCCAGGCCCGCATCCGTTAACACCATCCGGTCCACCTCTTCCAGTGTGGTGTGACCTTCTCGCACGAGATCAAGGCTGTAGCCAAGCAAGGTTTTCATCCCTCCTTCAAGAGCTAGTTGGCGAACGAGATCAGTGGTTGCACCTTTGGCGACAGATGCGGCCAGGGCTTCATTCATGCGCAGCACTTCGTACACACCGATACGGCCCTTGTAACCGGTGCCCTGGCAGTTGGGGCATGGCGTTTCTGGTCCTTCGTGGTGTTTGGCTTTGAAAAAGGTCACATTGCCTTCATGGCTCGTCATGAGGCCAAAGCGACCTAATTCTTGGGAATCTGGGTGGTATGGGATCCGGCAATCGCTGCATACGCGCCTGAGCAAGCGTTGAGAAACGATGCCCAGCAAGGATGCGCTCACCATGAACGGTTCAACGCCCATTTCGTCGAGTCGGGCGATGGCGCTTGGGGCATCGTTGCAGTGCAGGGTGGTCAAGACCAGGTGTCCTGTCAGAGCTGCTTCGATGGCAGTTTTCGCTGTTTCCTGATCGCGGGTCTCACCCACCAACAGCACATCTGGGTCTTGGCGCATAAAGGCGCGAAGAGCCGTGCTGAAGTCAAATCCTTTCTCACGATTAACTTGACATTGAGTAATACCAGGCAATGTGTATTCAATTGGATCTTCTACGGTGGAGATATTGATCCCGGGTTCGTTACGCTCCGCTAACAGCGAATAAAGAGTTGTGGATTTACCAGATCCTGTCGGACCGGTCACAAGAATCATGCCGAAAGGTTTTGAGCCAAGGGTTCGTACAATCTCGAGTGTGGCGGGATTGGAGATGAGCTTATCCAGTCCTAATTGAGTTGATTGGCTGTCAAGTAAGCGCAGGCAAATCTTTTCGCCGTAGCGGCTAGGCAGGCTATTGACACGGAAGTCAACAGTTCGTCCTTTGTACTGTCTACGGATGCGTCCATCCTGCGCTTGCCTTCGTTCAGCGATATCAAGATCGGCCATGATCTTGAAGCGAGAGGTAATGGCTGGTATTAATTTAGTGGGTAGTGGTTGCGTTAGATTGGTGAGCACACCATCCTTTCTAAGTCTAATTTGTAAGCCAGATGATTGTGGCTCTACATGAATGTCACTTGCATTCATGTCTAATGCTTTTGCTAAAATACGATCCACCAATGTGACAACGGGAGATGCATTGGCACTTGATGGGTTTAGGTCCAGTGACGAGGCTGAATTGCTCTGAATTTCGGCTTCATCAGGATCGGCATTTAAAATTCCTTCAACATCAAAACCATCGAGAAGTGATTTTGCTGTTTCGCTAATTAATGTTTGATTAATCTTCGAATCTGATTCAACTGCTTGTGGATCAAGAATTCGTTTTAGATCCGCTGCATTGGCCAGCACAAGCTTGGAGATGTAGCCATGGCTTCTTAAAACCTGCTTGAGTTGTTCTCGACTGTCTCGGTCGCTGCTGCTTGCGATGGCCACCATGAGGCCGTCGTTGGTGAGATGGATGGGGAGCGCTTGAAGTTGCTTCCAGGTTTCAAGGTCCAACACCTGCCCGGATTGAAGGAGTGCTTCTCCAGCGGCGAGCTCTGCCTCTGAAATCAGCTTTGCCGGCAGAGCAGGCGGTAGCGGCATGCGGGTGGAGTCGGCGCTCATGCTGATTCGGCTTTCCGCGCTTGTGGTGGGTCCATGTGACCCTTCAACATGTCTAGACGTGATTTTGCATCTGGTCAGCATGAGCGCCGACGCTTCCATCCCGGCTAACGATTCGGCATCGGATGTTCCCGAAGCCCAGCAGGACCTCAAATCCTCTGTTGAGGAGACACCCGGCGCTGCTTCTTCCGACTCTGCTTCAGAGGGACTTCCCTCTGCGCAGAACAATGAAGCGCGGCTTGAGCAATTGGAGCGCGAGCACAGCACACTCCGCCAAGAACACGAAACCTTGAGTGGCCAGTACGTGCGCATTGCGGCCGACTTTGACAACTTCCGCAAACGTCAGAGCCGGGATCAGGAGGACCTGAAGCTGCAGATCACCTGCAGCACCCTGACTGAAATCCTGCCTGTGGTCGATAACTTCGAACGCGCTCGTCAACATCTTGATCCTCAGGGAGAAGAAGCCCAAGCTCTGCACCGCAGTTATCAGGGTCTCTACAAGCAACTCGTTGATGTTCTCAAACAACTCGGTGTGGCCCCGATGCGGGTTGTTGGACAAGAGTTCGACCCCAGCCTCCATGAAGCGGTGTTGCGCGAACCCAGTGACGAGCATCCAGAAGATGTGGTGGTTGAAGAACTGCAGCGTGGTTATCACCTCAGCGGCAAAGTCCTGCGTCACGCTTTAGTCAAGGTGTCGATGGGACCTGGGCCGCAGCAGACAGATGTCGCGGCTGATGGAACTGAGGGAGGTGAGAGTGCACCAATCGCAGGGGATGATGGCTCCTCCACGCCTGCGGCGAGCGAATGATTCAAAACTTTTGCCTAGTGTGCGCAGCGGAATGACGAGCTGATGGCCGATTACTACGACCTCCTTGGCGTCAGCAGGGATGCAGATGCCGACACGCTGAAGCGCGCCTACAGGCGGATGGCTCGTCAATATCACCCTGATATCAATAAAGACGCTGGAGCTGAAGATCGCTTTAAGGAGATCGGCCGCGCCTATGAGGTGCTGAGTGATCCCCAAACCCGCGGTCGGTATGACCAGTTCGGTGAGGCCGGGCTCGGTGGCGGCGGTGGCATGCCCGATATGGGCGATATGGGTGGCTTTGCAGATATCTTCGAAACCTTTTTCAGTGGGTTCGGTGGTGCTGCGGGTGGCGCAGGTCGTCAGCGCAGGCGAGGACCTCAACAGGGGGATGACCTCCGCTACGACCTCACGATTGATTTTGACCAGGCTGTGTTCGGCCAAGAGCGGGAGATTCGCATCCCCCACCTCGAGACTTGCACCACATGTGGTGGCAGCGGTGCCAAACAAGGAAGTGGTCCTACCACCTGCACCACCTGTGGCGGTGTTGGTCAGGTGCGTCGCGCTACGCGGACGCCGTTCGGGAATTTTGAGCAGGTGGCTGAATGCCCCAGCTGTAATGGCACTGGCCAGGTGATTGCTGACCCTTGCAGTTCCTGTGGTGGTCAAGGGGTCACGCAAGTCCGTAAGAAATTGCGTATCAACATCCCCGCTGGTGTCGATACGGGGACTCGCTTGCGGGTTTCCGGTGAAGGCAATGCTGGGCTGCGTGGCGGTCCATCCGGAGATTTGTATGTTTTTCTCACGGTTAAATCCCATCCGAGCCTGAGGCGTGATGGGCTCACCGTCCTTTCGGAGGTGAAGGTGAGTTATCTGCAGGCAATCCTTGGCGACACCATTGAGGTGGAAACAGTGGATGGCCCCGAATCGCTGGAGATTCCGGCCGGTACTCAGCCCAATTCCGTTTTAACGCTTGAAAACAAGGGCATTCCCAAGCTGGGTAATCCAGTAGCCCGTGGTCATCAGCGCATTTCTGTCACGGTGACATTGCCGACCCGTCTCAACGATGAGGAACGCGGTCTTCTCGAAGATTTGGCTGGACACCATTCAGCCCGTGGTGAACAACACCATCACCACAAGAGCGGCCTGTTTGCCCGACTCTTCGGGCAGCGCTGACGGATGAGTGATGCCCAATCTGATCATTATCTGGATCTAAGAGGCACCCCTTGTCCAACCAATTTCATTCGCTGTCGTTTGGCCTTGGAGGCCATGCGTCCCGGGCAGCAGTTTCAGGTTGATCTTGATCGGGGTGAGCCTGAGGAGATGGTGATCCCAGGACTGACTCGGGATGGTCATCAGGTGGAGGTGATGGACCAAGCCAAGGATTGGGTGCGTCTTCAGGTGGTGTGTGGTGGTTGATCAGTCGGCTCAGTCCGGCATGGTTGTTGCGCTCCAGGCCAACTACTTAGAGGTGGAGCTGGATCAGGTGTCTGAGTTGATTCCTTCACGACTGCTTTGCACTCGGCGCACGCGCTTGACTCATCGCGGTGAGGCGGTCTACGTCGGTGATCGCGTCAGGGTGGAAGCCATCGATGTGAACCATGCCCGTGCGGTGGTTGCTGATGTCGAACCTCGCGTCAGTTTTTTGACACGTCCGCCCGTCGCCAACGCCACCACGGTGGTCGTGGCATTGGCAGTGGATCAACCAGCTTTTGACCCCGACCAGGCCAGTCGTTTTCTGTTGACGGCAGAGCGAACGTCACTGGTGGTGCAGCTGGTCTTAACGAAAACTGATCTCTTAGAGCCGGAGGCCTTGGAGCGGCTGCGCGTTCGCCTTCATGCCTGGGGGTATCCCCCTTTATTGGTATCGACGTGCAGCGGCCTTGGGCTTTCCAAGCTGAAACAAAGCCTTGCCGGATCGTCTCTTTCAGTGCTGTGCGGGCCCTCAGGAGTTGGGAAGAGCTCATTGTTGAACGCTTTGATCCCAACGCTCGATTTGCGGATTGGTGCCGTTTCAGGACGGCTGCAGCGAGGACGTCACACCACGCGGCATGTGGAGTTGCATCGCTTGGAGGGTGAGGCACGTGTTGCTGATACGCCCGGTTTCAACCGGCCAGAGCTGCCAGACGACCCCAGAAATCTTGAGGTGTTGTTTCCGGAATTACGCGCTCAGCTCGAGCCCCATCCCTGTCGTTTTAGGGATTGTTTGCACCGTAATGAACCTGGATGCGGAGTTACACGCGATTGGGAGCGATACCCGATCTACAGGCGAGCTGTAGAGGATCTTCTTGGGCTTAACCGCCCATCCCGGGGAGATTGAGATTGAGTCCGCCGGTGAGTTCTTCCATGCGTTCTTTCATGGTTCCGGTTGAGCGCTCATAGGCCGATTGCAAGGCGGCGAGTGTGGCGGCTTCTGTTGCTTCCTGTCCTTCGCTCAGCAGGGATGGATCCAGTTTCACTCTCAATGGTTGTTGATTGCCAGACAACCAGATGCTGGCTCGACCGTCTTCACTGTTGCCCTCGATCTCCATTGCATCGAGTTCCTCTTGCAGTTTTTGCGCGTCTTGCTGGATTTGTTGAGCTTTTCGGAATGCCTCAGTGAGCTGTCCGAAATTGGGAAGTCCAAACCCTGCCATGACACCAATGAAGTGATGCGAAGGCTAATCGGTCGTTTGAAAGCCCAAGCGTTTCACTTCAGGATGCAAAGTGATTCCGTGCATCCGTTTCACTTCGTTCTGCACGAAGTCGATCAAGGCGCGGATGTCATCGGCTGTGGCATCACCAACGTTGACGATGAAATTGGCATGCAGCGGTGAGACTTCCGCACCTCCGATTCGTTTCCCCTTGAGCCCTAAGCCTTCGATGAGCTGTCCCGCTTTTTCGGGCTCTGGGTTGCGGAACACACTTCCGCAGCTTGGCCATTGGTAGGGCTGGGTGGTGGTGCGATGACTGAGGTTGCCACTGGTCTTGCGCATCAATTCCTTGGCGTCGTGGCCAGGCTCCAATTGAAACTGCGCTGCAATGACTAAGTGTTTGCTGCCTTGAAGAAGGCTCTGTCGGTAGTCGTAGGCGAGATCGGCGTTGCTGAGAATCGATGTGGTCTTCACCGCGTCCTTCAGCGATCGATCGATGACCTCCACAGAGATCAGGCAGTCGGCTGTTGAGCCGCCTTGAGCTCCGGCATTCATGGTCGCGGCGCCACCCACGGTTCCAGGGATGCCAACGGCCCATTCCAGCCCATGTAATCCAAGTTTGGCTGCTCGCCTTGCAAGCGTTGGAAGTGGTTCACCCGCTAAAGCCTTCACCTGCCCTGATTCGGCATCCAGTTGGCTGCCCTGGAGGCGACGCAAACAAAGAGTGAGACCTGGAAGCCCCGCATCAGCAATGAGCAGGTTCGATCCGGCTCCAATCACTCGGGTCCTCAGACCTTCCGTTTGGGCCCATTGGAGAAGCGATAGACATTGCTCAGCATCATTGGGTTCGGCCAACCATTGAGCTGGACCTCCCACACGCCAAGTGGTGTAGTTGGCAAGGGACACCTGCTGTTGGAGGACCCCAGACTCGAGAAGGGCATTCAGGCCGCGATCGCTGGTGAACATGACGCCTCTCCTCCAATTCTTTCCTCTGACAGGCGTTCCCAGAGACTGTTCACATCACCAGCACCCATCGCCAGAATCAAGTCATCAGGCCGACTGTGTTGTTTCACCAGACCTGTGAGCTCTTGCATCGTGCTAGCCACAAAGACGGGCTGATTGGGATCAATCAGCCGAATGGAGCGAGCCAGAAGCTCACTATTGATCCCTTCGATCGGTTGTTCACCGGCGCCATAAATCGGAGCAAGAATGAGGGCGTCAGCGGACAAAAGTGCTTGGGCAAAGGCGTTGAGAAATTCTTGTGTCCGGCTATAGCGGTGCGGTTGGAAAACAGCGACAAGGCGTTGGGGTGTGCGGGGTAAGGGGCTTCGGCCGCTTTGCACCATCAGCTGGGCCATGGTCAACGTCGCTTGGACTTCGCTGGGGTGATGGGCATAGTCATCAACCACTTGTCGGTCTTGCCACTCCCCCCGGAAATCAAAGCGTCGACCTGGCGAACGCAGTTCAGTCAAGGCCGATAGAAGAGCATCTAAGGGAACACCTTCCATGCGGCAAGCCGCTATAGCGGCCACAACGTTGCTGAGGTTGTGCAGTCCAGGCAGGGGAAGGGTGATGCGACCAACCTGTCGCCCCTGCTCGTAATAGTTGGCAATGGTGCGATCTCCATCGAGTTGCACAGGCAAAGCGGCGTAATCCGCTGTCTCGAAGTGTTGAACAGACCAACAGGCATCGGCTTGAAAGTGTTCTTTGAGAATCGGATCGTCTTGATTGATGAGCAGGCGTTCACAGCCGCGGCCAAAGGTTTTCATCGTCTCGATCAAATCGTCGAGATTGCGGTAGTGGTCCGTGTGGTCCAGTTCGAGATTGGTGATGATCCCCAGACTGGCCTTGAATTTCACCAGCGATCCATCGGATTCATCTGCCTCAGCGACAAGCAGACGACCGCTGCCTGTATGACCGTTGCTGCCGTAACAGGGGACAACACCACCAATCACAGCTGTTGGATCTTCGCCAACCGTCGCGAGGAGTGTGGTCACCACAGTGCTTGTGGTGGTTTTCCCATGGCTACCAGCAACAGCGATTGCGGGTTGTTGTTCGATCAACCAGGCCAAAAGGTCGGAGCGATGCCAAATCGTTAAATCCAAGCGCCGCGCTTCGATCAGCTCAGGATTGGTGTCAGGAATGGCCGTGCTGACCACCACCAAGGGCGCCTCGATGCCGCGCACTCCGAGCTGGGCAAAATTGTTGGAGAGCTGGCTTTCGAATAAGACGAGTGCTTTGCTCTCAAGCGCCTGCATCGCAGGTGTGAGTTTGCGATCGGATCCGCTGACGGAATGGCCTCGTTCCGCGAGGATTAGAGCCAGGGCCGACATGCCGATTCCGCCCATCCCAATGAAGTGAATGTGCTTCTGGGGCTGGATCGAATCGGCCAAGGGGAGTCGACGTGAGGACCAACGATAATCCAGCTTTTCCTTGTGGCCAACTGCTTGAAGCTCATTCCATCTAATTTTTCGGCAGATCGATTACAGGAAAATCCCAATAAATCCTGTATAATCTTGCACCCAAACCCTTTACGCGGTAAGACCGCTTATCTCTGCCATGACCCTGCGCGTTGCCATCAATGGATTCGGCCGAATTGGTCGCAATGTGCTGCGGGGTTGGATCAGCCGAGGGGCGAATACAGATCTTGAAATCGTGGGGATGAATTCCACGTCTGATCCAAAGACCAGCGCTCACCTGCTGACCTACGACTCGATTTTGGGTCGTCTGGATCCGTCAGTGGACATCCAAACCACGGATGACACGATGATCATCAACGGCAAGGAAATCAAATTCTTCGCCGATCGCAATCCTCTCAACTGCCCTTGGAAGGATTGGGGTGTTGATCTGGTGATCGAATCAACCGGTGTGTTTAACACCGATGAGAAGGCCAGCATGCATATTCAGGCTGGTGCCAAGAAAGTCATTCTCACTGCTCCTGGAAAGGGCGCTGGCGTTGGCACCTTTGTGGTCGGTGTAAACGCAGACCAGTACCGCCACGAAGATTGGGACATCCTCAGCAACGCCAGTTGCACCACCAACTGCCTGGCGCCAATTGTCAAAGTTCTGGATCAGAACTTCGGCATGGAATGGGGTTTGATGACCACCATTCATAGCTACACCGGTGACCAGAGAATCCTCGACAACAGCCACCGTGACCTGCGTCGTGCCCGTGCAGCAGCACTGAACATGGTGCCGACGACCACCGGTGCAGCCAAGGCTGTGGCGCTGGTCTACCCCGAAGTGAAGGGCAGGCTTACCGGTTTCGCCATGCGCGTTCCCACCCCCAATGTGTCCGCTGTTGACCTCACCTTCGGAACGTCCAAGGGGCCGAGTGTGGAAGACGTTAAAGCCGTGATGAAGGAGGCCTCTGAGAACGGCATGAAGGGAATCATCAAGTACAGCGACTTGCCTCTTGTCTCCACCGATTTCGCTGGTACGAACGAATCGACCATCTTCGACGCTGATCTCACCTATGCCATGGGTGACAAGGCTGTGAAAATCTTGGCTTGGTACGACAACGAGTGGGGCTACAGCCAGCGCGTTGTCGACTTGGCTGAGGTTGTTGCCAAAGGTTGGAAGTAATCTTCAGGTTCTAGATCTGATCTCTAGCCCTCCCCTAGGGGAGGGCTTTTTTGTACGCCCGTTCAGCGGTAATGAGAGAACCCTGATTGCGGCAGCAACACACCATTGTCGTTCCAGATGATCCTCCCTTTGTCGGCGGTGATGGCCCCGAAGCAGCGACTCCCAGGCTGATGCTGTCTCCAGGATTCAGCCCACTCAGGAGGCAGGCTCAGCACCAGTTCGAAATCTTCGCCGCCACTGAGGCACCAGTGATCCCATGCGCCTGCGCAGGGCCAGGCATCGGCGCGTGGGAGGGCATCTCTGCGCAGAATAGCTCCGCAGCCACTGCTTCGACAGAGACCATTCACTGCAGCAAGCAGGCCATCGCTGCTGTCGGTCCCAGCGGCTCGCCAGGGAAGCTGCTCGGGCTTGCAGGCCATCAGGGTCTTCAAGGCATCAAATCTTGGCCATGGCCGCTGGTGGCATTGAATCGCCTGCTCTTTCAGCCTGGGTGGAACTAAGAGTGCGGTGGGGAGCGGTGTGTCTTGCAGGAGTGCCAGTCCAAGTCGGCTCAATCCATGGGGGCCGCTGCTCATCAGCAGATCACCAGGTTGGGCTTGTGCCCGATGCAGTCGCAATGGTCCGAGTCGTCCAAACGCACTGATCGAGAGCAGTCGTTGGTTGCCGCTGCTGCAGTCACCTCCCAGCAGAGTTCCGCCAAAATGCTCGATGGCTTCTGAGATGCCTTGGTACACCTGTTCAACCCACCACCAAGATGTCGTGCCAGGGGCCACCAAGCTCACGGTGATCCCCTCCACCTGCTCGGAGCCGCTGGCAGCCAGATCAGACAGGTTGGCGACCACTGCACGCCAACCCACATCGGCAGGGGCTGTGGTGGCATCGCTGAAATGAACACCCTCCACCATCACGTCGGTGTTCACCAGCAGTGCCCTGGAATCAGGCGGCAGCATGGCTGTGTCGTCGTCGAGCTGGCCTGGAGGCGCAAAGCGGGCTAGACGGTCCAGTAGCTCCGTTTCTCCAAGTTCGGCCAGGGTGATGCTCACGACAGCATCAGGCGTGAGCTTGCAGTCGATCGGCGCCTTCGATCACCTGGATGCGTTTGATTCCGTCGTCAACGCCCAGTTCTTCGAGCACATCAAAGCCATCCACCACGTAGCCGAAGGCTGCATTCCGACCGTCCACGAGGTTGAGGCCAGCAGGTGTTAACTCCGCTTCGTAGAGAAACAGGAAGAATTGCGATGAGCCATCGCCAAGGGCTTGGTCGGAATGGGCCCAACCCAGGGTCCCAAGAGTGGAAAAAGGAAGAACTGCTGCTGCTTTGAACAGTCCAACGTCCTCGAAGGTTTCGTTGTAGAGGGTGTCGGGTTCGCCTGGAATGCGGATCTCTAGGGGAACGTGCCGCTCTTCTTTGGTCTTTGGGTCCACGTAGCCGATGTCAGGACCTTCCGGGTCTCCGGTTTGAAGGATGTAGAAGTCTTCGGCGCGATTGAAGGGGAGACCGTCATAAAAGCCCTTCAGGCTGAGATCGATAAAGGCGCCGGCTGTCAGAGGAGCGTTGTAGCCGTCCACAACCGCAGTGAGATTTCCTTGCGTTGTTTCGATGACCACGGTTGCCCGTCCAGCAAGCCGTGGCAAGGCATCGAATTCGGAGGGGATGTCTGGAAGGCGATCGTCGATCAGCAGTGCTTCCAGATCACCCACCCGGCTCAAAGTGTCGCGACGGATCTGGATGAATCCATCTCTGTCATTGGCATCCGCCTCTTCCTGAAGCTGTTCCAGGTCAGCGCGCACCTCGTTAAGAAGCAGCTCAGCCTCACTGCGTTGATCCTCAGGAACGGCTTCCACAATGCTGTTGCCGCGGGTGGCCACCAGTTTCTGGCTGCGACTCACCGTGCGTCCCAGCGCACTCCAGCGCTTGGCACGTAAATCGTTACTGGTGGATTCGAGCCGATGTTGAAGCTCGCGCAGATCCTCTTGATTCATCGGCAGTGAATCGCGCAGGATCGCAGCAGGATCCTGTACGGCATTGCCTTGAGGAAGGTCTGCCCATACCGGTTTGGCAAGCCAGAGTCCAAAGGCGGCTAGCCAGGCAAGAAGCAGAGCGGTCAGACGGCGGTGAGCCAAGGAGAACCCCAGGTGCTGTCAGGACTTTGGCACAGCCGTATGATCCACTGAACCGTTCAGCGGGAATGATCTCCAGCAACGACTTTCGCACCGGCACCACGATCGAGCTAGACGGTGCTGTCTGGCGCGTGGTCGAGTTTCTGCATGTCAAGCCAGGCAAGGGATCTGCCTTTGTCCGCACCAAGCTCAAGTCCGTTCAAAGCGGCAGTGTGGTGGAGAAAACGTTCCGAGCCGGAGAAAGTCTTACCCAGGCTGTGCTCGAGAAGTCGAAACTTCAACACACCTATATGGAGGGCGAAGATTTCGTCTTTATGGACATGTCGTCCTATGAAGAGACACGTCTTACCGCCAAACAGATCGGAGATAGTCGCAAATATCTCAAGGAGGGCATGGAGGTGAATGTTGTCACCTGGAATGAGAAGCCCATCGAAGTTGAATTGCCGAATTCGGTTGTGTTGGAGATCGCTCAGACAGATCCCGGTGTGAAGGGAGACACAGCAACCGGTGGGACGAAACCTGCCATCTTGGAAACAGGTGCTCAGGTCATGGTTCCTCTGTTTTTATCGATCGGCGAGAAAATTAAAGTTGATACTCGCAACGACACCTATCTGGGACGGGAGAACGGTTAATCATGCAGCTCGACCACGATCAGCTCCACACCCTGCTTGCCGCTCTCGTCGAGAGCGATATTCAGGAATTCCGCCTGGAAGGAGACGACTTCCGTTTGGAAGTGCGTCGCAACCTTCCTGTCACTACGGTGGCTGCGCCATTGGTGCCAGTGGCTTCTGCAGCGGTTGCTCCCCCGCCGGATAGTTCTGCTGTTGAGCTCTCTGCAGGAACGCCTCCGCCTGCGGCTGGATCTCGTTCAGATTTGTTGGAAGTCACGGCTCCCATGGTTGGGACCTTCTATCGGGCTCCGGCACCAGGAGAACCTTCGTTCGTAGAGATTGGGACCCGCATTGGCGTAGGCCAAACGATTTGCATTCTTGAAGCCATGAAGCTGATGAATGAGCTCGAATCGGAGCTGGCAGGTGAGGTGGTTGAAATCCTGGTGGACAACGGCACCCCTGTTGAATTTGGTCAGGTGTTGATGCGGGTTAAGCCCGGCTGAGGTCCCAGGCGGCCCGAATCGCAGCCACCATGCTTGTCGATCTTGCGATCCCTTGTCCTGCGATATCGAAGCCGGTTCCATGATCCGGTGAGGTGCGCAAGAACGACAGCCCGAGTGTGGTGTTGACGGCCTCGTCGAAGGCCATCAGCTTCACGGGGATCAAGCCTTGGTCGTGATACAAAGCAAGGATCCCATCGGGAGATTCCGGTTGACATCCCAGCTGCCAGGCCTTGGCAGCGCTGAGCCAACAGGTGTCAGGAGGCAGTGGACCGCTCAGATGGACGTGCGGATGGTTGTCCTGCCACTGATGCAGTGCGGGGATGAGCCAGGTCGTTTCTTCGCTGCCTAGGCGGCCCTGCTCTCCAGCGTGGGGATTGAGGCCTGCAACGAGCAAGCGTGGGTTGGGATTGAACCTCAGGCAGAACTCGCTGAGCACGTCCAGTTTGCGGAGTACGAGCTCGGGGCTGAGTGCAGTGGGGACCTGTTGAAGTGGAAGATGCGTCGTGGCGAGAAGGGTGTTCAGCCTCCAGCCATGGTTGGGTGAAACAGCTGTGAACAGCATTGAGGCTTGACGCGCACCATCAAGTTCTGCCAAGCGTTCTGTTTGGCCTGGATAGTCGTGTCCTGCAGCATGCCAGGCATGTTTTGCAATGGGTGCTGTGACCAAAGCCAGGCTGAGCTCCTCTTTCACGCGCAAGACGGCATGGCTCAGCCAGCGAAAACTGGATGCACCGCTTTCCTGGCTCGGAGCTCCAGGGGTGATGGCCTCATGGACTGGTAGATCGTCAATGTCTAGATCGCTGGGATCCATCAGGAGGGGGCACTGTTGGGCTTTCAGCCTTGAGTACGTTTGCTCCAACGTTGTTCGGCAGCCAACAACGAGTGGGTTCAGTCCATCGGGCAGTCGAGGGTCGGCAAGGGCTTTCAACGTGACTTCCATGCCGATTCCAGCAGGATCGCCGAGAGCAATCACCAGGCGGTCGTTAGCGTTAGAGGAGGGATGAGAGAAGGACATGCTGCGCTGGTTGCTTCTGGGGTTACTGCTTTATGGGTTGGGAACGGCGTTGCGGAAGGGCTGGATTGAAGTGCAATGGCAACGAGTGCTTGATGATGCTGGATTCACTGAAACAGGTTCAGACAAGCCGCTTCCGTTGCATGAATTGCCGATGCTTAAGGCTCCGCCTCCTGTTCAGGATTCATCCCGTTGAAGCCCTCTGCATCGAAACAATCCTTGAGACCGCTTGAAAAATCGGGATGCAGAAAGGTGTATCCCAGCTCGTCTCGCAGGAGTGCGTTGCTTACTTTCCGGTTGTCTGCCCAGAAGGAGAGAGCCATTGGGCTCATGTTGGCTTGGGCTTCACGGAAGGGGATCGCTGCTGGGAGCGTGCATCCCAAGAGTTCGGCTCCAAAACGTTGAAGCTCGAGGCGGGAGGCGGGCCTGTTATCGCTGATGTTCACCACCATTGGTCGCTGTCCTGCTGCGGCTCGATGGATGAGATGCCAGCAGGCTCCAGCTAGGTCATCCACATGGATTCGGCAAAACATCTGCCCCGGTTGATCCACAGGTGTCAGGTTGCCTGAGTGGATGGCAGCCAGGGGTGAGCGGCCTGGCCCGTAGATCCCAGGCAGGCGCAGGATCTGCACCGGCAGGCCGCTTTCGCGCCACAGCTGCTCACACTCCAACCGCTTCTGGCTGCGGAGTTGAGTGGGTTGGGGTTCGTGGGTTTCATCCACCCAGTTGCCATTGCTATTCCCATAGACGCCTGTGGTGGAGAAATAGCCCACCCATTGGAGTGGAAGCTTCTGCAGCTGCTCTCCAAGACACGTCAGCACGGGATCCGTTCCCTCTTTGTTAGGCGGGATTGTGCTGATCAGATGGGTGACGGAGGCGAGCACTTCATGGCCGGGCAGGATCCCGTTGGCGCTATCAAAGGCCTGATCATCGCTACCGGATTCCGGTCGGCGGCGTGTGCAGATCACCCTTGTACCAAGCGCTTTGGACAACTTGGCGAGATGGCCTCCGCTGAAGCCAGCGCCAAGAATGCACAGCGTTGCATCCGACGGGAGGGGAGCGCAGCGCTTGACAAGATCGTTCAGCATCAGTACAAACGTATTAATCGCGGTTTCGTTGTGGCTGATTCTTCCTTTTCACTGGCGCCCTCACGGGATTCCATGCTGCCCCAGAGTCGGGTGTCTCGTCGTGATCGAGCACAGCCCCAAGACACTTCAAGGGTTCGCACGGGCTCAGCACTTTTGGCTGCGGCTCTGGTGACAGGTGCCTTGTTGATGGCTCCTGACCAGCCTGAGCAAAGCGCCTCGATTTGTCAGCACTATCACTCGGAAGCGGCCTGTCGGGTGTGGTGATCAGGCTGTACGAAGTCCCCAGTTCTGCTCGTCATCCCCATGGGAGTGAGCGTTCTTTGGCCCTTCGGAGCGGGTTGGTTGGTTGTGTTCAGGCTGGGCCCATTGCAGCAATCGCAGGGCAAGGCGAAGATCGCCGTCAATCCAGGCGCGGATGGCCATGGCGCGGCGAGGGTCGTAAAAAGGTTGGCGCCGGTACCACTCAAAAACATCCTGATCAGACTTGCGTCCGTTGCAGGACAGGCAAGCGGGCACGCAATTTTCGGTGACGCTCATGCCTCCACGACTCAGGGGGAAGACATGGTCAATGGACTCCGAAGGTTTGCCGCAATAAATGCAGCGTTTTCCAGTGTGGAGATGAATCGATTGACGCCAGCGTCGAGTTCGCAGCTTGGGACAGAGATCTTCAAGGAAAACCGCATCCCTGCTGTGCATCCCAATACCTCAGCTGTGGGGATTCTGACCTGAGAGCAGGGTTCGTCAACGTGTCGAAGGATGCATTTTGAGGGTCGTGCAGTTTTTTATCGATCAATTCGTGGATCACTCATCCGCATTTGTTGTATTGCCCAGCGCACTTCGGGGGTGTTGAGAGGATTAGCGTCTGGGTCCTTGAATCGGAATCACGGCTTCATCACCAACAGCTTGCACGCTGGGATTGACTCCGTCTGGATTGGTGCAGGCCCGTTACCCGTTTGATGCGGTGACCCATGCGGAGATGCGCAGAATTCGTCCACGGGGCGTATGGCGTGGTTCTCGGCTGGGTTGGGAATTTCCGCTTGCCTCAGCGGAGGCTCTGTTGCAGCGTTTTGAACGGCGCTTCCGGGTGGATGAGGAGCTGATGCGTTGGTTGCATTGGCATCGCCATCCGCTACCCCCGCTGCCGCCCCACCGAGATCTGGTCGCGCAGGCTGATCTGGATCAACGATTGCGTGATGGCCGCATACCGATGCCTCACCAGCGTTCTGGTGCGCGCTGGTTGTTAGCGCGGCGCGGCGCGGTGCTGGCCGATGAGATGGGTCTTGGCAAAACCCTCACTGTGTTGCTGGCGGCGAGAGCCTTGCTGCGTGCCTTGCCGTTGCGCTTGTTGGTTGTGGCCCCTGTGGGGTTGCATTCGCATTGGCGCCGAGAGGCCGCGGCCCTTGAGCTCATGCCGGACCTTTGCAGCTGGGCGCGACTTCCCTCTGAGCTCCCGGAGGCGGGTACTTTGCTGCTGGTGGATGAGGCCCATTACGCCCAAACCCTGCGGGCACAACGCACTCAGGGTTTCCTGCGCCTTGCCCGGCATCCCCGCCTGAGAGCCATTTGGATGCTCACTGGCACACCAATGAAAAATGGCCGTCCTGATCAGCTATACCCCTTGCTGGCTGCGATGGACCATCCCATTGCTCGGGATCAGCACTCTTACGAGGAATTGTTTTGTCAGGGGCATTTCCGCGAGCAAGGCGGACGGCAGCGTTGGCAAACCGCAGGAGCCAGCCGATTGGACGAGCTGCGACGCCTGACCCGACCGCTTGTTTTGCATCGCCGCAAGCAGCAGGTTTTGGATCTCCCCCCCAAGCGAAGGACGTTTGAAGGGATCGCTCTCGACGGTGAGGAGCTGAAGGGCTTTGATTACCGCCTTCGGCTGGTGATCGATGACTATCGCCAACGGGTGGCGCAGGGATTGGTGCGTTCTGACGCTGAATCTCTAGCGGTACTCACGGCTTTGCGGCAAATTGCAGCTGAATTCAAGTTGCCGGCTGCGCAACAGTTGATTCAGCGTTTGCGGCAGCAGAACAAGCCGATCGTCTTGTTCAGCAGCTTTGTGGATCCGTTGCTGCTGCTCCACGAACGTCTTGGAGGTGTTTTGTTGACAGGCCGGCAGAAACCCGATCAGCGGCAGTCTGCTGTGGACCGCTTTCAAGCAGGGGAGTGCGATTTACTGTTGGCCACCTTTGCTGCTGGGGGGCTTGGTTTTACGCTCCATCGTGCTCAGCATGTTGTTCTCTTGGAACGGCCTTGGACGCCTGGGGACATCGAACAAGCGGAAGATCGTTGCCATCGCATTGGTATGGAAGGAGGCTTGATCAGCCATTGGCTTCAGCTCGGTCTCGCTGATCAGCTCGTGGACGGTTTGGTGGCCAGCAAAGCCGAACGGATCGAGTTGTTGCTTGGACCGCGTCGCCTCACCCTCGATCGTCAGCCTTTGCCAACGATGGTGTCCCGTTGCTTGCAGGATTTGTGACGCACATTGAGTTCATGCACCACCATCGGATCAGCAGACTTGCTTTCTTGGCGAAGTAGCGCCATGGCTTGGGTCACGTCGGCGCAGGCTTGGTCGGTCTTGCCCATCAGGGTGAGCAACAGCGAGCGATCAGCAAGCGCGGCTGGTTTGTCTCCATAAGCGTCAACGACCTCATTGCACCGTTGCAGTGCTGTGTCGAGATTGTTCAGATCAAGATCTGACATGCAATCGGCAATCGATATTTCAGTTGAGATGGTCGCGGGCTTCGGTTCGGATCGGCTGCGGCATCCCAAACCTGTTAAGAGCAAACCGCCAATCATCAGGATGGGAATGAATCGAATGGAAGAGGCCGTCAATAGCTGTAGCGATTGTCATCGCTCGAGTTAGACGAATTGAATGAATTGCTATTGCTTGAATCCGTCGAGTTGAGAACGCTTTCTGGGGATTTTGCAGAGCTTGTGCTGCCTCCAAAAAGATCGCCGAGGTATTGACCGCAGTTGGGGTAGCTGCCTGGGTCTTCTACAACAGCCTCAGTGATCATGACCGCAGCATGTACTGGCGAGGTTTTGAACATTCCGCTTTTTTGGCGTTTGATCAAGGCATAAGCAGCTTCCCAGCTGACTTCGTGATCGTTATTGCTGCTTCTCATATAGCAATAGATTTTTGCTCCCTTAACGGCTTCAGGGGTCCCGGCTATCGCGTCTAATGGGGTCAAGCTGAGTCCAGCTAATCCGGCCAGAGAGAGGAAAAGCGCAAGGCGCTGGCGCAGTCGGGCCATGGCAGGACAATTGAAGCGATCAGAAATAAAATATCGATTGAGATCGCTCTGTCTAGCCCTAAGTCAGGAATCACCGAGCCCAAGTGGCGTGAGCAGTTTCACTACAACAGGGATGACCAGCAAGACAGTGATCAAGCGGACGGCATGCAGTGCAGCAACGGCTGCTCCAACGCCGTAGTCAGCCCCAACCAGGCTCATGCCGCTGATTCCACCAGGCGCTGCACCCAGCAGGGTGACGAGAGGATCAACGCCGAGCAGCCTGCTGCTCCATAGCCCCACCACAATTCCAGTGAGCACGAGGGTGAGCGTGATCAAGATAGCCGGTTTCCACAACTGCTGTAGTTGATCGAGTGAGGCTTTGGTCAGGCCTGTACCGATCACGGTGCCAATGGCGATTTCCAGGCAGGTCTTTGTGCCTGCTGGCCATTGAGCCACCTCGAGCCGTCCACTCATGCTCACCATGGCGGCTCCGATCAGTGCGCCTGCCAGTGGTGCAGCAGGGATTCCAGTGCGCGTGGCAAGCAATCCCATGCTTGTGCCGGCGAGTAGATAGAGGAGCACCGTTGTGAGTGGGGGCATGAACACCACGCTGCAGATTGATCCTTAGTCTGGATCGAGCGGTTCTGATGTGCTGTTATCGGGGCATATCTGTTTGTTGGGGCGATGACCCAGTCCGTTTCCTTCCGCATTACGCGTACCGCTGAGGATGTGGCGCAGACCCTGAATGCCCTATCTCAACGGCTGATCAAGCTTGAGAATCGTCTTGAGAGTTTGGAGCTTCAGCTGGAACGCCAGTCTTCGGAGGTCAACAGCATGCCCGCAGATGAGATGGAACGTCTTGATGGTGTGGATCGCTTGCTCACCGATTGCAGAGACCTTTTGCTGAGTTCTGAGCCGCAATGGGTCGATCAATCCAGTTCTGTTATGTCCTCGGAGCAAGACTTGGCTGCCTAACCCATGTCATGGGTGGCACAATTTGAATAAAGCCATCTATGGCTCACTCATCCTCCAATTCCGCAGCGACGTGCGAAGTCATGTCGCGCAACCACCAAAATTTCTTTGAAGGTGGCCACCAGCTTGAAAAGCTGGAATTCGCTCTCGCCGTTGCAATCACGCGTGGAGATGCCAGCAGATGCGAAATGCTTCGCGGTCAGATTGCTGAACTTGGAGGCAATATCGAAGAGCCAGGTACTTGAGTTAAGATTGGCTTGAGATTCATTCGTTAGACTATTGATATTCAGGTCCATTTAGTGTTGAATTCGGTCCTCGATAGAACTTCAACGATGCTGCAATCTGCTCCCAATCAAAAACAGGAGCATCTTGCCAAAGCTGTTGCATTTTTCCAGAAAGCGCAATCTGCAGCTGAAGCAGGAGACGTCTCGTCTTCAGGATCTTTGATTTTGAAAGCACTTGGACAGGAGCGACGAGCAGGTACCGTCGGCCCTCAAGTGATGCAATTGATTAAACCCAGATCTTGACTAAGCGGGTGACCGGATTCGAACCGGCGACGTCCAGCTTGGGAAGCTGACATTCTACCGCTGAATTACACCCGCATAGGCGTGATTATATCTCACGCCTATGCTCTATTTGATGATTAACCGCTCTAGTTTTTGCTTAAGACTGCTGATGCAGCGCTAAGGCCAGCACCCATCTCGCCCTTGTGGAAGCCGAGTGAATGCAATACGGATTCAATGGCAGCGACGGCTGTCAACACATCTCGATCGCAGACAAAGCCGAGATGGCCAATGCGGAACACCTTGCCTTTGAGATGGTCTTGACCGCCAGCTAACAGAATGTCGAAGCGATCTTTAATCGTTTTACGCAGCAGTTCCGCATCCATTCCTGTAGGTGCAACTGCCGTAATCGCCGGACTTCCATAGCCTTCGGCTGCAAACAGCTCCAATCCGATCGCTTTCATCGCAGCTTGTGCTGCATCGCGGTGGCGAGCATGGCGGGCAAAAATCGCTTTAAGACCTTCTGCCTGCATCATCTCCAGTGCGGCGTCGAGAGCGAAGTACAAATTCACGGCAGGCGTGAACGGATTGCTGTTTTTGGCGGCAGTTTTCCGGTAAGGGCCCAAATCCAAATAAAACTTGGGTAGATCCGAACGTTCATAGGCCGTCCAAGCTCGCTCACTCATTGCGACAAAGCTGAGCCCCGGCGGCATCATGTATCCCTTTTGGGATCCAGATGCGACCACATCAAGGTTCCAGTCATCCATGGGCACGTTGGTGGCGCCCAGGCTGGTGACGCAGTCGGCGATGGTCAGCGCTGTGCCATGGGCTTGGACGTGGCGGCTGATCGTTTCAAGATCGTTGATCACCCCTGTGGACGTTTCTGAATGGGTCAGGATCACCGCGCGGATCGTTTTGTCACTGTCGGCTTCCAAAGCGGTCCGGAAGTTGTCCGGGTCAAGGGGTTGTCCCCACTCCGCCTTAATGACGTCCACCTCAAGGCCGTAAGCGCGCGCCACCTTGACCCAGCGCTCGCCGAACTTGCCGTTGTCGCCACAGATCACTCGATCTCCACGACTGAGTGTGTTGATGATTCCCGCTTCCATGGCAGCTGTGCCGCTACCGGTGATCACCAGCACGTCGTTGTTGGTTTGATGCAGCCAGCGCAGTTGAGCGGTTGTTCGTTCCACCACCGCTTGAAAATCACCGCTGCGGTGCCCGATGGGATGGCGACCCATCGCTTTCAGAACCGTTTCTGGCACCGGGGTGGGTCCGGGGATCATCAGGGTGAGCTTGTCCTGCACGTCCGGAAGAGCGCCAATCGTTCATTCTAAAAAACGATCCGCTTGCAATTCGGTATCACTCAATCCCTCACAGATGCTTTCCAAGGGCTGACTCTCCCCGTCTGGGTTGCCGCCGCAGCTCGTGCGGCTACGCAAGTGCTGTGTGGTCAGACCGCTGAAAATCCACAATCGCTGCAGATTCCAGGTCGCGATCAGCCGCTAAATGTGCCGATTCAGTCTTCAGCGCCCTTGCTGGCGGGTGAGCAGGCGCTGGCGATCAGTCGTTGCGATCCAGGTCCAGGGCTGGATCTCACGCGAGATTTAGAAATTTGGATTCAGGCGCGATGGAGTGAACCGGAAACAGGTTGGTTGGAGATCGTGCCGGGGGAGGGACTCGGCAGACAGGGGAGTGCAGGTGATCTTTGCGCGTCTGACTTCGCTCGCCGTTTGCTTGAGGCCAATCTGCGCGACCTGGTTCCTCCTGGTCGATGTTTGCAGTTGGAAGTTGTGTTTCCGCTTGGCCGCGAGCTGGCCCAGCGCACGAGTAATGCAGCGTTTGGCGTGGTGGATGGCTTGGCCTTAATCGGCACGCAAGCTGAGGTGCAGTCGAGTGCATCGCCGGATCAGCTGCGCGCCAGCCTTGATGCTCTTCAGGCGATTGCGGGAGCAGCCGATTTCGGCGGAGCTCTCACCCTGGTGATTGGTGAGAACGGGTTGGATCTCGCTCATCAGCTGGGTCTTGCTGATCAACAGCCTTTGTTGAAGGCAGGGAACTGGATTGGACCTTTGCTTGTGGCCAGTGCGGAAGCGGGTGTGAGCAATCTGCTGTTGCTCGGCTATCACGGAAAGCTGGTCAAATTGGCTGGCGGGATCTTCCATACCCATCACCATTTGGCAGATGGTCGCTTAGAGGTTCTTGCGGCGATTGCCCTGCAGCAGGGACTCGGTGTTGATCTGATCAAAGAGCTGCTGGGTTGTGCGTCGATGGAATCAGCGCTTCAAGAGCTTCAGAAGCACGATTGCACCGAGGCTGATCGGGTCTGGCAAGCGATTGCACAGGCGGTTGAACTGCGAAGCGAGGCTTACCTAAAGCGGTATGGCAGCTGGCCTATGCGGGTCGGTGCGGCATTGTTTGATCGCCAACGCCAGCTGCGCTGGACCGGATTGACAGGACACTCGCTTCTCGCCCGCTGCGGACTTGGCATTCATTCGGAAGGGGAAGAAGCCGGTTTTGATCCTTCTCTACGCTGAAGGAACTGAAGGTTTGGAAGGCCGTTCTTTTGACGGTCCTAGTGCGGTATGTCATCAGTCCAGAGCGAAGGTCAGCGCAAACCGGCCATCGTCATTCTTGATTTCGGTTCCCAGTACTCGGAACTGATTGCACGCCGAGTGCGCGAGACGGAGGTGTTCTCGCTGGTGTTGGGCTACAGCACCAGCGCTGAAGAATTACGGGCTTTGTCTCCCCGTGGAATCATCCTCAGCGGAGGCCCAAGTTCGGTCTATGCCGATGAGGCCCCCCTCTGCGATCCAGCAATTTGGGATCTGGGCATCCCTGTGCTGGGGGTCTGCTACGGCATGCAGTTGATGGTTCAGCAGCTTGGTGGTCAGGTGGTGGCAGCCACGGGTAAGGCCGAATACGGCAAGGCTCCGCTCGTGGTGGATGACCCCACTGAACTGCTTACGAATGTGGAGAGTGGTTCCACGATGTGGATGAGTCACGGTGATTCCGTGGAGGCCTTGCCCGAGGGCTTCGTGCGTTTGGCTCATACAGCGAATACGCCTGAGGCGGCGATTGCGAATCAGAGTCGACGTTTATATGGCACTCAATTTCATCCTGAGGTGGTGCATTCCAGCGGTGGAATGGTGATGATTCGCAATTTTGTTTATCACATCTGCGGTTGCGAACCGGATTGGACCACTGAGACTTTTATCGATGAAGCTGTCGCCAACGTGCGTGAACAGGTTGGTAAAAAGCGGGTGCTGCTTGCCCTATCAGGAGGCGTAGATTCTTCAACCCTTGCTTTTTTATTGAAGAAAGCGATTGGAGATCAACTCACCTGCATGTTTATCGATCAAGGCTTTATGCGCAAAGGCGAGCCTGAATTCCTGATGGAGTTCTTTGATCGCAAATTTAATATTCACGTGGAGTACATCAATGCTCGAGAACGGTTTATCAAGAAGCTCGATGGCATTACGGATCCAGAGGAGAAGCGCAAAATCATCGGTACGGAATTTATCCGTGTATTTGAAGAGGAAAGTCGCCGTCTTGGCCCCTTTGATTACTTAGCCCAGGGCACGTTGTATCCAGATGTGATTGAAAGCGCTGGCACCAACGTGGACCCCAAAACCGGCGAGCGTGTGGCTGTGAAGATCAAGAGCCATCACAACGTTGGGGGGCTTCCTAAGGATCTGCGTTTCAAGTTGGTGGAGCCCTTACGCAAACTGTTTAAGGATGAAGTTCGCAAGGTGGGCCGAACGCTTGGGTTGCCCGAGGAGATCGTGAGTCGTCATCCTTTTCCTGGCCCTGGACTGGCCATTCGCATCTTGGGCGAAGTCACGGAGGAAAAGCTTGATTGTTTGCGTGATGCTGATCTGATTGTGCGCGAGGAGGTAAATGCGGCAGGGCTGTATCACGACATTTGGCAGGCGTTTGCAGTGCTTCTTCCCGTGCGCTCCGTGGGTGTGATGGGCGATAAGCGCACCTATGCCTGGCCGATCGTGCTGCGCTGTGTGTCGAGTGAGGACGGCATGACCGCCGATTGGTCGAGGCTTCCCTACGACCTGATGGAAACGATTTCTAATCGGATCGTGAATGAGGTGAAAGGAGTGAATCGCGTGGTGATGGACATCACCAGTAAGCCTCCGGGAACGATTGAGTGGGAATGAGCCTGTTTGAGGGGCTGGTGGATGGGCCTCAGCGTCGATATCCTTAGCGCCCGGCATCAATCCCCTTGACCGCTGCTCAAGAGCAGGACCTCCAGCTTCAGCGCCGTCTTCAGCAAGACAGCATTCTGTTGGCAGGGAAAACGATCTATATCAACCCCTTCTTGTATTGGCGTCGCTTCGACAGCAATACGGATCGTTGGTTGCGCGAACCGGGCCAGCTCCCGGAAGAGCAGATTGCCGTGAATCGCAGTCGCTTTTATCCCGAGCTCGACTGGACCTTGCTCAAAGATTCCGATCGGGAGATCAAGGATGGAGCCGTGGAGATGTTCCTCAAAAGCATGGAGCTGATTGGGACGTTTCATCCTGAGCTCAGCTCCGGACATCTGCTTGAGGTGGAGCGCAAGATGGCGATCACCAAGAAGCGATCGTTCGAGCGTTGGGTGGAGAAGTCGTACCGGCGACGCGCTAAGCAGGAAGCGTGGGAGCGACGTCGCTTTGATCGTGATCGTTTTTGGCGCTCGTGGGGGGAATGGCTTGCCTTAGAAGCCACCCATCACGCCTTGGCCCCAGCGGTGGCGTTGTTGGTGCTCACAGGTGTGGGGGGTTGGTGGCTTGGGTCATCTCATTCAAGTTGTCCAACACTTTTGCCTCCTCCGCAGCAGACTGGAGTGCGCTGAGTTCGGGTCTGCTCATGGCTGACAAGCAACCGTTTGACACCCTGAGACTGGCGTTAATGCAGGACGTGTTGCCTGTGGGGCTCGCCTTAGTGGAGCGGGTCCGTACTGGAGGCCCCGGCAAGGCGGTGGAATCGTTCACCTCAGGCGGGTCGGATCCTTTGCGTGAGTTGCGCGATGAAGGTGAGCCGGCAGCGAAGGGTGTGCGTGAACGACTCGATCAAGTGAGTCCTGGGCTCGGCAATCCAGTCATGCCGGTGCAGGTGGCTGTGGAGGAGCCTTCAGATGAGGTGGTTGACGTCCTAGAAGAAGGCCGTTCACCAGAACAGGAAGAACAGCAGTTAGGCGAGGTTCTCTCGAGGATTACCCAGCGGCTTCAGGCCTTGGAAGCTCAGTTAGAGCAAGAGAGCTAAAGGGCATGACCCGCTCCGCCTCTTCCCAAAAGGATGCTCAGCGTCAAAGCGGATTGCGCCAGCAGCCCCTGGTCTTGTTCGGATTGGTGCTGTTGTTTTGCAGCGCCATGGTTGCTCGCCTGGTGTGGCTCCAGGTGTTGGAGGGCCCTCGCTACAGGCAGTTGGCGGATGAAAACCGCATTCGACTCGTACCCAGATCGCCAACGCGTGGCCGTCTGCTTGATCGCAAAGGACGGGTCTTGGCCTCCAGCAAGCTCACCTATTCCTTGTATGTGGAGCCGCGCTTGGTGGATGACGCGGCCTGGCCGGAGTTGCGCGATCGCCTTGCCAGGCTTCTGGATCTGAACCCGTTGACGCTGGATCGTCGCCGCCAGTCGGGGCCGGATCGGAATGGTTACCGCATCAATTTGGCCAGCGAACTCAGCTCCGAGCAGGTGCTTCGTTTCCGCGAGCAGTCCCTCGGACTGCAGGGAGCCCAAGTGGACGTGGATATTCTTCGCGCCTATCCCCACGGAACGCTCGCAGCCCATACCCTCGGATACACCCAGCCGATCACTGAGCAGGAATACAAAGCACTGGCTGATCGGGGTTACAAGATTCGCGATCGAATTGGTCGCATCGGCGTCGAGGCGGCCTACGAGTCGCATTTACGTGGCAAGTGGGGCGGGCAAATGCTCGAAGTGAATGCCATGGGTGAGGTGCAGAGGCACCTAGGTGATCGACCATCGGTGGCAGGAAAAGACCTCACGCTCACGCTCGATCTTGATCTTCAGAAGACGGCTGAGCAGGCGTTGGCTGATAAACCTGGCGGCGCAATCGTGGCGATGGACCCTCGCAACGGAGCGATCCTGGCCCTTGCGAGCAACCCGAATTTTGACCCCAACTTTTTCTCGAAACTTGTCACCACTCAGAAGGAGTACGACGCACTGTTTTCCAATCCCAAAAAGCCGCTGCTGAGCCGTGCCATGAATGCCTATGACCCTGGAAGCACTTGGAAGCCCGTGACGGCAATGGCAGGGATGGCGTCGGGCAAGTTTCCTCCTGAGGTCAAGTTGAACACCACCGCCTGCATCACCTACGGCGGTCATTGTTTTCCTGATCACAATGGCGCTGGGTTTGGACGGATTGGCTACGCCGATGCCCTGCGTTTCTCTAGCAACACCTTTTTCTATCAAGTGGGTGTGGGTTCGGGTTCGCTCGCTCTCAAGAAAGCGGCCACGCAACTGGGTTTTGGGCGTAAGACAGGGATTGAGATCGGTTGGGAGGAAAACGTGGGTCTCGTAGGAGATGAAGATTGGGCGAAGGATGGCCGCGGCTGGGCGGAGCCTGGTTCCACTCCTTGGATCCCTGAGGACATGGCCTCTGCTTCGATTGGCCAGTCGGTGGTGCAGATTACCCCTCTGCAATTGGCACGGGCGTATTGCGTGTTTGCCAATGGTGGTTGGCTGGTCACCCCCCATCTGGCAGATCAAGGCTTGGATTGGACCGCTCCATCGCGGCGCTCCAAGCTGCCGATCAAGCCATCAACCCTGGCCAAGATCCGTGAAGGCTTGCGCAAGGTGGTGGAGGATGGCACCGGCTACGGCCTGAACGGTGAGGGGATTCCTCCTTCGGCTGGCAAGACCGGTACAGCGGAGGACAGCACGGGCGGCCCAGATCATGCCTGGTTTGCCAGTTATGCCCCTTACCCGAATGGAGAGATCGTTGTGGTGGCCTTTGCTCAGAACACCCCTGGGGGTGGCTCAGTGCATGCGCTACCGATGGCTAAGAAAGTGATTGAGGTGTGGAACCGCAATCGCTAACAGACTTGACTTAGGCCGCTGAGCTGATGTCTGAGGAGAGCACCTGACGGTAATAGCCCCGTAGTTGCTCCGTTGCCCCGGCCCAGCCCCAACGTTCTGCTTCTGAGCGGGCGGCATTGCGGAGGGCTTGACGCTCGAGGTCATTACCAAGCAGCTTGCCGGTGGCTTCGATCAAGCTTCCTGCTCCCGCATCGGCTCCGTCCGGTTCATAGAGACAACCGTTCACACCGTCGCTAATGATGTCCGGGATACCGCCGCGATTGGCGCCCACCACGGGGCAGCCAGCGGCCATCGCCTCGAGCAACACAAGGCCAAGGGTTTCGGTGCTGGAGGGGAAGAGGAAGGCATCACCGCTGGCATAGGCCCCAGCGAGTTCTTCGCCAGCCAGATAACCCACAAAGGTGGTGGCTGTTCCCTCGAAATGCTTCTCCAGTTGCTGCCGGTGGGGGCCATCGCCTACCAGCGCCAGTCGCGCATCGGGCAAGGCTTCCAGCACCGGACGGATCCGTTCGATCTGCTTTTCTGCGGAGAGCCGACCCACATACAGCAGAAGCTCTCCGCGGTCGTCGTATTCACCAAGCAAGCGTTGACGGAGTTCTGGGCTACGCAACTCAGGCCGGAACATCTCCGTATCGACGCCCCGCTGCCATAGCGCGGTGTGCTGGATGCCCTTATCGCTGAGCTCTTGCACCATCGCGGTGGAGGTGCAGAGATTCAGCACAGCTTGGTTATGAGCCGCTTTTAGGAGCTCCCACAACAAGGGTTCGAGCATGCCCATGCCGTAGTGCTCGAGATACTTCGGCAGGTGTGTGTGATAGCTGGCGATCAGGGGGATGGATTTGGTCTTGGCGAGCCAGATGCCTCCCAATCCCAGAACCGCTGGGTTCACCACGTGGATCAGGTCTGGCTGGAAGGCATCGATGGCCTCGGAGACAGCTGGACGCGGTAAGGCCAGCTTCAGCTCTGGGTAGAGCGGCAAGGGCATGGCAGGAACGCCCACCACCTTCGCCCCCATGTAGTTGCTGGGTGCGCCTTCCGGACAAAACACCACCACCTCATCTCCCGCATCCACCAAATGCTTCACCGTTTTGGTGAGCCGGGTGACGATGCCGTCGACTTTGGGGAGGAAGGTTTCTGTAAAGAAGGCGATTTTCAAGGGTTCGTCCCGATCAGGAGGCGTTGCCAATGGCTTGGGCCTGCGTCTTGGTCCAGGCCGACGTGCAGAGGATGCGATTGCGGTCGCAGCGATCGGCGTATTTCGTCGCAATTTCTACGACTTCTTTGAGAAGGCCGTCATCAAGGGTGGTGGGTTTAAGCCCAAGCTCGATGAAGCAGCGGTTGTCCACGATCAGATCGTTTTCAACGGCTTCATTGCGGGGGTTCGGAAGATTGTTGACCTGAGCGCCTGTCAGCGCAGCCACCTTGTTGGCGAGTTCGCCCACTTGGTGGCTCTCGGTCATTTGGTTGAAGATCTTGACACGTTCGCCTTTCTCTGGCCGGTTTTCGAGCGCGAGCTGCACGCAACGCACCGAGTCACGGATGTGAATGAAAGCCCGGGTTTGACCGCCCGTGCCATGCACGGTGAGGGGATATCCGATCGCTGCTTGCATCAGGAACCGGTTTAGAACCGTTCCGTAGTCACCGTCGTAATCAAAGCGGTTGGTGAGACGCGGATCACGATCCGTGGCCTCGGTGTTGGTGCCCCAAACAATCCCTTGGTGAAGGTCGGTAATTCTGACCTTGTCGTTCTTGTTGTAGTACAGGAACAGCAACTGATCGAGCGTCTTGGTCATGTGATAAACGCTGCCAGGACTGGCCGGATGAAGAATTTCCTCTTCAAAACGGCTGCCGTCAGGCTGGGGCACTTCCACCTTGAGGTAGCCCTCAGGAATGGTGGCGCCACGGTGGGAGCCATAGCCGTACACACCCATGGTGCCGAGGTGCACCACGTGGATGTCTTGGCCAGACTCGACGATCGCGGCCAGCAGGTTGTGGGTGCCGTTCACGTTGTTGTCAACGGTGTAGCGCTTGGTGGCGCTGCTCTTCATGGAATAGGGCGCAGCGCGCTGTTCGGCGAAGTGCACGATCGCATCGGGCTTCTCTTCGATGATGAGATCGAGGAGCCGTTGGTATTCGTGGGCGATATCCATGTGGATGAATCGCATGGGCTTGCCGCCAATGCTTTCCCACACGTTGAGACGTTCACCGATGCTCGTGATCGGCGTTAACGACTCCACCTCAAGGTCGATATCGATCTTGCGACGGCTGAGGTTGTCCACGATCAAAACATCGTGATCTTGGTCAGCCAAATTCACCGCACAAGGCCAGCCGCAGAAGCCGTCACCACCTAAAACGAGAACTTTCACCCCAAACTCCTGCTGAAGCGAGCAAGCCGCTGATTTCTGGCAAGCTACTACAGGCTTTTTAGCTGACGGCTACGGACAGAGCCATAAGGGCGATCACAAGCACTGCGCCAGAGATGATCAGGAGCCGAGACCCGTTGCTGAGAGAGGCTTCATCGCTGATGACTTCCATACGAGGTTCCTTCGCGAAGGCGTTGAGGCGACCGCCATCTTCTTGGGTGACCTGCATGGAATGAGTTGCAACTGAACGGGACCTTATGGAGTTGATCGTTGTTGCGCTCGTGCTCCTTCATGTTCCTTTACTCCCCGAGATCTGCTGTTACGTCGAGGTGATGAACGTTTTGGTGTGAGGATTGTTGTTGCTAGGTGTTGATGCGTCCACTGGTGGGGGAGCTCGGAGAGGCTTCTGCACGGGATGGCAATCGGCCAGCGAGCAAAGATTGGCGTCCTGCCTGCACGGCGGAGGCCATCGCTTCTGCCATGAGAGGAGGTTGTCCAGCGAGGGCGATGGCGCTGTTGATGAGAACGGCATCAGCGCCCATCTCCATCGCCTGGGCTGCATCACTTGGTACGCCGATTCCCGCATCCACCACCACCGGCACCCTGGCGTTCTCAATGATCAGACCAATGTTGGCGGCATTGCGCAAGCCCTGACCTGATCCAATGGGGGATCCCAGCGGCATCACGGTGGCGCAGCCCGCCTCTTCCAAACGCTTAGCCAGGAGTGGGTCGGCATTGATGTAGGGGAGCACTGTGAAGCCCTCCTTCACCAGCATTTCTGCCGCTTCCAATGTGCCAAAGGGGTCGGGCAGCAAATGACGACTGTCTGGAATGACCTCCAATTTCACAAAGTTGTTGTTGTCTTGACCGGCCAGCTTCGCGAGCTCCCTGCCGAGCCGGGCTACCCGTACGGCCTCTTCCGCGTTAATGCACCCCGCCGTATTGGGAAGCATCCAGATTCGAGACCAGTCAATTGCTTCCATCAGGCCTGCATGCCCCTCAGCGACCGCCTGAACCCGCCGCACGGCAACCGTGACCATCTCGCAGCCTGAGCGCTGCAGGCTGTGCTGCATGGCCTCCAGGCTTGGGTATTTGCCTGTTCCCGTGATCAGCCTGCTATGGAAGCTGCGCCCTCCGATTTGAAGTGCATCGTCGTGAGAGTGGGTCGGATCCATAAGGGTCAGTTGCGGTTTGGTTGGAGAACCGGATCGTGATGCGGTCAAGCAGGCCGCAACCGCTCTACCGTGCGTCCATCATCCATTCCGTGCATGCCCGTTCCTCCCGTCATCGACATACCGGTTGAGATTCAGGCACCATTTGAGTCTTCCCAATCGTTTGATAGTTCACAACTTGCGATTCCTCTCGAACTTGAGGGATCGGTTGAAAGTTTTGATCCTGTCGCCCGCGCGGCTGACTTAGCAGCCACTCTGCCTCGCGAGTGGTGCGGAAATTACACCTCATTTACGTCCAATTCCACCGTGGATGTGGAATTGACTTTGACCCGTTTGAAGCCAATGGGCCAGATGGTGGATTTACGCGGTGAGATGCGTATTGGTTCAATCTCTACGCCTGTTCAGGGCAATCTCAATGCCAAGTCGGATCAGCTTGACCTTTTGCCTCTGTCTCCTGAGCTCACCAATGACTTGGAAATTGGCGGGAGATTTTTAGGCTTACAGGACTTTTCGTTGGCTGGATGGGACGCTCCAAGGCTGACCAACTCAGGCGGACGTCTTGACCTCTCGCGCAGCTGCGCTGTTTCAGAATCCGCGCCCATCCGGGCCCTTTGGTGAAGCTTGGTTTGAGGAGGTTTTTCCTTTTGCAGCGGAGCGTTCCAAGCGATTTAATCGCTTGCGAGCTGTTTTATTTTTAGGGTCAAGAACGAGTGCTTGGCGATAGAGGTCACAGGCTTCCTCATTCTCTAGGAGGCGTTCTTGGGCAAAAGCGAGATTATTAATCGCCACTGGATAATCCTCTTTCGCTCGTAGTGCCGCTTTGTAGTGGCGTACGGCAGTCGTGAAATCTTTTTCAGCTGCTAGCGCATAGCCCAAGGCATTTTCGATGAGTGCGCGCGCTTCATTGGGCTCGTCGTTGAGCCTTTTAACGGCCTGGCGCAACGTCACAATCGCCTGTGGGTACAGGCGCTTGCGCAATTGAACAGACGCCAGCTCATACAAAGCACCTGCGTCCTTGGAGGACGCGACCTTCGCTTGCTCCATCTTGAGCAGGCTTTGTTCGTCGCGACGAACACGTAAAAATTGGCGACCGCCGACAACAGCGACGATCGCCAAGAGGCCAATCAGGCCCAATAGATAGGTCTGAGGCAGGAAAGCATTCATGTCAGACCCAAGAAACGTCCCGATTGGGACTGATCATTAACCCTGAGTGGCATTCACGACGTTGGCGAAACTCGCAGGATCGACAACAGCCATTTGAGCCAACATTTTGCGGTTGATCCGCACGTCAGCTTTCTTGAGGCCACCAATCAAACGGCTATAGCTCACGCCATTCATCCGTGCTGCAGCATTGATCCGTGCAATCCAAAGACGGCGGAAATCACGCTTGCGACGACGACGATCGCGGTAGGCATTACAAAGCGCCTTCATGACGCGTTGATTTGCCGTACGGAACAGTGTTCCGTTGCTGCCGCGGAAGCCACGGGCTAAGCGAAGAATTTTATTGCGGCGTTTACGGGCAACATTGCCTCTCTTGACGCGAGCCATGAATCAGATGTGGAGAAATTGAGGGAAAAATGTCCTGCGTGGCTAAGCACCTGGCAAGACTCAGGCCTGAGCTCAGGCGTAGGGCATCATCAGCGTGACGCGTTCTTCGTCGGTGCGATCCACCACAGCCTTGGTCTTCAAATGACGCTTCTGTTTCGGCGATTTGTGATCGAGAAGGTGATTATGAAAGGCGCGGCGACGCATGAACTTGCCAGTGCCTGTTGCTTTGAACCGCTTGGCGGCTGATTTGCGGGTCTTGAGCTTGGGCATTGGTCTGGCTGCACGCGGCATGATCAACAACCATAGAACGTTGCCTTCCTTAAAGCCAATCATTTCAAGTCCCTTCATGCTGAATGACGTTGCAGCGAATGTGGTCTTGAATCCTCCCTTTGGCTGGCTGAAACACCGGGTTGTGGTGCCGTTGGCGTTGGTGAGTGCGATCGCTTGCAGCTGCCGCGCTCAAGAAGCGACCCTCGAACCTGCCCCTCCTGCCGTTGTGACCCATCGATCGGTGCCATTGCCGCCCAAGGCCAATGCAGCGCCTTTATGGGTGGCACTGGACGATCACCTCGGCCGCGGCACCACCGCGCAACGTTCCGGGGCCTTGCTCACCTTGAACAGTGCTGGCCAGCAGTCACTGAGATTGAGCGATAGATCCGGAACCGAGGTTGCCGAGGCCAGGTCGCTGCGCCTCAGCTGGCGACTTGCCCCTTTGGCTGCACCTGTGGAGATTGCACGCCAGATTGCTGGTCCCTTCGCCAGTTTTGAATCAGCGGAACGGATTGCGAGGAGCTGGCGTGATCAAGGAGTGGTCGCGCGCGTGGCCCATCCCGGCGACTGGGAGGTGTGGGCACCCATTGATGCTGAGCCGCTCGATGGGGTCTCGGTGCGGACTTGGTTGCGCACGCTGAAAACGGAGATAAAAATCGTCTTGGAGGCCCCCTCGGGTGGACGAACCCTGCAGGGACCGCTGATGCTGGAGTCTCCTAATGGTCTGCTCTGGCAGGGAGGCGTTCTGCGCGGCCCGTTTCGTCTTCAGCCGGACGCCTATGGCAGTTGGACCTTGCTGGAGCAAGTTCCGCTTGAGCGTTATTTAGAGGGGGTGGTTCCCCATGAAATCGGCGCTGGATCTCCTGCGGCGGCACTTGAGGCTCAGGCGGTGTTGGCGCGCACCTGGGCCCTGGCGAATCGCCATCGGTTTGCGATCGATGGCTATCACCTATGTAGTGATACGCAGTGCCAGGTGTACAGCGATCCCCGTCAGGCCAGTGCTGGGGTGCGTCAGGCGATTGCTGCGACGTCCGGACAGGTGTTGGCTTGGAAGGGCGAGCCGATTCACGCTTGGTATCACGCCAGCAACGGTGGGGTGATGGCTGGAGGAGAAGAGGCCTGGGAGATGGACTCCCTTCCTTATGTTCAGGCCCGTGCCGATGGTTCAGCGGCATGGATCAAAGGAATGGCGTTGCCGCTACAGGACGCCTCCTCTGTGCGTGGCTTGCTCGCGCGCGGCGATGCTGCCTATGGCACGAATCACCCTCGTTTTCGTTGGTCGCGCACGTATAGCGCTGCCCAAGTGGCCCAGGCTTTACGTGCTGCTGGTTTGTCTGCTGGTGTCCCAAGTGCCCTCAGAGTGCAGAAGAGGGGAGCGAGTGGCAGGGTGCTGGCCCTCGACATCGAGATGACGGCTGACGGGGAGGCGGTCATGTTGCGGTTGGATGGCATCCGTCGCACCCTGCGTCGCCTGCCCAGCACCTTGTTTGTGATTGAGACACTTGGGCCCGATCGATGGCGTTTTAACGGTGGAGGATTTGGTCATGGAGTGGGCCTCTCGCAAGCCGGTGCCATCGATTTGGCGGCTCGTGGTTGGAGCTTTGAACGGATTCTCAGTCACTACTATCCGGGGACAACATTGACCACGGTCCAGCCGCTTTCAAGCTCTGATACCGGTCAGGCCCCTTAAAGTCCGATGAATTCGAACGGTGAGAGGGTGTTGGCCGCAGGGACAGGCGATCGCCGACGCGGTAAGACAGCCTTGTTTTTGGTGGCTTGCGGTTGCGCTGGAGCAGCACCCCATTGGCTTGATCCCTCCAGGAGTCTCATCCCTTCACTCACGCTTGCGCTCGTGCTCGGTGGGTACTCGCTCAGCACAACGCTGCGAGGCTCTGACGCGAGCGCTATGCCCGCGAACAGCACCCCTGCAAAAGATGGGGATGGGACCTCAAGCCCTGAGGCGTCCTTGGCTGCGGACCCCGCCGTCATCGAGAGCCTTGCCTCTTGGCCCAACGTGGATGTGGTGGTGGCGGCTAGGGATGAAGAGGCCGTCGTGGCACGTTTAATGGAACGCCTGGGAGCGCTTCGCTATCCAGCTGACCAACTCACCACCTGGATCGTTGATGACGGCAGCGAAGACAAAACACCAGATCTGCTCGATGAACTGAAGCCTCAGTACCCCAACCTGAACGTGATTCGCCGGCAGCGCAATGCAGGTGGAGGGAAGTCTGGTGCGTTGAATGCTGCGTTGGCTCAAAGCAGTGGGGAGTGGATTCTCGTGCTGGATGCCGATGGTCAGATCAGTGACGACCAGCTGGAACGCTTGATTCCTATCGCCGTGATGGGTGATTGGTCTGGGGTGCAGATGCGCAAAGCGGTAACGAACGCTGACACCAACCTGTTGACACGCGTCCAGGCGATGGAGATGGCGTTTGATGCGCTGATTCAGCAGGGGCGGCTGTTGGGTGGAGGGGTGTCTGAACTTCGTGGCAACGGGCAGTTGCTGCGTCGTGATGTGTTGGAAGCCTGCGGTGGCTTCAACGAAGACACGGTCACAGATGACTTGGACCTTAGTTTTCGTTTTTTGCTCCAGGGTGCTCGCACAACGCTGCTTTGGAATCCACCGGTGCGAGAAGAAGCGGTGGAGACCATTTCGGCGCTTTGGAAGCAGCGACAACGTTGGGCGGAAGGAGGGTTGCAGCGCTTCTTTGATTACTGGCCGGGGTTGTTATCCAATCGCTTAACGGTCGGCCAGAGACGCGACCTGGCTTGTTTTTTCTTGCTTCAGTACGTCCTCCCTGTGCTCTCCTTTGCAGACTTGGTCACCAGTGTCTTAACGCGAACCTCACCGGTGTACTGGCCCTTGTCGATCGTGGCGTTTGGCGTGTCAGGCGTGGCCTATTGGAGAGGGTGCCGCCGCTTCAGTGAAGGCCCTGCCCTACCTCAACCCAATCCATTCTCATTGCTGTTGGGTATTGCCTATCTCAGCCATTGGTTCGTTGTAATTCCCTGGGTCACGCTGCGGATGGCGGTGCTTCCTAAGCGATTGGTTTGGGCAAAAACCAGCCATCGCGGGACTGAGGAGACGGTCAAAGCCTGAGCATTGATGGTTGAAACGGTTTAGTCATGGTCCAGATCCACATCCATGACCTGACCGTTAAAAAAGTCGGCAAAGCGCTTCACTTTTTCATCCATGATCGAAGGGGGATTCACGTCCGCTGCTGGCGGAGGAGGAGTTGGCGAACCCATGGATGGGGAGCCCGGCTTAGAGACCTCTTCTGAAATGAGGGTGGGCGCCGCGACTGGCGATGGAGCTGCTGGTTTCGGTTGTGACGGCGTCGGTTGTAACGGCGTCGGTAGAGAAGGCGTTGGATCTGTGATGGGTGTGGGTGGTGTTGATTGCGGTGTGGCGGCGGTGGATGGCGTTGAGGCCATCGGGGCTGCACCACCGTGGTTTTCCAAGACCAGTTGTCGGTTTCCACCAATGGAACGTTTGATGGCTTGCTCCAGCAAGCTGGCCCGGCTTTGGACCATGCCCATCCAATTTCCAGCCACCTGCACCACAGCGCGATGGGGATCGAGTCGTACCAATTGCGCCTGCTGTGACAGCAGCATTCGGGTGGAGGGGAGCTCGAGGCTGGCGAGAATCTGTTGCCATAGTTCCGGCAGATTTTGGCTGTCAGGGGCAGGTTCTTGCGCTGATGGTGGCGTCGGAGCAGGCTCTGAGCTGACGACCGGTTGGGGACTCGTGTTGGGAAGGCTGATGGGTGGTGCTTGTGCTTCAGCTGCTGGAGCTGTGCTGACTAGCGCCGGTGTGCTGATGGCTGGAGGATTGATGGCTGCTTGGGGACTGACTGTCGGAGCGCTGTTTGATGGCCTGCTGGCCAGTGCTGCAGAACTGGGTTTTGCAACGGGGAGCTCGGCGTCAGCAAGGAGGCCCAGCAGCAATACTTCAAGCCACAACCTTGGTTGCACGCTTTGACGCAGTTGCTGTTCGCTGCCCTTGAGTTGTGCCTGCCAGTGCAGAAGTCGCTGACGGCCTAGGCGTTGAGCGAGTGCAGGCAACTGCTCACGAAATTGTGGTGATACCCCGGTGAGCTCTGGACGGTTCGGTGCAACAGCCATCAACACCAGGTCGCGCAAAATGCCCGCCAACCCCTGCAGTACAGCCCCGGGATCCCGGCCACGATCCAGCAGGCGTCGGCTCGCCTCAAGCAGCGTGAGCGGCTCTCCCTCTGCAAGCGCTTCAGCGAGGTTGAGAAGCTCTTGCTCTGGGACCGCTCCCAACAGATCCCAAACCGCATCCGCTTTGATCGGTCCCGGAAGGAGACTGAGCTGATCGAGAAGGCTTTCTGCATCGCGCAACCCTCCCTGGGCAC
Organism: Synechococcus sp. PROS-9-1; assembly: GCF_014279775.1. Lineage (NCBI taxonomy): Bacteria > Bacillati > Cyanobacteriota > Cyanophyceae > Synechococcales > Synechococcaceae > Synechococcus > Synechococcus sp. PROS-9-1. The sequence continues at coordinate 58,632 of NZ_CP047961.1, forward strand.
GCTGGGCCACCACATGCAGCGCCTCTGGTTGGATTGGAATCGACTCCTGTTCGGCAATCCAGGCCAGGTGCGAGTTCAAAGCCTCGAGTGGAATGCGCCTGAAGTCAAAGCGCTGGCAGCGGCTCAGGATCGTGGGCAGCACCCTTTGTGGGTCGGTCGTGGCTAACACGAACACCACCTGCGGCGGTGGCTCTTCCAGGGTTTTGAGCAGCGCGTTAAACGCGGCTGTGGAGAGCATGTGGCACTCATCCACCACGTACACCTTCCAGCGCGCCTGCACAGGGGCGAATCGGGAGCGTTCGATCAGATCGCGAATGTTGTCAACACCGGTGTTGGAGGCGGCATCGATCTCGATCACATCAAGTGCGGTGCCTCGCGCAATCGTGGTGCAGAGCTCACAAGTCCCGCAGGGCTGGGGTGTTGGGCCGTCGTGGCTGAGGCAATTGAGTGAGCGCGCCAGGATCCTGGCGCTGGAGGTTTTGCCGGTCCCGCGTGGGCCGCTAAACAGATAGGCCGGTGCGATTCGCCCGGAGGTAAGGGCATGGCCGAGTGTGGCGGCAATCGCCTCCTGACCCACCAGCTGATCAAACCGTTGAGGACGGTATTTGTGATGCAGCGGCTGATAGGCCTGACTCATGCACTACCCGCGAGATCTTGAGGCTACTCAGCTTGATCGCTGATGGAAGGCCCATGTTGCTCGTTGAGCAAATCGCTGATGCGTTGCTCGAGCTCTTCCACGGCTGCGAGTTCATCGGCGAGGCTTTGCCCAGCTTTGAGCAGCTTTCTGCTCTGTTCTCCATAGCGATTGCTGGCGCCATTGTTAGGGCCGCCGCGGATCCAGCCCTCTGCTTGCTCAAGCGTGCTTTCTAGTTGGTTGAGCAAGCTTTGACGGAGTTTTTTCAGCTGCAATAGGCCGCGGCGTGCGCGATCTCGGGATTGTTCATTCACCAACCCCCGCTTAAGGAGCAATCGCAGTCCTGTGAGAAGCGCAGCGGGCATCAGCTGGCCTATGGCCAAAGCACCGAGGCTGGTGCTGTGCAGGAAGCTCTCCACTTGCCCGCTCTGATGCCGGCCGGTTTTGCACCAGCTGGCGAAATGTTCGCAGTTGTTGAACAGCAGGTTGTAGCGCTGTTCGCCGATGCGGCTCATCGCTCGACGCAGCGTGACCCCTGCTGGAGATGGATGGTCATGCTCCACAACGCTGGTCTCTAACCCGCGTTTGAACTCCTCAAACGGACTGCGCAGAATTTCTCGGCCCTCGAGGTAATGGGCGATGGTTCCATCACCCAGATCGATGCCGTGATGCAGAAACAGGCCGTGCTGGCGCGGGACTGAAAGATGGTCAGCGGCGGCCATTCAGAGTGACGTTCAAGCCGACTCCTTGTGCTGCTTGGTGTCGGGGAGGGGCAGCACTTTGCCACCGGTGTGTTCTTCGACCATGGCTTTGGTGATCGTGAAGGCTGTCACGGTCTGATCGGAGGGCAGCTCGTACATCAGATCAAGCATCAACTCCTCAACGATTCCGCGCAGGGCTCGAGCGCCGGTTTTGCGGCGGTGAGCTTCTTTAGCAATCGCCTCAACGGCCTGGGATTCGAAGTCCAGTTGCACGTTGTCCATGCTCAAGAGAGTGCTGAATTGCTTCACCAGGGCGTCACGTGGTTCCGTGAGGATCGATTCGAGTGCGCTCTCGTCTAATGGCTCGAGCACGGCGCTCACAGGCATGCGCCCAATGAACTCTGGGATGAGGCCGTACTTGACCAGATCATCGGGTTCGAGATGACGGAGCACCTGGGCGGCTTGGATATCGCGGGTGGCGCGGTTGCGACCCCGTCCATCGTTGGGCACAAAGCCGATGGCATTGCGGCCCATGCGCTTTTGCACCACGTCGTCTAGGCCGACGAAGGCTCCACCACAAATGAACAGGATTTGGCTCGTATCGATCTGGATGCAGTCCTGATAGGGATGCTTGCGGCCGCCCTGAGGAGGCACGTTGGCCACGGTGCCCTCCAGCATTTTCAGAAGGGCCTGTTGAACGCCTTCCCCAGACACGTCGCGCGTGATCGAGGGGTTTTCGCTTTTGCGCGCAATTTTGTCGATTTCATCGATGTAGATGATCCCCCGTTGGGCCTGCTCCACATCCATATCGGCTTTCTGCAGGAGCCGCAGCAGGATGTTTTCAACGTCTTCTCCGACGTAGCCAGCCTCTGTGAGGGTGGTGGCATCGGCAACGGCGAAGGGCACATCGAGCATTTCCGCCAGGGTTTGAGCCAGCAGTGTTTTGCCGCAGCCGGTTGGACCAATCAGCAGGATGTTGCTCTTGTGCAGGCGGGTGGCCGTTTGGGCGGCTTCACCTTGGCCATCGCCCTGCCATGCCAAGCGTTTGTAGTGGTTGTAAACGGCAACAGCCATCACCTTCTTGGCCGCTTCTTGACCGACGACTTGTTCGTCTAGGAAGCCTTTGATTTCGTGAGGCTTGGGGATCGTGGCAAGAGTTGGAGCAGGTTTGCTGGTTTTGCTAGTGCCGCCTGCAGCAGTTTTTTTGGAGGGTTCGCCACCGTGACGGGGATTGCCCTGAGCGTCGATCAGCTCTTCGTCAAGAATCTCGTTGCAGAGATCGATGCACTCATCACAGATGTAGACCCCAGGACCCGCGATCAGTTTGCGCACTTGCTCCTGGGACTTTCCGCAGAAAGAGCACTTCAGATGGGCGTCAAATTTGGCCATCGGGCTCTGGACACATCAAACGGGAAGACAGAACCGGTCGGAGTGGGATCGGACTGGATACGCAGGATCGTGGGGAATATGGGCTATGTCAGCCCCCCGTAATGATTCCTTCGCCTCCGAGATTGTCCACAACGCGATCGATCAATCCGTATTCAACCGCTTCTGCTGGAGAAAGGAAGTAGTCCCGTTCAGTGTCTTCGGTGATTTTGGCGAGCGGTTGGCCGGTATGCTCCGCCATCAGACCGTTCAGGGTTTCCTTAAGAAATAAAATTTCCTGCGCCATGATTTCGATGTCTACGGCTTGACCTTGGGCACCGCCTAAGGGTTGGTGGATCATGATCCGGGCATTCGGGAGCGCTAAGCGTTTGCCTTTGCAGCCTCCGCTCAGCAGGAATGCTCCCATCGAGGCAGCGAGGCCGTAGCAGATGGTGACAACGTCTGGTGCCACCTGCTGCATGGTGTCGTAGATCGCCAAACCTGCAGTAATCGAGCCGCCCGGTGAATTGATGTACACCTGAATGTCTTTTTCAGGGTCTTCCGCTTCTAGAAAAAGCAGTTGAGCAACCAGAGCATCCGCCACCTGGTCGTTCACGTCGGTGCCGAGAAAGATGATTCTCTCCCTGAGCAGACGGGAATAAATATCAAAGGAGCGTTCACCTCGTCCGGACTGCTCCACCACCGTGGGAACCCCTGGAGAGGCAAACGGGGCGTGAGCCGAGACGGGAAGGGTTCCTCGCCAGCGGTTTTCGATTGGGTGGTGGCTGCGGGCGTTGATCACGCGGCGGCGGGCGGGAGGACAGATGAATGCAATCTATGGGCGCCGATCAGGCATCGGTGGCGCTGGGCTTGTCCTTCTCAGGTGCCTTTTCACTCACGGTGCTGTTTTCTTCCAGCCAGCCGAGCAGTTTTTCTTGGAGCAGATCCTCGATCACCGCTTGACGGAGACGGTTGGGGTCGATGTCACGCTCACCGGTGAGTTGGGCTGAGACCTCCTTCACTTTGGCGTCGATCTCTGGGTCCTCAAGCTTGAGGCTTTCTGCTTCCGCCAGGGCCGAGAGGGCAAGACTGCGGCGCAAGCGCTCCTCCGCTTCCGGGCGTGAGGTTTCCATCAAGTTGCGGACGAGCTCAGGAGTGAACAGAGATTTCACATCCATTCCCTGTTGTGAGAATTGAGCTGCGGTTTGTTCCACGAGGTTGCGCACCTCCTGTTGAACCAAGGTTTCAGGCAGTTCCACCTCAAGTTGCTCGACGAGAGCAGCGAGCAGGGCATCGCGTCGATTGCTGCTGGTACGGCGCTCAGCGTCATCCTTCAAACGCTTTTCAAGGTCAGAGCGGAGCTCGGCCAAGGTTTCCTGTTCGCTGGCTTGTTTGGCGAAGTCGTCATCCAAGTCGGGAAGTTCTCTGGTTTTGAGATCCTTCAGTTCGATCTCGAAGCTGGCCTTGCGTCCGCGCGCATCTTCCTTGGGGTAGTCCTCAGGGAAATTGCAGGCCACGGTTTTGCTATCACCAACGGCCATGCCCACAACGCCTTCAATGAAGCCCGGGATCATGCGTCCATTCTCGAGGTCCACATCCATCGAATCGGAGCTGCCGCCTTCGATTTCGCTGCCGTCGTCGCTGTAGATGCCTTTAAAACCCACCACGGCGATGTCGCCTTCTGCAGCCTTGCGGCCTTCCACCGGAACCACGGTGGCGAGTTGACGGCGTGATTGCTCGAGCATGTCATCCACTTTTGTGGCATCGAAGCTGACGCTCTCCGCTTCCGCTTTCAGCCCCTTGGTGGTTTTCAGGGTTGGGGTGGGAGCCACATCGGCTTCAAAGGTGACGGAAAGGGGCTTGCCAGGTTCAAAAGACTCCAGCAAGGCTTCGTAGCCGCCATCCACTTCGGGTTGGCCTAGGGCTTCAATCGTTTCCTGTTTGATGGTGTCCCGCCAGATGGCGTCCACGAGGTTCTCGAGCGCGGTGGCGCGAATGCGCAGTCCACCCAGTTGTTGCACGAGAACAGAGCGAGGCACCTTTCCTTTGCGGAATCCGGGCAGATTCACGCTGCGACTGAGCTGTGAGATCGCCGCTTCGTAGCTGGCCTGACTGCGTTCGGCTGGAATCGCTACTTCAACGGCCAGACGGCTGCCGGGGCGGGCTTTGGAGGTGACCTTCAGGCTGGCGGCACTCATCGGCGGCGTTTAAGAGCAGACCCATCACCTTAATTAACTGCGAGTCCTTTGCCTTCCGCGTAAGCTGATTGGAACGCTTTAGCAACTCCCTGCGGCGTCACAACGTCAGGGATCGATGCAGTGAGTGGCATGTAGCCACCCCTAAACCCAGATTTTTGTTCCAGTTTCATTCGTTTGATTTCCGCCGCGCCATTCCCAAACCGACCACTCACCGTTGCGGTGCTGGGTGCCAGTGGTGCCGTGGGTCAGGAGCTTCTCCACCTTCTTGAAGAACGGAATTTTCCAGTCGCTGAACTGCGTCTTTTGGCGTCCGCTCGCTCTGCAGGGAGTCACTGCTCGTGGAAGGGGCAGGAGCTCATGGTTCAAGAGACAACAGCCAAAGCTTTCCAGGGAGTTGATTTGGTGCTCGCTTCGGCAGGCGGCTCGGTGTCCAAGGCTTGGCGCGAGGCGATCGTGGCGTCGGGAGCCGTGATGGTGGATAACTCCAGCGCATTCCGCATGGAAGATGGCGTGCCCTTAGTGGTTCCCGAAGTGAATCCAAGTGCTGCTCAGCAGCATCAAGGCGTGATCGCCAATCCCAACTGCACCACAATTCTGCTGAGTTTGGCTTTAGCGCCGCTGGCGTCGCGTCGCCGCTTGCGGCGCGTGGTGGTGAGCACCTATCAATCGGCTAGTGGTGCCGGTGCCCGCGCCATGGATGAGCTTCGTGATCTCTCCCGGGTGGTGCTTGATGGAGGCACCCCCACCAGTGAGGTGTTGCCCCATTCGCTTGCGTTCAATCTTTTTTTGCACAATTCACCGCTTCAGCCGAATGGCTACTGCGAAGAGGAGCTGAAAATGGTGAATGAAACCCGTAAAATCATGGGAATCCTCGACTTGCGCTTTACAGCAACGTGCGTACGGGTTCCTGTGTTGCGCGCTCACTCAGAAGCGGTCAATGTTGAATTCCATGAGCCTTTCTCTGTGGAGGAGGCCCGATCACTCCTAGCTGTTGCTCCTGGTGTTGAGTTACTCGACGATGCTGCCCACAACCGTTTCCCAATGCCCACCGATGTAACCGGTCGAGATCCGGTGATGGTGGGGCGAATTCGTCAGGACATCAGTGAGCCGAATGCTCTTGAGTTTTGGCTATGTGGTGATCAGATTCGCAAAGGTGCCGCTCTGAATGCCATTCAAATCGCCGAACTGCTTCTTCCTACTGTTTGATTCATATGAGTACTGCTGCTGAACTTTCTCCGACCCCGTTTGGCCGTCTGTTGACGGCCATGGTGACCCCCTTTGATGCTGAGGGCCGCGTGGATTTGGCTTTGGCAGGTCGTTTGGCCCGTCATCTTGTCGAGGAAGGTTCAGAGGGGCTTGTCGTTTGTGGCACGACGGGTGAATCGCCAACGCTGAGCTGGCAGGAGCAAGTCAAGATGCTGGAGGCGGTCCGTCAAGCCGTTGGACCTGGGGTGAAGGTGCTTGCAGGGACGGGGAGCAACAGCACAAGTGAAGCGGTGAAGGCAACGCGAGAAGCTGCGTCGGCTGGCGCTGATGGTGCCCTGTTGGTTGTGCCTTATTACAACAAGCCTCCGCAAGAGGGCTTAGAAGCGCATTTTCGAACGATTGCAACGGCTGCTCCTGAGCTACCACTGATGCTTTACAACGTGCCTGGACGCACTGGCACGAGCATGGCTCCGGCCACGGCAGCTCAGCTGATGGATTGCGCCAACGTGGTGAGCTTCAAGGCGGCCAGTGGCTCGACTGAAGAAGTCACCGAGCTGCGCTTGGCCTGTGGGCCTCGCCTCGCCGTTTACAGCGGTGATGACGGCTTGCTTTTGCCGATGTTGTCCGCTGGTGCAGTCGGTGTGGTGAGTGTGGCCAGTCATGTTGTTGGCAGGCGTTTGCGCCACATGATTGATGCGTTCCTCAGCGGTCAGAACGCTGTTGCCCTTGGTCAGCACGAGCAGTTAACGCCGCTCTTCCAGGCCCTCTTTGCCACCTCCAACCCCATCCCTGTGAAAGCTGCTCTTGAGCTGAGTGGATGGCCAGTGGGTGCTCCTCGTCTTCCTTTATTACCCCTTAATTCAGCCATGCGCGATTCCTTAGCCCACCTCCTCACTGCCCTGCGTCAGACCTGACGCTCCGGCTGCCGATTCAGATTTCCCCTTTTTAACGTCCCTTGAGTTCTTATTGATGACATCCACTCTTTCTAAAACCAAGCAGGCCTGTCTCCGAGTGATTCCACTGGGTGGCTTGCATGAGATCGGCAAGAACACCTGCGTGTTCGAGTACGGCGACGATCTGATGCTTGTGGATGCCGGTTTGGCATTCCCCAGTGACGGGATGCACGGGGTGAATGTAGTGATGCCCGACACCAGCTTCCTGCGTGAAAACCAGAGTCGGATTCGCGGCATGATCGTGACCCATGGTCATGAAGATCACATCGGTGGAATTGCACACCATCTCAAGAACTTCGATATCCCAGTGATTTATGGGCCTCGTTTGGCCCTGTCCATGCTCACTGGAAAAATGGATGAGGCTGGTGTCACCGACCGCACCACCCTCCAAACGGTGGGTCCTAGAGACGTGGTGAAGGTGGGTCAGCACTTCTCGGTGGAGTTCATTCGCAACACCCACTCAATGGCCGACAGCTTTTCGCTGGCGATCACGACCCCAGTGGGCACTGTGATTTTCACGGGTGATTTCAAGTTTGATCACACCCCTGTGGATGGTGAGCACTTCGACTTGGCTCGTCTTGCCCATTACGGGGATCAAGGCGTGCTCTGTCTGTTCAGTGATTCCACGAATGCGGAGGTGCCTGGTTACTGCCCGCCTGAACGTTCCGTGTTCCCCAACCTGGACCGGCATATCGCTGAGGCGGAAGGACGGGTGATCATCACCACCTTCGCCAGCTCGATTCATCGCGTCTCGATGATTCTTGAGCTGGCGCTTAAAAACGGACGCAAGGTGGGTCTCCTTGGACGCTCCATGCTGAATGTGATCGCTAAGGCCCGTGAACTCGGCTACATGCGTGCACCGGATGAGCTGTTTGTGCCGATCAAGCAGATCAATGATGTGCCAGACCGCGAGACGCTTTTGTTGATGACCGGAAGCCAGGGTGAGCCTCTTGCTGCTCTGAGCCGGATTTCCCGTGGAGATCATCCTCAAGTGAAGGTGAAGAGCTCCGACACGATCATTTTCTCTGCGAGCCCGATTCCAGGAAACACCATTTCAGTGGTGAACACGATCGATAAATTGATGATCTTGGGGGCCAAGGTTGTCTATGGGAAGGGGGAAGGCATTCACGTGTCTGGCCACGGCTTCCAGGAAGATCAAAAGCTGATGTTGGCCCTCACCCGTCCGAAGTATTTCGTGCCCGTGCATGGTGAGCACCGCATGCTCGTGAAGCATGCCCGCACCGGCCATTCGATGGGCGTGCCTGAAGACAACACGCTGATCATCAACAACGGTGATGTGGTTGAGCTCACCCCGGATTCAATGCGCAAAGGCGATCCTGTGAAGGCAGGGATTGAGCTGCTCGATCAGTCTCGCAACGGAATCGTGGATGCACGCGTGCTCAAGGAGCGTCAACAGCTTGCCGTTGACGGGATCGTGACGATCCTGGCTGCTATCAGCACCGATGGGGCGATGGTGGCTCCGCCTCGCGTGAATTTACGCGGTGTGGTCACCACAGCTGATGCGCGCAAGATGTCGCTGTGGACGGAACGCGAAATCAAGTGGGTGCTGGAAAATCGCTGGAAGCAGCTCTGCCGCACTGTGGACGGGGCTTCTCCTGAAGTGGATTGGATGGGCGTCCAGCGCGAAGTGGAAGTGGGCTTAGGTCGGCGCATGCGCCGCGAGATGCAGGTGGAGCCCTTGATCCTTTGTTTGGTTCAGCCGGCCCCTGGTGGCACACCGGTCTATAAAGGCCGCGCTGATGCAGAGCCTGATACCCGTCCGGCAGCCCGTGGTCGTGGCGGTCGTCATGGTGCTCCCGGCCGCGACAGCGGTAATGGCCACGTACGGCGAGATCCGAATGCGGCTCCAGCACGGGTTGTTCCTTCGCGTGTGATTCGCACACCGGCACCTGCCGCAGCAGTGTCTGCTCCAGGTGCAGCAGCGACTCCAGCACCGGCCCCAGCTCCGGCGAAAGAACTTGTTGCGGCGACTGTGGTTGTGACCCGCGATCCAGAGCCTGAGATGCCAGCTGGACGCACCCGTCGTCGTCGTTCAGCGGCGGCGTAGGGAACGCCAGGCCAACACCAACCGCTTTCGTAAGGGAAGGGATGTTGGCGGATCGTTATCAGCTGGCCTTGCTGATAACGATCCGAGTTGGGCAATCTGCGTCAGGTTGACCCGCAGCAGTCCGGCCTCCAATCGCTTGGGGTCGGTATCAAAAGTACTTTCCAGCGATGAAGTGGAAGCCTGCTCAGGAGCTTGCTCCAAGTTGGCTGGGTCTTCCGCAAGATCTTGAGAGCTGTCCAAGTCTCTTGGCTGTTGCGACCCCTTTGGCTCATCCCACTCAGCCTTCAGCCAGGGCATGGCCGTTTCGATCGTTTCAGCTGCTGGCCTTTTCATTGGTGAGCGCTTGTCTGCCGCTGTACGCGTTGAGGAGGCGTTCAAAAACGGATCACGGATGAGATCGTCGCTGGCTGGCTCGCTGGTTACGTCGCCAAATGGAATGGATGCCAGCTCTTCTGCAGCAGGAGCAGACACAACAACATCAATGACAGGTGAGCGCTCCAGCGCTTCGCTGAGGCCCTGTTGAGCAAGTTCTCGCAGTGTGTCTGGCGGTTCGCTGGCGAGCACGAGCCGGTAAAACTCCGCGCTCTGGCTCCCATCATCCTTTCCGTAGAGGTGGATGTGGCCGAGTAAGAGGGCCACAAAGGCTCTCCAGGCCAGGGTTGCGTCCCGTTCCGCTCCTGAGGAGGGAAGGGGCTCCAGTTGTCCCAGCAGTGGACGCGCCAAATCGTCGGCTTTGTCGAACTCGCTAGCGCTGTAGGCCTGTTCAGCGGCGACGTATTGCTCCTGAAAATCAGCGTCCAAGCGAGGTTGTTATGGCTTGCTCACTAGTTGTACCGAGTCTTGGGTCCATTGCAGAGACTTTTGCCCTGGCAAGGAGCGGCTTCCTGGGGGGCGACCAGGGCCAATCGCCACACTCAGGCTGTCGAGTTGGCTGGCGGAGAGGGTGCCAACGCCTTGTTCTTGCAGCCAATGATGGAGCAACAACCGACGGGTGGCTTCTGGCAAAAGCTTGAGTGCGTTGCGTTGCAAGCCGCGTTCACAACGCAGTGGTTCCAGGGCCAGGGTGGCGAGGGTGCGTTGGCAGTCCTCCACTTGAGACACCCGCTCGCTGAGTTGGGCGATGCGTTGGCTGCAGCCTGGATGCAACTCCTCCAGCATCGGAAGCACCTCGTTGCGGATGCGGTTGCGGCTGAAGGCCGGATTGGTATTGGATGGATCAAGCCAAATGGGCAGTTTCAAGTCCTGGCAGATCTGGGCGGTGTCGTCTCGGCTGAAGCTCAAAAGCGGGCGCACTAGACGAGGGCCGCTTGGGTCATTGTTTTGTAGTGGTCTGATCGGCCGCAAGCTGCCAAGGCCGGCCAGATCCGTGCCTCGGGCCAACTGCAGCAGCAAGGTTTCAGCTCGGTCGCTTGCGGTGTGAGCGGTCAGAACCGTGCGGCAGCACAGCTGCTGGCTTAGGGCGGCAAGCTCTTGGTAACGCCAGGATCGGGCGCTGGCCTCTGTGCCTGTGTTCTCCCTCGTGCTTCGGCTGATCTGAAGATCCAACTCCTGGACTTGGCACCACGCCTTGAGTTCGGAGGCAATGGTTGCTGACTGATCGTGCCAACCATGGTCGCCGTGCCACAGCTGGACATGCCAATGGTGCAGATGTTGAAGCCCCTGAAGCAGGCCGAGTAAAGCCATGGAGTCTTGACCGCCGGAGAGAGAGATCAGCAGTGTTGTCCCCTTGGGAAGCAGGTTCGGTTGCCTCAGCAGTTGGCGATGCAGCCTGTCGTGCCAAGGCAACCAGGGTTGGGAGGCAGCCATGGTGTGGCCAGCGAGTGGAACAACAGAGAATTGATCTTGCCTGTTCTCAGGCGGGATTACACCCGCGGTGTGAGAATGATGGAACCTGATTTCGCTGGGATGACCCGCCTTTCTCTGCTGCCCGCTGAGCTCCGCCGCAGCCTGAAGCAGCGAACCGCACTCAAGGTGATCGCCGGTTTGATGAACTTCGATCGCTCCAACGTGGCGATGGTGGCGGCTGCCGCGGGTCGCGGCGGTGCTGATTTGCTTGATGTGGCCTGTGATGCAGAGCTGGTGAAGTTGGCGATCGAGGTCTCCGCTGGTGTGCCTGTCTGTGTGTCTGCGGTGGATCCTGAGCTGTTTCCGGCCGCTGTGGCTGCCGGCGCGGCGATGGTGGAGATTGGCAATTACGACGCCTTCTATCCCCAAGGCCGGATCTTTGATGCCACTGAAGTGTTGTCGATCACCCGCCGAACCCGCGAGCTGCTCCCCGATGTGGTGATGAGCGTCACGGTGCCCCACGTGCTGCCGTTGGATCAGCAAGAGCAGTTGGCTGTGGATTTGGTGGCAGCTGGTGCTGATCTGATTCAAACCGAAGGTGGCACCAGTGCGAAGCCGTTCAGCCCTGGAAGCCTTGGATTGATTGAGAAAGCAGCTCCTACTTTGGCCGCTTCCCACAGCATCAGTGCTGCGCTACATCAGGCGGAGTGCGCTGTGCCCGTACTCTGCGCCTCTGGATTGTCTGCCGTCACCGTGCCGATGGCGATTGCGTCTGGCGCTGCTGGTGTGGGAGTGGGATCGGCGGTGAATCGCCTCAACGATGAGTTGGCGATGACCGCTGTGGTTCGCGGGCTGCGCGAGGCTTTGGCTCGTCCAGTGATCAGCCGCGTTTGATTTCGCTGCCTAGCCCCATCGCTGGTTTGGGCGGTTTCGCTAAAGATTCCTAGCTTGCGATCAGTGATGGCTGGACTTTGATGGGAACGCTTGGCTGGTTGCTGCAATGGCCGATTCGAGCCCTCGTGCTGCTTGTCGTGGCAGCGCTTCCGCTTGGCGTGGAACTGGCCAGCTTCGGTACGGCGCTGTGGGCAGCGGTGTTGATTGGCCTGTTGGGCACGCTGCTGATCTTGCCGCTCAAAGTGGTGATGGGTCCGGTTTGGGCCATTACCTCGCTAGGCGGGTTGATTTCGCCGGTGTCGTTTCTCTTCAACTGGATGATTACGGTCATCTTGTTTGGCTTGGCCGCTTGGCTGATCCAAGGCTTTCGCCTCAAGAACGGTCTGATCAGTGCCATCTGTGGCGCAGTTGTGTACAGCGTGATCAGTGCCATGGTTTTGCGTGCCCTTGGCCTTGCCGATGTGGACTTCACCAGGGCCGCTCTGATCGGATCGTTGGCGTTTGGTGCTGAGTAAGACGCCGATGCTTTGGCAATCGCCGTAGCCTGATCAGCCTTCCTCCAGGCTCGACGCCACCGGATCATGCCCGCTTACGAGCTATCGGCGCCTTACACCCCTAAAGGAGATCAACCCACGGCGATCGCCAAATTGGTGGAGGGTGTGAATGGAGGAGAGCGTTATCAAACGCTTCTCGGAGCCACGGGTACGGGCAAGACGTTCACGATGGCCAATGTGATCGCCCAAACCGGACGTCCTGCTTTGGTGTTGGCCCACAACAAAACCCTGGCGGCCCAGCTTTGCAACGAGCTGCGGGAGTTTTTTCCGCACAATGCTGTGGAATATTTCATCTCCTATTACGACTATTACCAACCGGAAGCCTATGTGCCAGTAAGTGATACCTATATCGCTAAAACTGCATCAATTAACGAAGAAATTGATATGTTGCGTCACTCCGCGACGCGATCGTTGTTTGAGCGCCGTGATGTGATTGTGGTGGCCTCAATTAGTTGCATCTATGGGCTTGGAATTCCAAGTGAATACCTCAAAGCTGCTGTGCCATTCAAAGTGGGTGAGACTTTGAATTTGCGCGGATCTTTGCGCGATCTGGTGAACAATCAGTACAGCCGCAATGACACAGAGGCGGGGCGTGGACGTTTTCGTGTGAAGGGAGATGTGCTTGAAATTGGTCCAGCCTATGACGACCGTTTAGTGCGTGTTGAGCTCTTTGGTGATGACGTAGAAGCGATTCGCTATGTGGATCCAACCACTGGTGAAATCCTTCAAAGCTTGGATGCGATCAGCATCTATCCAGCCAAGCACTTCGTGACACCAAAAGAGCGTCTCAATGATGCCGTTAAGGAGATTCGTGCGGAGCTGAAAGATCGCCTTGAGTTTTTAAATGGAGAAGGGAAGTTGCTTGAGGCTCAGCGTTTAGAGCAACGCGCTACGTATGACCTGGAGATGTTGCAACAAATTGGTTATTGCAACGGAGTTGAGAATTATGCCCGTCATTTGGCTGGTCGTGAGCCTGGATCTGCACCGGAATGCCTGATTGATTACTTCCCAGATGATTGGTTGTTAATCGTGGATGAAAGCCACGTGACCTGCTCTCAGCTTTTGGCGATGTACAACGGCGATCAAGCTCGCAAAAAGGTGCTGATTGACCATGGCTTCCGTTTGCCGAGTGCCGCTGATAACCGGCCGCTTAAGTCGGAGGAGTTTTGGAGCAAGGCCAAGCAGACCGTGTTCGTGAGCGCCACTCCTGGGAATTGGGAGATGGAGATCAGTGAAGGTCAGATCGCGGAACAGGTGATCCGCCCTACGGGTGTGCTGGATCCGATTGTTGAGGTGCGGCCCACCACCGGACAAGTGGATGACCTGCTTGGAGAGATTCGTGATCGTGCCTCTAAGAATCAGCGCGTGTTGGTGACCACGCTCACCAAGCGGATGGCAGAAGACCTCACGGATTACCTCGCTGAAAACAAAGTTCGTGTGCGCTATTTGCACTCAGAGATTCATTCGATTGAGCGGATCGAGATCATTCAGGATTTACGTCTGGGTGAATACGACGTTCTAGTTGGCGTGAATTTGTTGCGGGAAGGATTGGATCTGCCAGAGGTTTCGCTGGTGGCAATTCTTGATGCCGATAAGGAAGGATTTTTGCGTGCCCAGCGCTCTTTGATTCAGACGATTGGCCGTGCAGCTCGGCACGTGGAAGGCAAAGCCTTGCTTTACGCCGAGAACATGACCGATTCCATGGCCAAGGCGATTGAAGAAACCGAACGCCGCCGCGCCATTCAGCACGCCTACAACGAAAAGCACGGCATTACACCCACGCCTGCTGGCAAGAAGGCCACGAATTCAATTCTTAGTTTTCTGGAGCTGTCACGCAAACTCAAGGCCGATGGCCCCGATGCAGATTTGGTCAAAGTGGCTGGTAAGGCGGTTCAAGCTTTGGAGGAAGACAGCGCTGGATTGGCTCTCGATGCCCTGCCTGAGCTCATCGATCAACTTGAGCTGAAGATGAAAGAGTCAGCCAAGAAGCTCGACTTTGAGGAAGCAGCCAACCTGCGGGACCGGATCAAGAAGCTGCGTCAGAAGCTGGTGGGCAGCAGCAGATGATCAAGCCTTCGTGATTTAAGCCTCAAGCGGAGATTCTGTGCCTTGCGCTCGATGGCATTCAGATCCACCAAGTTGGAAGCCGGCATGCACCGCTTCTAAGGCCTTGACGCCATCAGCTTCGGCGACCACGCAGCTGGTACGGATTTCGCTGGTGGCGATCAATTCAATGTTCACTCCAGCTTCGGCAAGGAAGCGGAACATGCGGCCCGCTGTTCCTGCGGTGGCAGGCATCCCAGCGCCGATCGCGCTGACGCGGGCAATCGCGGGCCCATCTTCGAGAACGGCGCCAGGCCATTGAGACAGCAGCGGCGCAAGGGCTTGATCCGAGGCTGCTCGGTCCTCGCGTTTCACGATGAAGCTGATGTCACGGCTGCCATCGCGGTGCTGCCGCTCGGATTGAACGATGGCATCAAGGCTGATGCCTGCATCAGCGAGCGCTGAGCAGAGGGCCCCTGCCATGCCTGGTCGGTCGGGCACATGACGAACGCTCATTTGGGCCTGATCACGATCTAGGGCGACGCCTCTCACCTCCGGTTCACCTTTTCCGCTGGCAGGAGGGTTGATGTATTGCTGCTGTGTGCTCAGTTCAAAGGCCTGTTGCGCAGCTTGCAAAGCCTTGCCTCCCATGGAGGCGTCCACCACGCAGCTCACCTTCACCTCGCTGGTGGCGATCAAACGTAGGTTGATGCCCTCTCTTGAGAGCGTGTCGAACAAGCCAGCAGCGATACCAGGGCGGCCCATGATCCCAGCGCCCCTGATGCTCAGCTTGCTCATGCCGCCGTCAGTGCTGAGGTTGCCGCCAAGGCTGTCCACCAGCGTGGCGCAGATGCTGCGGGCTTGATCAAGATCCTCTCCCGCCACGGTGAAGGTGATGTCGTTGCTGCTGCCCTCATGGGTGGCCTGAATGATCAGATCTACGTTCACGCCGCCTGCAGACAGGCTTTCGAACAAGCGGGCAGCCACGCCTGGCTGATCAGGCACGTGGGAGAGGGCCAGCAAGGCTTGATCCTCGAGGAGCTCCACGCCATCCACAGGACGACCAAGTTCCAAGCCCTCGCGGCCGATCGGTCTGGCATTGCGGCTTGTGAGCGTGGTGCCTGGTGCATCGCTCCAGCTGGAGCGCACCACCATGTTCACGCCGTAGTTGCGGGCGATCTCCACGGCGCGGGGGTGGAGAACTGCGGCACCCAGGCTGGCGAGTTCGAGCATTTCATCGCAGCTCACTTGCGGCATCAGTTGGGCATTGGCCACCTTGCGCGGATCGGTGGTGAGCACCCCTGGCACGTCTGTATAGATTTCGCAGGCATCCGCACCAAGGGCTGCGGCTAAGGCAACGGCTGAGGTGTCAGAGCCGCCGCGGCCGAGGGTGGTGATTTCGGCGGTTCCGCCCCGGCTGAGGCTTGTGCCTTGGAAGCCAGCCACCACCACCACTTGCCCTTCTGCTAGCAGGGCCCTAAGCCGGTCGGTGCGCACATCGAGGATGCGGGCACGGCCATGGGCTGATTCGGTCACGATCCCCACTTGGGCTCCGGTCATCGAGACCGCTGGCACGCCCAGTTCATGCAGGGCCATCGAGAGCAAGGCGATCGAGACCTGTTCGCCGGTGGAGAGCAACATGTCCATCTCCCGCTGCGGTGGCGCGGCGCTGATCGCTTTTGCCTTGGCGGTGAGCTCGTCTGTGGTGTGGCCCATCGCCGAGACCACAATCACCAGATCATTGCCGTCTTCTTTGCAGTCGGCGATACGACGGGCGACGGCCTGCAGGCGTTCCACGCTGCCGACGGACGTGCCGCCGAACTTCTGCACAAGCAGGGCCATCAACGCCGTCCAATCGGCCTTTAATTATTTCAGCTCATCTGTGTTGGGCTCAGCCGAGTAGTCCATCGCGAAAAGCATCACCAGGTTGTGCTCCGCGTTTGAGGGCTGCTTCCACGTTCAGCAATCGGCTTAGCAAGCTGAGGCAGCGCTGCGAGTTGCGGCCTTGCAATTGCTTGCGCATCACGTAGATCCGCTTTGGGTTGCCGATGCCGGCCGCTTTGGCAATGACGGCCACATCGCGCTCTCCCTGTTGTTCCAGGAGCAGCACCCAAAGCCAGCCACGGATTTGTCCTGTGAGGGTGGCAACGATGCGTAGAGCGGGTTCACCCGCATCGATCAGGGCATCAAGAAGGCCAATGGCGCCGCCTGCATCGCCTTCCAGTAAGGCATCTCCCACGGCTAAGGCGTTGGTGGCTTGGCCTTCAATCAGGGTGTGTACGGCGTCTGCGCTGATGCGCGCATGCCCATTGCTTTCGGCGTGGAGCGCCAGTTTTTGCAACTCCATGCTGAGGCGTGCGCTGTCATTGCCGATGGCATCCACGAGGGCGGAGACGGCCTCCGCTTCCATGCTCAGGTTGAGCTCTGCGGCTGTGCGCTCCACCAGTTGGCGCTGGCCTGCTCCATCCCAGATTGCCGGAAGCTGGAACTTTTGCTCGCTATCGAGCCCCTGCTTCACCCGTTTCTGCAACGCTTTCGTGGTGCGTAAGCGTCCGTCTGGCTTGGCGGGGTTGGTGAGCACCAGCTGGGTGCTGTCTGGGATGAGCTCGAGCGCTGCTTCAAAGCGATCGGCCAGTTCGCTTGGGCAGGCATTGCAGAAGGGTGAGCATTGCAGCAAAACCACCCGCATCCCCGCCCCAAAGGGGGGTGTGCGTGCTTCCTCCAGGGCCTGTTCCGCCTGGCCGGCTTCATTGCCATCGAGGCGGCTGAGGTTAATGCTGCTCCAGCTGGGATCAATTGCCTGATCAATCAGGGCTGCGACGGCACGATCGCGGGCAGCGCTGTCGTCACCCCAGAGCAGATGGATTGGCATGGAGAAGCTGAGAGAACTGGGGGCGGCTTTGCGTTGATGATGCCGGAGTTGCGTCTTGATTCCTCTGAACCACGATCACCCAATCTTTACTGAAAGCATTCGCCGCATTCGGGCGCTAGTTGGAGACACCGGTTTAGACCCGTTGTCGCAAGACGTGCTGGAACGGCTGGTGCATAGCAGTGGGGATCCCTCCTTAGCGGCCCTGCTGCAGTTCAGCCCCGGTGCTTGTGAAGCCGGACTGAAGGCCCTTCAGGGCGGAGCTTTGATTCTCACCGACACGGCAATGGCGGCAGCGGCGGTGCGGCCGATGGCGGCACGTACCGCTGGCAATGAGGTGCGCTGCCTGCTCGATTGGGCCCCGGCTCGGTCGCCGCAAGGATCCACCCGGTCGGCGGCGGCGATGGTTCGCGCCTGGCCGGAGCTGATCCAGGCGGCTAATAACGCAGGGAAGCCTCTACCGCTGGTGCTGATTGGCAGTGCTCCAACGGCCTTGGAGCAACTCATGGATCAACTGGAAGCGGGAGCACCCGCTCCAAGCCTGATTGTTGGCATGCCGGTGGGGTTTGTGGGTGTGCCGGAAAGCAAGCGTCGCTTGGCGCAAACCACCCTGGATCAGATCCGCTTGGACGGCACCCGTGGCGGGGCCGGTCTGGTGGCAGCAGCCGTGAACGCCTTGCTGCGTCAGGTGGCCAGTTGATCCAACACCTGGCGTGCGCGCTGCACCACGGAGGCTGGCACCCCCGCTAAGCGGGCGGCTTCGATGCCGTAGCTGCGGCTGGCGCCACCAGCAGCCACGCGATGGAGGAACACCAGATCGCTGCCGGTCTCTTCCACCAGCACCTGGCAGTTGGCCACGTTGGTGCGCTCGCCGGCCAGGGCATTCAGCTCGTGATAATGGGTGGCAAACACGGTGCGGGCCTGAAGCTCGCCGGCCAGATGTTCGCTTACGGCCCAAGCGATCGAGAGTCCATCAAAGGTGGCAGTACCTCGTCCGATTTCGTCGAGCAACACGAGTGAGCGGTCACTTGCGTGATGCAGGATGTTGGCGGTTTCTGCCATCTCCACCATGAAGGTGGACTGTCCGGCAGCGAGGTCATCGACAGCGCCGACACGCGTGAAGATGCGATCGGCGATTCCGACTCGTGCCGTTTGCGCTGGAACCCAGCTGCCGATCTGGGCCAGCAGCTGGATCAGGCCGATTTGGCGCAGGTAGCAGCTTTTGCCGCTGGCATTCGGCCCCGTGAGCACGACCAAATCAATGCCTGTTCCTAAGTCGCTGTCATTTGGTGTGAAGGTCGTCTCTACAAGCAGCTGCTCAACCACTGGATGGCGGCCCTGTTCGATCACCAGGCTGCGATCCGCTGTGATTTCAGGAGCACACCAACCTCCCGTGGCAGCGGCTTCCGCCAGGCTGGTGAGGGCATCAAGGCCTGCGATCGCCCTGGCGGAACGGCGGATTGCTTCTGCATGATCGCCAATCTCCCCTCGCAAGTCACAGAACAGTTCGTATTCGCGTTGGGCGGCACGGGCACGCATCTGAAAAATCTGGCCTTCCCTTGCTTTGAGGTCGGGGGTGATGAAGCGTTCCTCATTCGCCAGGGTTTGGCGGCGAATCCAGTGGTCTGGTACGGCGCCTGAGCGGGCCCGGCTCACCGATAGGAAATAGCCAAAGGTGCGGTGATATTGCAGCTTGAGGTTGTTGTTGTTGCTGCGCTGACGTTCGCGTTGCTCCTGTTCCGCCAGCCACTTGTCTTGGTCATCGAGCTGATTGCGTAAGCCATCCAAGAGTGGGTCGACCCCGTCGTGGATCAGCCCTCCCTCGCTGAGACTTAGCGGTGGGCTGTCCACGAGTTGACGCCGGATGCTCTCCCCGAGCGCCGCGAGGGCTGGATCAGGCTCCAGCACATCCGAGAGCCAAGAGGGGCCGCCGTTGAGCTGGCTGGCGATCAGGTTGGCGAGCTGAGGTAGGCGCCCTAAGCCATCGGCGATTGCCACGAGATCTCGGGCTCCAGCGTGGCCTGCACCGGCACGTCCGGCGAGCCGTTCCAGGTCACCCATGGGCCGCAGTAAGCGCCGCAAGGCTTGCCGCAACGGTCGCTTGCTTACCAATTGGCTCACGCTTGCTTGGCGGGTGCAAATGCTGGAGGGGTCCATCAGTGGGGCCTCAATCCAGCGGCGCAGACAACGGGCGCCCATGGCGGTGAGGGTGCGATCGATCGCCCAGAGCAGCGAGCCCTGGAATTGGTTGTCACGCTGGGTGGCGGTGAGCTCGAGATTGCGGCGGGTTTGGGCATCGAGCACCAGCGCGTCCCCTGGGAAGCAGGTGATCGGTCGCTCCAAGGGCGGCGGTGTGATGCCGTCGTCGTCTAAGGGGCAGGTGTCGCTGAGGTAGGCGAGCAATCCGCCGGCGGCGCGCATGGCGAGGGGAAC
Organism: Synechococcus sp. PROS-9-1; assembly: GCF_014279775.1. Classification (NCBI taxonomy): domain Bacteria; kingdom Bacillati; phylum Cyanobacteriota; class Cyanophyceae; order Synechococcales; family Synechococcaceae; genus Synechococcus; species Synechococcus sp. PROS-9-1. The sequence goes on from NZ_CP047961.1 coordinate 78,335, forward strand.
GTTTTGCAGCCCAAGCCCGTCGAGGGTTTGCAAGTGGAACCGCTCCAAGAGCAGTGCTTCTGCTTCCGGTTGGCTGAAGGCTGTGTTGCCGATGTCGCAGCGTTGCAGGCGCTCCGGACACCAGCTGGGTGCCATGTTGTTGTGGCTGTGGTGGATCAGTTCCGCTGGATCGAGCCGCGCGAGCTCTTGATGCAGCGCAGCACTGTTGTCTTGTTCGCGGACGAGGAATTCGCCCGTGCTCACATCGGCGCAGGCCAGCCCCCAGCGAAAGGGCTGCCGGCCTTGTGCGGGTTCAACCACTACCGCCGCCAGCCAGTTGTTGCGGCGCGCGCTGAGCAGGCCTTCCTCCAGAACCGTGCCCGGAGTCAGCACCCTGGTGATGTCTCGGCGCAGCAAGGTTCCTTTGGCGGATCCACTGGCAGGGGCGGCTTCCAGTTGGTCGCAGAGCGCCACGCTGAGGCCGCGGCGAATCAGCTCGGAGCAGTAGCGCTCAGCGGCGTGGTGGGGAATGCCGGCCATGGGCACCCGTCCGATTTGCTTTCCGGCCTCTTTCCCTGTGAGCGTGAGCTCCAGCAGGCGAGACAAGTTGATGGCGTCTTCGAAGAAGCATTCAAAAAAGTCTCCGAGCCGGTACAGCAATACCCGATCGGGATGGGCGGCTTTGAGTTCCACGTAGTGGCGGAGCATCGGGGTGAGCTGCTCCGGGGTGACCTGGCTGTGGTGTGACCAGGGCGGGAGGTCGTCGTCGCTGTTGGCGTCGTGATTGCTGTTGTTGTCGTTGCTGCTGGGTTCGGGATGCTGTTGTGGTTCTTGGCGCTGAAGTTGGCGTTGACGGGGTCGCTGCTTGGCGTCTTGCGTGAGCTCGAGATCATCGAGCTGATCGAGCGCATCTTCTTTTTTTTGATCCTTGTTTGGCGGCGAACTGGCCGGTTCCGCATCCCCAAAAAGGTTGCCCTGCAGGGCCAGGTCCGATTGGGGCACGGGTGGCGTAGCGATCCATGGATCGTAAGTCTCACAGCAGTGGAGGACGTCTTTGGATCACCACAAGCTGTGAAGCTTGATTCCAAGGTGGGCCAGGGCTCCAGGTGCATGTGAGAATCTTTCGCACCGCCCTGGCGTCGACAAAACTCCATGCAGATCCTCAACACCCTCACCGTGCTGGCCCTGGTGGTGATGTCGTTTGCCCTCATCGTGGCGGTTCCTGTGCTGTATGCCTCGAATGAGGACAGCGGACGTTCCAACCGCTTGATCCTGCTGGGTGGGATCGCCTGGGTAGCGCTGGTGCTGCTCAATTGGGGCGTGAGCTACTTCGTGGTCTGAAGTCCACTTCAGACCGGGTTACGCCTTGATGGGAGCATGGTCTTACTTGCCCCTGCCTTTTCATGGCCACGTTTGAAGGACGTTTCACTGATTTAGGCCAGGTTCGTATCGCCGTTGTGGTGGCCCGTTTCAACGATTTGGTGACGGCAAAGCTGCTGAGCGGTTGCTTGGATTGCCTGTCCCGCCACGGCGTGGATACGACTGCTGAGAGTGCCCAGCTCGATGTGGCCTGGGTGCCGGGGTCGTTTGAGCTGCCTGTGGTGTCCCAAAATCTTGCCCGTAGTGGGCGCTACCAGGTGGTGATCACCCTGGGTGCAGTGATTCGCGGTGACACCCCCCATTTCGATGTGGTGGTCGCGGAAGCCAGTAAGGGAATTGCCGCTGTGGCGCGTGACACGGGCGTGCCCGTGATCTTTGGGGTGTTGACCACCGACACGATGCAGCAGGCCCTGGAGCGTGCCGGGATCAAGAGCAATCTCGGCTGGAGCTATGGCTTGGAGGCTTTAGAGATGGCTTCCTTGATGAAGGCCTTGCCGGGGCATTGACCAACGGCCCCTTTGTGTTGCATGCTGCCCAGGTCGTAGCGAACCCAGCGTTCAACACGGCTTTGCGGATGTAGCTCAGTGGTAGAGCATCTCCTTGCCAAGGAGAGGGTCGAGAGTTCGAATCTCTTCATCCGCTTTTCGTTTAGGCGGGCTTTCAGCGAGCAGCCAACCTTTTAAGCACACCTTTGTTGAAAGTCTTCGGTCTTCAAAGAGGTTTGAAATCCAGTTTTTTTTTGATTTTTCTGATTTATTGGTTGCGAATGAGCAATTGCTGAGGGCTAGCTAGTTCAAACCCCATTTGTTGGTAGAACCCAGAGCTGTTGGTGGTCATTAGATACACCCGCTCAGCGTTGCGAATCGCCTTGGCGCTGAGTAGGGCCTCCACCACACGTCGCCCGAGTCCGCGGCCTTGAAGGTCTCCGGCAACGACCACATCCCAAAGCACGGCGCGGTGGATTCCATCGCTGGTGGCCCGTCCGAACCCCACCATCCGCTTGCCGCGCCAAAGGCTCACGACAACCGTGCTGCCGGCCAGCATCCGTTTGAGATCTGCTGTGTTGCGCTCTTGCGCCCAAAACGCGTGTTTGTGCAGCAAGCGACGCAGCTTGAGCAGGCCGCGGCTCGGCTTGAGATCAGGGCCGAGTCCAAACCAGCGCAGGCCTGGGGCGCCGGGAGCATGTTCCACGAGTCGGATGCGGGCCATGAAGGGTTAATCAGACCTCCATCATCGGCAAAGGCCTCGCACCGAGCGAACTGTGTCTGGCTGAGATGATGGATAGAAACGATCCAATCTTTTGAACGCTGCGGTTCCTGGTCGTTTGTTTGCTCATGATCAGGTTGGTGGATAATGGACTCTCCTGCTCAACTCATGCGCGAATGGCCTCCAGGCTATGGAGGCGTGGAGCGGGTGGCCCATGCATTAGCGAGTGAGTGGGGTGCAACGGTGTTCAGCTTTGATGCGCAATCTCGCAGCGCTGATGAGCTTGATGCCTTGCCGGTTTCCTATCCCCGTGTGGTGTTGCCAGCCAGTCCACCCCTCGGCCGTTTGTTGCTTCCCTTGCCATCACGTGCGCTTTGGAGCCTCTTGCTCTCACGCCGACCTCTTTATGGGCATTTGCCATCGCCAGGGGTGCTGTTGGTTTTGCTACTAGCCCGTCTTCTGCATCCCCGTCGGCCAGTGTTCGCCCATTGGCACTGCTTTGTTGCTCCGGAGCCAGGCTCGAAGAATCGGCTTTTTGCTGCATATCAGTGGCTGGCCCTTCGTGTCGTCCCACATCTAACCAAAGTCATTACGACCTCTCCCGTACTGGCGAAAGAGTTGATTCGTTGTGGATGCCAGCCCGCTCGTGTGGCTGTTCTGCCCTGTTGTCTGAATCCAGAGCAAGAAAAGGCGCTATTGGAGTTGCCCTCGCGTTCAGCAAAAGCAATGCCCTTGCGGGTGTTGTTTATTGGCAGGCTTGATAGTTACAAGCGCTTGGACTGGTTGTTGGAAGCTCTTGCCTTGTTGAAGGAGCCTTGGTCCTTAGCAGTCGTCGGAGATGGCCCACGCCGGCGTGCCTTTGAAGAGCTCACTACGACGTTGTTTGGCGCGAGCTCTGCTGTGACTTTTCTGGGCCGTTTAGATGAGGCGGAGAAGTTGGCTGAACTCGCCCTTGCAGACGTTTTGGTGCTCCCTTCGGATCGCTCCACAGAAGCCTTCGGGATCGTGCAGTTAGAGGCAATGGCGGCAGGGATTCCGTCACTCGCTTTTCAAAACAAGCGCTCTGGGATGGGCTGGGTGGGACAGCTGTCTGGATTGCCTTGGTCCCAACAGCCTGAAGAGTTGTCGTTGGTTCTCCATCAGTTGGCGACGTCGCCCGCACTACGAAAGGCGCTAAGCCTTGAAGCGCGGGACAGATATCTAAATTTGTTTGCTCGCAAGGTTTGGTTGCAAGTTCTTGATTCGCTTTTCTCCTGATGGTGAGGATCGAGCGATTACACAGCCTGAATTTCTCCTCGTTATTGCCATGCCATCCAGTGGGCCTCAGTAGGCTGTTGCGCAGTCGATTTGGCGATTTCCATGCTCAAGCTCCTGCTGGGTGACCCCAACGCCCGCAAGCTGAAGCGTTATCAGCCGATCGTTTCAGACATCAATCTGCTCGAGGAGGAGATTGCGCCGCTCAGCGACGACGACCTGCGCCGTCGCACGGCTGAGTTTCGCCAGCGCTTAGGGGCTGCTGGGTCGTTAGATAAACAAAGACCCGTCTTGGACGACTTGTTGCCAGAGGCCTTCGCGGTGGTCCGTGAAGCCGGCAAGCGGGTGCTGGGCATGCGCCATTTCGATGTGCAAATGATCGGTGGCATGGTGCTGCACGAGGGCCAGATCGCCGAGATGAAAACCGGTGAGGGCAAAACGCTTGTGGCCACCCTCCCCAGCTATCTCAATGCGCTTACCGGCCGTGGCGTGCACGTGGTCACAGTGAACGACTATTTGGCGCGCCGCGATGCGGAATGGATGGGTCAGGTGCATCGCTTCCTCGGTCTTTCGGTGGGCTTGATTCAGCAGGACATGTCGCCGGCTGAACGCCGGATTAATTACGGCTGCGATATCACCTATGCCACAAATTCAGAGCTTGGATTTGATTATCTGCGCGACAACATGGCTGCTGACATCAATGAGGTGGTGCAGCGCGAGTTTCAGTTTTGCGTGATCGACGAAGTCGACTCCATCCTGATTGATGAAGCACGCACGCCTTTGATCATTTCCGGGCAGGTGGAACGCCCTCAAGAGAAATATGAGAAGGCCGTAGAGGTGGCGAATGCCCTGGAGCGGGCCGCCGAAATGGGCAAAGACGGCATCGACCCTGAAGGTGATTACGAGGTGGATGAAAAGCAGCGCAGTTCCACACTCACTGATGAGGGATTCGCCAAGGCGGAGGCCTTAATTGGTGTGGAAGATCTCTACAACCCACAGGATCCTTGGGCGCATTACATCACCAACGCCCTCAAGGCCAAAGAGCTGTTTGTGCGTGATGTGAACTACATCGTTCGCGATGGTGAGGCGGTGATCGTGGATGAGTTCACGGGCCGGGTGATGCCAGGCAGGCGTTGGAGTGATGGACAGCACCAGGCGATTGAGGCCAAAGAGGGCTTGGCGATTCAGCCAGAAACGCAAACCTTGGCGTCGATTACATATCAGAATTTCTTTCTGCTCTATCCCCGTTTGGCCGGGATGACCGGTACGGCCAAAACAGAGGAAGTGGAATTCGAAAAGACCTACTCCTTGCAAACCGCCATCGTGCCGACGAACCGGGTGCGCGCCCGCCAAGACTGGGTGGATCAGGTGTACAAAACCGAAACGGCGAAATGGCGTGCAGTGGCAAAGGAAACCGCTGAGGTGCACAAGCAAGGCCGGCCCGTTTTGGTGGGCACCACCAGTGTGGAGAAAAGTGAGCTGCTTAGTGCCTTGCTTGCGGAGGAAAACATCCCCCACAACCTGCTCAATGCCAAACCGGAAAACGTGGAGAGGGAGGCAGAAATCGTTGCTCAGGCCGGACGGGCTGGCTCTGTGACCATTGCCACGAACATGGCGGGCCGTGGCACCGACATCATCCTTGGCGGCAACAGCGATTACATGGCTCGCCTCAAACTCCGCGAAGTATTGCTGCCCCGGCTGGTGCGGCCGGAAGATGGCCACCGGCCTCCTTTACCGCTTCAGCGCACTGTTGAGGGCGGCGGCGGTTTCACTGAATCGGCCCCGGCGAGTGGCCCTCAGGGCAGCGCTCCTAGTGAAGCCAAGGCGATTGGCAATCTTTATCCATGTCAGCTCACAGAAGACACCGATCAAGCCCTTGTTGAGCTGGCCAAGCAGCTTGTGAAGGCTTGGGGTGATCGCGCTCTCAGTGTGATCGAGCTGGAAGATCGCATCGCCACAGCAGCAGAAAAAGCCCCCACAGAGGATCCTGAGATTGCCCAGTTGCGTGACGCCATCGCCCAGGTGAAAGGCGAATACGACGCCGTGGTGAAACAGGAAGAATCTGGCGTCCGTGAGGCCGGAGGTCTCCACGTGATTGGCACTGAACGCCATGAATCACGCCGAGTGGATAACCAGCTGCGCGGCCGTGCTGGCCGTCAGGGTGACCCTGGCAGCACCCGGTTCTTTTTGTCGCTTGGGGACAATCTGTTACGCATTTTTGGCGGTGAGCGTGTGGCTGGCTTGATGAATGCCTTCCGAGTGGAGGAAGACATGCCGATTGAATCGGGGATGCTTACGCGTTCGCTTGAGGGTGCTCAGAAGAAGGTGGAGACGTACTACTACGACATCCGTAAGCAGGTGTTTGAGTACGACGAGGTGATGAACAATCAACGCAGAGCCGTCTACACCGAGCGTCGCCGCGTTCTTGATGGCCGTGAGTTGAAAAAGCAGGTGATTGGTTATGGCGAGCGCACCATGAATGAGATCGTGGAGGCCTATGTGAACCCAGACCTTCCCCCAGAGGAATGGGACGTAACGCAACTTGTGAGCAAGGTGAAAGAGTTTGTTTACCTGCTCGAAGATCTCCAGCCCGATCAACTCCAGGGCCTCTCGATGGATGATCTCAAGGCTTTCTTGCAAGAACAGCTACGCAACGCCTACGACCTCAAGGAAGGCCAAATCGAGGAGTTGCGCCCTGGGCTGATGCGGGAAGCGGAGCGTTTCTTCATTCTTCAACAAATCGATACTCTCTGGCGCGAACACTTACAGGCCATGGATGCCCTGCGTGAATCGGTGGGATTGCGCGGATATGGCCAAAAAGATCCGCTGATTGAATATAAAAATGAGGGCTACGATATGTTCCTGGAGATGATGACGAATATGCGCCGTAATGTGATCTATTCGATGTTTATGTTCCAGCCCGCTCCCCCTGCAGCGGCCCAGACCACGTCGGCCTAACTAACCCCTGCAGAGTTAGTCCCCCAAAAACTCAAGGATTTCCCGATCCTTCAGGTTTTGGGATTGGCCTGCACGCCTTTCACGAATAGGGCTCCCGGCGGTCACCGCGTTTAGGGAGCTCTGCAATTCGCTCACCTGATTTTCTAGTTGATCAATTCGCTCCATCAGGTTGCGGATCACATTTGCTTCCGCATCCGGTAATGCCGAGTGCGCCAAGGGATTGATTCGCACTCCGCTCTGGTGAATCACCCGCCCAGGGATGCCCACCACGGTGCAGTTCTGTTCCACACTGCGCACCACCACGGATCCAGCGCCGATTCTGGTGTTGGCACCCACCTCAATAGCCCCCAGCACCTTGGCGCCGGCTCCCACCACAACATCGTTGGCGAGGGTTGGGTGACGCTTGCCGCTGTCTTTGCCCGTACCGCCGAGGGTTACGCCTTGATAGAGCAGGCAGCGATCGCCAATTTCGCTGGTTTCACCAATCACCACTCCCATGCCGTGATCGATGAACACGCTTCGGCCGATCGTCGCGCCTGGATGGATCTCGATCCCGGTGATCCCACGTCCCAGCTGGCTGAGCAGCCTTGCCGGCAATTTCAGGGGCAGGCGCGAGCGCCAGAGACGATGACTCAGCCTGTGCAGGCTGATCGCTTGAAAGCCTGGATAGCAGAGCAGGATCTCGAGAGGCCCGCGCGCTGCAGGATCCCGTTCGCGGATGATCGCAAAGTCAGCCCGAATTTGATCAAGCATGGCCTTGATTCGGACCTGTTGCTAATGCGTGCATCATCTCGTGCGGGTAACCCTTATCGCGGCGAATCAGGGACTGATCAGTGGCTGACCAGACCGATTTCCTTGCGGAGGAGCTCGATCGTGTCACCACTGAGGTAGCTCTCGGCGCAGTGCACTTGGGGCATGCGCATCAGTTGGGAGCGGTTTTGACGCAGGCTTTGCTCCACCAGCGGCATGCTGGGGCGATCACAGAGAACGTGGCTAGAGGCGCGCAGAAGGGCCAGCAGCCGGCTGCCGATGTCTGGGGTGGCGGTCATCAGCAGCAGGTCATTGCCGCGCATGCTGTGCAGGATCACCTCTGCGGCGCGCAGGATGCCAGGACTGATGCTCACCAGGCCAACGCAGCTGCCTTGGCGGAGCTCTTTGAGCATCCCCAACTCCGCTTTGAAGTCATTGAGATCCACGGCAACAGCGCGCACACCGTGTTTTTTGGCGAGTTCTTCGATGGGTTGGAGGAAGTACCTGCTGGTGACCACCGTTCCATTGCTCGCGTTCTCGAGCACGCTCTCGAGCTCTTCCATCGGCACTACTTCCACGGGCACATTGATGTTGGGTTCGAGTTCTTCGGCGATCAGCATCGAAGCGCCAATGTCTTCTCGCGGGGTGCTCACGAGCACCCGGGCGCCGCAGCGCAGGCGCCAATCGATTTCACGCGTGAGCAGTTCTCGGGTTTGTTGCAGGGTGCAACCAGCATTGAGCAGGCCGTCCACGCATTTGCGCACCTCTCGATCGAGATCGGTGACGCCACGATTGCGGATATGGGGCGGCGTGCGGATTTCTCTTGGCTTCTGTTGATCGCGGACGTAGATCCCAGAACCTGCCATCGCTTCCACCACCCCATCGGTTTCGAGCTGGCGGTACACCTTGCTGATCGTGTTGCGATGCAACCCGGTTTGCATCGCCAGTTGTCTCGTACTCGGAAGACGATGGCCAGGCGGGTAGTGCCGGGCGGCGATAGCGAAACAGATCTGGTTGTACAGCTGGGTCGATGCCGGTATATCGCTTTCCTGTTGGATGTGGAATCGCACGCCGGTGGACCGGATTGATGTGGCCACCTTAAGGACTGGACGGCTTGGTGACAATTGCTGAGCGGATCCTTGCCCCGATCCAGCGGCTTATCTTCACGTGCTGATGCCTACTCCTTCTCTTCTTCCTCCTGTGCGTCCTGAGATTTTTGGTCTCAATGGGTGGGTTTCGGCCTTAGCGATGCCGTTGTTTGCGCGCACGGCCCCAGAGCTGGTGTTGGGCTAACACCCCGATTCCACTCGCGAAGGTCGCCGCCATAAGGAGGCCACGAGCACCGAGGAGATCTCTTCGGATGTCCAAGTCTCGATCGATTGGTTGCGGCATGCTCCAGGGCATGCCGCTCTAGTCGCCGCCACCCTGGTGGAGCTGACTCCAGCTTGGAGCTCTGCTCTCAGCGCAGGAGGCTGCTTCTGGAAGCAGATCAGTCTTGAGGGATGATCCGACGCGCCGGTGAAGGAATCGTGCGCACCGCGTTATTACCAACGCCGTCTTCCTTGTCTTTCTTCAAAAGCGGTGCTTTACGGGGTGTGAGGAACATGATCATGTTGCGGCCTTCCCGCTTTGGAGGCTGTTGCACTTCGGCGGGCTCTTCCAGATCCTTCGCCATTCGGCGCAGCAACACTTCAGCCAAGGCGGTGTGCTGGATTTCCCGGCCTCGGAAAATCACCGTGCATTTCACTTTGTCGCCGGCTTTAAGGAAGCGCTGCGCTTGACCAATGCGAACGTCGTAATCGTGAGAATCGATTTTGTAACGCATCTTGACCTCTTTGACTTCGGTCTGATGCGACTTCTTCTTGGCTTCTTTGGCTTTCTTTTCTTGCTCGAATTTGAATTTGCCGTAATCCATGATCCGGCACACGGGCGGATCGGCTTTCTCGCTCACCAACACGAGATCGAGCTCGCGGTCACGCGCAACTTCTAGTGCTTTTTCTCGATCGATTACCCCGAGCTGCTCTCCGTCTGCGTCAACAACCCTGAGCTGTGGGTAGCTGATGCGGTCATTGATGTTGGGGAGCTCCCGGACGGGGGCGCGACGATCAAAGCGAGGACGTGGGGGCATTCAGTGTGGTGAAGGGCTGCTGATTGAAAGCGGTGCTCAGCAGAGATTGTTATTCAGTGTAGACACGCCTCTATCAGGCTTATTGCTTCGCTCAGGGCATCCTGACTTGTGAGCCAGTGGGGGTTGTGTTGGCGACGAAACCAGGTGCGTTGCCGCTTGGCGAACTGCTGGGTGCGCCTGGTGGTGGTGGCGATGGCCTCCGCTTCGCTTCGCTCTCCCTGAAGCACCTCGAGCGCTTCGCCGTAGCCGATCGTTTTCAGCATGGGGAGGTCGGATCCATAGCGCTGGCTCAGCTGCTGTGTTTCTGCGACCAACCCCTCCCGATAAATCTGCTGGGTGCGTTGAGCGATGCGTGAGCGCAGCTCCTCGGGATTGAGTCCGATCTCCAGCACGCGCCAGGGCGGCGGGTTCGCCGACTGTTGTTCACTCATCGGTTTGCCGCTGGCGTACAGCACCTCTAAAGCGCGTTGGGTGCGAACCGCATCTGCTGGAGCGATCTTGGCTGCTGCTTGGGGATCGGACTGTTGGAGCAGTTGGTGACAGTTGGCTTGGCCAAGGGCTTTGAGTTGGCGGCGTAGCTCAGCATGAGGAGGTACGGCGGGAGGATGCAGTCCTTGGGTGAGGGCCTTGAGATAAAGGCCGCTGCCTCCGGCCAGAAAGGCCACACCTCGATCCTGAAGCACCTTGCTCACGGCAGCAGCGGCTTCCTGTTGAAACTCCTGAAGCGTGATCGGTTGGTCAGGGGAGCGCAGGTCTAGGAGGTGATGGGTCACGCGCTGTTGTTGTTCGGCCGTGGGTTTGGCTGTGCCGATATCCATCTCTCGGTAGAGCTGGCGAGAATCGATGTTGAGGATCTCCAGCTGGAAGTGCTCAGCGAGCTCAAGCGCGAGCGCGGTTTTACCGCTCGCCGTTGGCCCCACCAGTGCCACCACAAGCGGAGTCTCTGCATTGGTTGTGGTCCCAAATTCAGGGCTGATCTGATTCATCGAAGAAACGATGGGGTGCATCCCCTTTAAAAATGACGCGTCAGAGGGTTCTACGAGCGCCTCTGGGATACCGGTGGTAAGTTGTAGATGAAAAAGGCTGGGCCGACGACGAGCGCATGAGCGAAGCCTCAAAAGTTCAAGCCGCCTACGGTGCCGAACAGATTCAAGTCCTTGAAGGACTCGAACCGGTGCGCAAGCGCCCGGGGATGTACATCGGTACAACAGGGCCTCGTGGCCTCCACCATCTCGTTTATGAGGTGGTGGACAATGCCGTGGATGAGGCCCTCGCTGGGCATTGCAACGAGATCACGGTTGTTCTCGGAGAAGACGGCTCCGCGTTTGTAAGTGATAACGGCCGAGGCATCCCTACGGATGTGCATCCCCGCACGGGCAAAAGCGCCCTGGAAACCGTGCTCACGGTGTTGCACGCTGGCGGCAAGTTTGGAGCTGGTGGCTACAAGGTTTCGGGTGGTTTGCACGGCGTTGGTGTTTCCGTCGTGAACGCCCTAAGTGAGTGGGTGGAAGTCACCGTTCGCCGTCAAGGCCAGGTGCATCGCCAGCGCTTTGAACGCGGTGCTGCGATCGGCAGCCTTGCTTCAGAGCCGCAGCCTGCGGAGGAGAATGGGCTTACTGGCACCAGCGTTTGCTTTAAGCCGGATCATCAGATTTTCACGGTTGGAATTGAGTTTGATTACTCCACGCTTTCCGCCCGTTTGCGAGAGCTGGCTTATCTGAATGGTGGTGTGCGCATCGTGTTCCGCGATGAGCGAGAGGCTGCCCGGGATAAAGAGGGCCAGCCGCGCGAGGAGCTGTATTTCTACGAAGGTGGCATTAAGGAATACGTTGCCTATATGAATGCGGAGAAGGATCCTCTGCATCCAGAAATTATCTATGTGAACGCTGAAAAAGATGGCGTGACCGTGGAAGCGGCATTGCAGTGGTGCGTTGATGCATATTCCGACAGCATTCTTGGCTTTGCTAACAACATCCGCACGGTGGATGGTGGCACTCATATTGAAGGCTTGAAAACGGTTTTGACCCGTACCCTTAATACGTTTGCGAAGAAACGAGGCAAACGCAAGGAGGCTGATTCAAATTTGGCGGGCGAAAACATTCGCGAAGGCCTTACCGCCGTGCTTTCGGTGAAAGTTCCTGAGCCGGAATTTGAAGGTCAAACAAAAACGAAGCTTGGTAATACCGAGGTTCGCGGCATTGTTGACAACTTGGTTGGAGAATCACTCAGCCAATACCTGGAGTTCAATCCAGGGGTGATCGACATGATCCTGGAGAAGGCGATCCAGGCCTTTAATGCTGCCGAAGCAGCTCGCCGGGCGCGCGAGTTGGTGCGCCGCAAAAGCGTGCTGGAAAGTTCAACATTGCCGGGCAAATTGGCTGATTGCAGCACCAGAGATCCCTCAGAATCTGAGATCTATATCGTGGAGGGAGACTCCGCTGGAGGCTCCGCCAAGCAAGGACGCGATCGTCGTTTTCAAGCGATTCTTCCTTTGCGCGGAAAAATTCTCAACATCGAGAAAACCGACGACGCCAAGATTTATAAAAACACTGAGATCCAAGCGCTGATTACGGCCCTTGGCTTGGGGATTAAAGGAGAGGATTTCAATGTTAAAAATCTCCGTTATCACCGTGTGGTGATCATGACGGATGCGGACGTGGATGGTGCGCACATTCGGACGCTGATTCTTACCTTCTTCTATCGCTATCAGAAAGAATTGGTTGAAGGTGGATATATCTACATCGCTTGTCCGCCGCTTTACAAGGTTGAGCGCGGAAAAAATCACACCTATTGCTACAACGAGCAGCAATTGCAAAAAACCTTGGCTGGATTTGGCGAGAAAGCCAACTACAACATTCAGCGATTTAAGGGTCTCGGTGAAATGATGCCCAAGCAGTTGTGGGAAACCACCATGGATCCCTCTACGCGCATGATGAAACGGGTGGAAGTGCAGGATGCGCTGGAGGCGGATCGCATCTTCACGATCCTGATGGGCGACAAAGTGGCGCCACGGCGGGAATTTATCGAAACCCACAGCGCCGATTTGGACATGGCGTCTCTAGACATCTGATGCGGATGTCAACCGGGGTTGTGTTGCGTTGGGGCTGGCTTCTTGGCGTGGCCTTGATGGCGCCGGCGGCACTTCCCGCTGGTGGTGCTCAGCGGCGGCTTCCCCCCTTGCGCAGGCAGGAGGGCAAAAGCCCATTGCTCAGTGGTGAGTGCTGTGTCTTGCGCTCCAGCCCGCTGGTTGAGGCCCCTGCCCTACGCCGGTTGGAGTTAGGCACTCCACTCCAGATGTTGCGTCATTGGCGTGGAGACGATGGCCGCGACTGGATTCAAGTGCAGGTGTCTTCAGGCCAGGGCTTTCCAGCGAGCTTTCAGTCTGTGCGTGGTTGGGTGAATGGCTGATTCCTTCACGGCTGGTCAGGTCGTGCTGGTAGGGATTGGTGCCATTCCTGGCGCCTGGCTTCGGCTGCGGATCGTGAATCACTTCGAGCCGATGGTTCCCCGCAAGCATTGGGGAACCTTTGCAGTCAATCTCGTTGCCGCCTTTGCCCTCGGTCTGGTTTTAGGCCTGCAAGGCAATGATCCCTGCTCAACATCTCAAGCTCTTACGGGGCTGACGTTGCTTGTGGCTGTTGGTTTTTTCGGCAGCCTCAGTACGTTTTCTACGTTTGCCGTTGAGTTGCTCAACACCCTGAAGCAAAGGAATTGGCGTGAATCGCTGCTCCTAAGCGTGGGCTCGATCCTGGGTGGCTTGGTTGCGGCTGGTTTGGGCTACGGGCTTGGCTTGGCCGAGGGGATCGCTTGATGCCGCAGTCTTCTTCCACTGCAAACCAGTTCACCCTTCGTCAAGACCTGAGCGAATTGGCTCTTGTGGCGCTTGGTGCTGTTCCTGGCGCTGTGATGCGTTGGCAAATAGGGTCCCATCTGCATGACAACAACGTGATTGTGAACGTGCTCGGCGCGTTCGTTTTGGGCTGGTTGGTGGGTCTTCCCCTCCGTCCGAAACGTCAGTTGCTGGTTGGGATTGGTTTTTGTGGTTCGCTCACCACATTCAGCAGCTGGATGGTGGACTGCGTGACCTTCATCGCTCAAGGCGACTGGCTGGCTGCCTTGGGGTTAATCGGCCTCACCCTGGGGCTGGGGCTGGGTGCCGCAGCCCTGGGTGTTGTCGTGGGCCGGAGCTTGGTTAAGCGTTAAGAGCAGACTCAATTGCAGTCTTCAGCTCGTCGGAGTCGGGCTCAACGCCGCTTTTGAAGCGTGCGATCACCGTGCCGTCTTTGCCCACGAGGAACTTCTCAAAGTTCCAAGCCACATCGCCGGAAGGCTCTGTTGTGTTGAGGGTGGTGTAAGGCTCCGTGGTGCTTCCAGTGGCATGCACTTTGTCGAACAGCTCAAAGCTGGCGTTGTAGGTGGTGGAACAGAAGCTTTTGATCTCCTCCAAAGAGCCGGGCTCCTGACCGCCAAAGTCGTTGCAGGGGAAGCCCAAAACCTGAAGGCCTTGAGCTCCGTAGCTGTCTTGTAGCGCTTGCAAACCGCTGTACTGACGCGTGAAGCCGCAGCGGCTAGCCACGTTCACGATTAACAGCACCTTGCCTGAGTAAGAGCCGAGTGATTTGTTGGCGCCGTCGGGGGTGTTGACGGACACGCTGCTGATGTTGGGGGCCATAACTATTGGAAGTGCAATCGGCGCTGACGATAACCGGCGACCGCCCCACTTACACTGGAAGGGGCCGGGCGGAGAGCATGGAAGAAGCCCACGGCCGCAGCGGTGTGAGCGTCACGAATGATCTGGTCGCTGAGGTTGTTGCTCAGCAATTGGAATCGATGTTGGCGGTTGGCAATTACGACGGAGTCAAGTTGCTCTTGGCGCCGGTTCAGCCTGTGGATGTGGCGGAAGCGGTGGGTTGCCTTCCGCGAACCCTTCAGGCCCTTGCCTTTCGCTTGCTCGGCAAGGACGAAGCGATAGAGGTGTACGAATACCTTGAGCCAGCCATTCAGCAAAGCTTGTTGGAACGGCTGCGCTCCAGTGAAGTGTTGGAGCTTGTGGAAGAGATGTCGCCCGATGACCGGGTGCGCCTGCTCGATGAACTCCCGGCCAAAGTGGTGCGCCGTCTTTTGGTGGAGCTCAGTCCTTCCGAGCGGCGGGTGACCGCACAGTTACTCGGTTATGCCCCCGAAACGGCTGGCCGTTTGATGACAACGGAATACATCGATCTCAAGGAATTTCATAGTGCTGCACAAGCTCTCACGATCGTTCGCCGGCGCGCAAGAGAAACCGAAACGATTTACAGCCTCTATGTAACAGATGGGCAGCGCCATCTCACCGGCATCTTGTCTTTGCGTGATTTGGTCACGGCCGACCCCAGCGATTGCATTGGTGATGTGATGACGCGAGAGGTTGTGAGCGTTGGCACCGATACCGATCAGGAGGAGGTGGCCCGTGCGATTCAGCGCTACGACTTTCTTGCTGTGCCTGTTGTGGACCGGGAACGTCGTCTGGTTGGGATCGTCACGGTGGACGACGTGATCGACGTGATCGAGCAGGAAGCCACCCGTGACCTTTATGCCGCTGGTGCGGTGGAGGCTGGTGATGAGGATGACTACTTCCAGAGCAATCTGTTCACCGTTGCGCGCCGCCGCGTGGTGTGGCTTTCGGTGTTGGTGGTTGCCAATGGCTTCACCACCCAGGTGATCGCGATGAACGATGCCGTGCTGCGTGAGGTTGTGATGCTTGCCGCATTCATTCCTTTGTTGATTGGCACTGGTGGAAATGTGGGTGCGCAGAGTTCCACGGTGGTGATTCGTGGATTGAGCACCCAGCGCATCCAACCTTTGGGCCCCTGGCGTGCTGTTGTCAGAGAGTCGCTCGCCGGCGCTCTATTGGGCGTGCTGATGCTTTTTGTTGTGGTGCCATTTGCTTGGTGGCGTGGCGACGGCCCACTTGTAGGGATGGCGGTCGGGATCAGTTTGCTTGCGATTACCACCTTGGCCGCCACGGCGGGTGCTGCGTTGCCCTTGCTGTTTAACCGCATGGGCCTCGATCCAGCCCTGATGTCAGCGCCTTTTATCACCACCGCTACAGACGTGGCGGGCGTGTTCATCTATCTGAAAACGGCGGAGTGGTTGCTGCTGCATGCGCCCCAGCTGCTCGAGACCACGAGTATTTCTACTCATCTAGCCACTTCTTTCGCTTTCTGAGAGTTCGTTTACGTTTCTTAGGGTTACTCTTTACACAACTCAATGAAGCGTCATGGCTCCTGCTGCTGCTGTTGCTTCCCGCCCCGCATCTGCCTCCACTGGTCGCGCCTCTGGCGCTGAAGTCGATTTAGTTCGTTCGTACTTGCGAGACATCGGCCGCGTGCCGTTGTTGAGCCATCAACAGGAGATCACGCTGGGCCGTCAGGTTCAAGAGCTGATGGATCTCGAGGCGCTAGAAGCTGAGATCAAGGACCAACGCGGCGGGGAAGAAGTCGCAAGAGAAGAGGTCGCTAAAGCGGCTGGTGTGAGTGCCCCGCAACTAAAGCGCAAGCTGCAGGCAGGCCGCCGCGCCAAGGAGCGGATGGTGGCTGCCAACTTGAGGTTGGTGGTGAGCGTCGCCAAGAAATACACCAAGCGGAATATGGAGCTGCTGGACTTAATCCAGGAGGGAACGATTGGTTTGGTGCGTGGTGTGGAGAAATTTGATCCCACCCGGGGCTACAAGTTCAGCACCTATGCGTATTGGTGGATTCGTCAGGGCATCACGCGAGCGATTGCGGAGAAGAGCCGAACAATCCGCTTGCCGATTCACATCACCGAGATGTTGAACAAGCTCAAGAAAGGCCAACGGGAATTAAGCCAAGAACTGGGCCGCACCCCATCGGTATCGGAATTGGCCTCGTTTGTGGAACTTCCAGAAGAGGAGGTAAAGGATCTGATGTGCCGGGCGCGCCAGCCTGTGAGTTTGGAGATGAAGGTGGGCGACGGTGATGACACCGAACTACTGGAATTGTTGGCCGGCGATGGTGAGCTGCCGTCAGAACAGGTGGAAGGCGAATGCTTGAAAGGAGATCTGCGCGATCTGCTGAGCCAGCTGCCTGAATTGCAGGGAAGAGTGTTGCGGATGCGCTACGGGATGGACGGAGAGGAGCCGATGAGCCTCACGGGTATTGGTCGCATCATTGGTATCAGCCGTGATCGCGTGCGCAATCTCGAGCGTGATGGCTTAGCTGGTTTGCGTCGTCTGAGTGATCAGGTTGAGGCCTATGTTGCCTGCTGATTGAGGATCAGCAATAAACGTTCGTTAACAGCCTTTGGGGATTCGTCGTGTGGGCAATGTCCTGCACGAGGAATCACAAAGAGTGATTGAATGCAATCAAATTGTTCTTGCCAGTTTTTGGCTTCCTTAACGGGTTCCCAGGGATCGGCTTCCCCCCAAATCAGATGAACGGGCACGGACAAAGCTTGGAGTAAATCCGGAGCCAAGTGATCATCGAAGAGGTTGATAAAGCCGCGAAATGCTTCTGCAGCACCATTGCGTTGGCTTGGTCCTAAGAGAAGGGCAACCAAGTCATCATCCACGTTGTATCCACTGGGGTAGGCCTGTTTGAGCACGCTCCTAATTAATGCTGGCCGCGCCGCATTGCGGAATAGTGCTGTACTCAGCCAGCGCTGACTGACCAGGGTTTTGAGGAGAGGGCGGATCCAAGCCATCCAGGCTGGTTGCGTTGCCAATTGTTTGTCATCCATCAGCCGCTGCGCGCAGTCGATCAGCACCACTCCCTCACAGGGAATCCTCTTGCTTTGTTCTTTTAAAAGTTGTGCCGCTCTTAGTGCTACAACACCACCGATTGAGTTGCCAACAAGCACCACAGGTCGATCAATCACGTTGATGCAAAAATCGACAACTTGTTGGGCCCATAGATCAAAACAATATTGAACTGATTTGTTGGTGCTGGGTTCATCTTTGAGCTGTGCTTGTGGCTGATCACTGCAGCCGAAACCCAGAAGATCGATCGCATAGGTGGGAACTTGCTCGGCGAGGACGGGTTGGTTGAAGCGCCAATGATTGGTATTCGCTCCGAAGCCATGAATCAGTAGCACCGCAGTTGGTGCCGTTTGATCCCCCATGACGGACCAGCCAATTTCATGGGATTTCCAAGTCCAAAACGCCTGGATTGGAGCCAAAGGAGCGTTCATCTGCTGGGTGACATGAGCCTGCTTTCAAGGTCCTTGACCAGCACATAAACAGGGGGAACAACCCCTATGGAGAGAACGGTGGCAACGATTAATCCACCAAAAATGACCGTTCCAAGAGATTGTTGTGCACTCGCTCCTGCACCGTTGGCGACCACGAGAGGCAAGAAACCGGCAAGCGCGGCCGTTGCTGTCATCAGGATGGGACGAAGCCGCGATTCGGCTGATTCGATCACGGCGATCACGCTACTTTTCCCCTCCTTAAGTTTTTGTTCGGCGACTTCCACGATCAAAATTCCATTCTTGGCCGCTAAACCGATCAAGGTAACTAGGCCAATTTGTGCATAGATGTTCAAATCGATGGAGCGAATCGCAAGAAAGGCGAGGGCACCAAGCATGGCCAGCGGCACCGTTGCCAGGATGATGACCGGTGTGATGTAACTCTCGTATTGGGCTGAGAGCACGAGATACACAATCAGCACCCCAAGTCCAAACACCAGGATGCTCGCGTTCCCCGCGGAGAGCTGCAGCGCTGCCAAACCGGTAAAGGCAGAACCAATGTTGGTGTAAGTCTCAGCTTTAAACAATTGCTGGATTTTGCTCAGGGCCTGACCGCTGCTTTTTCCGATCGCTTCCGCGCCCTGAATCAGCACGGTGCGGCTCAAGTTGTAGTGGCTGATCACGGGCGGAGCACTGCTGAGCTCGGCTTCAGCAAATTGCGACACCTGGACTAGTTCGCCATCGTTTGATCGAACGTAATAACTAAGGATGTCATCGATAGCTTCCCGTTGATTTGGCGTTCCCTGCACGTAGATGCTGCGGACTTGGCCGCTCTCGTAGGTGAGTCCGGAGTAGCTACTGCCAGCTAGCGCAGAAATCGTGTCCATCGCCTCTTTGAAGTCGACGTTGAGAGCCCCCATCACCTCGCGATTGAGGTTGAGGCCGATCGCTGGAGCGCTTGGGGTGAACTGCGTGTAGACGCTGGAAAAGTCTCCGCTTGCATCAGCCGTCTTGATCAGTTGGCCCGCCAAATCGGAGAGTTCGTTGAAGCTGTAGGCACCGTTGCTGAGGTCGTTGAATTGGAAGTAGAACCCTCCTTGGGCGGAGAAGCCAGGCACCGCTGGTGGGCTTGAAGCCCGAGCGAGGCCGTCGCTTAATGCGATCAACTTGGCATTCAGCCGTTTGACGATGGCATCGGAACTGTGTTCCGCGCCTTTGCGTTCTTCCAAGGGCTGGAGGCCAAAGAAAAAGACACCTTGATCGGGACTGGAGCCATTGAAGCCATAGCCGTTGATGATTGAGGCATTGGCGACATCGTCTTCTTCACTGAGAACCTTGGCGATTTGGTTGCCAAGCTTTTTGGTTTCCACCAGGGAAGCCCCATTTTGAAGTTGAAAAATTCCCACTCCATAGCCTTGGTCTTCATCGGGGATGAAGGCTGTTGGCAGGGTCGTGAAAGCGAAGCCTGTCGCCACGATGCCTACAACCAATCCAGCCAGCACGATCCGGCGGGCTTGGATCATCCGTTTGAGAAGCCTGGAGTAGGTGTTTTCAAGACGCTCGAAATTGCGGTTGAACACCTTGAAGATCAGCGGCAGGTTGGATCCAGCGAGGGCACCGATCACGATGCCGGCGATGTAAGTCCAGTTGCCAAAGGAAGCAGCACTGAAGCGGCCAAAGGCCAAGCCCACGATTACGCCCACCACAATCCAACTGCGACCCTTCGCTTCCGGTGGTTTTTTCTGAGAAAGGATCAAACCCGAGAGCATCGGTGAAAACGTGAGCGCATTAAATGCAGAGATGGCAACCGAAAAGGCGATCGTGAGTGCGAACTGTTTGTAGATGATCCCGATCCCACCTGGATAAAAGGCAACGGGAACAAAGACCGCCATCAATACGAGGGCGGTGGCAAGCAGCGCGCCGAAGAGCTCGCCCATGCAAGCGAGTGCTGCTTCGCGAGGCTTCATTCCTTGGTCGATGTTGGTGGAGACCGCTTCGATCACAACGATGGCGTCATCCACAACAAGGCCTGTAGCCAGCACAAGGCCCAGCAATGTGAGTTGATTGATCGAAAACCCGAAGACGTTGAGGAAGGCGAATGTTCCCACCAGAGAAATCGGAATCGCCAGGCTGGGCACTACGGTGGCGCGCCAGTTCTGGAGAAAAAGAAACAGGATGATTAAGACCAATACGATCGCCAGTCCGAGCGCGTCGATGACGCCATTAACGGAGGATTCGATGAACTGGCCGATGTCATAAATCTGATTAATCGTGACGCCAGGAGGCACTGTGCTTTTGAACTGGTTGATTTGATCAATAACGCCTTCTGATACATCGAGAGCATTGCTCGAAGGAGTTTGGAAAACAGCAATCGTGAGCGCTTCCGTTTCGTTTTTATCAACGACCTGTATTGAGTACGAGTTGCTGCCGTATCGGACTTCGCCGACATCCTTCAGTTTGAGCAGATTGCCGGAGGGCGAGCGGCTGAGGATCAGGTTGTTGAAGTCATCAATGGAGATCAGATTGCCGTTGTTCTCCACCACAATCGGATAGGTGTAGGCCTGGTCGCCTGAGGCTGGAGGCCCTCCAACAAGGCCACCAACAGCCACGCTGTTTTGAGACTGAACTGCATTCAGTACGTCTTCAGATGTGAGTTTGTTGGCGGCAAGTCTGCTTGGATCAACAAACAGCCAGAAGGCAGGATTGGCACCTCCCCAGATCGTGACGTTGGCAACGCCTTCCACCCGCGAAAGCGGGTAATAGAGCTGTTCGTAGACGAGTCCGTTTAAAAAAGCAGCATCAAATTGCCCTTCGCTGGAACTGATCTCATAGGCAAGAAGGATGGAGGGGTTGCTTTGCGTTACGGAGACCCCTGTTTCTTTCACCTGGTCTGGGAGTTGGGGATTGGCCAGAGACACGCGGTTCTGAACATTCACCTGAGCGATATCAATGTCTGTTGTTTGGTCGAAATAGACATTGATGGTGCTGTTGCCCGTCATGTCGGTGTTCGAGGAGATGTAGCTCACTCCGGGAACGCCATTGATCTGTTGCTCCAAGGGATTGGTCACCGCTTGCTCGGTGACCTCCGCATTGGCGCCTCCATAGGTTGCACTGACCAGGATCAGAGGATTGGCAATGTTTGGCAGGTTGGCAATGGGCAGAATCGGGATCGAGATCAGCCCGACGAGCACAATTAAAATGCTGCAGACCGTGGTCAGGACCGGTCGCTTGATGAAATTGTCGGAGAAAGCCATCGGCTTAGTTGGCTCCTGCTGAAACGTTCACAGGCATGCCACTGCGCAGCCGACTTGTGTTGCTAATCGCCACTTTGGCCCCGGCTTTGAGTCCGGAGATCACCGGATAGAGGTTGTTTTGCAGATCCCCAAGTTGCACCTTCGTTTGCAGCACGATCGGGGTGTTGCCTGGGAGCTTTTCCAGTTTTTTCAACGCTTTGGCTGTTGTATTAGGTGAGCGTTTGATGGTCGGTAGCGCCTTGCTGATGGGTACGACTTCATAAACGAACGGCTGCTGCGCTTGCATCATCACGGCCTGCACCGGTACCGCTAACTGCTCACTCGATCCGGTAATGATTTCGGAGGCAACATATTGACCTGTTTTTAATTGTCCGGTGAGGTTGGGGAACACCGCCTTCACCATTAACGTGTTTGGAGGATTGCCGGCTTTTGGAATCGAATAGTAAGGCGATACAAAGGTGATTGTTCCTTCACCAGTAACCGGTGGGGTGGATTGAGATGCAAGCTGCACAGGTTGCCCCACTTTGACCTGGGATCCCTGCGATGCTGGAATTTCCATCAAGGTCCAGAGAGTGGAGTTGTCCACAATTCCTGTAATGACATCCCCGGTTTTGACGTAATCACCGATCTTTACGGTGTCTAAGTCACCGATCACACCATTGATTGGAGAGCGCACAAACTTATAGTTAAGGTTGGCCTTATCGGCGATGGCTTGATCTCTTGATGTGATCGCTTTTGTTGCGTAGGCATCACGACGTTTCGCTGATGCGGCTCCTTGTTCATAAAGAAATTGGTATCTTTCAGCATTAACTTTGTCATAGCGAGCTTGTGATTTAGAGGCGTCGAGCTGGGCGCTCTGTTGCGTGTTGTCGAGCACAAGAATCACCTGACCTGCTTGAACTTGATCTCCTTCTTTGACAAGTTTCTTGATCACTCGGCCATCTGTTTCAGGGCTGAGCGTCACGTTGGTGGTGGATTCAAGCGGGCTAATCGCTTTGATGCTGGGTTTGAAGCTGCCCTGGGAGATTGTTGCGGTGTTGATGGATAAAAAGGTCGTGCCGGATGTCTTGCTCTGCCCGCATGCTGCAAGGGCAACGGTGAGAGTCAGTCCAACAACAAGGGGGGCCCGCACAATGCAACTGATGAGTTGCGCGGACCATACCTGTTATTGACCACGATGACGCCTTGCACTCTCATTCAGCTTGGATGGTGCGCAGATCGCCGAAGTAAATATGGGCGGATGCTTTCTGCTTGCCCTGAGATCCTGTGCGCTGATCAACGCGGGAACTCGGTGCTTTGACACCTGAACTGAGCGGCCCCTTGTTGTCCTGGTGGGAGATGCATGGTCGCAGGGATCCTGAGCAGAAACCATGGATGTTCACTGTGGATCGAGCCTGGCCACAGCCTGACGACGTGTTGTCGCCCTTCGGCATTTGGATTGCCGAGGTGATGTTGCAGCAAACCCAGTTGCAGGTGGTGTTGCCGTACTGGGAGCGCTGGATGGAGGTTTTCCCCACGCTGGAGCGACTGGCTGAGGCGCGAGAACACGATGTGTTGCTGCTTTGGCAGGGGCTTGGTTACTACTCGCGAGCCCGCCGTCTTCTGGCAGGAGCCAAGCAACTGATGGGTCAGATCGCTCCTGCCTCAAGCACGACGCTGTCCGCTTGGCCAATGGATCTGGATGGTTGGCTGCTCCTCCCTGGGATTGGCCGCACCACCGCGGGGGGCATCCTCTCGTCTGCCTTCAACAGCCCGCTGGCGATTCTTGATGGCAATGTGCGCCGGGTCTTGGCTCGGCTTCAAGCTCATCCCAAACCTCCTGCGCGTGATCAAGCCTTGTGTTGGCAATGGAGTGAGGCTCTTGTTGCGGCTGCGCCTGGCCGTGCTCGTGATCTCAATCAGGCCCTGATGGACCTCGGTGCCACGGTTTGCACTCCCCGTTCACCGAATTGCGGGTGCTGTCCTTGGCAGATGCATTGCGCTGCTTACGCTGCTGGCGATGTGGAGCGTTACCCCGTGAAAGACACCCCTCGAGCTGTGCCCTTTCAAGTGATTGGTGTGGGAGTGGTGCTGAATGAAGCCGGAGAGGTGTTGATTGATCAACGCCTGAATGAGGGGTTGTTGGGCGGGCTATGGGAATTTCCAGGCGGGAAGCAGGAGCCTGGCGAGGCCATTGTTCAGACCATCGCTCGCGAATTGCAGGAAGAATTGGCGATTGAAGTGTCTGTGGGAGAGGAGCTGATCAGCCTTGACCATGCCTACAGCCACAAAAAACTGCGGTTTGTGGTGCATCTCTGCCAGTGGCAAAAGGGCGAACCCCAGCCGCTTGCGAGCCAGCAGGTGCGCTGGGTGCGTCCGGAGTCCTTGTCCGACTATCCCTTCCCTGCTGCCAATGCTCGAATCATTGCTGCGTTGTTGGACCACGTCTCCTGAATTGGGGCACGTTGGTTGGCATCACGCTTTGCCGTAGCCAGCCTTGATGCATCCGACTTGCTGTCATGGCCGATCTGTCTGCGTTGGCTCCTCGCGTGTTGTGCCTGGGTGAGGCTTTGGTGGATCGGCTTGGCCCGCTTGGAGGGGATCCCGCTACTGCTGCGCCCGATTCTTGTGATGACCGCTTGGGTGGTGCACCCGCCAACGTGGCCTGTGCTCTCGCTCGGCTTGGCACACCCGTTGGCCTCGTTGGTCGACTTGGTGAAGATGCCATCGGGGCTGCATTCCTCAAGCTTTTCAAGGGGCGGGGTGTTGATGTGCGGGCGCTTCAACGTGATGCAAGTCACCCGAGTCGGGTGGTGTTGGTTCGCCGCCATGCCAATGGGGAACGCGTGTTTCAGGGGTTTGCTGGAGATCACATCCTGGGTTTCGCGGATCAACTGCTGGATCGTGGCTGTTTGGAAGCGGTCTGGCCGGGCTTGGCCGAGCAGGCTCGCTGGCTATTAGTTGGCACGATTCCCTTGGCCTCGATGGCTTCTGCCGGCGCGTTGCAATGGGTGTTAGCTCAGGCCAAGGCTGCTGGTCTTGGCTTGGCTGTGGATGTGAACTGGCGCCCCACCTTCTGGAATCCCGAGGCAGACCCAGCGGCGGGTCCTACCGCTGATGCAATGGCGGTGATCAAGCCTGTGTTGGAGCAGGCCTCCCTGATCAAATTGGCCCGGGAGGAGGCGTTGTGGTTTTTCGGCAGTGATGATCCTGCTGCTATCTCTGCGGATTTGCCGCAGCAGCCCGACGTCGTGGTGACCGATGGAGCCGCGCCCGTTCGCTGGTTCATCGCCAAGGAAGCCGGGAGTATGCCGGTGTTCCCTCCCGCTCAGGTGATCGACACCACAGGGGCAGGGGATGCCTTCACTGCCGGTTTGTTGCACTGTTGGGATCGCCCTGTCACGGAGCGGTTGCGCTTCGCGTCAGCCTGCGGTGCACTCGTTTGTGGTGGAGCTGGAGCGATCGACCCACAGCCACGAGAGCAAGACGTATCAACTTTCCTCAAGGAGTGCACTTAATGGGTGTCATGCCAAGTCGCTGGCCCTGGTTGGCCGTGCTCGCTGCGGTTGTTTTGGCCTTAGTGGTGCATGGTCAGGCGGAATCGGCCTTGCCGTTTTGGGCTGGTCTGCCTGTTTGGGTGTTGGTGTTCATCGGCCTGCAGGCGGTACTCACCTTTGCCGCTGCTTGGATCGCCCGCCCATGAGCACCACTCTGATTTCAGCGTTCCTCGCTCTCGTTGTTTACCTGCTGGCGTTGCTCTGGCTCGGAACTCAGAGTCTCGGGGGACAAACCAACAGCGCCGACTCCTATTTCCTGGCCGATCGGCGGCTGCGTGCCGGAGTGCTGTTCTTCACGCTGATCGCGACCAACTTCAGCGCCTTCTTTTTTCTTGGTTTTGCTGGTGCGGGCTATCGCATCGGGATTGCCTATTACCCAATGATGGCGTTTGGAACAGGGTTGGCTGCCCTCAGTTTCGGCAGCCTGGGCTGCCGGGTCCGCAGGCTCAGTGCTGACCATGGCCTCATCACTCCGTCTGAATTGATCGGCCATCTCTTGCCAGGGGAGGGACTGCGCCTGTTGGTTCTTGCGGTGATGGTGCTGTTCACCCTTCCTTATTTGGCCCTGCAACCTCTTGGTGCCGGTTATTTGCTCGAGAGCCTCACGGGAGGAGCGGTTCCTTTTGAGGTTGGAGCTGTCCTGCTCACCGTCGTGATCGTTCTGTACGTGGTGGGCGGCGGCATGCGAGCTGTGGCGAGAACCGACGTGCTTCAGGGGATCCTGATGTTTTCGCTGATGCTGATGGCCTTTGCGGCTGTCGCCAAAGGTGTCGGTGGCGTCGAGCTGGCCAATCGCACGCTGTTTGTGCAACGTCCTGAGCTGTTCAGTCCGGCAGGACTGGGCCATTTTTTTACGCCGCGAATGTTGGCCAGCTATCTGCTGCTTTGGCCGTTGTGCCTGCCGATGTTTCCGCAGATGCTGATGCGTTTTTTTGCTGCCGGGGATGACCGCTCGTTGAAGCAGTCGATGGTGCTTTACCCAGTCGTAGCGGGAGTGCTGTTCATTTGTCCTGTGCTGATCGGGATGTGGGGGCATCTGGCCTTCCCTGATCTGCTGGGTCGCGCGTCCGATCAGATCATGCCCTTGATGCTGTCCCAATACAGCCCGCAATGGTTAACGGGAATCGTGATGGTGGGGGCCTTGGCTGCCTTTATGTCCACCCTGGATTCGCAGTTGTTGGCGCTGTCGTCGATGCTCACTCGCGACATCTATAAGAGGTATTGGCGACCGCAGGCTTCTTTGGCGGAGCAAGTGCGTGTTGGGCAGCTCGTGGTGATCGCTCTTGCAGTCGCTGGTCTTGCCATCGCCCTGCGTCCGCCGGAGGCCATTCTGTCGCTTGCAACCCATGCCTTTTCGGGACTCGCATTGCTGTTCCCGATGCTGGTGGGGGCGGTCTATGGCCTGCGCTGGTCCGTTGTTGGCGCCATGTTGTCGGTGATCGCAGGGGAAGCCGTTCTGCTGGGTTTTGCCATGGGCGTGATTCCGCAGGCTTTTCAGGGGGGCTGTCTGCCTTTGATCCCTGCACTCGTTGTGGCCTGCACGGTTTTGGGAGTGGATCAGCTCATCGCTCGCTGGTCGTCGTCAGGTTTGCGGGCCTAACGTTTGGCGGGTGGAGCGAGACGGTGCGTCCGCTGGCAGCTGCGTAGTTGAGATCCAAGAGCCAGGCGTCTGGAAGAGAGAGGCTGAGCCGCTCCGGCCACTCCACTACGAGCAAAGCCCCCATGGCATTTGCCTCTTCCTCCTCTTGAAGGAAAAGGTCATCAGCTGCGATCGCTTGCTCGAGCCGGTACAGGTCGAGATGGACGAGAGGGGGGGTTCCTTCCGGGTAGTGCTGAGCGAGCGCGAAGGTTGGGCTGGTGATCGGTTCTTGGATCCCTAGGGCGTCGGCCAGCCCCTTGACGAGAGAGGTTTTGCCTGCACCGAGCGGTCCTCTCAACAGCAGGATGTCGTGCGCTTTGAGGCGCGCTGCCAACATCCGGCCAAGCTCTTTTGTGGCCTCGAGATCGTCAAGGATCCTTGTCACATCTGTAGATTGGTTAACAAGGGAGCCCGAAGCCTCGGCGTCTCCGAAGTATTTATCGTTCACATCCTCCCCAGGGAGCTTTTCCATATGGTGGCAACAGCCGCGGCAACGACCGAACTTCAGGTCGCAAAGGACTACGTCATTGCGGATCTCGGATTAGCCGATTTTGGACGCAAGGAACTCAATATTGCTGAGACCGAGATGCCCGGTCTGATGGCATTGCGTGCCAAGTACGGCAAGGAGAAGCCGTTGAAGGGTGCCCGGATCGCCGGCTCTTTGCACATGACGATTCAGACAGCTGTTCTGATCGAAACCCTGATCGAGCTTGGTGCTGATGTGCGCTGGGCCTCCTGCAACATCTTTTCTACCCAAGACCACGCCGCGGCTTCGATGGCTGCTGCTGGAGTTCCCGTCTTTGCCGTTAAGGGTGAAACCCTTGAGGAGTACTGGGATTACACCCATAGCATTCTCGAATGGGGCGATGGTGGAACGCCCAACATGATCCTGGACGACGGTGGCGATGCCACCGGTCTGGTGATGTTGGGTAGCAAGGCTGAGCAGGACATCACCGTGCTCGACAATCCTTCCAACGAAGAGGAGACCTTCCTGTTCGCTTCGATCAAGAAGAAGCTGGCGAAGGATTCCAGTTTCTACAGCCGTATTAAGGCTGAGATTCAGGGCGTAACAGAGGAGACCACCACAGGAGTGGCACGTCTCTACAAGATGCAGAAGAGCGGAGAGCTTCCCTTCCCTGCGATCAACGTCAACGACTCGGTCACCAAGAGCAAGTTCGACAACCTCTACGGCTGTCGTGAATCGCTGGTTGACAGCATCAAGCGCGCTACCGACGTGATGGTGGCTGGCAAGCAGGCCCTCGTGGTTGGCTACGGCGATGTGGGCAAGGGTTCAGCGCAGTCATTGCGTGGCCTTGGCGCCACCGTTTGTATTGCTGAAGTGGACCCCATTTGCGCCCTTCAGGCTGCGATGGAGGGTTACAGGGTGGTCCGCCTTGAAGATGTGGTGGATCAGATGGACATCTTTGTGACCGCCACGGGGAACTATCAGGTGATCCGCAATGAGCATCTGGTGAAGATGAAGGACGAAGCGATCGTCTGCAACATCGGACACTTCGATAACGAGATCGATGTGGCTTCGCTCAAGTCCTATGAGTGGGACAACATCAAGCCTCAGGTGGATCACATCACCTTGCCAAGCGGCAACAAGATTATTCTTCTTGCCGAGGGCCGTCTCGTGAATCTGGGCTGCGCCACAGGTCACCCCAGTTTCGTGATGAGTAATTCGTTCACGAACCAGGTGCTGGCTCAGATTGAGCTGTTCACCAAGGGCAACGAATACGGCAAAGAGGTGTATGTGCTGCCTAAGCACCTCGATGAGATGGTGGCTCGCCTCCATCTTGAGAAGATCGGTTGCAAACTCACTGAGTTGAGCAAAGATCAGGCCGATTACATCAACGTTCCAGTGGAAGGCCCCTATAAGCCTGATCACTATCGTTATTGATCACTTTCGATTGAGTGAGGGCTGCGGAATGCAGCCCTTTTTTTTATGGTCTTTTTGTGTTCAGAGATTGTTCTTGTAAATGTTTATAGGGGTCGGCAATGCTTCGTTGCGCCTTGATGACCCTTCGCTTTCCTGGTCAATAAATATTTGCGGAGGTGTTGTGAGGTCTTAGTTTTGTCAGCAGAAAAAAGCTGTAAAGCTGCCGTTTTGTTTTGAGGAATGACTCTGCTCTTGAGTTTGGGAAATGGCTCAGACTCCTGCGTATCAAATGATTCCTTGCTGAACCGAAGGCAGAGATATTTCTCCTTTTTCTAAGTCTGATTCTGTTGTGTGAATCACATCGTTGCGGAGGATTCCGTTTGGCAGGAAAGTGTGAAACAATGGCATCACTTTTTAATCGTTGTTGATGGGTCTGTCTGAACTGATTACTCAGCTTCCAGAGCTGATTGGACAGGCCGTTGAGGCGAATCAATGGTTGGGATATGGCGCCATTTTTGCGGCCATGTTTCTGGAAAATTTGTTTCCTCCGATCCCTTCAGAGTTGATCATGCCTTTGGGTGGGTTTTATGTGCAGCAAGGGCAATTGCAATTTATTCCAGTTGTCCTTGCCGGTTTGATCGGAACGGTGTTCGGAGCGTTGCCTTGGTATGGCATCGGCCGGCTGATCAACGAACAACGCATTGAGCAATGGCTCGATCGGCATGGCCGCTGGATCGGTATTAGCTCTGAGGAGTTGGCGCGGAGTCGCCGCTGGTTTAGCCGCTACGGCACAGCCCTTGTGTTTTGGGGACGGTTGGTGCCGGGCATTCGCACCCTGATTTCGGTTCCTGCAGGGATCGAGCTGATGCCGATGGCTCCATTTTTGATTTGGACCACAGCTGGAAGCCTGATCTGGACGCTGTTGCTCACCATCGCTGGCATGGTGCTCGGCGAGGGTTACAGCAATGTGGAGGTCTGGATCGACCCCGTTTCCAAAGTGATCAAGGTGGGCCTGGTGGTTGCCGTTTTGGCTGGTGGGATCTGGCTTGCCCTCAGAATTTGGCGTCGCCGTCAGTCGGCCGACTAAGCAGTCATACGAGCCAGCAACCGGCTGTTGTGAGCCCCTCCACCCGGGGGGCAGCCAGTTGCCATGGCGGGCTGATTCAGAAGGGAACCTCTTCGTCGCTCGGGCTCCCCCCTGCGAATCCCCCGGATCCCGCTTCGCTGTCGCGTTTGGAGCCCAAGAGTTCGAGGCGATCAACGCGAACAACAGGTTTGCTGCGCTCTTCGCCGCTATTTCGATCGGTCCAGCGATCCAATTTGAAGCTGCCGATGATGCCGAGGAGTGATCCTTTTTTGACGTAATCGGCAGCAACCTGGGCCTGTTTGCCCCAGATCTCAAGGTTGAACCAATCCGGTTCATCGTCGCGGCTGCGACGATTCACGGCAATGGTCAGGTTGGCCACCATGCTTCCCGATTCGAAGTAACGAACTTCGGGATCTCGGCCGGCTCGGCCGACCAGGGTTACGGAGTTGACACCCATAAAGGTTTAGTTCTGCGTGGATCAATGATGCGCCACGGTTGTCGTAGCTGCTTTTAAGGAGTTCCACCCTCAGCGCTGGATGTATCAGCCGGTGCATGACACCCCTCCTAAGATTCGTCGACTTGTGCCCCACTCAGTGCTTTTTCGTCGGTTTCAGCTCTCCCGTGACATCGGTATCGACCTTGGCACTGCCAACACCCTGATTTATGTCTCCGGCAAGGGGATTGTCTTGCAAGAGCCTTCAGTGGTGGCCATTGATCTGGAGAGGGGGGTGCCCCTGGCCGTTGGCGATGAAGCGAAGCTGATGCTGGGCCGTACGCCCGGGAACATTCGTGCGGTGCGGCCACTGCGCGATGGCGTGATCGCTGATTTTGATGCGGCTGAGCAGATGCTCAAAAGCTTCATTCAGAAAGGCAACGAGGGGCGAGGGATCATTGCTCCTCGCTTGGTGGTGGGCATCCCCAGCGGTGTGACCGGTGTGGAGCGCCGCGCCGTGCGAGAGGCCGGTCTGGCCGGTGCCAGAGAAGTGCATCTCATTGATGAGCCCGTGGCCGCGGCAATTGGTGCTGGTTTGCCGGTCACGGAGCCCGTTGGCACGATGATTGTGGATATCGGTGGTGGAACCACTGAAGTAGCGGTTCTCAGCCTCGGGGGCACTGTGCTGAGTGAATCCGTTCGCGTTGCCGGTGATGAAATCAGCGATTCGATTGGAGTCCATCTCAAAAAGGTTCACAACCTGGTGGTGGGTGAGCGCACCGCCGAAGACATCAAGATTCGAATCGGCTCCGCATTCCCCGATAATGACTTCGATCAGACGGTGATGGATGTGCGTGGCTTGCACCTCCTATCTGGTTTGCCGCGCACGATTCAGCTCCAAGCCGGCGACCTTCGTGAAGCCATCGCTGAGCCACTCAACGTGATTGTGGAGGCCGTGAAGCGAACGCTCGAACGCACCCCCCCCGAACTAGCAGCCGACATCGTCGATCGCGGGAT
The DNA here is from genome assembly GCF_014279775.1 of Synechococcus sp. PROS-9-1. Lineage (NCBI taxonomy): Bacteria > Bacillati > Cyanobacteriota > Cyanophyceae > Synechococcales > Synechococcaceae > Synechococcus > Synechococcus sp. PROS-9-1. The sequence goes on from NZ_CP047961.1 coordinate 109,019, forward strand.
CATGCTCGCTGGTGGTGGGGCCCTGGTGAGGGGGATTAGCGACCTGATCAGCCATGAAACAGGGATCTTCACCCACATTGCTGAAGATCCGCTGCTGTGTGTGGTGAATGGCTGCGGTCAGGTGCTTGAGGATTACAAACGCCTGCAGCGTGTGCTGGACACCCCCGAATTTGTTCGTTCTGCTTCGAGCCTCTGATCCCGATGGGCTCCTCGCCGTGGCCGCAGGGAACGCGTTCCCGGAGCCTCAAACGAATCTGGCCTTGGCTTGCCCTTCTCGGCGTTCTGGGAATGGTGCGTTGGAGCAAGGGCGCTGGTTTTGCGGATGGCTATGCCTTGCTCACGCGTCCGTTTTGGCCGGGTTCAGCTCAGAAACAGTGGATCCAGGCAGCGCAGCAGCAGGACGATGCCACCCGTTTGCAATTGCTCGAGGTGGATAACGCTCGCTTGCGAGGGCTGCTTTCACTGGATCGTCAAGGCGCCAGCACTGCAATTTCTGCTGCTGTGATCTCGCGAACGCCTGAAGGCTGGTGGCAGCAGATCGTGCTTGGAAAGGGGGTGTTGGATGGCATCAAGCAAGGTGATGCGGTGATCGGTCCGGGTGGATTGATTGGCCGTGTTCAAAGTGCCACCCCAGCGACAAGCCTTGTTCGCTTGCTCACAGCCCCTGGAAGTCGAGTTGGCGTTTGGGTGCCGCGGACCCGTCAACATGCCTTGTTGGTGGGAATGGGAACAGCCCGTCCTGAATTGAAATTCATCGACAAAGACGTAAAGGTCCGACCTGGTGATTTGGTGAGCACCTCGCCGGCTAGCACCCTGCTGCCTGCGAACCTTCCGGTGGCCGTTGTGCAGTCTTTGAACTCCAGGGCGGTGCCGGCTCCCACGGCTTTGGTTCAGTTGATTGCGCCTCCGGATGCGATCGACTGGGTGCAGGTGAGTCGGCGCTGATCGATGGCTCGTCTTCACAGCCAACCGATTTGTGTTGCTTCCGGATTGTTGGTGCCGTTGATCAGTTTGGCGGCACCGTCATGGCTGAGCTTGGGTGGTGTCTTGCCGAGCTGGGCGGTGTTGTGGCTGCTGCCTTGGGCCCTCGTTGATGGACCGGTATCGGGTGTGATTGCGGGTGCGGCGATGGGGCTTGTCCTGGATGGTCTCAGTGTGGGAGATGCCAGCCAGGTGCCCGCTTTGATGCTGTTGGGCTGGTGGTGGGGACGGCTTGGGCGGCGGGGACGACCGATTCAACGCAGTCTCAATTTGGGGTTGCTGGCTTGGATCGGCACGATGCTGCTTGGGCTGAGTCTTTGGGCGCAGCTGTTGGTTCAGGGTGTGAATGCTCCTCTGGCCCAAGCCTTTGCATTGCATACCTGTTTGGCTCAAGGTCTGATGACGGGCCTGATGGCCCCGATGATTGGGTCTTGGCAACTTCTGATCTGGCGACGGCGCACTCCCGCATGATTCAGCTCACTTCGCATCGCCATAGCTCCTATCGGCGTAGATGGCTCGCCTTGGCGCTTGTCAGCACGTCGTTGCTGATCGGGGGATGCCGGCGTAGCGAAGCTCCAGAAGGAGCTCTTCAGCTTTGGACGTTGCAATTAGCGCCCAAGTTCAACACCTACATGGAACAGGTGATTGATCGCTGGGATGCTGATCATCCCGATGCACCGGTGCGTTGGACCGATTTGCCTTGGGGCTCGGTGGAACGGAAGCTCCTGGCTGCAGTGTTTGCGCGCACCGCTCCGGATGTGGTGAATCTCAATCCCCCCTTTGCGGCCAATTTGGCAAGCAAGGGTGGGTTGACTGATCTCACGCCGCTGTTGCCGCCTGATGCCGCTCAGCGCTATTTGCCTTCGGTGTGGCGTGCAGCACGCGATCCAAAGACTGGTCAAATTGCCGTCCCCTGGTATCTCACGGTGCGGCTCAGCTTGGTCAACCAGCAGCTGCTACAGCAGGCTGGCGTGAGTTCGCCTCCCCGTCGTTGGGAGGATGTCCCTGCCTTTGCTCGCCAAATTCGAGAGCGAACAGGACGTTACGGCCTCTTTGTCACGGCAGTGCCCGACGACTCCGCCGAATTGCTGGAGTCGATGGTGCAGATGGGGGTGATGTTGCTGGATGACAAACAGCGAGCTGGATTCGACTCGCCCGAGGGGCGCAAGGCGTTTGCGTTTTGGACCGATTTGTATCGAGAGGGGCTTCTTCCTAGGGAAGTGGTCAGTCAAGGCCAGCGACGGGCGATTGAGCTGTACCAAAGCGGCGAGCTCGCGTTGCTGGCCAGTGGGGCTGAATTTTTACGCAGCATTCAGACCAATGCGCCTGGTGTGGCGGCGGTGACCTCCCCGCAACCGCCTCTCACAGGAGGCGATGGCACCGCCAACGTGGCGTTGATGACGCTTGCGGTCCCTCGCCAGAGTGAGCGGCCGCGAGAAGCGTTGTCTTTTGCCCTCGATCTCACCAATGGACCGAACCAAGCGCGCTTTGCTCGCGAGGCCAGGGTGTTGCCCTCCTCCCTGGAGGCTCTCAGGCAGGTGCGTGCTGAGCTTGAAGCCGAGCGTCCTGCAACCCCAGAGCAAGCTCAAATTCGCGAGGCAAGGATTCTCTCTGCCAAGACGCTGGGGCGGGCGAGGGTTCTTGTCCCTGCGACGCCCGGGGTAAAGCGTCTTCAAAGCATCGTGTACACCCAGCTTCAGCGGGCGATGTTGGGTCAGATCAGCAGTGATGAGGCGGTGCGTACGGCGGCTGAGCAGTGGAACCGTTATTCAGAGGCGCGATGGCCGTAATGGAGCCAGTGGTTGGGTCGAATCGAAAAATTGCTCACGCACGGTTCACCCCGACCGGTAGAGTCGCTTCTCTTCACATTGTGTTCCGATGCCCACAGATGGGCCTTCTGTAAAAGGAACCATTCTTGTGGTGGACGACGAGCCCGCAGTCAGACGGGTTCTGATCATGCGTCTGCAATTGGCTGGTTACAACGTCGTCTCGGCTGAGGATGGAGAGCAGGCGTTGGAGATGTTTCATAACGAAGAGCCTGATCTCGTCGTCCTCGACGTGATGCTTCCAAAAATGGATGGCTTTGCTGTTTGCAGGCGCTTACGAGCTGAGTCCTGCGTGCCAATTATTTTTCTCTCGGCCTTGGAATCCATCTCGGAACGCGTGGCTGGCCTTGACCTCGGAGCTGACGACTATCTTCCAAAGCCCTTTAGCCCAAAGGAACTTGAAGCGCGCATCTCCACAATCCTGAGACGGGTGGGGTCCGGCGCTGCTACCTCCGAGCCTCGAGAGATCCCCAGTGGTCAAGGTGTGATGCGAGTTGGAGACTTAGTGGTTGATACCAATCGCCGTCAGGTGAACCGAGGAACCGAACGCATCGCCCTCACTTACACAGAATTCAGCCTTCTTGAATTGCTGTTTCGCGAGCCGGGTCATGTGGTGCCTAGGGCCGAAATTCTTGAACAGCTTTGGGGTTATCCGCCCCGGCGTGCGGCTGATCTCCGGGTTGTTGATGTATACGTTGCCCGTCTTCGCGGCAAGCTCGAACCCGACCCCCGCAACCCCGAGCTGATCCTCACCGTGAGAGGCATTGGCTATGCGTCCCAACGCATGGGTGAGCCCGCAGGAGCATCTGCCGCAGTTTGATGAATTTGGAGTGATCTGTTCGCTCTCGTGCCCGCCGCGGGGCAGGATGGCGCCCGACTGCTTCTTCTCTCTTGTCTGAACTTCGTGAGACCCGCTTGGAGAAGGCGAATGCTCTCAAAGCACAGGGGCAAGAGCCGTATGCGCTGCGTTTTGATCTCACTGATCGCATGGCTCGCTTGCAAGCCGATCATGCTGATCTTGCGAACGGCACCGAGCGCGACCTAAAGGTTTCGGTTGCTGGCCGGGTGATGACCCGCCGGGTGATGGGCAAGCTTGCATTTTTCACCCTGGCGGACGAAACGGGAACGATCCAGTTGTTCCTGGAAAAAGCAACGCTTGGAGACAGCTTTGCTCAGCTCAGTTCCTTGGTGGATGCCGGAGACCTCATCGGAGTTCATGGCAGCTTGCGGCGCACAGATCGCGGTGAATTGTCCGTGAAGGTGAGTGAATGGCAGATGCTCACCAAGTCTCTTCAGCCTCTGCCAGATAAATGGCATGGCCTCGCGGATGTGGAGAAGCGCTATCGCCAGCGCTATCTGGATTTGATCGTGACGCCGCAGTCCCGTGAGACGTTCCGGCGTCGGGCGATGGCCGTGAGTGCAATCCGCCGTTGGTTGGATGAACGCGACTTTCTAGAGATCGAAACACCGGTCTTGCAGTCCGAGGCCGGAGGCGCTGAGGCGCGACCGTTCATCACGCATCACAACACCCTCGATCTGCCTCTCTACTTGCGGATTGCCACGGAGCTCCATCTCAAACGGCTCGTGGTGGGTGGTTTTGAACGGGTGTATGAGCTTGGGCGGATCTTTCGCAACGAAGGGGTGAGCACGCGCCACAACCCTGAATTCACGTCGGTGGAGGTGTATCAGGCCTATGCCGATTACAACGACATGATGACGCTCACCGAACAGCTGATTGCTTCGGTGTGTGAGCAGGTGTGCGGTACAACCCGCATCAGCTACCAGGGCGTGGACGTGGACCTGACGCCGTCTTGGAGGCGCGCCACGATGTATGAACTTGTGCAGGAGGCCACTGGCCTTGATTTCGCCAGCTTCAAGACCCGTGAGGCGGCTGTGGAGGCGATGCGAGCCGCCAATCTCCCGGCGCCGGATAAGGCCGACACCGTTGGACGGCTCTTGAACGAAGCGTTTGAGCATGCTGTGGAACCGAAGTTGATCCAGCCCACCTTTGTGCTCGATTACCCGCAGGAAATTTCACCTCTGGCTCGTAAACATCGCAGCAAGCCCGGCCTAGTGGAGCGGTTTGAGTTGTTCATCGTGGGCCGAGAAACGGCCAATGCCTTTAGTGAGCTCACGGATCCTTTGGATCAAAGAGGGCGTATGGAGCTCCAGCAGGAGCGTCGTGCTGCTGGAGATGTGGAAGCCAGCGGAGTGGATGAGGATTTCATCCAGGCCCTCGAAGTGGGGATGCCCCCCACTGGTGGACTTGGAATCGGGATTGATCGCTTGGTGATGCTGCTCACCGATAGCCCCTCGATTCGGGATGTCATTGCCTTTCCGTTGATGCGACCGGAGGGGTGACCTGTCAGCATGGATAATTAACCCAGTGGCAGGGTCCAATTCCGATGAGTGGTGAGCGCGTAGGTTTCCGCTTCAAACACGCCGATGCGGTGGTCAAGCGCAATCCGCAGGGGCGGTCCCGTCGAGGATGGGTGATGGAACCAGTGGAGCAGACCACGAGCCGAGGCACCAAGATGCCCGCTTATCGAATCCGCTGGCGTGACAGTGAGCGGCCTGAAATTGTGCTTCAGCACATGCTGATCGCTGATCCAGACCCCACCCCTCCACCTGAAAATGTGAGCCTCGAGCCACCCGCACCCAAGGCTTGATTGAGAGCCATTGCAAGCTTGATTAGCTGAGCCCTTTGCTGCGCCTCAGCTCTTCGAGCTCTTGTTGTGCTTCGAATAGGGCCCAATCCTCATCCAGGCGAAGCCTTGATGAGGATTGCTGTCCTTGACTTTTAAGGCTGTTGAGCTGCTCTTCGAGTTCGGCGAACTGAAGGCCCAGGGCCTCGAACTCGTTCCAGAGCTCGCGACCTTGCTGCATCAGACCAACAACATGCTGATCAGCCCGTTGCGCGAGTTCAAGGGCGCCAGCCCCACGTGCTTTCTCGCCCCGCTTTGTCCAGGCTTGGACCTGTTCGGCGAGCGTGAGCAGTTGGCGGCGTAATTCCCTCGCTTGGAGTTGCTGCTGCCCGCGACGATTGTGAAGATCCCTTTGGCGGTCTTGAAGGTGCTGTTCCTGCAGTAATTGATCCTGGCTGGGATTGCTGCGCAAAAACTGTTCCAGCCGTTCTTCCAGGCTGCGTTCGAGGTTGTCCAGCCAGGTGGGGCTCATGGGATTGGATCCGGTGCGCTCGTGATCAATGGAGCTTCGATTTCCTGCTCCAGCGGATTGATCGCACCTTCCCGTGAACGGAGCAATAGCTGGGTGAGACGGGCGACCGAGCCCTCCCCGAGCTCAAGAGCACCCAAACGATCGAAGGCGTTGCGGTACACCGTTTCCAGCTCTTCGATCAGGGTCTCTCGTTGTAAACGGACTGTGGCCCGTTGCTCGTCGCGACTCATGGCTCAGCAGGGATGAAGGTCTGGATCTCAGTCTGTGGCTTCTAGGAGATGTAAGGAGAGATCGTCATCTGGATCATGCCAGCGGCGCACCCAGCGCCATCCGGCCTGTTGCGCTAACGCAACAGCGCGTTCAGGGCTGTATTTGAGGCTGTATTCGGTGATCAGTGGTTCATCGCACCTGAACGTCCAACTGTGATCGGCGATCCTGACCACTTGGTCGCAGCTGCTGATCAAGGCCATCTGCACCCTCTGCTGGTCGGCTTGCCAACGCGCTTGGTATTGAAAGGATTGGGGGTCAAAATTCGCTCCTAAATCGGCATTGAGGCGATGCAGCAAGTTGCGTGCAAAGGCGGCTGAGATGCCAGCGGCGTCGTTGTAGGCCGCTTCGAGGCGGACCTTGCTCTTGGGTTGGTCCAGACCAAGCAGGAGAGGTCCCCCCTTCAGCAACTGCTTGAAATGGCGGAGTAGCCGGACGGCATCGTGCTGCTCAAAATTGCCGAGCGAGCTGCCGGGAAAGAAACCGATGCGGCGTTGATCTCGCAGCAATGGGTGCTCAGGCACTGCTTTAAGCGTGCTGTGATCGCAGCAAATTCCCAGCATCGGCACCCCTGGGTGGCGTTGCTGCAGAGCTGCGGTGGCCTTGCCTAGATGCTCGGCACTGATGTCGAGGGCCACGTAGGCGGCGGGATGGATCGCGTCGAGAAGAGGCCCTACTTTTTGGGCGCTGCCAGCCCCGAATTCAACAATCACCCCTCCACCGATGGCTAACGCAATCTCGGGGGCAGCCAACTCGAGCAGAGCAATTTCGGTGCGCGTGAGGCTGTATTCGGGTTGCTCACAGATGCGATCGAACAGGCGTGAGCCCTCCTCGTCATAGAGAAACCAAGCCGGGAGTTGGCGGGGACAACGATTGAGCCCGATCCGCACGAGCTGTTCCATATCCGCTGCTGGCGGATGGAGGTCGATCAGTTCGGGTTTTTGATCAGTCTGTTGAGAGGTGGTGGTCATCGGGCCAAGCGCAGGCCAGCCGCCATCCAGCGGCTAGAGGGAGCAAAAAAATTGCGGTAGGTGTTGCGGGCATGCCCCTCTGGGGTGAGCTGGCTGCTGCCCCGCAACACAAACTGGGAGGTCATGAATTTGCCGTTGTACTCGCCCACAGCTCCTTGCGCTGCTTGAAATCCGGGATAGGGCCGGTAGGGACTTGCGGTCCATTGCCAAAGCTCAGCATGGCTTTGCTTGAGCTGCAGCCCGTGCTCCTGGGCGGCCATCTCCCATTCGGCCTCCGTTGGTAAGCGGGCTCCCGCCCAACGCGCGTAGGCATCGGCTTCAAACCAGCTGAGATGACGCACAGGGCGATGGTCTTTTAACGGGCAGCGGCCTGCCAGGGTGAATTCCCAGGCCCAAGCTTGCTGTTCACCACACTGCGCTTGGCGCCAGTAACGCGGTGCTTTCCACTGCCGCTCTGTGCGGATGGCCCAGCCTTCACTCATCCAGAGTTCGGGGCGCATATAGCCGCCGTCCTCGATAAAAGCTCTGTAGTCGCCGTTGCTCACTAAGCGATCGGCCAGGTCATAGGGCTCGAGCCAAACGCGATGCCGTGGTTCCTCATTGTCGAAATGGAAGCGATGGGCGTTGTTGGTGCTGCTGTGTTGTTGGGTGTCTTGACCGATCTCCACCAGCCCCCCCGCACACTGCAGCCAAACGGGAGTTGTCCCATCGTTGGGAGAGGCTTTGGGCTCGTGCCAATCCGTTCGGTAAGCCGGTTCCAAGGGCTGACGGCTGAAGGCATCGAGAAGATCCATCAACATCAACTCCTGATGCTGTTGCTCGTGCTGAAGGCCCAGTTCCACGAGCTCCAGCCAGGGGGAGGTGGAATCTCCTTTGCGTTGGAGCAGGTTTTCCAGGGCCTGGTTCACCTTGTGCCGCCAAGCGATCACCTCTGCCATTGGTGGCCTGCTGAGTAAGCCCCGTTGCGGTCTGGGTTGCCGAGGACCAACCGCGTCGTAATAGGAGTTGAACAGATAGTTCCAGCGGTGATCTGCCCCTTCGTAACCAGGGCAATGGGGGATCAAAACAAAGGTTTCGAAAAACCAGGTGGTATGAGCGAGATGCCATTTGGGTGGGCTCGCATCGGCCATGCCCTGGAGGCAGAGGTCTTCGGCTTCAAGCGGCTCAATCAACACTTCGCTGGTGCGGCGCACGTACATCAGCCGGCTGAGCAGCGTGCCGGAGTCCATGGCAGGTTGTTGCTCGGGACAGTGACCTTAGTGAGGCCAAGCTGGAGGTGCTTTCGTACAAGTCCCCCTAGCATCAGCCCATGGAGGCAATGTCGTTGTGATCGGCACTCTGCTGGCTGAGCGCTATCGCTTGGATCAATGTCTGACGTCAGACAAGTGCGCACCCCAGGGCAAGCTTTGGCGTGGCGCCGATGTATTGGCTTCAGATGCTCCAGTGGCACTGCGGCAGCTTCAAGATCCTGAGGCGCAAGACCGGTTTCGTCAGCTTTGGCCAGCGATGCAATCTGTGCTTCACCCGCTGATCCCACGATTCGGAGGACTGCTGGAGGACTTGGATTCGCTCTGGCTGGTGAGGGAGTGGCAAGAAGGATCCAGCTTTGGGCAGATTCAGCAGCAGCGGCGCGAGCGTCAGCTGGTGTTTGGTGGCGGCGAAGTGCTGCTGTTGTTGCGTCAGCTCCTCCCCGTGTTGGGCGTTCTCCATGGCAAGGGACTGGTCCATGGCGACATCAATCCGAGCAATCTTCTGCGCCGTGATCAGGATGGATTGCCGGTTTTGCTGGATTTTGGTCTGCTTCAAAACCTGGGTACCGCTCCGCTCCTAGGCGCCACGGCCAGCTATGCCCCGAGGGGGCAAGGCCGCGGCGAGATGGCAGCGCCATGGATGGATTTGCATGCTTTGGGTGTGACGGCCTTGACGTTGCTGAGCGGGCGGGCGCCTGAGGCTTTGCTGCCGGTGGATGCCAGCGAATGGCAATGTCCCCCAGGCCTCGAAATCCATGAGGGCTTCCGCGAGGTGTTGGAACGCTTGCTCAGTGAGGTTCCAGGGCGTCGTTTTGAGCAGGCAAGGGAGGTTTTACAGGCCTTGAAAGCGGTTCCCATGCCTGAATCGACCGGTCCGATGCCGAGTTCTGAGCGAACGGTCGTGCTCGCGCCTGTGGTGCTGGATTCTGCTGAAGTCCCTGCTGCCCTTCCGCAGGCTGTTGGCTCGCCTTCCTCCCAGCCTCGCCGGCGTCAGCGCGCCGATGAGCGCGAAGTGGCGGCAGAAGGACGGCTATGGCCTGTGGTGATTGCCCTGTTGTTGTCGGCGGTGGTTGGCACGGCTATTGGCTGGTTCCTTCTCAGCCGCGGCAATGCTCCATCTGGTGTGCCATCTACGGATCGAGATGTGGTGGGCCGCTCGCCGACGGCCAGCCTTCCGCCAGCAGAGGTGGATCAGCGTCAACAACTTCTCAGTCGATTAACAGCTCTGCAGGTAAACCGCAGCTGGTTTTTGCAGGTTGTGGATGCCAGCTTGTTAGCCCGTTTCCCGGAGCGGAGCGGTCGCTTACCCAGTGATTCCCTTGAAGATGCTCCCCTGCGCAAGGTTTGGAACGAGCTAGCCAACGAGTGGTTAGCCAGGGTGGAGCAGTTGCCTCCAGGCTTGCGCAGTCGACTGGGGACACTTGATCCAAAGGATTGGCAGACCCAGCGTCAGGCCCTTGTTGCTCAAGGTGTGAATGACAGGGTGGTGGAGCAGATGGTCTCTGTGGCGGCCAACACCCTGCTGCCGGGTGTGGCCTTTGGGACCAAGCCACCCGATCCATTCCGGCAGCTTTGGTACGCCGCTGCCTTGCGCAGTCTGGAGGAGGTGAAGATTGAAAGGGTGAAGGCAAGGTCTGAGATCGCCACAGTTCTGTCCAGTCGAGTACCAGCCGATAGCGCCCGCCTGATTTCGATTGAGGTTCCAGCCAATCGTCGGCTGGTGCTCGGCATTAACGGAACACCGTTGATGCAGATGACCGTCTATGCCGCTGACGGCTCTGTGGCTGCCGAAAGGGGGCCTTTGCGAGTGGTCACCCTGGCGGCTGATGTGGGCACACCTGTGCAGGTGCTCGTAACCAATGAAGGCGTCGCCTCCGGCCTGCTGACCCTGTCTTGTCGAGCAGACCTGCCAAGGGTGGATCGCAATCCGATTGCCGATCCGGCGACTGGAGCGCAGGGACCGATTGAAGCGTTGCCAGAACCTCCTGGCCCGAAGCCAGCGGGCGTGAACGAGAACGTCTCCCAGGAGCTATCCGATCAGCCAGAAGCGGGGCTGCTGAGTCAGTAGCGGGCTATGGCGTCCCGGGTTTCTTTCTTGACCTGCTTGTCTTTGGCAGCGGCCCGCTTGTCATGGAGCTTGCGTCCCTTGCCCAAGCCGATTGTCAGCTTGATCCATGACCCCTGCAGGTGCAGGTTGAGGGGAATCAGGGTGAGCCCTTTTTGCTCCAGGTGACCCCGTAATTTGTCGATTTCGCGGCGATGGGCGAGGAGGCGCCTCACCCGCAGTGGCTCGTGATTGAAATAGCGGCTGGCATGGGTGTGCGGGGAGATATGAACGTTGTGAAGGTGCAGTTCTCCGCGCCTGATCAGGCAGAAGCCATCGCGAAGATTGGCCTGCCCAGCACGCACCGACTTCACCTCGGTCCCCAGAAGTTCGATTCCCGTTTCTAGGGTTTCGAGAATCTCGTACTGGTGCCTTGCCAGTCGGTTGTCGGCCAGCAGGCGATTGGCCGCTGCTCTTGCCGCTGCACTCTTCTTGCCGCCTCCCTTGCCCATCTCGCGTCAGGCCCCACGGCCGATCGGTCTCCCGACCTTATCCAGCTATCGGTACCCTGCGAGCATGGCGATTGTTTCTTCCAACGCTGGATCCTCCAAGGGAGCTCCCCGACCGAAGCCGTCGCGGGTGGTGGATGCAACGTGCCAACAGGATGAAACGGCCGAGCTGAGCGCCACGAAGGAAGACGGCCTGAGGCCGCGTCGTTTTGACGATTACATCGGTCAGCGCGAACTTAAGCAGGTGCTTGGGATTGCCATTCAGGCGGCGATGGGTCGGGGTGAGGCCCTCGACCATGTGTTGCTGTATGGCCCTCCGGGCTTGGGTAAAACCACCATGGCGATGGTGTTGGCAGAGGAATTAGGGGTCACCTGCCGGATCACCAGCGCTCCGGCTCTGGAGCGTCCACGCGACATTGTTGGCCTGCTCGTGAATTTGCAGCCGAAGGAGGTGCTCTTTATTGATGAGATTCATCGGCTCACCCGCGTTGCCGAAGAGCTCCTCTATCCGGCAATGGAAGACCGACGCCTCGATCTCACCGTTGGCAAAGGCAGTACGGCGCGAACGCGTGCCTTGGAGTTGCCGCCCTTCACCCTGGTGGGCGCCACCACAAGGGCCGGTGCACTCAGCTCTCCCCTGCGCGATCGCTTTGGACTGATTCAGCGGCTGGAGTTTTACGGACAAGACGATCTCCAAGCGATTGTGATGCGGGCGGCTGGTCTGTTGAAGCTGCAGCTTTCCCCGGAGGCTTGCGCCGAGATTGCCCGACGTTGTCGGGGCACCCCCCGGATTGCTAACCGTCTGTTGCGCCGGGTGCGGGATGTGGCCTGTGTGCGTGAGGTGTCTGGCTGCATCGATGTGCAGTTGGTGGATGAAGCGCTCACGCTGCATCGTGTGGATGGCAAGGGCCTTGATGCCAGTGACCGTCGCCTTTTGGAACTATTGCTTCAGTCCCATGGCGGCGGTCCCGTCGGTCTCGACACCTTGGCCGCGGCGCTTGGTGAGGATCCCACCACCCTGGAAGCGGTGGTGGAGCCCTATTTGCTTCAGCTCGGCTTTCTACAGCGCACTCCCCGGGGACGGGTGGTTACGCCCGCTGGCCGAGGCCATCTGGGATGGCCCGCGGATGAGGGAGATGCGGCATGAGCTTTGATCTCAAGCGTTGGTTCTCCGTTTTGTTAGTTGCCTTCGGGGTTGTGGCGCTGCTTGGGGCTGATCCAGCTTTTGCTGAATCGCTTCCTAATGGTCAGCACCGTCAATTGTTTGAACAGGCCCTGCGCTTCAGCCGTCAGGGCGACCCGCAGAGGGCCCTCGAGGGATGGGATCGGGTGCTGGAGCTGGCTCCGGATGACGCTGCTGCCTGGAGCAACCGCGGCAATGTTCGTTTGGTTTTAGGTGACACCGAGGGGGCGATCGCTGATCAAACCAAGGCGATCGAGCTCGCCCCAGAAGAATCGGACCCCCACCTCAATCGAGGCACGGCTGAGGAGGCCTTGCAGGATTGGACGGCAGCCGAGCAGGATTACAACTGGATTTTGAAGCGGGATCCTCAAGATGCTTCGGCGCTCTACAACCTCGGCAATGTGCGTGGCTCTGAAGGCGACTGGAAATCCGCTGAAAGCCTTTATGGGCGTGCCGCTGAGGCTCGTCCTGGGTTTGCGATGGCGCGCTCCAGCAGGGCGCTGGCTCTTTACCAACTTGAGGCCTTTGACGACGCTGAGCGGGAGATGCGCAACTTGATCCGTCGTTATCCGATGTTTGCGGATGCGCGCGCTGGTTTAAGTGCCTTGCTTTGGATCCGTGGCTCTAAGGGCGAGGCCGAAAGCAACTGGGCGGCGGCTTCTGGCTTGGATCCCAGTTATCGCGAAGCCGATTGGTTGCTCCAGGTGCGGCGCTGGCCGCCACGCCCTGTTGCTGATTTACAGCGTTTGCTGGCTCTGGAGAGTCCATGACCACCACTACACCTCTTCTAAAAGCAAGGCTTGAGGCGATCTTGCCCGAGTTGATCGAGCTGCGTCGCCATCTCCATGCGCATCCGGAACTGAGCGGGGAAGAACACCAGACCGCGGCCCTCATTTCTGGAGAGTTGCGTCAGTGCGGCTGGCGTGTTCGTGAAGGGGTGGGGCGCACCGGTGTGCTGGCGGAGCTTGGGCCTCAGAGCGGTCCGCAGTTGGGTTTGCGTGTGGATATGGATGCTTTACCGGTGGAGGAGCGCACGGGTTTGGCCTATGCCTCCCTGCGGCAAGGGGTCATGCACGCCTGCGGCCATGACTTGCACAGTTGTATCGGCTTGGGGGTTGCGCGTTTGTTGGCGCAGGAGGCGTCCTTGCCAGTGGGGATGCGCCTTTTGTTTCAGCCTGCTGAGGAGATTGCCCAAGGTGCCCGCTGGATGCGCTCTGACGGTGCCACTGATGGTCTCAGCGCCCTGTTTGGCGTGCATGTGTTCCCATCTTTGCCTGTGGGCACGATCGGACTGCGCAGCGGCAGCCTGACGGCTGCTGCTGGTGAATTGGAAATCGAAGTGATCGGTGAAGGCGGTCATGGCGCGCGGCCCCATCAATCCGTTGATGCGATTTGGATTGCAGCACGGGTGGTTTCGGGATTGCAGGAGGCGATCAGCCGTCGCTTGGATGCTCTTCATCCGGTGGTGGTGAGCTTCGGGAAAATCGAAGGAGGCAAGGCCTTTAACGTGATTGCCGATCGGGTCACCCTCCTCGGCACGGTGCGCTGTCTTAGCGCTGATCTCCATGAACGGTTGCCAGCTTGGATTGAGGAAACGGTCCAAGCCATTTGTGGCAGCTTTGGCGCTACCGCCCTGGTTCGCTACCGCTGCATTGCACCGCCCGTCCGCAATGATCCCGCCCTCACCGCCTTGCTAGAGCGCAGCGCCGTTGACCAATTGGGGGCCGAGAATGTGCAGCGCCTGGACCAGCCTTCGCTCGGTGCCGAGGATTTTGCAGAACTGTTGCAGGACGTTCCCGGCAGCATGTTTCGCCTGGGGGTGGCCGGTCCTGATGGATGTGCAGCGCTCCATAACGGTCATTTCAATCCTGAGGAAGGAGCCTTGGGCGTGGGAGTGCAGGTTTTAACCGCAGCGATGTTGGCTTGGACACCCACGCCATGAGCCGTTCAACCCGCACCAGAATTCACATCGTTTTGTCGCTTGCGGCGCCGCTGATGGTGCTGCTCGGGGTGTCGGCGATGCTGCAGCGAGAGGGACCCGACCGCTGGCAAGCACTTCCTGCCATTGTTGTGGGATCTGGTTTGGTGATCCATGCCGTGGTGGGTCGTCGTTATCGCCGCCATCAATTGTTGATCGCCTTGCGCACCACCCGCTCTCAGGAGGATTGAGATGGCTAGTACCCCTGAACAGACTGCACCCAATCCTGAGGAGCTGCGGGCAGCGATCGCTTCTGGTGATCCTGTTCAAGCGATGCCAGCCCTTGCCAAATTGCGAGCGCTGCCCGATTCAGAGAACGACAGTGTTGTGATTCCACTGTTGATCCTGGGCAGTAAGCAACAGGCATTTTTAGTGCGCTCCCTGAGCTGCAGTGGCCTGGGCTACCGGCGCAATGAACAGGGCTGGCAGGTGCTGATTGGTCTGGTTTCGACAGACGACGATCCCAATGTGCGCGCTGAAGCGGCCAATGCCTTAGCGAGCTACGGGGTGGAGCGGGCCTGGCCCCTGTTGCGCGAAAGCTTTGCGAAGGATGGCGCTTGGTTGGTGCGTTGCAGCATCCTTTCCGCTCTCGCTGAGCAGCCCGAAATGAACCCGGCTTGGTTGCTGGACCTTGGCAGGGAAGCGATCGCCGATGCTGATGGCACCGTGCGGGTGAGTGGGGCGGAAATTTTGGCTCGGGTCCTGCGCGAGCAGGCCGGAAACGCCAATGGCTCTGAAGCCAGGGCGTTGCTTCAGCCGTTGCAACAGGACGCTGATCACCGTGTGGTGGCTGCTGCGCTGAATGGATTGCAGCCTTAAAAGGAGAAGTGCACCAGACCTGAAAAGCGTTGCTAGCTTTCAAACACCACTAGGGGTGCCCTGGCGTTCATTGCGATCGCTGGGGCTGAGATCACACCCTCTGAACTTGATCCGGGTCATGCCGGCGCAGGGAAGTGAAGGATGTGATCTTTGGCTGTTTGGTCGGCTCCTGGCAATTCCGCTGCTGCTGCTAAGAACATGCGTACTGACTGGGTTTCTGCTCGTAAGGGCCAGGCCAATGTGTCTCAGATGCACTACGCCCGTAAGGGTGTGGTGACTGAAGAGATGGCCTATGTGGCCACGATCGAGAACCTTCCGGAATCGCTTGTGATGGAAGAGGTGGCGCGGGGTCGGATGATCATCCCCGCCAATGTCAATCACACCAATCTGGAGCCGATGGCGATCGGCATCGCCAGCAAATGCAAGGTGAACGCCAACATTGGTGCGTCTCCCAATGCATCGGATGCAGCGGAGGAGGTGAACAAGTTGAAGTTGGCCGTGAAATATGGCGCCGATACGGTGATGGATTTGTCCACCGGCGGGGTAAACCTGGATGAGGTGCGGACGTCGATTATTGGTGCCTCATCTGTTCCGATTGGCACGGTGCCTGTGTATCAGGCCTTGGAAAGTGTGCATGGCTCGATCGAGAAACTCGATGAAGACGACTTCCTGCACATCATCGAAAAGCATTGCCAACAGGGCGTTGATTACCAGACGATTCACGCTGGCCTGTTGATTGAACATCTCCCCAAAGTGAAGGGACGTTTGACTGGAATTGTGAGCCGAGGCGGCGGAATTTTGGCCCAGTGGATGTTGTATCACCACCGTCAAAATCCTTTGTTCACCCGCTTTGACGATATTTGCGAGATTTTTAAGCGCTACGACTGCACTTTTTCGCTGGGAGATTCACTCCGTCCTGGCTGTCAGCACGATGCCTCCGATGCTGCGCAGCTTGCTGAACTGAAGACCCTGGGAGATCTCACCAGGCGGGCTTGGAAGCACGACGTGCAGGTGATGGTGGAGGGTCCAGGCCATGTGCCTCTCGACCAGATTGAGTTCAACGTGAAAAAGCAGATGGAGGAGTGCAATGAGGCTCCCTTCTATGTGCTCGGTCCGTTGGTGACTGATATCGCCCCTGGCTACGACCACATCACTTCAGCGATTGGTGCGGCAATAGCTGGTTGGCATGGCACCGCAATGCTCTGCTACGTGACGCCGAAAGAGCACTTGGGTCTTCCCAATGCAGAGGATGTGCGCGAGGGGCTGATTGCGTACAAGATTGCAGCCCATGCTGCGGATATCGCCCGTCATCGGCCTGGTGCTCGTGATCGGGATGATGAGCTGAGTAAGGCACGTTATAACTTCGACTGGAACAAGCAGTTCGAACTGTCGCTGGATCCAGAGAGGGCAAAGGAGTATCACGACGAAACCCTGCCAGCAGACATCTACAAGCAAGCCGAGTTCTGCTCGATGTGTGGACCCAAGCACTGTCCGATGCAAACCAAGATCACGGATGAGGATTTGGCGGGACTGGAGCAAGTGCTCAAGACCCAGGGTGCTGCGGAATTGGTTGGCGTGAAACAGGACAAGCTGTGAGCTTTGGCCTCAAGGGCCTGCGGCCTTGAGGATCACTCTTTCAACCCTGGTGTCATCGCCGGGGTTTTTTGTTGGCTTGGCTTGGGGCTACATCTCTTTTTTAGGTGAGTTACCTTCGGTTTGTTGCCCCATGGAGTGGACACCATTTGGGTGGGTGGTGGCGCAAGCGAAATAAAAAGCCCTCCTTGCGGAGGGCGGGAAAAGCAATGCTCTTGTCTGTTGCGAAATGGGTCGCTAAAGATCAGCCCAGCAGACCCTTTGACTTGGCAACGACGTTCTCGACGGTGAAGCCGAACTTCTCCATGCAGGTGCCGCCTGGAGCTGATGCCCCGAAGCGGTTCATGGTGATGCTGTCGCCGTCGAGGCCGATGAAGCGGTGCCAGCCAAAGGTTTCAGCGGCTTCCACCACGATGCGCTTTCGCACAGCGTTGGGGAGAACTTCTTCCTTGTAGGCGTCACTTTGCTCGTCGAACAGTTCAACGCAAGGCATCGACACCACGCGTACTTTTTTACCCTCTGAGGTCAGCTGTTTGGCAGCTTGAACGCAGAGATCGAGTTCTGTGCCTGTTCCGATCAAGATCAGATCTGGTGTGCCTGCACAGTCTTCGAGGATGTAGCCACCAAAGGCGACTTTCGCGATCGATGAGTTGGCTTGGTTGGCCATGCCTTGACGGCTGAGGCACATCGCGCTGGGGCGGTTCCGATTCTCGATAGCCAGCTTGTAAGCACCGCTGGTTTCGTTGCCGTCACCAGGACGGAACACCAGCATTCCTGGCATGGCACGCAGGGAAGGGATGGTTTCGATCGGCTGGTGAGTCGGTCCGTCTTCTCCTACACCGATGGAATCGTGAGTGAGCACGTAAATCACGCCCAGCATGCTCAGGGCCGACAAGCGCATGGAGCCGCGCATGTAGTCGGCAAAGACCAGGAAGGTGCCGCCGTAGGGGATTAAGCCGCTGTTGTGATAAGCGATGCCGTTCAGTACAGCTGCCATGGCGTGCTCGCGCACGCCGAAGTGGAGGTAGCGCTTCTCTGGGGTTTCGGGCTGATAGGAGCCTGTTTCCCCAGCGATGTCGGTGTAGTTGGAATGGGTGAGGTCAGCGGAGCCGCCGATCAATTCGGGCAGGGTGGCACCAAGAGCGCCAAGACAAATCTGAGAGTGCTTCCGTGTAGCGAGGCCTTTGTCGTCTGCGGTGTAGGTGGGCAGGTTCTTGTCCCAGCCCTGGGGGAGTTCTCCGCGCAGCATTCGCTCGAATTCAGCAGCTTCAGTGGGGTATTTGCTGCGGTAGTTCGCCAAAGCTTGATTCCACTCGGCTTCCTGAGAAGCGCCACGTTCTACGGCTTGGCGGTACTGGTTGTAGGCCTCTTGAGGAATTTCGAATGGGCCGTGGGTCCAGCCCAATTGCTTGCGTGTGAGCTCAGCTTCCTCTTCTCCAAGAGGGGCGCCATGGACACCAGCCGTATCACTCTTATTTGGTGATCCGTAGCCGATGGTGGTTGTCACCTTGATAATCGATGGCTTGTTCGTGACGGCCTTGGCGGCCTCTATAGCCTTGGCGATCGCGTTCACATCGGTGTCGCCGTCGGCTACGTGTTGGACGTGCCAGCCATAGGCCTCGTAACGCTTGAGAACGTCCTCGGTGAAGGACACATCCGTGCGTCCATCGATGGTGATGTGATTGTCGTCGTACAGGGCAATCAATTTGCCCAACTTGAGGTGACCGGCCAGGGAGGCTGCTTCTGAAGCCACGCCTTCCTGATTGCAGCCATCACCCATGATCACGTAGGTGAAGTGGTCTACAACTTTGGCGTCTGCCTTGTTGAATTTGGCGCCTAGGTGTGATTCGGCAATGGCCAGGCCCACGGCATTGGAGATGCCTGCGCCAAGGGGGCCGGTGGTGACTTCAATGCCAGGGGTTTCAAACGTTTCCGGGTGGCCTGGCGTTTTCGAGCCCCACTGCCGGAATTGTTTGATGTCGTCGATGGTTACCGAGTCGTAGCCGGTGAGGTGCAGAAGGGCGTACTGGAGCATGCAGCCATGCCCGGCTGAAAGTACAAACCGATCGCGGTTAAACCACTTGGGGTTTTTGGGATTGTGCTTCAGAAACTTGTCCCACAACGCGTACCCCATCGGTGCGCAGCCCATGGGCAAACCGGGGTGACCGCTATTGGATTTATTGACGGCATCAACGGCCAGCATGCGGATGCTGTTGACGCAGAGCGTGTCGAGAGAAGCGGTTGCGGCGGCCATGGAGTGAAGAGGAGGGGGGAGGAGTTGGGGATTGGACTGAGCTTGGGATTAGCTCATGCGTCGGAAGGCGAGGCAGACGTTGTGACCACCGAAGCCGAAGGAATTGGACAGCACTGTTCTTAGTGTTAGTTCACGAGCCGTGTTCGGCACAACATCTAGATCACATTCGGGGTCCGGATTGTTGTAGTTGATGGTGGGTGGCACCACACCGTTGCGCAGTGCGAGCACACAGGCCACAGCTTCGATGCCGCCTGAGCCCCCGAGCAGGTGGCCCGTCATCGATTTCGTTGAGCTCACCGGAATGTCATTGGCACGACTGCCTAGAGCACTCTTGATGGCTGCGGTTTCGTTGCTGTCGTTTGCAGGTGTACTGGTGCCGTGGGCGTTGACGTAGTCCACACTCTCAGCAGCGATTGCGCCATCTTCAAGAGCAAGGCGCATGGCGGCAGCGCCACCGACGCCGCCTGGAGTAGGAGAGGTGATGTGGTGGGCATCGCAGGTGGTGCCGTAACCCACGATTTCCGCCAAAATCGTGGCCCCGCGTGATTCGGCGTGGGCAAGGGTTTCAAGGACCAAAATCCCTGAGCCTTCTCCGATCACGAATCCATCCCTGGTTTTGTCGAACGGTCGACTCGCACTAGCAGGATCGTCGTTACGGAACGAGAGCGCCTTGGCACTGGCGAACCCCGCCACCCCAAGTGGAGTGATGGCTGATTCGGCACCGCCGCAAATCATGGCGTCGGCTTTGCCCAACTGCAACAGCTGGAAGGCATCACCGATGGCATTGGAGCCTGCGGCACATGCGGTAGCAATAGCTGAGCTAGGACCTTTAGCCCCAAGGGCGATCGCAGCAAGCCCGGTGGCCATATTTGGAATCATCATCGGCACCGTGAAGGGGCTGACGCGACCAGGGGCTTTGTCTTTCAGCACATGGGCTTGGGTTTCCATGGTGAGAAGACCGCCAACCCCAGAACCGATGCTGACGCCAATGCGATGGGCATTGTCTGGGGTGATCGTGAGGCCAGAGTCGGCGAGAGCTTGCTTGGCAGCCACCACACCGAATTTGCAGAAGCGATCCCAGCGTTTGGCGTCTTTGGGCTCAATGAAGCCACTGGGATCAAAATTCTTGACTTCAGCAGCGAAGCGACAGGCGTGCTGCGCTGCATCAAACAAGGTGATCGCTTCGACGCCGTTCTTTGCGGAGGTCAAGCCCTCCCAATAGTTAGCGACGGTATTGCCGATCGGTGTAACAGCACCGAGGCCCGTGACCACGACGCGCTGGAGACCCTCCACCATGCAGATCCTCAGGCTTGCTTGTCTTCGATGTATTTGACGGCATCGCCAACCGTGGCGATTCCTTCGGCGGCTTCATCGGGAATTTCGATGTCGAAGGCTTCCTCAAGAGCCATCACCAACTCGACGGTGTCGAGGGAGTCAGCTCCCAGATCGTTCTGAAAGTTGGACTCAGGTTTGACTTCGCCCGCATCGACGCTGAGCTGCTCCGTAACGATCGAACGGACTTTTTCGAGGATCGATTCCTGGGACATGGCCGTGCAGACGTGACGCCGCATCTTACGGCTTGCCCCATGCTCATCCACGTGGCGTTAACAACGGTGACGGCAGGCCTGCGTGAATGGCTCAGTGGCACCCGCAACGGGTACCTTTATTTCAAGTCATCCGCATCGGAACGGGCACATGTCCCACGCCGTCAAGATCTACGACACCTGCATCGGTTGCACACAATGTGTGCGTGCTTGTCCCCTAGACGTCCTCGAAATGGTGCCTTGGGACGGCTGCAAGGCGGGCCAAATTGCATCGTCTCCGCGAACAGAGGATTGTGTGGGCTGCAAGCGCTGCGAGACCGCCTGCCCAACAGATTTCCTCAGTATTCGGGTTTATCTCGGGGACGAAACCAGTCGAAGTATGGGCTTGGCCTACTAACGCCAACTTTTATACCCATAGGATCAGCCCGGCTAAGCCGGGTTTTTTTATATGTGCGGCATCGTTGCGGTGATTGGTTCGCGAGACGCGGCACCGCTCCTGTTGGAAGGACTTCGGCAGTTGGAATACCGCGGCTATGACTCCGCGGGCATTGCCACACTTCAGAACACGGAATTGCACTGCATCCGTGCCAAAGGAAAGCTGAAGAACCTCACCTCTCGTGTGGAGGTTGAGGGGGCTCCTGGTCTTTGCGGGATTGGTCATACCCGCTGGGCTACGCACGGAAAGCCTGAGGAGCACAACGCCCACCCCCACCGTGACAGCAGCGGCAGGGTGGCAGTCGTCCAGAACGGGATCATCGAAAACCACCGGGCACTGCGTGAGGAGCTCACGGCTGCGGGTGTGAGCTTCAAGTCGGAAACTGATACCGAGGTGATTCCCCATCTGATTGCAGCTCAGTTGCAGTTGATGGGAGTAGGTGAGGGAGCTGGAAATGGCGAGATTCTTTTAGAAGCAATGCAGGCGGTCTTGCCCAGGCTTCAAGGGGCTTATGCCTTGGCAGTTTTGTGGGCCGATGCTCCCGGTGCTTTGGTCGTGGCACGCAAAGCCGCACCGCTCCTGATTGGCCTCGGTGAGGGTGAGTTCCTGTGTGCCAGTGACACGCCTGCATTGGCGGGATTCACGCGCACGATTCTGCCGATGGAAGACGGCGAGGTGGCGCTGCTGAGTCCACTGGGGATCGAGCTCTATGACGCTGAAGGCGTGCGGCAACAGCGCACCCCAACCATGCTCAATGGTTCGGAACACATTGCCGACAAGCGGCATTTCCGCCACTTCATGTTGAAGGAAATCCACGAGCAGCCCGAAACGGCGCGGCTCTGGGTGGACCGGCATCTGCCGGTGGGGCTGCCTGCCAGTAATCCGGTGGCGCTTCCTTTTGATGAGTCGTTCTACGAAGGGGTGGAGCGTATTCAAATCCTGGCGTGTGGCACCAGCCGCCATGCGGCTTTGGTGGGGGCGTATCTGCTGGAGCAGTTCGCTGGACTCACCACAACGGTGTTTTATGCCAGTGAGTTTCGTTATGCCCCACCACCGCTGGCACCCAACACCCTCACCATTGGGGTGACTCAGTCTGGCGAAACAGCCGACACCCTTGCAGCCCTAACTATGGATGCAAAACGGCGAGAAGATCATGGCCAAGCTGACTTTGCGTCTCGTCAGCTCGGCATCACCAATCGCGCTGAGAGCTCACTGGCGCGGCAAGTTCCCCACATTCTTGATATCGGCGCGGGGATCGAGGTGGGCGTCGCTGCCACCAAAACCTTCCTCGGTCAAATGCTGGCTTTCTACGGGCTGGCGATTGCTTTTGCTGCCAGGCGCGGGCATCGCTCTGAAGCTGAAATCAGCGCCTTGCTGGAAGAACTGCGGGCCTTGCCGGAGCAGTTAGAGCGACTTGTGGAGCATCACGACAAGGGCTCAGAAGCTCTGGCTCCCCGCTTTGCTGACACCCAGGATGTGATTTTCCTAGGGCGTGGGATCAACTATCCGATTGCCCTGGAGGGTGCGCTCAAGCTCAAGGAAATCAGTTATATCCACGCTGAAGGGTATCCAGCTGGAGAAATGAAGCATGGCCCGATCGCCCTGCTTGATGCGCACGTGCCGGTGGTGTCGATTGCGATGCCTGGCCCGGTGTTTGAGAAGGTGTTGAGCAATGCCCAGGAGGCCAAAGCCCGCGATGCGCAAATGATCGGTGTGGCGCCGGAAGGTCCTGACACTGACTTGTTTGATGCGCTCTTGCCCGTGCCGGAAGTGAGCGAATGGGTGAGCCCCCTGCTCACCGTGGTCCCGATGCAGCTGCTCAGTTATCACATCGCTGCCTATCGAGGCTTGGATGTGGACCAACCACGCAATTTGGCCAAGAGCGTGACGGTGGAGTAATTGCTCCAGTGCTGCTTCGGCTACATGACTAGAGAGGATCTATGGCATTGGAGACGAAAGAATCAGTGCTTATCTCCAATTTTGGATGTTGATTGAGGACGCCCGGGACGTCCCTCCCTTTACTTCAGGCATCGATGCATCTCTTGAAAGCCTGGGAATCGGATGGTTTTGGCGAATGAAAGGCTCAGGCTTCAAGCAGCAACGTCTTGAAGTAGTCAACCGTTGGCTCAAGACCTTTCTCTAGCGCCACCGCAGGTGTCCAGCCCAACTCCTTCTGTGCAAGATCAATGACGGGTTGCCGTTGGAGCGGATCATCTTGGGGCAACGGCTTGCAGATCAACTCCAAGTCTGGATTGATTCTTTCCCGCACCAGCTCTGCCAGCTGCCGGATCGTGAATTCCGTTGGGTTGCCGATGTTGATCGGCCCGGTGTGGGTTCCATTCATCAAGCGAATCATCCCCTCGATGAGATCATCCACAAAACAGAAGCTACGGGTCTGACTTCCATCGCCATAGAGCGTGAGCGGCTCTCCCTTAAGAGCTTGAACGATGAAATTGCTTACC
This sequence comes from Synechococcus sp. PROS-9-1, assembly GCF_014279775.1. Classification (NCBI taxonomy): domain Bacteria; kingdom Bacillati; phylum Cyanobacteriota; class Cyanophyceae; order Synechococcales; family Synechococcaceae; genus Synechococcus; species Synechococcus sp. PROS-9-1. The sequence goes on from NZ_CP047961.1 coordinate 132,313, forward strand.
ACCCGGCCGTCGTCCGGCAACATGCGCGGGCCATAGGTGTTGAAAATTCGCATTACCCGGATCTCCAGGTCATGCATGCGCATGTAATCGAAGCAGAGCGTTTCAGCAATGCGCTTGCCTTCGTCGTAGCAACTTCGGATGCCAATCGTATTAACGCAACCCCGGTAGCTCTCGGGTTGGGGATGCACCTCAGGATCGCCATACACCTCACTAGTGCTGGCCAACAGCAGCCTTGCTCCTACGCGGCGAGCAAGACCGAGCATGTTGTAGGTGCCTATAAAGCTAGTTTTCGATGTTTTTACCGGGTTGAACTGGTAATGCACCGGTGAGGCCGGGCAAGCGAGATGCCAAATCCGGTCCACTTCGAGCTTGATCGGCTCGGTCACGTCATGACGGATCAGCTCAAAGCGGGGATTGCCTATCCAATGCGCAATGTTTTGCTTCCTGCCTGTGAAGTAATTATCCAGGCAGATCACTTCTTCTCCGGCTTCCATCAACCGGTCGCAGAGATGCGATCCCAGAAAGCCAGCACCACCGGTGATCAGATTGCGAGTAATGGGTGATGGCATTAGGTCGTCTGGATTCGAAGAATGATGAGGTGAGGTTGAAACTATTTGGGCTTATTTAAGCCACTTGCTGGAATGAATTGGCACTTCAAAATGATTTATTGATTCAGGTGAGTGAGAGGTTTAGATCTTTTTGGGCAAGGGCGTGATCGGAAGGCTCTGCTCTATTGATCGCTGCGGCCATAGCGGTCTTCAAAACGCACGATGTCGTCTTCTCCCAGGTATTCGCCGCTTTGAACCTCGATCATGACCACGGGGATTCGGCCGGGGTTGCTGAGCCGATGTTTGCAGCCAAGCGGGATGTAGGTGCTCTGGTTTTCGCCGATCAGTTGCTCTTCGCCATCCCGCTCCACGAGGGCTGTTCCATGCACCACAACCCAATGTTCGGCTCTGTGATGGTGCATCTGCAGCGACAGGCTGGAGCCAGGTTTGACGGAGATGTGTTTCACCTGCCAGCGCGTTCCCTCCACGACTCCGGTGTAGGCACCCCAAGGGCGGTAAATCTTGCGATGGGCTTTGCCTTCGGGGCTGCCCTCTGCTTCCAGCTGCTTCACCACCGTTTTCACGTTTTGCGCTTGGCTCCGGTCAGCGATCAGCACGGCATCATCGGTTTCCACAACCACCAGGTTTTCCACGCCAAGACCCACCACCAGCCTGTGCTCACTGCGTAGATAACAGTTTTTGCTGCCTTCGCTGATCACGCGGCCGCGCAAGACATTGCCGTTTTCATCGCGATCAGCGGTGTCCCAGAGGGCGCTCCAGCTGCCTATATCACTCCAGCCGGCAGCAAGGGGAAGCACGGTGCCGAGTTTGGTTTGCTCCATCACCGCCACATCAATTGCCACGTTGGGGCATTTAGCAAAGGCGTCCGGATCCAAGCGCAGAAAATCGAGGTCTGCCATGTCTTGCTCGAGGGCAGCGCGGCAGCAACTCACCACTTCAGGGGCGAGTCGCTCGAGCTCAGCGAGCATGGCGCTGGCCTTGAACAGGAACATGCCGCTGTTCCAGGTGAAGCGCCCACTTGCGAGGAATTGTTCGGCGGTGGCTTGATCGGGCTTCTCCACAAACCGGGCGATCGGTACCGGCGTTAACGCCCCAGGATGGAGAGGTTCGGCGGCTTCGATGTAGCCATAGCCGGTTTCGGGTGCGGTCGGCACGATCCCAAAGGTCACCAGGCGGCCGGCTTCCGCTTCTTTGCGACCAGCAGCAATAGCGGCCTGAAAGTGAGCCCCATCGCGGATCACGTGATCGGCAGCCAAGACGAGCAAGAGGGGGTCATCACCTTGGGCTGTCGCTTGAAGCGCGGCGACGGCCACCGCAGGAGCGGTGTTGCGGCCCATCGGCTCAAGAAGGATTGCGCCTGGCTCCACATCGATCTGGCGCATCTGCTCAGCCACGATGAAGCGGTGGTCCTCGTTGCAGATCAGCAGTGGTTTCCCAAGCGCTTCAATTCCGGTTAATCGCTTCTGGGTTTGTTGGAGCAAGGTGTCATCGCCGCTGCCTCCGAGGGGCCAATACTGCTTGGGATAGCTGGCGCGAGAGAGGGGCCAGAGGCGTGTTCCAGTGCCACCGCAAAGGATCACAGGTAGAAGCGAGGTGATCACTGGAGCGCTGTTATGAATGCCTTTCAGTCTCGCGCAGCCTGGGAGCTGGATTCAAGGGGGAAAATTACGAAGCTAAAGCGGTCCCGAAAGTGCAAGATATGAGAACAACCGCCGACAAACTTATTCTTGCGTATCTTGCATATGCAGAGAGTCGATCTTGTTTCATGCCTCCTACTTGTTTAGTATTAGTTAGATAATCTCCTTGATAAGTAGTTTTAGGATTTCGCAAAAGTTTCAACTTGATTCCAAAGGTGTTGCCAACTTCCTCAGGCCTCAATGACTGAACATCCCCTCCAGGTTCAGGGTCCGAGCGTTTTATTCCGCTACCTCTGGGGTGGGCAGCTGATTTCCAACCTCGGAACACAAACGAGTTTGTATGGAATTGGCCTGTGGCTGTTCTCCCAGTCGGGAGATTTGCTGGATTTCGGACTGGTCGCGGTTGTGGTGCAGCTGGCCCGCTTGCTTGCTCTTCCGTTGTTAATCCAGTACCTAGTCAACTGGCCACCAGGTCGACTGATGCTGGTTTGCCACACCTCAGGCGCTTTGTGTACAGCGCTACTCGCTCTGTTGCTCTTGGGTCGATCGGCTGTCACGCTCCCTCCCCTCGCGTGGATTCTTGCGGTGCAGGGAGTAGCGGCTGTTGGAGAAGGCATTTTGGTGGTGCGGCTATCCAGCTTGATCCCGTTGCTGATTGCGGAAGAAGAGCGACTGCAACGGGCCAATGGCCTGTTCGCCACTGTGGATGGGCTTGTGATCACCGTTGCACCTTTCCTTGGCTCTTGGCTGGTGGCGGTTTGGGGTTTGGCAGGAGTATTGGCGCTGGATGGCATCACTTTTGTGTTGGCGCTGCTAGCCGTTGTGATTGCGCCTTGGCAGAGGCAGATCCAACACTTGCAGCAAGCGGTCGTTTCAGAGCGAACACCGTGGGCGCCTAGAAGCACCATTCGGCGTGGCATGCAGCTTTGGCAGCGTTCGTGGTCGGCTCGCTCCGCTCTTCTCCTGACGGGGATAGCGGCATTCGTTTATGCCGGTTTGGAGGTGTTGTTTCCGGCCTGGGTGTCCTTGGCCTATCCCCCGGAGCGGATGGGGGCGGTGTTGTTGGTTGGTGCGTGTGGTTACTTGATGGGGTTTGCTGCTTGGCGCTGGAGGCTGGGTCGTTGTTGGCGCTCAGCCTTGTTGGTGGCGCTGTTGATTCAAGCCTTAATTTTGATGGGCTCCGGTTTGCAGGCGTTTGCTGATCGCGATCGAGTCTGGATGGGGGCTGTGCTGGTGTTCAGCTGCGGTTTGCCAGTGGTGATGGCAGCGCTTCATCAGGCCTGGGTGGAACTCGCACCTCGCGAGGCTTTGCCCCGTTATTTCGCGCTTCGCTATGGCTGCGAGTGGAGTACTCGTTTGGTGGCGTTTTTGGCGGTTCCTTTGTTGATTGATCGCTTGCTACGTCCAGCGATGAGCTGGTCGATTTGGCCTTTCTGGTTGATGGATGCTCTTGGTAAAGGGCCAGGACGGGAGATGGCCATCGCGATGGGGGGGTTGGGCTGGTTGATCGTGATAGCAATTTGGATCAGAAGTTACTTGTTAAGAGATCGACTTAGGTCGACTTTGGCCATGAGATCCTGAGTCAATGAGGGTTTTGATTTTCACCTCTAGTGGTGGTACAGCTCACGATGCTGCGGCTTATGCCCTCGAGGCCTGGCTGCGCCGCTGGGATCCAAATGGAGAAGTTTTGGTGGAACATATTCTCGAAAAGGCAAGTTGGTTCACCCGCGGCGGTGTTGCTCTTTACAACTGGATTCAACGCCATGGCCCCTGGATGCATCAGATCTATTGGCGTTTGGTGGAGTTTGAGGATGTGACCAAGCCTGGAACTTTGCTCGCGGGTCGTTCCTATGTGATTCGGATTTTGCGGCGTTTCCAGCCTGATCTGCTGATATCCACCCATCCCCATATCAATCGAGGTCATTTTGATTTGGCTCGGCGTGTTTGTCCCGAGATGCGTTGCATCACCTGTTGCACAGAGCTTGATGGTGGTTTCGGATTCAGTCGTAATTGGTTTTCAAAGAGGGCTGAGGCTTTCTGGACGTTGACCCCTGAGGTGAGCTCTTATGCGCGCCGGCAGGGCTATCGAACGGTCCCAGCTCCGGCCTTCGGCCCCTTGTTTGATCCAGCCTTTGATGAGGAGCTCTTCCGGCCCGAGAAAGCTGCTACAGCTGATCAGTTGCCGTTATTGGTGCTGGGGGCCGGTGCCAACGGTGCAAACAACCACGTGCGCTTGCTTGAGATGTTGCTGCCCCTGGCTGGCAGGGTGCGTGTGGTTGCGTTGTGCGGTCGCCGTCAGGCTGCTTTGCATCAGCTGCGGCAGTGGGCTGAGCAGCACCCTCAGTTGTCCTTCAAGCCATTGGGTTTTCAAGGGCCTGCTGAGATGGCAAGCCTTTACAAGCAATCCTGGGCGATGGTGGCGAGACCAGGAGCGCGCACGGCCACGGAAGCCTTGGCAGCAGGCTGTGTGCTGATTTTCAACGGCTTCGGTACGACCATGCCACAAGAGCTCTTGGCCCGTCGTTACTTCAAGGCGCGTCAGATTGATTGCTGCATTCGCAAGCCTCAGGATTTATTGAATTTGTGTCGCGGCTGGTTGGATCAACCAGAGCACTATCAGAAACTCAAAGAGCGGGTTTCGAATCATCGGCTTATTGCTGATCAGGAGGCGATTCGTTCGCTCCTGTTTGATGGATATTCGTTTGACTGATGGCATTGGATCCTTCAGGCACAATCAATAAACAGGAGCCCATTGCCGTTTTAGGTATGGGCTGCCGTTTGCCTGGTGGGGTCGAGAGCCCTGAACAGTTTTGGCAACTGCTGGCTGAAGGAAGTGAGGCGATCGGCGAGATTCCCTCAGATCGCTGGGATCTTCAGCGTCACCATGATCCCGATCCGCGCAGGCCGTTGCACCAGCATGTCCGCCGAGCTGGATTGGTGGACGGGATCGACCAGTTCGATCCAGCCTTGTTTGGCATAAGCGGCAGGGAAGCCCAGTGCATGGACCCTCAGCAACGCCTGTTGCTTGAAGTGTGCTGGAGGGCGATGGAGGCGGGTGCCCAGCCCCTGGAGCAGTTGCGTGGACGCTCAGTGGGAGTGTTCATGGGCATTTCCAGCGCTGATTACAGCGCATTGCTCTGGGCTTCGGAAAATCAATACCTCACACCTGATAACGAACCCTTCATCCTCACCGGCAACACCGGTTGCATTGCTGCCAACAGAATTTCCTACGCCTTTGATCTCAAAGGGCCCAGCTTCACCGTGGATACGGCTTGTTCCTCGTCTCTGGTGGCTTTGCACTTGGCTTGCGAGAGCTTGAGGCGCGGTGAGTCAGAGCTTGCTCTTGCTGGAGGTGTGCAGGCCTTAATCCATCCCGGCATACAGATGAGCTTCTGTAAGGCGGGGTTGCTGTCGCCATCAGGGCACTGCCGCAGCTTTGATGCTGAGGCGGATGGCTATGTGCGTTCCGAAGGCGCCGGTGCTGTACTCCTTAAGCCGTTGCGGGCTGCCCTGCGCGACGGTGATCCGATTGAAGCGGTGATCCGTGGCACCGCGGTGAATTCCGATGGCCGCAGTCAAGGCTTGGCTGCACCCAACAAAAAAGCTCAGATCGCGTGTGTGCAAGCCGCCTATGCCTCTGCTGGGCTGTCTCCTTCGGCAGCGCAATTCGTAGAAGCCCATGGCACAGGGACTCGCCAGGGGGATCCGATTGAACTCAGAGCCCTTGGCTCGGTGCTTGGGCAGGGGCGGCCAAGCACCGAGCCCTGCTTGCTTGGCTCGGTGAAAACCAATGTGGGGCATTCGGAAACGGCTGCAGGCATTACGGGTTTCATCAAAGCCGTGTTGTCTCTCAGGGAGCGAATGGTCCCTGAGAGCCTGCATTATTCGCAGCCCAATCCCAGCGTGGATTTGCCTGGGCTTGGATTGAAGGTTTCAACGACGCTGCAGCCTTTTCCCAAGCCTGAGCAGGAGCTGGTGGTCAGTGTCAGCTCTTTTGGATTCGGTGGTACTAATTCTCACGCTGTGCTTAGTAGTGCTCCTCTTGAGCTTTCTCAGCCCTCTTCTACATCGTTACTAGGGCATTCATTTCACCTGCTCTGGTTGAGCGCACGCAACGAGGAAGCACTTGACGTGCTTCGCGCGCAAATAGCGGATTGGCTCGAGGCTCAAGCAGCGTTCAGTTTGGAGGATCTTTGCGCCAGCATCCATGTGGGACGCTCCCAATTCCCCCATGCGCTGGCGTTGATTGCGAGTAGTGGTGAGGACCTGGTACGCCAGCTGCGAGGGCAAGAGCCTGCCGCTTGGACCGGTGTTGTTCCCTCGCGTGGATCTGAGGTTTTGCCAGAAACGTTGAAAGATCTGCAACAACAGACATTGTCTGAGGGCCCCGTGGGGGTTGAGCAGCTCCAGAAGCTTGTTCAAGCCTTGGCTCAAGGAGCCCAGATGGATTGGCGCGAATGGCATCAAGGTGCCTCCTGGCGTCAGCTCCGGCCGCCAGGTCATCCATTTCTGCGCTCACGCTTTTGGTGGACGCCACGGGACCAGGATCTGGAACAAGGCAAAGCCAGCCTTTGGCTTGATCACATCGGTGTTGGCAGCAGTGTCACAACGGAACAGCCAGGGATGGCTTTTCAGAAGTTGGACCTTCCAGGAGCGTTAGAGCACTGGCAGACCGTGTTGGATCCAGCTAACGCTCGCGACTTGCAAGATCATGCGCTTTGCGGATATCCCCTGTTCGCGGCAGCGGGCTATCTTGCCCTTGTCTTGGATTGGTTGAGCGACCAACAACAGCCACTTGAGTGTGCTGATCTCAATCTCGATCGTCCGCTGTGGCTCAACGCTGGATCAGTGCAGCTACAGGCTGTGCGCGACGGTGATGACTTCAGCTTCCATGCCCGCACTCCCCAGGCTGAAGACGCCGGCAGCTGGCAGCTTCATGGGCAGCTCCTATTGAGCAGAGCTGCGGAACAAGCCATTCAGCCCTTGCAGGCTTTGGAGTTTGACCATGGTGCTGACCTTGATGTCGCCGATTTTTATAGCTCCTTAAAGAATTTTGGGCTGGATTACGGCAGCTGCTATCGGCCGCTTGCTGCTTTGCAAGCCAACGCCACGGGCGCCGAAGCACTGCTGCATCGTCCTGATGCTGCACCTGATCGCAGCCTGATCGATGGATGTTTTCAACTGGTGGCTGCGGTTCTTGCGCAAACGCACTCCGATGGCCAATTGCTACTCCCTGTGGGAGTGGAACAGATGCAGATGTTGCGCTGGCCTTTGCCCGACCAGCTGCGATGCCGTTTACAGCTTCGTCCAGAAGATTTGCACAACGCAGCTGAGAGCAGTCGCGCGCATGTGACCGCTGACTTGGACCTTCTTGATCAATCTGGGGTTTTGCTCGGTGGGATCCGTGGTTTGCAGTTGAGGCGTTTGACGCGAACTCTGCTGGAGTTAATGCTCCCTGAGGACTCCTCTCGACCTGCCGGGGAACTGCTGGAGACCATTTGGCAACCTCTTGCGGCGCATGCACTGAGCGATTGGAGCCCAGGAGCTGCCGAGCCAATCACCCTGATCGCGTTGGGGGCATTGCCAGATGCCGTCTGGGAGTGGTGCCAGCAGCAGGCGATCGTGCCTTTGGAACTGGATGCTCAGGAGGATCCAAAATCCGTAACTTCAGCGCTGGTGCAACAGCTGCAGGCGCTTCCCCTCAGCCAGCCGCGTCAAGTGTTGTTGTGGATGCCGGCTTTCGCCACACCTGCTGCTGGGTCAGTCCAGGCGGCAGTGCGCTCCCTGGCCCAGGACTGTTCTGCTTGGCGTTGCAGCACGATTACAGCCTCAGCCACTGCGCTGGCTGGAGGTCTCTCATCAGCGCAGTGGCAACGTCTCTTGGCTGCCACCGCCGGTGATGCTGAGCTCCGCTGGTGCGGTTCCGATTGCATTGAAACCCGCTGTTTTCAGCCGATTGATCAAGATCGGTTTCGCATGCTGTCCGATGGAAGTGGTCGACTTGAAGGGCTGGTCAAGGCGCCTTTGCCACTAGCGCGCCTTCAGCCAGGAGAGTTGGAGTTGGCGGTGGAGGCCACGGGCCTGAACTTTCGCGATGTCCTGAATGCTTTGGGGCTTCTGCACAGCCACAACCAATCCCTTGGGCTTAGGGCCAATGCTCAATTGCCATTCGGCGGGGAGGCCGTGGGGCGTGTGGTCGCTGTTGGCCCTGGCGTGGATTCCTCATTGGTGGGCCAGCGGATGCTTGCGGCTCTCACCCTGGGAAGCCTGGCAAGCCATGTGAGTTGTAGGGCAGCCCTCTGTGTGCGTTGGCCAGAAGAGTTGGATCCTGTGGTAGGGGCAAGCCTTTCAACGGCCTATCTCACGGCAGAGCATGGCCTGGAGCAGTTGGCGCAGCTTCAGGCTGGAGAAACAGTTTTGATTCATGCAGCTGCCGGTGGAGTAGGGCAGGCGGCTGTGCAGGTGGCCTTGCGATGCGGTGCTCGCATCCTGGCCACCGCCAGTGCAGCCAAACAGGCTGGATTGTTGCAGCAAGGTGTGGAGGTGGTCTTTGATTCCCGCTCCACTGCTTTCGCTGATCAGGTTCTCAAGCACACCGAAGGCCGTGGTGTTGATGTTGTCCTGAATAGCCTTAAAGGTGAGTGGGTGGATGCCAGCTTTCAGGCGCTCGCTTCAGGCGGACGCTTTGTAGAGCTTGGCAAGCTGGAAATCTGGAGCGATCAGCAGGTACGCGAGAAACGGCCTGATGTCGGCTATTTCCGCTTTGATCTGCTGGAAGTGGCAGCGCGCGATCCACACCCCTTAAGGCAGCGATTGCTGCGGTTGGTGGCGGCGTCTCAAGACAAAACTTTGCCTGCTTTGCCGGTATCAGCCTTTGCTTTGGATCAGTGCAAGGACGCCTTCCGACGGATGGCGCAGGGAAAGCATGTGGGCAAGTTGGTGATCACCCTGCCAAGCCAAGCCCCGCCTTGTGCCATCCGTATGGACGGCACTTATCTGGTGGTGGGTGCTTTTGGAGGGATTGGCCAACTTCTGCAGTCTTGGTTGGTGGATCGGGGTGCGCGCTCGTTGTTGTTGCTGGGGAGAAGTGTGCCCGTACCAGGGACAGAAACGGCCGAGTGTTTGGACAGCCTCCGCTCTCAAGGTGTGCAGGTTGAGGCGCTCCGATGGGACGATCTCCCTCAAGCACTCGCTGGATTACCTCAGGACCTACCACTGCGCGGTGTCTTTCATGCTGCTGGAGCCCTGCAAGATCAGCGCGTCGGTGAGATTGAACTCACCAGTATTAATAAGGTGTTTGAGGCGAAGTTGGGTCCCCAGCAGCAGCTTGACAAGCTGCAAAGGCTGCAGCCAGCTGCGTTTCAAAACCTCGATTTTCAGGTGATGTTCTCGTCAATCGCCGCGGCACTGGGTTCGCCGGGCCAGTTTGTCTATGGCGCTGCCAATGGGGCTGTTGAATCCACCTGCATCAACGCGGACTCTGATGGCGCAGTTCAGCTGGCGATTCAGTGGGGGCCTTGGGCTGGTGCTGGCATGGCTGAAGGGTTGGAGCGGCGCTTTGAGTCCGTAGGACTGCATCTCTTGGCGGAAGACGAAGCGTTGTCGGCTCTGGAGTCATTGCTGCAGCGAGGCCGTAGCGGAGTGGTGACCGTGATGGCGGCCGATTGGCCGCGGCTCGTCAGTCAGGCCTTGCCCCGACAGGCGGCCTGGTTCCGATCCCTGATTAATGAAGTAGGGGGCCGCTCAGAAGCCCAGGTGCGCGCTCAGTTGGAGGCCTTGTCAGTGGACCAGCGCAGGCCATGGATGTTGTCGACGCTCCAAGACATCCTGGCTGGAGTGATGGAAGAACCGGAAGCTCAGCTCGATTCCCGTACCAGCCTTTTTGATTTAGGGCTCGATTCGTTGATGGCAGCCGAGTTTGCTGCCGAAGTCCAGCAGGCGTTGGGATGGCGCCTAGATCTGGCTGCCCTTAGCGACGCCCCTTGCTTGGATGATCTGGCGAGCATGGCTCTCGAGCGATTGTTGCCAGACGGATCTGCAGCGGCACGGGAGGGATTGGACCTTGATCAAGAGGCGCAGCTAGAAGCCAGTTGGTCAGTGCCGGAGAGCCCACCCGTTGAGGCGCCTGGAGAACGAGTTCTGCTCACTGGCGCGAGTGGCTTCCTAGGCGCCTATCTCCTGGCAGGGCAGCTGGAGCGTTGGCCGGAGCTGCGGGTGCGTTGTCTCGTGCGAGCTTCCTCCTTGCATCAAGGATCGGAAAAGTTGGAGCGGAATCTTCGTCGTTACGGTCTGTGGAATCCGGACTGGTCGGAGCGGTTGGAGGTGGTGCTTGGAGACCTTTCCCAGCCGAAGCTGGGACTCGACCCCGATCAATTTGCGGCTCTCGGCCAGGGGGTGGGAGGCATTCTTCACAACGGTGCCCAGCTCAGCCAGATGGCCAGCTATGCCCAACTCGCTGCTGCCAATGTTGGCGGTACTCGAGAGCTGCTCCACCTAGCAACGGCCGCTTCGCCACTCCGCTTTGAGTTGATTTCAAGCGTTGCTGTCTTTGAGGCTGATGCTTATCGCGATCAGGTGATCGCTGAAGATGATGCGCTGGCCGACTGGCAGGGCATCCAACTCGGTTATTCCCAAACCAAATGGGTCACGGATCGCATGGTGGCGCGAGCAGGGGAGGCCGGACTTCCCGTCACGGTGTATCGCCCACCGCTGATTGCCGGCCCCTCCAACGGACGTTTCTGGCATGAGGGCGATCTTTTGCAGCGCTTGTTGCAGGGAAGTTTGGCCCTAGGGGCATCCCCGGATCTGGCCTGGGAGCTCGATGTGGTTCCTGTGGATTACGTCGCAGATGCAGTGTCTGCGCTGGCCTGGTGTGAACCTGCCAAGGGGCGTTGTTTTCACTTGCAGCACCCTGAGCCGTTGATGCTCACCACGCTTTTGAGCCAGATCACCGATGCTCAAGGTGGTTGGAGGATCTTGCCGATGCAGGAATGGATCGAGGCGATCGAAGCAAGCTTGGCTAATCCTCTGCAGCCCCTGCTGCCTTTCCTGCGGCAACGCTGGGGAGAGGACGGCCTAACGTATCCGGAGCGCAACTGCAAGGGACAGCGGGCTCGACCTGGTTGTAGTTACACCACTCAGCTGTTGGCTGAACAGGGGGTCCGCTGCCCTGATTGGGACCAATTAATTAGTCCTTGGGCATCGGCGCTGCTTCAGCAGAAGTCTTCGGTTTGAGCTTGCCTGCACCAGCGCTGCTCCTTGGGATGCTCTTTCTGCAGATTGTGCTGGTAGGGCTGTTTGCTTATCAACTGCGCAAGTTGCGCAGTTGCAGCACACCGTTTGCAGCGGAGCCCGAGGAGGGATGGTTGCCCTTGGAGGTGGTGCTGTGCCTGAGGGGGGCAGATAGTTGCTTGCCGCGACTGCTGCGATCTCTGGCCGGTCAGACCTACCCAGGCCCTTGGCGGCTTCAGGTGGTGGTGGACAGTGATGCTGATCCGGCGTGGCCGTTACTCCAGCCTTGGCTGAATCGCTCAGATACTGCTTGGTCCGAGTTGCACTGCCGGACCCTTCAGCAACGTCCGAGCCAGGGCTCGCTCAAATGTGCAGCACTACGTCAGGCTTTTTCTGATCTTCACTCCGAGAGTGCTCTGGTGGTGCTGCTCGATGCTGATATTCGCTTCGCTGAAGATGGCCTGGAACGTTGTGCCCGAGCTTGCTTGAAGCCAGGGATCGGGGCGATTTCTGGCAACCGCTGGTTTGCTCCTCTCTCTCCAGGATTATCGGCATTGAATTTGAGCAGTTGGACGCGCGCGGTGTGGAATGCCGGCGCCGTGGTGTTGATGACCCTGTGGAAGATCCCTTGGGGCGGCACTCTTTGCGTTCGCCGCTCGGTGGTGGAAGCCGGCGATTGGCTTGAACTGCTTCGCCGCGGATTGTGCGAAGACACCGGCCTGTTGGGTCCGTTGCGAAGGCTGGGTTTGGACTATCGGTTTGAACCGAATTTGATCATGGTGGATCCTGATCCTGCCCAGCCCTTGCTCCCGCTAAGCCGCTGGATCACCCGTCAGCTGCTCACCGCTCGATTGCATCATCCGGCTTGGGGCTTGGTGGCACTGCATGGTGTTAGCAGTGCTGCACTGCTCTTGCTTGCGCTGTTGCAGGGAGATTGGGCCGCGGCGTTGATCTATGAGCTGGGTTGTGTGGGACTGCTTTGCTGGATTGAACGATTGATGCAGCCTCAAGGAAGCCCCCATTGGCTGGGCTGGGCTGTGGGCCTTGTGCCGGGGCAGCTCGTGGATGGGGCGGCAACCTTGGCGGCTCTGCTTGTGCGCCTGATCTCTTGGCGAGGTGTTGATTACCTGGTCCGCTTCCACCCCTCTCGGGTCACGATCCTGCGAGATAGAGGGATTTAGGGCTTCTCCATCAGCGCACTCAGCCGCAGCATCGAATCCCGCAAGCTGGTGCGTGTCAGCTGGGCAAACAGAGGTTGCATCAGGCCTGGCAATTCAGGAACCAAGGTGATGGTGTGGCGCAGACGCGTCCCCGTTTGTGTTGGCGTTAACGACCAGCTTCCGCTGAGGGCACTGATCAAATCACCCTTGATCATGCGGAAGTGAATGGCTGTCTTGGGCGTTTCCGTTACAGCAAGTTCAGCGCTGATTGTTAACCCGAAGGTGTAGGGAGCCTGATAAGCCTGGCGTAGCCGCAGGCTGTTCCCCTGCCGGCTGAGGAGTTGCACCTTGGAGATGTCAGGCATTGCTTCCCCTATGGCCACGTAATCGGTGAGCACCTCCCAGGCGCGCTGGGGCGGCACTGGCACGGTCATTGATGCAGTGCGGGTGTTCCCCTGCTGCTCCACCAGCACGTTCAGCTTGGTTTGCGCTTGTGCCGCAGGTAAAGCTGCTGCGCTGATGATCGCCAACGGCATGAGTAAGGCAGAACCTTTAAGGGCCCAGGGAGAAAGGCGAGAATGAGAGAACATGGCCGCGCTACTGGTGCACTCCAATCCATTCTGCCGGCGCCGCACCTATTTCATCAGCGGTTTTGATCCAAGAGGTGTGGCTCACTACCAGGGCTTGTTTAAGCGGGCCTTGAAACAACGGGGTTGGCGTTTAGGGCGGCGTTTACCAGGTGAGCAAATCACGCTTTGGCCTTTGGAGAAGCAAGGCACTGAGCTCGCATTCCTGCATTGGGATGATGTGGCACGGGCCCACTGGCCCAAGCATCCCTTTTCACTGCTGGGTCAACTGCTCCCGTATGGATGGGACTACCTGTTTAGAGGGCGCTTATGGGCTGCTGCCAGGTTGTGTAGAGGGGTTGCCTTATGCGGCTTGTATCCCCTAGTTGTGCTCGCGATCGTGTTTTTGTTGGCGGCTGCAGCCGCTTGGCTTGGCTTGCAGGTAGGGCCGCCCATAGGGCCCATCATTGCGACATTTTTAGCAGCGATGGTGGTTTGGCGAGGCTGGCTATTGGCTGACCAGCTCGGGGTTGTCTGGCTGAGTCGCTCGATCTTGTTCACGTATCGGCTCGGCGAAGCTCGCGATCAAAGCCTGCGTTTGCGGGTTCAGATGTTGGCGCAATCCCTTTTGGATCTGGAACGAAACTCGCCTGCAAACGAAATCCTGATTGTGGGTCACAGCTCTGGTTCATTCGTTTTGGCAATGTTGGCGGCGGAGCTACGCCGACGGCCTGAGGCTGAAACCGTTTTGCAAAAAATGAGCTTGCTTAGCCTTGGACAAAATCTTGCCAATCTGGCCTTGTATCCACGTGCTGATGCCTTCCGTCAAGATCTGAGGGAGCTGGCTAAGCCCCCTCGTTTGCCCTGGCTTGATGTGACATCCGCAGATGATCTGCTGTGCTTTGCCGGTGTGAATCCCTACGAGGTCTGCGGAATGCCGTTGCCAGAGCAGGGCAACTATCCACGCCAGCAACTGTTGGATCTAAGAAAAACGAGGGGTTTGAGACGTCGCCGCCAGTGGCTCAGTGTGCTGTTCGAGCTTCATTTTGTTTACCTCTGCGATCCGTCAAGCGGAATTGATCTCTGTGGCTTGATCGCTGGGGAGGGTCACTGTTAATGGCGATCACACCTCCCTGGCCGAAACCGCTGCCTTACACCGCAAACCTGTTTCGGCGCCTTGCCCGTGGTTGGACCAGCTGGTTCGGTTTGCTCAATGAATGGGACTTCCGCATCGCCTTGGGGGAACTCAACCTCCTGGGACTGCGCGTTTTTTTGGTGAACGACCGAGCCCTCGTGCGGCGTGTGTTGATTGAGGAGGTAGAGAATTTCCCAAAGCATCCCTACACCCTCTGGATTCTCGAGCCGCTCATCGGTCGAGCCATTTTCTCGGTGAACGGTGAGGAATGGGCCCGTCAACGGCGTCTCATTGATCAAGCCTTTCAGGCAGCCCAGTTGGAGCGGGTCTATCCAGCGATGGCTGCTGCCACCGATGCGATGTTGGAGCGGTTGGACCAGGAGTTGGCGCAACAGCCAGATGCCATGCGGGGGGCTGTGGTCGACATCGAAGCAGCGATGACTTGGGTGACAGCGGATGTAATCGTGCGCACGATTCTGAGCCGGCCTTTACAGGCAGATGAAGCAAGAGAGGTGGTGGAGGCCTTTGGGCGCTATCAACGCCGGGCGGCTCGTGCTTTGGTGATGCGTTTCTTGCATCTCCCTCGGCGCTGGGTGCAGCGTTCTCTACAGCGTGATGCGGGTGTGATTCGCCGTTGGATTAAAGGGGTGATTGAGGAGCGGTTGGCGGCGCCGGACGCAGGTGGAGACGATTTGCTCGCTTATCTCATGGCAGCGCATGATCCAGTGAGCGGCACCAGTTTCAGCGCGGAGGAGCTGGTTGATCAGGTTTGTTTTCTGTTCTTGGCCGGGCATGAAACCTCTGCTAGCGCCTTGAGCAGTGCCTGTTGGTTATTGGCTCTCGACCCTTCTTGCCAGCAGCGGTTTTGGGCTGAAGTGGACGGGGTCGTAGAAGAGGGCGGCTTGGCTCCGGAGCGCTTGCGAAAGCTTGATTACGGTGCCGCTGTGTTTCAAGAAACCCTGCGCCTCTATCCGCCAGTGAGTTTTTTTATTCGCGAAAGGCAAAGCACCGAAACCACGTTGCAGGCGAGTCGTTGCCCTGTGGGTTCATTGCTGACCTTCTCGCCATGGGTGATTCACCGCCATGAGGATCACTGGCCGGAGCCCAATCAGTTTCGCCCTGAACGTTTTTTGCTCGATGGCTCCACCCCAGAAGAACGCCGTCTGTCTCGAGAGGCTTGGTTGCCCTATGGCTTGGGGCCGCGCAAGTGTCCTGGGGCTGCCTTTGCCCAGCAGGAGGCTTTATTGGTGCTCGCGGAATTGATTGGGGAGTACCAGCTTTTACCTGCAAACGAGGACATCGGCCCGGAATGGGTGGGTCGCCTTACGTTGCGTAGCGCCAATGGCGTGCTGTTGCGGCTTGTCCCGCGTTGATGACGATGCCTTCGGCCTTAAAAACCCACCAGAACCCTGCCGCCCCAGCGAATTTGCTCGGCACTCAGTAATTGGCCGATATCGAGGATCGAGGCAGCTGTAGTGCCGTAGGCCTCTAGAGCAATGCTTTCGGTGGTCTGCCAGCGCAGACCAAGCGTGCTGTTGCTCTGAGAAAATTGATTTATCACAAGGTTTCCTTCAGGGATGAGCTGCCAGCGCGGCGCTAGCTGCACGTTCGCGCTCAGGCCCACACCCCAGAGGTTGCCAACCCCACTCCATGCCACTTTGGGGTTCACATTGAAAGCGAGCCAGGGAGTGGCTTCCCAGGTGTTGATGGATTCAGTGAACACGTAGCCCTGGCCGCTGCTGCTCTTGGCATCGCTTCTGCCGAGGGTGATGCGGCCACCTCCCCAGAAAGGAGCGCCGCGCAGAGGACTGAAAGCCACGGCTTTACCACCGATGCGCCAGTTGTAGGCGCCGTCGTTGGCGTAGGTGCGCGCCTGGGGAGTGGTCTGGGGAACGTTGTTGTAGAGACCACCGCTAAATAAACCCACCTGGAAAATGTTCGACAGCGAGTAGCCCACAAAGCCGTTGCGGTTCCCTCCGTCGTCGCCATTGCCCCAGGCCTCGATGCCTCCATCGGGTGGAACAAGAGCGGTGTTCACGGTGAGGCCGCCCTTGCTTAAAGATTGTTGCCGTGTGGTGAGGGGCGGTTGGGGCGTATCGGGTGTGTCTGGAGTGAACACGAAGCTGGCGCTGTAGCCCAGACGGTTGTCGGAAGGTAGGGCGAGCAGCGCTGTGGCTGGTGTGGCGCCGAAGCCATTGGTGATCATGCCCCGCAGACCAATGCGGGGGTTTAGGTCCCAATTGATTCCGGCTGAAAGGATGGGTACGCGTGAAAATTCAAGATCAGCATTAAAGCTATTGGTTCCAGCACCCACGGGTTGGGCGATGCTCGCGGTGAGTCCTAACTCGGGGATGGGTTGGAACAGAACACCACCACTGATGAATGGATTGGTTCCATAAAACGTGCCTGCGCCCCCTTGGCCTGCGCCCTGGCTGGAGGGCAGAACGCTCACCCCTGGAGCAAGGCTGAATTGCAGGTTTTTGGTTGCTTGCCAGCTCACCGGAAGGCTGATGGAGCCAACAATGTTGCGTGTGAACACCCTGCTGCCGGAGTCATTGAAGATGTTGGGGCTGGCGTTATCTCCCGCGTTAGAGAAGGAGTCGTCACCACCGCTACCCACTTCCCAGACTTCTAGGGATCCATTCAGAGCCAGTTGCCAGCTGTCTTGATTGAGCAAGCGCCAGCGTGCGGCTGCGCCGTAGCTTTGCCAGAAGTTGCCGGGCTGCTTCTTGAATCCAGTTAGCGGGGCGTTGAGTGGGTCATCGGCTTGGCTCACAAATGCCGTGAGCTGCAGGTTATCGATCAGGCCGACGTCGAGATTGATGGCGTAGTTCTGGTTCCCTGTGCCGGTATCACTGCTGAACGGCGAGATGTTCAGGAAGCTGATCCGCCATTGCTCAGACGGCAGGGTGGCTGCAGTGGGTACGGCGAGTGATAACCGCAGCAGGGGGAGGTAGTCGCTGGCTTTGAGGGGAATGCTGTTCAGTACTGCCTCCACTTGTTCTGGCGTGAGCTGCTGATCAAAAGGTTCTTTGGAGGCTTCCTTAGGGGGCTCTGCTGATCTCTCGTCGTTTGCAATCACCTCCCAGACCAATCGATTCAGCGATGGATTGGTGTGCTCGTTGTCTGGAATCACCTCCCAAACCACTGGATCCATCGATTGTTTGCTCTGCTCACGTTCCGGCACCGCATCCCAAATCACAGATGGAGCAGCATCTGCTTCTTTTGCGCTGTTCTGATCCATCAGCAACGGCTCCCAGCGCACCTGGGTGTGGGCCTCTCGTGGCGCCAGGGCAGTGGTGCTCAGGCACAACAACACACCGCCAGCCATGAGTTTGGACAGGCCGTGAACGATCGCAGGTTGGTTGCTCAACCCAGCTCCAGATCAGGATCAAGCAGCACCCAACCAGCCAGAGGGGTGCCTTGAAGCGCCAATTTCTGTTTGAACTGGGACAGCTGGGTGCGTGTGGCTACGCCTGGGGCAGTGAGCAGCAGCTGGGTGGCGCAACGGCTGGTTTGGCGCAGGTCGCTGCTCACTAGCAGCTCACGGCTGCCAAGGGCCTGTTGCAGCTCGGAGCGCAAGCGCTGCAGCTGATCACTGGGAACATTGCCTACGGGAATGAGAGCAATCGGTCCAGGGGCGGGCACGCTTAGGGGGCCGTTGGCCAAGAGATCAGCGGCGTCATGCCAGCTGTTGGGGGCAAGCGCAGAGAGGTGCTTGAGCAGAGGGCAAGGCAGCAATCCCTTGAGCTCATCACGGCTGAACACCAGCCCGGTGCGGCGATCCACCACAAGGGCAGCACCGCTTCCAGCGACCAAGCCGGCCAGCAAACCCAGCGCCATCATCCGCTTTTTGCGGGGGGCCACTGGGTTGTCAAGCAAGGTCGGGGTAGAGATCAACTCCCATGGCTCTTGTTTGCGGGCTTTTTCAAGTGAAAGTACCTGGCGCTCCGCTTCTAATTTGGTAAGCGTGGCTTCATCACGGGCAGCTTCGCGTAGAAGTTCCCTGAACTTGATCAACACTCCCTTAGGACGTTCCGCCGCCTTGAGTCTTGCTTGCGCTGCAGTTCGCTGGGCATATAGATAACCATATGTTTGGCGTTTAAATACCTCAATCAGCAGGCGGCGTTTCTCTAATACCCTTCTGATCGAGTCATCCTTATCGGTGAATTTGGCGCGTAGGAGGGCGAGCTCAGTGTCAAGAGCGTCAAGAGTTTGAGGTAATTCCTGAGCAGCAAGCTCGGGGATATTTCTCCCCAAATACATTAAAGTTTCCGGATTATCGTTGAGTTGATTAAGTTGTATGAGTTGTTCGTTAATGCTTCGGATTTGATTGGCGGCCTGCACTCTGATGGCTTCGATGTTTATTGAATTTTTGATTTCATTATCGTTAGCTCCTTCGCCCTTTAAAGCTGTGAGGTCTTCATTAATGGCGTATTGCTGAGCCGCCCGGAGTGACTCGGCGCTTTTCGTAGTGAAAAGCTCTATCTGTTCATCGAGATAGGAAATCGCCTGGGTTAAGCCCTTCGCTCTGTCGCGTCCGGAATAGGCCTGGTAGGTCTTAGAGATGCGATCAATTACCGGAAGAATCAAGTCTTCCTGGGTGTCGCGGTAGGCGATCTCGAGCACGGAGGTGCCTTTGGCGAGTTCGATCGTGAGATTTCCCACCCAACTCGAGTAGCGCCACGCGCTGACGTCCTCACCTGTTTTGGCTTTGCTGGCTTTCACGAAATCGAAAACCGGCTTGAGCACCGAAGGGCTTTCGAGAATTTTGACCTCGGTTTCCAATTGGCTTTCACCACCGCCAGCTCCGATCAATCCGGCTAAGCCTGGATTGGTTTGAAGCAAGGCAGCCGCACCACTGGAAGGTTGCTCATTGTTTTGCAGCACGATCTGAAATTGCCCTTCCCACACTGGTTTGCGAGTGAAGGCATAGAGGGTGGAAAGGACGAGCGCCCATCCCGCAACAGCTCCAATCAGGCGCTTATGGCGAAGCAGGGCCCCGCCCACTTGGCGCAGATCGATCTCATCGTCTGTTGATGGGTTCTCGATGGGGGAGGGGGTATGGCTGCTCGTCATCAGTTGAAGTTGTTAAAGATCGAGTAGAAGGCATAGATACCAAAGGCAGGAGTTGTGAGCTCATTCAGCACCGTGGCAGTGGCGCTAAGCGGCGATTCGCGAACGGTGATCAAATCTCCAGCCATCAATACGGGGTTGTTGGGGGCATCCGCAGCTGCACCTGGGTTGTAACCAAAGATCCTGCGATCCACTTCTCCTTCCCTGGTGAAACGGATGAATTCCACCTTGCCGCGCATCAGTTGCGGGCCACCGGCGAGGGTTAAGGCTTGATTGAGCACGGAGCCTTGAGGCACCACAACGCCGCCAGGATTTTTAACGCGCCCGCTCACGAACACATTCATGAATTGGGGGCTGAGGTTGGTTTGCCCGGCTTTGAGCAACTGCTCCCGCATCACCACCTTGCTTTTGCTCACGCTCACCACATCGCCGTCAAACAGGCGGATGTTTTGGGATTCGTTGCCTTCCGTGATCAGCGAGAGAAAGTCGAGGTTGGTGCGGATGCGGCCACCACCAAGGCCCAGGGCTCGTTTGCGCGTGACCTGCACCTTGGAGAGGTTGGAATAGGGGGTGATTCCCTGAGCGGTGCGGATCGCGTCAAAGACGGTGGGAAACAAAGTTCCAAAGGTGCTTAAACCACTGCCGCCGGGTCCTGCTGCTGCAGCTCTTGGCAGTTGGCCCAATCCAGGCCGGTTGGTTGATGTGGCGGTTCCTGCTTGCAGCTGAGTGGCTTCCGCTGTGGTGGAGAGATTTTCGAGATCAGAGTCTCCACTCAAGGTGTAATACCCAGGCCGTCTCACTTCGCCGCCGATGTAAATCCGGATCGGGCGATAGCGCACGGGCCGCACGTAAACCTGTGGGTCACGCACGTAGGTGCTGAATTGTTCGGTGAGGAAATAACGCAGCTCTTCCACCGTGAGCCCTTCGACATAGAGGGCTCTTAGGCGGGGAAGGTAAAGCGTTCCGTCGGGGCCGATCGAGAAACGCCCGCTCAGTTCGGGAAGATCCAGCAACTCAATCTGCAGACCATCCCCAGGGCCGAGGATGTAGGCGTCATAGGTGATTTGTGAACGCTGCTCGAGCGGCAGGGGTTGGGCCTGCTCTACGACTGTTTCTTCAACCTCAATGAGCTGCTGAGCACCCACCATGACGGGCTGGAGCGTTAGAGCAACTCCTGATGCGATCGCCCATAGGAAACGGGTATTCAGCAATCTTCATTCTGTAAAAGCCCTTGCAAGGTATGGCATCTCAGTGTCTTGGGAAAGTGTTCTGTTGCCAGGAAGAGAATTGGGTGGAAAGCACACTTTTCGCAGAGCTGACGACGTTTCGATGATTTATCTGCTCAGCAAGCTTCTCCCTCTGGCCTTGTTGCCACTTGGCTTCTCCTTGATCCTTCTGTTCGTGGGGCTGATCGGCCGTTGGCGTTGGCCTGTGATTGCAGCGCTTGTGCTGCTTTGGGTTTGTTCTCTGGGGCTGGTGAGCCAAACCCTGTGGCGCTGGCTCGAGGCGCCCTGGCAACGCACCACCGCATCTGAAGCTCATTCTGCTGAAGCGATCGTGGTGCTCAGCGGCGGCCGTCACCCAGCTCCCGGTGCTGCGCGGGTGAGCGAGTGGCACGACCCAGACCGCTTTCTTGCTGGCCTCGATCTCTACCGCGCTGGCAAGGCCCCGCGCTTGCTGTTTACCGGTGGGGCAAGTCCGTTCCGGCCCGGCCAACCTCCCGAGGGGAAGCGCTACCTAAAGGAAGCGCAACAGCTTGGAATCCCCGCTGGCGTTATGGCGAGCACGCCACCGGTGGTGAACACCGCAGAAGAAGCGGTTGCGATTCGTCGATTGCTGGAGACATCTGGGAATGGATTAGTTCCATCCCCTCGCATCCTGCTGGTCACCAGTGCCTTTCATATGCGCCGTGCTCAGCGCCTGTTTGAGCGCCAGGGTCTCGTGGTGGAACCGTTCCCCGTGGATTTTCAGGCCCGCGGCGCTTGGGCCGGTCCTCTGTGGCGTGACCCAACCCAGTGGTTTCCTTCTGCAGGCGCTTTAGATGGCAGCTCCCGTGCCCTGCGTGAGCTATTGGGTCGCTTGATCTATCGGGCTTGGTAGCGCTTGGCGGGTCGGGGGCTCGATCGAAACGCTGAACGGTGATGCCAGCTTTTTGCCTCGACACCTCAGCAATCCTGACCTTGCCAGACGACGAACTCGGTGCTGCAGGCATTAGCGACGCGTGTGTGCAGTGTGCGCCTCCTTAATGGAGAGCCAGCCAGTCTCTGAGCGCCAGATCAAGCTCTGCCATCACTGTTGTCTCCATGCCACCAATCGAGCTGCCGATGCCCTCGATTGGAACCGTGAAGAGCTTGTCGACCATTAGCTGGGATCGTTTGCGTAGTCCATTAATGGCGCTGGGCTCAACAATGATCCGCACCAAAGGTGCATCGATCAGGGTGCTGGTGAATCGAATCGCATTAATCGTTTCTAGCTCTTACGCCGCAGAAGCGTAAGGAGTCCTACGATAGTAAGGCAGTAAGGAGGTAAGCGATGGATTTGGCAACATTGACGGCTAAGGGGCAAGTCACGATCCCCAAGGGTGTACGGGACGCTCTCGGGCTGAAGCGTGGCGATCTCGTGAGTTGGGAACTTGAGGACGAGTCGGTTCGTCTCAGGGTGGTGTCTCCGATCGACCTGGGCTATTTGCGTGGAGTTCAGGCTGGGCTGACGGAATGGGGCAGTGATGAGGATGAAGTTGCCTTTGCAGACCTGTGACAGCGTTTCCACCGTTCGCTTTGGTACGAGTTCCGTTTCCATTCACAGAGCGCCAGGCCATCAAGCGGAGGCCCGCGTTGGTTCTCTCCAAGCCTGCATTTCAAGAGCAAAGTGGTCATCTCCTGTTGGCGATGGTGACCAGTGCTCGCAACAGCCAATGGCCAACGGATTGGCAGATCAAGGATCTCCAAGCTGCTGGGTTACCTCAGCCTTGTGTTGTTCGCTTCAAGTTGTTCACCCTGGATCAGAGCTTGTTGATTGGTTCCCTTGGGGCGTTGTCAGAAGCGGATCGGCGAGGTGTCCAAAGCAGATTGACTGAAGTGGCAGCCCTCAGCCCTGCTGATCCAAAGCCTTGAGGATGCTCAACACCTCACGGGCCGTTGCTAAAGCTTGATCGGTTTCCTCTGGATCGAACAGCTCAGAAGGCGGGGTGGCATCCACGGGGTAGCGGGATTGGATCGCCATCCTGCTCAGGCTGCGCAGAGATAGGGCCTCTAATGCCTTGGTCTCTAAGCCTGTTTCTTTCAGCCGCCTCGTTAAATCGTTGAGCACATCCGTGTGCGGAGGCTCCAGTCCCAATTCCAGAAGTGCGCTTTTTAGGCCTTTTTCGGCTGCTTGTGATGCGTAGAAGCAGGCTTGCGCCAAGTAGCCGTTGTCACGTGCCAGTTGAGCGAGTTCGAGGTCGTTTTGGGCTTGGCGCAGCCATGCATCCGGCCGGGCATTCATGGCCTCTCCGCTAGTAACGGAATAGCGACCTTGGCAGCGTTGCGCCAAACCACTGAGTTGCTCTGTGGCAACTGAGCCCAGGCCTCACGGTCGAGTGCGATCACATCCTCAGCGAGTCCTGAATCGAGCACTTGATCGGCCCATGTTTCGGCCAGATGTTGGTTGGCTGCCACCACGAGTAGATCGGTGTCTGATAAACCGTCCCAATCGCCCCGAGCACGGGAGCCGAACAGATAGATCTGGTCTGGTCGTTCCAGATTGGACTCCACCAAGTCTTGTAGCGAAAGGCGTAGTGCGAGCAACCATTGGGCGTGACGTTGGGTGCGTAGGTCCGCCAGGCTGGTCGTGGTTGGTGATGGCCTGTTCACGTTCTTTGGCGGCTCAACAAGGTTGGATTGAACTCTCCTTCCCTTGAATCTAGCTAAGGAGTTCTGGCTCGATTCTTAAGCCATTGCTCATGAGCCGGGCAGTTTTGACCCACTAAAAGTGATGAACAGATGCGTGATGTTTGATGCGCACCACTTTCCAGCTCTATGTTGGCGCGCTGCGCTACGCATTGCCGCCCACAAAACCTCAGCTATGCAGCAGCGACGTGGCAAACTCCTATCCATTACGTCACAGCCGAGGCGGTTGAGCTCTGCTCCTGTCCGCTGTGACCGCAGGCGGAATTGTTATGCCTGCATGACGTTCTGAAGACTCAATGCCCCCCTCTATTACCCCCACCAAAACCGCCCTGATCACCGGCATCACCGGCCAAGACGGCAGTTATTTAGCGGAGTTGTTGCTGGAGAAGGGATATGAAGTGCATGGGATCAAAAGAAGAGCGAGCAGTTTTAATACCAGCCGAATTGATCATCTCTATCAGGATCCCCATGAAGATGATCCGCGGCTGGTGCTGCACTACGGGGATTTAACAGATAGCAGCAATTTGATCCGGATTATTCAGCAGGTGCAGCCGGATGAGATTTATAACCTTGGAGCCCAAAGCCATGTGGCCGTGAGCTTTGAAGCGCCCGAATACACAGCCAATAGTGATGCGCTTGGCACACTGCGAATTTTAGAAGCAGTGCGGATGTTGGATTTAACGGAGAAGACCCGTATCTATCAAGCCAGCACGAGTGAGCTGTATGGCTTGGTGCAGGAGATGCCGCAGAAGGAGAGCACGCCCTTTTACCCAAGAAGCCCCTACGGGGTGGCCAAGTTGTATGCGTACTGGATCACGGTGAATTATCGCGAGGCCTATGGGATGTATGCCTGCAATGGGGTGCTGTTTAACCACGAGAGCCCAAGGCGCGGTGAAACGTTTGTGACGCGCAAGATCTCGCGGGGCCTGGCGCGGA
Organism: Synechococcus sp. PROS-9-1; assembly: GCF_014279775.1. Taxonomy (NCBI): domain Bacteria; kingdom Bacillati; phylum Cyanobacteriota; class Cyanophyceae; order Synechococcales; family Synechococcaceae; genus Synechococcus; species Synechococcus sp. PROS-9-1. Next base: position 156,510 of record NZ_CP047961.1, read on the forward strand.
TTGATGCGGGCTTAGAGGATTGCCTGTACATGGGCAATCTCGATTCGCTGCGCGATTGGGGCCATGCCAGGGATTATGTGGAGATGCAGTGGCGGATGCTGCAGCAGGAGGGTCCACCGGAAGATTTTGTTATCGCTACAGGGCGGCAGGAAAGCGTGCGCCGCTTTATTGAATTAACGGCACTTGAGCTGGGCTGGGGCGCCGTCGAATGGGAAGGCAAGGGTTTAGAGGAAACTGGCAAGCGAAACACCGGCGAAGTGGTGGTGCGAATTGATCCGCGTTACTTCCGTCCGGCAGAAGTGGAGACGTTGCTCGGTGATCCCACTAAGGCCAAGGTGAAGCTGGGCTGGACGCCGACGACAACCCTGGAGGAATTGGTGGCGGAGATGGTGGCGACGGATCAGGAGGAGGCTAAGAAAGAGGCTTATTTGAAATTGAAAGGATTCAATGTTGTGGGCTCGATGGAGAATCCACCGGCGAACCCTGATGCTGTCAAGGCCGCTGGAGTTAAGGAGTGAGAAGCTTGATCAAAGCCGATGATCGCTTTTTTGTTGCCGGCGCGCGGGGAATGGCGGGCAGCGCGATTTGTAGGGCATTGCAGGAGAAGGGCTATGGCGATGAAGCTAAACGCGGAGCCTTGCTGACACCAAACCGCCAAGAGTTGGATCTGCTCAATCACGAAGCAGTGAAAGCTTGGTATGCAACGAATAAGCCTGATGTGGTGGTGCTAGCGGCCGCAAAAGTGGGCGGAATTTATGCCAATGACACCTACCCAGCTGATTTTTTGCTGGAGAATTTGAAGATTCAAACGAATGTGATTGAAGGGGCTTGGGAGGCGGGGGTGAGGCGATTGCTCTTTCTGGGTAGTAGTTGTATTTACCCGAAGTTTGCTGAGCAACCGATCAAAGAGGAGTCGTTGCTCACAGGATCATTGGAGCCCACGAATGAGTGGTATGCGATCGCCAAGATCACCGGGATCAAGCTGTGCGAATCACTAAGAAAACAGTATGGCTTTGATGCAATCAGCTTGATGCCAACGAATTTGTATGGCCCTGGAGATAACTATCACCCGGAAAATAGCCATGTGCTGCCTGCTTTAATGCGCCGCTTCCATGAAGCCAAGGAAGCCAAAATAAAAAGTGTGACCTGTTGGGGAACGGGATCACCGTTGCGTGAGTTTTTGCATGTGGATGACCTCGGCGACGCCTGCGTGTTTGCCTTGGAGCGTTGGAACCCGGCCCCAGGTGAGCTCACTTACCTCAATGTTGGTACGGGCCTTGACCTGAGCATCCGCGAGCTGGCGGATGCGGTGGCCATCGCAACGGGCTACCGAGGCGCGATCGATTGGGACATCAGCATGCCCGACGGCACCCCGAAGAAACAACTGGACGTGAGCCGCTTGGCCTCCCATGGCTGGCGTGCCCGGATCTCGCTGGCGGAAGGTCTGGCGACCACGGTGGCGCAGTTTCGTAAGGAGCTAGCGCAGCAACTGGTACGTCTCTAGGGATGGTGATCGACATTGTGATTTCCGGAGCGATTTGAGGACACAGCCTGTGCCCAATCAAGACCCACCCCAATCCACCCTCACCTTGCTGCTCGGTATCTGGGGCTACCTCAGCCGGCGCCGCTGCATACAACTGTGCTGTCTCCTGTTGGCGATGGTGACCAGTGCTCGCAACAGGCATTGGTCTTTATGTGACCCAAGGAGTTGAATCCGCTCATGTATATCCCTGAGGGTTCTGCTGCTGCCAGGCCCAGCCGTCTCTACAGATGTCTTCAAGCCCGCGCTGGGTGCGCCAGCCAAGGCGTCTAGCTGCTTTGATGGAATCGGCGAAGCTGTTGGCGGCATCGCCAGGCCGACGGTCGGTGATCGTGTATTGGATGGAACGACCGCTCGCAGCTTCCATTGCCTGCACCACCTCCAGAACGGACTGTCCCTGGCTGCTGCCCAGGTTGAGGGCCAACAGCTGTGGTGCTTCCGCCAGCAGGCAGTCCAGGCAGGCACGGTGTCCCTCAGCGAGATCCATCACGTGGATGTAGTCACGTACGCCCGTGCCATCGGGGGTGGGCCAGTCGCCGCCGAACACCTGGAGCTGTGCTCTGCGGCCAATGGCCACCTGACTCACGAAGGGGAAGAGGTTGTTGGGAATGCCCAGCGGGTTTTCCCCAATGCGGCCGGACGGATGGGCCCCAACGGGGTTGAAATAGCGCAGGCAAGCGATCCGCCAAGAGTCCGGGGCACTGGCGTGCAGGTCGGACAGCATCTGCTCCACAGCGGCCTTGGTGTGGCCGTAGGGGTTGATCGGAGCGATCGGAGCTGTCTCTGGAATCGGTACGGCTTCTGGATAGCCGTAGACCGTGGCGCTGCTGCTGAACACAAGGGTGTGGCAGCCATGGGACTGCATGGCCTCCAGCAGGCAGCGACTGCCATTCACATTCACATCTCAGTACTTCAGTGGCTTCTGCACAGACTCGCCAACAGCCTTCAGACCGGCGAAATGGATCACCGCATCAATCCCGGACGGCGCCTTGGTGAAGGCTTGCTGAAGATCCCTGGGGTTACGGATGTCGCCTTGCATCTGCCGCAACCGAGGTGCGGCCGCAGGTCCAGCAAGCTCTCGCACACGGTCAAGCGCGATCGGGCTGCTGTTGCTGAAATCATCGAACACCAGCAGCTCGTGGCCCGCCTCCAGCAGAACCAGCGCGGCATGGCTGCCGATGAAGCCTGCTCCACCAGTGATCAGTAGATGTGCCATTCGCTTGCTCACGCTGTTTGTATCCATTATCTAATGAGCTGATCTGCAAGTATTTCCAACGCCTCTCTTAAGCTTGATTATTTTGACTTGCGTCAGGAATCTTGGGTTTCGATCAATTGAACCTGCCATGCAATTGTTAGCACTGCCTATGGCAAACTCAACTCAATCACGTCACTGCCGAGACGGTTGAGCTCCGCTCCCGTCCTCTGCGACTACAGGCTGACATGAAGTGCCTTCTCGATCTCTGCCTTTCCAGTTTTATTTCAAAATTTGAGTCACAACGCAACTCATGCAACTCAGGCTCCCCTGGATTCTGTCTCGACGCAGACTGCTTGCTGCGATGTTCCTTGACAGCGTCCTTTTTCTCTCTCTCTACAACGTACTGTTCCTAAATCGCTTTGGGCGCTGGCCTGATGGGTCGATCTTTTTTCCGATTCTTTGGGCCACATGGGTGCTCAGTGGCTACGTACTGGGGCGCTATCAATGGTCGTATGGTTTGCGCTCTTCCAATACTGGCGCTTTTTTTGTTCTGCAAGGTGCTGTGAAGGTAGCTCTTGTGGTTGCTGTCAGCCTTGCGGGCACACTCACCTACTTTTGGCTTTTCAAAGGCATTGAAGGCTATTCCCTGTTTCGCAGCTTTTTAATTCCCTATCTCGGTTGTCTGGGATTCACCAGTCTGGCGATTCAGATCTTCTTGGGTACCTTGGTCAGAAACAGACCAATTTGGACCGATCATTGGCTCTTTTTAGGACGTAAGGAGGTATATGAGCGGCTTCAGTATCATTTGAAGTTGTCACGATTGCCTATCCATCTTGTTTATCTAGCCCCTGCACAGCTGAACATATTAGGAAATGCTTCAATCCTCGTAGATGACTTTGCCGCTGAACCTAATTCAGTCCTTCAGAGCCTTCTAGAGTTTCAACATGAGGGCAGAACAGTTCTCGGCCTTCAAGCGTGGTGTGAATTAATTTTACAGAGATTTCCATCGGAGTTTCTAAGTGATGCTGATTTACTGCGAGGTGAATTCTCCATTTTTCCAGGCACCTTTCAATCGCGATTGAAGCGTCTAGGAGATGTATGTCTATCGGCCATATTATTGTTGCTGACGAGCCCTATTCTTCTTGTCTCGGGTTTGTTGATCAAGATTGAAGATCGAGGCCCAATTCTTTATTCACAAATTCGTTCCGGATTTAACGGCACTCATTACACCATTTACAAGTTGCGAAGTATGCGAGTTAATGCTGAGCGCAATGGTGCTCAATGGGTGAAGCGCTCAGATTCCCGAATCACATCAATAGGATCTTTCTTAAGGCGCACGCGAATTGATGAGCTGCCTCAGCTCTGGTGTGTGTTTACAGGGAATATGAGTCTAATTGGGCCGCGACCAGAACGTCCTGAATTTGATCAGGAGCTTGACAAAGAGATTCCGCACTACCGTTTAAGGCAACGCATGCGGCCTGGCCTGAGTGGATGGGCTCAGGTCAATTATCCATATGGAGCCTCTGTGGAAGATGCCTCCAACAAACTCAGTTATGATCTCTATTATCTCCGTAACTTCTCATTTTGGTTGGATCTATTGATCTTGTTCAAAACAATCCGTTTGGTGTTTAATGCTCAGGGTTCTGTGCCTGCCTGCGTCGACGAGGCTATGCGCTTTTAACAAAAACTTTAATTGCTGAATATCAAAAATAATTTATCCTAAATTTGCTTTGATAACTATCATTACTAGTAAGTTCAACTGCTATTTGGCGGCGCTACTTTTGCAGAAGCTCCATAAGATGCACAGCATTAAAAGGCTTGCAAGCGGCTATAACCTCGTGCCCACTTCGCAAATACCACTATTCCGGTCGATCACCTCCACTAAGACATCAAGCCCCTCGTCTGACTCTCCGCTGTTGAGAGCTCACCGACAGAGAAAAGCTGATCAGGATTATCCAGTAGGTACAGCCGGAAGAGATTTACACTCTTGGCGCTCAGAGTCATGTGGAGGAGAGTTTTGAGGTGCCGGAATAAACCCCCAATAGAGATGTGCTCGGCACGTTGTGGGGCCTTTAGGCGGCGTAAAACTGGTCTCACGAAAAACTAAGATTGACCAAACATTCACCAGAGTGTTTTACGGATTTGTGCAGCAAATACACAAAAGGGCAAAACACTCTATAAACCCCGTGAAGTCTTTACGGTGTGATGCTGAACTTCAGCTTCTACGATTATCATAATATTGTAATTAGTTAGATCACATGAATTACAAATTTATCAACGTTCATGTGATGTTGGCTTGAGTCCATCATTTTCACATCTCTAGAGTTTATGAGCGAGAGCTTGATCGGCTGGGGGCCCCGGCTCCTACATCCCTTCCCCATTGTGAGGGTTTTTGCATGTGGACGACCTCTAAGAAGCCTACGTTTTCGCCTTTGAGCACTTGAGTCCCGAGCCAGGTGAGATCCTTTATGCCATAGCGGGCACGGGTGTGGAGTGGAGCACCAGGGTGCTTGTTAATGCCGTGGTACTTATCACCGTTATCAGTGGAACTATCCATTGGGAAACAATTAAAACGATGGTTCCTAATGAACAACTCGACGTGTGCCTCCGGTCAAACTTGGATTTTCCGGCCCGATCCCACTAAACGAATGATTACGTAGAATTATGAGCATGTTATTCGAGTAACTAAGCAACGCGCTGCTGCAGTGGTCGGCACATTTAACCCTAATTCTTAGTTTCAGATCAATTTGACGGCACAACCTCCCTTTAATCAGCAACATCCCCTTTCTACCCCCACGCTGCTGCTGGGTATATGGAAACATCTCAGCCGCCGCCGCCGCATGCAGTTGGGCTTGCTTCCTTTGGTAATGCTCTCCAGTGGTGTAGCAGAGCTGGTGTCCCTGGGGGCGGTCTTGCCATTCCTGAGCGTCCTCAGCGACCCAGAGCGACTCTGGCAGCAATCGCTGATACAAGTAGTAGCAGTTCATGTTGGCTGGTCAAGGGCGAGTCAGCTTGTATTGCCGGCAACGCTGGCGTTTGCGGCAGCTGCTGTTTCGGCGGCGCTGATCCGGCTGGCCAACCTTTGGCTGAATGGCCGCTTGGCAGCGGCTATTGGCTCAGACCTGAGTTGTGAGGCTTACCGGCGAACTCTGTTTCAGCCCTACTGCGTTCATGTGCAGCGTAATAGCGCATCAATAATCCATACCATCACTGCCCAGATCGGTCAAACAGTGGGGGCTCTTAACGCCATGCTTCAGCTTCTCACTTCCGCCGTGGTGGCGGTGGGGTTGCTTACGGGTTTGCTGTTGATTGACACTAATGTCGCTTTGGCTGCCGCGGCTCTGTTTTGTTGTGCCTACGGAGCATTGGCGATCGTCTCGCGGCGAGAGCTTCGTGTTAATGGTCAAAAAATCGCTAAGGCGTCAACCCTGCAGCTCAAAGCGCTGCAAGAGGGGCTTGGTGCCATTCGTGATGTTCTGCTTGATGGCACCCAACCCATGTATCTGCAGATCTATCGGCAAGCGGATTTCCCTCAACGCCAATTCGCAGCCAAAAACGCCTTTATTATTGCTTTTCCTCGCTACTCGCTCGAGGCATTGGGCATGGTGGCGATTGCACTGCTAGGGGGGGCGCTGGTGGTGCAACGCGGCAGCGGCTCTGCCGTGATTCCTTTGCTTGGCGCAATGGCCTTAGGGGCGCAACGCTTGCTGCCCGCACTGCAGCAGATCTATGCTGGCTGGGCGGCTTTGAAGGGCTACAACGCTGCAATGCAGGGTGTAATGGAGATGCTCAGCCAGCCAATTCCGCCCACAGTTATCGGGGTTGAACCACTGCCACTACGCCAAGGGATTCTCCTGTGTGATGTGTATTACAGATACTGGCAGGATCAACCTGACGTCTTACAGGGGTTGCATTTGGAGATCCGCCCAGGCGAGCGCATTGGAATTATTGGGAGCACCGGCAGCGGTAAGAGCACCACGGTAGACCTGCTTATGGGCCTGCTGGTACCCACTTCCGGGAAGGTTCTTGTGGATGGAGCAGATCTGCACGACCCGGAGCACCCTGAGCGGTTATTAGCATGGCGCGCATCAATTGCACATGTGCCCCAGAACATCTACCTGGCTGACAGTTCGATTTCAGAAAACATCGCCTTTGGCGTTCCCTTTGATGAGATTGATTTAGACCGAGTGAAGAGGGCAGCTGGTCAGGCCCAAATAGCTAAATTTATAGAATCTAGTAGAGAAGGCTATGAGAGTTTTGTAGGCGAGCGAGGAATTCGTCTCAGTGGCGGTCAACGCCAGCGTATAGGTATTGCTCGTGCTCTGTACAAGCAGGCGCGGGTTCTTGTGTTTGATGAGGCCACCAGTGCTCTTGACACAGGCACAGAAGAGGCGGTGATGGCGGCGGTTGAAGAACTGAGTCAGGAACTCACAATCGTAATGATTGCCCATCGGCTGAGCACAGTCCAGAAATGTGACCGGCTTGTCTCACTCGATTAAGTGAATTGGGTGAAGGAAAGAAAACTAGTAAACGTACTTCAAGACTGATTCTGACAATGCAAGAAAAGAAAAAAAATCTTGAAAGAAGTCTTCTTTTGAGTCCACCTTTCCCAAGCCAATCTCCAGCTCTTTTTTTAGATCGTGATGGTGTGGTGATCGAGGATTGTCATTATGTGTGTGATCCTAACAAGGTTCGATTGTGTTTAGGTTCTCGGGAGCTGATTGAGCAGGCATGTCGACAAGGTATTCCTGTAGTATTAGTAACTAATCAATCGGGAATTAGCAGGGGTTTCTTTCAGTGGGAAAATTTTGAAGCAGTTAACGAGAGGATGCAAGAGCTGCTTGGTCCTGATGCGCCGTTGTCTGCTATTTATGCGAACGGGTATGGGCCTAGTGGGCCAGTTAACAGTTGGCGTAAACCTAGCCCAAAAATGCTCTTGGAAGCTGCGATGGCTCTAAATCTTGATTTGAATGGATCAATAATGATTGGTGATCGTCTTAGTGATCTTCAGGCTGGTGCAGCAGCAGGTGTTGCCACTGTTTGCCATGTTCTTAGTGGCCATGGCCTCAGTGCCCGCAATTCAGTTGTCAAATGGCACCGGCAGATTGCGAATACTTTATCGACTGGCAATTCTTTTGGTATTCACGTGCCAGCCTTGAAACTTTTAGATACTCTTGTAAGCTTCCCGGATCAGCTTTTCGTGAATAGTAAGGCAACTCAAGAATGACTACTTACAACTGCGACGTTCTAATAATTGGTGGTGGCATGGTAGGAATGTGTATCGCGCATCAGCTGTTGGAGCGCCAAATTGCTAAATCTATTGTTGTACTTGATAAAGAGTCTGAGCTTGGACTTCATAGCTCAGGTCGAAATTCTGGAGTACTTCATGCGGGACTATATTATAAGCCTGGTAGTATTAAGGCCAAAGTTTGTGTAGATGGTGCTCGAAGATTGCGTGCTTGGATAGTAGAGCGAAATATATATTTAAATACTTGTGGAAAGGTAATTGTTCCTCCTCGACAAGAATTAGATGGCCAATTAGATTTGTTGGCTGAGAGAGGTAAGGCTAATGGTGCAACAGTTGAGTTTTGGGATGAGCAACAATTGCGCGAGTTAATCCCTGAAGCATGTACTTCGAGTGGTCGTGCTCTTTGGAGCCCAAACACAGCTGTAGTTAAACCAATCAAAGTCGTAAAAAGATTACGTGAAGAGCTTCAGGAGCATGGGGTCTTATTTCTCATAGGTAAGTCAGAATGGTCTGCTGAACCAAAACATCGCTTGATACGTCTTGCGAAGGACGAGCAAGTTTCCTATGGCCACCTGATCAATTGCGCAGGTTTGCAGTCTGACCGCATCGCCCATCAGTTCGGTGTTGGTCGCGAGTACACCCTTCTTCCTTTCAAAGGTCTCTATTGGCAGCTCAAGCCGGAATGTCCAATCCAACCACGCTCAAACCTGTATCCAGTACCAGATCTCAATGTGCCGTTCCTCGGGGTTCACTTCACTCCCAGTGCTGATCCAAATCCTCTTATAAGCATCGGACCAACTGCTACACCAGCCTGGGGACGAGAAAACTATCGTGGAATCGATGCCCTGGAGCCAGCTATGGCTGCATCGAATTTAGCAGTATTGGCAAGGCAGTACTTCGCAAATAGCGGAGGCTTTAGGCGGTATGTGCATGAGCAAGCGTTTTTGGCCTTCCCGCCCTTACTGCTACGAGCAGCTCAGCAGTTGATCCCGGCAGTGAGGGCAGAGCATATTGAGTTGAGTCAGAAAGTAGGTATACGATCTCAACTATTCAATCGCAACACTCAGCGACTGGAAGACGATTTTCTATGTCTCCCAGGTCCCGCCAGCACACACGTAATGAATGCCATTTCTCCAGCTTTCACCGCTAGCTTTGCCTTATCTGATCTGATTCTCGATGAGGCTTCACAAAGGATGGAATTTGGATGAGTCGTCCTATTCGCGCGCTGCTCTTAGCAGCTGGCCTTGGCACCCGGCTTCGACCAATTACTCTTCATACACCGAAGTGTCTGGTACAGGTGGCTGGTTTGCCATTGTTAGGGCGCTGGTTGCGACAGCTTGAGATGGCAGGATGCGAGGCAGTATTGATCAACACTCATTATTTAGCTGATCAAGTCGAAGATTTTCTTAAAAAGTGGCGCTCGCCTGTGATGCAGATAATTACTACTTATGAGCCTGAGTTGCTCGGAACAGCAGGTACACTTTTGGCTAATCAGTCTTTCTTTGAAGGTGCCACCGGTCTGCTGATCCATGCGGATAACGCTATGGAAGGCGATCTGCAGGAACTACTTTCTGCGCACAAAAGCCGTTCGAACCAATGCTTGTTAACAATGCTCACCTTTTGTACTGATAATCCAAGGAGTTGTGGAATTGTTGCAACAGATTCCCTGGGTCTTGTGATTGACTTTCACGAAAAAGTTGATGATCCTCCCGGTAACTGTGCAAACGGGGCGCTTTATGCATTTGATGCATCTCTCCTGGATCACCTCTCGAGCATGTCACCTTGGCCCAGTGACTTCAGCATCGAAGTTATCCCTGACTTGTTAGGCAAAATTCAGACTTGGCACACTGATCAGCTCTATCTCGATATCGGCACGCCTGCGGCACTAACACAAGCCCAAGCTTTGCTTTCACCGATTTTATGACTCTCACTCAAAGTGTTTTTGCTGTTAAAGCGACTGATTACCTGAATCGCTTACAGAGCTGTTTTAGCCCAGAGATTTTGGCAGCAGTAGAAATATTGGCTAAGGAGATTCGCCAAGCTTGGGCCGAGGGACGCAATGTGTTTATATGCGGCAATGGTGGTAGTGCTGCCAATGCTATTCACCTTGCAAATGACTTTCATTACGGAATCGGAGCCTGTGGACCTGGTCCAAGTTTGCCAGGGCTTCGAGTTGAAGCGCTTCCCGCTAACGCTGGAGTGATAACTTGTTTGGCGAATGATACCGGCTATGACAATATTTATTCTCACCAGCTGCAGGTGAAGGGCCAGCCTGGAGATCTTCTAATCGTGCTTTCTGGGAGCGGCAATTCTCCCAACGTAGTGAAGGCACTGGAAACTGCAGATTCTCAGCAGATGAAAACTTTCGCGATCTTGGCCTTCTCTGGTGGTCGCTGCCTCGAGCTTGCTCAAGTGCCAATTCATTTCGCTATCGATGATATGCAGATTGCTGAGGACACTCAGCTTGTGGTTGGTCACTTGTGCATGCAGTGGCTGAGTAACAACAAGCCCACTGAACTTCCCCCCCTACACTCAAATTATTGACAAATGGCTGAAGTTGATTTTATGAGCGTGCTTCACAAAAGCACCCAAAGAGACTATTTGGCTCGTGTGAACGACTCTGAATTTCCTAAGGCTAGAGCTGCCGAACTTGCTAAAAAATTTGACTTTGATTACTGGGATGGAGATCGCCGCATTTGTTATGGGGGATATCGCTATTTGGAGGGTCGTTGGGAAAAGGTTGCGCGTGCGATGGTCGACCATTACTCACTCCCGGAAAAACCCAAAATTTTAGATATTGGTTGTGGTAAAGGTTTTCTTTTGTACGACTTCCTGAAGGTCATTCCTACTGCAGAGATTTACGGAATTGATAGCTCCACGTATGCGCTCGCTAACTGCAAGTCTGAAATAAAAGGTCGGCTGCAGCTTGGATCAGCTACAGAGCTTCCTTGGCCTGATAACTACTTCGATCTGGTAATATCCATCAATACACTACATTGTCTTCAAGCGCATCATCTAGATCCAGCGTTACGTGAGATGGAGCGTGTGGGTAAATTCCATAAATATTTATGCGTAGAGAGTTGGAGAAATCAATCTGAGAAAGCTAATCTTCTTTATTGGCAAGTCACCTGCGAGGCTTTTCACACACCCGAAGCCTGGAAATGGTGGTTTGAACGTACCCGCTACAGCGGTGATCACTCGTTCATCTATTTTGAATAGGTAATTAAACATGAACAGACCTTTCACGACAGAGGCCGCGATACTCGTAGCTCAAAAGCAACCCTTAGTGGTGGAAACCATTGAATTGCCTGCCGAGCTCGATGTGGGTCAAGTTCTTGTGCAACTTCAAGTGAGCGGTATATGCGGATCTCAGCTTGGAGAAATTGCTGGGGCTAAGGGCCCAGACCGCTACTTGCCCCATTTGATGGGCCATGAAGGTTTTGCCACAGTACTTGATACTGGTCCAGGAGTAAAACAAGTACTGCCGGGTGACAGTGTGGTGTTGCACTGGCGTCCTGGTGCTGGTATTCAAGCTGATCCACCCAAGTATCGATGGCGTGGTGAGCAGCTCAATGCTGGGTGGGTCACTACGTTCAATCGTCATGCAGTAGTCAGTGAAAACCGCTGCACACGGGTGCCAGGTGATACTGATCCAGATGCCGCTGCTCTGTTTGGTTGCGCTGTCACTACTGGTTTTGGAGTTGTGGAAAATAATGCTGGCTTACGTATGGGTGAGGCTGTCGTGGTGTTCGGAGCCGGTGGCATCGGCCTCAACATTATTCAGGCTGCCTGCCTTCGTTCAGCCTCTGTTATTATTGCTGTGGATTTGTTTGACAGTCGACTTGATTTGGCTCGTCAGTTAGGAGCTACTCACGTGATTAACAGTAATCGTGAGGATGCCGAAACTGCAATTCAAGACGCTTTATCTGGTCAGCCTCTTGATGTGTTTATTGATAATACGGGTCTTCCTGCGATCATTGAGCAGGGCTACCGTTTAACTCATAGTCAGGGGCGTGTGATTCTGGTTGGTGTCCCTCGCCAAGGCAATAAAACTAATCTCTACACCTTGCCCCTTCATTTCGGTAAAATTCTTACAGGCTCCCACGGTGGTGAAAGTAAGCCGGCAGAGGATATTCCTCGATATTTGCGACTGCTGCAGAAAGGCCAAATTCAGTTTCATCGTCTTGTAAGTGCCAGATACTCTCTTGAAGAGATCAATTCTGCAATTGATGCCATTCGGGATGGCAGCACAGCAGGCCGAGTGATGATCGATCTGTGAGCGATATCCTTTACCCCCTGGAGCGGGCATCCGGCCTCCAGTGCAATGTGCTGGCCTACGGCCACTTCACAACCATCCATCCTGGCCACATACGTTATCTTCGACATGCTAAAAATCTTGGTGAAAAACTTTCAATTGCACTGATTGGGGACGGCAAACCCGATCAGTCGCCTTACCTTTTTTCTCAGTCAGAGCGGGCAGATGCACTGAGTCTGCTCGGGATCGCCGATACAATTGTTCTTCTGAGGGGCGATGAGCTGATCGAAGCAATTCAGATGCTCAGTCCCGAAGTGCTGGTTCTTGGAACCGAGCTGCAGGGTCTTCCTTCTTTAGACCTTCCTATAGCGGTGTTGAAAGACCAAGGAGGTAGCGTTCAGTTTCACGCGGGTGAAGTGAGCTACGCCAGCACTCACCTGCTGATGAACTCAGAGAAAGATATTCGCCAGCAACGTCGCCTTCAGTTTGTAGCTGCTTGTCATCGGCAGGGCCTAAGCCGTGGGCATCTTTTGGCTTCAATGCAGGCATGGAACAAGGCACATTTGATTGTGCTGGGTGACACGATTGTTGATCAGTACGTCGCATGCGAGGCAATCGGTATGAGTGCCGAGGCTCCGGTGGTGGTGGTGCGTGAGCTGGCAAAGCGCAACTTCATTGGCGCAGCTGCAGTTGTTGCATCTCACATTCGGGCTCTTGGAGCTCAGGTAAGCTTAGTTTCTGTAATCGGGAACGACAGCACCGCCAACTTGGTTCAGCAGGAATTGAATGCTCAAGGTATTAGCGATGCACTGACGCGAGATCCCTCACGGCCCACCACCTTTAAGAAACGTTATGTGGTGGAGAACCAGAAGTTGTTTCGAGTAAGTCGCCTTGAACAGCACAATCTTGATGCTCCAATTGAAGACAAGCTGATTGCTCGTTTGGAGGAGCTAGCACCCCATGTCCATGGCATTGTCGTTTCAGATTTTGTCTATGGGGTGGTAACTCCACGAGTGTTAGATGTAGTGCAGCAATTGTCTCAGCGTTATGGCTTATTGCTGTTTGGTGATTTGCAGTGCAGTAGTCAGGTCGGCTCAATTAGTCGTTTCCGAGATTTTTCTCTTCTATGTCCGAATGAACGTGAACTTCGCTTGGCTTTACAGGACAAAGACACTGGATTAGAGCGCCTGAGTCAGCAATTGATAGAAGAAACTAATTGTGAGCGTTTAATCGTGAAGTTGGCGTCAGACGGCTTTATTGCCTACGACCGTGACGATAAAGATCGGATTTCGAGTCAAGCCTTTCCTGCTCTTAGCGTCAATCCTCTAGATGTAACAGGAGCTGGGGATTCGGTCCTTTCAGTATTATCTACTGGTTTGGCCAGCAGACAGCCGATGATGCAAAGTGCAGCTTTGGCATGCTGTATGGCGGCATTGGCAGTTGAAACGATGGGAAACACACCGATTGGTGCTGATGAACTGCGTAACTACCTAAATGAGGTACTTCCTTTATGACTAGTCAGAAGATTCTGGTAATCGGAAGCAATAGCTTTAGTGGTTCCCATTTCGTGGCGGAAGCTCTGCGTGCGGGGCATGAGTTGTGGGGTGTCAGCCGCTCGCTCGAGTTGGATTCTGTCTTCTTGCCGTATCGCTGGCTTGAGAAGGTAAGTGGCCAACCACTGGCCACACCAGAGAACTTTCACTTCCAAACAATTGATCTCAACAGTCAACTTCCTGAGCTTCTGAAGTTGATTGATCTGGTTCAACCTGCATTTGTTGTGAATTTTGCGGCCCAAGGGATGGTAGCCGAAAGCTGGCTTAATCCCACTCATTGGTATCAAACCAATGTTGTTAGTCAAGTTGCTCTTCATGATGAGCTGCGTCAGCGCTCTTTCTTGAAAAAATATGTGCATGTGACCACTCCTGAGGTTTACGGCAGCACTGACGCCGGATGGATCAGTGAAACTAATCATTTTGCTCCTAGTACTCCTTATGCCGTTAGTCGGGCCGCGTGCGATTTGCATTTGCTGAGTTTTCATAAGGCCTATGAATTTCCAGTTGTTTTTACGCGTGCGGCCAATGTTTATGGGCCTGGTCAGCAGCTCTATCGAATCATTCCTCGTGCCATGCTTAGTGCTCGAACCGGTCAACCGATGCAACTACATGGAGGTGGCTACTCCGAACGCTGCTTCATCCACATCAAAGATGCAATGCAGGCCACGCTGAGGCTCGCGTTTGAGGCAGACCCTGGTAGCACTTGGCATCTTTCCACACGAGAGCCGATCAGTATTCGGGCGTTGGTGGAACAAATCTGCGGACGTTGCGGCGTTGCCTTTACCAATGTGGTTGAGGAGACGGGAGAGAGGCTCGGCAAAGACCAGAGCTACTTGCTTGATAGCGACTCAATTCGTAAAACTTTTGGTTGGACTGATGCAATTAGTCTTGAAGATGGGCTTTCCGATACAATTGCCTGGGTGGATAGTCACCTAGACCATCTCAAAACTCTTTCCTGGTCCTATCAACATAAAGCATGAAAATTCTCGTTACTGGTGGTAATGGCTATAAGGGGTCTGTCCTAGTTCCTTTGCTTCTATCTGAAGGTCATCAAGTCATAAGTTTTGATACTCAGTGGTTTGGAAATCATCTTCTTTCTCACGAAAATCTGATCAATATACAAGGAGATATTCGAGATATTGACTCAATTCCCCTAGATGGCGTGGAAACCATTATTCATTTTGCAAATATTGCTAATGATCCCGCTGTTGATCTTAACCCTACTTTGAGTTGGGAAGTGAATGTACTCGCTTCTCAGCAATTAGCTGATAAAGCAGTTCGGAAAGGTGTTAAACATATGCTCTATGCAAGTTCGGGTAGTGTTTATGGTTTAAAAGATGAACCCAATGTGACAGAAGATTTACCCTTGGTGCCAATTTCTGTCTACAATAAAACTAAAATGGTTGCAGAACGTGTTTTCTTGTCTTACATTGAAGAAATGCAAGTCCATTGCATTAGGCCTGCAACTGTTTGCGGTGTTTCCCCGCGTATGCGCCTTGATGTGAGCGTCAATATGTTGACTTATCAAGCTCTCAAAAACGGTAAAATCACTGTCTTTGGTGGCAACCAGACAAGGCCTAATATACACATTGATGATATTGTTAATGTTTATCGCCACTTCCTTAAACAGCCTGAATTGGCCAGCGGTTGTTATAATGCTGGCTTTGAAAATATATCAATCATGGATATTGCTAACTTAGTGAAGGAAAAAGTTGGTGCTGAAGTAGTAGTTTCTGAATCAAATGATCCAAGGTCCTATAGGCAAGATTCTTCCAAATTGCTTAGTACTGGCTTCTCCCCGACAAAATGTGTATCTTCAGCTATTGATGAAATTGTTGATGCATTCAACAAGGGTGTTTTGCCGGATGGTGAAAATTGCTATACCGTTAAAACAATGCGGCACCTTAGCATTTAAACTATGTTAAAACATAAAATATCGCATTTCTCTGAAATTTCTAAAAATCTTTTCTATTCGATGCTTCGCATTAGGATGGTTGAGGAAAAGATAGCTCATAAATACTCTGAACAACAAATGAGATGCCCGGTCCATTTAAGTATCGGTCAGGAAGCTCCAGCTGTAGGAGTTTGTTCAGCACTCGATAAGTCTGATTGGGTCTTTTCAGGGCATAGAAATCATGCTCATTATCTCGCCAAAGGTGGTGATTTGAAAGCAATGATTTCAGAAATATATGGTAAAGCTACTGGTTGCTGTGGAGGTAAAGGTGGATCAATGCACCTTACTGATAAATCTGCAGGTTTTATTGGTGCAACTCCCATTGTTGGTAGCACAATTCCGATAGCTGTTGGAGCAGCCTTAACTGCTAAGCGTACTTCCTCTAACCGTGTTGTTACGGTATTTCTTGGAGATGGGGCCATGGAGTCGGGAGTTGTTCACGAAAGCCTCAACTTTGCGGCAACAGCTAACCTTCCTGTTCTTTTTGTTTGCGAGAATAATTTATATTCTGTGTATTCCCCGCTTGATGTGAGGCAACCTCCCGGAAGGTCATTGTCAGACATAGCAAAAGCCCATTGCTTAAATACAATTACAGTTGATGGGAATAATGTAGGGGAAATCTATGATACTTCCTTCAAGGCTATTAATGATTTGCGCAATGGCTCTTTGCCGTATTTTCTAGAGCTGCCTACATATCGCTGGAGAGAACATTGTGGACCTGGTTATGATAATGACATTGGTTATCGTACTGAATTAGAATTTGAATCATGGAGAGAAAAAGATCCTATAGTTAAATTTAGTGATCATGTTGATCCTCAGGAATCAATGATGTGGGCTGAAGAAATCCAACAAGAGATTGAAGAAGCATTTGTTTTTGCCGAGACCTCTTGCTTTGCTCCCATTTCTTCTGCTTCCGAAAATGTATACCATTCAACAACTATTGCTTGTGAAAATAGTCATCTAACCTCTGATAGGGTGATCTCATATGCTGAAGCAATTCGAGAATCACAAGATTACGCACTTGCTAATGATCAAGGTGTATATTTAATGGGTTTGGGTGTGCCAGATCCAAAGGGGATATTCGGCACTACCTTAAATTTACAAAATGTTCATGGTATTGACAGAGTATTTGATATTCCACTATCAGAAAATGCGATTACAGGTGTGGCAATTGGTAGCGCCATAACTGGTATGAGGCCAATCTTGACACATCAAAGACTTGACTTTTCACTTGTGTCAATAGATCAGATAGTAAATCAGGCAGCAAAGTGGCACTATATGTTCAATGGAACAATGAGTGTTCCGTTGGTGATTAGGATGATAATCGGCCGAGGATGGGGACAAGGTCCACAACACAGTCAAAGTTTGCATGCTTGGTTTGCTCATATACCAGGATTAAAAGTTGTCATGCCATCTTCTGCATATGATGCTAAAGGTATGCTTTCTTCTGCAATTAAGGACAATAATCCTGTATTATTTTTAGAACATCGGTGGTTACATAACATCAAAGGGTTTGTCCCTTCTGAGCCTTACTTTATACCACTATCAAAAGCCGCTATTGTGCGCGAGGGGTCGGATATTACACTTGTTGGAGTTTCTTATATGACACTTGAATGTCTTAAAGCAGCTGAAACACTTTTACGGCTCAATATTAGCGTCGAAGTGATTGATCTCCGTTCTATACATCCATTAGATACTGAAACATTGTTGACTTCAGTCAATAAAACTAAAAGGCTTCTCGTTGTTGATCATGCGGAATCCACTTGTGGAATAAGTGCAGAAGTCATTGCACTAGTTGTTGAGAATTTTGGCAAAAGCCTCTTGTCAAATCCAAAGCGTGTTTGTTTACCTCCCCACCCAGTTCCAACTTGCCATGCTTTGGCATCTGAATATTATCCAACCTCAGATACAATCACGAGGTCTATCTTCTCCATTTTTAGTAAACCATGTGATTCTCTATTAAAAGAAGATGAGCAAACCCCTAAAGACCAACCTAATCGTGAATTCATAGGTCCATTCTGATGAACCAATCTAGTTGTACACTTATAGTTGGCATTACTAGTGGCATTGGATCTGCACTTGCTTCTCATTTTGAATCACTAAAATTAAATGTTGTGGGAACTTCGAGAAACACAGAGATTCCCACAGATAATAATTTCTATATTCATCCTCTTGATCTGGCGTCCCACGACTCAATCGATAAATTTGTTCACTTGTTTTCGGAAAAATATAGGTGGAATCGGTTAATCTTTTGTCCTGCTGTTATGGCACCTATCGGCAAATTTGATTCGATTGATATTCATGAATGGCTCTCTACTTTTAATATCAATTTCTCAAATCAGGTTTACCTTCTCCACTCAATTCTTTCATTTCGTATAGGTGATTGCCCTCATGTTTTATTCTTTGCCGGAGGTGGTACTAATTCTGCACCAAAGAACTATTCATCGTATACACTATCAAAGATCGCTCTAATCAAGTTGGTAGAGCTATTAGATGAGGAGATACAAGACACCTCTTTTACTATTTTGGGCCCAGGATGGGTAAAGACAAAGATTCATGAGCAATCTTTGGAACCCTCTTTGTCTCATCTTTCATCATATCAAGAGACTGTGAGACGTATTTCTGATTCTGATTTTGTTGGTATGGATAAAGTTATAGATAGTGTAATGTGGATTTTAGCTCAAGATAAGAAAACTGTTGGAGGTCGAAATTTTAGCACAGCTCATGATCCATTTGATTCTGATGACTTTGCGAGTAAATTAGTTTCTGATGCCGATGTCTTCAAGCTCAGAAGGCACGGCAATCATCTGTTCCAAACCAACCACATTCATTCATGAAATCACTCTCCACCCTTAATTTTATTCTACAGATACTCCCTTCCATTAACCATTCTCATGCTCGTTCCTCTTCAATTTATCAATATCTAGATGGTTTATTAAAGCCAGCTATAGATGATCTCTTTGGAGCAAATTCTGACTGTAGTGCTGATTTAGTTAATATTGGTAATCTGTGTCTACCGTATTTCTCTATGGGGACCATTAATTCAACGCACCTCTTTGGTTTGGATGAGTTAATAATTTTTTCTTTTTATCAAAAAAATATTCACCGATACAAATCAGTTGCTGATCTCGGTGCTAATATTGGTCTACATTCAATTAGTTTGAGTAAGTTGGGTTTTTCAGTTGACTCTTATGAGCCGGATCCAGAACATTTAGAGCGTATAAAGCTAAATATTGGTTTGAATAATGTAACTCCCAATATTATTGCTGCCGCGGTCTCAATTGACGACGGTGAAACTGAATTTACGCGAGTTGTGGGTAATACCACTGGCAGTCATCTCTCTGGAGCCAAAGACGAACCCTATGGTGAGCTGGAGCGTTTTTCTGTGCCCACGCGCGCATTTAAAAATATACTGCTTGAGCATGAACTCTTGAAAATTGATGTTGAAGGTCATGAGGCCAATATAATATGTTCAAGTGATCCAACTGATTGGACTAATTCAGATGCAATCGTAGAAGTTGGATCTATCTCCAATGCTGAGCGTATATTTAATCATTTTAGAGATTCCAATATCCATTTGTTTGCACAGTCTCTCTCATGGCAGGAAGTTTTCTCACTTTCTGACATGCCTTCTTCATACAAGGACGGCTCATTATTTATATCTAGTAAAGGTAAAATGCCATGGTAGTAAAAAAATTATCAGATCTAGTAGCGGATTTTTTATCAGAGAAATCTGTTCGCCATGTATTCGCAATTTCAGGTGGCGCCTCATTACATCTGATTCACTCCGTCGCAAATCATCCATCTATTGATTACATTTGTAATCATCATGAGCAAGCCTCTGCGATGGCTGCAGATGCATATTCTAGGATAACAGGTAATCTTGGTGTCGCAATTGCTACTAGTGGACCGGGTGCTACTAATTTGATCACTGGCTTATGTTGTAGTTATTACGATTCTGTGCCTGTTCTAGCAATCACTGGACAAGTGAATACGACTCGTATGGTTGGTAATACTGGAGTTCGTCAAGTTGGTTTTCAAGAAACACCCATTGTTAGTATATGTGCCCCGATAACCAAGTATGCTGTGCAAATTAGTGATCCTCTTGACATATTGTATGAATTAGAGAAGTGCTTTTTTATAGCTACTAGTGGACGTCCCGGACCTGTACTTGTTGATATCCCTGATGACTTTCAGAGGGTTTTGGTTGATAGATCAAAGTGTCGAAAATTCTTGCCAGACACGGATATTGTACCTACTATATACCCTAATCTTAATGACTCCTCAGCCTATATTATTTCTCAACTAAATATTTCGGAACGGCCTATTATTATTGCCGGTTGGGGTGTTCATCTCTCAGGATTTAAAAACCAGCTGCTTGAATTTGCTGAGAACTTTTCAATTCCAATTGCACTGACTTGGGGTGCCGCTGATCTTATTTCAGCATCTCATCCTCTTTTCGTAGGTACATTTGGTACACATGGGAATCGGCATGCCAACTTTGCGGTCCAGAATGCTGACCTTATTATTTCCTTTGGTTCAAGACTGGATACTAAGTCGACGGGTTCACCGGTGAATACTTTTGCTAGACAGGCAAAAAAAATTGTCGTTGATGTTGACCCCTCTGAGCTTTCGAAGTTTTCCCATTTTGGCTTGAAAATAGACTCCCTTATCCTGCAGGATCTAAAATTTGCTAATTTGAAACCTCTTATTCATAGGGCTAAAGAATTTTCTTTTGCATCAAAACTGCCTTGGTTAGATCAAATCAAGGATTGGAAAAGCCTCTTTACATTAATGGATGATAACGCAAGGAAATCAATCTGTACAGAAAAAGTTAATCCCTATGTAGTTTTTGATTTGTTAAGCCAATCCATATGTACAGAGACAAATTTAATTTTTGATACTGGTTGTGCACTTGCATGGGGGATGCAATCTTATCTGCCAAATCACCTGACAAGGATCTTCCACGATTTCAATAATACCGCAATGGGGTGGTCACTTCCAGCCGCTATTGCATCTGCTTTGGCAACTCCTTGTAGGGATACTATTTGCCTTATTGGTGATGGCTCTTTTATGATGTCTCTTCATGAACTTGCAGTAATCAAGCGCTACAAACTGCCAATTAAGATTTTCTTATTTAATAACTCTGGATATGGAATGATCCAACAAACTCAAGATCAATGGCTTGATTCGGATTATGTTGCTTCCTCTTACGAAGGCGGTCTTGACTTTCCTGACTTCAGATCTTTGGCAAATTCTTTTTCCCTGAAATATGCTGAAGTCGCCTCTAATGATTCTATTGAATCTTGCGTCAGCAATGTTTTAAAGGAATCCATGCCTATACTTTGCAATTTCATTGTTTCAGATAAGATGCGAGTCATTCCACAAGTTAAGGCCGGTTATCCTAATGAAGATTTAGAACCTCTCTTGGCTAGAGAAGTCTTCTATGATCAAATGATAATCCCCCCATTCAGTCCGGATAGTCAGCGTCCATTAAATTATCAAGCTTAGGTACTTTTTGATATGAGCACCTTGCAATTTATTTTACACTTATTGAAACTTATTGGCTCTTGTGCCAAGTTTTTTTCATTGTTTATTAGAATTACAGTATCTCTTTTACTGCATTTTAAGATCGCTTCTGCCTCTAAATTTCTACGACAATTAACTCTGTCAGTTGAGTTTATACTCGAACATGGCAGTAAATCTAGTCCAATAAAATATTCCCCTTTTTTGTTACTGCCAACAGATGCTCTGGTATTGTATTCAGAACATCAATCTATATTGCATAATGCTAATTCCGCTTATGCATTTGCATGCTGGGATGAGACTAAAAATTTGTTGTATTCTTCTTTAACAATAGAAGATAAAGCATCTTCTTTACACTCAATTGATCCTTTAGATCTTCGGATTATTGGTTCTGAAATTGTTGGTTCTATCGGTCACTCTTCGTTTGGCTTAGCATTACGAGCTCGTATGAATTTTTTGGGCCATAATCCTGTCAAAAGCTATTGGATACTTGCTGGTTTAACTTCTAATGAATACTTTTTAAGGCTTTGGGGTCAACATTTTGATTCTTTTCTTAATGTTAGTCGTTCTGAGCAGAAAGCTATTGAAAATAGTCTCTGGCCCATTGTTGAGTCGATACAAACCATTCGGACTTTTGACGGATATTTAGACTTAGTTAGTGCACATAATAGGTATGCATTAGCTTGGGAGAAGGAATCATTTCCGCCCTTGATT
The DNA here is from genome assembly GCF_014279775.1 of Synechococcus sp. PROS-9-1. Classification (NCBI taxonomy): domain Bacteria; kingdom Bacillati; phylum Cyanobacteriota; class Cyanophyceae; order Synechococcales; family Synechococcaceae; genus Synechococcus; species Synechococcus sp. PROS-9-1. Next base: position 178,495 of record NZ_CP047961.1, read on the forward strand.
AAACTTTCAGATAATGACCAGACTCGTGCTGAGCATTTTTTTGCTGAACGCAATTGGCAGATTCCTAAATTTATAGTTACATTACATGTTCGCGAAGCTACAGTAGCAGAAGGAAGGTTATATGGAAGGAATGCTTGCATCAGTTCTTATCTTCCAGCCATCGATGAAATCTCACAGCATGGGGGTCTTGTATTCAGAATTGGTAACAATAGGATGACCCCATTACGACATCCTGGCGTTATTGATCTCACACAAGAAAAGGAGATTCCAGAGTGGCTTAATATTTATCTCATTGCTAAGAGTCGCTTTATGATTGCAACCACTTCAGGACCGATAGGTGTTGCGGCAGCCTTTGGTGTACCAATTCTTTGGACAAATATGCCCGATATTGGTAAAGCTGTTTTTCATGCTAAATCTTTATGCTTACCTAAAATGATCAGGCGCCCCTGTGGCGACTTAATGTCTTTAAACGAGACTCTCGATTCTGTTTTTGGCTGGAGTGATTCATTTATACACAACATAAGAGATAAAAATAATGTTCAAGGATATACTTGGGTTGACAATACTGCGCCTGAAATCAAAGAAGCTACAGTTGAAATGCTTAATGGTTGGACACAATTTGAGTCTGATTATCAATCGTGCTGGTCTCAATCTCTTCAGGATTTTGGCAGTTCAGGCTCTACTAGAGTATCGGATACCTTTTTAGTATCGCACGCTAGGGATTTGAGACTATAAAACCCACTAAGCCTACATATAGATTTTTATTTTTTTGGGATATGTTTATTCATTTCTTTTTTGGGCATAGCTTTAGTAGTTTGCTGTCATTCTAAATCTTCTATCTTCAGATTTGTCTCTCGATTTAGAAGATAATTAGTTTTCTAGATGATCAAGCCGGTTGAGTATTCACCGCTTTGTATGCAACTAGCTCCTTATTTGCAAGTTTGGAGCTGATCCTACTTATAGTCGTTGAATAATCTTTTTACTTTTTAGTAAGCACTATCTTCAGTTAGTGTCTGTAATGCAAAATTATACTTCATCGGATTATTCCCTACCAACTCTGTGCTATAATTGGTGTTATTAATTTTAATCGTGGGAATCACCAAGCAAGTTATCAAAGCGCTTATTGCCGAGCATTCCTTCAGGCCTATATCTGGTAACTGGCTTTCGTTTGGTAGCCAAACCGTCAATGTTGATAAGTCTACGTTAATTAATATTTGTGGCCAATCTTGTGTTGATAAACTTTCTTTGGATACTAGTACTAGGCATGGAGCTGGTAGTCGATACTCAGACAGCTCCCTGATTGAGTCTCTTTTCTCTGTGAGTTACAAAACTGTCGATAAGAGTGCTTATGAGTCTTCTAATCTAGTATTGGACTTGTCAAGGCCCATTCCACCTGAATTGGAGTCTTCCTACGATTTTCTTTACACAGGTGGTTGTTTGGATAATGTTTTTTCTCCAGCAGACGTTTTGATTAATAGTTCACGCTTGCTTAATAGTAATGGTCGTGTTCTCCACTATGAATCAGCCTCAAGGCTTCTTGGAGCTTTTACATTTGTGACTGCTGAATGGTTCTTGTCTTATTATGCTGCTAATAATTTCCTCGACTGCAAAGTCTACCTCTTGTGTCAAACCAAGCCTGGCTTGTCTAGGTTTGACTATGATGTACATATTTTCAATTATTCTCACGAATTTACCCGTTCGAAAAATTTAGATTATTTTCGATCAGGATGCTCATTACCTGGGATACAGTATCTTTTAGTTGTTGCAGAGAAAGGTCCATCTTCTACCTGTGACGTTATACCTGATCAACTCCAATACCTTGATTCTAACAGCGTTGACTGGCCAAATATCGCTAAAAAGTATAGCTATTCGAAACGCCCTTTGCTTGAAACATCTAGGACTGCACAAATTGAGCTTCCTTTTCTTTCCGATCATTATACTTATCTTGGAAGTTGCTTCTGATTATAGATTCTCTTCGAGGATGGTTAATATTTCAATAATTTGGCAATCCTGTTAATTTTATCTTCTTGTGATAAACTTGTTCGTCTTAATATTACTCTTTTCTGCAAGCCCTCGTCTTCGTTCCTTTGACTGATCTTTTATTTGTCAAACAATTTTGGCTCTACTGATTATTTATATATCACTGATTAGATATTATATCAGTAAACTTCATTGTTTGCTTGTCTATTGGTAATTTATTATCTAATTTCCTAAGTATCCAATGCTTTTGGGAATATGTTACTACTAACCCTGCTCTTAAGGCAGCCACCTCTTTTTGAAGATATTATGCTATATTGTTATTACATTATTCATTATCCTGCTAGCTAAAGCATAATTTTCGTCATGTATTTAAGAAAGTTTTTTCTTCTGCCATTATCTCTATTGTTATTCATAGTATCCCTTGTTCTCTCCTCTATATTTTATCGTAAAAAAATTTATAGCGTCCATTTCTGTCATAAATTTTTTGGTCATGCTGCTATAGAGCCTGCAATTGCTTCTTCCTTTGCTTCCTCAAATAATATAAAATTATTTACTTCCTTTCAAGGCTTTTCCGACGACCATAATTCTTTTCTTTACTCCATTTTACGCTCTTTGTTTTCTGATTCCTTTGTTCCCTTTTCATACCTGCATTATATATACAACAATTCTTTTTCTTTTATCAAGTATATTACATCGTTTTTTTATTCCCCACTTCTTCCGAATAGGATTGATAGAGAGCTCTTTTATCTGCCATATCTTTCGACTGACTTGATTTTTCCATGGCGAACATTTGCTAGAAAAAAGCTTAACCTTCCGTCTGATTTTTCATATCCTTCCTCCTTTCCAGTTCTTATTGCATGTAGGACTAGCCATTTTTACAAAAACTCTTCAGCCGTACTTGAACAAAATTATCGTAATTTACAGACCGTCGAAATTGAGCATCTTTTACGTTCTTTTTTGGTTAATGACGATTCCACAACTTTTATAATATATACATCACATTCCATTATTAATTATTTACTCCCAAGATTTCAACAATATGAGTCTAGACTTGAGTTTGTGGATGAGCAATATCAAGATGTGATTCCTCTTTTTGCGCGTTCAAAATTGCTGGTAAACAATGGCAATGGTATTGGCGCTTTTGCTACTTCACTGGGATTTCCTACTCTATTTATTAAACATTCTCCCTACCAGAGTATACATTCTTCTCATTTAAATGCTGTCTTGATACCTTCCATCTATCATAAATTTAATACTATTCCGGACTTTTTAGAATCTCTTGAACTCTCCTTTTCTCCCCCATGTATTCTTCCATATGATTTTGTACTAAATTATAGTTCGGTTGGTATTTCCTTGCTTTCTTTAACTAAATATCCTACTCATATCTTTTCAGATTCCTTAAAGCAGGCATTAGACCTAAGTAATCTATTTTCATCTCAGCCTTTCACTATGAATTCCTTTGATTCATTTATCCATACTGAATCTAATTTATTATTTTGGAATACTTTTAACCAGCTTGCATCTAAACAGGTCAAAACTTGGCATAGCAAACAATATCTGACCGTTTCAAATTCTTTTCTTGATTATTTCTCTTCTTGCTTATAGAATTAATTATATTTTTTCATTTAATATTTCTCTTTTATATGCTAGAATTTAATGGTGGCGCTTGTTAAGTCTTTTCTTACATCACCTTTCTTGCTTAGATTGTCTTATCGCATGTAATTATGTATTCTTCTTGGCTCAAAAGAAATCTACTCAAGCTTTGTGATTATCGTTATGCGAGGCATTCCTTTTCCCAATTTGGTGAAGATCTGATCATAGAGCAAGCTTTCAATTTGCTTGCGTGCCAAAAATTCACCTATCTCGATATTGGTGCCAACCATCCTTCTCGTTTGAGCAATTCCTTTTATTTTTATAGAAGGGGTTCGACAGGAGTTTTGGTTGAACCTGATCCTAATTTGTACCGACTACTTAAGCGTAAACGACCTCGCGATATAACTTTAAATTGTGGTGTTTCTGTCTATGGAACTACAGGCAAGCAAACTCTTTACTTGATGAGTTCAAATGTGTTGAATACTTTTTCTCTCGAGGAGGCTGAAAGAATTCAACGTACCACCCCATTTCATATTGTTGATTCTATAGATGTTGACGTCCTTCCTGTAAATAGTATTATTGATTTATATTTTTCTGATATCCCATTCTTTATGTCTATTGATATCGAAGGATTAGATCTGCAAATTCTGCAGGATATTAATTTCTCTTTATATCGCCCTTTGCTTATAGTGTCTGAGACTCTTACTTTCGATCCTGCGACAGGAGGTCGTAAAATTTCTGAGATCATTGAGTTTTTGATCTCTAAAAACTACTCTATTTTTGCAGATACTCGATGCAATACGATTTTTGTTGATTCACTCCGCTTCCAAGGTCATGTTTAGGTCTCTTACGGTTTTTCTACGACTATTTGGCATTGATATTCTTCGTTTGGTATCATCACTTGTTTCGATTCCGTGGTACATCCGTCAGTATTTCTTTTTTATTCGTCATCAGAAGGATTCATTTTTTCCTATTGATTTATATCCGATTCTTTTTGATAGATTTGAATCTGCTTCTGCACTTGGTGAGTATTTTTGGCAAGACTTGTTTGTCGCACAGAAAGTACTGTCACTTAATCCCAGAAAACATGTAGACATTGGTTCTCGTATAGACGGTTTTGTTGCTCATCTTGCGTGTGTACGTCAAGTTGAGGTTCTTGATATAAGGCCTCTTCCTGTCAACATCAACAATGTATTTTTTACGCAATGGGATATTACTGAACCAAATCCTGCCTTTTTTGGTATTTATGACTGTGTCACTTGTTTGCACACTTTGGAGCACATTGGTTTAGGTCGTTATGGAGATCAGTTGGATCCTAATGGCTGGTCCAAAGGTCTTGCTTCTCTTTCTCTTCTCTTGCAACCTCAAGGAGTTCTTCTAATATCAGTACCTATAGGTGTCCAGCGTGTTCAGTTTAATGCTCATCGTATTTTTCATCCCTCTACCATTGTAAAAGTAGCTTCTCTAAATGGGTTATCTTTATCCAACTTTCACCACTTAACACATTCTGGCTCTTTTTTGGAGGGTGATCTCGGTGATTTTGACTTCTTGGCACAGCAGCGCTATGGTTTAGGTATATTTTGTTTTACCAGATCCTAATTTCTTTTTTTGAAATATGTTATTCAATTCTTCTTTATCTTAATTCTTCTTTATTGTGTTCCTTTTGTTTTCGTACCCCCTAATAGCCTTCTTTAGCATGTTTTTGGTGATTCCTTATCAATCGTGAAAGTAGTTCTGTATCTTTAATTTGAACTATATCTTTTTCTCGTTTATTAGGCCTGTATTAGGTATATATCTTTTTTTATCGTTACTTTTTCGGCATAGCTCTCAGCTTGTGAATTTTAACTTCTAATTGTCCTTTTAAGGTTCTTTTGGCTTTTTGCTGTTTGCATTACGATCTACTTAGCACAACACTTATTCATTCGTAAATTGCTTTTCGAGCTAATTTGGATGTATTTCTCCTCTGTTTAATTGCTTCATTGTTTACTTATACAAGAAGCCATGTTGCTCCTCTACTATCTCTATTATAATAGCTTTTTTACTTAAAATATGCTCTTCTTTTCTTTGCAATTTTTTCTTTTCCTTACTATCAGTCTTTATTTGTGCCGCCTTGATTAATGTATTCTTTTCTTCTACTTTTTAATTTTTCTCTGATCTTATATTTTCTATCATGATTCTATTTCCCGAGCAAGGTAGGTTGGGTAATCAACTTTTCCAGTATTGCGGATTACGTACATATTTTCCAGATGAACAGATTGTCTTATTTGGTTTTGAGGATCTAAGATCCATCTCCACCGATTTAAAAGTCCATTTTGTGAGTAGACACTTGTTCAGATCTCATCTCATTTTTAAAATCTTCTGCTCCTCGCTTAAGTTTTTATCTCGTTTTAGGATCTTGTCTCGGATAGTGGAGGATTTATCTTCTGATGGTTTTCATGTTTTTATTCGCAGGGGTCTTTTTTTTAATTTATATGTTCCAGATAACGTTTTTTTTCAGCATTCCAATGTTTTTTGCAATTTTATCGATGTTCCTCCCTTGAAGCGCACACTTCTAACTGACGCTAATTTATGGCTCTCGGCTAACGGATTAGATCCCATTGTAGATACTCTCGTTTTTGTCCATATTCGACGTGGTGATTATTTACGCTGGCCCTCACTTCAATCCCCTGCCGTACTTAGTCTAAGTTGGTATTTGAAAGCAATTGAGGTTATCACGAAATATTCGCCGAAATCTACTTTTATATTTATGGGTGATGATCTCATGTATCTTGAGGATATATTTGGTTCTAGACCTGACTCCTTCATATCTCAAAATTCTCCACAAATTGATTTAATGCTTATGTCCTTGTGTCATCATGGTATTCTTTCAGCAAGTTCATTTGCCTGGTGGGGTGCTAAATATTGTTCCTTATATCACGATTTAGATCCTTTTTGCCTTGCTCCTAAGTACTGGATAGGCCATCGATCTCAACAATGGTACCCTCCATTTATGGAAACGCCCAACCTTACTTATCTTTAATTTTTCAAGTATCTTTATTTCTGCAAACCTATTAGCTTGTGGGTTTTCCTTATTAGTTAGTTTTTTAAATGGATTGCTTACGCTTTCAGGGTTTGTCTTTTTTCTGTATTTTTCACTTAAACTTGACTTATTTGTTTTATAATTAATTTGTTCCTCGGTTTTCATTGCTAATTATTTTTGTTTCATCTGTTATTTTGAATTATTTCTCACAACATCTTTGATTTATATGTGTGGTATTGCCGGTGTAATTGGTCTGAAGAGCTCCCAGATTGCCAAAAAGCTACTTAAGAAAATTGAGCATCGGGGTCCTGATGGATCCGGTTTTTGGTTGTCTAGCCCAGGTGAGTTTCCTGCCACGCTCTGTCATTCACGATTATCCATTCTTGATCTTTCTGATGCGGGTGCGCAGCCATTTCATTCTGCAAATGGCAGATATTCTATTGTCTTTAATGGCGAAATTTATAACTTTCTTGAGTTAGGTCAAGATCTCACCTCTAAGTATAAAGTTTCTCTTTTATCCAATACCGATACTGAAGTTCTTCTTTATGGTCTTATATATGAAGGTTTAGATTTTTTATCGAAATGCAATGGTATGTGGGCTTTTTGTCTATGGGATAGGCTTGAAGCCAGAGCAACTTTTTCTCGCGACAGATTTGGTGTCAAACCGTTATTCTTTGCTGATCTTTCCGGGGGTAGGATTGCCTTTTCTTCTGAAATGAAGGGTCTTGCGCCCCTTCTCTCTTCCATAATTCCATCACAACATATTAAAGATATTTTTGCACATCAATTCAGCTACGAATTTTCTGATTTGTGTGCAATTGCTGGGATTTCACGTTTGCCTGCTGGATCTGTAGGGATTTATGAGAATGGTCGATTATTCGTTGATCAATGGTGGAATACGCTTGATCATCTTTCTTTGATTGATGTTGATTACTCCTCTCAAGTTGACTCTTGGCGAGAATTATTTTTTGATAGTGTAAATATACGAATGAGGTCTGATGTTCGGATTGGAACGGCACTAAGTGGTGGTTTAGATTCAAGTTCAGTACTTGCGGCTATGTCTGCCATTAGTGGTCATTCTGCTTTCCCTAATAATCGTGTCGCTACTGACTGGCAACATGGAATATGTTGTTCATTTCCTGGAAGTTCTTTAGATGAGTCTCATTTTGCAAAGAAAGTTGCACAATCATGCAATGTCAATTTTGATTCTTTGAACGTTCTCCCCAATGTCTCTGAAGTTGATATCATTGAATCACTTGCCCGTGTCGATGATCCTTATCTCACAATGCCTATTCCTATGCTGGCTACTTATAAGGCAATTAAGTCAAAAGGAATTAGTGTTACCCTCGATGGTCATGGAGCTGACGAACTTTTTAGTGGTTACGGTCATCTAAAGTATGCATTGCAATGTTCTAAAACGTATCGGGAATTTTCTCAAATTATGGAGATTGACCGCTCTACACGTACGGGAATCTTTTCTTACAAGGAGCGCCGGAATATCAGTTGTAGATTAAGGTGTCGGGTTTATTACTTTCTTTATTCTTTAGGTGTACTTCCCCTAGGTCGTTTTCGAATGTTGTTGTCTGGTGTACATTTTAATTCCGATTATGGTGGTCCTTCCTCAAGGCTTTATGAGGCTCGTAAATATTTATATAACCATCCCCGATTTCTTGAACTAGATGCTTTCACTCAAGTTCTGTATGAAATTTTTCATCTGACTATATTGCCTACTCTTCTTCGTAATTATGATCGCTATTCTATGGCTAATGGTCTTGAGATTAGGATGCCTTTCATGGATTGGCGACTTGTCACTTACACCTTTTCTTTGCCTTTACAATCTAAACTAGGCGGTACTTTTACGAAAAGAATTTTGAGAGACGCCCTTTCAGGATTTCTCATTGACGAGGTTCGTTTGCGGAGAGATAAAATTGGTTGGAATGCCCCAGTTCACGAATGGTTTCAGGGCCCCTTGAAGCAGTCACTTGATGAGCGTTTTGCAAATCATTCTTCAAGTCCTTATCATGAAAAGTTTAGGTATGCATATCTTAACTTCTTGAAATTGCATAACCCAGGTTTTCGTGACGGTCAACAACTTTGGAATTCTGTTCTTCCCCTTTTGTGGCTTGAGTCTTTAAATTCGTCTTCATGGAATTAAAATTGATTTTATGACTTTACTGACTCCTCCTATCTTACTTCTTGCCTGGCGTCGTCCCCATACGCTCCGCCAGGTAATTAACGCTATTCGGCTGGTTTCTCCCAGCCGGCTATACGTAGCCTGTGATGGCCCCAATCCTGATTCTCCTTATGATGTTGAAAAGGTAGCTGCGACCCGAGCCGTGATCGATTCAGAGATTGATTGGTCTTGTAATGTTGAACGTTTGTACTCTGACGTCAATCTGGGATGCCGTATTGGTGTTAGCAAAGCTATTACCTGGTTTTTCGACCAGGTTGAGGAAGGCATCATCTTGGAGGACGATTGCGTACCTCATCCCGATTTTTTTACTTACTGCACAGTCTTGCTTCAGCGTTACCGTCATGATTCACGGGTTTGGTGCATTAGTGGCAATAACTTTCAAGACGGTACATGGAGTGGACATGGGGACTATTTTTTTAGTCAAATACCAATGTGTTGGGGTTGGGCTACATGGCGGTCGAGATGGGCGACTTATGATTCAGATTTGAATGGATGGCCTGTTGCCCAAGACCTTAACTTATTATTTTCGCTCATCCCAGATGCTTCTATGCGTTTGTATTGGTCACAGATTTGGCAAAGATTGTGGTTTGAAGACAAGCCCGATTCATGGGCTTACCGTTGGGCTTTCACATGCGTTGTAAATCGAGGAATCACTGCTGTACCAAAAGCTAATTTGGTTACAAATGTTGGTTTTGGAGATGACGCAACTCATACTTTTGGTGTTGCTAGTGTGAGAGAAGTATTTGGTTTGCCGTCGAATATCCTTAAGCATCCTTCTTTTATTGTTTCAAATTCTATCAATGATCTTTCAATCTTTAACTATCATTTCAAAGGTAGATGGCGTAGGTTTCCGTTTTCTGTTTTAAGATTTACATTTATTGTAATAAGACGCCTAGTTGGCAGAGTTATTTCTTTCTTGACTTCGCGCTTTAGGCCTGTGAAAGTAGGCTAATGATATAGGTTCCTCTTTTTTTATTACTCTTTCCTATGAAAGCTGTTATCCTCGCAGGTGGTTTTGGTACCCGTATTAGCGAAGAGACCCATCTCAAGCCAAAACCTATGGTCGAAATTGGCGGAAAGCCAATTCTTTGGCATATTCTTAAGATCTTTAGCTCTTACGATATTAATGAATTTGTAATCTGTTGCGGTTATAAAGGCTATGTAATCAAGGAATACTTTGCTAACTATTTTCTCCATATGAGCGATGTTACCTTCCATATGAAATCCAATTCGATGGAGGTTCACCATAAAAAAGCTGAGCCCTGGGAAGTAACGTTGGTTGATACTGGTGAGTCAACAATGACTGGGGGCCGCCTCAAGCGTGTGCGCGACTACATCGGAGACTCTACCTTTTGCTTTACTTATGGCGATGGTGTGGCCGATTTAGATATCACCGCATTGGTTGCCCATCACAAAAGTCATGGGCGTCTGGCCACAGTGACAGCTGTGCAGCCTCCAGGCCGTTACGGGGCTTTACAGTTTGGTACGGCTGGTGTCGTGAAGGGATTTCAAGAGAAACCCCAGGGCGATGGTGGTTGGATTAATGGTGGCTTTTTTGTCTTAGAGCCAGAAGTGATCAATACGATCGATGGTGACGCAACTCTCTGGGAACAGGAGCCCCTGAAAACACTTGCCAGCGAAGGTCAGCTCATCGCTTACCACCACACTGGCTTTTGGCAGCCGATGGATACTTTGCGTGACCGCCAGCAGTTGGAGGATCTTTGGAAGAAGGGCCGCGCACCTTGGAAGGTTTGGTGATCTATGGGGATCGATTCTACTTTTTGGAATGGCCGACGCGTTTTGCTCACCGGGCATACGGGTTTTAAAGGTAGCTGGTTAGCACTTTGGCTTTGCCAATTAGGGGCTGAGGTTCATGGGTTAGGCCTACAGCCTGATACAAATCCATCTCTTTTTGGTCAGTTGGATCTTGCTAAGCAGCTCTCCGGGCATCATCTCCTCGATATCAGGGATGCAGCTGCTCTTGCTTCCTTGGTTGCCTCCTGCCAACCTGAGGTGGTGCTTCATCTTGCTGCTCAGCCGTTGGTTCGGCGCAGCTACCGCGACCCACTGGGCACCTGGGCTACAAATGTTCAAGGAAGTTTGCATCTGCTAGAGGCCCTCAAGCCCCTGCAGCACCACTGTGCTGTGGTGATGGTGACGACGGACAAGGTTTATGAGAATCAGGAATGGGACTACGGCTACCGCGAAGAGGACAGACTCGGGGGCCACGATCCTTACAGCGCCAGCAAGGCCGCCGCAGAGTTGTCGATTGCTAGCTGGCGCTCTAGTTTCTGTGGTCAAGCCCCGCACCAAACGCCACATCTCAGCATTGCCACTGCTCGTGCTGGCAATGTGATTGGAGGCGGTGACTGGGCAGACGACCGGATCATTCCTGACGCCATGCGCTCCTTGGGGGTATATGAGGCGATTTCAGTGCGCCGGCCAGAGGCCACCAGGCCTTGGCAGCATGTGCTTGAGCCACTGGGTGGCTATCTCCTCTTGGCTGAGAAGCTTTCTGCGGGTGCGGATGTTTTTTCCAGCTCTTTCAACTTCGGCCCGGCTTTGGAGGCTAACCGCAGTGTGCGTGAATTGGTGGAGACTGCAATCTGCTATTGGCCTGGAATCTGGAGGGATTGTTCCGACTCCTTCGCTCCCCATGAAGCAGGTCGCTTACACCTTCAGATTGATAAAGCCCATCACCTTCTTGGGTGGAGTCCTCGGTGGGCTTTTGAAACAACCGTGAATCGCACAGTGTCTTGGTATCGGGCCGTCCACGAAGGATCTAATCCTCTCGAGTGCTGCTTGGATGACCTTCAGGCATACGAGATGACCAACACCAAAACACAACCTCGAGCTCCAACACGACCACAATAATTAAATGAACGAAGTCTCATCACTCCGGGAGCAAATCCTCAGACTGACACGTGAATATTCACGCCATGTGCATTCCGGATTTCGACCTGCTTCAGATCCCGAACGCAAGCCCTGGCAGGAAGGTTCCACCATCCCATATGCCGGCCGTGTTTTCACAGAGGATGAGGTTGAGGCAGCTGTAGCGAGCACCCTTGATTTCTGGCTCACGTTGGGACAGGAGGGTGAAGCTTTTCAGCGGGAACTGGCAGCGTTTATGGGTGTGCGCCATAGCTTGCTGGTGAACTCAGGCTCCAGCGCCAATCTCATCGCGATTTCTGCTCTTACTTCTTCCAAGTTGCCGGAGGGTCGGCGGATTCATCATGGTGATGAGGTGATTACGGTTGCGGCAGGTTTCCCCACCACTGTCGCGCCGATTATTCAAGTTGGCGCGGTGCCTGTATTCATCGATGCTGACCCGATTACGGGTAATGCTCGATGTGATCAGCTCGAAAATGCTTACCAGGCTGGCAAAACCAAGGCTGTGATGATGGCCCACGCTTTGGGGAATCCTTTCGACCTTGCGGCCACCTTGGCGTTCTGTCGCAAGTACAACTTGTGGTTGGTAGAAGACAATTGCGATGCCCTGGGGTGCACTTATTCCATGCCGCGCCAACTTGCAGAAAGTCTTGGTGTTAGCGAGAACAGTCCAGGTTTGGATGAAGGCCCTGACCGAGTGGTGCGCTGGACGGGCACTTGGGGTGACATAAGCACCCAAAGCTTTTATCCCCCGCACCACCTCACCATGGGGGAGGGAGGTGCAGTGAACATCGTGTGCGATACAAAGTTCAAGGTGATTTCCGAAAGTTTTCGCGACTGGGGCCGAGATTGTTGGTGTCCGAGCGGTATCGACAACACTTGCAACAAGCGCTTCGGTTGGCAACTTGGTGAACTGCCAGAGGGGTATGACCACAAGTACACCTATAGCCATTTGGGCTACAACCTAAAACCGCTTGATCCCCAGGCCGCGATTGGGCGGGTTCAGCTGAAGCGGCTGCCGGAGTTCATCGAGGCCCGCAAGCAGAACTGGATTACCTTACGCCGGGGGTTAGCTGCCCAAGAAGACATGCTCGAGTTCGCCCTTCCTACCCATGCAACGGCATGGGATCCCGAGCAGGGCTTTCGTTGGGATGAATCAGGATGCCGCACGGATTGCAGCTGGTTCGGTTTCAAGATTGCAGTCAAACCTGAAGCAACCTTCACCCGTACCGACCTGGCCCAAGAGCTGGATAGAAATCAAATTGGTAACCGTATGCTCTTCGGCGGCAATCTTGTTCGTCAGCCAGCCTTCATGCAACTTAGACAAGATCGCCCTGAGGCTTTAAGGGTTGTGGGAAGACTTTCTGATTCCGATCAAATCATGAACACCACTCTGTTTTTGGGAACTTATCCAGGACTTACTGTTGAGATGCTTGATGCAGAAATTGATGTGATCAATCGATTCTGTACTGCACGATGAACATTTGCCTCACTGGTGGCACTGGTTTTATTGGCTCTCACTTTCTCAAGCAGGCCCTTGCAGCTGGTCATTCTGTTCGGGCAATCAGGCGCAGTTCTGATAGCCAACCTCGAATTAAGATTTATCAGCAACCTGATTGGTTTAATTGTCAGCTCGATCAGGTGAAAGCTAATGAATTGCAGGGCTGCGATGTTTTGGTACATTTTGCGGCTCATTCAGTTCAATATCCCTTTGATAGCCTCACCAATTGCTTGCGTTGGAATTTGATCGCAGCTTTAGAACTTTTCGAGCAGGCACGTAGAGCAGGTATCCGCCGCTTTGTGGTTGCCGGTAGCTGCTTTGAATACGGTCGTAGTGGTGAACGCTACAAAGAGATTCCCATTGATGCACCACTCGAACCCATAAACAGTTATGCAGCATCGAAAGCTGCTGCATCCATTGCCTTATGTCAGTGGGCTGAGGAATATCAGCTGGGTTTAAACCTTCTGCGTGTTTTTCATGTTTATGGTGAAGGTGAAGCTGAAACACGTTTTTGGCCTTCACTAAGGCGGGCAGCATTGGCAGGTAGCGATTTTCCGATGACGGCAGGTGAGCAAATTCGTGATTTTATCAAAGTAGAGAAAGTTGCACACGCATTCTTGAAAAAAGCAGAAAATATGTCAAACAATGATGGTGTAAATGTTTACAATCTTGGTTCTGGGAAACCACGCAGTCTTCTGTCTTTCGCACAGGGCTACTGGGCAGGTTGGAATGCAAAAGGCTCTCTGATTGAGGGAGCTGTCCCCTACAGAGAGAGTGAGTGTATGAGATATGCTCCTGGAGAAAAGCTGATTAATGTCAATAAATAGCATCTAATTCTATTAATTGTTAAATTCTTTTTATTATTTGCATGAGGAAGTATTTAATTTCTGGTATCGGGCCTGGCTCTTCAGGGGTTGGTAGATTAATGAATAAGCTGGTACCTGAGTATCAAAGCAAAGGATATGATGTAATTACGCGTAGAAATGCACAGTCTATTTCTCGTTTAATTTATCGCAAAAGATATCTTTCGGTTGGTATCGAGATCTTTGCTAGAGTTTTCGGTAAAATAGTGTTTATTGTTAAGTGTCTCGGAGTATTTGATGGTGAAATTGTTTTTTTGCATCCTCAAACGGCTGGTTATTTGTTGCTGTTCTGGCTAACTCTTTTTAATAGGGTTTGCGTCTATGTTATGGATAATTCATTTTTTTGCATCCGTTCATACAATGTGCATCCTCTGACGCGTAACGAATGCCTTGAGTGCTTGGGACATATTAGGCCTCATTATCTTTGTGCTCCAGCACCTGAGTGGATGCCAAAATTTGTCAATACTTTGTATCTTTCTTTGTTTCAAGTATTATCCTTAAGGTTAAAATTTCTTGCTCAAAATACGCTGCAATCAGAGTTGCTGCGTCTTCATTTTGGTCGAAAAGTAAATGTATCCGTCATCGGAATGAATGCTGAAAATAATGTTCAGCAAATTGAATTTCCTGATAGCGGCAGGTCTTATATTTGCAATACTTTTTGTTATGATATTGTTTTTCATGGAGCAAGTAATGCTGCGAAAGGTCTCTTTTTTGTTCTTGAAATTGCAGATCTCCTTCCTGAACTGAGTTTCCTTATTCCAGATAGCCTTTCAAATGTTGTGGGCATTACTAAGAATTCCCCTCCCAGTAATGTTTCTTGTGTGGAGATGACTTGGGAGACAGGGCTAAAAGAGGCAGTTGTCTCGGCTCATATGGTGATTAATCCAAGTATGTGGTCTGCCCCCATTGAGGGCGCGCTAATTAAAAGTGCGAAATTCAATAGTAACGTCGCAACTGTGAAAAGTCAGTACTCTTATGAGGCCGAGATTAAATGTATTCGTAATCACTTGAGATTATCTTCCGATCCTCGGACCGCTTCGAAAGTATTGCGAGAATTTTTTGAAGACTCTCGGTAAAACTAATAATTCTGTGATTCCGTACTTAGCAGAACTTATGTTTCTTTAGAGGTTGATAGCATTGGGTTTTTTGGTTTAACTAATTCACGATTTTAGATATAATTATGAATTGTTGCCGATTTCTTATGGCAATGGCTACAGCTTGGTCTTTTGACCTTCCCTGTCAGATAGTGTTGATCTGAACGTAACTCTTGTTATTTTAAAAGGGAACTTTGGCGGCGAGGCGAGTGTTGCATGGCACATGCCCCGGCCAGCGTCATATTAATTGGTTTTATGCCAGCACTCTAATGACAAAATCAATTGAATCTAAACTTCGACGATAACGTATGAGCTTAAACTACATTTGCAGGTCCTAGGCTGATAGCTAAATCTTTTAACAGGAAGATAGTCGCCGTCAATTTTATTTAATCAATGTACAATGACTTGCATCTTTCTAAAGGCCATCCGGACAGAAGTAATTTGAGGGTCTTAAGGATATGAATTTTTTGAGCATCCTCAGATATGGAGCAAATACAGATTTGTAATGTCTTCCATTGTGGTGGCATTGGTGGAAAATGTCTTGATTAATAAATGATCTAAATAAAGTTATTTCCATCGAAAGGCGATCTTTTGAATCCCCGGGTATTGCTGCGTGATTGATCTTATCGTTCTTAAATAAAACCGCTGCCCCGGCTGGCAAATCTGTTATGACTTTATTCTCTAGCTGGAATGCGCCTGTTGATGCAGATAGGGGGGTTAGATATAGCATTACCTTTAAGTGCCCACGATAAAAGCCGTCTAAATGCAAAGTATTGGGTCCAAATGCTTCTGATTTTGGGCGGGTTGACCAAGCTCTGATATTTACAAAGCAAAATGGCGATCGCAAATTATTCGAAAACAAATTGCGAAGTTCGCCTTGAAGGTCTAAGGCTAATTTACTCGAGCCATCAAAAAACCAATATTTCAACTGATCATCTAATTTTATTTCAACCTCTTCTGGCAGTTTGTTTGTGAGCACCCACCTAGAGGAATTATATCCTGGCGAGAGAAATTTAATGCTGGCATTATTCGTAAAATATTTGTTCAATTCATTCACTAGCTTTGGACTTATATGACGAATCTTGTAATCATCGGCGTTTCCAAATAAAAAACCAATAATAGCTTCATGAATTGCGAAAAGAATTTTCTGCATAATAGGCTAAAAGAATAAATTTTTGATATCCAGTTTACACTCTGATTCCTGAATTGCCTGAGACTGGTAAACAGTTTTGTTACTTACACGAGGCGGATCAATCACCTGCTAAATGGAGGCTTCACCGCTCTCTTAGCGCGGCTTCAGGCTCATCAGCACCCGTAGGTCGTCACCGGACATGTGGTGATCCATGCATCAAAGGCCTGGCAACACACGAGTTATCTAATCTCGTTTGCCTGTAAGAACAATGCAGGCAGACTAATCCCCCGAACACTGAGGCGGACTGGTTTTTCTGGACAGGCCCCATCGTTAACCTCTGAGGCGGGGTACCGCCCCTGATCGGGGCTCCCACCCATGAGCAAGCGCCGCACCCACAGACCTGAGTTCAAGGCTCGAGTCGCCATGGAGGCGATTAGTGGCCGCAAGACGATCCAGGCAATCGCCGCTGATCACGCCATCCACCCGATCCAGGTGAGTCAGTGGAAGCGGCAGCTCCTCGATGGCGCCAGCGAGCTGTTCACCAGAGGCAAATAGAGCAAGGACACCGGCGAGAGCCAGGTCAAGGAGGCTGAGCTGTTCCAGCAGATCGGCAAGCTGCAGATGGAGCTGGAGTGGCTCAAAAAAAAATCTCAGCTGCTCTAACGCTCGTGTACTTTGCAAGCTGGTCGACCACTACCATCCAGAGCTCAGTGTCAGCAGGCAATGTGCCTTGTTGGTTCTGCCCAGATCCACGCTCTATTACCGGCCGACACCGGTGCGGGAATCGACGCTGCAGATCATGGCCAGGATCGATTCGCTCTACCTGGAGGATCCCTACAGCGGCAGCCGCCGGATGGTGGACTACCTGGCCAGAGATGGGATCCCGATCAGCCGCGATCGGGTGCGAAACCTCATGCGATGCATGGGTTTACGGGCGATCTACCGGAAACCGCGCACCACGGTTCCAGGAGACCCGTTGGAGCGGTTTCCTTGCCTGGTTGACCTCAAACAGACCACCAGAGTGGATCAGTTTTGGGCGACCGCCATCACCTATATCCCCCTACAGAAAGGATTCCTCTACGTGGTGGCGGTCGTGATCTGTTCTCCAGGAACGTGCTCAGCTGGTAGCTCTCGAACAGCCTTGACACGGAGTTCTGCATCGATGCCCTGGAGATGGCGCTGGAGACAGGCCGCAAGCCAGAGATCTTCCACTCCGACCAGGGCTGCCAGTTCACCTCTTCTGTCTTTGTGGCCAGGCTGCAGGCCGAGAAGATCAAGATCAGCTGGTCAGGCAGAAAGCGCTGCTACGACAACATCCCGGTGGAGAGGCTGTGGCGCACGGTCAAATACGAGGAGGTGTATCTACATGCCTACAGCGATGGCTGGGAGGCTGAAATCAGCCTGACTCGCTTCCTGTGGAGGTACTGCCATGTAAGGCCGCACAGCTCCCTGGGAGGCAGAACTCCCCATGAGGTCTACAGTAAAATCGAACCCTGTTACTCCCCCGCCCGGAGTTAACGATGTCATGGACCAGATCTGTCCAATAAAGGCACCCACCTCAATCTTTCTATTTTATTTATGCGTTCAATATGTTTTCAATAAATGACTAAATTATCTATATTTACCCAGCTAGTTTTGCTTGGATCTATTTTAACCTACTCTAAATTCGAACCTATTCCCTTCGGAAGTACTGCAAACCCAAGTATATTACTTGCTATTCTTCTCTGGATTAGTTTTTGCGCTAGTCCTATACCAAAGATTTGTATCGGCATGCTTCAGCGTGCATTTATATATATCCCAATTAGCGCCTTTTTTGCTTATTTATTCATTAGTGATTATAATCTTTCACTTGACCCTAGATTTGTACTCACATCGCTTTGCTTTTTTATATATAGTACAGTTTTCATAGGCTTTGGCGTTTACTTATCATCGATCTACAGAAATAATTTTCCGGAAATGCTTAGCCTCTGCCGAAAACTACTTGATTCGTTGATACTCTTGCTTTGTGTGGTAACTCCTTTAAATATATTGTCTTTGCATTGCAATCTTTTCAAATGTAGAGAATATGGTGGTAGCCTTGGTTTCTCACTTATAAATTCAGAGCCATCGTATGTAGGAATATTTTTGTTTTCTATTATTACCTTTTCATTTTATATTATCAATGACTTCCGCTTGTGCAGCTACTCATCTCTGAGATTGAGATCTAAATTTTTAATTATATTGTCAATTGTGTTATTGTTATCTTCAAAATCACCTCTTGCGGTAGCGTCTGTTGGCTTATATGCCGCGTTTATACTATTCATCCATAGAGCAGTACCCATTTTAAAGAATTGGAAGTTTGTTCTATCTAGTCGCTTTTCTTTCCCACAATTAGTCACTGGTACTATTTTTCTAATAACCATATCATATGCGCTATTCAACACTAAAGTAGGTATAGAATTTGTGTCACTTTTAAATCCTTCTGTATATTTGCCAAATAACCAATCAGAATCTAATCCATTTCAAGTTCTGGTCTTCTTGGGTGGTAATCGCATATCTTATCTTGGTTCTCTTTATTATGTTAATCCTTTACTGTTAATTTCCGGCCACTCAATTTTTTCCTCATCTTTAATATTTGAGAATTCAGTTAATTTATTTTATCAAAATGTTATGAAAGTTGGATTTTTTAGCGAATATGGAGCCAAGCCTCATTCAGCTTTTGGCCAATTAATGTTTACTTTTGGATTTCTCGGTTCTTTGTTCATTTATCTTCCAGTATTTAAATTGTTTTTTCAAAACATCTCAACTATATTTCGTAGTAAAACTTCTTATATTGCATTGTGGATTATTTTTAGTCCATTGTTCTTATTATTGTACTTTACTCCAAATACTGATCCATGGAAATTTTGTACCCTTACGATTTTTGTAGTTTTTACCTCTACTTATCCCCAACTTTTAATCTCACGAAATCCCAGATCCTTATAATATGAATAACTGTTTAATAACCATTGTTTGCCTTACATTTAATAATCCAGTTGAATTCAAGGAGACTTTGGGATCTATCATCAATGCTTCTATTTCAGTCGAACATCTGGTAGAGGTACTTGTCATTGATTCCTCTGATGATTTTATATTTAAATTAAACAAGCAATTTCTTAACGGGATTTGTCCACGCAACCTTTCCTTTAGGCATCTATTAGTAAAGCCAAGGGGGATATATAGTGCTATGAATTATGCTATTGAGAATGCTTTGGGCTTATATGTTAACTTTATGCATTCGGGTGATATATTTTTGGCTAAATTCAACCTTTCGTTAATTACATCTTTGATAGCTGAATCTGATTTTGAGCCCGCTTCTCCGGAATCATATCCATATTTACTTTATGGGAGAACGCTTGTTCAATCTTGTATGACATCTCTCAAATATTTGAATCCACCGCTTAATGTGATTCCAAATCGTAGACGCTATTGGAATTATGTCATACCACCTGGCCATCAAGCTTGCTTTTTTCTTCGTACTTGGCATATTGCAAACCACTATTCTCTTGATATAGGAAGTACTGCTGACCGTTATGTCATTCAGCTTAGTATCATTAAATCTGTTTTCATTGATGTTGTTATCTGTAGTTTCCGGTTATCCGGCACATCTTCATTGAATAATTTAAAACCTATCAACTACCTCTCTAGATTCTTGCAGATTAAATCTCCAATTATTAAGTTTGGTTTTTGGCCTAAGATCTTTATTAAGCATGTTTTTGGTAAAAACTGGGAATATATACGACGATTACGTCTTTTTTTCCTCAGTCTTTTTGTTTTTTAAATGCCATGTATGTTCGTTTAATATGGATTGCTCCTGATATTGCAAGTTTGCGTTATAATAACGCTTCTGATATTTTGCGTCAGGCATTCTCTGCTCTGCGCAAGGAAAATTATAATGTAAAAATGACTATATATGTCTATACATTGGATAATTTTAGCCCAATTGACTCTGCTTATGACGATATTTCTGTCGAGTATATTCCTTCAGCGGCGACTATTTTTAGCCGAAATTCTCGCGAAGATTTTAAATTTATTTTTTTTGATGGTTATCGTCTGCCAGATAAGCTTTCTCTGCTTTGTGTCAATATTCGTAAGCCCCAGAACGTGAGAACGTTTTACATACAACATGGTAGGTATACTAAGTTGAGCCGAAAAGTCATAAATATGCATATTTTAAAAAAATCTATTTTTTATTCAATTTTTCTACTTAGAACTCTTTTTCATTTACCATTATCTACCCTGAATTTATTGTTCTTCCGAAGCCCAGTCGTTGCTGATTTTGCATTTATTTATTGCCCCTTACAGTATTGGATACGCTTTCACTCGATGCATAGATTGCTTTTCAAATCGCCCTTTTTAATACAGGATCGTGATATGAAGAGATTTTCTTTGAAATCTCGCATCTTCTATAGTATAAAAAAGCCATTTCTTTACATTGCCCAGACTCTTGTTGAGGATGGCCGTTGTTCTAAAGATCAATTTTTCGATTTCTGGCGTTCATTAGTAGCCTTTTCTTTACGCTACGGTCTTAGTATTGATATACGATTGCACCCCAGGTCGAGTAACAAGCTTTGGCAAGAGATTCAATCTAATACTCAGGATGTTGAATTTAATTTAATTGCTTCTACAGAATTTCCGAGGTACGATTTTGTCATTACCCATAATTCAGCCATGTCAGTATTCTTTTTGAATAATTCCATTCCTGTATATTTTTTTAGTTTGTCTTCAGAGCCTTTGCCGTTAGGTCTTGGAAATCACCCACTCTCCCGATCGTTTGAATTTTCAAATAATGCATCTGATGGTCTCTTTTCTTGCCATTCTCATCCTTCAGAATTTTCCAATCCATATGATCTTGCTTTAGAAGACAATTTGTCTTTATCTGATGATGCGGTTAGAGAAGTTGACTTGGAGGCTGAAATTGAATATCTTACTCTTACAACACTTAAATCTTGTTCTTTTTGATTATTATGAATTCAACTGCTGCAATCATTCCTTTGAAAATGAATTCGCGTAGGCTACCAAATAAGAACTTTCTTTCACTTGGAGGAATACCTTTATGCGCTCATGTCTTCAATTCAATTTCAAAAGTATCAGGTGTTGATACCTACTGCTACTGCTCAAATCCTCGAGTAATGGAACTTTTGCCATCTTCGATTAGGTACTTGCCGCGAGACGCATACTACAATGGGGATAATGTTCGTGGCAGAGAACTTTTTGCATCTGCTATAGAAAAGATTGCCGGATATGATCATATACTTATCACTCATGCCACTTCTCCCTTTGTTCGAACTGATAGTTTTCAAGCAGCTCTTGACTTCTATCTTTCAAATTTAGATCATTACGATTCTCTTATTGCATGCCGAAAGTTTGATAAATATGCTTGGTTCGAAGGCAAAACACTCAATTACGATCCCTACGAGATGATTCAAACAAATAGTATTTCCCCAATTGTTGTTGAAACTAGTGGCTTTTATTTTTTCTCTGCTTCGCACTATTTAAGCACAGGTAGCAGAGTTGGTTATAGGCCTCATTTTTGGGAACTTTCTTATATAGAAAGCCTTGATATTGATACTGAATCTGATTTCAAAGAGGCTGAACGTGTTTTTGGCTTGGAACAGATTCAGGCTCTTGTAGGTCACCACCTTGGTGAATCAATGTCTAAGGATATTGATTGCCGCTTGAAAGTCTCACTTGAAAAACCTAAGCTTATAGTTTTTGATTTTGATGGAGTGTTGATTGATTCAAGGCGTTGTATGGAGCTTGCATGGTCGGCAACCTGTAAGCAGTTTTCTGTCGACATAGATTTTGAACTCTTTTTTGCATGTGTTGGCATGAAGTTTGAAGATATTATGCGGAATTTAGATATTGACCACAGCCAGTGGTCGGCTTTTTCTGATACTTATTTCCAGAATACTTGCTCTAATTATCATGAAGTTGTTGTTTTTGAAGGTGTCCTAGAAGGGCTTTGTGATTTGAAATCCTATGGTTATAAAGTGGCTATCAATACCTCCAAAAGACTTTCCAACACTATGGAGCTGATCAGTCTTCTTTTTCCTGACATTGAATTTGACTTTGTTTGCACACCTGATAATATTTTGAGTAAAAGAGGCAAGCCCGCGCCTGATTCGCTTCTTCTAATTGCTTCGACTCTTGGCATTGATCCGGCTGACTCTGTCTACTGTGGCGATATGAATGTAGATCAACAATGTGCTATTCGTGCAGGAGTTAAGTATTTTCATGCTGGCTGGGGTTTTGGTGATTTTGCGCAAATTAATACTATTTGGTTTGAGTGCTTTAAGGACTTTTCGAACTACCTTTTATTTCTTTGAGTTTTTATACTTGCATGAATCAAAATAATTAGTCTTCTCTCTGGATACTTATCATTCAGGGAATGTTGGTTTAGAGTGTAGTTCTAGCATCCGAATGAGCGCATACCTCTTTTAATTGTTGTCATTGGTGGAGCTAGCCCAGCCCCCTTTCTCCTCGGTCAGCCCCCTGGTCACGTTGCTGCTTTTGGGGCTAGCGATTGCCTGTTTCATCGGCGGTTGGCTGGCGCCTGAGCTGGTGGCCTTGTTGGCCGCAGGCTTACTGATGGCCACAGGTGTGCTCACGCCCAATGAGGCCTTAGCTGGTTTTGGGAGCCCTGCCCTGATCACCCTGGTGGGTTTGTTTGTGCTCTCCAATGGCTTGCTGCATAGCGGCGCCTTGGATCGCTTGCGTGAATTGCTGGCGTCGCCCCGAATCCGCAACCCCAGCCAGTTGATGCTGGTGTTTGGCTTTGTGGTCGCACCCATTTCGGGATTCATTCCCAACACTCCGATCGTGGCGATTTTGCTGCCGGTGTTGCAGGGCTGGTGTCAGCGCCGCGGGATCAGCCCATCGCGGGTGTTGATGCCGCTGTCGTTTGCCACCCTGATCGGCGGTACGATCACGTTGATTGGCACCTCCACCAGCTTGTTGGCTAGTGATTTGGTACCCAGGCATCACAGTAAGAAGTAGTTTCGCTTGATATGGCTGTGTATCGCGGATGTTCCCAGACTTTGAGTATTTGTTATGTTGACGATTTGGTAAATGGTCTAATGCTACTTATCTAAAGCAGGTGCATCTGCCCTACTAGTATTGGCAACTTTCGTGAGTTCAATGTCCTTAAACTTGCTGAGTAAGTGCACGACAAAATGGATCCCGAATTACCCTTAACAATGAAATCTCTTCTTTTCTTGCCTGGTTTCAAGAAATCCTTCAACAAGATTTTTGTCGGCTTTGACAATGTCTGAGTTGCGTCGACTCTTGACAGCGCCAAGCGATGGCTGTGTTTGCCATGAAGTTCTTATGAAAGTAATGAGTTGTGATGAGAGTTGGCAGTAGTTATAGCTAAATTTTTGCAAGTAAATTTTCCCCTCTAAGGACGTGAATTGTAGGAATTTGGGATTAATCCTATGGCTTTATTGTCTTTGCTTGGACATATGTATTCGCGAAAGTTTCAAGTTTTTATTCAGCCACTGTGGCCAATAGTCGAAGTGTTCCAGGTCAGCGCTGTTAGATTAGCCTTTAAGTAGTATGCGTATAATTAAATAAAGCAATGTGAGACCTTCTGCTCTGGCAATTATTCCTGCAAGAGGTGGTTCTAAGGGAATCCCTGGTAAGAATAGTAAAATTTTAGGAGGTCTTCCTCTCATTGCAAGGGCTATATCTGCAGCAAAGGGCAGTTCAAGAGTTGAGCGAGTCGTCGTAAGTACTGATGATGATTTAATCGCTTCAATTGCTCGAGATTATGGGGCAGAAATAGTTGTTCGCCCTGAAGAGCTGGCAGGAGATACGTCTAGCTCCGAATCAGCTCTCTTGCATACGCTTAATGTCTTAAGCGAGGGTGTGAAATTGCCAAATCAATTGCTTTTTCTGCAGTGCACCTCCCCATTTACTTCTAGTCAGCAGATCGATACAGTTCTTAGTGCTTTGGACGATCCATTTATTAATAGTAGTTTTTCAGTTTCTCCGTGGCATGGGTTTATTTGGCAAGGTGATGGATTGCCCGTCAACCATGATCCCAATAAACCCCGTCAGCGTCGTCAAGACTTGATGCCGTCTTATATTGAAACGGGAGCTATTTATGCAATGAATACAGAGGCTTTTCTTTTGTCCGAAAGCAGGTTTTGCAAGCCGTGGATGCCGGTTATTATGAACGAACATTCTCCTGAAATTGATACCCTTGAGGATTTTGAATATTGCCATTTCCTTATGTCTAAATCTGGTTTAAAGTAAGTTTCTTTTTTGATTCATGAATTCTATTAGTATTGAGAGAAATTTCACCAAGTTCGTTGTTTTTGCAGAAGACACAATTCTATCTGCTTTGAGCAAGATCACCGCCAATGAATCGCGATTAATATTTGTAGTATGTGAGTCTGGAATCCTGCAGGGTGTTTTCACCGACGGCGATTTCCGTCGATGGATTGCCAGCTGCGGTGACATCGAATTAAATCGTCCGGTGACGGTGGCGATGAACCCAGAATTCCAAAGTGCTTCAGAGGGAACGTCTCCAGTAGAGCTTGCCGCTCTTCTGACCTCACGAATCATCGCCCTGCCGCTTCTAGATAGTCATGGTCGGATTGTGGCGGTCGCTCTTCCTGCCACGGATGGTTTGCAGTTGGGCTCCCGTCGCATCGGTGATGGCGAGCCGAGTTTTGTCATTGCTGAGATTGGTAACAACCACAACGGCGATGTTGCCTTTGCGCTTCAGTTGATTGATGCGGCCCACGCTGCAGGTGCGGACTGTGCAAAGTTCCAGATGCGTGACATGACGAAGCTGTATAGCAATGCAGGCAACAGCAATAATATGGCCTCGGATTTGGGGACTCAGTACACGCTTGATCTGCTTGAACGCTTCCAGCTCAGTGACGATGAATTGTTCCGATGTTTCGACTACGCCGCCTCAAAAGGGCTTTTGCCGCTTTGTACCCCCTGGGATGAGACCAGTCTAGAGAAGCTGAATGGCTGGGGTATGGAGGGGTTCAAGGTGGCCTCCGCTGACTTCACAAACCACACTCTGATCAGCAAGTTGGCCTCCACGGGGAAACCGCTGATCTGCTCAACAGGAATGGCTAGCGAGCTTGAAATCCGCTCTGGTATCCGTCACCTGCAGCAGGAGGGTGCGAACTATGTTTTGCTGCACTGCAATTCCACCTATCCCACACCGTTCAAGGATGTGAACCTGCGCTATCTCGACCGCTTAAGAGAACTGACTGATGCTCCTGTGGGCTATTCCGGACACGAACGGGGGATTGAGGTACCGATTGCGGCTGTTGCTATGGGCGCAGCAGTGATCGAAAAACACATCACCATTGACCGGGGTATGGAGGGAAACGATCACAAGGTGAGTCTGCTGCCTGATGAATTCGCCCAGATGATTCAGGGCATCCGCCGAGTTGAGGAATCTATGGGTCAGGGCGGCGAGCGAAGCATCAGCCAGGGTGAGATGATGAACCGTGAGGTGCTGGCCAAAAGCCTTGTGGCTGCCTTCGATGTGCCGGTTGATACGGAGATCACCGAAGCGATGGTGCGCATCCAGAGCCCAGGCCAGGGTCTGCAACCGAACCGGCTCAAGGATCTGATCGGCCGCCGCCTGCCGGTGGCCAAGGCCCAAGGGGAGGTGTTCTTCCCATCCGATCTGGAAACATCAGCGGTCACCCCACGCCACTATCAGTTCAAACAGCCGTTTGGTCTTCCCGTTAGGTACCACGACATTAAAGTTTTTTCCGAGGTCAGTAACCTCGATCTGGTCGAGATCCATCTCAGCTACAAGGATCTCGAGGTTGATCTCAACCAAGTCTTACTGGATCGGCAGGGCATAGGACTGGTGGTTCACGCCCCTGAACTTTTTGCCGGCGATCACACCTTGGACCTCTGCACGGAAGACTCGAGCTATCGGGAACACTCGATCGCCGAACTTCAGAGGGTTATAGATATTTCAAGGGATCTGAGAAATCGCTTCCAGTGCCCGGAGCCAGTGTTGTTGGTGACCAATTTAGGGGGGTTCTCAGAACACCATCACCTCAGCCGCAGCGAGCGTGAGCCCCTGCGCGAGAGGCTGATTGCAAGTCTCCAGAAGCTCAATACAGCTGATGAGGTGGAGATT
This sequence comes from Synechococcus sp. PROS-9-1, assembly GCF_014279775.1. Classification (NCBI taxonomy): domain Bacteria; kingdom Bacillati; phylum Cyanobacteriota; class Cyanophyceae; order Synechococcales; family Synechococcaceae; genus Synechococcus; species Synechococcus sp. PROS-9-1. The sequence continues at coordinate 204,907 of NZ_CP047961.1, forward strand.
ATCCCCCAAACGATGCCCCCATTCCCCTGGCACTTCGGCGGACAACGCTTCCACAACTTATTTGTAGACACGGACTTCATCCGTAAGTTCTGTGAGGAGCAGGGCATGCGGGTATGCCTAGATGTATCCCACTCAAAACTTGCTTGCAACCATCTGCATATCCCATTCCGTCAGTTCCTCGACCAGATTCTGCCTTTCACGGCTCACCTGCATCTGGCGGATGCTAAGGATGTGGACGGTGAAGGTCTACAGATCGGAGAAGGTGATATCGATTGGATGCAATTGTTCGAGCAGATAGATCAACACTGCCCCAATGCCTCGTTTATTCCAGAGATCTGGCAGGGGCATAAAAATGGCGGGGAGGGGGCATGGATAGCATTAGAAAAGCTTGAGGCTTTCAATCAGAATGCCTCAACAAACAAATGAAACCATTTTATTTTTTGAAGCTATTCTTCAAAGCAATAACTGATCAAGTACGAAAAAAGACTTTTTCTAAGCAAGTTCCTTGTTCTCGCTTTTTTATAGTTTTTTAATGTGAAAAAGATACTTATTTTTTGGAAGGGTTTGCCAGCCTGCTCCGCTCTCACTAATTCTTTAGCAAAATCCCCGGAATATCATGTTGATCTTTTCTATACACAGCCATCCGTTCCTTTTGAAAACCTTCACACTTATCTTGATGGAATAAAATCACTCAGGCGGATTAGTTCAATAAAAGACATCCCTGAGCCCTGCGAGTTATCCAAATACAACCTTATAATCGTTACTGGATGGTACTCCCATCAGTGGAATCGAAACTTGCAGATTGCAAAAAAAATTAATCGGTCACTTATAGTAGCTTCAGCAATTGACAACATTAAGGCTATAAAAACTACACACAAACTAAGACAACTTTTTGGCATGTTAGCTTATCGCGTTTATTTAAGTAGAATATTTGATTATTGTCTTGTTCCTGGAACGGATTCTTCTGAGTTAATGAAATTTCTGGGGCATCCAAGTTCCAAAATTTATCAGGGTTATTATGGGGCCTCTAGTCAAATTTATTCTACATGTGTAAAAATAAGAAATCGACCTAAAAATTTCTTATTTGTTGGACAGATTATCCCAAGAAAAGGTATTGATATACTGATTAATGCATTTAAGCTATATCAGAAAGCCGGTGGTACATATGGCCTAACAATTGTAGGCTCTACAGATGAAAAAGAGGATAAAGCAATACTTAGTATCGAAGAATTTCAAAGTATTCAACTTTTATCTTTTGCCCAGCCTGATAAAATAGCTGATCTCATGAATTGGCATAGAGTATTAATAACTCCTAGTCGATTTGATCACTGGGCTACGGTAGTTTGTGAAGCTGCGGCGTGCGGATGCCTTCTAGTTGCATCGAAGCAAGTTGGTGCTTCCAACGACATCATAAAAAATGGCATTAATGGCTTTGTTTTTGATGCCTTAAAAAAATCTCCTGAGAAGGACTTAGCTGCAATTATGCATAAATTAGAATTATTGCTAGATTCTGAGTCTGCTGAACAAAGAAGTATGATTTCTCAAAAGATTTCGTCATTGTGGTCTGAACATCAATATAAGTTGTCTGTAGAGGCTATGTTAAAATGAGTACATCAAGCATAAGTTTAGCTTTTAAGCTTTTCATTAGGTATTCCGGCCAGTACAAATTATTGTTTTTAGCTTCATCAGTAGCAAATTTTTTTTCCAGTTTATTTGAAGCTATACTTGCTATATCTCTCCCCCTTTTAGTTAGTCAATTTTTTGCTGGCAATAACAAAACAACCTTGCAATATTTCCATGTTTTTAGCGAACCTTCAGTATTTATTCTTACAGTTGCAGCAGCCCTCGCGTTGAAAAACTATAGTTTGTATATTAGCGCTAGATACTCTGCATCAGTCTCATGCGCTTATTTAAAAGATTTTTGCACATCATTTTATGAACAAGATATAGATAGCATAAAAAAAACAACAAAAGAAAATCTCTCATCTTTCATCCAAGGAAATTTCCCTCTCATCGGAAGGGAAGTCTTTTTCCCATCAACTCAAATCTTTTCGTCAGGAGTTTTTATATGCATATTGCTTGTTTCTATATTTAATACAGATGAAGTTGATATCTCATTGTTAGGAATACTTTTAATCACAATGGTAGTAAGTTATATACTTACCTCATTATTTACGAGTAAAAAACTGGTTAAGTTAGGCAGTAAGGTGAAAGACATTATTCACTCTCAAGGTGATCTCGTTGGATTTTTGCATACCACATCACTTGATGATGCGTATTCAAGCAAGCCATATCAATACTCTCAAATGTTAAATAATAACGATTATCGATTGAAAAAAATTCAGATTAAAGCAGTTTTACTTACCTCTTTACCAAAATCTCTTGCTGAATCATCACTGTTAATTGTATTGGTAATATCTGTAATAGTAGCTTCTCAACACGCTGGTATTATATCTGTTTCCTCTTCCGCTCTTATTGGATCATTTTATATATTATTTAAATTACTAAGTGCAGTACAGCTCCTATCTAGATCAATTTTCTTACTAAAATCGAACGCAGAAATTCTAAATCTGCTCGAATCTAATCTTCACGAGTTTAAGATTAATAAAGTTCGTGATTATGTTCAATTTGAGACATTTCTGGATCCACGGATTTTACTTAAAGTTTGCTCATTAGTTGTAAATTCGAGGCTTATGAAAAGCAAATTGAACTTTATTGTAAATGAAGGCGATATTTGTTTAATTGACGCACAATCTGGAATCGGAAAGTCTAGATTAATGTATACTCTTACAGGGAAACTGGAACCCTTAGAAGGCAGTGTTAGATTTAATAGGATAATTCCATTAAATCAATCTTTCCCTTTTCTTGTGGCACAAAAACAGCAGTTAATTAGTGGCATTGTTAACGATATGATCGATTTTGGAACAATCCCTGAAACTGTAGAATATATACAAAAACTTTATAGTATTTATGATGTAGATGTTAAGGTCTTTACTGATGGTATAGGTTTCAATGACAATATACAATCATTCTTGGAGTCATCTGCTCATGATTTATCTGGAGGACAATTGCAAAGAGTTTTAATCCTAAAAAGTTTAACTTGCCAAAATATGCTTCTGATTTTAGATGAACCTACATCAAATCTAGATTCAATAACGGAATCTAAATGTTTAAGTGAATTAGTCAAATTTGTAACTAAAAGACCCAAAACCGCACTAGTGTACACCTCACACTCTTTTAATGCTAAGCACTTTGCAACTAAAGTTATCTCACTATCCTAATGAAAGTATTTCTTCTAAATGACGGACGAGCCACTTCAAATTGGGGACTTCAAGCATCAACTCAAGCTTTGCTTGAGATATTCAATGCAAGAGGTTTGACTGTATCGACACTCACTCATTCAAAACTCCATAGCAAGTACTTATGGGACTTTACAGTATTTAATAAGAAATTTTTCAATGAAAATAGTAGATTCTTGTCTAAATTTTCTCCGTCTAATCTTAATATACCTCAAACATCTGATCAATATGAAGTTTATACTGAACTATGGAATACTGGTCAGGGAGGTGCTCTTTCAAAAGAAATAATAAACAAAATCGAAGAGGCAGACATTGTTATATTCAATGCTGAAGGAAGTACTTATAGGAAAAACTTTGGAGCACTAGCGGGATTATTTATACTTAATTATGCGGTTCAAATCTATCAGAAAAGGGCATTATTTGCCAATGGAAGCTTTACTATAAGCAGTATCGATAATATATTGACTGGTATTGCGAAGAAATTGAATGATAATGGTGTGAATTTTTTTGTTAGAGAACCAATTTCGGCAGAGTGCCTGTATTCAATTGGAATAAGATCAGTAGTTGTCCCAGATTCAGTTTTTTATTATGCAGATTCAAGATTAGTAGTACACAATGATGTTCGAAAAAAGAAGACTTTCGCTATTTCTAAAAGTATGCTTCCCATGTGCAATTTTGGAGCAGTAGAAGATGATCCTTTTTATCATTTAATATGTGAAATTATGAAAACTACTGGCCTCAATCCTGTATTTTTTGCCAAAGATCCCGAAGATCAAATGATACGTAAGTATATTAAGCACATACCGGATGCACAAGTTGGCATATTTAATTCTAACGACTTCAAAAAAGTTCAGTCTACTATTTCCGACTCCAAGTTTTTGTTGTCAGGTCGTTATCACCACCTCATCTTTGCAATCAATACTGGTACATATATTTGCCCTTTATCAAGTTCATCCCATAAGATTGAAGGATTAATGAAGTTAATCGCTCCTTCTCCACCCGCCTCTTGCCAGTGCTTTGATCCAACCGATATTCAAGCTAATATAAAATTAATAACCAAAAATATTGATACTCAAATACACACACAAAACACTGTACCTTACATTAGTGCTGATTCATTGCGACATCAACTTATCGATTCGTTTACCACTATTCTACAATGAAAAAAGCCGCCCTTTTTCTACCTTCTGTCGCATTTACTCCACCTTTAGAGCTTAGTATTTGTCATGCAAGGCGCCTTATAGCAGAGGGTTATGAGATAACGACATTTGAGTTTGGTAAACATATAATAAGGTCTCAGTTTAATCAATATGGAAATATAATTATGCACATATATACTTTATCAAGACAAAAACAATTCTCTCGCTTTGTACCTACACATAAAAAAGTATATTTTAGGAGGTCCGTTTCGAATTTCTCTTTTGCGTCAGTCGACCTAAATGATAGAAATAAATCAGCTTACCTGTCTGTAATGTCATCGTTAGCATCGCGTTTTAGAGTTACTGATTTTGATCAGCTACCTCATACTTGGCAAATACGTTTTCCATATCTTATTCAAAGTTATCAACTGATTTATGAGAATGCTATCAGAGCAATTCAATTAGAGAATATTTCAGTTGTAGGAGTATTTAATGGTAGATTTTTTGATTCTGCTGCGATAGTTAGTGCTGCACAGGCTATGGGTATAGATTATTTTGTTTACGACGTAAATAGATCGGCCTCTCAGTATTATTTCTACAATACAAGTCTTCATAGTATACAAGCTAATCAAGAAAAAGCGTTGAATTTCTATGATCCTAAGAATTTAAACCATGTAAATTGCGCTCATGAATTCTTTTTGAAAAGAAGGTCTGGTAAACGAACCTATGAGAAATCATTTACTGCTGGCCAAAAGAGAGGATTCCTGCCAAAAGAGATAAAAAATACAAGGATCATAGCGGTTTATCCAAGTTCTGATGATGAATATAGATTTTTAGTGGATGAAAGTATTTATAAATGTGTTGATCAAGTTTCAGAGCTTTCCATGTTTTGCAACGAACTGTTAAAAGCTGATTTGGATTATAAGATTTGCATAAGATTGCATCCCAATATGGCTCAAATGCATCCTACTGCGCTTCAAAGATACAATTTACTTGCTGAGTATAAGAATGTTTACCTTGCCAATCCTCTCGATGACTTAGATACTTATGCTCTGCTTGATGCGGCAGAAATTGTTGTTGGTTTCTGCTCTTCTATTATTTTAGAATCTGCGTATATAGAAAAGTCAACTTTATTGATAGGTCCTTCATTGTATTGTGGCATGAAATTGGGTGACGAATTCTCATCAGGCTTAAAGGCTGCGAATTTTATCATAAATAAATATGAGTTTACTGTGCCTTCAAAAGTAAATTCCATGATGTGGGCGGCTTATATTAATCTTTATAATGATCCACTACCTTCTTTTTCTATTGATAATGGTCTAGCTAGGGTTGATTTATTAGAGATTTTGCCTCCTCGTATATGGCGAATCTTATCGGCTGTCGTAAAATTATACTACGAAATTTTTGAGTATCATTCTTCTTCACTGACCCTTAAGCAAAAAATTCGAGATATATTACGTCGTAGTAAAGCAATTATGCACAACAAGTGGTCTTAGTATATATTTCATGATAAATTTAACTTTTTGATGGTTGACCTATGCTCCTACCTTTGACAATACTTTCTTTGATTTCATTATTTATAGTACTATTCTTTTCCAAGTTCCTAAGCTATGTTTGGCAAGTATTTTCTTTCCAATATTACCTTCCGTAGCATCAAGATTTGTAGATATTTAAGATTATGCATTGTATGGTGTTGCACTGATCAAGCAGATGAATAATGTTAAGGTTGCGTTAATTACTTGCCTTGTCTATAGATGTGTAAGCTCTCTGCTCATCCGCTTGATTTTCAGTAATATTTTAACTAGAATGTGCAATTAAATCGCAATTTCCAATACGGCAAACTCTGTAAAGTTAATTACACGCACCCTTATTCTTCTTGCGACAATAAAACTTCTTATATGAAAAAAATTGTTTTTCACGGCGAAATATTCTATATGCAACGGTATGGGGGCATATCTAACCATTTTTTTTCAGTTATCGAACTTCTGGTAAAAGTATATTTCATAAAAGTTGATATAATTATACCCAAAAAAAGTTATCCTAAAGCGATTCTTAATCCCTCCTTTGAGAGACTTCGTTCTCTTCCAAAAGTAAGCATAATTCAATATCAAGAACTGGCTGCATGTCTGTCCAGCAATAAAGTTGCCTATGTTCATGCAACTTATTACAATCCGTCTTTGTTGTTGTATTGCAAAAATGTATCATATACTTTTCATGATGCTGCTCAAGAGCGTTTCTTCTTTCGGTTTTTTCGACCTAATAATATTGCTCTTTTTGTATTGAGACAAATATGCTTTACTTTTGCATCCAAAATTGCAGTAGTATCACTGGCCTCTCTTTCAGAGTTGAACCGCTACTTTCCTCTTTCACGAATGCGTTCGAATCAGCTGAAAATCGTGGTTGGCAATGGAGTTGATAAGCATTATTTACGTGTCGGTAATAGCAGACTGCATGCTATTGCGACTCGTGAAATCAATAAGCTAATTATATCAATATGTTATATTGGCTTGCGTGGTTATTATAAAAACTTCAGATCAATGGTTGTTGCTGTTGGGCAACTCAGCAAACAGCTCAATGTATCTGTTGTTATCAAGATTGTAGGAGGTCCAAGTCTCAATAAATCTGAATTATCCTTGTTATCTAAAGAAGGATTAAATTGGGAACATCTCAATCCTTTGTCTAGAAGTGAATTGGCTGATTGTATTGTTAGTTGTGATATTTTCTTGCATCCTTCGATCTATGAAGGTTTCGGCATGACTGTACTTGAGGCAATGGCGTTGTCAGTACCGGTTGTTGCTGTAAATATTTCTTCTGTGAGGGAGTTTGCTGGGGATACAATTATTTATGCTTCTTCCGGTTCTCCAGATGACATCACTTTAGCTCTGGCCAATAGTTGCGCTTTGACGCCTTCTGCTCGCCACTCTATGCTTTGTAAAGCACACCATTTTGCTTTGTCCCTTAGCTGGAATAATGTTGCTTACAATTATTCGATTATGTTTGATTCAAATTAACAAGTTTCGATCTGCACTAACCCACGCCCACCCTTCTCCAAAGTCATTTCACCAGCATCAAGTTTTCAGCGATCTGTGATGCCTGGATCGTAATTTTTTCTGTACTACTCCGTTCCTGAGGTTTAGCTGTGATTTGCTGATAAGTACACAATTTTCAAGGTTCTCATGAAAACTCGACTCTTTGCCTATTTATCTAATGACTACTCCCTTGCTAATTGTTGTTCCAACACTTGATTCCTTTGGTTTATTGCCAAGACTTTGTACTTCATTGTGTGAGCAATCGTGGTCTGGGTGGCGTGTCTTGTTTATCGATGGACCCTCTTCTGCTGAACATCGTGAGTGGTTAAGCCAATGTTGTTTGTCTGATTCACGTTTCAGCTGGATTCCACAAGACCCTAATTCTCCCGGCATATTTGGTGCTATGAATCAGGGTTTTACTGCTGCTGCGCATCAGTCTGTTGAGTGGCTTTTGTTCTGGGGTTCTGATGACTGGGCAGCTTCTTCTACTATTTTTGCAGAAGTTTTTGAGGCAGTTCACAGCTCGAGCTCTCTAACGGCACAGCCTGATCTCATTGTATGCCGTGGTCGGTATGTGAATTTAGCAAGTAAATATGTTAAACGATCCACTTCTTTTCATCCGGAATGTTGTCTGGATGCATCTTCATATCGTCTTGCTTTGTTGTTGGGCGCTACCCCTCCACATCAGGCAACTCTCTTTGGTGTTGGTGCACGTAAGATTCTTGGATATTACACCTCTGGATTCCGCCTTAGTGCCGATCTTGATTATTTTCTTCGATTGAGTATTTCGCCTAATATATGCATCCGATGCCTTGACCTTGATTTAGTGTATATGAGTGATTGTGGTGTTAGTGCAACGCAAACTAAGAGGCGTCTAAAAGAGGTTCGCTGGGCCTACAAGTATGCCTTTGGCTTGATATGGTGGCTGCCCTTCTTGCTGCGTTACATACGACGTTTCGTCAGCCTCCTTAGTCAAAGTTAACGATTTTCCCAAAATGTATTTTCATGTCTTTGGCGCCTCCACTCCATCAGGAAATGCTTTCAGGCAGACCGTATCGCGTGAACATCCGGCTTCTCATCTCTATGTGTATTCTCGTCGGCCATCTAAACTTGATGGAGGCTTTGGTACTGCTAGTTATGTTGATTTTTCCTGCCCAAAGCATTTTGTGCAAGCAGGAAATTTGGATTTGCCTGCCGCCTGGGTTTGTTTTGCGCCTATCTGGTTATTAGCTCCGTTTCTTGAGCATCTCGCCAATAACCATTCAAAGCACCTTGCAAATGTGAAAAGTTTAGTGGCATGTTCATCGTCATCTGTTATTACCAAGCGTTTTGCCGCTAATCGTTTCGATCGTGAACTGGTAGCTCGACTTAATAGTTCAGAGCAGCTTTTAATTGAGACCTGCAAGCGAATTGAAATGCCATTTGCAATTTTGCAGCCAACCCTGATCTATGGAAAGGTCGGTGTTTACGGCGATCGCAATCTCAGTCGCCTGCTACAGCAGCTGTGTCGTTTGCCTGTATTGCCGCTCCCTGCCGAGACTGGATTGCGCCAACCGATCCATTCGACTCAACTGGCCGCTGTGGCTCTGCACTTGGCCCAGCAACTCAAGGGCGCTGATTTTGATCCTTCTTTGCCGGAGCGGATTGCAGTCGGTGGCGACAGCACGCTCACTTACACAGAGATGATCAGTCGTCTTCAAAAGGCCCAGCTCTCTGGTGATCCAGCCCGGCGTTGTCGGTTGTTGCCGATACCTAATCGTCTGTTTTTCTTACTTCTTGCGCCACTGCTCTTGCGTTCACCTAAGGCTTTTGAAGCCGTGCTTCGTATGGGTGCAAATCTTTCCGGTTTTACTCCCGCCCATCAGCTACTGGGCAGGGCACCTCAACCCTTTCCTGTGCTTCCTTTGGCTTGATGGTCTTACCAGTGTTTCTTTCGATTGTTTTTTCCGCTGCAGTGAGCTGGTGTCTCCTCCTGGTGCTGATTCCCTGCCTCCACCGTCGCCTGCTTGATCAACCCAATGAGCGAAGCTCTCATCGCCGGCCTACGCCCCGTGGAGGTGGGGTGGCCTTTGTCGTTGTCGCCTCTGTTGCCAGTGCTCTGGCGTTGTTAGTTAGCTCCGGCTCAACTTCGGCGCCTCTGCCCCTAGTTGCAGCACCCTTGTTAGCGCTGCCTCTGGCCCTGGTTGGTTTTCTCGACGATTGCCACAATCTTCCCGCTAGTTGGCGCTATGGCGTACAGCTTTCTAGTGCCGTGGTGGTCGTTCTGGCGAGCCCCCTGGTGGCTCCGTCCTTCGATTTACTGCCTCTATTGGTGATGTTGGTGATTGCTGTTACCGCGGTGATCAACTTCACCAACTTCATGGACGGTCTGGATGGCCTTGTGGCTGGTTGCGTTGCGGTGGCGATGACTGCAGCCGCCTTCCGGCTCACTACACCTTGGCCCATCTGGGCCCTGGTGGGCGCCTTGCTTGGGTTCCTGCTCTCGAACTGGAGCCCCGCAAAGGTGTTCATGGGTGATGTGGGCAGCACCTTTTTGGGAGCCGTGTTTGCCCTGCTAGTCCTGCAGTCGTCCACCTGGTCGGAAGCACTCGCTTTGCTTCTAGTGGCCACACCGCTTTTAGGCGACGCTTGCCTTTGTGTGCCGCGGCGACTGATGGCGGGGCAGCAAGTAATTAATGCCCATCGCCTGCATCTCTTCCAGCGCCTCCATCAGGCCGGTTGGCCCCATGCTCGCGTCTCCAGTCTTTACGTAGTAGCTACAGCTGTGCTCTCCATCGCACTCCTCTTGGGTGGTTTGCCTTGGGTGATAGCCCTTGCTGCCCTTGAGTTGTTGATCGGAATCTGGTTGGATCAACACGTGGCCGTTCCCTTTGCCGTGGCATCCCGTACTTGAAACCTAAGTTGTCGCGTTCATATTCCATCGGTGTAGCCGAGCGAGCTGTTCGCTTTCCGCCTAGAGCCCGCCGGCTGCTGTTGATCGGCATAGACGTTCTGTTGCTTCCCCTGGCGGTGTGGCTCAGCTTCTGGTTGCGGTTGGCCCATCCGCTCCTTCCAGGTTTTCAGGCTGCTGGCTTGTGGTTGCTACCAGCAGTGCTTCTGATCGGACTACCGCTATATGCCTTCACTGGGCAGTACAAAGGACTGACGCGTTACGTGGGCAGCACTGCCTTATATCGCCTTGCTGGACGCAATGGACTGCTGGTGCTCCTTCTGGCAGTAACCGGATTGATGCTGCGTTTTCCAATGCCTCCGCGCAGCAGCTGGATCCTGCTCTGGTTGTTGCTTACCGGTTTCACCGGGGCGGTGCGTTTTGCCCTGCGTGATCTTCTGTTGTCGTTGAGATCGATGGCGAACAAGCATATGGTGCGTGTTGCCATCTATGGAGCTGGGGAGGCTGGTGGCCAGCTTGCTGCTGCATTGCGCCTGGCTGGCAATCACCAGATCATTACCTTTCTCGATGATGCTCCGAGTCTCTGGCGGCGCACGATCAACGGCATTCCGATCCAGCCCCCCCTGGTGCTCAGCCAGATCCAGGATCAGCTTGATCAGGTGTTGTTGGCAATTCCCTCTAAGCCCCGCAGTGAACGACGCCGCATCGTGTCTGAATTGCAATGCCAGTCGATCCCGGTTTTGCAGATCCCCTCGGTTGATGACCTCATCTCCGGTCGAGCCCGCATCGATGCCCTGCGTCCCGTTGCAATTGAAGACCTGCTCGGACGTGATTCCTTGCCGCCAGTGCCTGACATGCTCGGGCCTGGTCTGCGAGATTCGGTGATCTGCGTCACCGGTGCCGGTGGCTCGATCGGTTCTGAGCTCTGCCGCCAGATGCTTTCCATGCGACCGGCTCGATTAATCTTACTGGAAATTAGCGAACCCTCACTCTATGTAGTCGAGCAAGAGTTGCTCGCGCTGCTGCCTGAAGGTGTGATCCTTCAGGCGGTGCTCGGAAGTGCTTTTAATCCTCAGTTTATGCAGCAACTTTTTGCTGATCAGGCTGTTGATTTTGTTTTTCATGCAGCAGCCTATAAACATGTGCCTTTAGTGGAGGCAAATCCCCTCGCGGGCTTGGCCAACAACGTTGTCTCAACTCGGGTAGTGTGCCGTGCTGCCTCTGCTGCCGGCGTTAGCAAGGTGGTGCTAATTTCTACCGATAAGGCTGTTCGCCCCACCAATGTGATGGGTGCCACAAAGCGTTTGGCAGAACTGGTGATGCAGGCTTTTTCGCAAGAGTCGAACAGCACCTGCTTCGCCATGGTGCGCTTCGGCAATGTGCTGGGATCCTCGGGATCGGTAGTGCCACTGTTCCGCCGCCAGATAGCGGCCGGTGGGCCAATTACCCTTACTCACCCGGAGATTATTCGCTACTTCATGACTATCCCCGAAGCCGCTCAGTTGGTCCTGCTGGCCTCGGGTTTTGCTAGCGGCGGTGAAGTATTCCTTCTCGATATGGGCGAACCGGTACGGATCAAGAATTTGGCTGAACAGATGGTGCGCCTCAGCGGTCTCTCCCTGCGTGATGCTCATAACCCCAGCGGTGACATCGAGATCGTCTGCACGGGCTTGCGGCCCGGCGAGAAGCTCTACGAGGAGCTGCTGATCGAAGCCGAGAGCGAAGCTACTGCCCATCCCTTGATCTACCGCGCCCAGGAAAGGGCCCTGCAGCCGGAATTCCTCTGGCCACGCCTCGATGCTCTCGAGGCTGCTATCACCGCCCAGAATGTGGAGGCTGCGCTTGCGTTGCTGGAGGAACTGGTGCCCGAGTGGCAGCGAGGAGATGGAGGGAAAGGCGTTGGTGTGGAGCCCGCTGCTAAGGAGGAGAACGATGCATAGGCTTCGTTGATGGCTGTAAGGGCCTAGAAGCGCTACCTGCGCATTCTCCTGCTGCCAGTGCTCAATGTCCGATGCTGAAGACGTATCTGTGCTGCTGATCCCAGTGAGGCCGTCTTGAGCGCCTTGGTCACGTTTCTGTTGTTGGCGCTTGCGATCGCCTGTTTCATCGGCGGTTGGCTAGCGCCTGAGCTGGTGGCCTTATTGGCTGCAGGCCTGTTTATGGCCACAGGGGTTCTCACTCCCAACGAGGCCTTGGCTGGATTTGGTAGCCCTGCCCTGATCACTTTGGTGGGCTTGTTTGTGCTCTCCAATGGCTTGCTGCACAGCGGCGCCTTGGATCGCTTGCGTGAATTGTTGGCATCGCCGAGGATCCGCAACCCCAGCCAGTTGATGGTGGTTTTTGGCTTTGTGGTGGCGCCGATTTCCGGGTTCATCCCCAATACCCCGATCGTGGCGATTTTGTTGCCGGTGGTGCAGGGCTGGTGTCAACGCCGCGGGATCAGCCCGTCGCGGGTGTTGATGCCGCTGTCGTTTGCGACTTTGATTGGCGGCACGATCACTTTGATTGGCACCACCACCAGCCTGCTCGCCAGTGACTTGGTCACCAGGCTGGGCTATGGCTCCTTTGAGCTGTTTTCTTTTACGGCCATCGGCATTCCGGTATGGCTGATCGGTGCCTGTTATCTCGTGATTGCCGGCCGTTTTCTCCCCGATCGCGGGGATCAAAACGACGACAATCTGCAGGCCTTGAGCCGTGATGGCTACCTCACGGAGGTGGTGATTCCGCAGCGCTCTCCGCTCTGTGAGGTCACCCTGCATGAGAGCAGGTTGCAGCGCCGCTTTGATGTGGATGTGCTCGATGTGCACCGGGATGGCCAACGGCTGCAGCCGCCCCTTGCCCAATTGCGTTTGCAAGCCGCCGATCGCTTGCTGTTGCGTTGCAGCCGCCAGGAGCTGTTGCGCTTGCAGCAAGACCGGATGGTGGATCTCGCCGGCACCCTTCTCGCCGAGGAGTTGCTCCACATCCGTCATGCCGAAGTGTTGGTGCCGGCTGGCTCGTTATTGGCTGGCGCCACGCTGCGTGAGCTGCGCTTTCGCCAGCGTTTTAATGCCACGGTGCTGGCTGTGAACCGGGCGAACAGCACCCTCCGTGATCGCTTGGGGCGAGTGGTTTTAAGAGAAGGAGACATGCTGCTGCTGCAGGCCCCCCTCGATGCCCTGCGAGGACTGCAGCAATCCAGTGATCTGGTGGTGCTCGATCAGCTCGACGACGATCTTCCCTCCACCCACCGCAAAGGCTTAGCGATCAGCGTGATGCTGGCGGTACTGCTGCTCGCAGGCTTCAAGGTGATGCCCCTGGTAGCAGCCGTGCTCGTGGGTGTGGGGGTGTTGGTGATCGGCAAATGCCTCGATGCTGGTACCGCCCTGCGCTCGATTCGTTGGGATCTCTATCTGCTGCTGGGTGGCCTTTACAGCTTCAGTGTGGCCATGCAGAAAACAGGGCTGGCTGATCAGGCGGCTTCAAGCTTGCTCACGCTCTTGCAGCACAGCTCTGCTTACGTGTCTTTATTGGTGATCTATGCGATCACCCTGGTGGCCACCGAACTGCTCAGCAATGCGGCTGCTGTGGCCCTGGTTTTACCGATCGCCGCTGCTGTCGCCACCGGCTTGGGGCAGCCGCCGATGTTGTTTGCCACAGCCGTGGTGTTTGCGGCCAGCCAGAGCTTCCTCTCGCCGATTGGCTATCAAACCAACCTGATGGTGTATGCCCCTGGTCGCTACCGCTTCCTTGATTTTTTCCGCTTTGGCTGGCCGCTCTCGCTGGCTTACACCCTGATGGTGCCGCTGCTGTTGCTCTGGTTTGCTTAAAGCTCCAGTAGTCCTGGCGGTGGGGTGAGCAGCAACCAGCCCTCCTCCAGCTGCACCTCGGGCACGATCGCCTCCACAAAGGGAACCAACACCGTTTTGCCGCTGTGAAGCTTGATCTCCAGCAGGTCATTGCCACCGCTGATCAGGTTGCTCACCGTGCCGATCGATTCATCATTGCCGGCCAAGCGTGCCTCGAGGCCCACCAGATCGAGCAGGTGGAACTCACCATCAGCGAGTTCGGGCCGGTCTTCTGCGGGCACCAGCACGGTGCAGCCCACGAGCGCTTCGGCGCTCATGCGGTTGCTTACGCCTTTCAAGCGCACCACATAGAGGCTTTTGCCTGGCAGTTGCCGGCCTTCGAGCAGCTCCACTTCTTTGACTGCTGATCCCTTGGCTTGCAGCCAGCGAGGCCCCGGTTCGGTGAAGCGTTCCGGGAAATCACTCGCCGGGTTCAGGCGTAGCTCGCCCCGCAATCCCTGAGCGCCCACGAGCTGCCCCACCGGTAGCCATTCGTCTGCGCTGTTCGGATCAGCTGAGCTAAGTGACGGAGTGGAAGTCATCATTCGATAATGCTCCTACGACTGCCCGTTTCTGTCATGGCCTCCGCCACTCCGATCCTGCCTGGTGCCACGGTCATCGTGGTGGACGCCCGTTCGATCTATGCCGGCTACACCGGGTTTGTGCAGCGCATCAGTGGCGATCGCGCCGCTGTGCTATTTGAAGGGGGCAACTGGGACAAGCTCGTGACAATGCGTCTGAGCGATCTCAGCGCCGCCTGATCTGGTGTCGTTGCGCCTGCGCTTACGGAAGATTGTTCTTGAGGCAGACACCCGGACCGGCCGTGTCTACAACCTGATCATTTTCGGCACGATTCTGCTCAGCGTGGCTGGATTGCTCGTTCAGCCCCATCCCTTGAGGCTGGCCGCGCCGGGGGAAGTGCCCAGCTGGGTCGGGCAACTCGAACATGGTTGTTTGTTGGTGTTCATCGCCGAATTCTTGCTGCACCTATGGGTGTCGCCCAGGCCGCGCAAATACTTGTTCAGCTTTTACGGCCTGATTGATGTTTCAGCCGTTCTGTTTTTTTTCGATCCCCAGATCAACATTGGTCTGTTTCTATGAATCTTAAAGTTTGGGCGGTTGCTGCGCGTGTTCAAGCTGCTGCGCTTCCTCGATGAAGCCCAGTTGCTGGGCAATGCCTTGAAGGCCAGTGCTCGCCGCATTGGCGTGTTTTTGTTTTTTGTGGTGCTGGCCCAGGTGGTGCTGGGCTACTTGATGGTGCTTGTGGAAAGCAGCCATCCAGAAACCCAGTTCCAAACGGTTGGCCAAGGGGTGTATTGGGCGATCGTCACGATGACCACCGTGGGTTACGGAGACATCGTTCCCCAAATCGTGCTCGGCCAATTACTGGCAGCGGTGGTGATGCTGCTGGGCTTTGGGATCATCGCCATTCCCACGGGGATCATCACCGTGGAAACGATGCAGCAGGTACGCCGCGGTGGCCGCAGCTGCCTGAGTTGTGGGGCGCAGAGCCATCGCTCGGAAGCGCTGCATTGCGATCAGTGCGGGGCGATCTTGCCGCCCCTATCGGCGTGAGGTGCGATGGAGCTCACCAGCCGAGTCCAGCACCGGTAGAAGAGCCGCACCCGCTTCGATGCTCTGATCGCGAAAAAGATCAGGGGTGAAACCTTCAGATGTCGAAGAGCGACCAGAGCATCACTTGGGTATCAAGCAGACAGCACATCAAAGCTTGAAAAGTTCGGAAATCTGCTGATCCACGGCCTCGCCAAACGCTTCATCCACTTGGGAGGCCTGAAGGGAAAGAGCAGAGAGACTTCCAGGATCCTTCAAGCCGGCAGCAGAAGCGCAGGGAACCAACTTCAGCTCAGCTTTGCCTTCAGGGGGGTTCTTGTTCAACTCTTTGCCTCAGCTGTTTTGAGTTTGAGAGCTAGATGGAACGCTTGCAAGTGTTGTTTGTTGCATCGCAGCTTTGGCCGCCTGCTGCTCCGCTTGGCGCCGCGATCCACCCCAGGCTTCTGCCCTTGGCTTGTTTTGGTCTTGGATGAACACCTGGCAATGAAAGCGCCGCGGATCGCCATGGCGTTGGCTGATTTCGCTGCAGACGTAGCTAGGTAGTCCCAGCCCCTGGGCTTGGGTCCATTCCTGCAATGCCGACTTGCTGTTTCCGCGGTGGGGATCGGCGAGCACCTCACGGCTGGTTTCGCGCCAGTAGGGCGTCAGCCAACTTTGTACCGGAGACACCTTGCCGCTGATCCGGTAGAGCGCACCGATCAGGGCTTCGCAGTGCTCGGCGCGGAGGGTGGCGCGTGCTGCTGTGTCACCGCTAGCTTTCGCTCCCAGCTTGATGAGCGCTTCGATGTCGATGTTGCTTCCCAGCTCCGCCAACCAGCGGTCGCTTACCAATTGGGCTCTCAGAGCAGAGCGCTCCCCCACAGGCATTTGGGGGTGTTCGGATTCGATGAAATCCGAAGCCGCGAGCCGCAGCACGGCATCACCAAGAAACTCCAGCTGTTCGTGATGGCGGGCAAGCCCGGTGGAGGTGTGGGTGAGCGCTTCATCGAGATGCGCCAACTGCTCCTGGCTCAGCTCTCCCTGTGTCGCAAGGCTCGAACCTGCAACCAGTTGCTGCCAGAGCGCTTGGAGTTGCTGTTCACGCTGGGGAGTAATCACAGCAACTAGGCCTGACGGAACATCAACAAAAAGGGTTGAAAGCAGGACATAAGCCGGGTTCTGTTCACCCTTCCAAGGAAGGGGGGTGATCATCTATCTGGGATCGCCGTTACCGACGACCTCGAGCGGCGCATACTGGCGGAACGGGGAAGATGGCCACCCGTCGTTCCTAGGCCTTGCTCCCAGCCGGGGTTTACCGAGCCAGCACCTCTCGATGCTGCTGGTGCGCTCTTACCGCACCTTTGCACCCTTGCCTGTGCCGGCAGAACCGGCCATCGGCGGTGTGTTTCTGTGGCACTCTCCTCACGGTCACCCGCACTGGGCGTTACCCAGCAAGCCTGGCCATCGGGGAGCCCGGACTTTCCTCAATCGATGACTCCAGCCCGAAGGCAACACCCATCGATTGCGATCACCTCGCCTACTTTCAACCCCCATAATGGCCTGTGAGGGGCTGTAGCTCAGCCGGATAGAGCGACGGTTTCCTAAACCGTAGGTCGTGGGTTCGAGTCCCGCCAGCCCCGTTGTTTAAGACTCCGTTTGCTGCACGGCTTTTAAAGGATGCGAAGGGCCAGACATTGGCTCAAGAAAGCGATGTTTTGTTAGGAATCGCTTCGCTGGATGAAGCGATTAGCTGAGCCAATGGCTTCATCCTGGATTTGGCAGCAACCGGACTAGCCCAAGTTCCGTTGGAAGAGCTCCGCTCTGGAGCCTCTGCTTGATGAGGGCCGCAGTGACCTGCAGAAGCTCTCAGGCTTCGGTCTGTTGATCCCTGGGAAGGATGGCAAACGGGAGATGTTTCAGAGCGGTTCGGCGCCCTCGCTGAGGATGGCCAGAAAGGCTTCGTAGGCAAAGAAGCGATTGCGTTGCCCACCGGTGATTTCCCGCGCAATGCCTAGTTTCACAAGGGCCTCAAGAGATTTGGAGGTGGTCGGAAAGCTCAGGTCACAGGCGGCACTGAGCTGACCGATGCTGTTCAGCGGCCGTCGGCAGAGGGCCGCAAATACCAGCCTCACACTGGGGCCTGAGCGACCCAAGCCGCTCAGGCAGCTCTCGTCAGCACGGAACAATGCCAGAAGTCGATGAGCGGTGGTTGCCGCGGCTGTCGCTGTGCTCTCTACTCCCTCTAGAAAGAAATCAATCCAGGCCTCCCAGTCGCCGTTCAGGCGCACACTATTGAGCAGCTCGTAGTAGCGGTTGCGGTGCTGCTTAAAGAACAAACTGAGATAAAGAAGAGGCTGCTGCAGAACCCCGGCATCGATCAGCATCAACACGATGAGTAGCCGGCCCAGGCGGCCGTTGCCGTCCAGGAAGGGGTGGATGGTTTCGAGCTGCACGTGCGCCAGGGCGGCCCGGACCAGCACAGGCAGGGCATGGGCCCCGTCAGTTGTGCCATGAATGAAGTGCTCCAGTTGGCCCATGCACGCCTCCACAAGTCCCGGGGGGGGGGGCACGAAGCTGGCGTTGCCGGGTCGGGTGCCACCGATCCAGTTCTGACTACGGCGGAACTCCCCAGGCAGCCGATCGGCTCCGCGGCCGCTGGCGAGCAGTAGTGCGTGGATCTCCCGCAGCAAGCGGGAGGAGAGGGGGAAGCCATCCCGCAGCCGTGCTAGTCCATGTTCCAGCCCCGCCACGTAGCTAGAGACCTCGACCACGTCGTCTAAGGGAGCGCCGGGGGCTTCCTCCAGTTCAAATAGCAGTAGGTCTGAGAGGGACGACTGGGTTCCCTCGATCTGGGAGGAAAGTAAAGCTTCACGCCGCACATAGGCGTAAAGAAAAAGCTCCGGATCCGGGAGCAGGGATGACACCCCATCAAGGCGCCCGCAAGACAGCAGCGCCCTTTCATGCAGCGCCTGCAGAGGACCTTCGAGCAGGACGGCTGGATCAGGCGGTAAGGGCGCCGGCACGTAGGCGCGAACGGTCTCACCAGCTGTGCTCGTGATCTCGTAGCGTCCCGCATCGTCGCGTTGCATGGCTTCTTTCTCGCGAACCTTAATAAGCTTGGGCCTTATTAAGGTTACAGGCGCTTCTCTTGAATATGGGCGCATGGGCCGTGGCCTGTGCAGGCCCTACGCCCAAGCCAAGTTCAATCTGCTCGGGGCGCACTCGAGAATGGTTGTTGCGCATAGCCGATCCTGGTCGAACCCGATCGACGTCATCGAGCAAAATTCCTAGCCAAGAGGGACTCAGCAATCCTCTGCAGCGGACGTTTAGGTGTTTGGCTAAGCAGACTGCAATCGCTTTCGGTTTGATTCCCTCAGAAACCCTTGCGCTCTAGGGCGTCTGTGAGGCGAGTGATCGCAGACGCCAGTTGCGCTTGGGGATCGGGTTTGGTTTCGGCAACGATCTCTTGCTTGCGTTTTGTGGCCTCGATTGATTTGACAATCGAGAAGCACACAAAGGCGATCACGAGGAAGTTGATGATCGCCACAATCACGCTGCCTGCTGGCCAGGAATTGATTGAGTCCACATTCGCTGCCTTGAGTGCCGGCTCAAGCGCATTGGTCATCAATAAGGTGACAACCGAGCCAACAACCTTGCCAAACGCGCCTGCAATCACAACGGCAATGGCGAGATCAACCACATTGCCTTTGTTGATAAAAGCTTTGAAGTCTGCAAATAAACCAGGCTTGCGAGTCATTGAAGGTTTCAACTGATTCCCATTGGATAGACATTCAGGCTGAGCGTTCCCCGCTCCTAGATACAAATTGATGGATTGCCTTGGATAGATATTGATGGGGGTAGCCAGATGCCAGACCCCCGATATCTTTGAGGGTGTGAACCCGGTTCCATGACCCAGCTTCACGAGCTTCGACTTCGGCTTTTGGTTCAGCAAGAAAGCGAGCGCATTGCTGCCAACCAGCCAACCGACCTTGACTTGTCTGTGGTGCAGGCGCGCTGCCTTTGCTGGCTCGCCCTTTTGGCGGAAGCCCATGAGGATCAGGCCAGCGACGCCGAGAATCGTGGAGACACCGAACAAGCGATGGGTTGGTTTGCCGATTCCATGCGTTTGCGCGATGCGCTCAATGTAGTGAGCTCGATCGAGATTCCACTGCCAGGGGCCGTGGACAGACATGGAGATCCTTTCGGCGATCAGCTTGGTGATCGGTCTGGGTTCGATCAGGATCCGCCGTTAGCGGCATGATCAGGTGCCATGATGGTTAATAACTGAGGGTCTGCTTTGCCTGAAGAGCCCTGTCAATGTCCGGACTGTCAACGCTTCTATCGAGAGCATGACCGTCTGATCAGAGAGTCACCAACCTTGCGTCAGCAGCAGGAGCTGAGTTGGGCGGCGCTTCAAGCCTTTAGAACCTTGTCTGGCCGCGTGCTCGAGGACCTTCAAAAACAACACGGCACTCCAGGCGCTGACGCCCAAACCCATGCCACTCCGATGGGTGGTGGAGAAGAGCCTGCTGATGCGACCCATCAAGCGATGGCTGATCTTGAAAACATCAACGCTCACTTATTTTCAATCGAAGCGTTGATGGAGCGCATCTTTGATGTTCGCGTGCCCGACGATATTGAACAGAAATTCAGGGAGCTGGCCGGTGAGCTAGCCCCAGACCCCCTCAATGCTGATCGCCTGCGTTTAAATCGCTTGCTGCACCAAACCCCTGATCTTCCTGATCGCAGCTGAACATTCTGAGATCAATTCCGCTCAAAAAAAGCCCTCGAGATCATCGCGAGGGCTTTTTTAATGCAAGGGCAATTGCCCTTCCACTAATCAGGCACGTCGCAGGTGATCTCTACGGGCATGGGCTCAACCTTCCAGATGTCACGGCAGTAGTCACGGATCGAGCGATCCGATGAAAAGAAGCCGCTTCTGGCGCTGTTCAACACCGACATCCGGTTCCAGTGATGGCGATCGGTCCAGGCCAGGCTCACCGCATCTTGAGCGCGCAAGTAATCGGCGAAATCAGCCATCACAAAGAACGGATCATTGCCCGTGAGGTTGTCTATCAGAGGACGGAACAGCTCACCATCCCCATTGCTGAAATGACCCATTTCCACCAAGCGGATGGCTTCAGCAAGCTCAGGAACAGACTCCACCACGTCCCAAGGCCTGTAACCGCTCTGCTTGAGGGCAGCAATTTCTTCCACGGTCTTGCCGAAGAGGAAGAAGTTTTCAGGTCCCACGTGCTCACGGATTTCCACGTTGGCACCATCGAGGGTGCCAATCGTGAGCGCTCCATTCATCGCGAACTTCATGTTGCCGGTGCCGGAGGCTTCCTTGCCGGCGGTGGAGATCTGTTCGGAAAGATCCGAGGCTGGATACACCTGTTCACCCAGCTTGACGTTGTAATCAGCCAGGAACACCACCCTTAGCCGTCCGTCCATATCCGGATCAGCGTTGATCGTTTCGGCGATGCCATTGATGAAGCGGATGATCAACTTGGCCATGTAATAGCCAGGTGCCGCCTTGCCTCCAAAGATCACCGTGCGCGGGGCCATGCCATCGGCCTGGCCGTTTTTGATCCTGAGGTATTGGGTGATCACCTGCAGCGCGTTGAGGTGTTGGCGTTTGTACTCATGGATGCGCTTCACCTGCACGTCAAACAGGCTGGATGGATCCACCAACACGCCCGTGTTGCGGTGGATGTAGGTCGACAGCTTGCGCTTCACGGAGAGCTTGGTGTCTTCCCAATGAGTGAGGAAGCCAGTGTCGTTCTTGCGATCCTCAAGCTTGCGCAGGAGCTCCATGTTGGTGACCCAGTCGGGGCCCACATGCTCATCAAGCAGGGCAGAGAGTCCTGGATTGGAGAGTGCAACCCAGCGCCTAGGGGTCACGCCATTCGTCACGTTGGTGAATTTTTCGGGCCAGAGCTCAGCGAATTCAGGCATCAGCTGCTCACGCACCAAGTCGGAGTGGAGCGCTGCCACACCATTCACGTGATGGGCGCCAATGGTGGCGAGGTGTGCCATCCGGATCGACTTACCCCCCTCCTCATCAATGATCGAGAGTTTGCGTTGAATCGCCTCGTTACCGGGGTAACGCAGGCGCACTTGCTGCAGGAAGCGGCGGTTGATTTCGTAAATCAGCTCAAGGTGCCTAGGCAACAGGCTTCCAAACAGGTTGAGATCCCATTTTTCGAGGGCCTCGGGAAGCAGGGTGTGGTTGGTGTAAGCCACGGAACGGCGGGTGATGTCCCACGCCTTATCCCATTCCATGTGACGATCATCGATCAGCAGACGCATCAGTTCTGCCACAGCGATGGCGGGGTGGGTGTCGTTGAGCTGAACGGTCCAGTACTCAGGGAAGTCGTCAACGGATAGCCCACGGTTATCGAGGCTGCGCAACATGTCCTGAAGGGAGCAGCTCACAAAGAAGTGCTGCTGTTTCAGGCGTAGGCGCCGGCCTTCATCGGTGCCGTCGTTCGGGTAAAGCACCTTGGAGAGGGTTTCGCTGCCCACCTTCTCTTCCACTGCGCCGTAGTAATCGCCGATGTTGAAGGCATAGAAATCAAAGCTTTCCGTGGCATCGGCGCGCCATAGACGCAGGCGATCGCAGGTGTTCACGCGGTAGCCGAGAACGGGGACATCGTGGGGCACGCCAATGGCGTGATCCGACGGGATCCAGCGCGAGCGGTAGTTGGCTTTGTCGTCTAAGTAGCTCTCAGTGCGCCCGCCAAAACCCACAAAGCAGGCCTGATCGGGTTGGGGCAGTTCCCAGGGCCAACCACCCTTCAGCCACTTGTCGGTGACCTCCACCTGCCAGCCATCGCGGATCAGCTGATCAAAAATTCCAAATTCGTAGCGGATGCCATAGCCCGTGGCAGGGATTTGCAGGCTCGCGAGCGACTCCATATAGCAAGCAGCTAGGCGCCCCAGGCCGCCATTGCCGAGGCCTGGCTCTTCTTCCACTTCGATGATCTGCTGCAGGGATTCAATCCCGAAGCGTTTCACGGCTTCTTCTGCTTCGTTTTGGATTCCCAGATTGAGCAGGTTGTTGGCCAGTTGCGGTCCAATCAGAAATTCCGCAGATAGATAGGCCACCGTTTTTTGCGGTCGTTCCCGAATCGCCTCCAAGCTGGCCAAGTAGCGGGTCATCAGCCGATCGCGCACGGCATAGCTCAGGGCCATGTAGAGGTCATGGCGGCTAGCGGATGGTGCAAGCTTGCCCAGCGTGAAAAACAGGTGCTCTGTCATGCCGTCGAACACGGCATCAGCATCCAATCCGGCTCGTTCTGGGTCGGCGTAGCAACCAGGAGTTGGAAGGCGAAGATCGAGGGGTTCGGAGCTGCTCATGGAGGGGGAAATATGGCGTTTGCGTTTTGTGTTCGATTAAGTGTGGTGGTATCGAGCCAAGAAAGCTTGAAACAGTGCAGGAACTGTGACCGAGGCGTCCTTTTTGTTGCCATCAGCAAGCACAGGTTCCCAATGCGCGGCCGCTGACCGTGTTTGCCCTTAAGGTCCCGCTGAGAAAACATGCCGATTCCGATGCTCGCTGCTGCGATGCCGCCCCTTCTCACGCCGCTTCTGGCTGAACTGTCAGCCCACGATCTCGAGATGGCGGGCACCTTGATTGGGGTTGGTCGATTCATGCTGATCTTCGTGGCGGCGCGAGCGCTGGCCGAGGTTTTGGTGCGCCTTCAGCTCCCGACAATTTTGGGAGAACTGCTTGCAGGTGTGTTGATCGGCGCCTCTGGTCTGCATCTATTGGTGCCACCAGAAACCCAAGTGGAGCTGAGCAATGGCTTAATCACCCTGCTGAGCTCTCTGGGCAATGTGCCGCCCGAATCGGTCACGGAGCTCTACAACGAGAGCTTCCCAGCCTTGGAGGCTGTGGCGCAGCTTGGTCTGTTTGCTTTGCTCTTCCTTACCGGTTTGGAGAGTGAGCTTGATGAGCTGATCGCCGTGGGCACGCAAGCCTTCACCGTGGCTGTAGCCGGTGTGGTGTTGCCTTTTGCCCTGGGCACCTGGGGGCTGATGGCCATCTTCCATGTGGGCGCGATCCCAGCAATCTTTGCGGGCGCCTCGATGACCGCCACCAGCATTGGCATTACCGCCAGTGTGTTCGGAGAACTTGGATATTTGAAAACCCGCGAGGGGCAGATCGTGATCGGTGCGGCCGTTCTCGATGACATCCTCGGCATCGTGATCTTGGCCGTGGTGATTGCCTTGGCCTCGGGCGGAAGCCTGGACATTGGTCCGATCCTGAAGCTCGTCGCGGCCGCCGCTGTGTTTGTTGTGGCGGCGATTGGCTTGAGCCGCTCGGCAGCCCCCGCTTTCGACTGGCTGATCGACAAACTCAAGGCACCGGGTGAGGTGCTGGTGGCCTCCTTCGTGATCCTCGCGTTGAGCTGCTTTACAGCTACCGCGATTGGTCTGGAGGCCGCCCTTGGCGCCTTCGCGGCTGGCCTGATTCTCAGCAGCTCGAAGCACAATCACGCCATTCAGCAGGCCGTCCTGCCGATCGTGACCCTATTTGCCACGATCTTCTTTGTGCTGGTGGGTGCTGGCATGGATCTGTCGGTGATCAATCCTTCCGATCCCGCCAGCCGTACCGCTTTGATCATCGCGGCCTTCCTGTTTGTGGTGGCGGTGATTGGCAAGATTGCTGCGGGCTGGGCCTTTGTGAGCAAGCAACCCACACGCCGTCTTGTGGTTGGGCTTGGAATGATGCCGCGCGGGGAAGTCGGTTTGATTTTCCTCGGTCTTGGCACCAGCGCAAAGCTTTTGTCTCCGTCGCTCGAGGCGGCCATCCTGTTGATGGTGATCGGCACCACCTTCCTGGCTCCGGTGTTGCTCAGGTTGGTGATTGGTGGCGATAAGCCTGACGACGACGACAAGGTGGATGGCGAGGTGGCGGCTGATCCCGTTGGTTTGATCTAGTCCCCTTGGCCGCGAGCGACCATGAGAAACAAACTCCAGCCAATGGTGATTAAGGCCAGGCTGGAGGCCCAGCCTGGTCCGAGTGCCCAGGCCAAGATGAGTTGGGTGATCACACCCACAGCAAGGGCGAGCAGAAGACTGCTGATCACCAGCGCGGCCTGACGCCAGGCTCCAGTGAGGGGGCTGTCCTCCAGGCTTGCCTCCAGTCTTTGCAGGGGGCCACTAAGCGGCAGGTAGAGGGCAAGCGCCCAAAACAGGCCTCCGCTGAGCGTGCTGCTTTGCAGCAGGGGCCCCATCTCGTAAGTGTCCATCGTTGGCAAGTGCCCGGCTCTGCGGAGGAATGAACAGGATGCCTAGCATCGCTGCCCGACGAACAGAGAGTGGTGGGCGAGACCTGGTGGCAGTTTGAAAACCATGCGGTGCATGGTCTTTGCCAGATGCCTGATCAGCCTGAGGCCGCGGCTCAGGCCAAAACGCGACCAGCGCTGTTGCTTGTGCATGGTTTTGGCGCTTCTACCGACCATTGGCGCCACAACATCCCCGTGCTGGCAAGCGAATACGAAGTGCATGCGCTCGATCTCCTTGGCTTCGGCCGCAGCGCCAAACCAGCAGGGCTCACCTACGGCGGTGCGCTGTGGCGCGATCAATTGGTGGCCTACGTCCAGGAACGGATCGGTCGCCCCACCGTGATCGTTGGAAATTCGCTCGGCGGATTTGCTGCCCTGGCAGCTGGTGCCGCTTTAAAGGACCAATCAGCGGGCGTGGTGCTGCTCAACGCGGCAGGGCCCTTCAGTGATGAACAGCGCGCGACGCCGAGTGGCTGGGGCACGATCGCTCGCCGCACGATCGCTTCAGCCCTGCTCAAAAGCCCTGTGTTGCAACGGGTTTTGTTTGAGAATTTGCGCCGGCGGTCCACGATTCGGCGCACCCTCAATCAGGTGTATGTCGATCGCACCAACGTGGACGCCGCCCTTGTGGAATCGATTCGCCTGCCGTCGCTTGATCCAGGGGCTTTTGGCGTGTTTCGCACCGTGTTCGATATTCCCAGCGGTCAACCCCTGGATGAATTGTTTGACCAGTTGCAATCACCCCTGTTCCTGCTTTGGGGGATCCGCGATCCCTGGATCAATGCCCCTGGACGTCGTGCCAGCTTTCAACGCCACGCCCCGGAAAACACCCATGAAGTGGTGTTAGAAGCCGGTCATTGCCCCCATGACGAGGTTCCTGATCAGGTGAACAGCGCCTTGCTCGATTGGCTTGGTTCCCTGGAAAACCAACCAAAACACTCCAACTGAATTGAGCTCGATGGCTGCGCGGATGACACGCCCTTAGTCACACTGAAGAAGCTCCGGGTTTCATGGCCATGACCCTTCGTCAACTGTCAACGCCGTATGCCCATTGGGAATACGTCCATCCCCAAAGTGGTGATCGCTTGCGGGTTGTGCCCGAGCGCGGCGGCATTGTCACCGAATGGCTCTGCAACGGGCGAGAGATTCTTTATTTCGACCAGACGCGTTATGCCGACCCAACGCAGAGCATCCGTGGTGGGATCCCTGTGTTGTTCCCCATCTGCGGCAACCTTCCCGGTGACCGGCTTCCCTTAAAGAGCGGAGAGGCCACTCTTAAGCAGCATGGTTTTGCTCGCGGCATGCCCTGGCAGCTGGAGTTGCTCGATGACCAGAGCGGCGTGAGTTTGTCCTTTACCGAGTCGGATGAGACCTTTGCGGACTATCCGTTCCGCTTTCGTGTGGAGATGGCGGTGCGTCCTGTGAATGATGCGATTGAGATCACCACCACGATTGCGAATACCAATAAAGACGGCGAGCCGATGCCCTTCAGTTTCGGCCTCCATCCCTATTTCAATGTGACCGATCTCAGTCGCACGAGCCTCGAGGGTTTGTCGCCCCAATGCCTCAACCACCTTGTGATGGCAGAGGCTGAAACCGCAGGCCAACTGAGCCGATTGCCCGAGGGGGTGGACTTTCTCACCCGTCCGGCTGGACCGGTCACCCTGGTGGATGAGGCTGCGGGGTTGCGTTTGCAGCTTCAACATCAAGCGCCCATGGATCTCACAGTGGTCTGGACCGAGCCTCCTCGCCCGATGGTCTGCCTCGAGCCCTGGACGGGCCCTCGTCAGTCTCTGATTAGTGGGGACGGCAAGCTAGAGCTCGCGCCTGGCAAGAGCCTCCAGCTCAGCTGCCGCTATGCCGTGAGTTGAGAGGCGCTGCCACCCCAGGCAGCCGTCCTCTCGAGAGCTGATCTTTCGGGTCAAATTGACGCTTTACGGCTTCAATCAGGGGACGGGATGGTGCATCCAGCCAGGCCGGTAGAGCCCCTGGCTCGGCTCCAGGTTGGATCAGAACGCTGAGTTGCCCCCCTAACGCGATCACCCGTCTTCTTAGTGCTTCGATCAGGTACTCCGGTGTGGGAGAACCGCTGGGTTGCCAGGCCTCGCCGCTACCGGCTCCAGCGGCGAGCTGCCAATGCCAGCCCTTAAGAGCCGTGCATTCTCGCGAGCTGAATACGTTCTGGAGCTGGGCGGGTGGTAGGCAGAGGCGCAGCAGCCAGGCTGGATCTTTATTTGTGGCAGATCCTTCAGGGATAGTGTTCTCCCACGGCATGGGTTCTGGGGTTAGCCCCTGCTTTGCGGCGAGTGTCTCGAGCCGGTTGAGCTGGTCGACAACCGCACTATCACTGATGCTGGCCACGCCCATCAGGATTCTTGGTCCCTGGTCCGGGCGGAGCTCCCAATCGATCCACTCGGGTGTGAAGCTGCTGCCCACCACCTCGGCTCGGAAGGCTTCCAGCTGGCTTAAGTCGCCTTCCAGAACCAGTTGACCGCGTGGTTCACGAATCGGTTGCACGCGCAAGGTGAGCCCGCTGATCAGGGCGAGGCTGCCCCAGCTGCCGCAGAGCAGGCGCATCAGGTCATAGCCCGCCACATTTTTCACCACTCGGCCGCCGGCACGGGCGCTCACCCCATCGCTGCGGATCAAGCTGATGCCAATGATCTGGTCGCGCACGCCTAAGTGACGTTGTCGCAGGCCTCCAGACAACCCCCTCGCCACGAGCCCACCGATCGAGCCCGCCGATGTAGGTGAGGCCATGCTGCTGCCCCAGGGCCAGTTGAGCGGAAGCCATTGCTGATGCTCTGCCAGGGCTGTCTGGAGGTCGGCCAGGGGCATGCCCGCATTCACGGTGATCGTGAGGTCATCCACCGCATGGTCAACGATCCCGGACAGGTGGCGCATGCTCAGTACTGGCCCCGAATCTGCGCAGAGAGGAGGACCCCAGTGCAGACGGCTACCCATGCCGGAAGGCACCCAAGGTTGTCCCTTGGCATGCATGTCGGCGATGAGTTGGCCAAGCTCCTCAACAGAATTGGGTGCTAGTACCGCTGTGGAAGACAACCCTTGTTCAGGCACGTGAGCGAACAGGCCAGATCAGTACAACAACTGATCGTGCCATGAAGATTGTCGTAATCGACGACGATCCCACCGGTTCTCAGACGGTGCACAGTTGCCCGCTGCTGTTGCGTTGGGATCAAGCCGCACTGCGTAAGGGATTAGCGCATCCCTCGCCCTTGGTGTTTGTGTTGGCGAACACGCGGGCGCTCACGCCTGAGGCCGCGGCAACCCGCAACCGCGAGATTGTGGGCGCTCTGGTGCTGGCCATGGCCGCTGAAGGCCTTCAGGAGCATGAGCTTCTGCTGGTGAGCCGCGGTGATTCCACCTTGCGTGGTCATGGCGTGCTCGAACCCCAGGTGCTGGCGCAGGCCTGGGAGGAGCACTTCGCTGCGGTGGATGCCACCTTGCATGTGCCTGCATTCTTGGAAGGGGGGCGCACCACCGTGAATGGGGTGCATCTGCTTCATGGAGAGCCGGTGCACACCACAGCGTTTGCCCGAGATCGCCTGTTTGGTTACAGCACCAGTGATCTGGCGGAGTGGCTCGAGGAAAAGAGCGCTGGCCAGATCGCTGCAGAAGCAGTGCTGCGAATCCCGCTGGCGTTGCTGGAAGCAGGGCGTTCGGAGGATCTCTTGGCTTGTCTTAAGGCGCTAAATGCCAACAGATCGGTTGTCGTCGATGCAACCCATCCCGAGCAGCTGCTGGCATTGGGAGTCGCAATTCGCAGGCTGCAGGGGCGCAAGCGCTTCTTGTTTCGTTCCGCCGCAAGCCTTCTCAACGGCCTGGTGGATTCCGGTCCATCGCCCTTGGGACCCCAACCCCTGGATGCCGATGGCCTGGCGGGCTTGCGTCGCCGGGATCCCTTTGGTCAGCCACTCCCTGGTTTGGTGGTAGTGGGCTCTCATGTGGCCTTGGCGGATCAACAGTTGAAATCTCTGCTGGCCAACGAGCGTTGCCGCGGCATTGAGCTGCCGGTGGCTCGCATCGCCCGGGTGCTGGAGGGGGGATCTCCGGATTTGCTTCTGCCGGATCTGGAGGCTGAATGGCGATCGCAGCTGGAGCTTGCGCTGGAGGAAGGGCTCACTCCGGTGTTGTTTTCGAGCCGTGGGGAGTTGGTGTTTGGAGCTGGTGCGGCTGCTGCTGCGCGGCGGCTGCGCTTTGGGATCGATCTGGCATCCCTGATGGCCCGTTTGCTGGCCGGCGTGGCACCGCGGCTTGGCTATCTGATCAGCAAAGGAGGGATCACTACCGGCACCCTGTTGGTGGAGGGGCTTGGCCTTGAGGCTGTGCAGTTGGAGGGGCAGCTCTTGCCAGGCTTGTCGCTGGTGCGGTCCATTCCTGCCTTGGAACAGGATCTTCGCGAGCTGGAGCCCAGCGATCCCCTGCCGGTGATCACCTTTCCAGGCAACCTTGGAGAGCCAGACACCCTTACCGAGGCTTGGCGTTGGCTCGAAGGGCTTTAGGCCTTGCTGTGCGTTTGGCTGAATGGCCCCACACCAGCGGAGCGGGCGAGCAGTTCCATGGGGTGCTCAACCTTGGGGCCGTCTTGGCTGAGATAACGCCTTAGTTGCAGGCTGCAACCGATGTTGGCGCTGGCCACAATCTCGGCTCCGGTGCTGCTGAGGTCGTCGGCCTTGAGTTGGCCGAGTGCTGCGGCCTCATCCGGTTGCACCAGGTTGTAGATGCCGGCACTCCCGCAACACACACCAGCTTCCGTGGCTTCTTTGAGCTGGAGTTTGGGAATGGCGCGCAGCAAGTCCCTCGGCTGGGCTGCAATCCCCTGGCCATGGATCATGTGGCATGCGTCGTGAAAGGCCACCGTGCAGGGAAGTGGTGTGAGCGCTTGTCGAAACGACTCTGAAAGCCCCTGATGCGCGAGAAATTCATGCACGTCCAAGACCGGCGCAGTGAAGTTGCCTTCGCTATCGAGAAGCTCCCCATAGGCCTTCATGGTGTGCCCGCAACCTGAGGCGGCCACCAGCACGGCATCTAGGGCCTCCGCTGAAAAGCTCTGTACCAAGGCGCTGGCCAGCGCGTGGGTTTGTTGGAGTTGGCCTTGGTGATGGCTCACCGCCCCGCAGCAGCCTTGATGGGCTGGAATCACCACCTCGAAGCCATTGGCCTGCAAAACGGCAACAGTGGCCTCATTCACCCCTGGATCAAAGCAACGTTGGACGCACCCCAGCACCAAGCCCACCCGTCCCCGTTGCTTGCCGTGGGCCGGATTCACCCGCGGGAAACGATCGGTAAAGCCTTCAGGAGGCAAGGGAGGCAAGAGCGCTTCCATCGCTGCCAGTTGTGGACCCAGCAGCCGTAACAGGCCTGTTTTGCGTGTGAAACGCTGCAGTCCGGTGCCGGCATAGGCGCGCAAGGGCTGCAGCAGAGCACGCAAGCGGTTGGGGTAGGGCAGCACCATCAGCAGCAGCTGCCGGAAACTGGTTTGCCAACTGCTCCGAAACTCCGGTTGGTTGAGTTTGGGGCGGGTCGCCTCGATGAGCTGGTCGTAGCGCACGCCGGATGGACAGGCGGTCACGCAGGCGAAGCAGCCCAAGCAGCTGTCGAAATGGCTGGCCACTGTGGCATCAAGCTCCAGCTCTCCAGCCTCGATCGCTTTGAGCGTGTGGATGCGCCCGCGCGGGGAATCCATCTCCGTGCCAAGCACCCGGTAACTGGCGCAGGTGGGCAAGCAAAATCCGCAGTGAACGCAGGGGTCGCTTGGATCGACAAAAGCCATAAGCCGATTCTGGCCTGAATCGGCCTTTTGGTGTTCAGAAGCGTTCGATGATGGCGTCTGCAAAGCCACTACAGCTCACGGGATCCACTTTGGGTTCCATCAGTCGGGCGAGGTCATAGGTGACCTGCTTGTCCTTGATAGCGGCGCTGAGGCCCTTGGTGATCAGGTCGGCCGCGTCCTGCCATCCGAGGAATTCCAGCATCATCACGCCACTCAGGATCACGGAACCGGGGTTGATTCGATCCAGTCCTGCGTGCTTGGGGGCGGTGCCATGGGTGGCCTCGAAGATGGCAGACGTTTCGCCGATGTTGGCTCCAGGGGCCATGCCCAGGCCTCCCACCATCGCGGCAGCGGCATCGGAGATGTAGTCGCCATTGAGGTTGAGGGTGGCCAGGATCGAATACTCCTGAGGGCGGGTTTGAATCTGCTGGAAGATGCTGTCGGCGATGCGGTCATCCACAAGCACCATGCTTTTCCATTTTCCGTAGCCGTGGCTTTCGCCAATCGCTGCAAGCACCTCCCGCACTTCCGAATCGAGCATCTCTTTTTTCTCAGGCGTGAGGCTGTCGTAGCCGGGCTCAATCATGCGCGCATTGTCCTGGGCGCTGAGCGAGTGATCCCGATCGAGATTGTCGAGAATCCAACTCTCACGTTCGGTGATGCAAACATCGCGGAATTCAGTGGTCGCTAGCTCGTAGCCCCAGTCACGGAAGGCGCCTTCCGTGAATTTCATGATGTTGCCTTTGTGCACCAGCGTGACGTGACGCTTATTCCCTTCCAAGCGCAGCGCGTGTTGGATGGCTTTGCGGATGTGGCGCTGGCTGCCGTGCTTGCTCACCGGCTTGATTCCGATGCCAGATCCTTCAGGGATTTGCCGTTTGCCGAGCTTGCCGTTGGCGGGGATGACCACTTCATTGAGATGCTTGCGCAGCTCTTGGCCGATCGGATCTTCGGCTTCCCACTCAATCCCCATGTAGATGTCTTCCGTGTTTTCCCGGTAGACGATCACGTCAAGGTCTTGGGGGCGCTTGTGGGGACTGGGGGTGCCTTCGTAGTAGCTGCAGGGCCGGACACAGCAGTAGAGATCGAAAATTTGTCGCAGGGCGACATTCAGCGAGCGGATTCCGCCACCCACTGGCGTGGTGAGGGGACCTTTGATGGCCACGCCGAAGCTGCGGATCGCTTCGAGGGTGTCTTCAGGAAGATATTGATAAGTGCCGTAAAGGTCGCAGGCTTCATCACCGGCATAGACCTTGAACCACTCGATCGCTTTCTCGCCTTTGTAGGCCTGAGCTACAGCTGCATCAAGCACCTTCTGGGTGGCGGGCCAGATGTCCACTCCGGTGCCGTCGCCGCGAATGAAAGGAATGATCGGATCGTTCGCAACTACGGGTTGGCCGTTTTCGAAGCGGATAGGGGTGCCCTTAATCGGGGCGGTGAGCTTCTCAAACTGAGCCATGGAGGGGTCGCTGCCTGGCGGCATTTTGGATTTGGCGAGCTTATGACTCGGGGGGTGCTGCTTAAGGTTCCCCGTAAGCCTCCACGCACGATCGATGGTGAAACCTCAAGGTGTCTGGGTTGTGGCCGCTTGTTTCAATGAACGGGCGGTGATCACCTCGTTCATCGAGAGAGTGCTCGCCGTACCAGGAGTGGAGCGGTTGGTGTTGATCGACGATGGCTCCAGCGACGACACCATGACTTAGATGGCGAAAGCCCTGGTAACCCTTCACCCTGGGGCCAGCGGCGATGAACCCAGTGAATGCGGCGGCGGCGGTCCATAGCGTGGCCTTGGCCCAGGCCTTGGCCTCCAGTGTCACGCTGGTGCGGAGACAATTTCCTGCGGCTCAGCCGAATTTGAGCCCCTGGCGTGATGACTCTTGCACCCGCCATTGGGACGAGGCCACAACCTTGGATTTGGCCTTCGATTTCCCAGGATGGAGCCCGCGGCTGCAGTGCCGCAGCTTGTTGCTGCAATTACGACTCAACTCGGACACGGAGGGAATGGCCTCGTCTTCTCCATATCTCCTAGGCGTAGTCATGCGTGGAATGACCTTTGATGGCGAACGCTGGCGTTTGGCAACGTTGGGCGATTGGTTGCCTGCTGGCCCCCATCTACCCCAACCGGATCAGGTGGAGCAGCTGCAATTGATCTGTCGTGAGTTGTTTGAAGTGTTCGAAAAGGGTGTGCCCAATCGCACCAGTTCTTAACCCTTCGCAACCGATCAGAGCCATCTTCGCCAACTGAATTTAAGGTCGTTAAATCGCTTCGTCTTTCACTCGTATGTCCGTCGCTCTGGCAACCCAGCTCCGGGAAGGGACGAAAAAGTCACACACCATGGCCGAGAACACCGGCTTCGTGAGCTGCTTCTTGAAGGGTGTGGTGGACAAGCTGAGCTATCGCAAGTTGGTGGCCGATCTCTTCTTTGTCTATGAAGCCATGGAAGAGGAGATGCATCGGCTCAAGGATCACCCCGTGTTGGCCCCGATTGCCTTTGAGCAGCTCGATCGCGTCACAGCCCTCGAGGAAGACCTCGCTTTCTATTTCGGCGCTGAGTGGCGTCAACAGATCGAAGCCTCTCCTGCGGCAACGGAGTACGTCGCACGGATTCGCGAGGTGGCTCAGACGGCTCCTGAGTTGCTGGTGGGGCATCACTACACCCGCTACCTCGGCGATCTCTCTGGCGGGCAGATCCTCAAGAACATTGCTCAGAAGGCGATGAATAACCCCACCGATGATGGACTGCACTTTTATGTGTTTCCTGAAATCGCGGACGAAAAAGCTTTCAAGACCACCTATCGCTCCGCGATGGATGCCTTGCCCATCGACCAGCCCATGGCAGATCGCATCGTCGAAGAGGCCAACCAGGCTTTCCACCTGAACATGAAAATGTTCCAGGAGCTTGAAGGTAATCTTGTTGCTGCCATCGGAAAGGTGCTGTTTGGCTTCCTTACTCGTCGTCAGCGGACAGGGAGTACAGAGTCGGTAGCTGCTTGATGGTAGACCCGGAGTTTTCTCCAGGAGCTTTTAAATCCATCCGAGTTCTTGTTCCTGGAACAAGAACTCGTTTTCGTTGTGGTGGATTAAATATTGCGATTCAGACTGCACGTGTGCTTGCAAATATTCTTCCTTCAGAGGTGGTTACATATATAGAGCGTGAAGATAATCATCTTTTTTTGGATGATCTTTTGGCTCAAGAGTCGCCTTCTGACTCAGTTCTATGGTTAGTTAGTTGGGGCTTTCATGTCCCAAAACTTCTGCGACGCCTGCAGGGACGCTTAGTTGTTTATCAAGCTCATAGCAGTGGTTATGGGTTTAATGTGCCACTGGGCATCCCAATAATTGCAGTAAGCCGAAATACTTTGGGATATTGGGGCGATCGTGCTCCAAGAAATCCATTGTTTTTTGTGCCCAACCCACTTGAGTCGCAGTGGCTTGAAAAGGGTTGTCGTGCTGCCACTACGAAGGAAGACGGAGCGGCTCGTCCAATTGATGTGTTGGTACAGAAGCGTAAAAGCAGTCCCTATGTGCTGAAGCAATTAGTGCCAGCTTTGCGGGCTAGGGGTTTATCAGTGGAAGTGCAGAGCGGTTGGGTCGATGACTTAGTGGATTTATTCAACAGAAGTAGTGTTTATCTCTATGACTCGGCCGAGTATTGGCGTGGCAAGGGGCTCACCGAAGGATTTGGCCTCCCACCATTGGAAGCAATGGCCTGCGGATGTGTTGTTTTTAGCAGCGTGAATCATGCATTGGCTGACACATTGATGCCAGGTCTAACTGCCCATCAGTTGGGTTGCGGCAGCTTGAGTTTTGATGTCAATAGGATTATTGCTGCTGCGGAGCGTCCTGATCAATGGCTAGGTAGTGAAGATGTTGTTAGACAATTATTAGATGCTAGCACTGAGAAGTTTTGCATTTCTCGTTGGGCGTATGTGCTGAATCAGTTAGAGCAGGGCTTTCCATTTTGGAAAGACGGAAAGCCCTTATTGGCTAGTTCACCCACAGTTTTCCTTCGTTTGAGAGCTTTGGTACAGCGGTTTCGTCAGCTTTTTTTAAGATGAAGTTGGCAAGACGTTTACTGGTCCAATCAGTTCACTGGCTGTCTTAGATTTTTTAAATGGTGACCTTTGAGTTATAGATTTGAATTAATTTCAGATGAAGTGTGAACGGCTACCGAAAAAGCCAATCAATTCATGAGTCTTTGAGACTGCTGAGCTTTTTGCCTCGTCAGCGAATTATTTCGTTGCGTTGGCTTTTGGCTTTTTCTTTCATTCCAGGTTTTCTGGATTTTTTCTCCATTGCAGTTGTTGGTCGTCTTACCGGTACGCTCGTGGGTGGTCAACTAAGTAATCTACTCCCGGGGATTCGTGTTTTTGGTGCTTCTCAACTAGAGCAATCCTTATGGTTGATGGCTCTCTTTGTGCTAATTATTTGGGTTCAGTCGCTTACAAGGATCTGTTTAAGAGTTTTTCAAGAGCGAACAGCTAGTTCTATTTGGCTTGATTTGTCCCAAAAGATTTTTGCAGGAATTATTGATCAGCAGTATGAGTTCCATATTACTAATAATCTATCGCGCCTATCTTCTGATCTTTTGCTCAGCCTTGAGTGCCTCCTTAAAGAGATTGTCACACCTGTTCTAAGAGCTTTTAGCAGCATAGTCTCTATAGTCATTCTGACTTTAGGTATAGTTTATATAGGAAGAAGTACGGCAATAGGCCTTATTATTGTAATGGTGTCAGGCTATATCTCCATGTCTTGGCTAATGACTCCAAGGCTAAGGATAGCCTCTGCTCAAAAACTCAGATCCAGAGATGCTTACACTAAGACTTTCTTCGAGACTTTTAAATCAATTAAGGATATTAAACTTTCTTCTAAGCAAGGTTTTTTCACCAGAAGATTTGTAAAAGCTACTTTGGAATTTAAAAGGGCTGATACTCAATCATTAGTACTGCCAGAAATCCCCCGAATGCTTATTGAGGCTCTTGGCATTACTACGATCTTTGTGATCGGAATTCTTCCTGCTGTTTTATCTAAAGACCCTGATAAGATATTGCAAACATTGCCTTTTTTGGCAACATTGTCTGTTGGTGCTCTGCGTTTATCAAAGCCATTGCAAGACTTATTTACTGCTATTTCCAAGCTTAGAGGCGGTCTCCCACAATTGCAATCTATAAATGATCTACTCGATCTTGATCAGGCCTCAGATTTTGAATATATTACCGACTATTCAATATCTAACGATGGGATCGCCCCAAAAAGATCAATTTCTTTAATAAATGTTTCTTACTCGTATCCTGCCTCTGAGCAAGTAGTTTTAAATGATTTAAATTTATCGATTCCTGTAGGATCTCGTGTGGCATTTGTTGGTCCAACTGGAAGTGGTAAAAGCACTGCTGCTTCTATTTTGCTTGCATTGTTATCACCGTCTAAAGGCTCTTTAATGATTGATGGCTTGCCTTTGGAATCTTTTCATGTTCAATCTTGGCACCAATGTTGCTCTGAGGTCCCACAAAATATTCAATTACTTGACGACTCAGTATTTGCAAATGTTGCTTTTGGTTATGAGGAACATCAAATAAATTTTGATCTGGTTTGGGATTCTTTGAAATCTGCACAGCTTCTTGATCTTATTGACGAATTGCCATACGGCTTATATACTCAAATCGGAGAAAATGGTATTAATTTGTCGGGTGGTCAAAGACAGAGAATAGCATTAGCAAGAGCTTTTTACAGGAGATCTAAATTTCTAGTTCTAGATGAAGCTACTAGTGCTCTAGACAATAAAACTGAATCTGACGTAATCCAATCACTCGAAATAATTGGTAGAAGATGTACCACTGTGGTTATTGCCCATAGGCTTTCTACTGTTCAGAGATGTGACATGATTTATGAATTTTCTTGTGGCAGGATTATAGCGAGTGGTTCCTTTGAGACATTGCGCGAAAAATCTAAGTCTTTTAATCGTCTTGTTCAATATGAGTTCACTAAATCAGCCGAAGATTTTTGATGAAAAATATTGTCCTTTTATCAACAGCTGAATGGGATAACCCATTTTGGACTAATAAGCAGCACACTGCATGCAGCTTAGCAGATTTAGATTGCCGAATATTGTATATTGAATCACTTGGCCTTAGAAGGCCAAGTATTCATCCTAGAGATTGGCATAGGTTAATTAAACGCTTCACTAAAGCATTTTCTTTGCCTAAAAAAATTAATTCAAACCTATGGGTTTGGTCCCCCCTTGTCATTCCTGCGCCAACAACTTGGCATACTAAGCTATTAAACAGAATTGTCTTTTCAGTATCCCTATATCTTGTTATGATGATTTTAGGGTTTAATGATTCCATATTATGGACCTATAATCCCCTTACCAAGAACTATGTTAGCATTAAGCATTTCTCTTCAACAATTTACCATTGTGTCGATAATATTTCTGCCCAGCCTGGCATGAATGCCCGCCTGATTAATGCTGAAGAGAAAAAGCTTTGTAACGATGTAGATCATGTGTTCGTTACCTCTTCAACCTTATATCGCTCTCTAAAAAGATGGACAAAAAATATTACGTATATGCCAAATGTAGTAGATTTTAAGCACTTTAGTAAGGCTAGGAGTAGGCGTCCAGCTCCCAACGAATATATAGATATACCCGAGCCTAGGTTGCTTTTTGTCGGGGCTATTAGTTCTTATAAAGTAGACTTAGGCATGATTCGTGAAATTGCCTTGATGATGCCAAGCTGGTCGATAGTTTTAATTGGACTGGTTGGAGAGGGAGATCCAGCCACGAATATTAAAGAAATAGATGATTTATCAAATATCTACCTTTTAGGTCCCAAGCCATACCAGGATTTGCCTATTTATATGTCTCATTCGCAAGTGGGTCTTTTACCTTGTTTGTTGAATAAGTATACAGAATCTATGTTTCCAATGAAATTTTTTGAGTATTTAGCAGCAGGACTTCCTGTAGTTTCGACACAGCTAGCAGCATTGAATAGTTTTAAAGATTGCTTTTTGACAGGAAAAAATTCCTTTGAGTTTGTAGTACATATTAAATCCATTCTAGATGGCCGGTCAACTATTAACCCAGATCATGCCAGTTCTATAGCGTCTAAGTACACTTATGAAATGAGATCTGTCGCTATGCTTAGGATAATTGACCGAGTTTTGGATAAATCAATGAGGAGATGAGAACATTAAAGCCTCTAATATCAGTAATTATTCCTGTATTTAACAAGGCAAGTTTTCTTCCTTTTGCCTTAGATAGTGTTAGGAAGCAAACCTTTAGAGACTTTGAGGTTATTGTTGTTGATGATGCTTCAACAGATAATTCTATCGAATGCCTTCCTCAATTCTCATCTCTTGATATTCTATTGTTACGACGAGCCCGCCCAGGACCAGGAGGCTATGCGGCTAGAAATTTAGCGGTGACGCATGCAAAAGGTTCATGGATATCTTTTCTCGATGCAGATGACTTGTGGATGCCCAATCATCTTTCTGTAGTTGTGGAGTCTATCTTTATGGACCAAGGTGTTACGTTTATCTGTACTGGGTTTCTTGAGAAAAAGTACAATTCTGTTAAGAGAATAGTTCATTATCGTGATACCTTGTTTTCTGCATCAACTTTCTTAGGCCTTTATTCAAAGTCCGATATAATTCATACTAATTCAATGACCATTCGCCGGGATGATTTTCTGAAGACTGGTGGTTTCCCCGAAAAAAATGTAAAGCGAGGTGGTGATCACATGCTGTGGTTAAAATTAGTATTGTTGGGCAATCCTATTTTATTGCTGTCTACTATAACCACTTGCTATCAAACTGAGCATAGCGGTGTTGTTTCTAATCCTCAGTTTATGCAAGATGAACATCCTGTTGTGTATGTGGTAAGAATGGCCTTGTCTGGAGAATTATTAATTCCTGATACTTGGGGGAGAGTAGAAAAGATTCATTTGAAAAACTTTGCAAACCGTAAGACATTGCTTTGGATGGCTCAAAAAAAGAGGTCTGGAATCTTATTGTGGACCGATTATAAGTTGCCTTTTCCCTTTGTATCGTCGCCATTAAATATATTAAGGTGGTTTGTGATTGTTTTATCCCCTGGAATAGTTCTAAAGGTTCTTACGAGATGCAAGGGTTTTCTGACGTCATGTGCAAAAAAGTTAAATTGATATCTTTAATACTGGTTTGAAACCAAAAATAGTAAAGACCTCGCCAAGAAAATAAATTAAATAATATATTTGGCCAATTATTATTGCTCCTGGTATGAAAATCAAGGGTAAGTCTACTGATCTATGACGCAGGGTAATTTTTGCGAAAGATTTTACACTATTTTCGAATAGTCTATATATAGAATAGCCAATGTGCCGCTGACAAGGTTTATTTCGCAAAAGACGATCTCTTCCTTGTGCAAGCGCTCTTAGAATAAAATGACTTCCAAATTGCGGTGGAGGATGTGCAACAAAAGCATTTTCGCAGAGATAAATGTCTATTCCATCTTTTCGTAGACTTTCCCCTAAGGCTAAACAACCACCTCGCGATACCTGATCATTCTTTCCGAAATAGTATTGCAAGAAAAGATTTTTCTTAAAGGCTACATTGTTTGCAAAGAAGTGATTAGTTGTTCTTCTTGGCCTGGAAAGATGGTAGTTTTTGGTTGGAAAAAACCAAAACAATGCGAATGCTTTTGTATATAAATTATGATGATCTATGTATGCTTTCCCGCAGCTTGCTTGAATTCTTGGATTTCTAAACGAATCTGTAAGATTTTTTAGCCAGTCTTTATCCGGAAGTACATCACTGTCAACAAAGATGATAACTTCACTCTTGGCGTGGCGTGCTGCTTCGTCTTTGAGTTGATAGTAGTGGAGTCCTGTATTTACAATTAATTTCCATTCAATATTTTCATTTAGTTCTTTTGGTCTCTCTTTCAACTCGGGCTGATCTGTATTGGCACTAACAATTATTTCACAAAAATTTTTTAATAAATTGGCTTGAGCGATCACTCTTGATAGCATTTTATACGCTCTTGATTCCCCTGAAAGGAGAACATTCTCCCATTCGATCAGGATAGAAAAGGATGTATTGCTAATACCTTCTATTTCTAGCGTCATTTTGTATTCACCTTGTATCTGTTCATTCTCACCCCTCTGCTATCGTTTATTCGAGCTCTATGTGCACTTGTGGAGATGTCTTTCGCGAATTCCCCACTTTTGAGATTGCAGTTTGTTGTCTTTGTTGCGTTGGGCTTGTTCGGGCAAGTCCTGTTCTCTGTGATCGCGCATTTTTTGGATTTTGATAATCGTGTTTGTATGCTGCTTTACCGTGGAGGCTACTTATGCTTATGTTCTTATATTGTCGTCTATTCCTTTAAGGAAAGTAATAAAATATTTCTTAGGCCTTTCCCTATTAGCTTGTTCTTCTTCTGGTTTTATTATTTTATGCGGCTAGTTTGGGACTCTTCGGTGGCTAATGTTGACCTCATGTTGCCTATCTGGGAGTTTTTTGCATGGGGGTTTGGAAGTTGTTTCCTTCCTTCTTTGACTGCTTTTGTTTTGTCAGGAAGGGTCATACGCCAATCAAACTCTGCCTTTCTCGGTATTGCGGGAGCATTCATGTTGGGCACTGCTTCAATTCTGTTTTTTTTGATTAATGGATTCGAGCGAGTTCGCTTTATGCTCCCCAATCTTAATCCAATTAATGTATCTCAATCTTTCATGCTTCTTTCCTTGATTGGGTTGTCTTCTGTGTTTTGGGGCTCTCGTTCAAATCGGAGGATCCGTGCACTCTCTTTTGCTGTTTTCTTTTTAGCCTTGATGATGGGAGCTTATGCTGGCTCAAGGGGCGCAATGCTATCTTTTGCCGCCTCATGCATAGTCCTTATTTTTCTTTATTTCCAATCAAGCTTCACCTTTAAACGTCGTAAGTTTTTTGCTGTCGCAGGTGTGTTATTTGCAAGTTTCTTCTTGTTTATTACTTTTGTTCTGCCCTCGTTTTTCGAACGTATAAATACTTCAGGCTTCGATGCTAATTCCATTATAAGGATGATGGCTTTTAAGGAGAGTTTTGATGCATTTTTAGGTCACCCGTTGTTCGGTGCCGGTTTTCGTCTCCATTTAACTTTACAAGAAAATATTTATTCTGGCTTTTCTGTTTGGTTCCCTCATAACTTGATCGCAGAGAGTTTGGGCCTTGGTGGCATGTTGCTCTCAGTAACGCTCTGTTGTTGTTTAGTCCTTGCTTTCCGAAATGCTTATGCCTTAAGCAAATCGCTTGAATTTGAGTCTTGGCGTCTTTCCATCTTAGTGGCGTCTTTTGGATTTGTTCTTTTTTCTGGCCATCTCTCAAATATTCCGTTGTTTTGGATTGCGATGGGGATAGCAGCTTCTCCTAGTGATATTTCTGCTCAAAAGTCATGATTGTTATTTTGCAATTTAGCTGCCGATGAGCAACCTTCTCGTAATCATATGTTTTGTACAGAAGTGCATTCTGTTTTTGATTGTCCATCTAGTATTTTGATGTCTAAGGGAATTAGTGATTGTGGCTTCTACTACTTTTAATGCCTTGCTGAAGAATTACTCCTAAATAGTCTCTTTTGATTGATCATTGCGTCAAGCGATGGACTTATGCTGATTTGTCTGTTCGTATCGCATAGGCGCACGTTCGTTTGCAGCTTGCATGTTCATCACCTCAGGCCCTCATCATTGTCAGCCCCCCATAGAATTGTTTGATGAGTTTTCTCTCAGGCCTCAACGACGCCCAGAAGCGAGCGGTTGACCATCATGAAGGCCCTCTTCTGGTGGTTGCTGGAGCGGGGAGTGGCAAGACCCGAGCGCTGACCCATCGGATTGCCCATCTCATTGGTGAGCATGGGGCCGATCCGGCCCAAATCTTGGCGGTGACGTTTACCAATAAGGCCGCCCGTGAGATGAAAGAGCGGTTGGAAATGCTTTTGGCGCAACGGTTAGCCCAGAGTCAATTCGGTCAACCCTGGAGCACGCTCCCTCCGGTGGAGCAGCGACAGTTGCGTACGCGGATTTATCGCGAGGTCACGAAAGAATTGTGGATTGGCACCTTCCATGCCTTGTTCGCACGGCTGTTGCGCTTCGATATCGATAAATTTAAGGATCCTGAAGGCCTCACCTGGACGAAGCAATTCTCCATTTATGACGAGGCGGATGCTCAGAGTTTGGTGAAGGAGATTGTGACCCAAGAGTTGCAGCTTGATCCAAAACGCTTTGAGCCCAAAAAAGTGCGCTGGGCGATTAGTAATGCCAAAAATCAAGGTTGGTCACCCGACGATTTAGAAGCCAACGCCGAGGGGCAGCGGGGCAAGCTCAGCGCCGATGTGTACAGGCGCTATCGCAAGGCTCTGGCTGCCAATAATGCCCTGGATTTTGATGACCTTCTGCTCCTTCCTGTGCAGTTGCTTCAGCAGAATGAGCAAGTGCGTGGTTATTGGTATCGCCGGTTCCGACACGTGCTTGTCGATGAATATCAAGACACCAATCGCACCCAGTATGAGTTAATCAAGCTGTTGGTGACGGATGGCAAAGAGCCGCAACAAGTGGATGATTGGTCAGGTCGATCGGTGTTTGTGGTGGGTGATGCTGACCAAAGCATCTACAGCTTTCGTGCTGCAGATTTCACGATTTTGATGGGTTTTCAGGACGACTTTGGTGACAAAGCTCCTGATGATGTCACCCGCACGATGGTGAAGTTGGAGGAGAATTATCGCTCCACCGCCACCATTTTAGAAGCTGCCAATGCCCTGATTTCGAATAACAGCGAGCGGATCGAGAAGGTGCTGCGACCCACGCGTGGTGAGGGTGAATTGATCTCACTCACCCGCTGCGATGACGAAATCGCCGAAGCGGAAGCGGTGGTCCATCGCATGCGGATGATGGAGGCGGCCAATCCAGACCTCAGCTGGAAGGATATGGCTGTGCTGTATCGCACCAACGCCCAGTCTCGAGCAATTGAAGAATCCTTGGTGCGCTGGCGTATTCCCTATGTGGTAGTTGGCGGGCTGCGTTTCTACGACCGTCGTGAAATCAAAGACCTGTTGGGTTACTTGCGTCTTTTGATCAACCCCGCCGATACCGTCAGCTTGCTGCGGGTGATCAACGTGCCCAAGCGTGGCATTGGTAAAACCACCATTCAGCGCTTAACCGACGCTGCAAATCAGTTGGGGATTCCGCTTTGGGACGTGGTGAGCGATCCCGAGGCGGTGCGTTCCCTGGGCGGTCGTTCCGCAAGGGGGCTACTTCAGTTCTGTGAATTGATCAACAGCCTGAAGGAGCGCATTCATGCTGCGACCCCATCGGAACTGATCCAAGAGGTGATGGAGAAGAGCGGCTATGTCAGCGAGTTGATCGCTGATGGCTCCGATGAGGCCGAAGAGCGTCGCCGCAA
This sequence comes from Synechococcus sp. PROS-9-1, assembly GCF_014279775.1. Classification (NCBI taxonomy): domain Bacteria; kingdom Bacillati; phylum Cyanobacteriota; class Cyanophyceae; order Synechococcales; family Synechococcaceae; genus Synechococcus; species Synechococcus sp. PROS-9-1. The sequence continues at coordinate 248,135 of NZ_CP047961.1, forward strand.
CCTCCAGGAGCTGGTGAATGCGGGTCTTCAATATCAGGAAGAAAATGATGAGGGTGACCTAGAGGGTTTTCTGGCCTCCGCCGCGCTCGCCAGTGATGCCGATAGCAAAGACACGGCGGCAGACAGGGTCACCTTGATGACCTTGCACAGCAGCAAGGGACTCGAATTTCCTGTGGTTTGCCTGGTTGGACTGGAGCAGGGATTGTTCCCCAGCTATCGCTCCCTCGATGATCCAGCGTCGCTGGAGGAAGAGCGCCGACTTTGCTACGTCGGCATCACCCGTGCCAAAGAGCGATTATTCATCTCTCACGCCAGTGAAAGGCGCTTGTGGGGGGGGATGCGCGAGCCGGCGATGCCCAGTGTGTTTCTTTCCGAATTGCCGGAAGGTCTTGTTCAGGGCGATGTGCCTCGAAGCGGAGGAGCGGCGCTGCGGCGTGAGCAGCGCCTGGAGCGCCTTACCCGCGTTGACCGCAATGACTCACAACGGGTGGCCTCCGGTGGAGCATCCGGAGCGCCAGCTAATGCCGTGCGTCGCCGCCAGGCCGGACCAGCCCCAGGAAAAAGCTGGAGTGTGGGCGATCAGGTGGTCCATGCCAGCTTCGGGGTCGGGGAGATCACCCACACGTTTGGTAGTGGCGAAAAGGTGTCGATTGCCGTGAAATTTGCGGGCATGGGCCCCAAAATTCTCGACCCGCGCTTGGCCCCCATTGAGCCTGCTGGAGGCTGAGCGGGTGGAACATCCAGGCCTTCCATCCCAGCTTTTGCCGGCGCTTCAGGCCATCGCATCAGCGGCTGGAGTGTCGCGCTTAGCCCTTGTGGGTGGTGCTGTCCGTGATGCCTTGCTGCATGATCAGCACTGCGATCCATGGCGAGACCTGCCGGATTTGGATTTGGTACTGGAAGGCTCGGCCTCCGAGTTGGCGGCAGCGCTGGAGCGGCACTACGGAGACCAGCGGGTGGAGGATGTTCGCATCCACGCTGCCTACGGCACCGCTGAGCTGTCCTTCGATGGCGTCCTGCTCGATCTCGCTGGGGCGCGGCAAGAGCATTACCCAGCTCCGGGCGAAAACCCTGTGGTGGAGAGCGGCTCTTTGGAGCGAGATCTGCAGCGCCGGGATTTCACGGTGAACGCGATGGCCTTGGAGCTGTCGCTCTCCGGCGATGGTGAGCCATGGCTCTTGGATCCGCACGGCGGCCAGGACCATCTGGCGCGCCGTGAACTTGCCTTCTTGCACGGCTCCAGCGTGGCCGATGACCCCACGCGCGTGGTGCGTGCCTGCCGTTATGCCGCTCGATTGGCATTCGTTTTGGCACCAGAAGCGCAGCAGCAGATCAACCAGACGCTCGAGGCCTGGCCTTGGGCATGGACCCACGGCGATCCGCCGGCTGCCTCTCCCCCTGCTCTCGCCACGCGTCTCCGGATGGAATTAGAGCTCCTATTTGAACGGGAGCCATGGCCTGAGGCTCTTCTTGCTCTTCAGTCCTGGGGAGCTTTGATGCTGCTGGACCCCGCCCTGCAGGCTGATTCCCGCCTGGTTCGCAGTTTGATTCAGGCCCAGCGGTTGCATCTTCCATTGCTGCTAGCGCTCGTGGCTGGAGCCGATGATCCGCTGGAGTTGGCGGCTCGGCTGCAGTTGCCGCAGCAACAGCAGCGCTGGTTGCAGCAGATGCAGGAGCTCAGCGCTTGGCTGGAAGTCAACGCGTTTGAGGACGCCTTGGCTGGCTGGACGGCGGAGGAGTGGTGTGATGCCTTGGAGCAGCAAGCCTGGGGTGCGGAAGCGGTGGCGTTGCTGGTGAGTCAGAACCCGCCGCAGAGAAGACCGTTGTTGCGCTGGTGGGGGCGCTGGCGCCATTGCCCATCTCCCCTAACCGCTAAAGATCTGCTGGCCCAGGGCTGGCAGCCAGGTCCAGATCTAGGGGCTGAATTGCAGCGCTTGCGCAGGCAGAGTCTGCGCGCAATGCGCTGACCACACCAATGTGATGCCACTCCGTGTCGTGGGCTTGTAGCAACGCGTCCGCCATCGCTCCGGAACAGCTCAGCATTAGAGGTCCGCAGGTTTGGGGATCCACCAGCAGTTCGAGCATTGCCTGGTGATCCTCGGGAGTGCAGCCGCTGCTTGCACGAGCAAGGATCACCTTTGCGGGTTTGCCTTGAGTGGGATCGAGCAACGACCAGGCCCTGCGGTTGGCTGGCGCCAAGCTGCTCGCGTACTGGCCTTTCAAGAGCTTCAAGGCTCCCGGCAAGGCGGGAATTGCCGAGCCATCGAGCACCACTTGTAGGTTTTGGCTGCTGGCCTGGAGCATTTCACTGAGATGGCCAAGCAGGCCAAAACCAGTCACATCGGTGCAGCTTGGTAGAGCCTCGGCTTCAAGGCTGATCAGCTCCTGTAGCTGCTGAACGATGGGGTGCTGGCTCGTCCCCATCTGAGCCAAGGCATGGTCGAGATCCTCGGGTTGGGCGGCACCGGCCATGGCCGCGGCAAACAGGACTCCAGTTCCGAGTGGGCGGGAGAGCAGCAGCTGATCTCCCGGCTGCAAGCCTCCTTTGCTCCAGGGGTGAGCGGGCCGTTTGCCATTCACACTCAGGCTCACTTGCAGCCCGAGTGACAGAGGAGTGGGAGCATCTGCGCGAGCCTCCAAGGTGTGGCCGCCGATGAGCTGCGCCCCCTGTGGTTCGAAGGCGGAACGAAGTCCCGAAAGGGTTTGGCTCAGCAGCTCCTGTTGCAGCGCGGCTGCTGTTTTGGGCAAGGTGATCACGGCCATGGCTGAATCCACGCTGGTGCCACAAGCCCAAAGATCAGAGCTGGCATGCAAGGCGGTGAGCCGGCCATTGAGCCATGGATCATTGATCAAGGCCGGGAAGCCGTCCACACTTTGCAGCCAGTCGTTGCCAAGGCTGGCGGCGTCTTCCGGTGAGCTGCCGAGCGATTTCAGGCCAGCCGCTTCCAGTGCTGCTTCCAGCGGGGCGGCAGGGAGCTTGGCCGCGCAGCCGCGGCAATCCATTGCTCTGGAGCCCATAGCCGGACCCTGATCAAACCGTGCCATGAACCGGCGGTCGATGCGCTGTTTCCAGCGCCAAATCCAGGGGTGGGGACCGATCTTGATCCCGCCCCACAGAGCCCAAGCTTGTGGGTAGCCCTTTGGATGCACACCACCCAGTAGCTGCAGGGCAAGACGTTGAGGGTGCCAGTGGCGTAAGGGATCACCTTCGCTCCAGGCCCGGAGATTGTGGGCCAAGGTGGCGGTAGCGCGAACGGCCCACACGCCAGATGGCGGGCGGGGTTGGTCGTCTACGACCGCGCAGTCCCCGGCCGCAAAAATTGCTGGATGCCCAAGCACTTGAAGGCTGGAATGAGTCCGCACCCGTCCGCTCTCTCGGCAACAGGGCAAGCCGCTGGAGCTCAGCCACTCAGGGGCTTGGCTGCCCGTGCAGCGCAGCCCTGGACCTGATGGGTTGAGTGCAGTATTCGGTAGCGCTTCAATGCTTACTTGGCTGAGGCTTGAGAGCAGCTGGCTCGGTACTGTTTCGGGCCGATGAAGCAGTTGCAGCCTTCGTTTGGGCCAGCGCTTCCGCAACGCCAAGGCCACCTCCATGGCCGCCAGGCCGCTGCCAAGCAGTTGGAAGGGAGTGGAGTTCGGGCCCTGGTTCTCATCCAACGTTTCCAGTGCTAGTTCCAGGGGCCTGATCGCCTGCAAAGAGCCTGGCAATGTGATCCCGCCCACGTTGATGCTCAGTTGGCTGAAGCTCAGGGGAGGTCTGTCCCGTATCTTCAGCTGCTGTTGCATCACGTCCAAACCGGTGATCTCGGCGATCACCAGCGAAACGCCGGCCCGATCGCACAGGCGGCGGAGGTCAATGGCGACGTCAGAGCGTTTGTAGTGGCCGGCGATCAGGCCGGGAATCATCCCGGAATACAGCGTTGAGCTCTGCCGATTCACCAACGTGATCAATCCAGCTGGTCGCCGTTGCGGATGCATGCACCAATCGAGAAGCACCAGGGCGTGGCTGTGCCCACCTCCGGCCAACACGAGATGGTGAGCGCTCGTCAGAGGCATGCCTCTCCATAGCCATTGGGATTGTCCTGTTGCCAAGCCCAGCCATCACGGCAGATGTCTGTGAGCGAGCGTTGAGTCCGCCAATGGAGCTGTTGGGCTGCCAGGGTTGGATTGGCCACAGTGATCGCGGCATCGCCAGGACGCCGGGGCGCGATGCGATGGGGGATTGCTCGCTGGCTTGTGGCTTCCATGGCCTTCACTACATCCAGCACGCTTGCTCCCTGCCCGCTCCCCAGGTTGAGGGTGAGCAATTGGGGATCAGAATTGAGAAGGGAGTGGAGCGCTTCTCGGTGACCTTCGGCGAGGTCCATCACGTGGATGTAGTCGCGAACTCCGGTTCCATCCGGCGTCGGCCAGTCATCACCAAACACGGTGAGTTCGGGCCGGCGGCCAACGGCCACCTGAGTGATGAAAGGGAACAGATTGTTGGGGATGCCATTGGGGTCTTCCCCAATCCGGCCACTGGGATGGGCGCCTACGGGATTGAAGTAGCGCAACCGGGCAATGCGCCAGCCTCCGCTGCTGGCTTGGATCGGTTCAGGTTTGCCACTGCAGCCGGCCAGATCGGCGAGCAGCGCTTCTGCAGCGTGTTTGCTGGCGCCATAGGGATTGATCGGCTGGATCGGAGCTGTTTCCGGAATAGGTATTTGATTTGGGTGTGGGTAGCCGTAGAGGGTGGCGCTACTGCTAAAAACGATGGTGCGGCAATGGTGAAAGTTCATCGCCGTGAGCAGTCGCTGCGTACCAACAACGTTCACATCCCAATAGCGCAAAGGCTGTTGCACGGATTCGCCTACAGCCTTGAGTCCAGCGAAATGGATCACCGCTTCGATGGGTTGGCCGAAAGCTTTGGCACTTGTAAAGAGTGCATCCAGGCACTGGGTGTCCCTGATGTCTCCCTCCACCAGGGTGAACGCTTCCAGTGTTGCTTTCAGGGTTGGTTGATCCCGCTGCAAGGGAACGCCTGCGAGTTCGGCGACGCGTTCCAGGGAGATCGCTGAGCTGTTGCTGAAATCGTCAAGCACCAGCAGTTGATGACCCGCTTCCAGCAGCACGAGGCAGGTATGGCTGCCAAGGAAGCCGGCTCCGCCCGTAATCAGCAGCTGGGCCATTGATCCATCCCTATACCCAAGCATTCTGAGGGGGATAGGGCCGATTCAGGTTGTGAAACGGCAGACTGCCCTTGGAATGGTGATGGCGCTGTGAGTCAGCTGCAGACGTTGCGCGGCATGGTTGATCTGCTGCCAGAGCAGACAAGACGTTGGCAGGCTGTTGAGTCTGTGGCGCGCGAACACTTTCGTTGCGCAGGCTTAGACGAGATTCGAACGCCTTTGCTCGAATTCACTGACCTGTTTGCCCGGGGCATTGGTGAGGCCACGGATGTGGTGGGCAAGGAGATGTACACCTTTTTGGATCGGGGCGACCGCTCTTGCACCCTGCGACCAGAAGGCACCGCCTCTGTGGTGAGAGCAGCGCTCCAGCATGGTTTGCTGACCCAAGGAACGCAGCGGTTGTGGTATGGCGGCCCAATGTTCCGTTATGAACGTCCTCAAGCTGGTCGTCAGCGCCAGTTTCACCAGATCGGTGTTGAATTCCTCGGGGCCAGCAGTCCGCGGAGCGATGCTGAGGTGATCGCCCTGGCTTGGGATCTGCTCTCTGCTTTAGGGATTCAAGGCCTCAAGCTCGAAATCAACAGCCTCGGCACTCCTGAGGATCGACAGCGCTTTCGCTCTGAGCTGGTGGGTTGGCTCGAGGAGCGCGTTGAACAGTTAGATCCGGACTCCCAGGAGCGTCTCACGACGAACCCTCTGCGCATTCTGGACAGCAAAGACAAGGGCACCCAGCGGCTATTGAACGAGGCTCCCACGTTGTTAGGAGCCCTAAGCGAGGAGAGTGCCCATCGCTTTGATGAGGTGCGCGCCCTGCTGACGGCGCTGCAGATTCCCTATCAACTCAATCCCCGCTTGGTGCGCGGCCTTGATTACTACGGCCACACCGCGTTTGAAATCACGAGCGATCAACTCGGCGCCCAGGCCACGGTCTGCGGCGGTGGTCGTTACGACGGTCTGATTCAGCAATTGGGTGGCCCAGCCACGTCCGCGATCGGCTGGGCTTTAGGGATGGAGCGTCTCTTGCTGGTGATCGACGCGGCTGCGCAAGCCGATCCCGAGGGACCTGCGGCCAGGCTCACAGCAACGCCAGCACCGCTGGTGTATTTGATTAATCGCGGAGCGCAGGCTGAACCAAAAGCGTTGACCTTGGCCAGGAAATTACGGGGGGCAGGTCTTGCTGTTGAGCTGGATGGCTCGAGTGCGGCGTTCGGCAAGCAGTTCAAGCGTGCCGATCGCTCAGGGGCGCCATGGGCTGTGGTGCTTGGCGATGAAGAGGCTCTGGCCGGCCAGTTACGGCTGAAGCCCTTGCGGGGTGAGGGTGAGGAACAGCAACTCACTTGGGAGGATGCCCTGTCTTACCTAACGAAACAGCGATAACCTGCCGAAATCAAAGCTGGCGCCAACGTTTCTCCGATGAGCAGCAATCACTCCATACGATCGATTTGCTGTATCGGCGCTGGCTATGTGGGTGGCCCCACCATGGCTGTGATCGCCGATCGCTGTCCGGAGCTGAAGGTCACGGTTGTGGATATCAATCAAGCTCGAATCGATGCTTGGAACCATCGCGATCTATCCAAATTGCCGGTCTATGAGCCAGGCCTGGATGCGGTGGTGGAGAGGGCGCGCGGCCGCAATTTGTTTTTCTCCACGGAGGTGGAGGAAACAATTGCGGCTGCAGACATGGTGTTCATCTCGGTGAACACACCCACCAAGACCAGGGGGCTGGGAGCTGGTCAGGCCAGTGATCTTCGCTGGGTGGAAGCCTGCGCTCGCACTGTGGCTAAAGCAGCTGTAGGCCATACGGTTGTGGTGGAGAAAAGCACCCTTCCGGTTCGAACGGCTGAAGCGGTCAAGGCGATTTTGGGGTCCGTTGATTTATCCCCGGAGCCGAAAACCTTTTCGGTGCTCTCCAATCCTGAGTTTTTGGCTGAGGGGACGGCCATTCGCGATCTTGCGAATCCTGATCGCGTATTGATCGGTGGGGAGAATGCCGAAGCGATCGATGCTTTGGCGGAGATCTACAGCAAGTGGGTGCCTGAAGAGAAGATTCTGCGCACCAATTTGTGGAGCAGCGAGCTGTCCAAGCTCACCGCCAATGCCTTTCTGGCGCAGAGAATTAGCTCGATTAACTCTGTGGCGGCCTTGTGCGAGGCCACCGGTGCGGATGTGCGCGAGGTAGCGAAAGCGATCGGCACCGATACCCGGATTGGACCCAAATTTCTCAGTGCAGGCCCTGGTTTTGGGGGTAGCTGTTTTCAAAAAGACATCCTGAATTTGGTGTACCTCTGCCGTCACTTCGGTTTGCCTGATGTGGCCGACTATTGGGAGAGCGTGGTTCTTCTCAATACTTGGCAACAGCACCGCATTGCCCGCTTGGTGGTTCAGAAATTGTTTGGCACGGTTACGGGCAAGCGCCTGGCCATTTTGGGCTTTGCGTTTAAGGCGGATACCAATGACACGCGGGAGGCTCCAGCGATCCGAATTTGCAGTGACCTTCTTGAAGAGGGGGCCCAACTGGCCATTCATGACCCGAAGGTGGATCCGGAGCAGATCAGCCGCGATTTAAAACTGATCGCGAGCCTCGCTCCGGAGGCTGATGCCGGGCCGACTCGTGGGGCCTTGAGTGGGGAAGCAACCTGGTGGCCGAGTCTCGATGTGGCTTCAGCGCTGCGGGGTGCTGATGCAGTGCTGATCCTCACGGAGTGGCAGCAGTACCGGGAGCTGGATTGGGCAACACTTGCGCCTCTGATGCGGAAACCAGCGTGGGTGTTTGATGCCCGTGGGGTTGTTGACTCGAAACAAGTTGAGTCTGCAGGTCTGAATGTCTGGCGTGTCGGAGAGGGCGACGCGTGAGCCAGTTGTCTTCACGGCCGATTCTGGTCACAGGAGCTGCCGGGTTCATCGGAGCCGCGTTGAGCGAGCGACTCCTCCAACGGGGCGATCGTGTGATCGGTATTGACAATCTCAATGATTACTACGACCCAGCTCTAAAGCAGGCACGCCTTGCTCGCATCGAGACGCTGGCCGCACCAATGGCTGGAGCTTGGAGATTCCAGCGCATGGCCTTGGAGGACGGTGATGCCTTGCTCAAGCTGTTTGCGGCTGAGAGACCGCGCGTGGTGGTGAATCTTGCAGCTCAGGCGGGTGTTCGCTATTCGTTGGAAAATCCAGCTGCCTACATCCAGAGCAACCTGGTGGGTTTTGGCCACATCCTTGAAGGCTGTCGTCACCACGGCGTTGAGAATTTGGTCTATGCCTCCAGCAGCTCGGTATATGGCGGAAACCGCAATTTGCCGTTCCACGAACAGCAAGCCGTGAATCACCCCGTGAGTCTTTATGCGGCCAGCAAGAAAGCGAATGAGTTGATGGCGCACACCTACAGCCACCTGTATGGGGTGCCAGCCACTGGCCTGCGCTTTTTTACGGTCTATGGCCCATGGGGCAGACCGGATATGGCTCCAATGTTGTTTGCTAAAGCGATCTTGGCTGGTAAGCCGATCAAGGTGTTCAATCACGGCAAAATGCAGCGTGATTTCACCTTCATCGACGACATCGTGGAGGGCGTGATCCGCTGTTGCGATCAGCCAGCTACGTCGAATCTCGACTTTGATCCGATGCAGCCTGACCCGGCGACGGCTGCTGCACCCCATCGCGTGTTCAATATCGGCAACAGTCAGCCCACCGAACTGCTCCGTTTCATTGAGGTGATGGAGCAGGCGTTGGGCAGGGAAGCAATCAAGGATTTTCAGCCGATGCAGCCTGGTGATGTGGTTGCCACTGCTGCAAACACGGAGGCTTTAGAGGCCTGGGTTGGCTTTAAGTCTGCGACCCCGATCGAAGAAGGCATCCAACAGTTTGCTGATTGGTATCAGCATTTTTATCAACCGTAGAAACGTTTCCCATCCACCCGTTTTTGTTGGTGCCTGCGGGCTTGCTTTCGGGTGTATTCGCTCACGGTTGGATTGGCCACGCTCGGGTCAACATGGGCTACCTGCTCCCAGAGATGCTGGGGCGCCCAGCGCACCGTGTATTGATCAGGGGAATGTTTGGTGATGTGGCACCAATGGTTGCTGCCGCATTGTTCGCAGAACAACTCTTCAAGCCATTCGTTGCTCAATACAAACACTGGATAAGCATGAATCACGAGTCGCGCGGTTTTGGCAGCCATGCCGCGTTGCTGCAGTGCTTCTGCGCTTAATAAATGCAAAAAATATTTCTTTCCGTTCCCATGCAGGATTTGGTCCTGGTGCATCGGGCAAACGAGTTGTCTCCCTTTTGGTCGCCTTTTGCGAGGCGATGGCTTTGTCTGAGACTGATTCACAGAACAGGACACGCAGTAACACCCTTTCCGTAACTGTTAGCAGCGTACGGTTTCAATCGCTCTTAAAAGGTTCAAATAGTCCGAACTTGGATCAAGGACCCACCCTATGCACGATCGGAATCAAACCTCATGTTTCGCGACTTCGTTATGCCTTGACAATTGGACTGCAATAAAAAATCCCATCTATAGCAACGCTACATATGGGAAGGGTTTCAAAAGAATTTGAGGTGAGACGTGGTTAAGCAGAACCAACGCCTACGTACGAACCGTAGAAGAAGAGGCCCACGACGAAAAGTACAGCCATTCCTCCCGCTGTAGCAACGAGCCACAAGGGAAGGGTTCCTTCAGTCCAGCGAGACTTCCAGGCAACTGCTGGTCGGCCGTCGGGAAGACGATCTGGAATGCGACCGTCGGGGAGATTGGATTTCTTGCCGCTCATGATTCAGGCCTTCAGTTGAAGAAGTAGCTGGAGAAAAGGATTCCAGTGGTGAAAACAATCAGCAGTCCTAAATAAAGACTGGTACGGTTCAGTTCAACCGGAAGATTGTTGGGGTTTTGATTGCGCTCCATGGAGATCTCGTTGGGTAGTTAGCGGCGAATAAACTGCATCGCAGCTAGGGCACCCAAGAAGAAAACTGTGGGAACACCCAAGGTGTGCAAAGCGAGCCAACGCACCGTAAAAATTGGGTAATTGCGAGGCGTTGAGGTGGCGGGAGTCTGTGTCATGGCTTATTTCAAGCGCAGGTCGAGATCAGCTTTGCCCTCAAAACGCTGGCTCACAACCGGAGCCTTGCTTTCAGAGGCCTGGAAATAAGCGTCTGGACGAGGAGTGCCGAAGGCGTCGTAAGCGAGACCTGTAGACACAAAAAGAAACCCAGCCAGGAAAATTGATGGCAAGGTAATCGCATGAATCACCCAGTAACGAATACTGGTGATGATTTCAAAAAAAGGGCGTTCCCCGGTGGAGCCGGCAGCCATAGCGTCGGGCGTATCAGCTAATTGATCTTAGGGCAGCTGCCCCGAACTCGCGCTGCTCACAACGCACTGGTTACAGAGCGTTGTCAGAGCAGAACGAAATTACGTTGGATTAGCTCGTCGCCGACCAGCGCAAGAGGTTGCCGCGCTCGCCGAGAAGGAAGGCGTGCAGTTGATTGCCGCTGTGGTCAAACACGAAACGGTTGAAATTCGTTGGGGTCTGATTCGCTTCGGGATCCCGTTCCCAGCTGTCGCCGTTGTCACGACTCACCAGCAAAGTCCCATTGCCACCGCCGGCCCAAATGGCACCGTCATCGGACCAGGCCATATCCATATAGCCGTAACCATTGGTGATCGGGATGATCGCCTTGCCCCAGTTCTCGTTGTCAATGGCATCTTCGTTAAAGCGAATCTGAGCGCCTCGAGCCACCATCCACAACTTTCCGTCAGGTTGGTAGCCGATGCTTTGCAGGCGCTGACTGCTGACACGTTGGTGAACTTGCCAGATGTCTTGACCGGGAGCCCATCCGGCATAGAAGTTGCCGAGGCTGCTCACGCTTACATATCCGCCTTCTGGTCCGCGGCGCAAATCGCGAATCGCACCTGCTGCGTCACTCACCTCCGCTTCCCAGCTTCCGCCTCCGTCACTGGTGCGATACACCGCGCCAACATTGGTAGCCAGTTCGGCTGTGTTCGGTCCAAGAGCGGTAATCAGGTAGGGCTCTCCTGGCAGCTTGGTGTCAAGAAAGAGCCGGGTCCAATTATTGCCACCATCGGTGGTGTGCATCAGCAAGCCAGGCTGACCGGCAATCCAGCCATCGTCGCCGTCGAAGGCGATGCTGATTAAGCGAAAATTCTCTTCCTCTGGAAGATCAAGACTGCGCTCATTCCAATTGGCGCCGCCATCATTGGTTTCAAGAATCAGTCTGTTACTTCCCACAAGGAAGCCATGGTCGGCACTTGTGAAGGCCACATCCAAAGGATTGCCCTTGGTGTTGAGGTCAATGGCTTGCCAAGGGCTGGATTGTGCCATTGGCAAACGCGTGGTGACACATCCGCCAAGGCCGAGGCCAATGCAGGCCACTAAAAAAAGATTAAAGAGAGGGGTAAGCAGTTGCTTCATTGGGATAAGAGGTGGTCTCAGCGCAGTGAATAAAGGGAGAGGAAGAAAGCAAAGCCGAGGGCGAGGCCGCCAAAAATCAGCACATTTTTTTGCCCGGGAGTGAGGCGGTTAACGCCAAGACCGAAATTAAGGTTTTCCTCAAATCCACTCGCTTTGGAGCGAGGTCCAATGTCGGTGAAGGCTCCCACCCTGCTGCGGCAGACCGGACAACGGAATCCGATGGGGTCGAGATCTTCAAAAGCGGTGCCCACAACGATGCCCAGCTTCTTGACACCTTCATTGGGGTCGTAAACGTATCCACAGCTTCGGCATTCGAACCGGTGCGTGCGTGGATCAGACGTCTCATTGTCTGCGCTGATATTTGCCACATCTTCGATGGCTGCTTCGGCTTCGATGGCTTCGGCCGCGATTAACTCCTCTGCGAGGGGTTCCACTTCGGCGGGAACTTCAGTGGGAACTTCAGCGGGAACTTCCGCTGCTGGGCTGATCTCGTCGCTCACCGCTCCTCCTCAAGGTGACAAGACTCTATCGGCGTTGGGCCTTTCAACGGGCCTTTCAACGACAGAGGTGGTCTGCGAATGCCAGACTGGGCTTTATACAGGGGGCTGCCTTGATGTTTGTGCTGCCGGGGTATGACGCATTTCTGGGATTTCTGCTGATTGCAGCAGCTGTACCGGTCTTGGCGTTAGTGACCAACAAGCTTTTGGCTCCTCGCAGTCAGTCCGGAGAGCGGGAGCTTACCTACGAATCCGGGATGGAGCCGATCGGTGGAGCTTGGATTCAATTCAATATTCGCTACTACATGTTTGCGCTCGTCTTCGTCATCTTTGATGTCGAGACGGTCTTTCTTTATCCCTGGGCTGTTGCCTTCCATCGCTTGGGTTTATTGGCATTCATCGAAGCTCTCGTTTTTATTACCATTCTTCTTGTGGCATTGGCCTATGCATGGCGCAAAGGCGCCCTCGAGTGGAGCTGATTGATGACCGACCCCATCACCATGACCTCAACCGGCGATAGCCCTTCGATCCAATCCCTTCGCGATCTTCGTGAAGCGAGTTGTGGGCCGGTTGGTGGTGCTGCAGAGGGTTCGCCCACTGTCACGAACGATCTGAGTGAAAACGTCATCCTGACGAGCTTGGATGACCTACACAACTGGGCTCGTCTCAGCAGCCTTTGGCCATTGCTGTACGGGACGGCCTGTTGTTTTATCGAGTTTGCCGCTCTCCTCGGCTCGCGCTTTGACTTTGATCGCTTCGGACTTGTGCCTCGCAGCTCGCCTAGGCAAGCCGATCTTTTAATCGTTGCTGGCACGGTCACGATGAAAATGGGTCCGGCGTTGGTGCGTCTCTATGAGCAGATGCCAGAACCTAAATATGTCATCGCGATGGGAGCCTGCACTATTACTGGTGGCATGTTCAGCGCTGACTCCACAACCGCTGTTCGTGGCGTGGATAAATTGATTCCGGTGGATCTTTATCTTCCCGGATGTCCGCCGCGTCCTGAGGCGATTTTTGATGCGGTGATCAAGCTTCGTAAGAAGGTTGGTAATGAGTCGGTCAGTGATCGCCGCCAGCTCAAGCAAACCCACCGCTATTGCACCGTCGATCACGCCATGGTTCCCGTTGAACCGATCGTGACGGGCGCCTACCTGCGCGCTGAAACTCAGGTTGCAGCCCTGGCCCCTGGAGCAGGGGTCCCCATGGCTGCACCAGCGCAAACTGAGTCCGCTGAGCCCGTCTCCTCAGGTACGCCGTCATGAGTCCTAACTCTCCCGAGCAGCAGTCGACTGCTGATGTCCCTGTAGCTGCGTCTCCTCAGCCGGGGCCCGTGAGCCAGTGGCTGAACCAGCAAGGCTTCGATCACGATGCCTTGGATGCCGACCATCTTGGTGTCGAGCAAATCGGGGTTGAAGCTCTCTTTCTGCAAGTGATCGCTGCTGCCTTGAAAAGCAATGGTTTCGACTATTTGCAATGTCAGGGCGGATATGACGAGGGCCCCGGCGAGCGGCTCGTTTGCTTTTATCAGTTTGTGGCGATGGCTGAGTTCATCGACGGAAAGAGAGACACGCTGCGTGAAGTGCGTCTCAAGGTGTTCTTGTCTCGGGAAGGGGAGCCCAGTCTTCCCAGCCTGTATGGGCTCTTCCGTGGTGCGGATTGGCAGGAGCGTGAAACCTTTGACATGTTCGGTATCCACTTCGAAGGTCATCCCCATCCCAAGCGGCTACTGATGCCTGAGGACTGGACGGGCTGGCCGCTTCGCAAGGACTATGTGCAGCCAGACTTTTATGAAATGCAAGACGCTTATTAATTCAAGCGTTTTGATTGTCTCGCTTATGGCGCCTGTAAAAGCGCATCACAGCTAAAGCAAGGCTGCGCGGATCGTGGCGGAGCGTCGCAGTGGGCCGACTCCCTTGAAGTGGGGCTTGCATGACGTCAAAGCCTTCTTGTTGCAATTGCCTGCTGTCGCAGATCACTGGTTCTGCCCCTAACTTTCGATAGTGAGAGACAAGGGCAGACTCCCTGATTGGTTCCTGGGCCAGCACGCAGTCGAACAAGCGTTTGCTCACCCCGAGCGAAGCCAATTGCGCTTCGATGGCGCGAAGGTGACCACTCACATCCAACCCATCCGTTTCGCCTGGTTGGGTCATCAGGTTGCAGATATAGAGCCTGGGCGCGCGGCTGCGTTGAATGGCAGTGACCAATTCAGGCACCAGCAAGTTCGGGAGAAGGGAGGTGTACAGGCTTCCTGGCCCCAGCAAAATTAAATCGGCATTGGCAATGGCTTCCAGTGCTCTGGGTAAAGCCGGTGGCTTCTCAGGCAGGCATCCCATCCGCACAATCGGGCTGCGTGCTTTGCCGATCGCCGATTCCCCTTCAATCCTGGTGCCATCTTCCAGTTCAGCCCAGAGACGGACGTCGGCGTTGGTGGCAGGAACCACTTGGCCTTGAACCGCTAGGACGCGACTGGAGGCTGTGATCGCTGTTTCTAGGCTCCCCGTAATCGCGCTGAGGGCGGAAAGAAAAAGATTGCCAAAGCTGTGGCCTTCTAGGCCGCTGCCTGCTGAGAAGCGGTATTGGAACAGACGGGTGAGTAAGGGCTCTTCCGTGGAGAGCGCGGCAAGACAGTTGCGGATGTCGCCTGGAGGCAACACGCCAAGTTCGCGACGCAGCACTCCGCTACTGCCTCCGTCATCGGCAACGGTCACGATCGCGGTGATGTGGCTGCTGTAGCGCTTCAGTCCACTTAGCAACGTTGATAGGCCTGTCCCACCCCCAATCGCGACAATGCTGGGGCCTCGATTGAGGCGACTTTTTGCACGCAGCGCATCCACTAACACCGTGTCTTTTTCCGGCGCTAGAGCCTGTTGGATCGAGCCAAAGCTCTGGCTTTGGCCCCAGAGCAGCAGTCCAACCCCCAGCAGCAGAACGAGTGGACCCGTGATCGCCCCAGGCAACACTCTCGTGATCCAACCGAGAGCTTCTTGAATGGCCCAGAGCATCCAATAGATCGGTTGCAGATCGGCCCAGACGGCAGCCCCTAACAGGGCTAAGACCAATCCGATTCCCGAGGTAAACAGCCATCGCTTCACGACCAGTCCGGGTCGCAACCAGCTCATTGCCCTGCGGGAGCGCAGCATCAAATCTCGCTGCCGTTCCGCCTGCATGGCTCGGAGTCGTTGACGATTTCCGCGGCGTGGAGGGCTGGTCAAAAGGGCTCGGGTGCGATGGCGTCAAATCCACCGAATTAGCTGAACTGTACGGAAGTTGAATCTGATCACCAACCTTTTGCGGCAATCCAGGCAGGATGAATCAACTTTCAGTCATCAGCCCTTTGGTTAACGCGCGGGAGTCATCGTTCAAACCCGTTGTTGAGATGAGAGGTCTCACGATGCAATGGGGCTCCCATCCGGTGCTGGACGGGGTGAATCTATTGATGAAACCCGGAGAGCGAATAGCAGTTGTGGGGCCTTCAGGAGCGGGAAAATCCACGGTCTTGCGTTTGTTGGCTGGTTTGCAACTGCCCACCGCTGGCGAATTGAGGTTGTTTGATGAGCCTCAGCCTTACCTGCGCCTCGATCAGCGCCTTCCTCCGGATGTTCGGCTTGTGTTCCAAAACCCAGCACTGCTGGCGTCCTTAACGGTGGAGGAAAACGTTGGCTTTCTCTTGAACCGGCTCGGACGGATGGGTCCGGCCCAGGTTCGAGATCGTGTCATGGCCTGCTTGGAAGCCGTGGGCCTTTATGAAGTCGCCGATCAATATCCTGGGCAGCTCAGCGGAGGGATGCAGAAGCGAGTGAGCTTTGCTCGCGCCTTGATTGACGATCCAGATCGAGATGAAGCTGCGATGCCTCTTTTGTTATATGACGAGCCCACAGCAGGTCTCGACCCAGTCGCAGCCACGAGGATTGAAGACTTGATTGTGAAAACCACCACCGTGGCTCAGGGGTGTTCGGTGGTGGTTAGTCATGTGAGTAGCACCATTGAACGCACGGCGGAGCGCATCGTGATGCTGTACGGCGGCCGGTTCCAATGGGACGGAACAGTGGACGATTACCGAACAACGGATAATCCCTACGTTGTTCAGTTCAGGACGGGTAACCTGCGCGGACCGATGCAGCCTGCTGAGCACTGAATTATGCGTAGGAGCGTCCGTGAGGGGATTGTTGGTTTTTCTGTGATTGCTGCTTTGGTTGCCTTTGCAGGCACCATGCTTTGGCTCCGGGGTGAGCGCGTCTTGTCGAAGACCTGGAGCGTGACCGCTGATTTCCAGGATGCAGGGGGATTGGCAGTTCGTTCACCGGTGACCTACCGGGGAATCATGGTGGGCAATGTTACGGACATCAAGGTGACGCCCCAAGCGGTGAAGGTGTCGATCGAGATTTCTCAGGATGATCTTCAGTTATCGCTGCCTGTTAAAGCCACTGTGGCTTCGGCATCGCTGTTGGGTGGCGATTCTCAGGTGGCCCTAAGCAGTCTTGGCCCGCCGCTCAAGAAGAATGCCCCGATGCCCAAATCTCAGCGCTGTAAGGGCCAAGTTGTTCTTTGTGATGGAGCAACGATTCAAGGCAGCGAAGCCCCCAGCATCGCAACCATTACCAACTCCCTTCAAGAGATTTTGGAACAGGTGAAGAAAGAACAGTTGGTTCCCAGGTTGGTTGGATCGACCCAACAATTCAATGCCATGTTGGCTGATATTCAAAAACTATCCACTCAATTAAGCGTTGATTTGGCAAGGGCTGCGCCCATGATCTCGAACCTGAACGAAGCAACGGCTCAGGCCGCTAGTGCCAGTCGTCATATCAATAACGTTGTAAGCGCTTTCGACACGCCTACAACGATTACCGACCTCAAGCAAACGGTGAGTAATGCACGCTCGTTGACGGAAACCTTTGATGAGGTGGGCGGTGACGTTGAAAAACTCACAGCAGACCCCCAATTCATGGCGGCTGTGCGCAGCGTCACGATTGGTTTAGGACAGTTTTTCAACGAGCTATATCCCGCCAGCACCTCGGATGTCGCCAAGCCTTAAACCGCATTGATTTAAACCGAGTTCAGAGCATCCATGGCAACTGCGGCAATTGCCTGATCGCTCGCTTTTGGGAGCTGAACATATTTGCCTCCAGCGGCTTCGGCGAGATCTTTTCCCATACCGCTACCGATAAATTTGCGCTCGGTGTCGATCACCAGCAGCTTGAGTCCGAGCATTCGATAGCGGCTGGCCACATCCAGCACTTCTTGCTTTAAGTCGGGCTTTTCCTCTCCCTCCAGCACGGGTTGCCCAAGGGAGGTGCTGAGAGGAACATTGCCCCTACCATCCGTGATCGCGACAACTACCACTTGGCCGAGATCACCTGTTGCTAAGGCGTTGGCACCAACCCGTGCGGCTTGGGTGAGGCCGTGGGCCAGCGGTGAGCCACCGCCGCAGGGCATGGATTCCAGGCGTCGACGTGCGGCTGTAATCGAGCGGGTGGGGGGCAGGAGCACTTCCGCTTGGTCCCCTCGGAAGGGGATGAGTGCCACCTCGTCTCGATTTTCATAGGCCTCGGTGAGGAGTCGAATCACGGCACCTTTGGCGCTCTGCATCCGATTCAGAGCCATCGAACCACTGGCATCCACCAGAAAGATCACCAGGGCACCGGCCTGGCGTTGCAGCAGCTTGGCGCGGAGGTCTGATTCTTCAACGATGACGACGCGATCAGGCTGACGCGCTCGGCGCGCCTTTTGATATGGAGCTGCAGCGCGCAGGGTGGCGTCAACGGCGATGCGGCGCACTGGGCCGCGGGGCAGCATCGGTTTTACATAGCGGCCGCGGCTGTCACTGAGGACGACGGAGCGGCTGCCGCTGTTGCCGCTTTTGCTCTTGGCAGCGTTGAAAAGCAGCAGATCGGGATCAATCGCCACGGCCTCTGGATCGAGCATGAATTCTTCCGGCACCGACGGTGGTGCCTGCTCCTCAGGGGAGTCGTCGTCATCTTCATTGTCATCCTGATCACTGTTGTCGTCACTGTCCTGCTCCTCGCTGTCCTGCTCTTCCTCGTCCCCTGAGCCCTCAGGTGGTGGCGGTGGCTCTTGGTCTTGGGGTGGCTGTTGTTCCTGGGGTGGCGGCGGCTCCATCTGTTGATCAGGTGGCGGCATTTGCGACGCGCGTGGGGCGATCACCAACGCAACGGCCACTTGCAAGTCTTCGGCTTCCACCTGGTCGCGCCCGCTGAGGGCGGCATGGGCTTTGGCGGCACGCACGGCATAGAGCTCGGAACGATGCCCTTCCACGCCACCGCGAATCGCCTCTGTCACCAGATATTCGATCTGTTCGCTGCTGGCCTTCACATCCGGTAGCCACTGCCGCGCCAAGAGCAGTTGGGTGGCGAGCGCGTCGGTTTCTTCGCTCCATTGCTCTGAGAAGCTCCGGCTGCACTGACCGTGGGCCAGCACCGCGTTGGTGATCTCTACTCGTTGCTCAGTGCTAACGATTTGATTGGCGGACAAGACGATCGCAAAGCGATCTAACAGGTGATCTCTGATGGCCCCTTCTTCAGGGTTATAAGTGGCAATCAGCAGTGGCCGGCAGGGGTGGCTCAGGCTGAGCCCCTCCCGTTCCACCTGGTTTTCGCCGCTGCCAACGGCGGCGAGTAAAAGATTGATGATCCCGTCGTCGAGCAGGTTCAGCTCATCCACGTAGAGCACACCGCGGTGTGCTTCCGCCAGCAATCCCGGCTGGAAAATGGCGGAACCACCGGCCAAGGAGGCGGTGACATCAACGGAGCCCACCAGGCGGTCTTCCGTAACGCCAAGGGGGATCTGGATGAACGGGGCTGGAATCACTGTTGTGGGTGGATTTTGCTGCCGTTCGCCCCAATCCTGGGCATCTTGTGGATCGAGGTTGCGTCCCGGCAGCTTGGTCTCTCCAGCCGCTTCAAGGTCAACGATGTCGATGGGAGGAAGCAGGGCATGCAATCCTCGAGCCAGCACCGACTTTCCTGTTCCACGCCCGCCAGCAATGATCACGCCGCCTAAGCCTGGATCCACTGCTGCCAGAAGCAGAGCCAGCTTGAGGGTGCCGTGGCCGGTGATCGCCGCCAACGGAAATGCACGGCTGGCTTGATCCAGCGAAGCTGTACTGATGACTCCGTTTGATGTCACCCCGCTTGCAACCATGGATGCGCCTTGACTCCACCTGTGAGAAACAGTCTCGCTGATCAGAGCTACAGCCTTGCTGTGGCCCTTGGCGCCAATCAGGCCAGTCCTGCTGGCTCGCCGCTGCAGACCCTGACGGCCGTAAGGCCTTTGCTTGAGGGTGTGATGCGCAGCTGGGCCCAGTCGATGGAAGGGAGCAACCCAGGGACAAGGACTCCGCACTGCAACTCTTCAGCACTGACGTTGTCTTGGTCTCCGTTGCAGCAGACCGCACCTGTGGGTGGACCGATCGATCAGCCCTCCTATCTCAATGCCGTTCTGCTGGTGAAGGGGATGGACGTTAAACCTGCGTCGACCACTGCATTGCATTTGCTGGATGCACTTCAACAGTTGGAGCAATCGTTCGGGCGCAACCGCTCTCAAGAAGAACGCTGGGGTCCTCGGCCATTAGACCTTGATCTGTTGTTTTGGGGCGAGTTGCGTTTGGATCACCCGCGTTTAACGCTGCCCCACCCCCGCTTGCATTTGCGCTGTTTTGTGATGGAGCCACTGCTGGCGGCCATGCAGAACTCAACGCCCTGGCTGAGCTGATCGCACGCCTGTGGACCTGAACCCGCCATGCTGGTTTTAACGATTGCTCGACCTGCATGGCCCCGCTGCCCGCGCCTGAGCCCTCCATGTGTTTGGAGACCCTCGAGACCATGGATGCGCGCAAGATTCGTTTCGAGCGCAATCGCATCCGCTTGCCGATGGGGGTGGAAGGAACGTTTGGAATCATTCGCCACCCCGGGGCTTCATTGGCGGTTCCGATCAACGCTGACGGCCAGGTGGTGATTTTGCGCCAATACCGTTTTGCAGTGCAGGCACGTCTCCTTGAGTTTCCAGCGGGCACCCTTGAAGAGGGTGAAGATCCTTTGGAATCGATGCAGCGCGAGCTTGGGGAAGAAGCTGGATACAGCGCTGCTCGTTGGGATTCGCTCGGACCGATGTTGCCTTGTCCTGGCTACTCGGACGAAGTGATTCATTGCTTTCTGGCGCGGGACCTCACGCGTTTGGAGCATCCACCTGCTGGCGATGACGATGAGGATCTTGAGGTGATCCTGATGAGTCCGTCCGAACTGGATGCCCGCCTTGCGTCCGGTGATGAGTGGCTGGATGGCAAAAGCGTCACCGCCTGGTTCCGTGCCAAGCAACTGCTGGGTCTCTGATGGCAGCGTCTCGCGTTCTGTTTTGGCATCGCCGCGACCTGCGCTTGGCCGACAATCTCGGTCTGCAGGCGGCTGTGGAGATCAGCCCTGCGGTGACGGGCGTGTATGTGCTGGATCCAGCGCTGATCCACCCTCCTGAGTCGTTGCCACCCATGGCTCCGGCCCGCCTTTGGTTCTTGGTGGAAACCCTGCGCGAACTCCAGCAGCGTTGGAGTGAAGCTGGGAGTCGTTTGCTTGTGGTGGCTGGCGACCCGGTGCAGGTGTTGCCGCGATTGGCGTCGCTGCTGGAGGTGCCGGCGGTGGTGTGGAGCCGTGATGTTGAGCCTTATGCACGGGAACGCGACCGTCAGGTGGCCAAAGCCCTGCAAGCTGATGGGCGCAAGGTTTTGGTGGACTGGGATCAGCTGCTGCTGGCACCAGATCTGATCAAAACAGGCGGTGGTGATCCTTATCGGGTCTATGGCCCCTTTCTGCGCAATTGGCGCGGACAGGTGGAGCGCAGTGCACCAACCACTGTGGACGCTCCCATGGCCTTGATCGATTTGGAGGCCGAGACGCTGGTGGCTGTCAGTGGCGGTGAGGGCTCTCTCGGCCGCTTGTGCGCTGAGGGTCAGCGGCAGCTGGAGCAGCTGCAGGTTGAGCATGGTTTTCATGGCGTGGATCTCTGCCCAAGCCGCCCAGGAGAGGCCGCGGCTGCTGAGCAGTTGGCCACCTTTGCGGACGGAGCATTGCTGGCCTATGAACCCGATCGCAATTTTCCTGGGATGCCAGGAACCTCTTATCTCAGTGCGGGCCTGAGTGTGGGTACGGTCAGTCCTCGTCAGGCCTGGTGTGCTGCCCAAGGCGCCAAGGAGATCGCCCGCAGCGATGAGCAACGGCAGGCAATCACGGTGTGGGAACAGGAACTCTGCTGGCGTGAGTTTTACCAGCAGGCCTTGTTTCATTTCCCTGAGCTAGTGGATGGTCCTTACCGAGAGCAGTGGCGGCGTTTCCCTTGGGAGAACAACAACGACTGGTTTGATGCTTGGCAGGAAGGACAAACGGGGATGCCGATCATCGATGCAGCGATGCGACAGCTCAACCAAAGCGGCTGGATGCACAACCGTTGCCGCATGATCGTGGCCTCCTTTCTTGTGAAGGATTTGATCTGTGATTGGCGTTGGGGCGAGCGTGCCTTCATGGAGCTGGAGGTGGATGGAGATTTGGCCGCCAATAACGGCGGCTGGCAATGGAGTGCCAGCAGTGGCATGGATCCCAAGCCTTTGCGGATCTTCAATCCGGCCACTCAGGCTTCAAAATTTGACGCCGAAGGCGAGTACATCCGCGAATGGGTGCCTGAATTGCGGCACGTGAACACCAAGGATTTAATCAGTGGTGAGATCGCTGCTTTAGAGCGCAGGGGGTATCCGGAGCTGCTGATTAATCATAAGGTGCAGCAGGCCAAGTTCAAAGCCCTTTACGCCACCATCCGCTCTTGACTCTGAGCAACGAGTTGTTCGCGCAACACCGCGATCACGCGATCCTGTTGTTCGGACGTTAATTCCGGAAAAATCGGCAGACTCAGCACCTCGCTGCACAGTTGATCTGTGATGGGAAGGTCGTCTTCAGCGTGCTTTTGGTCGTCGTAAGCCGGCTGGCGATGGATGGGGATGGGGTAGTAGATGATCGTGTTCACGCCCTGCTCTTGAAGGCTTTGCTTGAGCCAGTCCCGGCATCGACTGGTGGGCAGGCCCAAGGGGCTGGCTGCTTCAGCGCAGGTTCCGCCGCAAGACGGCTGATGTCCTGGGCAAAGACGCACGCGCACCACAAACTGGTTCCAACCATGGCCAACGCTTTCCTCAGCGGCGGAATCGGGCAGCTGAACGCCTGGGAGGTCTTTGAGAACATCGAGGTAGCGCTTGGCAATCGCTGTGCGCTTCTCGACCCATTCGTTGAGGTGAGGCAGCTTCACGTTGAGAACAGCGGCCTGAATTGAATCCAGGCGGCTGTTGTAGCCCAAGGCGGTGTGAAGGTAGCGACGTGGCATGCCGTGCACCGCGAGTTCACGCATGCGTTGCGCCAAAGCATCGTCTTGGCAGGTCATGGCGCCGCCATCACCAGCAGCTCCGAGATTTTTCGTGGGAAAAAAGCTGAAGCAGCCGACATCGCCCCAACTGCCTACGGGTTTGGAGTCCCAGCTGGCTCCGGTGGCCTGGGCGCAGTCCTCCACCACTTTGAGCCCATGGCGATGAGAGATGTCCATGATGCGGGCCATATCCACCGGACGGCCAAACAGATGGACCGGTAGGAGGACCTTGGTGGCGGGTGTGATCGCCGCTTCAATCAGATTGAGGTCGATCAGATAGGTCTCAGGGTCCACGTCCACGAACACGGGCGTCGCCCCTACGGCGCTGATCGCTTCAGCCGTTGCGAAGAAGCTGAAGGATGCGGTGATCACCTCATCGCCAGAGCCGATGCCAAGGCCTCTTAGTGCCAGGACCAACGCATCGGTACCGCTGTTGCAACCCACGGCATGGCGACAGTTCACGCTTGCTGCAAACGCGTCCTCAAAGGTTTTGATCTCGGCGCCACCGATGTATTGCCCACTGCGCAACACCCGCAAGACGGCATCATCGAGCTCCGATCCGAGGTCGGCAAGCTGATCTGTGAGGCTGAACGGAGGCACCTGCATGGCGGGCACCTTAAGTCGATTGATCAAACCATGGGGGTTCTTCGCCCGGGTCCCATTTGATGTTGCAGCCCACCGAAGGCAGCTGCGTCTCGCTCACAGGCGTTCCAGCCAAGATATTTGTGAGGGCAGCCCGTAGGTCAGCTCCGTCGAGAGGCTGGTTATTCCCTGGCCGACTCGCATCCAGTTGGCCGCGATAGCGAAGCGTTTGCGTGCCATCGGCATCGGGTGCGAAGGCATAGAACTCAGGGGTGCAGGCTCCACGCAGGTCTTTGGCCAGAGTTTGCTGCTCATCCAGGAGATAGGGGAAGCTCCAACCCTGCTGATCGGCCTGTTGACGCAGCCCATCACGACCGTCTTGCGGATGGGTGGTGAGGCTATTGCTGGAGATGGCGATCAGGGTCATCTGGTCACCGAAATCCGCCTCCATACGGCTGATCTCTGGCTCCACGTGTTTCACGAAGGGGCAGTGAGCACAAATCAGCATCACCAACAGGGGGCGCCCTGGTAGATCCCTGCTATTCACCACGGCATCCAGTGAGGACCAGGGGGCATGACCCGACACCAAGGGCAGTGAGAATCGAGGCAAAGGATGCTGAAGAGGAAGCATCGTGGATGGTGTCAGGACCATGGCATCAAGCGATGGTGGATCTCGCCATCCTGGGCCGGTACACAATGACCTGTCAAAGAGGGATCGAGTTGATGGTGCGGCTGCTGACAATGGTGGTCATGGCAGGACTATTGAGCGCCTGTGCGCAGAAGAAAGCAACCACCTGGAAAGTCTTTCCCCTGCAACGCAATACTCCCCATGACGGACTTGCTGTCGTCAGTCAACCCGATGGTTATGGGGTTCATCTCTACTTGGAAACCGAGACCAGCGATCCAGGCGTGTGTTCGCCCCGCTGGCTTCCAGACTCGGCGCGATTATTCAATGGCAACGGCAGTGCTCCGTTTAGTTCGGGATTGGCGCCCCGCTCAGAGTTCCTTTCAGCAGTAAATCGGAGAGACGTTCGCAACACCTTGAAGCAAGAGCTCGAGGCGCTGTGCAAGCTCCGAGCTCCCAAGGCGCGTTGGCAATGGCTGGAACCACCGTTGAATCCATCAGAGCTGACGCCTGTGAGCCTTCCTGCCTTGGAACATCCAGACCTTCTCACCGATCCTGTTGAGGAACAAGAGCGCGAGGACAAGCTTTTGAAGGAGGACTAAAACCCCTCCCAGACCACAGGTTCTGCCTCCCTCCAATAGCGGCTAAAGCGCCCCAGCCGTGGTGATTTGGCTAACTCGACAAAGGGATCCGGATCGAGCATCCAGAGGGGAAGTTCTCGATCAATGGCCGCAGCGATGCGTTGGAGACGGGGATCCACTGCGGTGCTGGTGACTACAGCATCAGCTCCGTGGCGTTGCGCAAAACGCAGCACTTCAGCCGCTACATCGCCTCGCCTGAGGGTGAGCGGAAGGCTCAAGGCGGATTCGTACAAAAAGCCGATGCGTTTGCGGCTGATGGCCTGGTCTTGAATCCAGGCGTCGTCGAACACGAACAGACCTGGTGCGCTGGGATAGTCCTGAAGAGCAGGATTGGCTGGTCCCAGGGCTTCTTCATGCACCCAAAGGATTGGTT
Source organism: Synechococcus sp. PROS-9-1 (assembly GCF_014279775.1). Taxonomy (NCBI): domain Bacteria; kingdom Bacillati; phylum Cyanobacteriota; class Cyanophyceae; order Synechococcales; family Synechococcaceae; genus Synechococcus; species Synechococcus sp. PROS-9-1. Next base: position 272,850 of record NZ_CP047961.1, read on the forward strand.
TGCGTGGGTCCATCAAAATCGCTGGGTACTGGGCCGTGAGCTGGGGCGGGATGAGCGACGCGCTGTCCCCTCACGGATGGCTGGCTGAACCTTGAACAGCTGTTGTTCCAACTGCTCGTAACTGCGATCAAAGGGACAGGATTTGTTGCTTGGACAGTCCTGGCAATACAACCCGTTGCTGTAGCGCTCCAGGTTTTGGCGATTAAAGAAATAGGGCTTGTGACTGAAGCTGCTGGCCACCCACTGCCAGCTGAGGTGGTTGCTGGCGGGGTCGCCATCCAGTAGGTGCTCCAGGAACCAGTCAGCCCCCGCACGCCAGTGCACCCGTCTCCAGTGCACGAGATAGGCCGCCATCCACATCCGCGCGTGGTTATGCAGCCATCCATGGGTAACTAGTTCGTTCCTGAAGCCGTCCATGCAGGCAAGTTGTGTTTGTCCTTCCCGGATGTCATCGGGGAGATCCTGCTGATACTCACTGGCGTCATGGCCGGTTTTGTGATCTTCCTGATCGTCATAAACACGATCGCCGAGATCAAGCCACATCCGCTGCCAGAAATCGCGCCATCCCAGCTCATTGATCAGTTTTCCGCCGTCGTTCCTTGCTTGGTTGTTCTGTTTCAGCTGTGAGAAGACGGCATCTCGCACTTCCGCGAGCGTGAGAATTCCGTGGCGGATGTAGGGCGAGAGGCGTGTGACCGAGCCGTTGAGGTGGTTGCGACTGCGGCCGTAGCGCTTGGCATCTATCGCACTCAGTTGCCATTCAGCAGCGGCTCGACCGCCTGCGATCGGACTGAGCTCCCCGGATGCGGTTGGAAACTCTTGCGCTAACAAGGAATTCAGCGCCGAGCGCTCGTGAAGATCTCGGGGCAGATCTGTGGATTCGCTCGGCCAACTGAGCGGCGCAACGTGCGGCAGCCTGGACACCGGGGCATGTCAAAAAAATGCAACACCATGCTGACGATGTGTCGTTGTGAGCGTGAGTGGCCCGGCATGGGACAGAATCGCTCGAATAACCACTCCGGGGTGCGGCCTGATGCTTCTTGATCTCACTGGTAAGAAGATCCTTGTTACTGGCATCGCCAACAACCGCTCCATTGCCTGGGGCATCGCGCAACAGCTCAAGGCGGCTGGAGCCGAGCTTGGGATCACCTATCTGCCTGATGAGAAGGGTCGATTTGAAACCAAGGTTCGTGAGCTCACGGCTCCGTTAGAGCCGTCGTTGTTTTTGCCTCTCAATGTTCAGGATGCCGCTCAGATGGAGACGGTGTTCGCTGAAATCAAAGACAAGTGGGGGCAGCTTGATGGCCTCGTGCACTGTTTGGCTTTTGCGGGGAAAGAAGAACTGGTGGGCGACTTCAGTGCCACCACGGCTGAGGGTTTTGCCCGTGCTTTAGAGATCAGCGCCTATTCCCTTGCTCCTCTTTGCCGTCACGCCAAGCCGTTGTTCAGCGAGAAAGCGGGTGTGGTGACCTTGACCTACCTCGGCGCTGAGCGAGCGATCCCTAACTACAACGTGATGGGTGTGGCCAAGGCGGCGCTGGAAGCCTCCGTTCGCTATCTCTCCGCTGAGCTTGGGCCCGAAAAGCAGGTGCGAGTGAATGCGATCAGTGCTGGCCCGATCCGCACGCTGGCGAGTTCTGCGATCGGAGGGATCCTCGACATGATCCACAACGTGGAGGAGAAGGCACCACTGCGCCGTACGGTCACTCAAAACGAAGTAGGGAACACTGCGGCGTTCCTGCTCAGTGATTTGTCGAGTGGCATTTCTGGCCAAACCATTTATGTGGATGCTGGTTATTGCATCAACGGCATGTGATTCGGCCGCGCGGATGTCTTGATGACCTGCAGCTCTCTGACGTTGCTTCCGGAAACGTTGGTGCAGGTTCTCGGCCTGCTTCTCAGCCTTCCCCTGGGTTTCCGCTATAGCCAGGCCTACAGCCGCTGGTGGGAAGCGCGTGTGCTCTGGGGGGCAATGGTCAATCAAAGTCGCAATTGGCGTGATTTGATCACGCGTGTTTTGCCTCGCCAGTTGGCACCGTCCTCGAGCATCTGTTCGTTGATCGCCAGTTCGCCTTGCCCATGGATCGGTTTTGTGCCCTGATCAGCCTTGATCTTCTGGGGGCCTCCAACCCACTGGCTCAACCTTCTCCCACGAAGGGCCCCTGGCTGCGCTGAGCGTGATTCGCGATGATCTAGTCAGTCACGGGGCGTCGAGCGGCGCCGGAACGCATGCGCACTGGGGAGATTCACCGCGTTACAGGCGAGACCGATGTCAGCGTTCGGCTCGGGCTTGACGGCAGCGGACGCTGTCAGGCCAGCACAGGTGTGGCTTTTCTCGATCACATGCTTCATCAGATCAGCAGCCATGGCCTGATCGACTTGGAGATCACGGCAAGAGGCGACACGCATATCGATGACCATCACACCAATGAGGACGTTGGGATTGCCTTTGGTCAGGCGCTCTCGAAGGCCCTTGGTGATCGGCGTGGGATCTACCGTTTTGGCCACTTTGTGGCACCGCTGGATGAGGCGTTGGTGCAGGTGGTTCTTGATTGCTCCGGACGCCCCCATCTCAGCTGGGGGCTCACCATCCCAACGCAGAAGATCGGGACCTATGACACCGAATTGGTGAAAGAGTTTTTTGTGGCTGTCGTTAATAACTCAGGCCTCACCTTGCATGTTCGCCATTTGGATGGGGTGAACTCCCACCACATCGTTGAGGCCTGCTTCAAGGCCTTCGCCAGGGCGCTGCGGATGGCGACTGAGATTGACCCTCGCCGGTCGGGATCGGTGCCCAGCAGCAAGGGGGTGTTGGAGCAAGCGGGTGGCAGCTAGCCAACGGATCTTCTCCTAGGGCCACGCTTCATGGTCTGTTACGAGAGGATGGGGATTGCCTCTGGGTAGCCCAGTGACCGTTGCACCCACCTCTGCTCGTTTCAATCGCTCGGAATGGTCCAGTGCCTTCCGCAACGTGGACGAAGAACTAACGGATGTGCCCTTGAAGCCAGTGCGTGGTGAGGTGCCGGATGCGTTGCTCGGTTCGCTGTATCGCAATGGACCTGGCCGTTTGGAACGGGATGGTCAGCGCGTGCATCATCCGTTCGATGGTGACGGAATGATCACAGCTCTTCACTTTGACTCCGAAGGCGTGCGTTGCAGCAACCGCTTCGTTCGCACCAGTGGTTGGAAAGCTGAGGAGGCTGCAGGCAAGGTGTTGTTTCGCGGTGTTTTTGGGAGCCAAAAACCAGGAGGTCCGCTGGCGAATGCCTTTGACCTAAGGCTCAAAAATATTGCCAACACCAGCGTGGTTCGGCTTGGAGATGATCTCTTGGCTTTGTGGGAAGCCGCTGAGCCCCACGCCTTAGATCCCCAAACCCTGGAGACAAGGGGGATTTCCCTTCTCGGTGGTGTGCTCAAGAAAGGCGAGGCCTTTAGTGCTCACCCCCGTTTTGACCCCGGCCATCACGGTGACCCGCGGATGGTGACCTTCGGAGTGAAAACCGGTCCTCGCAGCACGGTTCGCTTGATGGAATTTGCGACCACCGACAATGCTGCGGCTGGAATTCGAGCCGGTGATCTGCTCAGCGATCGCCGGGATTCGTTCGCCGGCTTCGCCTTCCTGCATGACTTCGCGATCACTCCGAATTGGGCGGTGTTTCTGCAAAATGCGATCAATTTCAATCCGCTCCCCTTTGTGCTCGGACAAAAAGGAGCGGCTCAATGCCTCACGTCCAACCCCAATGGCAAGGCCAAATTTTGGTTGATCCCCAGAGATAGCGGTGTTTTCGCTGGTCAGGAACCACGGGTTATTGATGCTCCCGATGGCTTCGTGTTTCATCACCTCAATGCCTGGGAAGAGGACGGAGAGGTGGTCGTGGAGAGCATCTACTACAGCGACTTTCCTTCGATTGGTCCCGATCAGGATTTCGCAGATGTGAATTTCGACCTCATCCCCGAGGGCTTGCTCGAGCAATGCCGCATCAATCTTGATTCTGAGTCGATCAAAACCACCCGTCTCAGTGAGCGCTGTTGTGAGTTCGCCATGGTGAACCCCAAACAGCAGGGCCTTCCCTGCCGCTTTGCCTGGATGGCGGCCGCGGCGCGAGAACAGGGGAATGATCCTTTGCAGGTGATTAAAAAACTCGATCTTCAAACCGGCGAACGGCACATTTGGAGTGCAGCGCCATCTGGTTTCGTCAGTGAACCGTTGATGGTGCCTCGCCCCGGCGCCAGTGCAGAGGACGACGGCTGGGTGTTGGACCTGGTTTGGAATGGAGCGAGACAGGCCTCTGATCTGGTGATTCTTGCTGCTTCTGACCTTGAAGAAGTGGCTGTGCTGGAGCTCCCCCTAGCGATTCCCCATGGACTGCACGGCAGTTGGGTGGCGGAGTCCTGAGTCCGCTTGCTGAAAGGTCATGCTTAGACACATCTGAATGGATTGTTGGCCGCTCCATTGATGTTCACCGCGTCAGGGTGGGACTCGACATTGATTCTTTTGATTCCGGTTGTTGTTGGAGTTGCCCTGGGTTCAGCTTCGCCGGCATTGGCTCTAGCTCAGGTCTGTAAAGGCACCTTGTTGCAACTCCAAGCGGAAGCTCCGTCTAAAGCGGCCGAGATGGCGCTTGTCAGTCCGCAGCTTGAGCAGCTTGACCAGTGCGTTGCCATTCCTTGAAAGCCAACCTTGGAGCGCTCCACAGCGTGAACAACACCAGCGGTGTGACCGGCACTGCTGTGATCACGATGAACGCTTGTAGGGCGTCAATCGAGGTGCTGTCACCTAAACCCGTACCGATTCTCAATAACACCAAGGTGAGGCTGCCGATCATCAAGGCCCAGAACAGCCGCAACCGTTGCGATGGCTCATTGCGTCCACTCACCACCATGGCGGCGGCATAACTCATCGAATCGGCACTTGTGCACATGAACAGAACCACCAACAGGAGCCCGATCGGGATCAGCAGACCTGAGAGGGGAAGCGCACTCAGGATGGCCAGCAAGGATGCAGCCGCTCCGCTCTGCGCTAGGGCCTCACTGATGCCTGCGCCTCCAAGCTCCAGGCTCATTCCAGTTCCACCAAGCAAGGTGAACCAGATATTGGTCACAATCGGGCAGAGGATGGCAACGGCTAAGACCAGTTCACGGATGCTGCGGCCGCGGCTCACCCCGGCCGTGAACAGACCCATGAGTGGTGCATAGCCCAAAAACCAGCCCCAATAAAAAACAGTCCAGCTGTTCAGCCACGGTTCAGTGACGTCTGATCGAGGCATCAAAGCCATCTGAGGCAGATGTACCAGGTAGGTCCAAAAACCGCTGAAAAAATGCTGGATCAGCCAAATGCCAGGTCCAAGGATCAGCAACCCGGCCCCTAAAACAAGGGTGAGCCAGACGTTGAGTTCCGAAAGCCACTTAATGCCTTTTTGGATGCCGCTGACGGTGGATGTGGCAAAGACTGCTGTGAGCAGGACCACCACAAGGGACTGAAGTCCGGCACTATCACTTAGCCATGGGAGTTGTCCCGCTGCATTGCTGAGTTGAAGCGACAGGAAACCAAGAGGGCCAACGGTTCCGGCGATGGCCGCGACAACCGAAAGGCCATCCGCAACATCTCCAATGGGGCCGTTCACCCAACCCTTGGGAAGGATGTTGACTAAGAGAGTTCGAGGCCGCAGCGGTTCGCCCCTCTGTTCCAAAATTGAAAATGTGATTGTTGTTGTGGTGGTCACGAGCGCCCAGGCGAGGAAGCCCCAATGCAGAAAGCTCACGGCTAAAGCTGGATCAACAGCTGCCGGCGTGCTTCCCACTACTCCCTCAAAGACAGGGGAGGGCGTTTGAAAGTGGTAGAGCGGCTCAGCTGCAGACCAGAACACACCGCCGCCCGCGAGCAGGGTGCAAATCAAGACAGCGCACCAATCGAAAAATTTCAGACTTGGCTTCGCTGTTGCTCCCCCAAGCCGTAGTTTCCCTACCGGACTGATTGCAATGGCCAGGGCGATCAGGAACAGCAGCATCACCATCCATTGCCACAGCCCACCTAGCGAATGGCTGACGATGGTTTTGCCGGTTTCCGTGAAGTGCTTCGCTAACGCCAGATCGATGGCGGAGACCAGCAGGAAAATCAGCAGTGGGATGGCACCAACCCAAAGGGGTGGCTGGCTCAGCGAGGAGCGTTTTGTCGTGGGGGATTCAGACAAAGTTGTTCAGAAGAAAGGGTTTAGGCGCGGACAGCGTCGCGTTGATGGCTCCAGCAGGAGATATCGGCTGCTGGTTGTTCACCGCTAGCAAGACGGGCTAGCGAATCACCAATGAGCGGCGCAAATTTGAACGATTGGCCGGATCCACCGGCAAACAGGCTCAGTTTGGGGGTGAGACGATCCAATACGAAATTCACATCGCTCGTCATCGAATAGGGGCTCATCACCGTTTCCACCCGCTCTTGCACGCCGTCCAGTTCGTTAAACAGGAAGGTGTCCAGGAGCTCCAGGAGGCGGGCCGGCGCTTCGGTGCACATCGCATTGGGTTCCGCGACGCGGAGCTCCTTGGGAGACCAGTCGATCCCGGCTTTGATGCGAGGACGTCCGTCAGCTGTGGTGCTGAGGGAGGGGAAGCCGTAATAGAGGCCTCCGTCATCGCCGCGCTCTTTTTGGAAACAAAACCACTGGGGGTAGCGGCTAGCGAGAGCTGGATCCACGGTGTAGTGGGCCCAAAGCATCGGCCAGATTTCCAGTTTGGGAGCCAGCCCTAGAGGGGTCAGCAGGAGTTGACTCCAAATGCCGCAGGCCACAACAACGTGTCCTGCACTGATGTGCTGACCGCCTTCGAGAGTGACGCCGCCGCCGTCAGCATCAATGCTGCTAACAGGGCTGTGCTCAACGAGCTGATGGCCTGCTGTACGGGCGGTGCGCACCCAATGGGCAATGACTTTGTCGCTGCGGACGGCACCAGCGGTGGGTTCGAATAGTCCGGTGAAATCGGCTTTAGGTTTCAGCGGGAAGCGCTCTGCGATCTGAGAGGCACTTAGGGCTTCATAGGGGATGCCCTGATCATCCATCACTTTGCGCGCTCCGGGGATTGATCCTTCGATCGTCTCCTCATCCCAGCTTTCTCCGTAGAAGAGAAGTCCATGGGTGTCGCGCAAAATTTCCCCTGCATGGGTCTCCTCTTCTCGCCAAAGGCGATTGGCTTCCTGAGCGAGACGGCAGAGCACCGGGTCGGAATACATCTCCCGGAACATTCGGGTCTCGCCGAAGCTGCTGGCTCGCGCATGGGCGAGGGTTTTGCCTTCAAGAAGAATGACGTCGCTGATTCCTCGGCGCGCGAGTGATGCGGCACAGCTGAGGCCGGCCATACCGCCCCCGATGATCACCACTGCTGCGCTGGAGGGGAGAGAGGTGGAAGTCATGCGGCCATTCCGAAGCTGAGTCCTATGGGATCTTTACCGCTGTGGGCGGCAACTTCAACCAGAGCGTCACTGACAGTGAGACCATCTCCCCGTTGTTTTAAGAAATCAGTGGAGCGCTGACGCACTTCGTGGCGAACAAAGTCGTACACCTGCTGTGGTGTGGCACTGCCCCAGGCCTCAGGAGAGAAGCGCTCGATCGAGTCGGCAATGACGGCGCCTGCATTCACGAGTGGATCGGGTAGGACGCGGATGCTGCGATGACGCAGATCATCGGCAATTTCGGGCTTCTGGAAAGGAGCATTGGCGGCTGGGACGATCGCTTTGACCTGCAAAGCACTGGCCATCTCCCGGTCGATTAGACCCGAGATGGAGCAGGGCAAGAGGAGGTCGAGTTCCTGGTCCCACCACGGGCTGTTGGGGGGAAGGGGTGTCGCGCCTGGAAGCCCCGCACGCTCGGGATCCATGTCAACGGTAAAGACGTCCCAGCCGTGCTGGATCAAGGTTTTCGCCACCGTTCCACCCACAGCCCCACATCCGTGTACCAGGGCTCTGCCTGGCTTCGCTTCTGTAAGAGATTGTGCAAGAACCGCCTCAACGGCTCCCACGGTTCCAAAGGCGGTGGCGGCGCTTGCATCCACGGGGCTTCCGACAGCCGCCAAAACATGAGGTGTGAGCGACATCAATCGCTCCATGTCTTCCAGGCTTGTGTTGAGATCACAGCCGGTGATCATGGCGCCGTTCAAGGATTGGAGGAGGTCAGCGGTGACGCTGATCAACTCATCTTTGACAGAGGCGGGTTCCGCAGCCCTGGCGACAATTTTGCCGCCAGCGAAGCCCGTTCCGTAGAGGTCGTGCTTGTGGGTCATCAGGCTGGCCAACCGGTGCCCATCAGCGATGCAGTCTTCATCACTGGAATAATTGAGCAGCCGCAGGCCGCCGTTAGCGGGCTTGCCGGTATCGCTGCTTTCGGCCACCACGAACACCGAAAGATGATCGGAGACATGTTGAGCCAGCACCGACACCGCAGGGGTGCCGGCGGATTGCAGAGAGCCGATGGTCATCAGGCCACACGCTCCATGATCTGGTGGTGCTCCACGTAATCGAGGCTCCACTCCTCTGGAGACGCTGCGATGCGCTCCTTTAGACGCTCATAGACGAGATCCGCTGTTTGATCCCCAGCGACGGAGGCAAAACTGTGGCGGCTCCAGCTACGGATGGTCGCCATCAGTCCCTCAGCGAAAGATGCTGTGTCAGCGTCTTCGTTCCAACGCTTGCGATAAGGGCAGGGCACGTGAACGGTGCGCTCTTCAACGAGCCTGAGGCCATTGATATAGGCCGCTGAAGTCTTGTCCTTCAGGGGGGCCATGAACTCCTCTGGAGACTTGTAGAAGTTCAGGATCGTTCCCTTGCGGTAGATCTCTTCGCTGATCACCCCTTCATCAGCCAGGCTGCGCCAGATCTGATGCAGCTGGTCGTGAACATTGCGAGTCACCCCACCGTTGTGCCCCAGGTATCGGCCCTCCTCGTCACGGGACAAATTCACGGTGAGCAGGCGGCCTCCCACGGCGAGCTCCGCGCTGCGCAGTTCGAGAACGCTGGCCCAATCCTTCATCGCTTGAGCGGTGAAGCGCTCTAGGGCTTCTTTGTCGTCTGAGGCGAGCACGTGGGTGTGCGTGTTGAGGGGGCCAGGGGATTCACTCAACCAATGCATGGCTGTGGCTGAGAATCCGAAACTCACGGTTTCAGGGGCCACCAGGGGCTCATAAAAGCTGCGAGCACTCACCAGCACGGTGGGATTGGGGGGGCGCCCCAGTTGCTTAGCGATATTTTCGGCCAAAGCAACGTTGTCGTTGCTTGGTAGATCGTTGCCAATCAAGGTGAGATGGGCTTTGGGCTGGCGTTTGTGGAGCCGATCCAAAACCTGGGACCACAGTCCAACAGCGGTGCCACCGTCGGCAGCGCCGTAATCCATCAGCACGTAGCTGGAATCATTCGTTAATTGATCAACACAAGTCAGGGCCCAGTCCGAGGCGGCATCGATGCAGAGGCGTGCGCCCTCGGTTTGCGCGCTGTAACCCGTGGTCATGGCGATGGCCATAGACCTCGTCAGTAGCAAGGGGCACCGTACAGGGTTGTTCTGTAAGTGGTTTGGCGTTGTGCTCGCGTCTTAGCTTGGGATGTTGGCGAGAAGCTTCTCCAGCTCTGGCTTTAGCAGGGCAAAGGCGCGACCTCGATGCCCGTGTTGTTTTTTGTGATCCAGAGTCATTTCGGCAAAGGTGAGCCCACTGTTTTTGACCTCAAACACCGGGTCGTACCCAAACCCTTGCGTCCCCCGAGTGCTGAAGGTGATCGATCCTTCGCAGTGACCCTCCACTGCTGCTAACACGCTGCCGTCAGGTGCTGCAATACACAGCGCCGCACTAAAACGCGCCTGGCGGTCGTTGCGATCTCCCAGCTCTCTGAGCAGTCGTTGAATGCGTTCGGGGTCGGAGTCTGCGTACCGCGCCGAATAAACCCCCGGAGCACCACCTAGTGCATCCACGCTCAGGCCTGAATCATCGGCGAGTGCCCAATGGCCAGTGGCTTCTGCAACAGCCCTGGCCTTGAGGAGGGCGTTGGCGCGGAAGGTGATTCCGGTTTCTTCAACCTGGATCCCCTCGGGTTGAGGATCCACTTGCAGGGGCAACTGTTGTAGCAGGTTCGAAAACTCTCGGATTTTGCCGGCATTGCCGCTGGCAATCACCAGAACGCGCTTGGTCATATGGCGGCGGCAAAGGTGCGGGCCCAGCTCAGAACCTCCTCGACCCGCGACGGGCTTGGCGCTTCGCAATACAGGCGAAGCAAGGGCTCTGTTCCAGAGAAGCGCAGCATCAGCCAATGGCTTGGGCCGAGCCTGAGTTTGACGCCGTCTGTGGTGATCACCTCGAGCACAGGACATCCAGCGACTTCCTGGGGAGGCGTGTTAGCCAAAAGGGCTTCCAGTCGGCGGCGGGAGTCCATGTCGGCGAGGCGGAGATCGAGGCGGTCGTAATGGGCCTCTCCACCACACCGCTCTTGGATGGTTTTCATGCGCTCGCCAAGGGGTTCCTTCCCTTCCACCAACGCTTCGAGCACGAGCACGGCGGCAAACAGGGCGTCCCGTTCTGGCAGGTGCATGCCAAATCCCACGCCCCCGGACTCCTCTCCGCCGATCAACACCTCTCCGGCCAACATTTCAGCAGCGATGTACTTGAAGCCAACAGGCAGTTCAAGAACCTCCCGGCCCAGATCTTCCGCAACAAGGCGCATGAGGTCGGAGCCGCTCACCGTTTTCACCACCGACCCAGGCAGATTTTTGGCACGAGCCAAGTGATCGATCAGCAGTGGCATTAACTGCTGGGTGCTGCAGAACCGTCCGTTTTCATCCACGGCGGCAATGCGGTCGCCATCGCCATCAAAGACCAGTCCAACGGCATGGCGGCCCGCAGCTTTTGAGGCTTTCACCGCTGCAATCAGTTCCCCGAGGTGAGGGGCCAGGGGTTCTGGTGCACATCCACCAAACAGGGGATCACGGTTGGTTCGGATCTCAGTGATCAGATCCTTTGCGGCGTCTCCCAAGAGGTCTGCGACGCAACCGGCTGCCGACCCATGCATGGGATCGACAAACACATGAAGGCCCATGGCCCGAAGACCAACGGTCAAAGCCTGGAGGTCAAATTTGGTTCGCAATCCTGCGAGATGTTCTCCGCGTCCATCAAAGCGTTCGCTGGTGCCAGCCATCGGCACCGTGATGCCTCCAGCGGCCAGCCGTCGCTCCACTGCTGCTGTGAAGGTTCCCTCAACCGATCCACCAAAGGGGCCTTTGATTTTCAGGCCAAGCCATTCCGGAGGGTTATGGCTGGCCGTGATCACCAGTGCTCCGAGTGATTGGCGCTCCACGACCGCCCAGCTGCAGGCTGGTGTGGGAACGGCCGTATCGGTGAGAAGCGGTTCCAGGTCGCAGCCGCGGACGGCTGCCGCCACGACTTCGGCGAGTTCAGGGGCGAGGAAGCGACGGTCATAGCCGATCACCACTGTGCGGCTGTTTAAGCCTTCAGGTGCCTGGTGGGCGAGCTCCTGGGCTGCCGCGACGGCAACAGGAAGCAATCGCTCCACAGTGATATCCACCCCCAAAATGCCCCGCCAACCATCGGTACCAAACCGGATCGGGGAGGCATCCAGTGGGAGAGGGGAAGACACCATGGGTTGCAATCGATGCACAGGATCTAGCAGCTGGCCGCCTTACCGTCGGTTGATGGGTGCCACCCCTCACGCTGACAAGCCACTCACGGACAGGTTGCTGCGGAGCTGGGTGCGCTGCCGTAGGAGAGCATGGCTCGACCGCCATGCCAATCCAGGAGATCGCCTTTACACCGCGCATCGCACCTTGCAGCTGGATGACCAACAGCGCGGTTTTGTGGCCTTGCTGCCGGGAAAGCCAGGGCACGGCCAGGCCGCTTGCGAGCGAGGAGATGCCGGTGTTGTCGGGGTGAGGTTGCGCGGGACCCTGCTGGACGACTCAGCCCTGAAGGGTGCGGCTCTAGAAGCCCATCCGCCTCTGCTTGAGAGGGTGACAGGGTCGAGTCGCTGGGGGGACTTTGCCTATCGGCCCGTGATCGCTCGGCAGGGACGCCGATTAACCCGAGAACACCGATTGCAGCTTGCCTTGGCTGGACGCTTGTTGGCTGAATTTCAGGGTGGGCCCGTGCTTGATGGCCTTGCGGTGGCAGGCTCAGGGCGACGGTTGGAGCGTGAGCGCTTACCGCTTGCCAACAGCTTGAATCGCCAGCTCGACGACTCTCTGCTGCGATTGTCGGCCGACCTGAACAGAACTGATCCGCCAGCGTTGACGGCAGATCGTCGCAAGTGCACGCTCTGTAGCTGGCGGGGTCTCTGCAATGACGTTGCTTCTCAAGAAGGGCATCTCAGTGAAGTGAGTGGGATTGGCGCCAAAAGGCGGGAGATGCTTCAAGAGATCGGGATCAATAGCCTTCAGGCTCTGGCCGCAGCCAACCCCAAGGATCTCGCTGGGCAACTCAAGCGCTTTGGCGAGCAGCATGCAGCGATGGCGACCCCTTTGGTGGCCCAAGCTCGTGTTCAACGCGATGGGGTTGTTGAGCGTCTCGATGCGCTCCCCGCCTTACCTGAATTGCTGAATGCTCCAGGGGTGTTGCTCTACGACATCGAATCAGATCCGGATGCGCGCGATGACTTTTTGCACGGATTTGTCCGCTTACCCAATCACGGTTTGCTTAATGACGGAGTCCCTAGTTGGGATCTGACGCGTGCCAGCTACCACCCGCTGCTGGTGCTTCAAGAGCATGGTGAGAAACGTTGCTGGCAAAGGATCCAGCGATTTCTTGCCACCTATCCCGATTGGATGATCCTTCATTACGGCGAAACCGAGTCGCTGGCCCTGTTGCGCATGGCCGAACGTCAGGGTGTTTCAGACAAAGAACAGCAAGCCCTGCGGGAGCGGTTGATTGATGTGCATGCCCGCTTGCGTGCCCATTGGCAACTCCCCCTCAGCAGCTATGGCCTCAAGGCCGTCGCGGGCTGGAGAGGATTCAAATGGGGCCAGTCAGGGGTCGATGGAGCAAGGGCTCTGTTGTGGTGGCGTCAGTGGCGGGGTGAAGGAGTCCACGCGCGCGGCTCTATCCATGCCTTGCGTTGGATTCTCACTTACAACCGCGATGATGGCTTGGCCACATGGGCGGTGGCCCAATGGTTGTTGAGTGGTGATCAACCCAAGGCCTAAGCGCGTGAGGGTGGCTCGGAAAAGGCCTGCGGTTTGAACAGCTGAATCGATCCTTGATCGCCGTCGAGGCTGAGTTGGGGGTCTGCCAATGCTTGTCGGCGCACCAGGGCGAGGCCAATCCACTCCCGAGGCGTCCCTTCAGCAGAAGCAATCTGAACAGCGGAGGTGATGACACCAGCGCGGTCCCCTTGGCGTCTCAGCACAGTGCCCGGCTGAGGGACTGACCCTTGAAGGTCGCTGGAGAGGGCGCGCCAACTCCGTAGTTGTTGTTTAACTTCCCCTTTTGAAGCCAGCTTTGCCACCGTTTCCTGCCCCAGATAACACCCTTTATTGAGGTGCACCCAGGGGGAGAGGCCCAGTTCAAAGGGATTGGTGGTTCCATCCAATTCACCAGCACTAAGAGGCCATCCCTGTTCCAGGCGCCAACGATCGAGTTGGTTGCTGTTGGCGGCCTCACTGCTGGGGAATCGATCGCTTTGGTTCGGCTCATCCTCTGTCCAACACACGTTGACCGGCTCCATTGGCTGGCCTTGAACCAGGAGCTCTTGTCTGCGTTGTTGTCGGGTCCCCTTGAGGCGGACGCGGTCGGCGGGAAAGATCACGCGATCGAACCCTTGGCTAACGGCATCCACCGCACCAGCCAGAACGAGCACATCAGCGCCTGTGGCATCCATTCGGATTTCAAGCAGGGCCTGCACCCGTCCGGTTGCATCAAGCCAGCAGGCCGGGAGGGGATCGCCCTCCTCAGCCTGCTGGACGTCGGCACTGGTTTGACCTTGAAGGAACGTGCGACTGCCACTCCCCTCGAGTCGCAGCACCGGGAAACTTTGATCCCAAAGGAGCCTGCTCATGCTTGGAGCTCACGGGATTTGGCGGCCACCTTTTCCAGGCGATACAGGCTCTGTAATTCAAGGCCAGCAGCTTGCATCGCAGCAGCCCCTCCCTCTTCACGGTCAACAATCGTCACCACCCGATTCACGGTGTAGCCAGCAGCGCGGAGTTGTTCAACAGCCTTGATGGATGACCCACCGGTGGTGACCACATCCTCAAGAACGGTGACGAGCGCGCCCTGCTCTGGCAGGGGACCTTCTAGCCAGGCACCTGTGCCGTGGCCTTTGGCCTGCTTACGCACGATCAGAGCATCAAGAGAGCGTCCTCCCTGGGCGGCAGCAAGGGCGACGCCACTTACGAGCGGATCGGCTCCCAGGGTGAGGCCGCCAACGGCTGCCGCATCGGCTTCCACCAGAGCCAACATCGCTGGGCAGAGCAGGGCTAGGCCTGAGCCGCTCAAGCTGACCGGCTTGCAATTCACGTAGTGATGACTGCTGAGACCGGACGCAAGGGTGAAGTTGCCATGGCGGTAAGCCTCTTTCGCTAAGCGTTCCAGCAGGGGGTCGTGTTCAAAACGTTGAGACATCGGGGCTGGTGCGCAGCGAATCCTTTGCCTAGTTTGCGCGCAGTTGTGACGGTTTTTGTGCGCGGGCTCCCTTTTGGTGTTCTGGTGATCATGGCCCCACTCGCTCTGTGGCAGGCCGATCCTGCTGATGCCAATCCTGTGGTTTGCCTCACGAGCCTTGAAGCTCCTGCGCCTTCAGGTGGTGGTGGCGAGGTCGGTGCTCCTGTTGAGGTGAGTCGTTGCGGCCCTGTCAAAACCACCGACGTGCTTGTAACGGAGCGGTTTTATACCTGGACGGCACCCTTCGCTCGTGGTGTGGATGTGATGCACCAGATCACCGATCTTCTTGGCATTGCTGTTGCGGGGCCTGAGGGCAACAGGGTGATGGGATTTGGCTTCCCCGATCAGACGATTGTTTGGGATGGATCTGCCTTGCAATCCACCTATCAGGTGTTGCTGGAGGAGCAAAGTCCTGCGATTCCGTGGCGCACGGTGGATATTTCCAACGGATTCACGAGCAGCTTGGCGGAGGAAGCTCAGGTCAGAATGCCAATCAAGCGGGATGATCCACCCTCAGCACCCATTCGTGCCTTGTGGTAATTCCGTGATAACGCGGGGGTCTAGCAATCTGGTGAATGCAGCGAACTCATAATTCGCCTTAGCCGAGTTCGATCCTCGGGACCCCCATTCATTCTTGACTCATGCGCAACCTGCTGCTGATCGCGCTTTTGGTCTTACCGGCGTTTTTTGCAGCGGCTGAAGTGTCACTGCTGCGTTTGCGTCCGAGTCGAGTCCATGAACTCCGTGAAGAGGGCCAGCCCGGTGCTCCAGCGGTCGAGCGCCTCCAGCGCCGGATGAGAACAGCTCTGCTGATGACCCAGTTCGGGACCACCTTGTCGTTGGTGGCGCTCGGTTGGATTGCGAAAGGTTTTGGTCAGCGTTGGTGGCCGATGGAAACACCAGCCGGCCGTTGGTGGGATCTGGCCTGGTTCCTTGTGTTGGTGGTCTTGGCCACGCTGTTGTCCGGGCTGCTCCCACGTGCTCTGGTGCTCAGCCGTCCGGAGCCGGCTGCCTTGAAATTGTCTCCGGTGTTGGAAACCACCATGCAGGTGTTGCGTCCCCTGCTGTCTTCCCTGGAAGTCATCGCCTCACTCCTGCTTCGTCTTGTGGGCCTGAAGCCTCGCTGGGATGCACTCGTGCCGGCACTAACAGCCGGTGAGTTGGAGACCTTGGTGGAGAGTGGGGGGGTCACGGGCCTACGGCCGGATGAACGCAACATCCTTGAAGGGGTGTTTGCATTACGGGATATGCAGGTGAGGGAGGTCATGGTTCCTCGCTCGGGGATGGTCACCCTGCCGGTGGAGGTGCGTTTCGCAGAGTTGATGGAGGCTGTTCACCGCACTCGGCATGCGCGTTTCCCTGTGATTGGGCAGTCGCTGGATGATGTCCGTGGCGTGCTGGATTTACGCCGTTTAGCGGAGCCCATCGCCCGTGGTGAACTGCAAAAAGATTCCGCTCTAGAGCCTTACTTGAGTCCTGCCGAGCGGGTGCTGGAGACCAGCAACCTCGCTGAATTGCTTGCGATTATTCGATCTGGGCATCCTCTGCTGTTGGTGGTGGATGAACACGGGGGCACCGAGGGATTGGTCACGGCCGCTGACCTCACGGGTGAAATTGTTGGGGATGAGCCAGAGCATGAAAGTGCCGAGCCCGATCTGCAGGCGATCGAGGGCCAGGAGGGTGCCTGGCTGGTTGCTGGTGATTTGGAGATCTTGGAGCTCAATCGCCAACTTGACCTTGACTTGCCTGAGGCCTCGGAACATCACACGCTTGCTGGCTTCCTTTTGGAACGCTTACAGCACATTCCTGCCGCTGGAGAAGCGCTGCGGCACAACGGAGTTCAATTTGAAATCATCACGATGAGAGGCCCTCGTATCGCTCAGGTGCGATTGCTGATGCCTGGTGTGACGAACCCATGAAGCGGTCAGAGCTGTTGATCACCGATAATCAGATCTGACCTGCATTCCCTCCGATGACCGACCCTATGGTTCCGGTAAAGGTCGGAGTGATCGGAATCGGCAACATGGGTTGGCATCACGCCCGTGTGCTCAGCCTTTTGAAGGACGCGGATCTGGTGGGCGTCTCCGATCCGGATGCCAAGCGCGGAGCGTTGGCAAAAGACCAATTTAATTGCCGTTGGTTCGCGGATTACCACGACATGCTCTCTGAGGTCGAAGCGGTTTGTATCGCTGTGCCGACCCTGCTTCACCATGCCGTTGGTTTGGCCTGTTTAGAGGCTGGGCTGCACGTTTTGATCGAAAAGCCGATTGCTGCCAGCCAGGAGGAAGCGGCTTCGCTCAGCGAGTCGGCAAGCCGGGTGGATCGGCTGCTGCAGGTGGGGCATATCGAGCGCTTCAATCCTGCGTTTCGTGAGTTGACCAAGGTGGTGGCGAATGAGGAAGTTGTCGTGCTGGAAGCCAGACGTCATAGCCCCCATTCCGATCGAGCCAATGATGTTTCGGTGGTTCTTGATTTGATGATCCACGATTTGGATCTTGTCTTGGAACTCGCAGGGGCATCTGTCGTGCATTTGTCAGCGGCCGGCGGACGTAGCTCTGAAGGGCCGATCGATTACGTCAACGCCACACTTGGATTCGACAACGGCGTGGTGGCCAGCCTCACGGCTAGCAAAATGAGCCATCGCAAGATCAGGAGCTTGAGTGCTCACTGCCGTGGAAGCCTTGTTGAAACGGATTTTCTGAATCACACCTTGCATATTCATCGTCGTGCCCACGAGTGGTACTCGGCTGATCACGGCGAGCTGTTGTATCGCAATGATGGTTTCATCGAAGAGGTGAGCACCACTTCGATTGAGCCGCTATACGCCGAGCTGGAGCATTTTCTTCAGTGTGTTCGTGGACGTGAAACCCCCGCCGTAGATGGCCAGCAGGCTTCTCGGGCTCTCTGCCTTGCCGACTTGATTGAGCAGGCTGTGGAGCGTCCAGGAGTTGGCATTGCTCTCGAGGCTCCAATTTGATTTAAAGCAGTCCTTCTTGTTGGACTAGCTCTCGAAGCGCTTCGATTTGCCACCGGCGGCATTGCGCCGGAGAGGCTTGGTAAAAATGTTCCCAAGCCGCGGCTTTGTGCTGGCTGTAGGTTTCGATGTCTTGTTGGGGATGGGTGCTTTGCCAGCCCACCCGAACGGCATGACCAATCACCACATCGAGTGCGATGTCGTCTTCAAAGCGCATGTCTGGGTTGGTCGTCGTGAAGGCCATCAGTGAGAGCAGGCTTTCTGTACAAAGTTGGCGGTATTCAGCGGCTTCAATGCGACTGAGCAGGTGCTCGACCTGAATGGCGAAATTGCGTTCTCCTGGTGTTTTTTCCAGCACCAAGGAGCTGGTTAGCCGGTTGCGCCGCTCCAATTTGTCACCGATCACAAGGCCGCGGCAGTGATGCAGTAAGGACCAGATGCCGGCATAGAACTCCTTCGGGACTTGCTGCAGGGAGCCCAGTCGCATGCGGTGTTGCAGCCAGTCCGATCCGCTGGGTCGTTCCTCAAGGGGCTCAGGCACGGTCCACTGCACATGTCCCCGCAGGTGAAGCAGCTCTCGTCGCTGTAGGGCTGCTCGAGCGTGGTCGACGTCATTGAGCAGGGCTTGAAGGCGCAAGCTGATCCCATGCGGGGCTTCGCTGCACAGGGCTTCAAAGGCTTCGTCCTGGCTTAGTTGGCGTTCGGCCGCGAGTTCTGAGGTGAGCAGAAGCAGGAGTTGACCCAGCTGCAGGGTGAGCGTCCCCTTGAGTTTTTCCGGTTCTCGACGGGCAAGGCCATCAAGAGCCACCAGCAACTCCTGTTGCAACATGCGCTCACGGCCGTCATTGCCACAGGTGCGTTCAATCAGGGCAGCGATCGCCGGGCTTGAGGCCGGGGCGCTGAGGCGGGAGTCGCTGGTGTAGTTCCTTCCCACAACCACTTGTTTTTGGCGGCTGAGCAGGTCGATCACAGCATCCTCGAGTTGGGGATGGACGAGCCCCATCGCGCCTGCGCAGCGGCGAGCTACGTTCCAGTCCTCCTGGCTGAGCCCGCGGTGGTAAATCTCCTCCAGCAGGGTGATCAGCTCAATCGGTGTCCCCTTCGGACCGCTGAGAATTGCTCGGTAGCCGAGTTGGCGTTTCAGCAGTTCAAGCACTTCGGCTTGTTCTCGGAGTGAATGGCTACTCCAGAGACGATCACGGAGTTGAGCGAGGGGGATGTCATCGAGCTCCTGCTCCTGGGCTGCGGTGAGGTCACTGAAGTCGGTGGAGTCTTGTAAATAACGCGCTGCATCGCTGCGTTGATGGGCGTTGCTTCTTGCTGTTGTGGCTGGCAGAGTCACCCACTGAGCGCTGTGGGCGAGTGTTTCAAGGTCGCTGAAGCAAACGGGAACATCTTCGAGCCGTCCTGAGTGCAGACGCGTTGTGAGATCCATCAGCAGCTCTGGATTGTTCTCCAGAAGAGTGGCTTCAATCGGGATCATTAAGAGCGGTGAACCCTCTCCGCGCCAGTGCCGCTGCAGCAGGTGCAGTTCATTGAGGACTGATTCCATGAGCTGGCGTGGGTCATGACTGACGAAAAAGGTGTCTTCTTCCAAGACAGCCGGTAGGACGGCAAGCTGCTCGTCGCCCTGTCGATAGAGGCGGGCTGTGTCCGAGGTGTCGGCTCGGAGCATCGGCAGACCGCTCAAGCGGAGAGCCTCATCTCCTCCGACGGCGCTGAGACGATCGTTGAGGTTGCTGGATGGCACCACCTGGATAGGGCAGGTCTGTGGATCGCTCACTGGTAACCCGTGTGCTTTGAGTGCAGCTGCGAGTGCGCTGCTGCTTGGTGCAAGGGCAACCAGGACTTGTTCGGCGCCGATCTTGGCCTGAAATCTGCGGCCGCAGGGATCAAGGTCCGCTGGCTCGATCAGTCCTTCCATCAACATCTCCCCAAGCCAGGCAAGGCTCTGGGTCCACAGCAGAGGCACGTTGTCGTTAGCCAGCCGTTGTTGGCTTCCCGGTGCCCGTCGTTCGAGTTCTACCGCACTGTCTGGAACCAAATAGAGCTCGGGGTAGAGCTGTTGTCCATGGCGTTCGACCTGCAGGATTTTGAGCCTTTCTTGCCAGTAATGCGCGTCGGTCCAACGCTCTTCACAGCAGGCTGTGAGCTGCTCATAGGCCAGGAAGAGAGGCCATTCCGATTCCACTCCTTCGAAGTTGACCAGTTCGGCCCGTTCGTAATGCAGTCGACTGACGTCTTCGACAACGGTTTGATGACCGTCCCGGCGGAAGCGTTTGTATCCGTAGGGGCCTCCTAGCTCACGTCGGATCCGCTGGACGGTTCGCTCCACCAGGTCTCGCTCCTCCACCGCCCAGGCCGGGTAGCCGATCACGGAGAGACAAGCGCTGTCGACTTCTTTGCTAGCGGATTCCCTTGGCAGAAGTCCTTGGAGTGCCCGCCGTAAGCGGACGACAGCACCTTGAGGCACCAGCACCTGCACCGATCCATCGCCGTGGGAACCAAAGAGATCCACGCCATCGAGGGCCTCTAGTGCCGCTTTGGCCATGCCAATGGAGCTGGCGTTGCGTTCGGGTAAACCTTCATTCCCCTTGTCCCCACGCTCCCAGATTCCGTAGTCGGGCACGCGGTAGGCCCGGGCTACGTAGTACACGAGGTTTTGGATGAACGCCACTTCGTGGCGGTTGCGAATCACGGCGAGACCGCTGCGGCTGAGTTGGGCTAGCTGCAATAAAAACAGAGATGTCGCATCAAGCTGAAGATGCCCCCAGCCGTTATCGGCAACAACCTGATCGCCATTGGTGCTGTTGTATTTGGCATGCAAGGCATCGAGTGGATCGAGGCTGTACTTAAAGCGCTCCACTTTTGAGGCTTGGCGCATCATGCTGTTGAGCAAACCGCGCATCAGTCCCAGCACCCGTTGTTCGAGTTCCCAACTGCGTTGGGTGGAGCCCCCGTGATGGCGACGATGGGCGATGGCCAGGCCCCAAACGCACTGAATCGAGTACACGCAGTCGCGAACCCAGGCGTCTCCGTAATTTCCGTGCACGGTGTTTGCTGTGCTGGCTGGAAGCAATCCACTCACTGGATGCTGACGTTGTAGGACCACCGCTTCGATGGCCGCATCCAGGCTCTTTAGTTTTTCAAGCCGTAGCTCGTGGTGCTCCTGAGGGTTCGGATGCGACAAAACCGTGGCCTTCCAGGCGACCGGATCTAGATTCTCCCTCGCAGTCGAGTTAGGGATGGACATCACCAGCACCGGTCCGCGTGATCAACGTCGCTTCCAAGTGCTTGGGGTTCCAGTGGATGCGTGTCGCGATGTCACCGCAGCAGCCATCGGTGTGTATGCCGATGGGGGAGGTCAGATCGTGACCCTGAATGCAGAAATGACGATGGCAGCGCGAGCCAACCCTCGCTTGGGCGCCGTGATTGCTGACGCCGATCTGGTGGTTCCTGATGGTGCTGGCGTTGTCTGGGCTCTGCGTTTACAAGGTGTGCGCGTTCGCCGCAGCCCTGGCATTGAGCTGGCGTGGGAACTTCTGGGTTACGCAGAGGCCCATGGTTGGTCGGTGGCGCTTGTGGGTGCTGCGCCGCAGGTGATGGAACGATTATGTGATCGCTTGGTGGTGGAGCGCCCGGAATTGCGCCTAGTGCTGGCGCAACATGGGTATCTCAGCCAGGAAGATTGGCCAGAGCTCGAAGCAAGCTTGTGCGAGCTCAACCCTGATTTGGTGCTTGTGGCTCTCGGAGTTCCCCGTCAAGAACTTTGGACGCAGCGTTTAAAAGCGGCTCAAACCGGTGTGTGGATGGGTGTTGGTGGCAGCTTTGATGTCTGGTCTGGCCTCAAGAAACGAGCGCCACAATGGACCAGCCGTTTCCAGGTGGAATGGCTGTTTAGGCTTTTCCAGGAACCAAGCCGCTGGAGGCGTTATCTCGCGCTACCCCAGTTTGTGTGGGCTGTTTTGGTCAGCGGAAGCCGACTGAAGCCTGCCAAACAAAAGCAAGCAACAGGAAAAACAACGGAATGATCGGCAGGATGTCGATCAGCGGACCGAAGGCTTGATAGGCCTCAGGTAACTGGGCCAGCAAATCGAGGGTGTAAGCAGCCATCCCGGCGAATTCATGGTCGGAGCTCGGACGCTACCACGTGTGATGGGCTCTTGAGCTCGGCTCCCACGGAGCGAAATCCTCTGAAAAGCAACCATCACGAATGGCTAGCCCCATCGCGGTGGTGAATCGGATCAAATGGGTGAGGTTATGGATGCTCAAGAGCGTGAGGCCGAGCAGTTCCTCACTACGAATTAGATGATTCAGGTAGGCACGGGTGTGCTGGCGGCAGGCGATGCAGGGGCAGCTTGCGTCTAACGGAGTGTGGTCGTGCCGGAACCGAGCGTTGCGCAGGTTCCAGCGCTCGCCCCCAACCAGTGCCGTGCCATGCCTGCCGAGACGCGTGGGCAGAACGCAATCAAACATGTCAATTCCATTGGCGACGGCGACGGCCATCTCACGCAGGGTGCCAATGCCCATGAGATAGCGGGGGCGATCATCTGGCAATAGGGGTGTGACTTGGCGCACGATCTGATGCATCTCCTCCACCGGTTCACCAACGCTGACGCCGCCGATGGCGATGCCGGGCAGGTTGAAGTCCGCCACCGTTCGTGCGCTGAGATCACGGAGGTGGGGGAAACAACCTCCTTGGACAATCCCGAAGAGGGCTTGATCGTCGCGTTGATGGGCGTCTGCACAGCGGCCTAGCCAGGCGTGCGTGCGCCGGCAGGCCTCCGCGACATCATTTTCTGTGGCTGGATAGGGCGGACATTGATCGAAGGCCATGGCCACATCAGCGCCAAGGCGCATTTGGATCTGCATCGACCGCTCTGGGGTCAGCAAGATGCGGCTGCCATTGCGTGGGTTGCGGAAGTCCACCCCTTCGTCGTCAATGCGGTTGAGGTCGCCGAGGCTGAACACCTGGAAGCCACCGGAATCGGTGAGCATCGGACCGTCCCAGCCCATGAACCGATGCAACCCCCCGGCTTCAGCAACGATCTCCTCCCCAGGTTGGAGATGCAGGTGATAGGTGTTGGACAGCACCATTTGGGCGCCGGTCTCTGCCAATTGGGAGGTGGTTACCCCTTTCACGGTGCCCAGCGTGCCCACGGGCATGAACCGTGGCGTCATGACCGGACCGTGTGGTGTGTGGAAACATCCACAACGGGCGCCCGTGTTGCGGCAAGTGGCCTGAATCTCGAACTGGAACACAGGCCCTCCATGCAACGCATCAATTTACGGTGAGCCGTGTTGGAACATTGGTCGAGGTCATGCCTTCAGCGCCCTCGTGGCTGCGCGATTTAGTGGGTGCCTGGATTTTTTATTCAGTGCTGCCTGCCTGGCCCTGGCCTCAGCCTCGCTTCGAACGCATCGCCCGCTTTGCTCCTTGGATCGGCTTGGTCATTGGTGGCCTGCAGGCGGGATTGTGGTGGCTTCTGTCCGGTTTGGGCTGGCCTCAAGTCGCGGTCGTCCCAGCTGTTTTGGCTTTGGGGTTGTGGCTCACCGGTGGGCTCCATTTCGATGGATTGATGGATACGGCTGATGGTCTCGCTGCAGGGCCTGAGCGTTGCCTGGAGGCGATGGAGGACAGCCGTGTGGGTGCCAGTGCTGTGCAGTTGTCAGTGGTGGTGCTGTTGTTTCAGTTCGCTGCTTTGGTGCGTTTGGGCCCCCTGGCACCGATCGCTTTGGTGGTCACGAGCGCGTTGGCAAGGGTGTCGCCCCTTTGGGCGATGGCGCGGTTCGATTATTTGCGGGTGAATGGAACGGCTGGTTTTCACCGCCGTCACCAAAAGGGTCTTGGAGACGCTGTTCCCACCCTCGTTTTGTTGGTGGTGTTGAGCCCATTGAACCCACTGCTCCAGCAGCTGCCGCTCTTGACGGCGCCTCTTTGTTTGCTGAGCGCATTGGTCGCGGCAGAGTGGCTCGGCCGTCGCCTGGGAGGGATGACGGGAGATGGCTATGGAGCTGTTGTGATGCTCAGCGAAACCTCTAGTTTGTTGCTGATAGCCCTGTTGGAGTCTGCGCTTGGCTCGGGGGCAGGCTGAGGAGAAATCCATTTCCGCGGCTTGGGAGGCTTGGGTCGAGCTGGTTTGGATTGGTGTGTAAAACCAGTGCGCCGCCTCGTTCTTCGGCGAGAAGTCGAGCGAGTGCGAGCCCTAGCCCGGATCCGGATTGATCCTTGCTGCTGCTTCCCCGTTCGCCTTTGCGGAAGATCAGCTCTTGTTCTTGATCTGGGATGGGAGGCCCCCCGTCCCAGATCAAGATGCTGTGGTCCAGCAGGCTGAGGCCCAGTGGACAGCCTGTAGGGCTATAGCGGAAGGCATTTTCCAGCAGATTGGCCACGATCTCTGAGACAACGGCATCGTCATTGGGCCGAATCTCCTGAGTCCATGTAGGCCAGTTGGTTGGTGTTTGCCAAGCGCGGCTCTGGAGTGCTGCGGTTGCGGCAGCCCGTTCAATCAGAGGTTGGAGTAATTGTTCGATCGTGAGCCCTGGGCCCTTTGCTTTCATCTGGGGAAGCAGAAGTGGGGCGGGCGCCTCGGGGCCATGTGGCAGGTTCTCTTGACCGATGAGATCCAGGGATGTGATGTAGCGGTCGAGCTGGGCCTGTTCTTGAAGGAGCCCAGTGACGAGTGGGCGTTGGAGATGTTCGGGCCCCAAACGACGGAGCAGAAGCTGGGCATAGGTGCGCAAGGCTGCCAGTGGGTTGCGCAACTGATGCACCACAAGATTCATCTGTTGGCGTTGCTGCTGGAGCTCGTCCAGTAGACGGCTGCGTTCGAGCTCAAGGCCAAGGCTGTAAGCCAAGGCTGAGGCGCTGGCTTGCAGTCGACGATCGAGTTGGTCGGACCATTCCGATTCGCGGTGCTGCTCTGCCCTCAGAACTCCTAATAAGAGGTCGTCATGGCGCAGGGGAAACCAGTGGCGCTCTGGCGCTGGAATGCGCAGAAGGGGGTCGTCGGCAATCTCGGGGAGTCGGCCACCATCTTGAGGCCACTGATCCAACATCGTGAAGCTGGGCGCGTCTCCTTCACTGCTTTGCGCGATGTAAACAACGAGTTTGTCCAGAGACGCGTCGCTAGAGAAGCTCTGCAGCTGTTGCTTGACCAGGGTTAGGAACCGGTTGGACAGCTGCATGCGTGAAATTGTGTGCCTGGATACAGCCGTGGCGGCAACCCATGAGCGGACCGTCTTGCCAATTCAGGAAAAAGTCTTAAGATCAGAAGATCGACCAACGGCGCTCTTCGTTGAGGTGCCGGTTTCCTGTCGATTCTGCTCGGGTTGCACTTTCGTTGCTACCAAGGTTACAGCAGAGGTTGATGTGTCTCTTGTTGTCAGCGGTTTTATGCCGTTGAAAGCGATGGTGTTTGTCGGTTGATCGTGCCGCTTTGGCTGCGCGATCAATCCTCCGATTCGCTGACGTCACGATGCTCTTTATGAGCGTCTCACTTGATCGTTTGCCGCTTCAAAACGGTGCCGGTCTTTCTTGACAGCCCCCTCTCATTCCCTCAAGCAGGGATTTTTGCCCATATGTCCAAAAAACGTAAGAGGATTAGTCGTCGCCGCCTCGCTGGCCAGCGTGTGCTGGCGCATGTGCCGACTCATCATCTAGAAACTGGTGAACACAAGCCTGTGACAGCGGCTCGGCGCTACATCGCCGAGGGCGTTCTCATGCCACCGGCCCTGGTCAACGTCCGCCGTAACGAACACACCACAGACAAATTCTTCTGGGGTGAAAAAGGACTGTTTAGTGCTCAGTACGCCGAGGAAAATCATTTTCTGTTCCCTTCCCTTCGTTCCATCGTTGATCACGTTGGTGAAGAGGTCATCTTTGAAGGCCTAGATCTGGCGTCTGACGATTGGGAGGAAATGGAAGAGTACGAATACGCCTTCGTCTGATTCCCTTTCATTCCAACCCTTGATTGCAAAGCCCTTAAGCGCTCTGAGCTGGTTGATCCAGCCAACGCTCGAGGGCTTTTTTCATTTCAGCTTGAGCCTCAACGGGGATGGCATGCCCATGGTCGAAACTGAAAAGCTCACAGGCTTGATGGCTAAGAGCTAGGTCGTTTTTAAGCGCTAAGGCTGCTGAATGCGGCACGACCTCGTCATGCCGTCCATGCAGAAGAAGCGCAGGTGGGCGAGTAATAGGGGCTTGCCAATGGGGATGGGGATAGGCACTGCATGCGATGAATCCGGCAAGTGGTAAGTCACAACCGGCGGCGATGGCCATGGCACCTCCTTGAGAAAAGCCCAACAGCACCGTTGCTTCCAGTGGGATCTCCGCTGAGCCCAGATTGTTGATGCGTTCTTTTAATTCTTCAACAGCTGCTGGAACGGCGGCCCAGTCGGCCGGGAAGAGGCCATACCACTGTCGTCCTGATCCTTGGGTTTGCAGTTGGGGAGCTTGCAGGGCAACCAACTCGAGTGGTGTCGCGATCGCCTCGGCGAGCGCTTGTCCCAGCGGCATCAGGTCGCCGGCATCGGCTCCCCATCCATGAAGAAGAACCAGGCGTGCCCGAGCCTTCGCTGTGGGTTGGCGGAGCAGATCGGCGGCCATGGCATCAGATGGGCGGTTGCTGCGTAGGTTGGCTCAAGCCCTGTCTTTCGTCCTGCTGCCATGGCTCCAACTGCCTTGCTGAGCGTGTCTGATAAACGGGGGGTGGTGCCTCTTGCTGAGGCTCTCAATCGGCTCCATGGCTACCAACTGCTGTCCAGTGGTGGAACAGCCAAAGTGCTTGAAGAGGCTGGTTTGCCCGTCACACGAGTGGCAGACCACACCGGTGCTCCTGAGATCCTTGGCGGTCGCGTTAAAACCCTCCATCCTCGAATCCATGGCGGAATCTTGGCGCGAAGGGGAGATCCGGCCCATGAGGCGGATCTCCTCGCACAGAAGATCGATCCCATCGACGTGGTGGTGGTGAACCTCTACCCGTTCAGGGAAACCGTCGCAGTCCCCGATGTGAGCTGGGACAGTGCCATTGAGAACATCGACATCGGCGGCCCCACGATGGTTCGCTCTGCTGCCAAAAATCATGCCCATGTCGCGGTGCTCACCAGTCCTGAGCAGTACGACAGCTTTTTGCAAGCGCTGTCTGGATCGGCTGGAGGCGTGGACGCCAATGTGCGCCGGCAATTGGCCTTAGAGGCATTTGCCCATACGGCTGCGTATGACGTCGCGATTAGTCGTTGGATGCAATCTCGTCCAGAGTTGCAACCTGCTGTTGATGCCAACTCTCCCGCCGAAGCCAAAGCTCCAGACGAAGCCCTGCCATGGCTAGAGGCTCTGCCGCTCCGGCAGACATTGCGCTACGGGGAGAACCCCCACCAAAAGGCGGCTTGGTTCAGCAGCCCTGTGGGATGGGGGGGCGCCAAGCAGCTGCAAGGAAAGGAGCTCAGCACCAATAATCTGCTCGATCTGGAAGCGGCCCTGGCCACCGTTCGTGAGTTTGGATATGGCTCAGACGGCCTTCATCGCGCAGAGCAAGCGGCAGCTGTGGTGGTGAAGCACACCAATCCCTGTGGCGTGGCGGTGGGTGATGGCGTGGCCATCGCCCTTACTCGGGCTCTCGATGGTGATCGAATCAGCGCCTTTGGTGGCATTGTTGCCCTGAATGCTGTGGTGGATCACCTAGCTGCCAAGGAGCTCACAAGCTTGTTCTTGGAGTGTGTTGTAGCGCCTGGGTATAGCCCAGAAGCGCGTGAGATTTTGGCAGCCAAAGGCAATCTCCGCCTCCTCGAATTGGCGCCTGAGGCGATTGATGCGGCAGCTAAAGACCACGTCCGCAGCATTCTTGGTGGTGTTTTGGTGCAGGATCTCGACGATCAACCGATCGATCCCTCCGCTTGGACGGTGGCGAGCCAGCGTCAACCCACTGCGGCTGAAGACGCCGATCTCCGCTTTGCTTGGCAGCTCGTGCGACACGTGCGCTCGAATGCGATTTTGGTCGCACGTGATGGGCAGAGCCTGGGTGTTGGGGCTGGTCAGATGAATCGCGTTGGGTCTGCCCGACTTGCTTTAGAGGCTGCTGGAGAGCAAGCAGTGGGGGCTGTGCTCGCGAGTGATGGTTTCTTCCCATTCGATGACACCGTGCGTCTTGCCGCAAGCCATGGAATTAAGGCCGTCATCCATCCAGGTGGCAGCCTTCGGGATGCTGACTCGATCAAGGCCTGCGATGAGCTTGGTTTGGCCATGGTGCTGACCGGACGACGTCACTTTCTTCACTAAGAACACGGGCACCTAGTCTCGCTGTACTCGTCCACTCAATGAACTGACCCATGACCCTGCCAGCTTTGCCTTTTGCCGCCAGCTTCATGCACCCCCTGATGATGTTTGGGCTCCTGGCGGCAGGTGGCTATTCCATGTTTCTTGGGATCAAAGCCAAGAAGGTGCGCACAGGCACCCCAGAGCAGCGCAAGGCCCTGCTGCCAGGCAAGTTTGCTCAGCGTCATTACCGCTGGGGAAGCCTGATCCTCGCGGTGATGGTGACCGGAATGATCGGTGGTATGGCCGTGACTTACATCAACAATGGCAAGTTGTTCGTGGGCCCGCATCTGCTCGTGGGCTTAGCGATGACAGGAATGATTGCCTTAGCCGCATCATTGGCTCCGTTCATGCAGCAGGGCAATGTGATCGCTCGTAAAGCTCATGTTGGGCTCAACATGGGCACGCTCACCTTGTTCCTTTGGCAAGCGGTGAGCGGAATGGAGATTGTGAACAAGATCTGGGTGAACCGCTGATCTTGATCAAAAGGCTGCCCGCCTTCTGGGCGGGCAGGTGAGCCCTTGGCTGGCATGAAAATCTTCCTGCACTTTCCAGGTGAGACGCCTAGAAATTTGGCGGACAATCTGGCGCAAGAGGTGATCCCCGCTGGACTGAACAAGCCCATCAGGAAGCAATGTGATCACTTTGGGAAGGTGAATCCAAACAGAGAGATCAAGATCCCAGCTCACAGCAGTGAGCTCTTCAGGGGAGTCACTTGTGCCGTTGTTCTCAAGACTGAGATTGGCCTGGAAATCAACGTCGTAAAGATCAGCTAAGGCTGGATCTTGATTGCTGAGAGGAACCGTACAGATCGCATAATTACCTGCGTTCTGAGGTAGTAAGCGCAATCCGATTGTTGGTTCTACCTCAAACCCGAAGTTGCCAAATCGTCCGAGAGTGAGGGCATAGGCCTGCTCGTCAATGGACTTGACCTCCATGGGCGCTGCACAACGTCGAAACCAGCCTTCGTGCCGATCGAGGTAGGCCCCAACGGTTTGAAAGTCGGCACGCATTTCCATGCGATCGCGAAATTGACTGCGGTAGCAGCGAACTTGACGGCTATCGCTATCGCGCAATGTCTCGGTTGAGGATCTCGTCAAGAGCAGCACGTGTGCAGGTCCCCGGTTGGAGAAGTCTCCATGATGAACCAATGTAAAGGGATCTGGGGATCAGTTTTCGCTCAGGGCGATCAGTCTCTGGATGACATGCTCCACAACCCGATCTGGGGTGGAGGCCCCGGAGGTGATCCCTACGGTTATGGGTCCACTGGGCAGGAATAACTCTTCCACTGTGAGTTCTTCTCCAAGGGGCTTGTGCTCAATCGAGTTGTCCGAGTGGATTCGCTCTGGAGTGTCGATGTGGAAGGAACGGATCCCGCGGGTGACGGCGATTTCTTGCAGATGGGTGGTGTTGGAGGAGTTGTATCCCCCAATCACCACCATGAGATCAACCGTTTCGTCAACGAGCGAGAACATGGCATCCTGCCGCTCCTGGGTGGCATCGCAGATGGTATTGAACGCTAAAAAATGCTCGTTGAGTTCGGTTGGCCCGTATTTGCTGAGCATGGTGCGCTCAAACAAACGGCCAATTTCTTCGGTCTCACTTTTGAGCATGGTGGTTTGGTTGGCCACACCCAAATGTTCGAGATCACGATCGGGGTCAAACCCTGGGGAGCAGGCCTTGGAGAACCGTTCCATAAACGATTCTCGATTGCCGTTGCCGAGAATGTATTCAGCGACAAGCCTGGCTTCTTCAAGATCGAGAACGACGAGATACGTTCCTGCAAATGAACTTGTTGCAAGCGTTTCTTCGTGTTTCACCTTGCCGTGAATGATCGACGTGAACGATTGCTTCTTGTGCTTCTCAACGGTTGTCCACACCTTTGAAACCCAAGGACAGGTGGTGTCAACAATGTGACAGCCACGCTCATTGAGAAGTTGCATCTCTTGAACGGTGGCACCAAAAGCGGGAAGGATCACCACATCGCCCGATGCCACACCAGAAAAGTCTTTAACTCCACCCTCCACGGAGATGAACAACACATCCATTTCGCGTAGGTGGTCATTCACTGAGGGGTTATGGATAATTTCGTTGGTAATCCAGATGCGTTCTTGCGGGTAGTGACGTCGAGTTTCGTAAGCCATGGCGACAGCCCTTTCCACTCCCCAGCAGAATCCAAACGCTTCGGCGAGGCGTACCTGGAGTCGGCCATGGGTTAGGCCATAGCCGTTGTCACGGATCGAACCAATCAGGCTGCTTTGGTAAGCCTGTTCCAAACTGCCAGCCACCTCTTCGGCTCGACCGAAGCCTCGCCGGTTGTAGCGATCGGAGTGATGCAGCGAGCGTTTGAAGGCGTGAGTATCCATATCTGTAACGGCAGTGGTTTGACTCTATGGGCTGTCTGGCACTAGCGACTGATCGCAGATGCCAATAAAAAACCCTGTCCCAGGATGGGACAGGGTGAACTGCAGATCAAATGCTGCGAATGAAACGAGTTATCGGCCTGATGACACGAAATCTGGATAGGCCTCCATGCCGTGCTCACCAATGTCCAGGCCTTCAGCTTCTTCCTTCTCGGTGACTCGGATGCCTCCGAACAAACCACCGATCACAGACCAAGCAATCCAGCAGGTCACGATCGTCCAAATGGCATAGGCAGCACAACCCAGTGCTTGGATTCCGAGCTGGCTGATGCCACCTCCGACGAGCAAGCCGAGTGGTGAGCCATCCCCCTGGATGTCAAAACCCCAAAGACCAACCACCAAGGTTCCCCAGACGCCACAGACGCCATGGACTGAGAAGGCTCCGACAGGATCATCGATGCCTGATGCGTCAAGAGCTGAGACGGCAAAGACGACGATGATGCCGCCAATCAGACCAGCAACCCAGGAGCCAACAAAGGTGAGGTTGCCGCATCCTGCAGTGATGCTGACCAGGCCGGCAAGGATGCCGTTGATGATCATGGTCAAATCAGGTTTCCCCGATGTCATGGTTGAGATCACGGTGGCTCCGATCGCACCGCCAGCTGCCGCCAATGTTGTGGTTACAGCGACGTAAGGAACCCACTGATCCATTGCGAGCTGAGATCCAGGGTTGAATCCATACCAGCCAATCCACAGAATCAGTGCACCAAGAGTGGCAATGGCCATGTTGTGGCCAGGGATCGCCTGAGGCTTGCCATCAATGAATTTGCCAATACGTGGGCCGAGGAGCATGGCCCCAACGAGTCCAGCCCAGGCTCCAACGGAGTGAACAATGGATGATCCAGCAAAATCGATGAATTCTGTGTCACCAACAGAATTCAGCCATCCGCCATTCCATTCCCAACTGCCTGCAACGGGATAGATGAAAGCGGTGAGAACGAGTGAGAACACCACAAACTCACCAAATTTCACGCGCTCTGCCACGAGGCCTGAAACGATCGTTGCTGCAGTTCCGGCAAAAGCAGCCTGAAACAAGAAGTCAACACTTGGAACGAGTCCAGCTTCCGAGATGAGTTCGGGCGTAACAGCCGGATCGAAAAACAACCCGTTGAAATAGAGCCAGCCTGCGGCTATGGCATCGCCATACATCAACGAATAGCCAACAAACCAATAAGCGGTTACAGCAAGGGCGAAGACGAAGAGATTTTTAGCAAGAATATTGACTGCATTTTTTTGGCGGCACATTCCGGCTTCCACCATGGCGAAACCGGCGTTCATGAAAATCACCAGGATCGTCGCGACCAGTAGCCAAAGATTGTTGGCTAAAAACGCTGCGTTGAGTTCCGGCATCTCTGCGGCATGAGCCGAGAGGTTGAAAAGGCCAAGCCCGAACAGGGCAAGTGGCACGCAGCCAAGCCACAAGAGCGAGCGATTGGTTTTAAATCCGCGGATGCTTTGAAGGAGGAGCATCGGGCCCTCCAGAAGACTGGCCTCCTGGAGGCGAGATTTGCGCCGCATGTTGGGCGACTCGTAAGCAGTTGTCATAGAAGAAAGCAGGACTGCAAGAGAGCAGGACTGCAAGAGAGCAGGAGCAAGTGTCCATTTCACTCACCAAAATTGCTCGCTTGCGAACACTTTTCAAGTCGTTGTTGCTACCGAATGGGCGTTTCGCAACGTTTTGCGTTTTTTACTGACGGGGATGAACCGGCTGGAGGCCCTCCCAGTTGATCCGATCTTCGTCAAAACTGAAGCGGCAAGGCAGCACTTCCACCCCTGCTGCCATGGCCAACCTGAACAGATCTCCATAGCGGGGATCTGCGCTGTCTCCGGGCGCAAAAGCATTGACATCAGGACGGCTCAGGCAGGGAACTAAGACACCTCGTGCCTCAGGAATGAGTGCCGTGAGCTCCTCCAGGTGCTTTTGGCCCCGTTCCGTCACCGTGTCCGGGAAGAGTGCAACGTCGCCGTGACTCCAGGTGGTGTTTTTGACTTCGACATAAATGGGGCGTTGATCGTCTGCGCTGTCGTCTGGGGTGATTAATAAGTCAATGCGACTTCTGCGATTGAGGCCATAGGGGACCTCGGCACGGATGGTCTTGATCGGGCCGAGCTGGTCTTTAAGTTCACCGGCTTCAATCAGGGCCCGAATCAGTTTGTTCGGCAAAGCGGTATTGATGCCAGCCCAGCACAGCGTTCCGTCGCTGCTTGGGACCTCAGCCTGTTCCCATGTCCAAGCCAACTTGCGCTTCGGGGAAGGGGCATAACGGACCCGGACTCTCCCACCTGGATGGAGCACGCCTTTCATGGGCCCAGTGTTGGCGCAGTGGACGGTGACGATCTGTCCATCGCTGAGCTCCACATCAGCCAGAAAGCGTTTGTAGCGCTTGAGGAGCACTCCTTCGCTGAGTGCAGGAAATTGCAGGATCGACGTGCCGGTCATGGCTGCTGGCTGAATCAGGCCATCGTGGACTGGCACAGGGTTGAGAATGCTGGCTCAGAAGGGCTGTTAACAAACGACGAATGGCGAGATCTCTGAAGCGCATTGCCTTGGTCGTCACCTACGGCACGTTGTTGAGCAAAGTTGGCGGTTTAGTGCGTCAGTTGGTGATTGCGGCAGCCTTCGGGGTGGGTGCCGCTTATGACGCTTACAACTACGCCTATGTGCTTCCTGGATTCCTATTGATTCTTCTGGGAGGGATCAACGGGCCATTCCATAGCGCCATGGTGAGCGTGCTCAGCCGCCGTCCCAGGGAGGAGGGGGCGCATATTTTGGCCACCTTGAACACGATGGTCAGCGCTCTGCTGCTGGTGGTAACGATCGTTCTCGTGCTGGCAGCTGATCCTCTGATTACGTTGGTTGGCCCTGGTCTCAGTCCGGAGTTGCATCGCATTGCTGCAGTGCAACTGCAAGTGATGGCTCCGATGGCTTTGTTGGCTGGTCTGATCGGCCTTGGCTTTGGATCGCTCAATGCTGCTGATGAGTTCTGGATCCCGGCGATTTCGCCGTTGATGTCCAGCCTTGCGCTCATCGTGGGCATCGGTTTGCTCTGGTGGCAGGCGGGCTCTGCGATCTCAACGCCCGCTCTCGCGCTTTGGGGAGGGGTGGTATTGGCGTTATCCACCCTGGTGGGGGCATTTCTGCAATGGCTTCTGCAGCTGCCTGCCCTGATGAAGCAGGGACTGGTTCAGTTACGTCTCGCCTGGGATTGGCGCCATCCCGGTGTTCAGGAGGTTTGGCAGGTGATGGGCCCGGCCACCCTGTCGTCGGGAATGCTGCAGATCAATGTGTTCACCGATTTGTTTTTCGCATCGGGGTTGCTTGGAGCGGCGGCTGGGCTTGGTTACGCCAATTTGTTGGTTCAGACGCCGCTGGGGTTGATTTCAAACGCGTTGTTGGTGCCTCTGTTGCCAACCTTTTCCCGTCTGACGGCTCCGCAAGATCGCCCAGAGCTGATCGCTCGAATCCGTCAGGGCTTGATGTTGTCGACGGCGTCGATGCTTCCCCTTGGCGCCTTATTCCTGGCCCTTGCCACTCCCATTGTGGCGCTGGTGTACGAACGGGGTGCCTTCAATCAAGGTGCGGTGGAGCTCGTAACGGGCTTGTTGATGGCCTATGGACTTGGCATGCCGGCCTATCTCGGCAGAGATGTGTTGGTGCGCGTGTTTTACGCCCTGGGCGACGGCACAACACCCTTTCGTCTTTCGGTCATTGGCATTGGTCTCAATGTCGTGTTCGACTGGGCCCTCGTGGGTGGTCCAACGCCATGGGGGCCTCAACTTCCCTTCAATTTTGGTGCAGCGGGTTTGGTGCTGGCCACCGTGTTGATCAATGTGCTCACCTGCGTCGCCCTTTTGTTGGCCCTGCAGCATCGGCTGCAAGTGTTGCCGTTAAAACAGTGGGGCCTTGATGGTTTGCGCCTCATGGTTGCAGCCGTAGGCGCTGGAATCGTGGCCTGGGGATTGAGCCAAGGAGTGCGTTGGCCTGTTGATCTTGTGGGACGCCTCCTGCAGGTTGGCCTTTCGGGATCACTGGGCGGTCTGGTGTTTATGGCGCTGGGTCAAGCTTTCGATGTCCAAGAGGTTCGCGAGATCAGTCAAGGCCTGACACGTCGCTTTATTCGTCGCTGAGACGGACCTCTCGGTCTTCCCGCACCTGGATCGGTAATTCGAGGTGTTGACGACCGACCAGCTGGGGCCCTTGCACAGAAAGAATGCGCGCTTCAATTCCAAAGTCGCGAAAGGCGGTTTCCATTTCCTGGATGAGAGCTTTCTCAACTTGGGCTTCGGGATCGACAACCTTCCCGATCAAGCGTTCGCCGAGGCGGCCGATCCGTTGCCGGACCACATCGCGGGCGTTGGTGACCTCGATGATCAGCACGGCAGAGTCCAACAACGTTTCAACCTTATCGGCAGTGTCCTTCGAGAATCTCCTCGAGGTCCGAAAGTTGAGAGGACGGCAACAGACGCGCCATCGGTAATCGCGCACTTCCTCCCCCAATCGGTACTTGAACAGCCTCCAAAGCTTGTCGAGCGGCCACAACCGCGCCTTGATCGAGCAGCGCGCTGCATTCAATCGCAAGGGCTTCGGCTAAGCCGGCATCTCCCAAATACAAATGCCATCCAGCCACCTGGATGTAAAGACGGTCCGCCAGCGTGGAGGTGAGGGCGCGTAGATCAGCTGTGTCCAGAGTCATCGTTGTGGAGTCGGAGCGGCTGACTCCATGCTGACTCCATGCTGACTCCATGCTGACTCAGCTTTCGTCCATGTCTGCGTCTTTCCCAGGGCGCAGACGGATCACGACCAGCAGGTGAACAATCAACACCCCCAGCCAAGCTTCACTCCACAGGTCGAGATGGCTCCAGGGGTGGCGCATCTCTTGCACAAACCAAAGGCCGCTATTCACAGCGGCAAATCCCCCGGCGTGGAGGCAGAAATTCACCACCCTGTTGAAATGCCTGTAGGTGGCATTGTTCGGATCGGCGGGTCCGTACCAGCGGAGCGGCATGGGATGAACCTCCTAACTCCGTTGATTTTGACGTGTTGATGCCGGTTGGTTGACGAAGGGTGCCTTGATACGGTCAGATGGTGACTTCCAAGCGCTTGTAGCTCAGCGGATTAGAGCATCTGACTACGGATCAGAGGGTCGGGAGTTCGAATCTCTCCAGGCGCGTTTCTGAAAACTGCCTACAAGGCAGTTTTTTTTTGAAGATTCGTGAGTGCAATGGGCCTGTTCCCTACGATTCATGCATTGATGTTTGAAACGCATGACAGACCGCTCAGCAGCCCCGATTAATGCATCTTTGAAGGCTGCAGACCCTGCCATTGCTGGTTTGATCGATCAAGAGCAGATGCGTCAGGAGACGCACCTTGAGTTGATTGCATCGGAGAACTTCACCTCCAAGGCGGTGATGGAAGCTCAGGGTTCTGTTCTGACGAATAAATACGCCGAGGGGCTGCCCCACAAGCGTTACTACGGCGGCTGCGAGCACGTGGATGCCATCGAAGAATTGGCCATCACTAGGGCGAAGCAACTTTTCGATGCGGCTTGGGCGAATGTTCAGCCCCACAGTGGCGCTCAGGCGAACTTCGCTGTGTTTCTTGCCCTGCTTCAGCCCGGTGACACGATTCTTGGAATGGATCTCAGCCATGGGGGGCACCTCACCCATGGCTCACCGGTGAATGTCAGCGGCAAGTGGTTCAACGTGGTCCAGTACGGCGTTGATCGACAGACTCAGCGCCTTGATATGGAGGCCATTCGCCAGCTGGCTCTGGAGCACAAGCCCAAGCTGATTATTTGTGGTTACTCGGCCTACCCGCGCTCGATCGACTTTGCTGCCTTCCGCAGCATTGCGGACGAAGTGGGTGCGTACCTGTTGGCAGACATGGCCCATATCGCCGGCCTCGTGGCTGCTGGGGTGCATGCCAGTCCAGTCCCTCACTGTGATGTTGTCACCACCACCACGCACAAAACCCTGCGCGGCCCCCGTGGTGGCTTGATCCTTTGTCGCGATGCAGAGTTCGCACGCCGATTTGATAAAGCGGTGTTTCCAGGGTCGCAAGGTGGACCGCTTGAGCACGTGATTGCAGCCAAGGCTGTGGCTTTCGGCGAAGCGTTGCAGCCCGACTTCAAGGCTTACAGCCATCAGGTTGTTGCCAATGCTCAGGCCCTTGCGGCGCGTCTTCAGGAGCGAAAGATTGACGTGGTGAGTGGGGGTACGGATAACCATGTGGTGCTTCTGGATCTGCGCAGCATCGGGATGACCGGCAAGGTGGCTGATCTTTTGGTGAGTGATGTGCACATCACGGCCAACAAGAACACGGTTCCCTTTGATCCTGAGTCGCCCTTCGTGACAAGTGGATTGCGTTTGGGAACGGCTGCTCTCACCACCCGTGGATTCGACGAGCAGGCCTTCCACGAGGTTGCAGATGTGATCGCTGATCGCCTTCTGAACCCTGCGGATGATGCCATTCAGGCGCGTTGTTTGGAGCGAGTCAGTGACCTCTGCAAGCGGTTTCCGCTGTATGCCCCTGCTTTGGAACCGGCTCTCGCTTGAGAGCCTTAATAGACGTGTCCCTCAGCTTGTTTCTGCCTAAACTTAATTTCTAAAAGATCCTGTTTGGTGTCCTTGCGCCGGAGTTTTTTGTGACGTTCGCGAGTACTCCTCTCGCAGTCGCTTCGGCGAGTCTGGTGGTTGCGGCCATCATTACAACGTTGCTCGTCCCCCTGGTGCGTGGGTTGGGTTTGAGATTAGGTCTCACGGATCAGCCAGATTCCCG
This sequence comes from Synechococcus sp. PROS-9-1, assembly GCF_014279775.1. NCBI lineage: Bacteria > Bacillati > Cyanobacteriota > Cyanophyceae > Synechococcales > Synechococcaceae > Synechococcus > Synechococcus sp. PROS-9-1. The sequence continues at coordinate 309,968 of NZ_CP047961.1, forward strand.
CAAACAGCACACCACTCCCATGGTGCGATTGGGGGGCATCGCCCTGGTTCTTGGTTTTTGTTTGTCCCTTGGGGTGACGTGGTGGATGGGCGGTTTTGGCATGTTGGCTCCGGCCCGTGACCAGCTCATCTGGACCACACTTGCCGGTTCTCTTTGCTTTTTCGTGATCGGTCTTGCAGACGATCTTTTTGCCCTATCTCCTTGGCCGCGCTTGGCTGGTCAAGTTGCGGTTTCGGTGGTTGTTTGGTCCCAGGGCGTGCGGATTGGAGCGATTGATCTGCCCTGGTTAGCCAGCAGCTCTGAAGCCTTGCTGCTTCCTGATCTGCTCAGCTTGGTTGCCACGGTGATTTGGCTGGTGGGCATCACCAATGCGATCAACTGGCTGGATGGCCTTGATGGTTTGGCCGCAGGTGTTGGTGGAATCGCAGCAGTTGGCTTGGTGTCAGTTAGTTTTTCGCTCCATCAGTCAGCGGCTGCTTTTCTTGCTGCAGCCTTAGCTGGAAGTTGTCTTGGTTTCCTCCGCCACAACTTCAATCCAGCTCGCATCTTTATGGGTGATGGCGGATCGTATTTTTTGGGGTTCACCCTGGCCGCCGTGAGCATTGTTGGTCCGGCAAAAGGGCTGACAACGGTGAGCTTGTTGCTGCCGTTGTTGATTCTTTCTTTGCCTTTAGCCGACATGTCGGCTGTGATTATGGGGCGTCTCAGCGATGGTCACTCCCCCTTCTATCCAGATCGGCGCCATCTCCATCACCGCCTTCTTCGTGCTGGCTTTAGCCATCGCCGCACGGTTGTTTTGATCTACGTGTTCACGCAGTGGTTGGCGTCGTTGGCCATGGTGGTGGCCAACGTGGAAATGCGTTTTCTTTGGCTCGGTCTGGCTACGGCCATCCTTGTTGCCACGGTTGTGACTATCAATCGTCAGCGTCATCTCGAAGCGGCGATTGACCCTTCAAGCCTGGAATCTCCAGCTTCTGACCGCCATGGCTGATCGCTCGGAGCGTTCTGGTGTTGAGATTCTCTGTGTTGGAACGGAGCTACTGCTTGGCAACATCCTCAACGGCAATGCCCGTTGGCTGTCTGAGGAGCTTGCTTGCCTTGGCCTCCCTCATTTTCGCCAAACCGTTGTGGGCGACAACCGCGATCGCCTGATTGCCCAGGTTCAGGAGATATCGCAACGCGCCAGCGTGTTGATCGTTACCGGTGGGCTTGGACCAACCCCGGACGATCTCACCACGGAGGCGATTGCAGCTGCGTTTTCTGTCCCTTTGGAAGAGCGAGCAGACGTTTGGTCTGACATACAAAAGAAGGCCCAAAGCCGTGGTCGCAGCCCTGGCCCTGAAACCCGTCGTCAGGCGCTTTTGCCCGTAGGGGCTGAGGTTTTATCGAATCCAACCGGAACTGCCCCCGGCATGATCTGGACCCCGGTGCCTGGATTCACAGTGCTCACGTTTCCTGGAGTGCCCAGTGAGATGAAAGCGATGTGGCACGCTACGGCCGCGCCCTGGTTCCGGTCGTCCGGGCTCTCCAAAGGTGTGTTTGTGAGTCGTGTCCTTCATTTCTGGGGAATTGGCGAATCCACGTTGGCCGAACAGCTGGCCGATCTATTGGAGGGAGTGAATCCCACCGTTGCTCCCTATGCCGGTTGCGGAGAGGTGAAGCTGCGGATTACGGCCAGCGCTGATGAGCCTTCGAAGGCTTGGCTGCTGGTGGATCAAACCGAGCAGGCGTTGCGCCAGCGCACGGGCAACCTTTGCTTTGGCGTGGATCAAGAGTCGCTTGCTTCTGTTGTTTTGAAACGGCTGGGGCAGGCAGGCCAAACCTTGTCTGTGGCGGAATCCTGCACGGGTGGGGGTTTAGGTGCTGAGCTCACAGCGGTGCCTGGTGCATCTTCCGTGATGCTTGGCGGGGTGATCTCCTATGCCAATGGCATCAAGCGAGATCTGTTGTCCGTGCCTGAAGAACTGCTCGAGCAGCACGGTGCCGTGAGTGCGCCAGTGGCCGAGGCGATGGCGCTGGGTGTACGTCGTCTCACTGGATCGGACTGGGCGCTTTCGATCACTGGAATCGCCGGTCCTGATGGCGGAACACTGGAAAAGCCCGTTGGGTTGGTGTTTGTTGGTGTCGCTGGTCCCGATGGATGCAGCAGTGAGATGTTGCGCTTGGGTCCTACCCGCGGTCGGGAGTGGATCCGGACCGTCAGCGCTGGTGAGGTTTTGAATTGTCTGCGCTTGCGCTTGCTGGCCCTCTCTTAGGAGGAGGGTGAGAAGAAAGAATGTTGTAAGGCGAGTTCAAGTGGATTGGATTGAACTTCGTTTGCCTCTAGGGTTTTGAGCGAATTGTCGAGTGGGAATGAGCAGCGGAACCCTGTACGACAAAGTTTGGGATCTTCATCGCGTTGCCGAACTCTCTGGTGGCTCCACCCAGCTGTTGATTGGGTTGCATCTGATCCATGAAGTGACGAGCCCTCAGGCTTTTGTTGCCCTTGAAGACAAGGGGTTGAAGGTGCGTTGTCCGGAGCGAACGGTGGCGACCGTGGATCACATCGTTCCCACCACCAATCAGTCCAGGCCGTTTGCTGATCCGTTGGCGGAGCAGATGCTCAGCACCCTGGAGCGCAACTGCAGCAAGCATGGAATCGTGCTCAATGGGATTGGCAGTGGTCGTCAAGGAATCGTGCATGTAATTGCGCCGGAGCTGGGATTGACGCAGCCCGGCATGACAGTGGCCTGCGGGGACTCGCACACGTCAACACACGGTGCCTTTGGGGCGATCGCCTTTGGTATCGGCACGTCTCAGGTTCGTGATGTGCTGGCAAGTCAAAGCTTGGCGATGAACAAACTCAAGGTCCGTCGCCTTTGGGTTGACAATCAGCTGAGCCCTGGGGTGTTTGCCAAAGACTTGATCCTGCATGTGATTCGTTCGCTTGGGGTTAAGGCTGGGGTTGGCCATGCCTATGAGTTCGCTGGACCGGCAATCGATGCTCTTTCGATGGAGGAGCGGATGACCCTTTGCAACATGGCGATTGAGGGGGGCGCACGCTGCGGCTACGTCAATCCCGACCAGACAACCTTTGACTACTTGGAGGGCCGTCCTTCCGCACCGAGTGGTGAAGCCTGGCATCGGGCGACGCATTGGTGGCGTTCCCTGGCCTCGAATGCCGATGCCGTCTTTGACGACGAGCTGCGCTTTGATGCAGCAACGATTGCCCCAACGGTGACCTGGGGGATTACCCCCGGACAGGGGATCGGCGTGGATGAGCAGGTTCCAATGCCTGAGCAACTGGATCCTGCCGATCGACCGATCGCGGAAGAGGCTTACCGCTACATGGATTTAACGCCTGGTCAGGCCATTGCCGGAGTGCCGGTGGATGTCTGCTTTATCGGCAGTTGTACCAATGGTCGCCTGAGTGATCTCAAGGCGGCGGCCGCTGTGGCACGGGGGAGGCAAGTGGCCGCTGGGATCAAGGCCTTTGTGGTTCCGGGCTCAGAGCAGGTGGCTCGTGCTGCTGAGGCTGAAGGCCTAGACCAAGTGTTTCGCGATGCGGGATTTGAGTGGCGTGAGCCTGGCTGCTCGATGTGCCTCGCGATGAATCCTGACCGTCTTGAGGGGCGTCAGATCAGTGCGAGCTCCAGTAACCGCAACTTCAAGGGGCGCCAGGGATCGGCTAGCGGCCGCACGTTGCTGATGAGCCCTGCCATGGTTGCGGCCGCTGCGGTGACCGGTCATGTCAGCGATGTTCGCTTGCTCGGAACCTGATCTTCGGCTGGTGTGGCAAGGTCCCGCGCTATTTCAGTGTTTTGGTTGCAGTTTTATTCCTTTTGATCCTTCATGACTCAGACCCACGATTTTCCCCAAGGCCTGATTACCAAGATTGAAGGCCGCGCCCTTGTCTTGCGGGGTGATGACATCGATACCGACCGGATTATTCCGGCTCGATTCCTGAAATGCGTGAGTTTTGAAGCGCTCGGCGCTCAGGTCTTCGCTGATGACCGAAAGGAGCTTGAAGGAGGTCATCCCTTTGACCTTCCTGCGCATCAGGGCGCCTCGATTTTGGTGGTGAATGACAACTTCGGTTGTGGCTCCAGTCGTGAGCATGCGCCTCAAGCCTTAATGCGTTGGGGGATCCGTGCGCTGGTTGGGGTCAGTTTTGCGGAAATTTTTTATGGCAATTGTTTGGCATTAGGAATCCCTTGTGCCAAGGCCAGTCAGGACCAGGTGCGCGCTTTGCAAGATGCAATCGCCCAAGACCCTTCCACAACCTGGACGTTCGACCTGGAGACCTCGAGTTGCAGCAGTGATCTGGGGCATTGGTCGATGGAAGTGGATCCAGGCCCGCGCGACATGCTCCTTTCAGGCCGTTGGGATGCAACGGGGCAGCTTTTGTCTCGGGATGCGGAGCTACAGAGCACGCTCGATCGGCTTCCTTACTTGAACGGGTTCTGCACGGATACGGCAGGCACTTGATTTAGTGTCTATGAAGGAAGAAGCGGCATCGACGTTATGACAACCCTTCTTAAGCGCATCTGGTTTGCTTTTGGCTCGATGGCCCTGTTGCTGGGCCCTACGGCTGTTGAGGCAGGCTCGGTGACAGCGATTGCGGTTGAGCCTTTCGGTACCCCGCTTGAACGTTTGCTTGAGAGTGGTGCTTGTCAGGGATGTGATCTCCGCGATGCGGATCTACGCGGCCGACATTTGATCGGGGCTGATTTGCGTGATGCTGATTTGCGCGGGGCAAAGCTCACCGGGGTGAATCTTGAAGGTGCCGATTTGAGTGGTGCCAGGTTTGATGGTGCCCGCTTGCAGGGGGCGATGCTGAGCAATGCCGATCTCTCAGGCACTGATCTGCGCCAAGCCGACTTACGAGATTCGGTTGTGATCAATGCGTATGCGCCTGGAGTGCAAACCGAGGGAATGCAGTTTGCAGGTTCGGATCTCACAGGAAGTCATTTGATTTATGGCGGTGGTCCTGATGACGAAGCCACAGCTTTTTAGAAAGAGGTTTTAGAAGGGGCGGTTATTGAGCTCGTTCGAGGGGTTGTAAGGGACGAAGGGCACTCCAGTGCCTATGAAATTGAAGTCATTGAGGCGGAATCGGAATCCACCAATGCCTTGATAGGGGTTGAAGTAGAAGCCAAAGTCGTAGGAGCGCCGCTGCCAGCGCAGTTCAATATTGGAATTGATCACATCGCCATAAAATTCTGAAGCGGGATCAATATTTAAGCCTATGCCTGCATTAATAATCAAAGGCCCTGCAATCTGTTGTGTCACACCAAGTCCCAAGGTCCCGAGGTCAATGGCTTGGTCAAAACTGAACGGACTCGAACCTTGTTTAAGTGTTCCCCCTCCAGTGATAGACAGCCGGGTGTAATCAAGGAAAGGTTTGCTAAAAGTGCCTAAGGTAAGAGTGGGCCCACCACTGAGGCTGATCGTGGTTTGACGTTTACCATCTCCGTAAGCGGCTAAGAGTGTGTTGATGTTGGTGTTAAACGTTAAGCCTGGATCGATGGCAATGGGAGAATAGCGATAGGCAGCTTGAGGCGTTAATGCCGCATGGTTGCCACGCCAAATTGAATAACTGCTGTTTAAAGAACCGTAAAAGTTTGCTCGCCATAAATCTGTGAGATTTTCGCTTTCAAATTGATCGGCTTGATAGTTTCCAGCTCCGATACGCCAGATGTAGTTGTTGGAAATCTTGCCAACATTGAAACCTCCTCTTTGTTCGAGGAAGCTGCCGAATGCGGAATAGACATCAGTTTCTCCTAATGATCCGTTGTAGGCCTTGTAGCGATAAGCGGAAAAGAGCCTGGCCTTGACGTCACCGAGCAAGGGAAGATCAATGGTTTTTTTCAGTTCACCCCAGAAGCGACTTCCATTGGCGAAGTTGTCAGGATTAAAGGTGCTGATATCAGCATTGCCTTCTGCTGTCCATCCCCAGAGCTCACTGGTTAATTCAGCCTCTAGGCCAAATAAATCGCCGGCTGTTGTGGGTTGATTGGCCTTATCTCTGTCGATTGAACTGCCTGGCTTGACGTAACTTTTAGTTGTGCCATCAACCGCTCGTTGCAAAAGAAGTTGAGGTTGGAGGCTCAACAGAGTTTTTGGATTGAGTTCAATTGGTCTGAGTGTTCTGCCGACAAAGAATCCGTCTCTGTCATCATTATCGATTTCGAAGACCCACCGATTTTCAACTTCCTCTTCTTTTGTGATCCTCTGGGTGCGGCTCACAGGAATAGGTAGACGCTCCTCCACAATCAGTTGATTGCGAGAACTTTTGATCAAAATGTCGCCGTTGGGCTGCTCCCTCGCAACAACATTTTCCGTGTCGATTCTGGTTTGTGCAGGTGTGAAGGGATCATTCGTGAACCCCATGCGATCCGCTGTCCATCCTTCAGGTGTGAGCGAAACCTGGGCTGCTTGGATGCGCCAGCGGCTGATTTGGCCATCAATCAGTTGCGCTTTTCCGTAAGAAGGAAGTTGCTCAGGTCGAACCAAACCATATTTTAATTGTTCTTCTATGTTTCTATTTGAGAGCCCCTTAATCGCATCATTGCTGCCTACGCGACTCTCGATTGTGAATCGTTGTTGGAGCTGGATGCTGCTAATTCTTTGATCGATCATGGCGATCGCTTGTTCGCGCAGCAATTCCTGTTCGGCTGGGGACATCGCTGAGAAGCGAGATTGGGCCAGTGGTTGAACGGGCTGGGCTGCTTGCTTTCCGCCTGTGCCGAGTGTGATTTCCTCGAGCTTTTCGTTCAGGGTGAGCAGGGGCTGGCGGCTGGCGCGATCAGGATCTGGGCAGCCCAAGGGAGGTGGAACCTCGGCTATTTGGGTTGGAATGGGATCTTCCCCCCAGCGGTAGCGCAATCCGAGGAGGTAGGCATTGCTTCCTTCGTTGACGCCGCTGTAGGTGCCGAATGCGCCGGAGCGATGGTGAATCCTTCCTACAAATGAAAGCTGATCAGAGACGGAGGCTTCGAGCTCGAAGGCCAAATAGTTCAGCAGCTGGGTGTAGTTCTCGCGATAGGTGCGTTCGTAGTTGCTGGCCGAGGAGTTGAAACTGACTCCTTCCACAAGCCCAAAGCTCAGCCAAGGCTGCAGCCAGAGTCTTGCCCCAAGCCCAAGGATGGCTTCTCCGAACTGTTGCTCTGGCGTGTCGGCATTGGGAACAGCCTGGTTGAAGGGGCCTCCAGGTTGTTTAAACGCCTGATGGCCGAATAGATCGGCCTCCAATTCGATAGCAAAAGGTCCGGCGCGCCAAATCCGCTTTTGCATGCTGACCCCCAGGAGATACTCCTCCCGCATTCGCCCGTTGAACACGAACGTGTCTCCAAAATTTGAATCAATCATTTGGCCGCCCCACGCGGTCACCGCCCAAGGGTGGGGGTGCCAGTCCGGGATCGGCGGAAGCGGCACCGGACAGGCCATGCCTGAGCCCGATGAGGTTGATGTGCTGAGGTTTGCTGCGGGTTCCGGAACGTCCCAGGTGGGCGTTGGCTCGAGCTCTCTCTCCCAGATGCTGTCTCCACTTGGCTGATCACTGATCTGCCCAGCAGTTCTGCCGCCCAACTCCATGTCAAGAGCGGTTGGGAAGCCAAGGCCTGAGCTCTCGAGGACAGGAAGGGTCTTCTTGGACGGTGGTTTGACAGCCTGCGGTGAGGATTGGAAGCCTGCGGACAGCTCATCTAGCTCAAGGACGCCGTAGACGTCTTTAAGCTCTCCGCTGTTTTGAATCAGGCTGTAGCGGAACGTGCTCGCTTGGAAATACTGCGATCCACGGCGTAAGCGCACACTGCCGCGGGCGTAAAGGGTGTTGAAGTTGCTGTCAAATTCGACGCGATCGGCTTGAAGCAAACCACCTCGAAGCTTGGCGCGAACGTTGCCTTCGGCTACAAAAACTCCCCGACGATTATCAAATGATTGTCGATCAGCCTTGAGGTTGATCGCTTCTGGAGGTTTGGGAGATTCTGCAAAGGGCTGAACCTCAAGTGCTGAAGGTTCCTTAGCAGCATCGATCTCTTCAGCTAAGGCGTTCACACTCTGAGAGTGGACGGGAACTCCCGTCAGCGCAGCGGCAACAGCCAGTGATCCTGCGATCCTGGTGATGGGGCTAAACGCTGGCAAAAGAAAGCAGCAGTGGCCGGTGATCCTGCCATGTGCAAAGGCTTTTTAACGCGAGCTCTAACCAGTGCTCGGCGTGACCCTGTTATCTAGGACTCAATCTTCGAGATCTTTCCGGCTGGGTGTGCGGCTTGGGTCGCTGGCAAGGAAGCCAAAGACAAAGATGCCGAGAAAGAAAAAGACGACGGAATAAACCGAAATCTTGAGGGCAAGCATGGCAACCGACCGGCGTCTGAAATTTAATCGCCATCCTATGGCGGAATGATGAAATATCACGATGGAGAAGCCTCTGCAAGCCCCGGGATCGGGGTGGATTGAAACGTTTCGATGTCGGAGTCGCGTTGATCTGCACCCTGGGTGGTGGCGACGGGGCGATCAGGAACGGCGACCGGTACTGGCAGATCCCTGGGGGCGTCACCACCGTCCCGATTGGGCTGAGCGCGGACTTTTGATTTGGCCGCGAGGTGGCAATTGGTTGCACCTCGAGCAGACCCTGGTCTGTCCCACGCCCTGGATGCAGGCCAGCGCGTCCTGCGAGCGACTGGTGCTCAGCTGGTGGGCGGATGCAGTGCGCCTGCGCATTGATGGGGTCCTGGTGCATGAGGGGGACCTTTTCGATACCCGCTGCCGATGGCTCCTTCCTGAGGATTGGAGGGACCGTGCGGGCCTGCGGATCCAGCTGGATTTGCGCAGCCCTTGTCATGACGATGGGGCTCTCATTCACAGCGCTCTCGTCCAGGAACCTCTGATCGCAGACTGCGACTCGGATCGGGCGTTGCTTCCTGAAGCCTTGGAACTCTCCTGGGCAAGAGGAGAGTCGCTTCCGGATGCTGTGTTGTCTTGCGACCCGATGGCATCAGAGGCCATTGCCTTGGTCGATCGCCACTTGGCGGCTTGCCCTAAGCCAGTGGGTGCGGTGCATTGGCTGGGCCATGCCCATCTCGATCTCGCCTGGCTTTGGCCCGTGGCTGACACCTGGCAAGCGGCAGAACGCACCTTCCGTTCTGCTCTCGATCTGATGGAGCGTTATCCGGAGCTGCACTTTGCGCACTCCACCCCGGCTCTCTATGCCTGGGTGGAACGCCATCGACCGGCCTTGCATGCGCGAATTCAGCAGGCCAGTCGTGAAGGTCGCTGGGAGCCGATTAATGGCCCTTGGGTCGAAACCGATTGTGTTCTGGTGAGTACGGCATCCCTGTCGCGTCAGTTCAGTCTTGGACAGGAGGACAGCCAAAGGCGTTTCCCGGAATGGCGGCATGACTTGGCTTGGCTGCCAGACAGTTTTGGGTTCGCGGCCGGACTTCCTGCTGTGGCGGTTGCCAACGGAGTGCGCTGGTTCTGCACACACAAACTGGCTTGGAATGCCACCAACCGCTTCCCCCATCGTTTGTTTCGCTGGCGCAGCCGCGGAGGCGCGGAGGTTTTGGCGCTGATGCTGCCGGGAATCGGCACCGATGGCGATCCGGTAGCGATCGCAAAAGAGCAGCGTGATTTTCAATCTGCCACTGGGGTGGAGCAGGCGATCTGGCTCCCAGGGGTTGGCGATCATGGCGGCGGTCCCACTGCCGAGATGCTGGAACAGCTAAGGCTTTGGGAAGGACAGCCGCAGGCTGTGACACAGCAGCCCGGAACGCTGCGCTCCTATCTCGATCAATTGGAGCCTTGCTGCTCCACCTTGCCGGTCTGGCGCGATGAGCTTTATCTCGAGCTGCATCGGGGGTGCGCGACCAGTCGACCTGATCAGAAACGTCACAATCGCAGTTTGGAACGGCTTCTCCGAGAGGCTGAGCTTGCTGCTGCGTTGCTTGGCCCTCGGGCGAAGGCTCTCGAGCCCAGCCACGAGCAGGCCAGCGATTGGCGACCTCTGCTGTTCCAACAATTTCATGACATCCTTCCGGGCACATCGATTCCGGAGGTGTTTGAGCAGGCTGAACCGATCTGGTGTGATGCTCGCCGCCGTGCGGCCCGCTGTCGAGATCAGTTGTTAGGTCATCTACTCGCGTCCAACCATGAGGGGTGGGCGTCAGATCCCTATCGCTCCCATTGGACCTGGTGCGGCTTACAGCCCCTTGCGCACTGGTCACCGTTGCTGCGCTTGCCTCGAGGGCATTGGTCCAGCGGTGGGCAGATCCTTCCTCAGCAGGCGGCCCCTTCAGGCGGTGTTTGGGTGCAACTTCCTTGTAGCGAAGGCGTTTGCGCGCTGCCGCTGCAGCGCAGCCTTGAGCCACTGGGGTCGGCCTTGCCCGTTCGTCATCCCGTGAATGTGGAGGTTTTGTCGTCAGGAGTGTGGAGGCTGAGCAATGGGCTGGTGTCTGCGGATGTGAGCGCCCATGGACTGGTTCAGCTGCGCGACGGGAATGGGGTGCCACAGCTCAGCGAACCCATGCGATTGCTGCGTTTCTCCGATCGAGGGGAGTTCTGGGACGCTTGGGATCTTGCCGCTGATTACCGCCAACATCCGCTGCCGATGGCTGCAAGCTGGTCGGCAGAATTGGTGGAGTCGGGCCCTCTGGCCGCACGGATTGTGCTGCGCACGGTTGCTGGATTGAGCAAGGTGCGTTTGGACCTCATGCTGCAGGCCGATTCGCCCTGGCTCGAGGCCCAGCTCAGCGTCCATTGGCAGCAGACCCATGAATTGCTGAGGTTGGAATTGCCGTTGAAGAGCCCTGCTGTGCGTTGGGCTGCCGATACGAGTGGTGGAGTGATCGAGCGACCAGCAGAAGCGATTACTCCTTTTGAACAAGAGCGTTGGGAATTGCCTGTGATTTCATGGCTGGCTGCCGAAGCAGAAGCTCCCGGGGGTGGGATGGCTGTCTTGCTGGATGGTCCTCAGGGTGTCGATGCCAGCGCCAACCACCTGGGAGTGTCCCTGCTTCGAGGCCCAACCTGGCCAGACCCTTCAGCCGATCACGGATGGCACAGGCATCGGTTGGCCTTCATGCCAGCCCTGCTCGGTTGGAACCGCAGTGGTGTAGCCCAGGCGGCGATTCGATTCAGGGAGCCAGGATGGATGGGTCCTCGTGGGCTGGATCAGCCTTGGCAAGGGCTTCCCGCCTTGCCCATCGGTCTGGTGCCGATTTCAATCCGATCAGCGCAGGGTGACGGGCTCAGCGATAACGCGGTTAAAATTGAGTTGCTTAATCCCGGACCAGCTCGTCAGCGTTGGCTGCCTGGGAGCGATTGGAGGCTGAGCTGCGCCAAGTCCAACTCCCGAAGGACCTTCTGGGAGGTGCACCCTGGCGAGCTCATCACATTGGTCTTGGAGAGCGTTCAATCCTCGTGATCATCGAACGGATCGTCGAGGTTTTTGGATGGAGGGCCAAAGGCTGTGTACACCCCCAATCCTGTTAACCCAAGCAGGGCTGCCAGCACGGCAATCGCCACTGACATGGCCGGGGACGAACTTTCCATCACAACTCTCCACAGGATCGACGCCTTTACGGGTCGGAGCCCCTACAGTATCGAGACTTAATTCCACCCGAGACTTCAGCGCTGCCATGGCTCAACGCACTCGTCTGGGCGATTTGCTCCGCCCCCTGAATTCGGAATACGGCAAGGTTGTCCCTGGCTGGGGAACGACACCGGTAATGGGCATTTTTATGGCCCTGTTCCTTGTGTTCCTGCTGATCATTCTTCAGCTGTACAACAAGTCACTGATCCTTGAAGGAATCAATGTCAACTGGAATGGCTTAGGTCTCGGCTGACATCAGGTCATGAATGTTTTCGGCATTGGACTGCCAGAGATGGCCGTCATCGCGGCGGTCGCTCTCTTGGTGTTTGGACCTAAACGGCTCCCTGAGTTCGGCCGTACCCTTGGAAAAACACTGAAGGGGTTTCAGTCGGCTTCCAAGGAATTTGAACGCGAAATTAATAAGGCTATGGCTGAACCTGAACCCGTAGCGGATCAGGACAAAGCTTTAGAAGCATCAGCTGAAACTGTTGTCTCTCCAGTGGTTGCGCCAAAATCAGAGCCAACATCCCCTTCCGATTGAGTCGATGAATCGCGGTGATCTCCGCTTAGTGGTGGGGTTGGGGAACCCAGGCAACCGCTACGCCAACACACGACATAACGTTGGCTTCATGGTCTTGGAACGTCTGGCTTCTCGGGAGGGTGGCGGCTTCCGTTCCATTCCCAAGCTCCAAGGTCAGCTTGCTGATCTGGGTGCTGGGGACAAGCGATTGCGGTTGTTGATGCCCCAAACCTTCATGAACGACAGCGGGCGCTCGATTCGGTCTGCATTGGATTGGTTTGGGTTTGAGCTGCATCAGCTCTTGGTCCTCGTCGACGATATGGATCTGCCGCTTGGACGTTTACGTTTGCGGGCCCGCGGGTCTGCTGGTGGCCATAACGGCCTTAAAAGCACCATTCAGCATCTCGGCACGCAGGATTTTGCGCGTCTGCGGATTGGAATCGGTGCACCCGGACAAAATCCCAGTGAGCGCAAGGCACGAACGGTGTCGCACGTGCTGGGAAGTTTCAGTCGTGATGAGGAGCTCCTTCTCGACAAGGTTCTGTTGGAGGTCGTTGATGGTTTGGAGAGGATTCAGCGGCAAGGTCTCGATCTGGCAGGGAATCACATCAATGGGCTTCAGCTGGCTCCCACCAGCACTGAGGCGTGATGGCAGCGCTACCCGTTACTACCGCCCATCTGCGGGTTCAACGCCAGAGTTTTGCGGATCAATGTTTGGAAGGAGACGTCCGGGCCGGAGGCTTCAATTGGCAGTTCAGCTGGTTTTTTGATCGTGGTGAGCTGAGTGTGGAGCCCTCTCTGGGGCGAGCTTTGATTCAAGACGCGCTCCTGCGTTTTCTTGTGAAATCTGACTATGACCTTGAGCCGGGAGGGGACTACACCTTCACGGTGAGGGCCCGGTTTTGAGGGGATCGGGACCTGGCCATTGCAAAGGCCGATCTAAATAATCTTCGAGGATCACGAGTGCGGCGATGGCGTCGAGATCGCCATATGGGATGCGCAGGCCCGCAGGAAGCAAGCGTTTCCAGCCCCGTGAAGGCCATAACTGCCAGTAACGCTCTCGGGCTCGCAGGGTGGTCCCGGTTTCGTCCACGACGCGGACCTTCAGGCTTGAGGGAAGTTGTTGTTGCCAGATCGTGCTGCTGGTGCCATCACCGATCACCAGCTCATCAATCTGAGCTGACGTCCCCTGAGCCTCCTCCATCCAGGCGCGAAGCTGCTCAAGGACCTCAGTGCTGGGGATCACCCTGCCTTGAAGCACGGTGTTCGTGGCGGTGTCTGCTAGCAGCAACCCACATTTGCTTCGACCGGGATCCAGGGCTACGACGCGTTTCATTGGCTGAGGCGCAACTGAATGGCGATCGGATCTGCCGTTTCGCTGCGCCGTAAAGCGACCGCTTCCAGCGCAGTGAGTCCTCCGTTGCGGTCGATCAGCTCTTGGCCAAGCGCATTGATGGCACTGCCATCAAATTGCAGGCCCTTGCTGAGAGAACCGCGTCTTTGCACCTCGGCCAAGGTGGAGGCAAGGAGAAGGTTCAGTCGGTTGCGTACGGCTTCTGGGTCACGTTCATTGCTCGCGAGGGTGGTGCGGGCTAACACCTCACCCTCCCTGGTTACCGTGACATTGGGGCGCACTTCAGGGAAGGCGTACACAACGGTTTCGCCAAGGAGCACATTGGCTGCTGAGCGGATGTTCACAACCCAGGTTCCAGGTTTGCGAATCGTTTGCTCCAAGCGCTGGATATCGGGTCGAGGAACCAGCAGGAGCTGGCGCTCAACCGGTTGGCCAGGAAGCACTTTTTGATAGGCCTGAAGATTGGCGTCTCGCAGTAGCTGATCAATGACCGCTTTTGCCTGATCGGGGCGTTCGAGCTTCAGGGTCGCGGTGGCAAGTGGCTGACCGCTGCTAATGGCGACGTTTCCGCGCCGCAGCGCTAAGAGAGAGTCTTCCAGTTGATTGAGTTCCTTCTCGCCACTACGAATTTGCGAGCGCACGGCCGAGAGTTCCTGCTCGGTGCGTTGGATCTCAACATCTTTCGCATCCACGTCTTGGCTCAATCGCTGCCGCTCCTCTTCTAAGGATCGGGTTTGTTCCTGGAGGGGCTTGAGGGTGCGACGCAGTTCTGCCGCTCGCTGTTGGGCCGTTGTGAGCTCTTTGCCGGCTTGCTTCTGAGCGCGTTTGCTTGTTTTGAGGTCGGCGCGACTGCTCCGCAATTTGGATTCGAGAGCATTGAGTTCAAACAGGCCGACCCTCAGCTGCCGACTCACCAACAGCAAGAGTCCAAGGGAAAGCGCACTAATCAGGCTGCCCGTTAACACCGTAATCACCACTGCCGTGCGCTTCGGACGCAGTCCAAGCAAGCTCAGCCGAGCTTTCCCTACGCGAGAGCCAAGGCGGTCTCCCAGAGTGGAGAGCACGCCTCCAAGCACAAGCAAAGCGAGAAGTAGAAACCAACCGGTCACGGAGAATGAAGGATCAGAGTTCGGACGTGAGCTCCATCTTCACCTGAATGGTCAGCTGAACCGTTTGGCTAGAGCGATTGGATCGAGAACAGTGATCTTTTTGCGATCGATATCGACAAGGCTCGATGACTTGAGGTCCCCAAGGAGACGAGTGATTGTCACGCGTGTGGAACCGATGGCCTCGGCGATGGCTTGGTGTGAAAGGCGTAGGTCGATGGTGATGCCACGTTGACCAGGCACGCCGAAATCTCGACACAGCACCAGCAGAAAACTCACCAGCCGAGATGACATGTCCCGATGGGTGAGGGTTTCGATCATCGTTTCGGTCTGAAGAATCCTGCTGGACAGACCCTGCAACAACAGCAAGCCAACACTGGTGTCAGCTTCGATAGCCTGCCGAACAGATGTGGCTGGAGCCGTCACCATCTCCACTCTTGTGAAAGCGATTGAGTGGTAGAAGCGATCAGAGCGGTGACCTGTTAGTAACGACAGAACCCCAAACAAACTGTTTTCACGTAACAAGGCAACAGTGATTTCCTCTCCAGATTCGTAAACCCTGGAGAGGCGGACGGCACCTCGTCGAATGAGATAGACCTTTTCAGCAGGGTCGCCAGGGAAAAAGATGGTTTTCCCACGCTCCACCATCTCGGTATTGGCACCATCGAGTCCCCGAATAACGTCTTGAAGGGTGCGGCTGGCTGGAACCGAGGGGCTTCCGAAGTTCGAGCCCACCGGGCGAATTGTTGGTGGTGCGTAGCGGCTGAAGCCGCGGCTGACCTCGCCCATGGTCCCTACTCGTACTTCGGGATGCTATGGATCAGCCCCTCCTGCTCATGTAGCAAGGAACACGAAACTCCGCATTTTCACCTAGCGGAGAGCGCCGTTCTTTGATCGTTCATGATCTGCTTCAGGCCAGGCTCGGCTAGGTCAAGAAGGGCATTGAGCTGGTCACGGCTAAAAGGAGCTCCTTCCGCAGTGCCCTGCAGCTCCAGCAAATGCCCTTCTTCGTTCATCACGATGTTGAGATCCACATCGGCTTGGCTGTCTTCGCTGTAGTCGAGATCGAGAAGGGGGCGATTGTGGATCACGCCAACGGAGACGGCGGCCACCTGGGATTGGACAGGGTTGGTGTTGAGGACCCCTTGTTGAACAAGACGCTCACAGGCGCGTTGAAGCGCGACCCAAGATCCGCTGATCGCAGCGGTGCGGGTGCCTGCATCCGCCTGAATCACATCGCAATCGATTCTCAACGTGTTTTCGCCGAGAGCTTCCATGTTGATGGCTGCGCGCAGGCTGCGGCCGATTAGGCGCTGAATCTCTTGGGTGCGTCCGCTCAATTTGAGCAGTTCTCTGTTTTGACGCTCCGGAGTTGATCCAGGCAGGAGTCGGTATTCGGCGCTGAGCCACCCCTTGCCTTGATCTTTGCGCCAGCGAGGCACCCCTTCTTGATGACAAACGCTGCAAAGAACAGCGGTGCGTCCGCTGTGGATGATCACTGAACTCAGGGCAAATCCCATGGGATCCCAGCTGATCGAGAAGGGGCGAAGGTCGCCCGGCTGACGTCCGTCATTGCGAGAGGTATCGGTCATAAGCCCAGGGTGCGGAGGTGCTTTGAGCCTGCCAGTTGGCTTGGCACACCATGGATGGTGTTAAAACACTTGTGCATTCGATTTTCACCGCTAGATTCATCCACATCCGGATTTGCCGGACCTCGGCGAATGTGATGACCATCAGCCTCAGCCCTCTCCATCATTCCCGTGAGCCGCGCACTGGTGACCACAGGACTCTCGAGCAAGCAGGGCTTCGAAGACTTCCCTCAGTAGAGGCTCGTCCACCCCTGCGTTTGGTAGCTCCAGAAGGGCAGCTCCAGGTGCATACCGCCTCATTTCGGGGGAGCTTTTCTGGTGTGCTGAGCCAGGCGCTGCGGACGGCAGGCCTGGGTAGCAATGTCTTGATCGCCCAGTTCCTCAAGGGTGGTGTGGGCCAAGGGCCCGAGAGCCGCCTCACCCTGTGCGATCGACTTCGATGGTTGAGGCCTTCCGTGACGGAATGCCTTTCAGAGGAAGCTTCTAGCCGCGATGATGAGGTCAAGGAGGCTGTTCAGTCGGTCTGGGAGATCTGCAAAACCCATCTCTTGGAAGGCACGTTGGACCAACTCGTGCTGGATGAGATTGGCTTGGCGATCGAGCTGGGCTATCTGAGCCATGAGGATGTCTTGTCGGTGTTGGAGCAAAGGCCATCAGCCATGGATGTGATCGTGACGGGGCCGGCGATCCCTGCAGAGATGATGGAGATGGCTGATCAAGTCACGGAATTGCGTAGAGGTTTCTAATGCTGAAGAACGATCGCTGGATTACGGATCAGGCTGATGCAGGGATGCTCGAGCCTTTCCAAAATGGATTAGTGCGCCATCTAGATCCGGATCAACGGAAAAGTCCGGTTCTTAGTTTTGGCTGCTCTTCTTATGGGTACGACTTGAGGCTTTCGCCTAAGGAGTTTTTGATTTTTCGCCATGTTCCTGGCACGATCATGAATCCCAAGCGATTCAACCCTGACAACCTTGAATCAACCCCCATTCATCATGACGAGGATGGGGACTATTTCATCCTTCCGGCGCATTCGTATGGCCTCGGTGTTGCCCTCGAAAAGATGCGAGTGCCACCCAACATCACGGTCATTTGTCTTGGCAAGAGCACCTATGCCCGTTTAGGCATCATTGTGAATACGACTCCGGCAGAGGCTGGCTGGGAAGGTCATCTCACCTTGGAATTTAGTAATAGTTCTGGTGCTGATTGTCGTATTTACGCCAATGAAGGGATCTGCCAGTTGTTGTTTTTTGAAGGGGATCCTTGTGAAACCACCTACAGCGACCGACAAGGTAAATATCAGCATCAACCCGAGCGGGTGACGCTGGCCAAGGTTTAAATCAAGCTGAATTCAGAGATGAATGATGATTGTTAATTCCTAAAATTGTTTTTAGGGAGCAAGCCGGGCTTTATGCAATCTTGTCTTTTCGTACCAAGTTGCAAATTCTGGAGTCCAAGCTTTGAGATGGGGCCACATCAAATCGCAGAGTTCGCGGATTTCTTGCTGGGCATCGAGCTTGGCGCGTAGATCCATGAAATGCAGGAAGGCCCTGAGCGTGAAACTCACCACGAAATGTTGCCTGTAATCGAAGGGGAGGATGCCGCGAGCATGTTCTTCCGCAAAGCCCGCCTGAAGCAATTCCTGATACCGCTCGGCGCTGATTTTGCAGTGGTTTAAATCTTTTTGGCGTTCAGCCTCGCTGTAGAGGTATTTCTTGCCCTTGCGGTCGCTGTACTCACCAACGGGGCGCAGATAAAACACCTCTTCGAGATCGAGTTCTCCAAGTGCAGCCCTACAGATGCGATCGCCTGTGTAGCGCATGGATTGAACATCAAAACTGACGCCCACCCGGTGCGTCCGCGCCTGTTGCATCACGGAATGAGGAAACCAGCCCACGTTCAACACAATCTGGGCATGCTCCATGGGCCCGTAATGCCCCCGTTCTCCCGCTAGGAGGCGTTTGACGCAGATTTCGCCTGCTTTGGTCTCATCCGGCCATTGCTCGCGATCGCCCGCGACGAAGCCCTCGCTGTAGTCCTGGTGCATTCCCACATACACGCACTGTTGCGGATTCGGGGTTGCGGCAATCAGGTCAACTCGAAAACGAGAGTCCATTGGTGTCGTCTGCGATGAACTGTTCATGCTTTGTCTAGCTGTGGCTGCGGGGGCCTGGGCTTGAAACCGTCTCAGCAGCGGTCACGCTGCTGATGGAACCAACTCCTGCAAGCTGAGGCAGCGGCTCATTATTAATCAATGCAACCGCCAATGATTCCAGTTGGTCTGCTGTTCTCGCTCCAAGCGAACGGCCGCGCATCACACCGTCGGCTGAAAATAAATTGAGCTGTGGAATCCCTGTGACGTCATACCGGTCGATCAAATCCAGCCAGCGTGGGTTGTCGATATTCACCAGAACAACGTCAAGTTGATCGGCATGATTCTGTTCCGTTTGGAGCATCGCGGGTGCCATGGCTTGGCAGGCCTCACACCAATCGGCGTAAAACTCCAGCACGGTGGGCCGGGAGTTGTTGAGGGCGACCTCAGGATCCAGCGATTGCCTGGCCAGCTGGTCGAGAGGTGCTTCCTGGTTGAGACCGTTGCGCAGCAGAAATAATCCAGCAGCGAGGACCAGTGCCGTCATGAGCAGCAACCCCTTTTGCAAGGGGGTCAGGGTGGCGGGGGCGGAACTGCCGGTCATGCCGGGAAGACTTGAATGGTTTTACTTTGGCAGGCTGTTGGGTGTGTTGTTGCTAGCGTCTGAAAGCCAATTCCGTTGTTGTGATCTGCTTTCTCGCTGATTTCATCAGTCAACCGTTGGCTCCTTGCTGATGTCTCTTCTTCGTTTCCTCGTCCTGCCGCTGCGGGCCCCCTTGCTGCTTGTGCTGTTTGGTGTTGCAGTTTTCCTTGGCCATCACTGGTCGATCGAGAGCGAGCATTTGATTGCTCTGCAAAATGTGTCTCCCGCCCTGTTCTGGACGGTGGAGGTGTTGCAATCGCTCGTGATTGTGCTCTTCTGCACGATGCCAGATCTTCTTCTTCGCCAGCTGTCGTTATTGATGGCCTCTAGCCGGGTGCTCAGCCTGATCACCACCCTTCTGCTTGTGATCATGGTGGGCCTCTATCTGCTCAGTCTGAGCTTGCTTTCCGATGTGTTGATCTTGGCGTCTGCCACCTTGCTGGCCCGTCTGGACCTCACCCGGATCAAGGTGGTGCCTCCACCTCAGGTCATGGCCTTTTGGTTGTCGGCGTTGGTGCTTGTGGGCATCTGGTTGGGTCAGGATCTGCCGAATCCCCTTGCATCAGCTGTCGCAGCGGTCGGGACCTAATCCGAGATAGGCCCAGAGATTTCCTAGTACTTTTTTTGTGTAGAGGCGTGTTTCTGGATAGGGGATTTGCTCGATCCATAACTCGGGATCGTTCTTTAAAGCGGGGGTGACCCATTGGCTGGCGGCGCCAGGTCCTGCGTTGTAGCTCGCAATAGCCAGCACAATGTTTCCTTGCCATTGCTCGAGCAATTGCGCGAGGTAGCGCGCTCCGAGCCTTGCATTGCGTGTTGGCTCGCGCAGCTGATCCTGGCTGAGTGCACCTCCGGCTAGTTCTTCCGCTGTGGCTGGCATCAGCTGCAGCAACCCGATCGCCCCGACTGGCGAGCTAACGCCTGGGGAGAAGCGGGATTCCTGCTTGGCGATGGCCATCAGAAGTTCATTCCGGACCGTCTCCTTTTGGGATGCGGTCTCAAACACCTCCGAGAGCAGGCGCGGATGCTGGCTGCGGTGGAGGAGCTGTCGCTCTTCGCAGGTTTGATTCACCAGTCTCAAACTGGCGCGCCAAAGACGACTCAGGCCCGTCCATGCATCGCCGACGGCAACACGAAGGCGACCTTCCACGAGTTTTTTTCCTGGATTGGATGGCTGATCGGATGGGGGTTGTTGGTTCCTCCAGGTTTCCCATGCTTCCTGGGTTTGGCCGAGTCGCCAGAGACGATCAAGGAATGGATCGCCACTTTTTAATGGTTCCCAGTGCGATGGAAACGAATCACCGAGATCTGCAGAGCGAGAGGCTGATGCTTGATTGAGATCTGGAAGATCTCCCCGTCCCAGTCTCACCTCGGCGCGCCAGGTGTAATAACTCCTCGGATGGGTTTTGACCAACTTTTCCCAGATGTTTTGGGCTTGCGCTGTTTGGTCTTGCTTCGACAGTGTGAAACCCAGCCAGAACTGCTGCCTTGCGGCCAAAGGTTCAGGAAGATCTGAGCTCGGAATGGCGTTCAGCAATGTTTCTGCCGTTGTCCATTGGTCTTTTAGAAGGGCTTCGCGGGCCAAGTCCCACTGCAGTTGCCAGACCGCTGGATGGTTAGGCCAGCGTTGAAGAACGGCCATGGCATTCGCCGAGTCACCATTCGCCGAGTCACCATTCGCCCAGACACCGAGGCGCACCCGCGCTGCTGCAACATCGGCGGAGCGTTGTTGCAACGCTTGCGGCAGTGCATCCAATAGAGCGAGATCTGGTCGCAGCGGTTCGCTAAGGAGCGCTGCTGCCTTGAGCGCCGCAGGATCGTCTGGATTGCTGATGGCGAGCTCTAGCAAGTGCTGCTTTCCACGCACTTGCTGTTCAGCGGTACCTCTGAGCAGGACCTGACCAATGGCCAAGGCGCTGGCTGGAGTGGTGGGTGTGCCCTGGAGACAGGCTTCCGCTGCACGGCCATCTCCAAGGGCCGCGAGTGCTTGAACGAGCGTCAGTCGATCGTCTTGGTTCAAGCCATTGCCGCTGATCCTTTTGCAGGCTTCCCTGAGCTGCGTGGCAGCTCCTGGCCAACGGGCGCCCCAGCGGGCTAGATGCAAGGCGGCGATGGCTTGCTTGGGAGAGTCCTTTTTGGTTTCTGTTGCTGCCGCTAACGCGGCTGGATGGCCAGGTTGTTGTCGGAACAGCTCGGTGTGGAGCGCTGGCTTGGCTTGCCCGAGGTCATAACGGGCATCGGCACTAGCCGCACTTTGAGGGAACCGTTGGAGCAAGCCTTGCCAATGCTTCTGTGCCTCTGAGGGACGCCCGAGTTTTGCTGCATTTAATGCTTGCTGTTTCAACGTGACCGCAGCCAGTGGATCGATGCCCCAGCCCTGATTGGCCAGCAACCGCTGGGATCTCTCCGCCGCATCGGTGCTGCGCGCTGCGAGCAAGAGAGCTGCTTCCCTCCGTTCACTGGGATTGATCGACCAGCGATAACGGGTCCAGAGATCAGTGCTCGAAAGGGATGGTGTGAGTGGAGTGTGCAGGCGGCGCAAGACCGACTGTCCGCCGAGGACTAGCGCAATGGTGAGGATTGGAGTTCCAGCCAGAAGCAAAAGGCCACGGGTGTGTTGAACGGTCAAGCCTCGGCCAGAAACTGATGGCATTCTGTTCCGAGCGCATGGCATTGGGATGGCAAAGGGGCAAGGGACTCGGCGCCCAGGGAACGAGCAACGCCGTCGCTGTGCAATTGCCGCTGGCCTGGCTTTGTTGGTCTGGGGATTGCGTTGGCTGTGGCCCCTTCAATTCGTGCCTGGCTGGCTGGTTGCAGGGCTGTTGGCTTGGGCGTTGCTGGAAGTAGCAGGGCTGTTGCTCGCCCCGCGACGTTGGCGTTAGAACCAGCGGTCCGGCTTAAGATTGAGTTCATATTTGAGTCGCCATGGCTGAAGCTGCCATCCATCCGTTGGGGCATCTCCCGAAGCCATCGCAGATCAGCTTTGGAACGGACGGCTTGCGTGGTCGGGTGGACACCATGCTCACTCCGGCTTTGGCCCTTCAGGTTGGGTACTGGTGTGGACGCGTGCTTCAGGCCGAGGGGCCTGTGCTGATTGGCATGGATTCGCGCAGCAGCGGCAGCATGTTGGTCGCGGCACTCACCGCTGGCCTCACGGCTTCTGGCCGCGAGGTGTGGACCTTGGGACTCTGTCCCACTCCGGCCGTGCCCGGTTTGATTCGCCGCTACTCAGCGGCTGGTGGCTTGATGGTCTCGGCGAGTCACAACCCTCCGGAAGATAATGGGATCAAAGTGTTTGGCGCCACTGGCAGCAAGCTGTCCCCTGAACGTCAGCAGGCGATTGAAGCCGGCCTTTGTGGTGGAAACGGGGCTGGGATTGCGTTGCCGGCATCTGGAGTGGCACGCCATCGCCCTGAACTTCTTGACGACTACCGCGCGAGCTTGTTGTCCAGCGTTGGGCAGCTCCGACTCGATGGTTTGCCCATTGTTCTGGATCTCTGCTGGGGGTCGGCAACAGCCTGCGGCGCAGAGGTGTTTTCTGCTCTTGGCGCCGATCTCACGGTGTTGCACGGTGATCCGGATGGAACCAAGATCAATGTGAATTGCGGATCAACCCACCTTGAGCCGTTGCGCCGAGCGGTGATCGAGAAGGGCGCCGCCATGGGCTTTGGCTTTGATGGGGATGCCGATCGCATGTTGGCGATTGATGGCCAAGGACGTGTGGTGGATGGCGACCATGTCCTTTTTCTCTGGGGGTCGGTCTTGCAGGAGCAGGGACAGCTGCCGGATCAGCGCTTGGTGGCCACGGTGATGTCGAATTTGGGTTTTGAGCGGGCTTGGCAGGCGCGTGGTGGTCTCTTGGACCGGACACCGGTTGGTGACCAGCATGTGCATGCTGAGATGGTCCGCACGGGGGCAGCCCTTGGCGGCGAGCAATCGGGTCACATCCTTTCCTCCTCCCATGGTTTGGCCGGTGATGGTGTCTTAACGGCTCTTCAGCTCGCAAGCCTCTGCCATGCCCAGCAGCTCTCCTTAGCCGAATGGGTGGATCAGAGCTTTCAGGCCTATCCCCAAAAACTGGTGAATGTGCGCGTCGAGAATCGCGAGCGCAGAAAGGGTTGGGCGGAGTGTGCTCCTCTTTATTCCCTGGTTCAAGAGGCGGAGGCTTCGATGGCTGAAGACGGGCGCGTGCTTGTGCGGGCGAGTGGGACAGAACCACTGCTACGCGTGATGGTTGAGGCTGCCGATCAAGCGGTGGTCGATCACTGGACCTCCCGCTTGGCCGCAGCAGCAGAACAGCATCTCAATGCGTCTTGATCAGCGCCTCTTGATCAGCAGCTTTCGAGAGCCAGCGTGAGCGCTCCATCGCAGGCGTCACCATTCCGGTCGTCCCAGCGCGCATCGACCTGGCGACGCAGTAGGGATGTATCCACGGCTTGTTGAAGGGGCGCCAGATTTAGGAGTGCCCCACCTCTGGCGCAGAGCACGGGCTTGGTGAGCCCCAGGGATGACGCCACGGCTTGAACAGCTTCTGCAAGGGCATTGCCGGAGCGGTCGAGAATGGCCGCGGCTTCAACATTGCCTGCTTCAGCGGCGGCGGAGACGAGCGGTGCTAATTGGGCGAGCTGGGCTGGTTGGTAATCGGGCTGCACAACGAAGGCCTTGATCTCTGCGGCTGTGCGGCAACCAAGGACTTGCCACAATTGGTTGCGCAGTGGTCCGTCTGGGAGTCGGCCATCGGCCATACGCAGGCTGAGCTGGAGCCCCTGATGGCCGAGATCAAAGGCAGCTCCTGCTCCATCCAGTTGCCATCCCCAACCGCCACAACGCTGTTCAAGCCCGTTGTCGTTGCGTCCAACCACAATCATCCCTGTGCCGCTGATCAGCACAATGCCGGCATCGTTGGGGAATGCTCCGCGCAGGGCTGTGCGTTCGTCGCCAGTGGCGACGCAGTGCTCTGTTGGTAGCTCAAGACTGGCTGCAAGCAGGTCTCTAGCGCGGTTCTGAAGCGCGGTGCCCTGCTCCACTCCGCTGGCCCCAACGGCCGCAGCGGTGATCTCCAGCCCGCTGGGATTGGCGGCCTGCAGGCTGCTGCGAATGGCCTCCATGAACCGCGTTTCGCCTCCGGCGGCTTGGAGGTGGCTGACGCCACTGCCCTGGCCCTCGCCTAGCGGTTGCCAGTTCCCGTTGTGCCAACGGCTCAGCTTGCAGCGGCAATGGGTTTGGCCAGCATCGAAACCAACCAAGATCAGTGCATCACTCATCGGTCGATACTCATGGGTCGGTCTGGGTGGTCTGGTGGGCCTGACTCAGGGTTGCCAGGCAAAACCAACCGATGATTTGCACTTCTGGTCGGAAGAAAATGGTGTCTGTGGCACCTTGGATGACCAGCCCGGCGATGGCGGCCAGGCACCCCAGCCAGGGCAATGCCAGATCAGCCGTTGAGCGCAGAGCTCTGAGGCCGTTGCGAACACTGGCTCCAGCCAACCCGAGCACGGCGATCAGGCCTGGAATGCCTGTTTCCACAAGCAGCTCGAGGGGAACGGAATAGGCGCTCAGGGCATTGAACTTGGGCTGTTGATACAGGGGATAAATGGCATTAAATGCAGCGTTGCCTGGCCCGATGCCGAGCCAGGGGCGGTCTTGAATCATTTCGACTGCGGCCAACCACACGTTGATGCGGAAGTTGTTGGAGCTATCGCCTCGTCCAGCCAGGAGGCTGGCGACCCGCGTACGGATGGGATCCACCTGCGTGACCGCGATCGCCAAGGCCACACCAGCCAGCACCAGCAGGGCGATGGGGACGAGACGTCGCCATAGTTTTGGCCAGCTGCGGATGGCACGCAGCACGAGCAGCAGGACCAGCACACCAAGGGCCGCGAGCATGCCCAGCCAACCCCCGCGGCTGTAGCTGAACATGGTGGCCGTTGCTCCCAACACCAGGGCAACAGCTGCATAACAGCGTGCCCCCCAGCCCCGCCAGCGGATCAAGGCAACGAACGCCAACGGCAGAATTGGCACCAGATATCCCGCCAGCAGATTGGGGTTGCCAAGGGGCCCGTAGATCCTGATCGTGCCTGCCGATACCGAGTTGGGATCGGCCCAGAGTGCAAGCTCCTCGGTGGGTCCGTAGAGCTGGCGCAAGGCCATCACACTGCTGAGCACTTCGCCGCCCAGCATCGCGGCCACGAGGCGGTCCCACCATTCGGGGCGATCGGCCAGCAGCTGTCGCATCAAGGCATACACGCCGAGGTAGCTGAGCAGCTTGATCAGGCCTTTCGCTGCTGCGGTTGGAACAGGGGAGAACCCCGTAGCGAGCACGGCGATGCCAAGAAACACGAGCACCAAGGCGCTGATCGCACCGATTCGCTTGGGTTGACTCACGCTGGACCAGAGGATCCATAGCGCTCCGCAGGCCAGAACCACAAGGCCCAGCCCCGTTCGCGTGAGGAAGGGAAGTCCTGCGAGAAGAACCATGAGCAGGATGCTTGCCCACCAGGTCAGGCGCTGGCGCTGCTGATCAGTAGCGGGAAGCAGGCCTTGCCAGCGCAGCAACAGGGGTGGTGGGGCCGGAGCCTCAGCCATGAGGTGTGGGTGCAGCGTCCTTGGAATTATCAACCTGTTGCCAAGCCATCTCCAGATCCCTTAATGCTGGAAGTGGGGCATCAGTGCGCTCAAACAGCACGCGATAGGTGGGTTGTCCCTGCTCATGGACATAGCGCTCCCGTTCCGTTGCTACCGGCAATGGGTTGTCGGTTCGCCATGGCCGTTGATCGTCTTTGGGGCGTGCAAAGCAGTTTGAGAGTTCCACCAGGGCCACCATTGGTTCGATGACGGCCAACACATCGCTTTGTAGAAAGAGGTGTCGGCCGGGATGGAGCCCTGAGGCGATCGAGAGCAACAGGGCGGGTTGCAGCACGCGGCGCTTGCGATGGCGCTGTTTGAACCAGGGATCTGGAAACTGAATGCTGACCAGCTGCAACTGGTCTGCTGGCAACGCTCCTATCCAAGCTTCAAGGCTGATGTTGGCATTGCAAAATAAAAAATGAAGGTTGTGCTGTTGCTGTCGGTCGCGATCGCGTTGGGCTGCTTGCACCAGGGGCAGGCGGATCTCAACTCCGAGATGGTTTCGCTCGGGTTGCAACGCCGCCAACTCCAACAGAAAAAAGCCTCGAGCGCAGCCAATATCGAGATGGATTGGAAGGTGGGGATGCTCAAACAGCTGCTGCGGCGCAGGTAGTTCCAGCGGCAACTGAAAAAAGCGGCTGAGGGGATTGACGTGCTGGCGCATCAGTCCTCAGCTGACGCAATAAGAGGTGCGTGGCGGAGCAAACCCCAGCAAGCGGTGTACCCATGCAGGTAAGTGGTGTTGCTTAAGGGGCCGATCTCGCCATTGCAGAACGCGCCGGCGATTGGCAGATCGGGCAGAACGTCGCGGGCGATCGAAACATCACCATTTGCTTCTCCGAACAGCCCGCTGCCGCGGCCGAGGCAGGCAAACAGGAGGCCACAGAGAGGTGGTGGAAAGGGGCAGCGTTCTTGGCTTGCCTCCAGCAGCTGGCGTGCCTCCAGCCTTGACGATTGCGCTTCTCGGAGCTGAAACTGCACGTGCTGGCCTGGACGCACCCGCTCAGCCACGGCGACTGCACCATTGCGTGGGTCGACGCCAATGAGATTGCGGACCAAGAAATCGCTGGGGCACTCCTGCATCAGATTGCGGCGTTCCACCCCGAGGAAGAGGGAGTGCTGCACCAGCTCTCTGTCCTCCGCATTGAGATCGGCGAGGATGCGCTGCAAGCAGGCCACAGGCGTGTCGCGACGATCGCCATCGCTGAGTTCCAGCAGGACGTTGCGTTGGGCTTGCTCAATCGCAAACACGGGACCAATCGGTCGGCATCCCTGGGCAACGACTGGATCAAGAACCCAGTCGCCGCCGATGCTCACTCCAGCGGCACCGTTAATGATCTGACCATCGAAGAGCAGCGAGCCATGACTGGCGTTATGGGGTGCGGCAATTCCACCGATGATCGCTGCGTTGGGATAGGCGTAATCCAGCCCACTGATCAGGTCATTGATCGCTCCACAACTGGGATCGATGAACAGCAGAAGAGATCGGCTGTCTGCTGGGTCAACGCTGACCCAGTCCTGCCAGTTTTGAACCGGTCCATCGAGATCCGGAAGAGACTCGGTGTCCAGTTGAAACGGCTTCAGCTGAGCTCCGGGGAGATTTAAGAGGGTGATGCTGAGTGCCGTGGTCTGTTCCAGCTCTTGCGATCGTCCGGCGCTATCGGTTCCAACAACGCCGCCCCCTACGAAGCCGATCCAGTGTTCTGCCTGCAGTCGCTGGCTGAGAAGCGGAAGCAACCGCGGCAGATCGCTAGCGAATTGGCTGGAAACAAACACCAGGGCTAAATCGCCTTTTTCCGAGCCGAGTTGATTGGTGACATCTTTCGTTGCCTCTTCCAAAGAGGCACAGCCACTGAGTGCAGTGCGGCACTTGGCCTGGGTTCCGGAGCCTCGGAACCAATCGAGGGGGTTGAACGGAACCATGTATTGGACCCTACCAATCTTGAGGGCTAGGTCGATGGCATCGATAATGGCTCCAACTCGAACCTGCCTGGTGCCTGATCTCCCTTACCGCAGTTTGGTTTGGCTTACCTATCGCTTAGGTGCAACCTTTGCCCTCGGTGTTCCGCTTGTTCTGCTGGTCTGGGCAGGGGTTCGGCGTGAGCCAGCCTTGGTGCGACTGCTGGGTCTGTATTGGAAGGTGGCAAGCCTGTTGCCCATCAGTGTGTTGCTGCTCACCGATCGGCGTCCGATCGGATATGTGATGGCCTTCATTGCACCCGTACTGATGGCGGTTTCGGTGTGGTTCTGGGTGGATCTCAATGAAGAATTGGCCGACAGTGCTCCCGGTAGTGCACTTCCGCTAACCGTTCGGATCTGGCGCTGGGCTCTCAGCGGATTCGCCTTGCTTGCGGCGGGGTTGTCGGCAACAGCGTTGCGCTGTGCAGACCAGCTGAGCGGTGCTGAGTGCCTGGCCTGGTTGGAAGGACCCCAGGGATTGCATCGTGTAGCGGAGCGTTTGTTTGACTTCGTCTTTGGGGGGCAGTGGAGTGAGGCGGTGGCCGCATTCATCGGCTACGTGGCTTTAGTGGCGTATGTGGTGGGGCTCCTCCAGTGGCTCCTGGTGCGCCTGCCGCGGCAGGGGCGGGTGGCTGGTGAATTCTGATTCGTTGTTGCCGGCTCTTGAAGCGATCAGTCGTGATCGTCCCGATCGGGTGTTGCGATTGAGAGGAATGGTGCAGTCCGCTGAAGGTGCGGAAGAAGCACTGGAAGTGTTGATTTTTCGAGGTTTCAGCAGCTGTACCACCCATCCCACGGATTTCGATCCGGACCGAACCGTGCTTCCTGATGGTGCGACGATCCAAACCGCTGAATTGCTGCGCGGCCCACTCAACCCTCAACAGGAGGAGCTGCTGATCGGGCCCCTTCCTCCTGAGCAATTGAGCAAAGCAGAACGCTGGATTTAACTCCTAGCGCCGTTCCAGTACGGACACGCATCGACCGCACAAGCTGGGGTGATCACTGTGCTGACCGATGTCGCTTTCATAGTGCCAACAGCGCTCACACTTCTCTCCTCGAGATAGGGCCACTTCGATGACGGCGAGCTCGTTGTCATCACTGGCCAGCAATTCGGCCCAGGGCTCGCCTCCAATCTGCAACTGGGAGACGAGTAGCCAGTCGCGAAGGCCATCCACCTCTTGCTCCCCCTTGCTTTGGAGCCAGTGGAGGGCGTCTTGAAGCGTGGAGGTGCGCGCTTCGATGCGGACGGCCGCTTCAAGCGATGCTCCGAGCTTGCGCTTGCTTCGGCATTCTTCCAGCACTTTGTTCACCGCTGCGCGCAGCTCGCGAAGCTCCTGCATGGGGGCTTGAAGGCTTTCATCGCGCCACTCCTCTGGCACGGAGGGCCAGCCACTCAGAAACACCGACTCAGTCCCGGTGGGATAGGGGATGTTCTGCCAGATGTCTTCCGCCATGTGGCAGAGCACGGGGGCGATGGCCGCGGCCAGGCGTTCGATGATCAGGGCCATCACGGTTTGGCAGCTGCGCCGACGCTTGTCGTTGGGTGCGCTGACGTACAGCCGGTCTTTGGCAATGTCGAGATAAAAGTTCGATAGATCGGCGACGCAGAAGTTCTGCAGCAACTGGAAGAAGCGAAAGAACTCATAGCGTTCAAACGCCTCACTGATCTGGTCGAGCACGGTTGCGGTGCGCTGCAACATCCAGCGATCGAGCAACGGCAAATCGCTGATGGCGATCGCATCACGACTTGGGACGAAGTCGTGCAGATTGCCCAGCAGGTAGCGCGAGGTGTTGCGCACTTTGCGGTAGACGTCTGAAAGCTGCCGCAGGATGCCAGCACCGATCGGCACGTCTGCCGAATAATCCACAGAACTCACCCATAGGCGGAGCACATCGGCGCCGTAGGCGGGCTCTTGCTTTTGGTTTTTACCGCCTTCGATGATCACCATCGGGTCCACAACATTGCCCAGTGATTTGCTCATCTTTCGGCCTTTCTCATCCAAGGCAAAGCCATGGGTGAGCACGGTCCGGTAGGGCGCTGTGCCATTGACGGCTACCGAGGTCAACAAGGAGGACTGGAACCAGCCGCGATGCTGATCTGATCCCTCTAGATAAAGATCTGCGGGGTAGCTGAGACCGTCGCGTTGGCTCGATACAGAGGCCCAGCTGGAGCCGGAATCGAACCACACATCCATGGTGTCGGTGCCCTTACGCCAGAGATGCGCTTCTGCGCTGTGGCTGGAAGGGAGCAGATCAACCTCGTCTTTCTCCCACCAAATGTCGGCTCCGTGTTCGGCGATCAGTGCTTTGACATGGGCAATGGAGTCTGCATTGAGCAGCACGTCGCCGGTTTCACGCTGGTAAAACACTGGAATGGGGACACCCCAGGTTCGCTGCCGCGAGATACACCAATCGCCCCTTTCGGACACCATCGATTCAATCCTGTTCCGGCCAGATGCCGGCAGCCATTGCACGCCATCGATGGCCGTTAGCGCCTCAGTGCGGAAGCCTTCAACAGAGGCAAAC
Source organism: Synechococcus sp. PROS-9-1 (assembly GCF_014279775.1). NCBI lineage: Bacteria > Bacillati > Cyanobacteriota > Cyanophyceae > Synechococcales > Synechococcaceae > Synechococcus > Synechococcus sp. PROS-9-1. The sequence goes on from NZ_CP047961.1 coordinate 339,956, forward strand.
CACTGTTCCGTTGCTCTGAAGATCGTGGGTTTTTTCGTGCGCCAGTCGTAGGGATAGCGATGGCTGTAGTTCTCTTGCAGGAGCAGCGAACCGGAGTCCTCGAGCGCCGTGATGATCACGGCATTGGCATCTTTGAGCACGTTCAAGCCTTCGAATCGGCCTGCCTCTGCGGTGAGGGTTCCAGCTTCATCCACTGGGCAGAGCACGGGCAGCCCATGCTTGCGCCCGGTATTGAAGTCATCGACGCCATGGCCTGGCGCCGTGTGCACCAAGCCCGTACCTGATTCAGTGGTGATGTACTCCCCACCAACAACGATCGGGCTGCGGCGCTCGAGCAGGGGGTGGCTGTAGGTGATGCCAGCAAGATCGACCCCTTTCACGGTGGCTTTGGCTTGAAGAGGGCGTTCAAGCTTGGAGGCGATGGAGTCGCAGAGTTCGGCTGCCACGATCAGAAGCCGCCCGTTGCCGTCATCCGCCAGGCAGTAGTCGAGGCGATCGTTGACCGACACAGCCAGGTTGGCGGGCAGGGTCCAGGGGGTGGTGGTCCAGATCGCCACCTGTAGGCACTCACTTAAGGCGTTGCTATCAGCGGGTACGTCCAAGCCCTGCTCCTTGAGCTTGCTGCGTAGGCCTGCAGGGAGATCAACAACAGGAAATCCCACGTAGACACTGGGGCTGGTGTGTCCATCGGGATATTCCAGTTCGGCTTCGGCCAGGGCAGTGCGTGAGCTAGGGCTCCAGTGCACTGGTTTGAGCCCTCGGTAGATGTGGCCCTTCAGCGCCATCGTTCCAAAGACGTCGATCTGAGCGGCTTCATAGTCCTTTTGAAGCGTGAGATAGGGGTGATCCCAGTCACCCCAGATGCCCCAGCGCTTAAAGCCGGCCATTTGGCCTGCAACTTGCTTTTGGGCGTAGACCGCAGCCTTTTTGCGCAACTTGATCGGGGTGAGCGCTTGACGCTGTTCCTGGCTCATGGCCTGGAGCACTTTGAGCTCGATCGGTAGACCATGGCAGTCCCAGCCAGGGACGAAACGCACCTTCCGGCCTTGCATCAGTCGATGCTTATTGATGATGTCCTTGAGCACTTTGTTCAAGGCGTGGCCCATGTGCAGGGCGCCGTTGGCATATGGGGGCCCGTCATGCAGGGTGAACATCGGGCCGGGATTGTTGCGTCCCAGATCCAGGTCAATGCCTTTCTCTTTCCAGAAGGCCTGGAGTTCTGGTTCGCGGTGGATGGCATTGGCACGCATGCCAAACGCCGTCTCCAGCAGGTTGAGGGTGTCTTTATAGGACGGGCGCTGATTAGCGTCCTGGCCTGTCTGCTGGGTCACGTTGGCGCTGCAGCAAAGGGGATTATCAGTCTTCGTCGGTGCGTGCTGCTTCGGAGGCTGTGTTTGAGGCTGTGTCGATGGCGGTGTCAACACTTCCGTCATCAATGCTTTCCGTGCTCATTTCAGCCTTGGTTTCAGCTTGGGATTCATCGCTGCTGGACGTAGAACTCACCTTTTGAGTTTCCAGAGATGGTTCTGGGCTGTCTGGACGGACCCAGCGCTTCTTGCGTTGTTTTTTGGTGTCTGGCGTTTCAGCTTTGGCGTCCTTGTCGTTGCTGGCCTCACTGCTCTCACTGCTGGGAGGAGTGTCTAGATCTGCGTCCTTGGATGGCTGCTCAGGTCGCACCCACAGTTTGTTGGTTCCGGTTTTAGCGTCCGGCTTCAGGCTTTTGAGCGTGTCAGTGGTTGCGCTTACAAGGCTGGCCAAGACGGTGGTGAGTTGTTGAAGGCTCGTGGTCCAGCGTTCTCGGGAGCCGAGTCTTTGCCGCTCCTCCACGCTGAGTTGTTGCCAGCGGGCTTGCCCTACTTCTGCTCCTAGGCGGCTGATTAGCAAACCAGCGCAGGCCACCCCCAGCATGGGAGCGCCTCGTAATCGATCACTGCTGGTCACGAGGACCAGCCCAAGCAGGAGGACGACCGCTCCCCAGGCGCCATCGCGGGGCCGACTGAGTTCAGTGGCGAGCAGTGGCAGCAGCAGAACTGCAAGACCCGCCAGCAAACAGAGGTCTCCAGTGAGAGTGGCCAGCATCGGGGAATCGAGTGTCGACGTTGCTCCCATTCTGCGTCGATGTATAGGATTCGCTTCTGCCCATCTGGCGGAATTGGTAGACGCGCTGGTTTTAGGTACCAGTGACTTCGGTTGTGCGAGTTCAAGTCTCGCGGTGGGCATTCCTTTTCCTAGATTGGTGTTGCATGTAGCAGCGGCAACACAGGAATCTTTCGATGACTCAGGCACTCGCACAACCGGAGAGCTCGGGATTGACCCCCAGGCTTCGGTCAGTGCCTAAGGAGTTTGTGGATCCACCGTCTGTATGGAACCCAACCGTTGGCCTGTTTTTAGGCGGGTACGGCTTAGCAGCCTTGACTATTTGGGGCTGGTTTGTTGGTGGTTGGCCGTTGCCATTGCTCTTGATTTCCGGATTCTTAGCGCTTCATTTGGAGGGCACCGTTGTTCACGATGCCTGTCACAACGCTGCTCATCCGATCCCCTGGATCAACCAAGCGATGGGGCATGGTTCAGCCTTGCTATTGGGATTTAGTTTTCCTGTTTTTACGCGAGTGCACTTGCAACATCATTCCCATGTGAATGATCCAAAAAATGATCCTGATCACATCGTTAGTACGTTTGGTCCTCTCTGGTTAATTGCTCCAAGGTTTTTTTATCACGAGTTTTTCTTCTTTCAGCGCAAGCTCTGGAAGCGTTGGGAGTTGATGCAGTGGGGATTCGAACGAGCAATCTTCTTTACGATCATTGCTGCAGCAATTCGATTCGACTTTCTGCCTTTTATTTTTAATTGTTGGTTTGCACCCGCGCTCATGGTGGGGGTCACGCTTGGTCTGTTTTTTGATTACCTGCCCCATAGACCATTTTTATCGAGGAATCGCTGGCAAAACGCTCGTGTGTATCCGGGCCGTACGATGAATTGGTTGATTATGGGCCAAAATTATCATTTAGTGCACCATCTTTGGCCCTCTATTCCATGGTTTGAATACAAGCCCGCCTATGAGGCAACCAAGCCTCTTCTTGATGCAAAAGAATCACCACAGAGGCTGGGAATCTTTGAAACTCGCTCTGATGTTGTCAATTTCTTCTATGACATTCTGATTGGAGTTCGTAGTCACAAGCCAAGGGGCAGCAAGATGCGACCGATCGCCAAACTTTTGCCGAGCAGGCGTCTGAGGCGTGGCTGGCTTTCGTTGTTACGGCGGACAGCCGTTACTCCGGCACGCCAGCGTTTCTAGATCGTAACGCCAACGTGCCGCTTTCGATGCGTTAATTGCCTAGTCCGCGAGGATCTTGGGAACCCTGAAGAAGTCCCCTTCCCGTTGCGGGGCTTGATCTAAGAGTTCCTGGCGCACATCTGTATCAACAACAATGTCCTCACGCGTTGCATTGACCACTTCCACAGCACGTGTTGTAGGTAAAACCCCATCGGTCTCCACCGCTTGAAGCTGATCCACGTAATCGAGAATTCGCTCAAGTTGCCCGGTATAGGTGGCGATGGTGTCTTCAGGGAGGTCAAGGCGGGCAAGTTTGGCCACCTTGCGAACGTCGTCGGCGGTGATCTTGCTCATGCAGCGGAGAGAAAGGTTTCAAGATCTTCGCGCAGTGCCGTGACCGCCGTATCCAGCAACCCCGCTCCATGTTCTGCCGTGGCGAGATAGGGGTGAGAGCCCATGCGGCCATCGGGATAACGTCTGCGAAAATCGGCTGGGCCGTGAATCGCTCCGCATGGGGCGGGGTCAGGTAGGGGCCTTTGCTTGGCGATCAGGCTGTCGTGAAGGTGGAGGGTGACGGCGATCTCGCTGGGGGTGGCATGTTGGCCTTCGCGATCGCCATAGAGCTCTCGGGCTTGGCGCATCACAGGTCCTGCCATGAACCAGTTGGAGAGTCTGCAGCGCAATTTGGATGCCACCGGAAGTCCTCGGCTGGCGGCCGTTCCATAGGCCTGGGCAAAGGCTGCTTTGGTCGTGGCCATGTTGCCTCCGTGGCCATTCACCACAAAGATTCGCTCGAACCCATGGGTGGCCAACGACAAGACAAGGTCATGCATCACCGCCATCAGGGTGGCTGGCTGAAGACTCATCGTGCCCGCGAAGCCGAGATGGTGTTCAGCCATGCCATAGGCCTGAGCTGGGGTGACCAGCACGCCACTGCTGCGACCGAGCTCAAGCGCCACAGCTTCTGCTGTGAGGGCATCAGTCCCAATCGCACCTGTGGGTCCATGTTGTTCTGTGGAACCCAACGGAATGATGATTCCTTTGCAGCTGTTCAGATAGGCCTCAACATCGGGCCAACTCTGCAGAGCCAAACGAATGGCTTCGGTGTTGGCTGTGGGGCCAGGAAGGGTGGCGTTCATGCCATCTCGATCAGTGGCTTGATGATCGCTCAGCTCGCGCCTTAGTGCGCTGTGCCGTTGCCGTCGTACTTGTCGGTGTTGTAGTAGCCGCCTCTAGTACCGAAGTAAAAGGTGGCGATCACGAACAGTCCGCTGCCAAAGACCAAGACGGTCCCGAGATTGAAGCCGGAGAGGGCGGCGTCCATGCTTAGTAGGTCACTACATAGATCATGCCAAGGTCTTACAAGCTGAGTCGCCTTGGTGAGCTGATCGTCACCGGAGTAGCGCTGATCTCAGGGCATGATCTCCTCGCCGTCTCCCTCAATATCCAACCAATCGCGTAACCAGGCGGTGAGCCAGATGAAGGGAAGGGTGTCGGCAAAAGCAGCAAGGGCTTTGAACAAATAGCCGCTGGCGATGAAAGCTCCCAGCTGAGGAAGAACCGCTTCTCCAGCGCGGATGGGCAACACATGGGCGGCGTAGTGGCTGATTAACACCACGGCACTGGTGTCGACCAATTGGCTCACCAAGGTGGAGCCGTTGTTGCGCAGCCAGAGGGCCTTGCCATTCGTGCGTTTCTTCCAAAAGTGGAACAAACGCACGTCTACAAATTGGGCCGTGAGGTAAGCCACCATCGAGGCTCCGACGGACCCGAAGGCCAGGCGTTGAATCTCAAAAAATGTGGATTCAGGAGCACCATTGAGCCCTGGCATCAGGCCTCCGAGCCACAGGATTAAAACCACCCATCCATTGAGCAAGAGACCTACCCACACCACCTGAGTGGCCCTCTCCTCTCCCCAAAGCTCACTGATGAGATCAGTGCATAAAAAGGTCACGGGATAGGGAAGCGCACCCACGGCAACCACGATGGGGAAGGACCCGATCTGCCCTAGAGCAAGAAACCGCGTTAGGCCAAGGATGTTCAGCATCCCCAGGGTGCCGAGGAAGAGTCCGGCCAGCACAAGAAAGACCAGGTCTCGCCTGGCTTGGATGTGGCTTGTGGTGGCTGTGGCTGATGCCGACATGGAGTCGTCGTTCATCGTTTGCGTTTTGACAGTCTGGTCATTCGGGTTGTGTTGACATGCCATCTGGAGTGGCGTGGTTGGGTTGCCTGCGCTTGATGACAATGGGTCAACCGGATTGCTGTACCCATGGATCAATCTCCTCAGTTCCTCCTCTAGCTATCCAACCCATCGCCAAGGATTTCCCAGCACTCAGCCAATCCTTCTTCTGCCGCCCAGCGGAGGTGGTGGGATCAGAGCTGGTGGGCTGCAGATTGGTGAAACTCCAGAAGGACGGCAGCTTGCTTTGGGGGGTGATCGTGGAAACGGAGGCATATGCGCAAGACGACCCCGCTTGTCACGGCTATCGCCGCCGCTCACCGCAAAACGAAACGCTGTTTGGTGAGCCAGGGCGTTTCTATGTCTATGTGAGCTATGGGATCCATCACTGCGTGAATGTGGTCACCGATCGGAGCGATTGGGCCAATGGGGTGTTGCTTCGCGCTGTTGCTATGCCTGGCGAGCCTGAACGGGTGGGTGCTGGTCCTGGGTTGCTGTCTCGGCGCTTCGAAATCAGCCGAGGCCATGACAACAGCTCCGCCTGTGGCGAGAATGAACTGTGGTTGGCCCATAGGCCCTCCGTTCTTAACAGCCCTGAGCTTGTGACCACCACGCGGATCGGAATCTCTCAGGCCCAGGATTTGCCCTGGCGTTGGTACTTGAAGGCCTCCCGCAGCGTGAGCCGGCGTGCCCGAGGTGACCGGATGCCTGCTTTGAGTCAGGCCTTCATTCCAACCCTGGAGTGCAAGCGATGAGTGGCTGGTCGCACAGGCATGTTCTCGATTTGGCTGCGTTCTCGCCTGACGACTACGCCACCGTGCTCGAGCTTGCCCATCGTTTTCGTTCGATGCCAGTCACGGGTGCTCGCAAATTACCGGCATTGCAAGGTCGATTGGTTGCCACCTTGTTTTTTGAGCCAAGCACGCGCACGCGCAGCAGTTTTGAGCTGGCTGCGAAGCGGTTATCGGCTGATGTCCAGAGTTTTTCCCCGTCCAGCAGCTCTTTGAGCAAAGGCGAATCTCTGCTCGATACAGCACGCACCTATGTCGCGATGGGTGCTGATGTGTTGGTGATCCGTCATCGCTGCACGGATGTACCCGCGCAGTTGGCCTCTGAGTTGGATCAAGCAGGCGAGCGCACCGTTGTGCTGAATGGTGGTGATGGTCAGCACAGCCATCCCAGCCAGGGCTTGCTTGATCTCTATACGCTTGCGCACCATTTCGATCCCCGCCACCCTCATCCCGAAGCATTGCAGGGCAAGCGCATCGCGATTGTTGGCGATGTGCTGCATTCGCGTGTAGCGCGCTCAAACCTCTGGGCCCTCAGCGCTTGCGGCGCGGATGTGGTGCTTTGCGGGCCGGCCAGTCTCGTGCCCGAGGCCTTTGCTGACTTCTTAGATGCTCCGCCGCCTGGGCAAGCTTCAGATCCTGTCCGGGAGCGGGGAACGGTGCAGATCAGCCGCAACTTAGATGAATGCTTGTCGGGCGCGGATGCTGTGATGACCTTGCGCTTACAACAAGAGCGCATGACCGATCACCTGCTTACGAATCTGGATCGCTATCACCGTGACTATGGGCTCACGCATGAGCGGTTGCGACGCTGCTCTTTTTCAGGCCCTGTGCTGCATCCAGGCCCTGTGAATCGTGGGGTTGAAATGAGCGGTGCCCTTTTGGACGACCGCTCGATCTGCTTGGTGGAGGATCAAGTCCGCAATGGAATCCCGATCCGCATGGCGTTGCTCTATTTAATGGCGGCGTCTGATCCTGTGGCGGATTCGTCACAGGCATCAGCGCCATCCTGAACAGGAACACCAGAAACGGAACTGGAGTAGTAATCCATGGCTGCTTTGAGTGCCGCATCTGGAGAGGCAATCGAGGGTCCGCTGCCGCTCTTCATTGGGAATGGGGAGTCTGCGGAGTCGAGACCAATGTGCTGACTTGGCATGCCTGTGAGCAGCATCGATGAGCGTTGCTGCGACAGAACAGCAAACATCCACTTGATCAACAAGGTCCAGCGATTTTCTCGATCGGGCATGAAGGCCAGGTGTGCGGCGGCCCAAACAGCCCAGCCTGGGCTTCCACTGAATTTGAAGCCACGCAGATCAGCAACAGCAGCAACACGATCCAGCACGGCCATGCTGCCGAAATCAAACCATTTGAAGTTCGGACGCTGGCTTCCACCCATGATTGCGGCGATGTCTTTGCCAACGAAGCCACCAGCTTGTGTTGCTGGGCCGGCCATCCCGGGCAGCGGGTTGCCCGTGGACGTGTGTTTGTAACTGCAGAGATCGCCAACCACTCGTATCTCTGGATGGTCTTTCACGCTGAAGTCGGATTCAACAATCACCCTCCCGCCACGATCCAATTCACAATCGATCGACCCTGCAAGGGTCTTGCCCAGGTGAGACGGTCGCACCCCAGCAGTCCAAATCACTGTTGCGGCTTGAATTGTTTGGTCGCCATCTGGAGTGCCAACGGTGACTTCTCCCGGCTGCATGCTCTGAACCCGCCCTTTGAAGAGAGTTTCTACCCCGAGAGACTCAAGAGTCTTTTGAGCAGAGGCCGACAACGACTCAGGCATCGCCCTCAGCAAGCGATCGCCCGGGTCGATCACGATGATCCTTGAATCATCAGGATTGAGCTGCTTGAACTCACGGCGCATGGCATTGCGCATTAATTCGGAGGTGGCACCTGCCATCTCACATCCGGTAGGCCCCCCTCCCACAATCACCACGGTTTGAAGGAATTTGCGTGCCGCGGGATCGGGTGTCTGTTCGGCCTGCTCCATCGCCATCAGCAAGCGGCGACGAATCTCTTGGGCGTGCTCAAGGATTTTCATCGGTGGCGCAAAAGTGCGCCATTCTTCATGGCCGAAATAAGTACTGCCTGAGCCCGTTGCCAGGATCAAGTGGTCGTAGTTGAGAGTTTTCTCGCCGAAATGGATTTGCTGCTTCTTGGCGTCTAATCCTGTGACTTCTCCCAGCAGGACTTGAACGTTGCTCTGCTTTCCCACCAGCTGTCTTAGTGGTGTCGCCACATCGCCAGGGGCTACTAGGCCTGTTGCCACTTGATAAAGAAGCGGTTGGAACAGGTTGAAATTGCGCTTGTCAATCAAGGTGACGCGCACATCGGCCTGAGCTAGCGCTTTGCAGGCCCGCACTCCAGCAAAGCCTCCTCCCACGATCACCACATGAGGGGCGTCGCGAAGACGTTCTTCGGGTGGTTCGAGTTCGAGGAAGAAATGCTCAGCAGCCATATTCCAACGAACAGCAGATCTAAAGCCAGGCTATGGATCCCATTCAAGATTGTCTGGATTTAAGAGTGCTTTAAATCAACTTGAATCCTTCCAATAAGAGGCCATAGAGCAAGCCGATGCGTGACATATCCAACAGATCACGTCCCAGATGCTTTTGCTTGTCTCGTGCCCAATGCCGCCTGGTTCGCACCATGAGTTCCCAGATCCCCACCGTGATGACAGCGGCCACTGGATCCATCAACTCCAAAGCACCTGCAACCGCTCCGATGCTGTTCCCCACAGCGAAGCTGGCTCCGAGAGCGATCAGCATCAGCGACGCCCTTCTCCAGGGGTTTACAGCCCACTGATCAAGCCTTGAGGTCGCTTCTCCGAAACTGATTTGAAGACGAGTCTTTTGAAGTCGAGCGGTCATATATGGAACCCCTCAATCATCGTGATTACAGGTTTGCCACCAACTGATCCCCATCACCCGGCCGGCAAACTGCCAAACAAATAATACTCGATTTTTATTGGTATCTTGTATAAATTGCTGGTTTTTGAGCATTTCCTGTTGAAGCAAGATTTGCTTTGGGTTAGCCACTAATTAGGGCCACTCTTTAGTCGGAATCGGCCTTCGCTTTACGAGATGATTTCCCCTCTAGAAGCTCAAGCAGCGCCTCCATCTGGGCCATGACTCCTCTCACCTCACCTGCTTCAGGGAGAAGTCCGTCTTCCATCACTCCTTGATGCATTTCTCGCAGCTCTTGGCGGATGTAACGCAGGTGGCTGACCACCTGCTCTCGTTTGGATTGCGACATCGTCTATGGGCTTAGCTGACATCCCTTTTACCGCATGGCCGTCCCGACTGACGTCAGCGACGGCCAAGCCCACCAGCCAGCGCGATCAGGCCGTAGGTCATTAAGGCGCTGGGTCTAGCCAGTGTTGAGACCAAAACAAGAACCAAAAGGCCGGCAAACAGGGGCAGTCGTCTTGTGAAGTGAGTGCTTGTCGGGAACATCAGCGAGGCTCCAGCGCCAAAGAGTGAACCTGATGAGCGCCTGTAGTCCTAACGATGAACGGCTGCTCTTCAAGGCCCCAGGCCATGGCTGTCCTTGAAAGTGGAAATCAACCTTAAGGCACTTTTCTGAGAGGCTGAAGCTCAGAACCCTCGTGCTCTTGGCCGCTGACTCGAAAGCGAAATGTTTTGGTTCTGCTCAGGGGGCTGTGGATGCCCTGATGTGGGTTGGGCGACAACGTTAAAAGCGAGAGACCAGCGTTCTCCGCTCCCCCGGAAAGGCATGACGGAATGGGGTTGCCAGGCTGGAAAAATATAAAAATCACCCGGCCTGGGAAGCACGTACTTGGCCATTCCCGTACGAAATGATTGAAGGTGATAGTCCTCAGGACCGTGAAAACAAAGCTGACCATCAAAACTTGTTCCGTTGATCTGTGAGGGCACTTTTAAAAAGACAACTCCAGAAAAACTTCCTCCATGGGTATGCATTGGGTTGTAATCACCCTCCATTTGGCAATTCAGCCAAATATCAATCAGCCTTAGCTGGTAGCGACCGGGCACCCATGGTCCACGCCCCTGAGGCGGTTGCTGGTCAATTACATGACGAATCCAGCGCTCGCAGCCTTCGAGAAGGACAGATTCGCAAAGTTCCCGAACGGCGGGTTGTGTTGGATTGAGTTCTCGTTGTTGGTTGAGCTGGCCAGCGAGGCGCTTCGAAGCGTCGGGATTAGCCCCTGGATTGTGAAGGACCTCTTCGCAATGGAGGAGCAGTTGATTGCGTAGTTTGAGCTCAAGCTCTCCTTGCACGATGGACCGTGGAAAGAGATCAATGACGTCCATGAAGGGATGGCTTAATTGATGCGTTGAAAAGGCCTGAGCTTGGATTGTTGTATTCATCCTGAGCTCAATATTTTGCTTTTCAATTCATAGGAGCCCTGACTTTAAGGGGGATGTTGCCCGGTCGTTGTTTCTGTTGCTACAGCAGATGGGGCTGCTCTGTGTTGACGCTCATTTGGCTCTTGTCGGCGAATATTGCTGCGATAAATTGTGTTTAAGCCCAGCTATTTTCGTGTTATTTTCTGGTTTAGTCAGCGACAATTTGTGAGCCAATTGCTCTTCCCGGCCTATCGTGAAGTGCAAATCATGGGCGCTGCACAATACTATCGCTAGGCGCATCTTTTTGACTTCAGTCGATCATTTAAGGCTCTTTAATGGCATGGAGACTAGGGGATTCGAACCCCTGACCTCTGCGGTGCGATCGCAGCGCTCTACCAGCTGAGCTAAGACCCCTTCGCTTGAAACTTAGCGTCACTTTCATTCTTGCCCGAGGCAGAATGGGGTCTTCGCTTCAGGGAACCAGCATGCCGATCACGCCGGAATCTCTGGACGCGTTTGATGACGACAAGGTGGCTTTGCTCGCCAAGCGCCTTGAAGACGACGACTATCCCACCCCTTTTGATGGTTTAAGTGATTGGCATCTTCTGCGTGCCTTGGCGATCCACCGACCGGAGCTCACAGGGCCATACGTTCACTTAGTTGATCAGGAACCATTCGATGAAGATTGAGGCCCCAAGGCCTCTGGAGGGGCGTCGCCTTCTCGTAGCGGCATCGGGAAGCATCGCTGCGGTCAAGACCCCTCTTCTTGTCAGTGCGTTGGTGAAGGCAGGGGCCGAGGTGCGTTGTGTCATCACCCCTAGCGCCTCACGCCTTGTCAGCCCTGTGGCACTGGCAAGCCTGAGTCGTCACCCGTGTTTGCAAGATCAGGATCAGTGGGATCCATCGCAACCTCGACCGCTGCATGTGGAGCTAGCTGAGTGGGCGGATCTTGTGGTTGTGGCTCCCTTAAGCGCCACAAGCTTGGCCCGTTGGACCCAGGGATTTGGAGATGGGTTGCTGGCCTCCTTGCTGTTGGCTTGCGAGCGGCCTGTGGTGGCGGCCTCAGCTATGAATACAGGGATGTGGGGCAATGCTGCAGTCCGTCGCAACTGGGAGCTCTTGCAACGGGATGAACGGGTGCTCTGCCTTGGACCAGAGCCTGGTTTGTTGGCTTGTGATCGAATCGGAGAGGGGCGAATGGCCGATCCCGCTTTGATTCAATTGGCGGTTCTCCATGCGCTTCAGCAAGGGAGCAAGGAACGCCAGTTGACGCGTGATTGGAGTGGTCGTTCCTTGCTCGTCACCGCTGGCCCAACGGTGGAAGCCCTGGATCCTGCCCGAATGATTAGCAACCGCAGTAGTGGACGCATGGGTGTGATGCTCGCTCAAGCAGCCCGTTGGCGAGGTGCCCGGGTTGACTTGATTCATGGCCCCTTGCAGTTGCCTGACGCCTGGCTTGAAGGGTTGTGTTGCCACCCTGTGGAGTCGGCGCAAGCGATGGAGTCGGCTCTCATTGATCTGCAGCCGGGTGTTGATGCGGTGGCGATGGCGGCGGCGGTGGCGGATTTGCGCCGTCGTGGTGGAGCGCTTCCTGAGAAACCCGCGAAGGCCGCGTTGGCCAACGTTCTTTCGGACCAAATGGAGACTGTTCCAGATCTTTTGGCCGGTTTGGCTGAGCGCCGCCCGCCTGGTCAGGTGCTCTTGGGATTTGCTGCTCTCAGTGGTCAAGCCGATTCGCTGCTGGAGCGGGCACGTCACAAACTCTCTGCAAAAAAATGCGACCTGTTGTTTGCCAACCCCATTGATCAGCCCAATCAGGGGTTTGGTTCTGATCTGAATGGAGGCTGGTTGCTCAGGCGCGATGGCACGCAGGAGCAGTGCGTGCCTCAATACAAGCTTGAGCTCGCCAATCGCTTGCTGGATGAGCTCGCCAGGCAACTGCCCGCGCTGCAAGCCCTCAATTCATCGGAGGTTGTCTCAGACGTGTGATGTTTTGAGATCGGTTTCAGTCACTGTTGAATTGGGCCGTTCAACGGTTTCAAAGTGCTCCCTTTAGGACCCACAACGCGAAGGCTTGTTGAGAGCTGCAAAAGGCTTGCCGGAACGCACGTTTTCCCCTTGTAAGATCGAAAAATCGGTGGATACCGTCTTCGTCCGGCTAATCAGCTTTCTTCTATGCGCATCCGTCCCCTGCTGGCCATGGTGCTGGCCCTCTGTCTCTTCGTTGTAACCGCCTGCAGTGGTGGTGCTGAGGCCATAGATCGGTCCAACGTCACCTATGACGACATCCGCAATACGGGCAAGGCCAATGATTGCCCCACCCTGCCTGATTCGGCACGTGGCTCCATCAGCCTTACGGCTGGCGGTGCTTATGAACTGCGTGGAATTTGCATGCATCCCTCCCAGGTGTTCGTTAAAGGCGAACCCGCGAACAAGCGTCAAGAGGCGCAATTCGTGGAGGGCAAAATCCTCACCCGCTACACCTCAAGTTTGGATGAAGTCTTTGGCGATCTCAGCGTTGGCGAGAACGGCTTGAGCTTCAGCGAAAAAGGCGGTATCGATTTCCAGCCGATCACCGTCTTGGTTCCTGGTGGTGAGGAATTCCCCTTCACCTTCTCCAGCAAAAACCTTCAAGCCACCGCTGAGGGTTCAGCACTTACAACCAGTACCGACTTCAACGGCACCTACCGCACACCGAGCTACCGCACCAGTAACTTCATCGACCCCAAGGGTCGTGCCTTAACAACCGGTGTGGACTATCCCCAGGGCCTGATGGCATTGGGTGGTGACTATGAGGAACTTGAAAGCGAAAACGTCAAGCGCTACATCGATGGCACTGGCCTGATGAGCTTTTCAATCACCAAGGTGGACCCAGAGACGGGTGAGTTTGGTGGTGTATTCACAGCGATTCAACCTTCCGACTCAGATATGGGCGGTCGGGAGATCGTTGACGTGAAGATCAGCGGAGAGCTCTTCGGCCGCTTTGAGGAGGCTTGATCTCCCCTGTTCAGTCGCATTGATTCAAAAGGAGGGCTGAGGCCCTCCTTTTTTTCTGTCTTCTGGGAGAATCTCGCCATCCCTGATCCAGACACGAATCGCCGATGACTGCCAGTTCCTTGTCCTCGCAGCGCTCCGGGGTGATTGCTCCTTACGGAGGCACCTTGGTGGATTTGATGGTGTCAGCCACGGAGCATGCCGCTCTGAAAGCTTCTGCTACCACAAGCATCGAATGTTCCGATCGCAATGCCTGTGATGTTGAGCTGCTTGTGGTGGGTGGATTCTCTCCAGAGCGAGGATTCATGCATCAGGCCGACTACGACTCCGTTGTGGCCGGGCACCGCACCACGACTGGTTACCTGTTTGGGTTGCCGATCGTGATGGATACCGACCGTGAGGACGTGGCGGTTGGAGACAAGGTTTTGTTGAAATACAAAGGTCAGGACCTCGCTCTTCTCACCGTTGGAGATAAGTGGGAACCCGACAAGGTTGTCGAGGCCAAAGGCTGCTACGGCACCACCTCGCTAGAGCACCCGGCGGTGCGCATGATCGCCACAGAGCGCCGTCGTTACTACCTCGGTGGCTTGATTCAGGGCTTGCAACTCCCGGAGCGTGTCTTCCCTTGCAAGACGCCTGCTGAGGTGCGCGCCGGTCTCCCTGACGGCGAAGACGTGGTGGCATTCCAGTGCCGAAATCCGATTCATCGCGCCCACTACGAGCTCTTTACCCGTGCACTGCACGCCCAAAACGTCAGTGAAAATGCGGTCGTTTTGGTCCACCCCACCTGTGGGCCCACCCAGCAGGACGACATCCCTGGCGCCGTTCGCTTCCAGACCTATGAACGCCTGGCCGCAGAAGTGGATAACTCGCGCATTCGTTGGGCCTATCTGCCGTACGCGATGCACATGGCTGGTCCGCGTGAAGCCCTGCAGCACATGATCATTCGCCGGAACTACGGCTGTACTCACTTCATCATTGGCCGCGATATGGCTGGATGTAAGTCCTCTCTCTCTGGGGATGATTTTTACGGTCCGTATGACGCGCAGAATTTCGCCAAAGAGTGTGCCCCTGAACTCACCATGGAGACCGTGCCCTCCTTGAATCTCGTCTTCACCGATGAAGAGGGGTACGTCACTGCGGAACATGCGGAGGCCCGAGGTCTGCATGTCAAAAAGCTCAGCGGCACCCAATTCCGCAAGATGCTTCGCAGTGGCGAGGAGATTCCAGAGTGGTTTGCGTTCCGCAGCGTGGTTGAGGTCCTTCGGGCCTCCTGATTTTTTCGATTTCTATTAACATTCCTTCATCAGAGGCGAAAAACCTTGAACAAGCGTTGGCGCAATGTGGGGCTCTACGTCCTGCTCGTAGTGGTAGTGATCGTTGTGGGTACGGCGTTCCTTGACCGTCCCGACCCTGCAACGGCAGCTCGCACGCTGCGGTACAGCGATTTTGTGGAATCTGTTCAGGAAGACCAGGTCAGCAGAGTTTTGCTCTCTCCCGATCGTGGAACTGCTCAGATCGTTGAGACCGATGGTCGTCGTGCGGAGGTCAACCTCGCTCCCGACAAGGATCTGCTGAAAATGCTGACGGATCACAACGTTGACATTGTTGTGCAGCCCTCCCGTCAGCCAGGCGCCTGGCAGCAAGCTGCGACCAGTTTGATCTTCCCGGTGTTACTGCTCGGCGGTCTGTTCTTCCTGTTCCGCCGTGCCCAGGGAGGTGGCGGTGGCGGTGGAAACCAAGCCATGAATTTTGGCAAGAGCAAGGCTCGGGTCCAAATGGAGCCCACCACTCAAATCACGTTTGGCGATGTCGCTGGAATTGAAGGCGCCAAGCTTGAGCTCACTGAGGTGGTTGATTTCCTCAAGAATCCAGATCGTTTCACCGCTGTAGGAGCAAAAATTCCTAAGGGTTGTTTGCTCGTTGGTCCTCCCGGTACAGGTAAAACCCTGCTCGCCAAAGCAGTGGCCGGTGAAGCCGGTGTTCCCTTCTTCTCGATCTCAGGTTCTGAGTTTGTGGAGATGTTTGTTGGTGTTGGTGCCAGCCGTGTTCGCGACCTGTTTGAGCAGGCCAAGAAAAATGCACCTTGCATTGTGTTCATCGATGAGATCGATGCTGTCGGTCGTCAGCGTGGCGCTGGCCTCGGCGGCGGCAACGATGAGCGGGAGCAAACCTTGAACCAGCTCCTGACGGAGATGGATGGCTTTGAAGGCAATACCGGAATCATCATCATTGCGGCAACCAACCGCCCTGACGTGTTGGATTCAGCTCTGATGCGTCCAGGTCGTTTCGACCGCCAAGTCACGGTTGATCGTCCTGATTACGCCGGTCGCCTCCAAATTCTTGGCGTCCACGCCCGCAGCAAAACGCTGTCGAAGGATGTGGACCTCGACAAGGTGGCTCGCCGCACCCCTGGTTACACCGGTGCTGACTTGGCCAACCTTCTCAATGAAGCCGCCATCCTTGCCGCCCGCCGCCAACTCACTGAGGTGAGCAACGACGAGATTAGTGATGCGATCGAGCGCATCATGGTGGGCCCCGAGAAGAAAGATCGGGTGATGAGCGAGCGTCGCAAGCGTTTGGTTGCGTATCACGAGGCAGGCCATGCCCTGGTGGGTGCACTGATGCCTGATTACGACGCCGTTCAGAAGATTTCGATCATTCCCCGTGGCAACGCCGGTGGTTTGACCTTCTTCACTCCGAGCGAAGAAAGGATGGAATCTGGTCTTTACTCACGCACCTATCTCCAGAACCAAATGGCTGTGGCGTTGGGCGGACGGGTTGCAGAAGAAATCGTCTACGGAGAAGACGAGGTCACAACGGGTGCCTCCAATGATCTCCAACAGGTGGCTTCCGTGGCCCGTCAAATGGTTACCCGTTTTGGCATGAGCGACAAGCTTGGTCCTGTTGCCCTTGGCCGTGCGCAAGGAGGGATGTTCTTGGGTCGCGACATCGCGGCTGAACGTGACTTCTCAGAGGACACCGCCGCCACGATTGATTCCGAGGTGTCGGATCTTGTTGACGTGGCCTATCACCGTGCCACCAAGGTGTTGAACGACAACCGTTCTGTGCTTGATGAGCTCGCTGAAATGCTGGTTGAAAGCGAAACTGTGGATTCTCAGGAACTACAGGATCTGTTGATCCGACGTGATGTACGAATTGCTGAGTACGTCTGATCGTCAGCAGTGGTTGATGGCTTCTTTGCGCCGTCAGCCACTCATCATTGTTTTGCGGCCCAAGGAGAGTGATCTCCTTGGGCCGTTTTTACAGTCACTGTTGTGTCATCGCCTCGATCAATTGGTTGATCTGGGTGTCCGTCACATTGAAATTGCCTGGATGGATCACTTGCGTTGGAGTGACCTGATAGCGACGATCCGTCTGAGGCATCCAACCGTTCAGCTGGGAGTGGCATCTGTCACGTCTCAACGCGGTCTCCAGGCGGTCATCGATCTCGATTTGCCCTATGCCATGTCGCCGCTGTTGGATCAGGGTCTGGTCTCGATGGCCCATCAACACAACTGTTGTCTCGTTCCTGGTGTGATGACGCCAACCGAAATTCGGCAGGCGTTGGTTCTTGGTTGCCATCTTGTGAAATTGTTTCCAGCGCTTGTGCTGGGCCTCGATTACCACCGGCAGATTTCAGCGCCGATGGGGGATCTGCCCTTCATGATTGCGGCTGGAGGTTTGACTGTGGCCGACTTGGATCCGTGGCTATCGGCTGGTTACGACGCCATCGCCCTCGGTCGCGGCGTGCTCAATACCACGGCCGCCGTCGACGACCTACGTCATTGGTTGACGTGAGTCTTATCTGCTACAGATGGGATAGTGATTCAAATTCGGATGTCTCAGTTATCCATCAAGCTGAGCGACAAGGCGGATGCTTTGATCGCGCAATTGCAGAAAGAGATCTTTAATCGTCGCCGTAAAAAGGTCACGGCAGCTGGCGTGGTTGAAACCTTGGTTGAAAGTGGTGCGCGCTCTCAGTCCGATAAGCGTTTTGCCACCTCTTGGATCAATCTGATTGAAGACATTGAGAAGGCGGCAAAGCTGGCCACTGCCCATGGAAGCAAGCCTGCATCCCTGACGGATGAGGAATGGGTGATGGTGTTGAGTCATCGCAATCGCCAAGCCTCCAAACCGCGTCAAGCCAGCAAAACAAGCAAAGCTGTGAAGGCTGCTCAGCCTGCTGCCGCCCGTACCACGACCTCAACGAAAACCAAACGAGCCGCCTCTTCCTCGCGGGTCGCCAAAGCTCGGGTGGCCAAGACAGCGGAAACGTCTACCACCTCCTTGGCGTCAGTTGGCAAACCTCGTAAGGCACGCCATGCCCGTAAGTCGAGTCCTGAGTCAACGTCGGCTCGCTCGACGGCTGGGCGCATGGCGAAAGCAGCAGCACAGTTGGCGAGCAGCAATGGGATTCAATCTCCGGCCAGAAGCTAGGGGTGGCTCAGATCACCAGAGGCTGCACTGCCCTTGCTGCCTGAGCAGGTGATCGGCGAGCACCAAGGTCACCATCGCTTCCACCATCGGAACGGCTCTTGGCAAGACACAAGGGTCGTGGCGTCCTTTGGCTGAGAGCGTGGTGGCCTCCCCTGCCGCGTTGATGGTCTGCTGCTCCTTGCGAATGGTGGCTGTTGGCTTGAAGGCCACGCGGATCACAATTGCTTCCCCATTGCTGATTCCTCCCTGAATCCCTCCGGAATAGTTCGTGGCCGTATGCAAGCTTCCGTCCTGGGTGGGTAGGAAGGCATCGTTGTGGGCACTGCCCTTCAGCAGAGTGCCTGCGAAGCCTGATCCGATTTCAAAGCCCTTGGTAGCGGGCAGTGACATCACGGCTTTGGCGAGGTCAGCCTCCAGCTTGTCGAACACGGGCATTCCCAGCCCTGTGCTCGCTTGCCGCACCACGCACTCAATCACTCCGCCGCAGGAATCTCCCTCTTGGCCGATCGCTTCAATCCGTTCAATCATCTGTTCGGCCATCCCTGGGTCAGGGCAGCGCACGATATTGCTTTCCACTTGTTCGGGTGTGACTGAGCTGGGATCAATGCTCGCCTCGAGATCGTGGATTCGCTTTACCCAAGCGATCACTTCGGTGCCATTCGCTTTCCTGAGAAGCTGCCTGGCGATAGCTCCCGCGGCAACCCGTCCGATCGTTTCCCGCGCAGAGGCCCTGCCGCCGCCGCTGCGTGCCTGGATGCCGTACTTCGCCTGATACGTGGCATCGGCATGGGAGGGGCGAAAGGCCACTTCCATGTCTTTGTAATCCTGAGGTCGTTGGTCCTTGTTGCGCACCACCATCGCAATTGGTGTGCCCAGGGTGACCCCATCCAGTAATCCGCTCAGAATCTCAACCTGGTCTGCTTCTTTCCTCGGTGTGGTGATACGACTTTGACCAGGCCGTCTGCGGTCGAGGTCGGCCTGAATGGCTTCAAGGTCTAACTCCAGCCTGGGCGGGCAGCCATCCACGATCACGCCCACGCCTCCACCATGCGATTCCCCAAAGGTGCTGATCCGAAATAGTTCTCCGAAGCTGCTGCCCATGGGGCCTCCCTGCTGGGATGAGCGTAATCAGTCGGGTTCAATCTTGAGCTGTGGCCTGCCCTAATCAGAGCTCAGAGCAGATCAGGTAGCGCTGCCGTTGGACGTTCGCTGTCTGGAAGATCTCTGAGCATGGTGAAATCTTCAAAGCTGAATCCAGGCCCAACACAGCAACTCACAAGGCTGTAAGGACCTTCAGCCTTAGCGGCCTGCCAGTGATCCGCTGGAATCACCTGAACAGGGTTGTGCATCGACAACACCTCTCGAGTGGCCTGATCAGCCTCCGGCTTGAGGCACCACAGACTTAGGGGTGCTCCTTGCAGATGGGTCCATACCTCATCGGCATGGCTCACCCTGTGCCAGCGGCTAAGCGATCCTGCATCCAAGAGGTACAAGATCGTGCTGATGGCGCAGCGCTGTTGCTGATCAGGTCGAACCACGAGCAAAGAGCTCCGATGCAGCTCGCGATACCAGCCACCCTCAGGATGCGGTTGCAGCTTCCATTCCTCAACCAGCTTTTCAACGACTTCAGCTGGGTTGCGTTCATTCATGAGCTTCATCCTCCTCCCTTGTGATCACGAAGCAGGCCTAGGCAGAGGCTTTTGGTATGGCTTGCTTCAAGCCCATGCTCTGCTCAGCCTGAATGGAACGGGCAAAGCTCATTCATGCCGCTGCGGCAGGACGTCTAGGTGGACAGGCCTTTAGGGGGCGACGGTAATGAGTTCGTGGCGTTCTGTTGGGCGCTGCAATGGTGTTTCGTTGCTGGCCTGCTTCGGTGAGGTCTGCTTGTAAGCGCTCGGTGCAGCACAGCAACCTCGACCAGCTCGGCAGCTGATGGGCCACAGGCGCCACCATCAATTCCTCCACTTTGGGACGCAACAAGGTGGCGAAGCTTTGGACCGCAAGCTCCTCGCTGTGTCGGTTGTATGGCAGACGATTGATGGTTGAATCCAAGCCAAACTGCTGAACACGGTCTTCCCCGACCCGTCGGAACAGCACTTCAAGGGTTGGGATCTGGTCTGCAGACAACATCCGACCTTCATGCTCCATGAGCCCACGAAGCACCGTGGCAAAAATTTCACCGGCCATGCGTTGCAAGCCTTCGGAAGGAGCATTGCCAAGTGTTTTGTGCTTGTGATCAAACAGTCCAAGATCCACTTGGGCGATGCGTCGAGGAGCTACATGGCGATACACCTCTGAAAGCAAACCGATCTCGAGTCCCCAGTCGGAGGGAATGCGCAAATTCATGGCCAGATCTCTGGTGAACGCGAACTCGCCGGCTAACGGGTAGCGGAAGGATTGGAGATAGCGCAGATATGGCATCGGGCCAAAGATCTGCTCCAGGCTGGTGAGGAGTGGACCTACGAAAAGGCGAGTTGCTCTGCCATGGAGAGTTTGGGTCTCGAGCGAAAGGCGGCTGTAGAACGCTTTCACGTAGGCCACACCGAGCGAGGGATCCAGCAACGGTCGCAGCATTCTTTGGGGGTAGGCCGGTGAAAAGGTGCGGATGTCGGCATCGAAGAGTCCAACGATCTCCGCGTTTCTGCAAGCCACACCAAGCCCTTGCCAAACAGCCCAGCCTTTGCCAGGTGGTCCGGTCACGTTGAGGCCGAGGGTCTGAAGTGACTGCAGTGATTCGGCAACGGCAGGACCATTCGTCCAGTGCACGCGCACAGGGAATGGCATGTCAGAAAAGAATGCTTCCGCTGCAGCGACGTCGTCGCTGTTATCTGCGGATAGTGCGATCACGAGTTCTTCTAGGCCGCTTAGTTCTGACAGAACCTCACGGATCAGTCCGAGCGCAGGACGGCTGAATTCCTCCATCAGGCAAGGGATCAACAAGGATGTTGGCCGTTGACTGAGCTGACGGCGAAAGTCTGGGAGATCCAGTTTCCCGAGGCCATAGTCGTGAATCGTGGCGATTAATCCCTGCTGAAAATCCATGCGGTGATCAATGCGACAACAAGTTGTGGAGCTCTGTTCCATACCATTTGCAATTGGCAAAGGCATGGTGTCGAAGCAGTTAATGGCGCATGAGTGGTTGCCATCGCTTCTGACGGAGCTCTATGAACACCATTCTTCTGAGGATCTCAATCGCTTGTCGTCGCAATTGCTGCATTCCGAGCGGTCTAGGTCAGAGAGGCCGTTTCAGAGTCGCTTGATCCTGGGTCTGCAGACGCAAGGACAGATGCAACGGCAAAGGGTGCGCGTTGGGATTCCTCGAGTTGTGTGTTGATTGCCTACGCCGATACGGTGAGTGCCCATGATCAGCCGGGGCTCCGTTGTTTGCAGGCCCTACTGCACGAGCATTTCAGCGGTCTCTCAGCGGTTGTGCATGTTTTGCCCTTCTTGCGCGCAACCAGTGATGGAGGGTTTGCCGTTGCCAGTCATGAAGAGATTGCCCAACGCTTTGGTGATTGGAATGATTTAGCCGCGTTGGCGGAAGGTCGCCAGTTGATGGCTGATTTGGTCCTCAATCACATTTCAGCGTCTCACCCCTGGGTTCGGGCTTTTCAGAAGGGAGAGCAACCTGGAGCGCAATGTGTGTTGGCTGCTGCTCCCAACCCTTGTTGGGACAAGGTGGTGCGTCCACGTAGTTCCGCTCTCTTCACCACTCTGGCGACAGATCGGGGGCCAGAAACGGTCTGGACCACGTTTGGGCCCGATCAAGTGGATGTGAACTGGCGAGAGCCTGAGGTGTTGCTGGGATTCACACGCCTGCTCGATCTTTTTTGCAGTTATGGCGTCCAATGGTTGCGTCTGGATGCCGTGGGGTTTGTTTGGAAGCAGCCCTTTAGTGACTGCATCCATCAGCCTCAGGCCCACCGGTTGGTGGAAGTGTTGCGCCTTCTCTTGGAATCGCGATGTCCTCAGGGAGTGGTGGTAACGGAAACGAATGTTCCCGAGCAGGAAAATCTGTCTTATTTGACCACTGGTTCAGAAGCGCACCTCGCCTATAATTTTCCCTTGCCTCCGCTTGTCCTCGAGGCCTGTCTCAGTCGTCGTGCTGATCTGCTGAACGACTGGCTAGCGCGTTGGCCTCAGCTCCCACAACAGACAGGGCTGCTCAATTTCACGGCCTGTCACGACGGGATTGGTTTGCGGCCACTTGAAGGTTTGATGGAATCCGATCGATTGCTTCAGTTGCTGCAGCAATGCGAGCAGCGGGGTGGTTTGGTGAGTCACCGGCGCTTGGCCGATGGACTGGAGGTTCCCTATGAGATCAACATCAGTTGGTGGAGTGCCATGGCGGCTCCAGGGCGGGATCCATCACACCATCAACGCGCGCGTTTTTTGTTGACGCAGTTGCTGCTGTTGACGTTGCCCGGTGTGCCTGCGTTCTACCTGCCGGCATTACTGGCAACTCCGAATGACAATGCTCGCTTTCGCATTAGCGGTCATCGGCGCGATCTCAACCGTCCTCAGTTTCAACTCGACCGTTTAGAGCGATTATTGGCGGATCTCGAAAGCGATACCAGTCAGGTGGTGGCGGCACTGCAACAAGCGATGGCTGTCCGTCGTGGCCAGGCGGCGTTAGATCCCTTTGCCCCGATGACGGTCCTGAGTCAAGGCCGCTCTGATGTGGTGATTTTGCGGAGGGGGGAAGGGGCAAGCACTCTGTTTGCGATTCACAATTTCAGTGATGTCCGCCTCAGTTTCCCCTTGAGCACCCTGGCTGATTCCTCAGGATCTGTTTGGCATGACGTGTTGACCGGGCATTCTTTCGTTGCGGGCCAAACGGCTCTCGACCTTGAGCCATTTGCTGTGCATTGGTTGATTCGATGAACAAAACAGATTCTCTGAACTCAATCCCCTGGTGGGTCGTGACCGATCTCGATGGGACCCTGATGGACCATGCCTACAACTGGGAGCCGGCACGGGAGGCGATCCGTGGCTTGCAGTTGCAGGGAATTCCCGTGATCCCGTGTACGAGCAAAACGGCGGAGGAGGTGAAAAGTTTTAGGGCTGCAGCTGGGTTGAAGGATCCGTTCATCGTTGAAAACGGAGGGGCTATTCATGGGCAAACCAGTGATGGCGAGCCATGGGAGCTTGCGCTGGGATGCCCTGTGGCCGAGCTTCGTCCGGTTCTGCGAGAGCTTGCGCAGTTGCTTGGTGAGCCGTTGCAACCCATTGATGCGCTCTCGGATCAAGAGGCGTTGGAATTTCTTGGTCTGCAGGGCGAAGCGCTGCAGCTGGCTTGTCAGAGGCGTTGGAGTTTGCCCTTTGTGCCCCCTTCTGCGTCAGCGCGGCAACGCTTGCCAGATCTCGCCAATCGGCTTGGTTTCGCTGTCGTTCAGGGCAACCGTATGGGTCACCTGCTCGGCGCAGAGGTCAGCAAGGGTCGAGCCCTTGAGGTTTTAAAGCAGCGCAGTGGTGGCTCTCCAGTGCGGGTGCTCGCACTGGGTGACTCTCCCAATGACCAGCCCCTCCTAGAGGCTGGTGATCTCTCTGTTGTTGTGCCTGGTGCGAATGGCCCCCACCCGGTCTTTGCTGAAGCCATTGCTCAAGGCCGCTACCAGTTGGCGCCTGCTTGCCATGCGCAGGGCTGGGCAGAGGCGGTCTTTCAGCACGTTCTCAACGCACAGTGCTGATGCTGAACACTTCACTCTTTTCTTCAAAGATCCAGTGAAGATCTCCCTTGAACGGGAGCAGACTTGATCAGAGACACGATCAAGCACGGATGACAGCGATTCAATGCCGATACACCGGTGACTTGCACTGCACGGCTCAGCACGGTCCCTCGGGCACCGTCCTTAAGACCGATGCACCAACTGATCATGATGGCCTTGGCGAAAGCTTTTCGCCGACTGACCTACTGGCGTCAGCCCTTGGGACGTGCATTTTGACGATCATGGGGATCGCCGCACGGCGTCGCGGCTGGGACCTCGTTGACGCCAACGTCATCGTTGAAAAAACAATGACAAGCGAGGGACCGCGCCGCATTGAAAGCCTTCAAGCTCAGATCAGCCTCCCTGTTGCCCTTAGCCAGGAACAAAAGGCCTTGTTGAAGCGGGTCGCGAATGATTGCCCCGTGAAACGAAACCTCGACGCTTCAATCACGATTGACTTGATCTGGAGCGACGCAAGTCCTAAGGCTCTCTAGTTGATTGATCAACGCCATCCAGGCGAGGAGATTTTGATGAGACTCCAATTCATACCGATTCACGTCTTTCGCGAAACACCGTCTGTCACCTTTTTCGATGCAGGTGTGTCTGGCACCAATGGAACCGATGTTGTTGTTCACCGGGGTGCAGCGACGTCACCACCCGATGCGAATGGATTTCAGCAGTACTACGTCCACCAGCATCAAGTGGATCACAATTTGGTGCTTGAGGGACAGCGCACTTTCGTTCTGTTGAACCCTGCTTGGGATCAGTCCCATCACGTCATTCATTTGATCCGGGAGATGGGTGCGCTTCAGATTCCTGTAGGCACCTATCACCGCTCAATATCTGGTGAAACGGGGAGCATCGTGTTGAACCAATCTCTGCGCGATTCCCAGTTTGATTTCAAGACCGATTTCATTCCCGTGAGCTTGGAGGTTCGAGAAGATCTCCGTCAGGCACAAGCCTCTGTTCCATGGATATGGAGTTGGAAAGACGGCAACATTTGCCGTACTCACTGAGCCATCACAACAAAAAAGCCCCCACCTTTCGGCGGGAGCTTTCTAGTTCAGTTGATCTGAACTTTGGATGATTTCCAGATCAACCGATTGCAGGTGCCTGAAGAGCCACAGGTGTGGACTCAGCAGCAGCCAGGTCGAGAGGGAAGTTATGAGCGTTGCGCTCGTGCATCACTTCCATGCCAAGTCCAGCTCTGTTAAGAACATCGGCCCAGGTGTTCAGGACGCGGCCCTGACCATCAAGGATCGACTGGTTGAAGTTGAAGCCGTTCAAGTTGAAGGCCATGGTTGACACGCCAAGAGCGGTGAACCAGATGCCGACAACAGGCCAGGCTGCAAGGAAGAAGTGAAGGCTACGGCTGTTGTTGAAGGAGGCGTATTGGAAGATCAGGCGACCGAAGTAGCCGTGAGCAGCCACGATGTTGTACGTCTCTTCTTCTTGGCCGAACTTATAGCCGTAGTTCTGGGACTCGGTCTCGGTTGTTTCACGAACCAAGGAGGAGGTCACCAATGAACCGTGCATGGCGGAGAACAGTGAACCACCGAAGACACCAGCCACTCCAAGCATGTGGAAGGGGTGCATCAGGATGTTGTGCTCAGCCTGGAAGACCAACATGTAGTTGAAGGTTCCAGAGATGCCCAAAGGCATGGCGTCAGAGAACGAACCCTGACCGAAGGGGTAGACCAGGAACACTGCAGATGCAGCAGCAACAGGTGCGCTGTATGCAACACAGATCCAAGGGCGCATGCCCAAGCGGTAGGAAAGTTCCCACTCACGTCCCATATAGGCGTAGATGCCGATCAGGAAGTGGAAAACAACCAGTTGGAAAGGACCGCCGTTGTAGAGCCACTCGTCGAGTGAGGCAGCTTCCCAGATTGGGTAGAAGTGCAAGCCAATAGCGTTGCTGGAAGGAACAACAGCACCAGAGATGATGTTGTTGCCATACATCAGTGAACCTGCAACAGGCTCGCGGATGCCGTCGATATCAACCGGAGGTGCGGCGATAAAAGCAACGATGAAGCAAGTGGTAGCGGCAAGCAGTGTGGGGATCATCAGAACACCGAACCAACCGACATAAAGACGGTTGTTGGTGGAGGTGACCCACTCACAGAACTGCTGCCAGCCGTTAGCGCCGGAGCGCTGCTGGATGGTGGTAGTCATGAGAACGGAAAAGAAGGTCTCGCAAGGAGACGGTTACGGAAGGGCAGGTTGCCCCGCCAAACGCATTGTAAAGCAAGTTTGCGGTTTGTAACCGCTCGTTCATGAAGCAATTCTGAAGTCCGCGGCCGGGCGCTGCAGCTGATGCAGTTGTTAGCGTCCGCACATGAGCAACGCAGCGCCGATAAAGACTTCAAGGGCAGCAGGCGAAAGGGTCCTGTTTGTGCGTTTGCCCTGCAATCCGATTTTTCCGATTGGCCCGATTTATTTGGCTGATCACCTGCACAAGTGTTTCCCGGATTTGCCTCAGCGCATTCTTGATTTGGCAGCCCTGCCGGTTCTTGATGTAGAGGGTGTTCTGCTCAACGTGGTGGATCAGTTTCGACCCACGCTGCTGGTGTTCTCCTGGAGAGACATTCAGATCTATGCACCTGTGGATGGCAGGGGTGGGAACCCCCTTCAAAACTCATTTGAAGTTTTCTACGCACGCAACCCTTTGAAGCGCATCAAAGGGGCCTTGGGTGGATTGCGCTTAATGACTAGTCATTACGGCGAGCTTCATCGCAATCAGAAGTTGGTGCGCCATGGTTTGAAAAGGGCGCGTCGCCATCGTCCCGAGGCGCGAGCTGTTCTTGGTGGAGGCGCGGTCAGCGTTTTCTATGAACAGCTGGGCCGGTCCTTGCCCAAGGGCACCATCATTTCAATCGGTGAGGGTGAACCGCTTCTAGAAAAGCTCCTGGCTCAACAACCGCTTGATGGAGAGCGATGTTTTGTTGTGGGAGAGGCACCTCGTCCGGGTTTGATTCACGAGCAACCCGAGAGCAGGCCCAAAACCGCCTGCGATTACAACTACATCGCTTCCATCTGGCCACAGCTGGATTGGTACTTGGAGGGCGGAGACTTTTACGTTGGCGTTCAAACCAAACGAGGCTGTCCCCACAACTGTTGCTATTGCGTTTACACCGTTGTGGAAGGCAAGCAAGTGCTGGTGAATCCTGTGCAGGAAGTTGTCGCCGAAATGCGTCAGCTTTACGACCGTGGAGTGCGTGGCTTCTGGTTTACCGATGCTCAGTTCATCCCCGCTCGCAAATACATCGAGGATGCCAAAGAGCTGTTGCGTGCCATTAAGGCTGAAGGTTTAACGGGGATTCGTTGGGCGGCCTACATCCGAGCCGACAACTTGGATCCTGAGTTGGCTCAGTTGATGGTTGAGACGGGCATGAGTTATTTCGAAATTGGTATTACCTCAGGGTCCCAGGAGCTCGTGCGCAAGATGCGCATGGGGTACAACTTGCGCACTGTTTTGGATAGTTGCCGGATGCTGGCCGAGGCGGGCTTCCGCGATCACGTGTCGGTGAATTACTCCTTCAACGTGATTGATGAACGGCCGGAAACGATTCGGCAAACCGTGGCGTATCACCGTGAACTTGAAGCGATTTTTGGTGAAGATCGAGTTGAGCCTGCCATTTTCTTTATCGGCTTGCAGCCGCATACGCATCTAGAGCAATACGGCTTCGATCAAGGCCTCATCAAGCCTGGCTACAACCCGATGAGCATGATGCCTTGGACGGCACGCAAGCTCCTCTGGAATCCTGAGCCGATGGGCAGCACGTTCGGCAGGGTTTGCCTTGAAGCGTTTGATCGTGATCCCAGTCGTTTTGGCAAAACGGTGATGGAGCTTCTTGAGAGGGATTACGGAGTTGCGCCCCTCGATCAAGCTCTGCGTGCTCCTGTTCAGGGACGCGCCGCTTTGGCCAATGCCGTCAGCTGAAAGCTGAGTAATGCAGCGAAGCAGATGATTCCCACCATGCCTCCTAGTGGATTGTCTCCAGGGCCTGTCAGCCAAAACGGAGATTCTGGGGACCACTGAATTAAGCCGGACTGGAGCGCAAACCAGCCGCCAACCAATCCACCATGCAGCCCGACGCATCCCCACAGTGAGCCGCCGTCGAGTCGCCGGCGTGTTGCAAGGGCCATTCCCAGTAAAAACAGGCCTATCAATAGGCCCAGCATCGGCCAAAATCCCAAATCGAATCGGGTGTGCGCCAGGCTGAAAATCACTGCTTGAGCGGGGACCGCTCGCTTCGCCCCTATCAGCAGATTCAGCTCGCCCAAAAGCCAGCCCCTAAATACCAGCTCTTCGATCAGGCCAACGCCAAAGCAGAGGAGAAGGGCGTTGATCAGTTTGTCAGCACTGAAATCGCCAAGCCATTGCCCCCACTGACCTCCCAAGCTGATCACACAAATGATCAGTAACAAAACGGCGGCCCATCCCAGGCCAATCAGAAAAGAACGGCTGCTACTCGGCCCATGGGCTGCCGCCTTGAGTCCAAGCTGTCGCCATGGATGGCGCGTTTCCCAGCGGGTGCGCGTCCATTTGGGCAGGATCAGCAAAAACAGCAACACACTGATTCCTGTGCCGATCAAGTCTTGAGAAGGAATCTCTCGTCCAGGGACCATCAGGCTGATGGGTTGCAACACCAACCAACCCACGGCGTAGAGGACAGGAATGAGAGTGACGGTGGGGATCCAGCGTGGTTTCAGCGTGAACCAGGACGTCGTCAACGCTGCAAAAAAGGTTGTTCTCAGCTTTCTGGTTCGATGGTGCTGGTCAGACCCTTGTTCTTCAAGGTTTCGCAGTAGAACTCTGCGGGTTCAATGTCGCAAACGATCACCAGGCCTACCCCCGTGTTGTGGGTTTCCAGCATCACGGCCATCGCGTCTTGCTCACTGAGCTGGGGAACCACCTGCTGAAGCGTGACGACGACGTACTCCATGCTGTTAACAGGGTCGTTGTGAAGCAAAACCTTGTAGCGGGGCGATGTCTTGCGCACCCGCTCGGTTTGCTTGTCAAGAACCGCAGCCCCACCGGGGCTACGGCTGGGTGTATCCACCATGGCCACTGATTCCCAATACTTCCAATCTAGAAGTGATCAGGTCATAAGTTGCGAATGCGGGCCATGGCTTCGTCCACATTGCGACGGCTGTTGAAAGCGGAAAGGCGGAAATAGCCCTCTCCTGCAGCACCGAAGCCACTCCCTGGGGTCCCCACCACGTTGGCTTTCTGAAGGAGGTGATCAAAGAAGCTCCAGGAGTCCATTCCTGAGGGTGTTTTCAGCCATACGTAGGGGGCGTGCTCACCTCCATGCACTTCGATGCCTGCAGCGCTGAGCTCGCGCCGGATGATGGCAGCGTTCTCCATGTAGAAGCTCACGAGCGCCTTCACTTCTTGTTGCCCTGCATCGGAATACACCGCTTCTGCGCCGCGCTGAATGATGTAGCTCACACCATTGAACTTGGTGCTCTGCCGACGGTTCCAAAGCCCCCAAAGCTCCACCTCTGAACCATCGTCGGCTTTGCCCTTGAGCCCTTTGGGAACAACGGTTAAGGCGCAGCGGGTGCCTGTGAATCCGGCGTTTTTGGAGAAGGAGCGGAATTCGATCGCACAGTCGCGAGCGCCCTCGATTTCATAGATGGAATGGGGCAGATCGGGATCTTGGATGAACGCTTCGTACGCGGCATCAAACAGGATCAAGGCCTTGTTGGCACGGGCGTAGTCCACCCATTCCTTGAGTTGCGCCTTCGTCGCGACAGCGCCGGTGGGGTTGTTGGGATAGCAGAGGTAGATCAGGTCAACAGGTTCACTGGGAATCTGCGCTGCAAACCCGTTGTCGGCGCTGATCGGCAGGTAGGTGAGGCCGCCATAACGACCGTCATCGCCAGACTCGCCTGTGCGGCCAGCCATCACATTGCTGTCGACGTAAACCGGATATACCGGATCGGTCACTGCAATGCGATTGCCACTCCCAAGGATGTCGAGAATATTGCTGCTGTCGCATTTGGAGCCATCCGAGACAAAGATCTCCTCGGCGCTGATCTCACAACCCCTGGCTTGGAAGTCATCGCGGGCAATCGCCTCGCGAAGCCAGCCATAGCCCTGTTCTGGCCCATAGCCGTGGAATCCTTCTGCTGTGCCCATCTCGTCGATGGCTGATTTCATCGCGTCACGGCAGGCCTGCGGTAGCGGCTCTGTGACGTCTCCGATGCCGAGACGAATCAGCTGGGCCTCGGGGTTTGCGCTGCTGAAGGCCTTCACCCTGCGGCCAATCTCAGGGAACAGATAACCCGCTTTGAGTTTCAGGTAATTGCCGTTGACCTTGACCACGAATGACTGGGGTTGCTTCGGGCATCCTGCTACATACGATGAAAGAAGCAGGGCCTGGTGGTCGTGATTGTCGCCCCGTCCCACACGAAGCAGGATCCTGCCCCCCACGCTGTCGTGGCGTTTGATCAGCTTGTTGATGCCTCCATCAATCGTCCGGCCCGCTACATGGGCCATGAATTGGGGGTTGAGCCACGGGATTGGGAGGCGGCGCGTGTGCGCTGGGCTCTGACCTATCCCGAGATTTACGAGGTGGGCTCCAGCAACCTCGGCCACATCATTCTTTATTCCATCCTTAATGCTGTTCCTGGTCAGCTGTGTGATCGGGCCTACCTCCCGGCAGCGGATCTTTCAGAGAGGCTGAAAGAGCGGAATCAAGCCTTGTTTGCTGTGGAGAGCAGGAGGCCGCTCCCCGCCTTTGACATCCTGGGCTTCAGCCTCAGCTATGAGCTGGGTGCGACCAATATTCTCGCCATGTTGGATTTGGCGAAGGTGCCGCTTTATGCGGCAGAGAGAGGAGATTTGCCCCTCTCTCACCCTGAGTCTCCTCCGCTGATTTTTGCTGGTGGTCCCACTGCCACCAGCAACCCTGAGCCTTACGCAGCTTTTTTTGACTTCATTGCTTTAGGCGATGGGGAGGAGCT
Organism: Synechococcus sp. PROS-9-1; assembly: GCF_014279775.1. Classification (NCBI taxonomy): domain Bacteria; kingdom Bacillati; phylum Cyanobacteriota; class Cyanophyceae; order Synechococcales; family Synechococcaceae; genus Synechococcus; species Synechococcus sp. PROS-9-1. The sequence continues at coordinate 370,652 of NZ_CP047961.1, forward strand.
TCTCCCTGAGATTGGATTGGTGGTGGCAGAAGCCAAAGCTGCGGGCTGGACTCGAACGGACTTGCTTCGTGATCTGGCTGTTGTCCCAGGGGTTTATGTGCCGTCTCTCTACGGACCTGATCAGCAAGGGATCAGCGTGGAGCCGCTGGAGGCTGGTCTTCCCGCCCGACTGTTGAGGCGTGTTGCTACGCCCATGCCCCATTACGCGATGGGACTCGTTCCCCATGTGGAGACCGTGCATGACCGATTGACGGTGGAAATTCGTCGTGGTTGCACCCGAGGCTGTCGTTTTTGTCAGCCGGGAATGCTGACGAGACCAGCGAGGGACGTGGAGCCTGAGGCCGTGATTGAGGCGATTGAAACGGGAATGCAGCGAACGGGTTACAGCGACTTTTCTTTGCTGTCGTTGAGCTGCAGCGATTACCTGGCGTTGCCCGCTGTGGGGGTAGAGCTTCGTAATCGTCTCGCTGATCGCAATGTCACGCTTCAGTTGCCCAGTCAGCGGGTGGATCGTTTTGATGACGACATCGCTCACATCCTTGGGGGCTCCCGCCAGTCGGGCCTGACGTTTGCACCGGAAGCCGGCACCCAACGGCTGAGAGACATCGTGAACAAAGGGCTCACGGATGCAGATCTTGTGGATGGAATCCGCACGGCAATGCAAAACGGCTTCCGCAAGGTGAAGCTCTATTTCATGATCGGGCTGCCGGGTGAGACCGATGCCGATGTGCTCGGCATTGCCGAGACCTGTCGGATGTTGCTCGATCGCTGCCGCGATTTGGGTCGCCTCAGTCTCAACATCACCATCAGCAATTTCACCCCGAAGCCGCATACGCCGTTTCAGTGGCATAGCGTTTCGACTGAGGAGTTTCTAAGGCGTCAGCAGTTGCTGAGGGAAGCCGGAAAGCGCCTCCGCGGAGTGCGCTTCAACTTCACGGATGTGAGGCTTTCCGCTATGGAGGACTTCGTCGGTCGCGGAGACAGGAGCTTGGCGCCTGTTATCGAAGCCGCCTGGCGTGCGGGTGCAGGAATGGATGCATGGTTTGAGGCCCTCGATCGCACCTATGAGGCTTGGACGGGCGCTATTGCAGCAGCAGGCCTTGAGGGCCGCTATCGGGCCCTTGAGCTCGGCGGCTGGGGACGTGCGAATGCGCTCAGCGAGGAAGGGTTGGATGCGTTTTGTTCTCAGCCGCTGCCTTGGGACCACATCGACACCGGGATTGATAAGCGCTGGTTGGCAGAAGATCTCAAGCGAGCTCTTGAAGCGGCTGTTGTGCCGGATTGTTCGTTCGAAGGATGTAGCAGTTGTGGGGTGTGTGGCCCGGATCTAGGCCACAACGTTGTGATTCCCCCTCCTGAGATCCCTGTTCAGAAACCAAGGCAGGCTCCGCCCAGCGATCGGGTGTGCAGGATCAGGTTTCGTTTCAGCAAAACAGGCGCGATGGCCCTGCTCAGCCATCTCGATTTGGTGCGCTTGTTTGAGCGTGCGCTTCGACGTGCTGAATTGCCGATCAGTTTCACCGGCGGCTTTCACCCCCTTCCCCGTCTTCAGCTCGCCTTGGCGTTGCCGCTTGGAGTGCAAGGGCAGGGGGAATGGATGGATTTGGAATTTATTGAACAGGTTGAGGCGCCCGATGTTTTGAAGCGTTGGCAACAGACCCTCCCCCCAGGGCTTTTGTTGATGGAGGCCTATGAAGTGCCCGTGTTTGGCCAGAGCCTCTCGCAACAACTGGAGGCAGCCCGATGGAGCTTTGAGCTGAAACCCCAAGCGGAAGACCCTGCGATTTCTTTTGAGCAGTGGAAGCAGGTGGTGGATGATTTGTTGTCGCGAGACACGCTTGTTTGGGACGACACCGATAAAAAAGGACGTCCTCGTCAGCGCGATTGCAGACCTGCTTTAGAGACGCTTGAGATCGTGGCTCCGGTTGATGAAGCGGTTGATGAAGCGGCGGAGAGCGGGGTAACGCTTGAGTGCTTCGCTCAGATCGATGATCAAGGCAGGAGCCTCAAGCCCGCTCAGCTACAGCACTGGTTGTCTGAAGCCTTGGAGCAGCCTTTACATCTTCACAATGTCCGTCGCCTCGAGCTACGGCTTGTGCGGTGCTAAATTCAAAACAAGACGTCAAGCCACGGGCCTGCGCCACGGTTTCGTCCCGACCTTCTTGCTCCCACATCCTGCGGAATAAGAGGCCAGAGTCTCCTGTTTCAAACAACGCCTAGGCGTTGCAGTTGAGCTCCAAATCAGAGGAGTGATTCACTCCGAATGCTTAGACCTAATCGGTCAATTGAATTCATCCCAACCCCGTGCGACATGCCGGCTGGCTGTTGATCGGGCTCCAGTCCTGACGGGCTCGTCAGTCATTGTTTATGCCCCAACAAATTGTTATTGCTGAGCAACTGCGTATTGCCGCAGTGCTCACAGATGAGTGCGTCGATGAATTAATCGTTGCCCAAGGGCGTTACCAGATAGGTGATGTCTATCTGGGCACTGTTGAAAATGTTCTCCCGGGGATTGATGCTGCTTTCGTCAACATTGGTGAAAGTGAAAAAAATGGCTTCATTCATGTCACTGACTTAGGTCCTTTGCGCCTTAGAAAAGGTGCCGCCGGAATTACAGAACTACTGGAGCCACGCCAAAAAGTGCTGGTTCAGGTGATGAAGGAGCCCACGGGGACGAAAGGTCCTCGGTTGACAGGCAATCTGGCGCTACCAGGTCGTTACCTCGTGCTTCAACCCAGCGGTCAGGGGGTCAATATCTCCAGGCGCATTGGTTCGGAAGGAGAGCGGAATCGGTTGCGTGCTCTTGGTGTGTTGGTCAAGCCCCCAGGTGCGGGCTTGCTGATTCGTACGGAAGCCGATGGAATCAGCGAGGAATTGCTGATTGACGATCTCGAATCGCTTTTACGTCAATGGGAGGCGATCCAAAAATCTGCTGAGACGGCCTCCCCCCCGGTGCTTCTCAATCGCGATGAGGATTTTATTCATCGCATTCTTCGCGATCACACCGGCTTGGATTTGGAGCGTGTGGTGGTGGAGTCTCCTGCTGCGGTGGAGCGGGTGCGTTCCTTCCTCGGAGAGGAAGGAAGTCATGTTGTGCTGGAGGCCCATCCTGAGCCTTCTGAGCTGCTCGAGCATTACAAGGTCAATGGGGCCATTCGTGATGCCCTAAAGCCGAGGGTTGATCTCCCCTCCGGTGGCTACGTGATCATCGAGCCCACCGAGGCGCTCACGGTGATTGATGTCAACTCTGGTTCGTTCACCCGCTCGGCGAATGCCAGGGAAACGGTGCTCTGGACCAACTGTGAGGCAGCCATTGAGATTGCCCGGCAGTTGCGTTTGCGCAACATCGGCGGGGTGATCATCGTCGACTTCATCGACATGGATTCCCGTCGTGATCAGTTGCAGTTGCTGGAGCATTTCACCAGTGCGATTCGTGATGATGCAGCTCGCCCTCAAATTGCCCAGCTCACGGAACTGGGTCTTGTGGAGCTGACGCGTAAGCGTCAGGGCCAAAATATTTATGAGCTGTTCGGGCGAGCCTGCCCCAGTTGCGGGGGGCTGGGACACGTTGCAGTGCTTCCTGGAAAGGATCTGATGCAGCCCCTCGCTACGGCCACGGGGCTGGTGCGTTCTGCAGCGTCGGCTCGGGCTGAAGTTCCTCAGTCTGGAGAGGCCTCGAATGCCCGTCGTCGTCGCGGCGGCCGAGGGAAGGTTGTGGCGGCTTCTGGTCCTGTCGACAGCAGCGATGCGTCTTTGGATGAGGTGGAGACTGCTAGCGCGTCTACGTCCGTGTCGACGTCTGCTGCCATTGAACCTGCAAGCGTGAGCCGACGTCAGGATCCTGAGCTGGTCGCGGTTTCTATGGATGAAGACGAAGAGCAGGTTTATGGATGGCTTGGTCTCAATCCAGCCTTGCTTCTCGATACTCAGCCGGAGCTCGACAACCTGATGGTGCGCGTTGTTCGTCCCGGCGAAGACGCAGAGCAGGTGCTTGAGCAGGCTCGACAGCAAATGTCGGCTAACGCAGGTCGCCGCCGTCGCCGTGGGCCGAGGGGAAATGGCCGTAGCGCGGGTACTGGTTCGGGCCGCCCTGCTGCAGCAGCTGGCGGAGACGATTCAGCACCCACGACCATCGTCACTCCCCTAGAGCCAGACGACCATTCACAGCCGTTGCTTGTGGAGATCACGCCTTTGCTTGAGACCCCACTCCCGGTGATGTCTCCTGAGCCTGAAGCGGTTTCAGTGTCTGAGCCCGTCTCCGTATCCATCTCTGAGCCAGTCGCTAGTTCTGAGCCAGAGGTCAGTACTGAGCCTGCAGACACCTCTGAATCAAGGCCCGGTCGCCGACGCCGTCGCGCATCAGCATCAACGTCGGATAACGACTAACAGGCAGTGTTAGACCCAATGATCGCCAGCGATGGCCTTGGCATCGCTGGGGTGGATGAAGTTGGACGTGGTTGCTTGTTTGGCCCCGTCTTTGCGGCGGCGGTTGTCTTGAGCGATCAAGCTGCCGGGCATTTGCAGGCGGCTGGTCTCACCGATAGCAAGGCGTTAACGCCGAGTCGTCGAGCTGCATTGGTCCCTCTGATTGAGGCTCATGCCCATGCTTGGGGATTGGGGCAAAGCTCTGCGTGGGCCATTGATCACTACGGGATTCGCAGCGCGACTGAGCAGGCCATGGTGTGTGCTCTTCAGCGCTTGCCCAGCCGGCCTCAGCTGGTCTTGGTGGATGGAGTGCTCCCCTTGCGCTTGTGGGAGGGTTCTCAACGCACCATCGTGCGTGGTGATAGCAGCCATGCCTCCATAGCAGCTGCGAGTGTGTTGGCGAAAGAGGCGCGCGACGCTTTGATTCGGCGGCTGTCCAATCGATTTCCGGGGTACGGGCTTGAGCGACATGCTGGATATGGAACGGCTCAACATCGAGCAGCGCTACTGGCCTCTGGCCCCACCCCCCTGCACCGGCGCTCGTTCTTGAGGAAGCTATTCGCCACCGGGTAGGGCGGACTCGCTGGCGGGAGGGGTATCCAAATCCTTGGCCCAGGAGCGGAAATCAGCCACCAACTGACGACCGACTCGACCTTTGATCGTTAGCAGAATTCCATTCAGGATGGATTCTCCGGTGCTCTCCAATACGCGCTTGGGAATCAGACGCAGAAGGGGAGGTTGGCTGACTTCCACGCTCAGCATGGCCTCCCCTTGCAATCCGCTTGGAGTCGCCTCAAGCAAGGCTTCAAGGCTCAGTTGGAAGTCATCCACTAACCCCAAACCCTCGAGGTCCGCATCAAGAGCACGGATCCGCAGTTGTCCGCTCACTTCATCGACTTCAAGCGACACCACTGGCTTCACATGCAGTTGGAACACCTGCAGCGTTGTCACGGTGTAGCGGTAGCGCCCTGGTGCCAAGGCTGTGAGCTGTCTGGAGTCGAGCAGCGCTTTGACAACGCGGTCGTGCTCATGCAAATAAGCCCGCAGCCGTTCTGACTCATCTGCGATGGGTAAATCGAGATGCTGACTGGCTCGAAAGGCCAGGGGCATGACCGTGTCCTGACGCGGCATGATCCTATCGATCGATGTGTGTCTTGATCCGATGCCGATGCGTGTTGCTTTTCTCGGGCCGGAGGGAACCTATGGGGAGCGGGCTGCTCGCAGCCTCATGAGACTTGAGGCCATTGAGAATCCAGAGCTGGTCGCGTGTTCGGGGCTTCGTTCTGTGGTGGAACATGTTGCAGATGGTCGCTGCGAATCGGCCGTGGTGCCTGTGGAGAACTCCGTTGAGGGTGGGGTCACGGCAATTCTTGACGCTCTCTGGTCTTATTCGAACTTGAGGATTCGTCGCGCTGTCGTTCTACCGATTCGTCATGCGCTGCTGAGCAGCGGGTCTCTTGACGGTATTTCGGAAGTCTTATCCCATCCTCAGGCTCTTGCCCAATGCAGCGGCTGGTTGGCGGGTCATCTGCCGCAGGCCGTGCAACTCCCAGCCAGCTCCACCGCTGAGGCGGCCAGTATGGTTCGTGGCAGTCACTTCAGAGCTGCCATTGCAGATCGCTCGTTAGCGGGGCAGCAGGGACTCCAGGAGTTGGCCTATCCAGTGAATGATGTCCCTGGAAACCGCACCCGCTTCTTGTTGCTTCAAAACGGTGATGAAGTGAGTTGCGAGGGCGACGTTGCCAGCCTTGCCTTTTCGCTGCATAAAAATGCCCCAGGGGCGTTGATTGAGGCCTTGCAAGCGATCGGCGATCTCGGACTCAACATGAGCCGGATTGAATCGCGTCCTTCAAAGCGTGAGCTTGGTGAATATGTGTTTTTTGTGGATGTGGAATTGCCTGGGCAGCAGACGGCTGAGTTGCTTCAGCGGCTGACCACAAGCCTTCAGCCACTGTGTGAACACGTTCTCCACTTCGGGGCTTACCCCAGTTCAGTGATGGAGTGATCTCAACAGTGATCTGTTTTAAACACTCCAAACTGCATCATCCCTCGGGCAAAAGCCCAGCGCATTAACAGCAGCGTTGGTGTTTCACGGAGGCCCTGCAGGACGGCCTTTGGACCAAGACGGAGAATCGCATTCGGCCTGCGGATGCCCTCAAGGATGGAATCATTCCAAGAGGGCAACGTGGCGTCTGTCCAATCATCGGTACTGATCGTGCCGCGACGATGAGGGCTGCTTTCAAGGTTTTGGCGAAAGCCTCGGATGCTGGCGAATTCGGGATGCGCCCATTGGGTGAGTAATTGGTGCATCACCCAGCGTTCGCGCCGATCAAGGGCACCATCAACAGGATCGCGACGGTTCCAGTCGGCAACGGCCAGACGACCGCCAGGTTTCAGGACTCGCAGGAGTTCGTCGGCAAACCGCTGTTTGTCGGGCATATGAGGGCCGGCTTCGACAGTCCAAACGGCGTCAAAGCTTTGATCCTCAAGTTGGAGGCTGAGGGCATCCATCACTGCGAAGCGACAGGACAACGTGTCGGCTGTTAGGTGGGTAGCCCTGTTCACCTGAGCTGGGCTGATGCTGATGCCCAATACATCCAAACCGTAGTCACGGGAAAGGATCCTGGCGCTTCCTCCGATACCGCAACCCACGTCTAAGACACGGGATCCTGGCGGTAATTGATCGAAGCCACTCCAGCGGACCAACGCATGGACGAAGTCGGCCTTGGCCTGCCTGAAATCCCGAGGCTGGGGTGGGGTTCCATAGTGCCCAAGATGAACATGTTCACCCCAAAGGGATTCCAGCAATTGGTCATCGGTCCAGGCGTCGTATGCGGCAGCAACGCTCTCACTGGAGTGATAAGCGCGATTGCGACGATTCCAAAGCTGGTAAGCGCAACCCAAGAGCAGTAAACCCGCTGCTGTTGCGATGAGAACGGTCGTTGAAGGCATTAACCGTTGCTCGGATCGGTCTCTGACAGCGTGTCGCGTAAAACGGTGCGAGCAGCGAGCTGACGACGGGTCTCATCGAGCATCTCGAACTCCTGCTCCAGGCGCGTGCGTGTGCTTGTGAGCTCCAGGAGATCCTGTTGTTGGTCGGCTACCGGGCCTCCTAGATGCGCTCCGATCCAGAAGGAGAGCTCGCGAGGAAGGTCTGGAAGGTCATCAGGCAGTGAAGATTTGGAGTCGGTCAGTTTGCCCGTGAGTTCAACAACATCTTTCAAGGCTTGAGTCACGGTCGCCGCTAAAGACTCCAATTCGCTGGTGTTGTCGACCGGTTCATCTTCGATCCAGCTGACCATTGCCGAACGAAAGGGCATCTCCCTGGTGACGTTGAGCACACGAAATCGCTGTTGACCGAGGGTCACGATGTTGCTGCGACCATCGTCTCCGGTTTGATGCTGAATGACTTCAGCACAACAGCCCACAGCGGCCATCGTTTGTTGCTCTGGATCCCAGCGCACAATGCCAAAACGTCGATCTGTTTCGAGGACGCTCTGCAACATCATTCGGTAGCGCGACTCGAAGATATGCAGTGGCAGAACGTCACTTGGGAATAGGACCACATCCGGCAGAGGGAACAGAGGGAGTTCTCTGACGGACAGATCAACCACGCAGGATCTAAGCGAAGAGCGAAATACTAGGCAGCTGATCGTTGGATGGGGCTTCGATTAGAGCTTGACCTCGATGTCGACTCCACTAGGGAGGTCGAGCTTCATCAGAGCATCGATGGTCTTTGCTGACGGGCTGTAAATATCGATAATGCGTCGATGGGTCCGCGTTTCAAAGTGCTCGCGTGAATCCTTATCCACGTGGGGCGAGCGCAGAACGCAGTAAATCTTGCGCTTCGTTGGCAGTGGGATCGGTCCGATTGCCGTTGCTGCCGTGTTGTCGGCAGTTTCAATGATTTTGTCGCAAGAGAGATCCAGCATGCGGCGATCAAACGCCTTGAGACGAATGCGGATCTTTTGCTGAGCGATTGCGGTGGCCATGGAAGCGCGAAAAAGTCCCTAAAAGAGACTGAGAGGTTGGATTGTCTAGGTTCGGGCAGGAAGAGCCTCAGACTCTGAAGCTCTTCCACTCAAGAACTGTAAGGGAAGGTCTGACCGCAGTCAGGCTGACCCTTACAGGGATTGAGGATTAGATCATTCGATGATCTTGGAGACCACGCCAGCTCCGATGGTGCGACCACCTTCGCGAATGGCGAAGCGCATGCCCAATTCCATGGCAACAGGGCAGATCAACTCACCAGTCATCTGGATGTTGTCTCCAGGCATGACCATTTCAACGTTGGTGCCATCTTCCGCGGTGAATGCGGTGATTTGCCCCGTCACGTCGGTGGTACGGATATAGAACTGCGGGCGGTAGCCAGCAAAGAAAGGTGTGTGGCGACCCCCTTCTTCTTTCTTGAGCACGTAAACCTGCCCCTCAAACTTGGTGTGAGGTGTGATGGAGCCGGGCTTCACAAGCACCATGCCGCGCTCGATGTCTTCTTTCTGGATGCCGCGAAGCAGGAGACCCACGTTGTCGCCGGCCATGCCCTCGTCGAGCAGTTTGCGGAACATCTCCACACCGGTAACGGTGGTTTTGCGGGGATCTCTGATGCCCACGACTTCGACTTCTTCGCCAACTTTGACGACGCCGCGTTCGATACGACCAGTCGCGACGGTGCCACGGCCAGTGATGGAGAAAACGTCTTCGATCGCCATTAGAAATGGCTTATCAATTTCACGCTCTGGTTCGGGGATGCTTTCATCCACCGCAGCCATCAATTCTTCAATTTTGGCTTCCCATTCAGCTTCGCCCTCGATGGCTTTAAGGCCAGAGACTTGAACGACAGGGATGTCATCTCCAGGGAAGTCATAGCTGGAGAGCAACTCGCGGATCTCCAGCTCAACGAGTTCGATGATCTCTTCGTCATCGACCATGTCGCACTTATTTAGCGCAACAACCAAGGCCGGAACGCCAACTTGCTTGGCGAGCAGGATGTGCTCCTTGGTTTGAGCCATGGGGCCGTCTGTGGCTGCACAAACGAGGATCGCGCCATCCATCTGGGCAGCACCCGTGATCATGTTTTTCACGTAGTCCGCGTGACCAGGGCAGTCAACGTGGGCGTAGTGGCGCTTATCGGTTTCGTACTCAACGTGAGCGGTATTGATGGTGATGCCGCGCTCGCGCTCCTCAGGAGCACCGTCAATGTCGGCATAATCTTGGACTTCTGCCATCCCTTTTTTGGCGAGCACATTTGTGATCGCGGCGGTGAGGGTGGTTTTGCCGTGGTCAACGTGGCCGATGGTGCCGATGTTGACGTGGGGCTTGTTCCTTTCGAACTTCTCGCGAGCCATTTTGGTAAAGAATCTAGGGGTGAATTAAGGGAGTGTAGAGATCAGGAATTGCCCTGATTCTTGGAGATGATGGCCTCGGCCACATTGCGAGGAACATCCTCGTAGTGACTGAACTCCATCGAGAAAATACCCCGACCCTGGGTCATGGATCGGAGTTCGGTGGCATAGCCGAACATCTCGGCCAAGGGCACCTTGGAAGAGACTTTAGACGTTCCGTCGTCGACGGACTGGCCCTCGACCTGTCCTCTGCGGGAGGACAGATCGCCGATCACCGAACCGAGGAAATCCTCGGGGACTTCGACTTCGACCTTCATCATCGGCTCAAGAAGCACAGGATTGCACTTCTTGACCGCATCCTTGAAGGCCATAGAGCCAGCGATCTTAAATGCCATCTCCGACGAGTCCACATCGTGGTAAGACCCATCGATAATCGTGCATTTGACATCAATCAGGGGATAACCAGCAATCACGCCCGACTCGCAGGTCTCCTTCATGCCTTGCTCGGCTGGCTTGATGTATTCCTTAGGAACTGTGCCACCAACAACTTTGTTGATGAATTCAAAGCCTGATTCAGGTTCGCCAGGTTCCATCTCGATCACAACGTGACCGTATTGGCCCTTACCACCGGTCTGTCTGGAGAACTTTCCTTCTCCTTTGGATGAACCACGAATGGTTTCTCGGTACGACACCTGAGGAGCACCAATATTGGCTTCCACTTTGAATTCGCGCAGCATGCGGTCCACCAGGATTTCGAGGTGGAGTTCGCCCATGCCCGCAATCACGGTTTGTCCGGTTTCCTGATCGGTACGAACGCGGAAAGTGGGGTCTTCTTCGGCCAAAGACACCAGGGCTTTGGAGAGCTTCTCCATATCGCCTTTTGTTTTGGGTTCCACCGCAACGGAGATCACCGGCTCTGGCACAAACAGTGTTTCCAGCACGATCGGCTCGTCTGTTGCGCAGAGGGTGTCTCCGGTGGTTGTGTTTTTGAGACCCAGAACGGCTCCGAGATCTCCAGCACGCAAGGCATCAACCTCTTCGCGATCGTCGGCTTTGAGCACAACGAGACGAGAAATACGTTCTTTGGTGTCTTTGGTGGAATTCAAGACGTAACTTCCTTTTTCAAGGACGCCTGAATACATGCGAACAAAGGTGAGCTTTCCGTAAGGATCAGCCATCACCTTGAAGGCCAAAGCACTGAAGGGTGCACTGTCGTCGGATGGACGAACAGCTTCTTTGCCGTTTGGAAGCAGTCCTTGAATTGGAGGGACGTCAATCGGCGCTGGAAGGTAATCAACAACCGCGTCGAGAACGAGTTGAACACCCTTGTTTTTAAAAGCTGAACCGCAGAGCACAGGAACCAATTTGTGCTTGAGAACACCAGTACGGATGCCTTGCTTCAAATCAGCGTTAGAAAGTTCCCCTGACTCCAGAAATTTTTCGATGAGATCTTCATCATTTTCAGCAATCGTTTCCATCAAAATATTCCGCCACTTATCAACTTCGTCTTTCATGTTGGCCGGAACATCGGTGATCTCGATGTCTTGGCCTAAATCATCCTTGTAAATATTAGCTTTGTTTTCAACAAGATCGATGATTCCGCTAAGTTCACCTTCGGCTCCAATTGGAAGCTGAATGGGTACAGCATTGGCTTTGAGGCGATCCTTGATTTGGCCAAAAACCTTCAGGAAATCGGCACCAGTCCGATCCATCTTGTTGACAAACACCATCCGTGGCACGGAATAACGGTCGGCTTGGCGCCATACCGTTTCAGATTGCGGTTGCACACCACCAACAGCGCAAAAAACTGCGATTACGCCATCGAGAACGCGCATGGAGCGTTCCACTTCGATGGTGAAATCAACGTGACCAGGAGTATCAATGATATTGATCCGGTGATCATTCCAGCTTGTGGAAATAGCAGCGGCCGTAATCGTGATTCCACGTTCACGCTCTTGGGCCATCCAGTCGGTTACGGCTGCACCGTCATGCACCTCACCAATCTTGTGCACCACACCGGAGTAGAACAGAATCCTCTCAGTGGTGGTTGTTTTACCAGCGTCAATATGGGCTGCAATACCAATATTTCTGACGCGTTCCAGGGGAAAGTCGCGTGCCACAGGATACTCCGAGTTGGGGCGTTAAAAGGCGAATGTGACTCTACATGTCAACCTGGGATAATCAGGTTGACTGAAGATCAGTAGCGATAGTGGGCGAAAGCTTTGTTGGCTTCGGCCATCTTGTGGGTCTCTTCCCGTTTGCGGACGGCACTGCCTGCTTCGTTAGCGGCGTCCATTAACTCTCCAGCAAGCTTTTGGGACATGCTGCGACCATTGCGGGCTCTTGAGAAACTCACGAGCCAACGCAGGGCCATTGCTGTGCCCCTTTCTTGGCGGACTTCCATCGGTACTTGATAAGTCGCACCACCAACACGACGTGCACGCACTTCTACGAGTGGAGTCGCATTCTTGACTGCCGTTTCGAACAGTTCGACGGGGTCACCACCGGTGCGTTCGCCGATCAATCCAAAAGCATCCGAAAGAATGCGTTGGGCGGTGGACTTTTTCCCATGCTTCATCAACCGGGCCACCATCATCGTGGCGAGGCGATTGTTGAATTGTGGATCCGGCAGGATCGGACGTTTGACTGCAGCGTTACGGCGTGACATGAACCGTTAGGAGGGGAGTAACAGGGTGAAAAAAGTGGAAAGAGCGAGAATCACTCTTTGGGCGCCTTGGCGCCGTACTTCGAACGGGATTGACGGCGGTCCTTGACACCAGCAGTGTCCAAGGTTCCACGAATGATGTGGTAGCGAACACCGGGAAGATCCTTAACTCTTCCTCCACGGATGAGCACCACGGAGTGTTCTTGGAGGTTATGGCCGATGCCACCGATATAAGCCGTGACCTCGAATCCTGAGGTGAGGCGTACACGGGCCACTTTGCGTAAAGCCGAATTCGGCTTTTTCGGAGTGGAGGTATACACGCGGGTGCATACACCCCGTCGCTCAGGGCAAGACCTAAGCGCAGGAGATTTTGTTTTCGTCTTGAGGGTTTGACGCTCGTGACGGATTAGTTGCTGGATGGTTGGCATCGACGGTCGGGATGCGGCCGGAGACCCGACCTAGTTCGACAATCCGTCACCATACTGGTTCGTCCGACCTTTTCTTCTCAACAGCGGGAAAATGCACTCCCGCACAAACAGCAACGCACGTTGTCCTGGGGGCTGATCAGAAAGCCACCGCCACTCAGATCACCGCGGTAATCAAGGCAAAGCCCTTCCAGCAGATGAAGTTGCTCCTCTGGAGCGTGAAGCGTGACTCCGTCCGCTCGAGCCATGGCAATCCCTGCGAGGTGTCCAGGTCGCAAGCGGATCACGTGTTGCTCACAACTTCCCGAGACCAAGTCGAGGTGCATCAACCCTGGTGTCCCTGCTACCGCAGCCTGACGACCGAGTTCCGCCGCAGCGGAGGCGCTGATGGAGAACGTGGCGCCCATAGCCATTCGCATGCTGATGGGCTCAGTTTGCCAGCACCATGGATCCATCACCAACAAAGCCGAGGCCATTTTGTACGCGAGGAGTGATGCCCCGGCCCGTCATCACAGTTGTATTGGCGACGAGCATGGTGGTTGAACCTCCCCCGTCGAGATTGAGCGCCTCAGTGAGCCCGAGTTGTCTTAACGCCAGGCTTGTTTCAAGGAGGGTGGGATCACTGCCATTGGTGCCTTTGACGGTGAGGAGCCAAATCCGTTCCTTATCTTGAGCCACAACGGTGCGAGGTGCTGAAACGGCCAGAAAGCCAGGGCTAAAGCCCTCCTGGTGGCCATTCAGTACAACCCTGCCCCTAAGAAGGAGAAGGGGCCCTCCTCCCATGACTTGAGGGCGTTCACCCAAGGGATTTGAGCTGCGGGTGGTGATGGTCACTCCATCCCCAACCCGCGCAGGAAGTTCTATCCCCCCTCGTGCAACGATCAGATCTCCCTTTAAGGGCAAAGGAATACCGCGAGCGAGAGCGGCTTGGCCATACACCGCATCAACGCGTCCACTCCTAACTGTTAACGCCTGCTCTTCTCCACTCAGTGCGCGATAAGTCGGGCCCCAGGCCCTGGTGTAGCGACTGAGTCCGCGTTGGACATAACCGCTGTTAAGCATCCTGAGAGGCCACCGCTGTCGTCCAATCACGGTCATCTCCTGGATCAACTGCAGGCGTCCAAACATCAGCGGGCCGCTGCGATTCCAGCCGATGGCACCTCGGTTGAGGATTGGGCCTGAAAGCCACTCATTGTTGAGACGAACAGCTCCAAGGGGGAGTTGGCGAACCCTGTTAAAAAAACCTCCATTCACCGCCACAAGTGCTTTGGCAGGTTGCGCCAACTGATTGAGGTAGCGCAATCCAGGTTGGGCATGGCTAGGGGCAAGCGGGCGTAAAAAGAGAGCTGAGGTGGTGTGCTGAACGCCCGCTCGGTACAGCCTTATGGGCTTGACGCCCACTTGAACCACGCGCTGATCCACAACCAACCCCTTCTGGATCGGATCTTGCATCTCTGGGGCGAGTAGCGCACGTTGAAATGCTTGGTATTGAAGCCGCCTTGTTGAAGGATTTGTGGGGGTGATGCCGTCCAGCACGACCCTCCATGGTCCGTTCAGAGTCAAGGTCGAAAGCTTGCTGGCTTGGCCAAGCAGCTTCAGCCCCCCCGGCTCCCGTCGTGGTTGCAAGCCAATCCTGCGCAGATGGCTTTCCTGCAGAGGCGTGACCTTCATCTGTACAAGCAGATCATCGCCCTGGCGCTGAACGAGGGCAGGCCCACTGAGGTCCATCACAAGACGATTGGCGCTGCTTCCCTTTCCTTGTCGGAGCGTTTTCAGATGGGGTTGGGGAAGGTCAACCCTCAGAGTGTTGTTGATTCGGTTCACTTGAACCCCGAGCGCTTTCAACCAGGGCAGTGCATCGAGGGCCACTTCATCCCCGATGGTGCGTTGTTGCAAACCGCTTAAAGCCCGTTGAACGCCGTACCACTCGAGACGTTCTCCACTGAAATCGGATTGACGCTGAAATCCCATCTGCCCGACCAGTAGATCGAGAGGCAGCCAGAGCCGCTTTGGGTTCGTTGCTCCCTGGCCCTGCCATAACCACGCGCTCGAGATGTCGATGCCTCCAATCGTTAGCCGATCGCCACTGAACTGATCAGTGAGGCGAACCTCCGCAATGGGTGGTGGCGGCGGAGGTGGCATTGCTGCATCCATGGCTCGACGCTAGCTGGGGTGGGCGAATCCTTAGGATTCGAAGTAGCTCAACCAGCGACGGATTGCGAACGCCGTTGCTGTTGTATGTCTCGACTGCAGGTTATGACCCAACTCACCGGTTCCGATTGGCCCTATTGCGACAGCAGTGCACCTGCTGCGGTTGCAGGGGAGAAGGATGCCTGTGGTGTGGGTTTTCTGGCACAGCTGCAAGGTGAGCGCAGTCATTGGGTGCTTCAGCAGGCCCTTCGTGGTTTGGGTTGCATGGAGCACAGGGGTGGGTGTGGTGGCGATGGTGATTCCGGAGATGGAGCAGGAGTCCTGTGCGAAATCCCTTGGGAGTACCTGAGAGCGATTTGGCCAGAAGCCGCGAATGCCAACGGTCTCGGCATGATGTTTCTGCCAAAAGATCCCAGCCGCCGTGCCGAAGCTCAGCGATTCTGTGATCAAGAGGCGCAGGCCCTTGGCCTGACCTCGGTTGGATGGCGTGAGGTTCCGATCGATTCAGCGGTGCTTGGTCCGCTTGCGCGTGAGACCGCACCCGCGATTCAACAGTGGTTAGTTCACAGCGCTGTTGATGCAGATGCCCTCGAATCCTTGCTGTTGCGCCTGCGTCGTCGAGTAGGGGCGAGGGTTCGCCAGGAATTTGGTGCCGAGGGTGCTCGCGACTTTTATGTCGCGTCCCTGAGTGGTCGAACCGTTGTTTACAAGGGGATGGTCCGCTCCGAGGTTCTCGCCAAGTACTACGCCGACTTGCGTGACCCTCGCTTTGCTGTGAGTTTTGCTGTCTACCACCGCCGTTTCAGCACCAATACGCTTCCCCGCTGGCCGTTGGCTCAGCCGATGCGCCTCTTGGGTCACAACGGTGAAATCAATACGTTGTTAGGCAATCTCAACTGGGCTAAGGCATCAGAAGCTGGCCTGGAAGACGTATGGGGTGATGCTGCTGCCGATTTGATCCCGGTTGTGAATCCCGATTTCAGTGACTCAGCCAATCTCGATGCCACGCTTGAGCTGATGGTGCGCAGTGGACGTTCAATCACCGACAGCTTGATCACGTTGGTGCCGGAAGCATTCCGTAATCAGCCCGATTTGGAGAGCCGTCCTGAGATCACGGCCATGTACGAATTCAATGCCGGGATTCAAGAGCCATGGGATGGCCCAGCGTTGTTGGTGTTTGCCGATGGAAAGCGCGTGGGCGCCACGTTGGATCGCAATGGGCTCAGGCCTGCGCGTTGGTGCACAACGGCTGATGGGTTCGTGATCATGGGATCCGAGACCGGAGTAGTGGATCTCAGCGGAAAAACTGTTGTTGAAAAAGGGCGCTTAGGTCCAGGTCAGATGGTGGCCGTTGATCTTGAGCGCGGAGAACTGTTGACCAACTGGGCAGTGAAGGAAGATGCGGCTCAACGTTTTCCCTACGGCGATTGGTTGAAGCAGCATCGTCGCTCGGTTTCGGCTCAGCCTTGGACGCAGGATTGCCACATCAGTGAGCTTGATTTGCTGCGCTTGCAGACAGCGATGGGCTTCACCGCAGAAGATCTTGATCTTGTGATTGAGGACATGGCTGGTCTTGGCAAGGAGCCCACTTATTGCATGGGAGATGACATCTCCTTAGCGGTGCTCTCCGACAAGCCCCATCTTCTCTACGACTACTTCAAGCAGCGCTTCGCTCAAGTCACCAATCCACCGATTGATCCGCTGCGAGAAAAATTGGTGATGAGTTTGGAGATGCACTTGGGGCAGAGGCGGCCTGCTGTGAAGCCTCAGGCAGAGGCAGCGGCATTGATTCACCTCGAAACTCCAGTGCTCAATGAGGCGGAGCTGACCGCCCTGTCTCACCAAGGGCTAGCGGTGCGATCCCTCTCCACCCAGGTTGCCGTGGAAGCCTGTGCCGGTGGGTTGCAGTTAGCCGTTGACGCGCTCTGTTTAAAAGCAGAACAGGAGGTGCGCGACGGCGCTCAGATTCTGGTGTTGTCTGACCGCGTCAATGCGGCTGAACAGTCAGCAGAACTCATGGCTACCACTGTGGCGATGCCGGCTTTGCTTGCTGTCGGAGCGGTTCATCACCATTTATTGCGTCAGAAATTAAGACTCCACTGCTCCTTGGTGTCGGACACCGCTCAGTGTTGGAGCACCCATCACATGGCGTGCTTGATCGGTTACGGCGCTAGCGCTGTTTGCCCATGGCTCACCTGGGAGACCACACGCCATTGGCTCGCTCATCCCAAGACGCAGAAGCGGATCGAACAAGGCAAGTTGCAACCTTTGGATCTCGATAGTGCCCAGGCGAATGTGCGCTTGTCACTGGAGAACGGTCTCCGAAAGATTCTCTCCAAAATCGGTATTTCGCTCTTGGCGAGCTATCACGGTGCTCAAATATTTGAGGCCATCGGTCTCGGGGCCGATGTGATTCAAAAGGCTTTCGCGGGGACGACCAGTCGAGTCGCTGGGATGACGCTTCCAGAGCTGGCGAATGAAACGCTCTCGATGCACGCCAAGGCTTTCCCTGAGCTGAATCGCAGCAAGCTTGAGTTCATGGGTTTTGTGCAATACCGCACGGGTGGTGAGTACCACCTCAATAGCCCTGAGATGTCGAAGGCTCTTCACAGTGCAGTGAAGGCTGGTCCTGGATACGACCACTTCTCCACCTACAAAACCCTGTTGGAAAACAGGCCGGTCACAGCGCTTCGCGATTTGCTCGAGTTCAAGCTGGCTGCAACGCCTTTGCCACTGGATCAGGTGGAGAGTGCAGAAAGCCTGTGTACTCGCTTCTGTACAGGTGGCATGAGTCTGGGAGCTCTCTCAAGAGAAGCCCATGAGGTGTTGGCTGTGGCCATGAACCGTATCGGCGGTAAGAGCAATAGCGGTGAGGGTGGTGAGGACCCGATTCGTTTTCAGGTTCTCCGTGATGTGGATGGAGACGGCCGCTCGTCGTCTTTCCCCAGCATCGGTGGTCTCAGAAATGGTGATACCGCCTGCTCAGCGATTAAGCAGATTGCTTCGGGCCGGTTCGGGGTGACAGCGGAATATTTGCGCAGCGGCAAGCAGCTTGAGATCAAGGTGGCTCAGGGAGCTAAGCCTGGTGAAGGCGGCCAACTGCCTGGACCAAAGGTGGACGAGTACATCGCTGGGCTGCGCAACAGCAAGGCTGGTGTGGCGCTGATTTCACCCCCGCCCCACCACGACATCTATTCCATTGAGGATCTTGCTCAACTCATCCATGATTTGCACCAGGTGCATCCCAAAGCGCCTGTCAGTGTGAAGTTGGTGGCTGAGATTGGGATCGGGACGATCGCGGCTGGTGTGGCGAAGGCCAATGCCGATGTGATCCAGATTTCTGGTCACGATGGCGGCACGGGGGCATCGCCGCTGAGTTCGATCAAGCACGCTGGCAGTCCCTGGGAGCTGGGCCTGACCGAAGTGCATCGGTCTTTGTTGGAGAACGGATTGCGTGATCGTGTCTTGCTCCGCGCCGATGGTGGTCTCAAGACCGGCTGGGATGTGGTCGTCGCTGCCCTGCTCGGCGCCGAGGAATATGGCTTTGGGTCTGTGGCGATGATTGCTGAGGGCTGCATCATGGCCCGTGTTTGTCACACCAATAACTGCCCCGTAGGCGTGGCCACTCAGAAAGAAGCATTACGTAAACGCTTCACCGGTGTGCCCGAACACGTGGTGAATTTCTTCTGGTACGTGGCGGAAGAGGTGCGTCAATTGATGAGTGTCTTGGGAGTCGCTCGTCTTGAAGATCTGATTGGACGTAGCGAGCTGCTGCAGCCTCGTTCCGTCGAGCTCGCTAAAACCAAATGTGTTGATCTCTCCAGCCTGTTGGCTCCAGTGGGAGACGCCAACGAGCGCTCCTGGCTCAATCACAGCCCTGAAGCCCATGAAAACGGTCCGATCCTTGAAGATCATCTTCTGGCTGATGGCGAGTTCATGGATGCTGTCGAGAACCATGGCTCTCTCAGCCGCGAGATCGAGATCATTAACACCGATCGCAGTGTTGGTGCTCGATTCGCCGGAGAAATTGCTCAGCGTCATGGGAATCGTGGCTTTAAAGGCCAGCTGAATCTGAACTTCCACGGAGCGGCCGGCCAAAGCTTTGCTGCATTCCTTGTTCAAGGCATGACCATGCGCTTGGTGGGTGAGGCCAACGACTACGTCGGGAAAGGGATGAACAGTGGTCGAATCACTCTTGTGCCTGGTGACGGTGTCGCCAATCCTGGCGATCAGGTGATTCTTGGCAACACCTGTCTTTATGGCGCCACTGGAGGTGAGCTTTTTGCCCATGGTCGGGCTGGAGAACGCTTTGGCGTTCGCAACAGCGGAGCCCGGGCCGTGGTGGAGGGAGCCGGAGACCACTGTTGCGAGTACATGACCGGAGGCGTGATTGTGGTGCTGGGAGGCACCGGTCGCAATGTGGGTGCCGGTATGACCGGCGGTGTGGCGTTCCTGTTGGATGAAGCGGGCGGAGTACAGGCCCGCGTGAATCCTGAAATCGTGGAGGTGGTCAAGATCACCACCCCACAACAGGAGTCTTTGCTGAAATCACTGCTTGAGGCTCATCTCAACACCACCTCCAGTGAGAAGGCCAAGGCTTTGCTTTCGGATTGGACCAACGCCAAGTCGTCGTTCAAGTTGTTGGTGCCCCCATCTGAGCGAGCGGCGATGGGTCTTGTTGAGCGCTCTGCCGTGACGGCTTGATCCTGGTGTCTTATGCCCTGGTTTATCAAACAAGAAACCTTCACGGCAGCGATGACATCGTTATCCGCGGAGGATCGTCGTCTGCATTGCCATGCCCATCGCTGTTGGGTTGAAGCTCAGCGGAACGCAGGGATCGCCATGGCCAGTGGCTTTCTTGTTGATGATCAGCACAAGCCTGGTGGGGGAGGCCTGTTGGTTTTTGAGGCCCAAAGCTATGAGTCAGCAGTCGCGTTCATCCGTGCTGATCCAATGATTGCGAGGAATCTGGTGGACTGGACGCTGCATGAATGGAAGCCTGTGCTGGGAAGCCTTCGGGCTTAGTTCAGACCTGGTCAATGCTGCTCACGGTGTTGAGCTGGCGGGTTCAGCGAGGGTGAATGGTCATCAGCTTCTGCACTTCCCCTGCGTGGTAACTGCTGCGGGTGAGCGGAGTGCTGACAACCTGTAGGAAGCCAAGTTCTTGTTCGCCCTTGAGGCGGTAGCTCTCGAACTGCTCCGGAGTGACGAAGCGGTCCACGCTCAGATGTTTTGGGCCTGGCGACAAATATTGGCCGATGGTGACGATGTCAACTCGGTGTTCACGTAGGTCGCGCAGCACCTCGATGACCTCCGTGTCGCTTTCGCCGAGGCCCACCATCAATCCTGATTTGCTGTACGACCGTGGCCAGCCATCGCGAACCCGTTTGAGGAGTTCAAGGGAGCGCTCGTAGACCCCTTGCGGACGCGCTTGGCGATACAGCCGCGGCACCGTTTCAATGTTGTGGTTCAGCACATGAGGTGATGCCTCCATCACCGCTGCGAGTGCGTGCCAGTTGCCACAGAAATCGGGAATGAGCAGCTCAATCGTGGTGAGCGGTGAATGTTGCTTCACCTGCTCGATGCAAGCCACAAACTGAGAGGCGCCTCCGTCCTCAAGGTCGTCGCGGTTCACGGATGTGATCACCACGTGTTTGAGCCCAAGCCTGGAGACCGCCTCCCCGAGCCGTTGGGGTTCGGTTGGGTCAAGCTCTCGGACGCTCTTGTCGAAGTCGATATCGCAGTAGGGGCAGGCGCGGGTGCAGCCTGGCCCCATGATCAGGAACGTCGCGGTCCCTCCGGCAAAGCATTCGCCGATATTCGGGCAGCTTGCCTCCTGGCAAACGGTGTTCAGCTTGAGGTCCAGCAGCAGGTCGGCCACCTCGCCAATGCGCTCGCGCTGGGGGGCTTTGACGCGCAACCAGTCAGGTTTCTGAATGGAAGTCATCTTTTAAAGTCGCTTCATCGGGATGTAGCGCAGCTTGGTAGCGCACTTCGTTCGGGACGAAGGGGCCGCAGGTTCGAATCCTGTCATCCCGACTCTATGAGTTGCGCTCAACTGAGTTCTGCACCTGGATAGCCGCGCGGAGTCACCATTCGGTCCCCGTCCAGTCTGCTGCTGCTGTTGCCGATAACCAGAACAGTCAGCATGTCAACAGTGTCGACGGGCAAGCTATCGAGCCGGCAGAACGACACTTGTTCCTCTTGCCGACCTAACTGTCTTGCCATCACAACAGGTGTGGAGTCAGGGCGTTGAGTGAGCAGGATGTCCTTGGCACGTTGCAGCTGCCAATCACGTCCTTTGGAGCGGGGGTTGTAGAGAGCAACGACGAAATCGCCCTTGGCCGCTCCTTCTAGTCGTCGTTCAATCACCTCCCATGGGGTGAGGCGATCGCTCAGACTCACAGTGCAGAAGTCATGCATCAGCGGTGCACCAGCTTTTGCAGCTGCAAGCTGAAGTGCGGAGATTCCTGGATGCACGTCAAAGCGAGGTCGTTCGTCTTCTGGTAGGTCCAACCAGAGCTCAAGCGCGAGCCCTGCCATCCCATAAATCCCGCTGTCGCCAGATGACACCAACGCCACGCGAATGCCTTGGCGAGCAAGACTCAGAGCTTGCTGGCAGCGGTCCCTTTCCATCGTGAGTTGCCCATCTAGCCGGATCTGATCCGGACGGCGCAGCGGTTCCAGTAAGTCGAGGTAAAGGCCGTATCCCACCCAGGCAGGACATCGCTCTAGGGCACTGCGGGCTTCTGGAGTGAGCAGGGCTAGATCACCTGGACCACTGCCGATGAGATGGAGTTCGCCCTGTTGAGGTGAATGAGCTTCCATGCTCTCGGCAATCGCCACGGTGACAGCGCCCTGTTCATCGTCGTTTGCGTGGGTGATCCGTTTGTGCAGCTTGAGCTGTCCGTTGGCTCCGGCGCTCAGTAATGCAGCGGCTTCTGCCACTGATCCGGTTCCCATTTCTGCCGCTACCACCTTGGATGGGGTTGGCACCCGTACACCATCTAATGCTGTTGCTGTGTGCAAGCGGAAGGGCCAATGGTGAAGCTGTGCGAGGTCTTGGAGCGCCCGTTCATCGCCCTTGCGATCGATGCTGCTGATCCCTGCAACGGCGTCCTCTGCGAGGCCCGCTTCCTCGAGGGCGATGGTTACGGCGCGCTGGACAAGGTTCAAGCTTGTGTCGCGTTCGCAGCCAATTCCAAGCCAAAGCAGTGCTGGGTGCCATGTGCAGGCCCCCGCATGGGCTATGGATGTGCTGATCTCCAGTGTTGGTATTGCAGGTTCGGCCTTGGCATTGCCTGAGCAAGCACTTTCTGTCTCTGCATCAAGGCCTAGAAGCTGGCTGGTTTGAGCCGCCGAACTGCTTTGCCACAGCTTGCTCCCCATCGTTTGGATGAGACGGACCGCCTCTCCCCGCGCCTGGACCTTCATCAGTTGGGTCCAGTTGGTGCTTGTTCCACCGCGTTTCCATCCCCAAGCATGTCCGAACGCATCGGTTGCAAGACGGCCCGAAACAGCACTGTCTCCGCTCAGAACCGCTTCCCCTCCAAGCGCGGCGGCCACCTCCCGGCTCAATTGTTCTGCACCAGCTTGGTGACCGCCAAGCAATGGGATCACTCTTTGCCCCTCTGCATCGAGCACCAGGACTGCAGGGTCGCTTCCTTTGTCGGTCAAGAGTGGAGCAATCAAACGGGTTACGGCACCTGTGGCTCCGATCACCATCAGCACTCCCCCCTCTTGCCAGTGCTGCTGGATCAACACCGCAGCTGAGTTCACCAGAAACGCGCCGTCTGGGGCAGCAATGGCGGCGGCTGCACCGGGAGTGAGCGCCAGTTGATCAGTGAGGCCAGATTGCTGAAGTCTTTGCAATAAAGGCCAGGCCCTTGAGGACAGCCCTAGGGCCAATCGCGGGGGAGCGGTCGGAGGAGAGGAGTCGTTCAGGACAGGAGTTTCGGAGGTCAACGCTGGGTGCCATCGGGGTTCAATAGCTCCCGGGCTGATCCTCCCAGGGTGCTGGTTGGAGAAATTCTTTCTGGTTCGATGCTGATGATCGGCGCCCTTGATGGGGACTGGGGGCCCGGGGCGCCGGGCTTGCTGGGTTCAGGCGAGGCTTCCGAAGCAGTCCCGGCTTTTGAAATGGGTCCCTCCTCTAAATCAACTCCCATCTCTGGCATGGCTGTTTCTGGTAATGCTGTTTCTGGTAATGCTGTTTCTGGCAATGCTTCTTCAGGCAATGAAGTCTTCCTGGTTGCACTTGTTTCCAAGGCTTCGGGCTCAGCGAGCTCTTCTCCCACAGCTTCCCTGCCCAGAGCCTTTTCATCCCCAGCCCCTTCATCACCAGCCTTTGCTGCTAAGGCCTCATCCTTCAAGGCTTGTTCCTTTGGAGCCGCGGTCTTGGCGCCTGGCGCATCAAGGATGTTGTCTTTAGGAATGAACTCTTGGGTTGTGCTCGGAGCTTCAGTCTTGGTTTCACCGAGCAAACGGGCGAGTTCCGTCTCATTAAGGCTGGATCGCAACCAGATCGGTTTTGGGTTCTGCCGCTCAGGGACCGCTCTTAATTGGTTGTTGAACATTGGCTCGAGCGATTCACCGATCCCATTCAGCAACTCCATTTGAACGGTGTTAATCCCCTTTTGGTTGTCGATTCCCTGCAGCCACAGGGCATCCTGCTGGTCCACCACAAAGCTGTCCTCGTTAACGCTGATGCGTAGGCGCCAGCGAGCATCTCCAGCTTTGAGGTTTTGAAGCGGAGCGTTCCACACCAACCAATCGAGCAGCAAAGGACTATCACTCCCAAGTTCAGCCGGACTCACCACTGCCAGCCAAGGGGCATCGCTTTTTGGCTGCGAACCCATCAGGGGCCGAAGCTGATCTAAAGACCAATGCAAGCTGGCACCAGGAGTTTTAACGGCTTCTCCCCAGGGATAGGCCGCATAGGCCGTAAACCTGTGGCTCCCTGGACTCAAGGGGGGGAGCTCAAGGGTTAAGCGGTTTCCATTTCGTTCACTTAGACGGATGGGTGTTTCCCCATCAATTTGAATTGCGACGTGAGCTCCGAGCCCGAGTTCGATGTCGTTCACGACGGGCCAATCCTCGATCTTCAATTCCAGATTGCGTGGGCCGCCTAGGAGCTGGCTCCCATCCAAGGGGCTGATCAGCGAGAGCTGGGGATGATGCTTGGCTAAGGCCTGATGAAGTTGCTGAACCGCACCAGGTGGCTCCACTTCTCGAAGACGGCCTGAAGGGTTTTGGGTAGGGAGATTCGTACCTTGATTAGGAACGGACCCGGAGTTGGCTTGATTGGCCCAAGGCAGCGGCGGAATGGCCAGCACGGGTTGCCCCATGCCAAATAGAAGGATCAGTGCGAAGAGTGCTGCGAACCATCGGATGTTTGCGTGTCGCCGGCCCGATTTATCCATAGAGCGGGGAGGGTGTGCCGCCATTCTGAATGGCACCACTTCTTAGGTCCAGGGCACAGCCTGAGTATGAATTAACAAAAGAAATAAAGTGGGTTGTTGATAGTTTTTTATCTTGATTGGGATGTTCTCGCTGATCCCACCTGCAAACCAGACCCCAGTTACTGACTGGCTCACTGCCGGATTGAACCTTTGTAACTCACGAGTGCTTTAGGCCCTCTCGCGACTCTATGCTCGAACCAGCGGTCCCCTCTTTGGGGCCCAAAGCACCAGTGATGGCCAGGGTTTTCCTGGCTTGAACTGGCGCCCGGCTCAGCCTTCGGGCTATGGCCGGGGCCCCGGTGAACTGTCCGGTTCACCGGAGGGGTGGCCCACCACCTCGATCCCGTCCCTCGAGGAACGACTCGATGACCATCAGCCCACCAGAGCGTGGGAGCACCGCGAAGAGCCAAGTCGAAAAGGTTGACAATCCAGCAACCTTTGAATTGTTCGGTAAACCCGGACATTTCGACCGAGCTCTCGCGAAAGGCCCCAAGACCACAACCTGGGTCTGGAACCTCCACGCCAACGCTCACGATTTCGATAGCCACACGAGTGACCTTGAAGAGGTTTCTCGGAAGATCTTTAGTGCTCACTTCGGCCATTTGGCCGTGATCTTCATCTGGCTTAGCGGCGCCTTCTTCCACGGAGCCCGCTTCTCCAACTTCTCCGGCTGGCTTGCCGATCCAACCCACGTGAAGCCCAGTGCTCAGGTGGTGTGGCCCGTGTTTGGCCAGGAGATTCTCAATGGCGACATGGGTGCCGGATTCCAAGGCATCCAGATCACCTCTGGCCTTTTCCACATGTGGCGGGCCTGGGGCATCACCAATGAGACCCAACTGATGTCTCTTGCCATCGGCGCTCTGGTGATGGCCGGCCTGATGCTTAATGCAGGCGTTTTTCATTATCACAAGGCAGCTCCCAAGCTCGAGTGGTTTCAGAATGTTGAGTCGATGCTCAACCACCACTTGGCTGGACTGTTCGGGCTTGGATCTCTCTCCTGGACCGGACACCTTCTGCATGTGTCTCTGCCCACAACCAAGTTGATGGATGCCATCGACGCCGGCCAGCCGCTGGTGCTCAATGGCAAAACCATTGCTTCTGTGGCGGATATTCCACTGCCCCACGAATTCTTCAATCAGGATTTGATCGCGCAGCTCTATCCAGGATTTGGCGCTGGTATTGGTGCCTTCTTCTCAGGAGACTGGGCTGCATACAGCGACTTCCTGACCTTTAAAGGCGGTCTCAACCCAGTAACAGGAAGCATGTGGATGAGCGACATCGCTCATCACCACCTAGCCATCGCGGTGATGTTCATCGTGGCTGGTCACATGTACCGCACGAACTGGGGTATTGGTCATTCCATCAAGGAAATCCTTGAAGGTCAGAAGGGTGATCCCCTCCTGTTCCCTGCAAGCAAGGGGCATGACGGCCTATTCGAATTCATGACCAACAGCTGGCATGCTCAGCTGGCCGTGAATCTCGCGATGGGGGGTTCGGTGAGCATCATCGTGGCCCAGCACATGTATGCGATGCCTCCGTATCCATATATGGCGATTGACTATCCGACTCAGATCGGACTGTTCACCCACCACATGTGGATCGGTGGCTTCCTAATCGTTGGCGCTGCTGCTCACGCAGCAATCGCCATGATTCGCGATTACGACCCTGCCAAGCATGTGGATAACGTGCTGGATCGTGTGCTCAAAGCTCGCGATGCCATCATCAGCCACCTGAATTGGGTATGCATTTGGCTTGGAGCCCATAGCTTCGGCCTCTATGTCCATAACGACACGATGCGTGCTCTGGGTCGTCCTCAAGACATGTTCAGCGACTCGGCGATTTCGATTCAGCCGGTCTTTGCGCAGTGGATTCAGGGCATCCATGCAGGAGCCGCAGGCAGCACCGCTCCAAACGCACTAGCTGGTGTGAGTGAGGTGTTCAACGGCTCCACAATTGCCGTTGGTGGCAAGGTTGCTGCAGCAGCGATTCCTCTGGGGACCGCTGACTTCATGGTGCACCACATCCACGCATTCACGATTCACGTGACTGTGTTGATCCTTCTCAAAGGTGTGCTCTATGCCCGTAGCTCCCGCCTTGTTCCAGATAAAGCAAACCTGGGCTTCCGCTTCCCTTGTGACGGACCCGGCCGAGGTGGCACCTGTCAGGTGTCTGCTTGGGACCATGTGTTCCTAGGCCTTTTCTGGATGTACAACTCCCTGTCCATCGTGATTTTCCACTTCAGCTGGAAGATGCAAAGCGATGTTTGGGGAACCGTGAATGCTGATGGCAGTGTCCAACACATCACGAATGGCAATTTCGCCAACAGTGCAATCACCATTAATGGCTGGCTGCGTGACTACCTGTGGGCCCAGGCCGCGCAGGTGGTCAACAGCTACGGCTCGAGCACCAGTGCCTATGGCCTGATGTTCCTTGGTGCTCACTTTGTCTGGGCCTTCAGCTTGATGTTCTTGTTCAGTGGCCGCGGCTATTGGCAGGAACTGATTGAGTCCATCGTTTGGGCTCACAACAAGCTGAAGGTGGCACCTGCCATCCAGCCCCGTGCACTGTCCATCACCCAGGGCCGTGCCGTGGGTGTCGCTCATTACCTCTTGGGCGGCATCGCGACCACATGGGCCTTCTTCCACGCCCACATCCTTGTGGTCGGCTGACCTCACTGACCTTTCCCTCTAATGGCAACGAAATTTCCTTCGTTTAGCCAGGGTCTGGCACAGGACCCGACAACCCGCCGCATCTGGTACGGGATCGCCACGGCTCACGACTTCGAGAGCCATGACGGAATGACGGAGGAGAAGCTTTACCAAAAGCTCTTCTCCACCCATTTCGGGCATCTCGCGATCATCGGCCTTTGGGTTTCGGGAAACCTGTTCCATATCGCCTGGCAGGGCAACTTCGAGCAGTGGGTCTCCGACCCACTGAACGTGCGCCCAATCGCTCATGCAATTTGGGATCCCCACTTTGGTCAAGGCGCTATTGATGCCTTCACTCAAGCGGGTGCATCCTCCCCAGTGAATATTGCCTACTCAGGCCTTTATCACTGGTTTTACACCATCGGCATGACCACGAATGCCGAGCTGTATCAGGGTTCCATCTTCATGATGATCCTGTCGGCTTGGGCTCTGTTCGCTGGTTGGCTGCATTTGCAGCCCAAGTTCCGTCCTTCCCTTGCTTGGTTCAAAAACGCGGAATCCCGCCTGAACCATCACCTTGCAGTCCTGTTTGGATTCAGCTCAATCGCTTGGACCGGTCACCTGGTTCACGTGGCGATTCCTGAGTCCCGTGGTCAGCACGTTGGTTGGGACAACTTCCTTAGCGTGATGCCTCACCCAGCTGGTCTGGGTCCATTCTTCACCGGTAATTGGGGCGTGTATGCCCAAAATCCTGACACCACAGGTCAGATTTTTGGTTCCGCTGAAGGATCAGGCACTGCGATCCTGACATTCCTCGGTGGCTTCCACCCTCAGACCGAAGCCCTCTGGCTTACAGACATCGCCCACCATCATTTGGCCATTGGCGTGATCTTCGTGATCGCCGGCCACATGTATCGGACGAACTTCGGTATCGGTCACTCGATCCGCGAGATCCTTGAAGCGCACAACCCACCAACCGGGACACCCGGAAACCTGGGCGCTGGCCACAAAGGTCTCTACGACACCATCAACAACAGCCTGCACTTCCAGCTTGGTCTTGCTCTAGCCTCTTTGGGCGTGATCACCAGCCTGGTGGCACAGCACATGTATGCAATGCCGTCGTATGCCTTCATCGCGAAGGACTACACAACTCAGGCTGCGCTCTACACCCACCACCAGTACATCGCCATCGCCTTGATGTGTGGTGCCTTTGCTCACGGTGCGATCTTCTTTATTCGCGACTACGACCCCGAAGCCAACAAGGACAACGTCCTGGCTCGGATGCTCGAGCACAAAGAAGCCATCATCAGTCACCTGAGCTGGGTCTCCCTTTTCCTGGGCTTCCACACCCTCGGCCTCTACGTCCATAACGACGTGGTTGTGGCCTTTGGAACCCCTGAGAAGCAGATCTTGGTTGAGCCTGTCTTTGCACAGTTCGTCCAGGCTGCTTCCGGTAAAGCGATTTACGGCTTCGATGTTCTCCTAGCGAACGCTGGTGGTGCTGCTGCCAATGCCAACGCTGCCTACATGGGCGGTTGGATGGATGCCATCAACGGTGTTCGTGGAAGCAATGACTTGTTCCTGCCGATTGGCCCTGGTGACTTCCTTGTTC
Organism: Synechococcus sp. PROS-9-1; assembly: GCF_014279775.1. Classification (NCBI taxonomy): domain Bacteria; kingdom Bacillati; phylum Cyanobacteriota; class Cyanophyceae; order Synechococcales; family Synechococcaceae; genus Synechococcus; species Synechococcus sp. PROS-9-1. Next base: position 399,381 of record NZ_CP047961.1, read on the forward strand.
ACCACGCCATCGCTCTAGGTCTCCACACCACCACCCTGATCCTTGTGAAGGGTGCTCTGGATGCACGTGGATCCAAGTTGATGCCTGACAAGAAGGACTTCGGTTACTCCTTCCCCTGCGACGGCCCTGGCCGTGGCGGTACCTGTGACATCTCTGCCTGGGACGCTTTCTATCTAGCTGTCTTCTGGGCTCTGAACACAGTGGGTTGGGTCACCTTCTACTGGCATTGGAAGCACCTTGCGATTTGGCAGGGCAATGTGGCTCAGTTCAACGAGTCCAGCACCTATCTCATGGGCTGGTTCCGCGACTACCTCTGGCTGAACAGTTCACAGCTGATCAATGGCTACAACCCATTTGGCAGCAACAACCTGGCTGTTTGGTCTTGGATGTTCTTGTTCGGTCACCTGGTTTGGGCGACAGGATTCATGTTCCTGATCTCCTGGCGCGGTTACTGGCAGGAGCTCATTGAGACCATCGTTTGGGCTCATGAGCGCAGTCCTATCGCCAACATGATGGGCTGGCGTGATAAGCCGGTGGCTCTCTCCATCGTTCAGGCACGTGTTGTTGGTCTTGCTCACTTCACGGTTGGTTACGTGCTCACGTACGGAGCCTTCCTGATTGCATCCACATCGGGCAAATTTGGCTGATTCAGTCCAAACCTCTGCCTGATTAACGAGCCGTTTCTCAGTGATTTACCCGTCCGGTCATCCGGGCGGGTTTTTTATGTGAATCGATCATCCTGCTGCCAGAACATCAGAAAAACCATCAAGCCCAACAACAGTCTTGGCTTTGTGCATTGTTTCCTACTGATCTCTGCTGCTGTTGGGGCGTTTTTGTTTAATTGCCGCCGCTAAAGGCGATGTCCAGCGTGCGCAGATAGGTGTGTAGACCGGCATCTTGGATCGGCAGCACGTAGGCATCAGCTCCCGACTCGTTGTGGTGAGAATGCCAATAGCCAGGTGGTGTCACGAAGGCCGCTCCCGGGGCCCAATCTTCGCGATGCCCATTAACAATCATCCCGTTGGCATCGAGCTTTGTGCCGATCATGGTGTAGCAGCCGGGTTGGCAATCAACAGCGAAATCAAGCGCGATCGATTGGTGGCGGTGGGGGCGCTGGATCTGGCCAGCAGGCAAGATCCCGAGCATGGCCCAGAGCGTATGGGTGATCGTGCGCGTTTGTGGGAACTTGCTGTTGCCCAACAAAACGCTGACTCGGTTGGCGCGAGCACCGTTGGGGCTGTTCGCAATCGCTTCTAGATGTCGTTTGCTGTCTCGATGGCTGTAGAAGCTTGGCTCAAAGCGAGCTTGAGCTGGCTCGACTCCGAGGTAACGGAGGAGCGGTGCATCATGCACCCAATACAGACCTGCTTTTTTGTTGGTGGTGTGAATCGCGTCGCCACCGGCAGGCAGCACCAATATGTCTCCTTTCGACCACTGGAACGTTTGCCCACAGGCTTGCGTCTCTCCTTCTCCATTCGTGATGAAAAACAGCTGACTTGTCGCAACAGCACTGGTGCGTTGCTCGCCACGGTCGAGGCGCACAAAATTGGCGCAAAGGGAGGGACCGGTGGCTGGGCCAGAGCAGCCCATCTGTTCACTCAGATCTAAAGGAAGAACATCAGATCCGGTTTGATCGAAAAAATCTGGCGAAAACGAGCAATAGGGAACTGATGCAATCAGGCCATTTTGTTGAGGGTTTGCAGCGGCGCGGTAATCAAAAAAACGGACTTGCTCTGATGAGGCCTGATGCAATGTGGGAGATATCAAGGAGCCGGCCTCAACGAGACGCATACCCTATCGATCAATGAAGTTTGGATTGTATGGGTTTTGTCTTTCTTGGAAGCCTGCCTTAAGCCGGCTGCACAACAGCACTGCATGGAATTAGAGGTTGGCTCAGGCGAAGGGTGAAACCAGCTCGAGGCGTTTTCTATCCCAAAGGATGAGAGAGAAGCAATCGCCAACCTGAGACAAATAAAGCCTGTGAACGTTATCTACTAGGTGAATATTTGTTTCATGACATTCTTTTAGTCGATAGTTTGGAATGCGTTCGGAAAGATGATGAATATGGTGATAAGCGATATCGGCTGTAAACCAATTCAAGACTGCGGGCATTTGAAGGAAGGAGGATCCAGATAAAGCACCTCGGAAATAACTCCAATTGTCTTCATTGCTTGTATAGGATTCAGGGAAATTATGTTGGATGAAAAAGACGGCAATCATCACAGCTGCACTGCAGCTCATCACCAAGGCATAAAGAATCCAGAAGTGTGCGTAGCCAATAGAGCTCCCAACCCACCACCATAAAATTCCTACGGCTACTGTATTGGCGATCATGTCTATACATTCTCCACTGGTGTAAAAGAAGCTAGATTTGTAATTCAAGCAAACTTTTTTGGGTGATATCCAGGAACCGGTCTTCACCATCTTTATGGCACTTTTTATGGAATGACCAATGAATTCAAAGAAGCTTAAAAGTAAGGCAAGTCTTGGCTTGATGATCAGATAAAAGAATCCACCCGGGAACAGCAGCAATGGATGGCGCAAGATGCGATAGAGCCATTGCGAACGTGGAGATCGCGCTTCGTATTGCTCGCGTGTGATCAGAGCGGATGGTCCGCGATAGCGGTCCCAATTTCCATTGTGTTTGTGATGGAAGGCGTGTCCTCGTGACCAGGGATGTTGTGGCATGCCGTGAATCAAACTCAACCCGAAGGCAGCAATTCGATTCGAGCGCTTGGAACTGAACAGACTTTGATGTCCGCAGTCATGCATCAGGGAGAAGCTGCGACTGAGCAGCAACACCATCAACACCAAGAGCAAGGGTGTCAACACGATGGCTGTGACGTTGAACGATGTTGTCACTGCAGACATCGCAATTGCCACCGCGATGATCGGAATCACGGTGTTCAGGATCTGCCAGCTGGCGATACGGTCATCACTGGCCATAAAGGGAGCGAGTTTGAAGTCGATCCGTTTGGGGTAATTGTCAGCCGCCATGTCTTGGCCAATCGTCTTAGCGGTCGTTGTCATGCAGCTTCCACGTGGGGTGCCGCGATGGGCTTGGTGTGTGAACCTATCTCTTTTTTGCTTCAACCGGTTTTTCAATTGCCTGGTAAGCGCTGAATTTGAGCCCTCTCCCTCCAGCCTTTGAGGCTTAAATAAACGGCTGGAACAACAAATAAAGAGAGCAGTGTGGAGACCAGTAAGCCGCTAAAGACAACGGTGCCAATGCTGATGCGACTTGCTGAGCCTGTCCCACTGGCCAGCAGCAAGGGCAGAAATCCAGCCAATGAGGTAATCGCTGTCAAAACAATTGGACGCATGCGCTCTTCCGCGGCGTCGGTGATGGCCTCTCGAAGAGGAAGGCCTGCACGGAGCCTCTGATTGGCAAATTCCACAATCAGAATTCCATTCTTTGCTGCCAAGCTCACGAGCACGAGAAGGCCCATCTGGCCGTAAACGTCTAGCGGTAGCCCACGCAGTTTGATTCCGATCAGCGCACCGAGCAGTGCCAGAGGCACTGTCAGCAAAATCACAAGGGGGTCGAGAAAGCTCTCATACAGACCAGCGAGTAACAAAAAGACCACCACCACGCTCAAACCAAAGAAGGCCCAAGTGACACCTTCCGCCAACCGTTCTTCCTCCGCCAGGCCAGTAAAGGTAAGCCCGATGTTGCCCCCTCCAATTTGTTCGCCTGCTGCCTCGAGGATGTTGATGGCTTGCCCACTACTCGTTCCTTGACTTGGCACGGCACTGATACGGATGGATCGGTTGAGGGCGTAGTGATCAATTGATCCTGTGCCTTCAACTTGTTCAAGTCGCGCCACGCTTTCAGCGCTGACGAGCTCCCCATCACGGTTCCGGAGCATGAGGGATTGGATGTCCTCTGGGCGATTGCGGTCGCTTCCCTCCATTTGAATCCAGATACTGCGAATCTCTCCGTCGGCGTAGGTGTCATCGAGATAGCGTCCGCCGATGGACATGCCAATCGCATTCAGAGTTTCTCTGTAGGGGAGATTCAGGGCAGCCATTTGGTCGCGGTCTAAAACGAGGCGCCATCTCGGGGCGCTGGAGTCGAAACGGGTGCTGACCCGTTCAAATTTGCCCGTTTCCTTTGCGCTTGCAATAAAGGCATTGGCGACCTGTTCGAATTGGACCAGGTTCAGTTGCCCACCACTGCGGTCTAGAAGCTCAATATTCAAGGCTGAATCACCGCTAAACCCACGCACGGTTGGCGGTGTAATCAGCACAACTCTGGCATCGCTAATCGAACGATTCAATGCTTTTTGCAGGCGACGCTTGATGGCTTGATCGCTCTGCTCTGCACCGCCCCTCTCCTTTGAAGGCTTCAATCTCAGGTAAAAAGAACCCTTGTCTTCCCCGCTTTGCCCGAACGAACTCCCTGCATAGAAGTTCCCTGACCGGATCAGTGGCTCTTGCTCAACAACAGCGCGAATGGCATCCATGCTTGCCATGCTTCGTTCCAGGCTGGCGCCTTCCGACAAGGAGAAATAACCCCGAATTTGGCCCTGGTCTTCATTGGGGATAAAGGCTGTCGGCGTGGTGCTAAGGACGACTCCCGTGAGCATCAAGCTGATGATTAAAACGATGCCCACCCAATTGGGTCGATTCAAGAGCTTGCGCAGCGTTCGTGAGTAATGCGCCTCAGTGCGCTGCATGGCCTTGCGGAGACGATCGCTGAGTCGTTTGATCACTCCAGGTAGGCGGCCATTACCTGGAGTGAGGACCCTTGCTGATGCCATTGGAGTGAACGTCAGGGCGTTCAGAGTGGAAAAAACAATGGCAGCCGTAATCGTCAATGCAATGGGTTCATAGAGGCGACCAATGGACCCTGGAATGAGCAGAACAGGAACGAACACCGCCACAAGAACCAAGGATGTGGCCACGATTGCTCCGGCCAATTCCTGCATCGCTGTTTCAGCTGCTTTTAGGGGTGGGTCTCCTTTCTCAATGCGATCGGCAATTTCCTCGCTCACAACGATGGCATCGTCCACAACAATGCCTGTTGCAAGAATCAGCCCGAACAGAATCAAACTGTTGATATCTGAACCGCTGAGCCGGATCACCAACAAGCTGCCCACTAACGAAATGGGTACGGCGATCCCCGGCACCATGGCTAATCGCCATCGCCCCAGGAAAAGCACCAAAACAACTAAAACCAGCAGGACTGCATCGCGGAGAGTCGCAACGGTGCGATCGAGATTGTCCTGGATGGTGTCGGCCGAATCCACGATGGTTTGCATCGTGATTCCGGGCGGAAATCCAGATTCGAATTTCGCGAGATTGCGGCGAATGCTTCGACTGAGAGCAAGGGCGTTCACTCCATCTCTTTGAAAGATCCCTACAGCAACGGAACGTTCTCCCTGAAGATTGATCGCAGCCCTTCCATAACTGCGCTGTCCAAGGCTGACGCGGCCGACATCTCTGAGTCGAATCAGTCCCCCATTGGCCAATCGTTTGATCACCAGGTTTTCAATTTCGTCCTGGCTGCGCAAGCGACCGTCGGCTTCGACAGGAAGGCTGAGCAGTTGTCCTGATGGAGCCGGTGCGCTGCCTAGAGAGCCGATTGCCGCCAGAACGTTTTGCTCAACCAGCGCTGTGCTCACATCCGTAATTGTGAGATTGGCTTGCTCTAATTTTTGAGGATCCATCCACAGGCGGTAGGCCAACTCGCTGCTTCCGAATACACGAATATCTCCAACGCCGGCAATGGATCTGAGCGATTCTCTGAGCGATTGTTCAAGCCACCCTGGGAGAAAGGTGGGAACGTAGAGATCCTGTGGATGGCTAAAGCCCAGGATCATCAGTAAATCGCCAGAGGAGCGATTCACGCTGAGCCCCTGGCGAGTAACGGCTTGCGGTAATCGGCGCAGCGCCAAATTGACTTCGTTTTGGACCTTGATCGCGTTCAGTTGAGGGCTGCCTTTTTTAAAGCGGAGGCTGATTCTTGATTGCCCTTCACTGCTTGTGGATTGAATGCTGTCGAGATCGCTGAGCCCGTTGAGTTGTTGCTCCAGCACAGTTGTGACGCTCTGCTCCACCACATCAGGAGATGCAGCAGGAAAACGTGCTGTCACGTTGACCTGGGTTGGGGCCAACTGGGGTAGATCTTCCAGGCCCAAGCCAGAGAGCGATACAAGTCCTGCCAGCAGGACGAGCAAGCTGCAGACAATGGTGAGGACAGGCCGCCGCAGAAAGGGTTGGGAGATGGACCGCAAAGCGGCACCTGCTGCAAAAGCGATTTGATCCTGGCAGTTGAAAGCCCCTGTTGAGCGACTTTTTGCTCAACAGGGGCTTTGTGTTGGTCTGTCTAAGTGAGGGACCTCGTGGCTCAGCTCACGCTCCAGACACCGGCAGCTATTTTGACAAGCTCCTGAACGTGCAGGGTGTCGCAGAGCAACCAGGCAAAGACTGCACCTCCACAGCCACCCAACCAGAAGCCACTGGTGAACTCAGACCAACCGTTGCGGGTGAAAAGATCTGCAGGGGGATTGTCGACAGTGACGTCGGCAGGGGGGATATGAGGCTGATTCCCTGGCTGGTTATAGAGAAGGAAGAGGAGAGTCAGGAGGTGAACGGCACCGATGGCTGCTAGCAGTCCAGCAGTTGCGGAGTAATCGGTATTACGTAGTGGACCACAGATGGTGAAGGGCCCATAAAGCAGATATCCAAAGGCTGCGCCTGTTTCTATGCCCCTGAAATTTGGGGATATTCCTTGGCGATAAAAAGGAAGATTGTTAATCAGCCACTTGATGAAGTAGCCGCTATTTACTGGTGTAGCGAGATTGCCGACGCATGGATCGGCAGCAGGAGTGACAGTCATTGGGGTTTGATGGCTGAGATCGAATTGCTGGTGTCTGGATTGGGATCAGTCGGCGGCGGTAATCGCCCGTCCAACAAGAATGATGAAAACGGCAGGGAAAACGATCCCGATCATTGGCACAAACAACACCGGCAGCCAGGCTGCTGCAAAATCTCCAGTCATGATCAAGCCCAGGGTTGTTCTCAGGATTTTAGAGTCTTCATGTTGGGCATTCCCCCTCCAGGGTTTCCTGGCGAAATAAAAGTTCAATCCAACCCTTTGTCGGGTTGTCCCTAAGCATCTGATCTGATGACTCAGCTTTTCGCTGGTGTTGCAACCATTGTTCTGGCCATCATTCTCTATGGCCTGGGGCGAAGACCCAAGAAACCATTCCTGCGCAGTACGGATGTCTCGGAGGTTGTAGCCCTCAATCGTGCCCAGGTGGAGCTGGTACAGGTAGCGGCGCTTGAAGGGGCCGCTGAGCACGATCCCGTGATTGCCTGGCAGCTTCCCTCATCCTCTGCTGAAAGGCTTGCGTTGCAGCAGTCCCTGCGGCGATCGATGGACGCTGGGCCAGACCTACGCCTTCAGGCGATAAAGCTGGCTGGGCAGTGGGGTCACCAGTCGGTTCTTCCACTCTTGTGTCGAGGCTTGCATGATTCAGACAGTCGTGTCGTCGAGGCTGCCGCCGCAGCGATTGAACGGCACCGTGGTGGCCATCAGCCGGCTTCAGCTCAACCCGTACGGCCTCCGCGCAACGTGGCGCGGATGCGGTAGATCGGCCGCCCTTGGCTTTCGTGATAGGTGCGAATGAGCAGTTCTGCCAACAGTCCAAAGCAGAACAATTGAATCCCTGCTAACCCCAAAACCACCGCCAGGGTGAGCAGGGGCCGGTTGCCAATATCTACTCCTTGGAGCTTGATCAGCAGCAGGTAACTACTGGAAATCACGCTCAAGGCGATTGCAATCAGTCCCGCGAAGCCGAACACATACATCGGACGCGTGAGGAATCGCTTCATGAACCACACGGTGAGCAGGTCCATGAGCACGCGGAATGTGCGATCAATTCCGTACTTGCTGCTGCCGTACTGCCTTGCCCGGTGATTCACTTTCACTTCAGTGATCCGTGCGCCTTCGATGAAAGCCAATGCGGGCAGGAAGCGGTGAAGCTCTCCATACAGGCGCATGTCAGAGAGAACGGCCCGGTCGTAGGCCTTTAGGGAGCAGCCATAGTCATGGAGTTTCACGCCTGTGACCCTGCCGATCAGTCGGTTTGCGATTCGCGAGGGCAACTTTCGCTGCAGTTCTGCATCCTGTCGTTGATGCCGCCAACCGCTCACGAGGTCATAACCCTCACGCAGCTTCGCCAGGAGCAAGGGGATGTCTGCTGGATCATTTTGTAGATCCCCATCCAGGCTCACGATGACCCGACCACGGGCCACATCAAAACCCGCTGCCATCGCAGCGGTTTGACCGTAGTTTTTGCGCAGAAGCACGCCAACGAGCTCTGGGACCTTTTGGCTGACCTGCTCGAGCACTGCTGCGGTCTGATCAGACGATCCATCATTGACGAGAACCAGCTCGAAGCGCTCCCCGGTGGGCCGCAGTGATGCGAGAAGTTGCTCCACCAGTTCGGGCAGGCTCTCTTCTTCGTTGTAGAGCGGCACCACTACGGATACGTCGAGACTGCTCTCCTCGTTTGCGGGCGCATTCGAGAGTGCTGCTGGGCTCAGAGACATCCAGATCTGTAGCGATGCGAGCAACTTAATCCGGCATCGAGAGATCTCATCAGGGAAGCGTGGAGCCGTCATGGCAGCGCGTCACCCTGCCAGCTCCGCGAAGTTCGGCTCGGTAGTGGCAGGCCACGGGGTTTTGGTCACAGGGATGGATGCTGTCAATGCCAATCCCGTTGCGGCCGTGCTCTTGCCCCGAGCTGTGCATGTAGCGGCCTTGCTTTAGGTGAATGGCCACATGGGTGCAGCGCTGTGCCGTGCCGAAAAACAACAAATCACCAGGGCGCAGCAGTTGATCATTCCCGGGGCGGACCGCTACGGGGCTGCAAAACCGTTCTTGTTGGTAAGCATCTCGAGGTAACCAGATGCTTTGGCTGGCAAAGGCGGTTTGCACGAGGCCTGAACAGTCGAGGTCAGGGCCGATCGTGCCCCCCCATAAGTAGGTATTGGGGATCTGGGCAGCGTCCTTTAGCCAACGAAGCACCAACGGAAGACGCTCTTGGATGCTCGCTGCATCGAGTAGGCGGGGGCTCCATTCGGTGCGCGCCACGGTCTGACTGTTGAGCTCATCGATGGCCATCCAACAGGGATATCCATCCTCAATCAATGCCGTTCTGACGCGACGTGCGCTCGGCGTCGGATTGTCTAGAACTCGAAAGCCTCTGCCAGCACAGGCTTGAGTTGCTAACCCCCTGCCATGACTGCGCGCATACCCTTGAACATCAGCACTCAGGGTCCAACAGCTTCCTTTCTGCAGCTGTTCGGGAGTGAGCGCTGTGCCTAGGGTCTGCATTGACTGATGCCAGGGCTATGGCGTTCTACCGTGCCGAGCCGGCGATGCAGGATTTCCTCGTCGGCTTGATTGATCGTTTCGCTGACCAAGGGCGCCCTGGATTGCACGAGCAGATTGCCGTGAACTGGGTGCGCTACGACCAAGCCAATCTGTCGATGGGGAGCGGATTTGGCGCTGCCTGGGCTGATCAGAAACCGCTCTATCCAGCGAGCGTTGTGAAATTGGTCTATGCCGTCGCTGTGGAGGCTTGGCTGCAAAAGGGCTTCCTTCTGGAAACGGCAGAGTTACGGCGTGCCCTGAACGACATGATCGGTATGTCCAGCAACGATGCCACTGGATTGGTGGTGGACTGTCTTACAGGAACCTCCAGTGGACCAGACCTGCAGGGCGAAGCCTGGGTGAGCTGGCAGCGTCAGCGTCAACTGGTGAATGAGTGGCTGTCGGACTTTGGTTGGGGTGAGTTTGATCGGGTGAACTGCTGCCAGAAAACCTGGGGGGATGGTCCGTACGGGAGGGAGCAAAGGTTTTATGGAGAGAACAACAGCAACCGCAATGCTTTAACAACTGCCTCAGTCTCTCGATTGTTAGAGGCGGTGATGACCGATGGCCTGCTTTCTCCTCCGGCTTGCCATCGCTTGCGCTCAGCGCTCGCGCGCTCATTAGATCAGGTTGAGAGGGACGCTGATCCTGAAAATCAGGTGGATGGTTTCCTGGGGGAAGGTTTACCGGCGAACAGCAGGCTTTGGAGTAAGGCCGGATGGATGAGTCAGGCCAGGCATGATGCTGCTTGGTGGAGTGAGCCTGAGGGCACAACGCAGCTGCTGGTTGTGTTTAGCGTGGGAGCTGAACGTGCCAACGACAATCAGTTGCTGCCAGGGATAGCGAGGGAATTAGCCGCTTTTCGCAAGATCCCTAAGTGATTGATTGCCAAGAGTTTTAATCCTTTCTGGCAGCGAAAGTGTTGGATTCGCTTGAGCCTTTAAGACGCTATTCGAGCATTTTGGATGGCAATCCTTGCGGATTTATTTTAATGTTGCTTCGCTGAAATCCTCTCTATGCAGCTCTTCTTCTTGATCAATCGAACCGTTTTGGCGTTAAGCTTGTTTTTCTTCGTTGTTAGTTTTTGACGGTGATGACTGTTCGTAGGAGCTTGCGATCGTTACGAGTTAAGGCGCTTAATGCCTAATTTTTGACGCTTTAAGGCTTCTGCCCAAAGTGAAGTATCTCAGCAATAGAGACTTGTTTGAAACGGAGAGGGAGGGATTCGAACCCTCGACAGAAGTTGCCTCCTGTAACTCCTTAGCAGGGAGCCGCTTTCAACCACTCAGCCACCTCTCCAGCAGCAAAACCATCGTACCAAGAGGTCTGCCAAGTGCTCAGATCACTAGGCGAGGCAAGCGATGTTTGAAGCTGCAGAGCACTTCCCAGGGGATTGAATCCGCAAGTTCCGCCCAGGATCTAGGGCTGATGGTTTGTTCGCCATCGCGGCCAAGCAAGGTGATGATATCACCGCTTTCCAAGCTCTTGTGTTCCGTGGCATCGAGGATCAGCTGATCCATGGTGATGGCTCCCACTTGAGGAAGCATGTGGCCAGCGTGGAGCGCATGGATACGGCCGGAAAGGCAGCGGCTCACTCCATCGGCATAGCCGATGCTGACAACGGCCAGACGACTGGGTCGCTGGGTGATGAAGCGATGTCCATAGCTGACGCCAACCCCTGCAGGGACATCGCGGATCAGGCTCACTTTGGCCTTAACGCTCATCGCAGGCTCCAGATTGAGAATCCCATCGAGATGTTCGCTGGGGCAATGACCGTATAGAGCTAGCCCCACGCGCACAAGGTCGTGGTGAAGGCGCGTATCCCGCAGGGTTCCTGCTGAGTTTGCGAGATGCCTTTTCAGTGTGGGGCTACGCAATTCACGCGTGATGCTCTCGAAGCGGTCTTCTTGGAGCTTGGTGACCTGGCAAGCGTGTCCGTCTCGCTCTCCGTCCGCTAAAGCCAAATGGCTGTAGATGCCACAGAGGCTGAGTTGATCCAACTGCTGGATTGCATCGGCCAGCCGGTTGCCATCCTTCCAGTCGCATCCCAGGCGGGTCATCCCTGTGTCCACCTTGAGTTGGACGGGGAAACGTCGACCACTGCTATCTGCCAGGTTTTGACAGAGCAAGGCCTCACGCATGCTGCTGAGGGTGGGCATCAGCCGCCATTGCAGGCAGGCTCTGAGGTCATCGGGTTGGGAGAGATGCCCCAACACAAGCACCGGTTGATCGAGCCCTGCATTCCTAAGGTCGATCCCCTCTTGGAGGGTTGCGACACCGAAGCTCGATGCACCACCACGTACAGAGGCTTTGGCCACGGTTTCTGCTCCGTGGCCATAGCCGTCGGCCTTGACGACAGCCATCAGATCACAGGAAGGACCAAGGTGGCGTTTTAGGGCGCGGGCATTGGCTTCGATCGCAGAATCCGACACCTCCAGCCAGGCGCGCTGGCGAGGGTTAGCCTCCCCTGGATTGAGAATTAAGGGGGTGTTTCGGTCGGTGGCGAACTGATCTCGCATGCGAGCAGGGTAGTGAAGATCACAGAGACGTCCCTGTGATTCTCGATAGCATGGCGATTATTGAGGGGGCTTGCATGGGCCAAGTTCTCGTTCTCAACGCCTCCTACGAGCCGCTGAACATCACCACTTGGCGGCGGGCCATGGTGATGTTGATGAAAGGCAAAGCGGAAGGGTTAGAGCATGACCAAAGCAAGTTGATCCGTCAAGGCACGCATCTTCCAACCGTGATCCGCCTTGTTCAGTTCGTAAGGGTGCCCTTTCGCCAGCTTCCCCTAACACGTCGCAACGTGTTTCAGCGGGATAACAATTGCTGTCAGTACTGCGGCTCGCGCACCGAACAGCTCTCCATCGATCACGTCATGCCCCGCAGTCGCGGTGGAGGTGACAGTTGGGACAACATCACCACCGCTTGTTTGAGCTGCAATGTTCGCAAGGGAAGCCGAACGCCTGAGGAGGCGGGGATGCCCTTGAATCGTGTGCCACGGCGTCCTCATAGCAGTCTCAGCTTTGAAGCCGTACGTCAGATCGACTCTGGTCGCTATCTCGAATGGGCCAAGTATGTGATTGGTGCTGAACCCGTCAAAATGCAATCAGTCTCTGCTTAGTCGGGCTCTGTTCAATCAGTCTCTGTTTAATCAGTCTCTGGTTTAATCAGTCTGTTCGCTGAGATCGGCAAGTTTGCCTCGTTGTTCTTCGGCGATACAGGCATCGATAACGTCATCCATTTGACCCTCCAGAACGGGATCAAGGCTGAAGTTGCGGCCGAGGCGGTGATCGGTCATCCGGTTGTCTTTAGCGTTGTAGGTGCGGATTTTTTCGCTGCGATCTCCCGTTCCCACCTGGGCGCGCCTTGCCGATCTTTCGCTGGCATTCGCCTCAGCGAGTTGGCGTTCATAGAGCTTGGCGCGCAGAATCTCAAGGGCGCGTTCGCGGTTTTGCATTTGCGAGCGCTCCTGGGTGCAAAACACCCTGATGCCAGTTGGTTTGTGCATGAGGTCAACTGCCGTCTCAACTTTGTTCACGTTTTGGCCACCAGCACCGCCCGACCTGGCGGTGCTGATGTCGAGGTCGCGGGGGTCGATCTGCACCTCAACGGGATCAGCCTCTGGCATCACGGCAACCGTGGCCGTTGAGGTATGAACGCGCCCTTGGGATTCTGTTGAGGGCACCCGTTGCACCCGATGGACGCCAGCTTCAAATTTCAGTTCGCTGAAAACGGCATCCCCTTTGACCGAAAGAATCAATTCTTTGTAGCCACCTAAATCAGCTTCGCTAGCGCTGACAGGTTTCACATTCCATCCCCGTCGACTGCTGAAGCGCTCATACATTCGCGCTAAGTCTCCAGCCCAAAGACAGGCTTCATCTCCGCCAGCACCAGCCCGGATTTCCAGCATCACGCTGCGCTCGTCTCTGGGATCCTTTGGCAACAAAGCCACGGTGATCCTTTGAACGAGATCGGCATGCTGGCGATCGAGGTCTTGCAGTTCTTGTTGGGCCAACTCTTCCATGGCGGCATCACCACGACTTTCCTTGAGCAGACTTTTGGCTTGAACCTGCTCCGCTTCCACCTTCTGAAGGCTGGTGTAATCAAGCACCAGAGGTTCCAGGCGTGAGCGCTCTCGGGCAATGGTTTCAAGCCGCTGTGGATCAGCTGCCACATCGGGATCTGCGAGCTGTCGCTCCAAATTGTGGAAGCTGCTGCTGGCCGCTTCCAGGCGACTGATCAGAGTTGTTGTGTCCATCCCCTCAGGGAGCAGTAATCAAAAAACCTCCAAGCGCAGACAAAAATCCGCGAGAGGAGGTTGGGCTCCCGGAATCCGGGAGCTTGTGGGCGCTATGAGCAATCAGGACTCTTTGGATGTCTCGTCTTTGGCGGTCTTCGACTCAGACGAGGCGTTGTCAAGACTTCCCATCCCGTATTTACGCATGAAACGATCCACACGTCCTTCGGTGTCGAGGATCTTCTGCGTGCCAGTGAAGAATGGATGATTTCCACTCCACACATCGACATTGATTTCAGGCTGAGTGGAGCCTGTGGTCATCACAACTTCGCCGTTGCAAATGACCTTCGCGTCCGGATACCAGGTGGGGTGAATGTCGGGTTTAGGCATGGCAAACAAAAAAAGTGGGTGATGTGGTGAAAATCAGCGCTTGGAGAACTGAGGCGCTTTACGGGCCTTCTTCAGTCCGTACTTGCGACGTTCTTTCGCACGAGGATCTCGGCTGAGATGGCCTTCTGTTTTGAGTGGCTTGCGGTTATCGACAGAGAGTTCACAGAGTGCTCGAGCAGCCCCTTGCTTGATCGCATCAGCCTGACCTGTTAGGCCACCTCCGCGCACATTGACGAGGACGTCGTACTCAGTGCTGAGCCCCAGGGTCTGAAGAGGTGCTTTCACCGCAGCCAGGTAGGCAGGGTTGTAATTCAGATAGTTGTCGCCAGGACGCCCATTAATGGTGATTTTGCCATTGCCGGGAACCAAGCGAACGCGAGCAACAGAGGTCTTGCGGCGACCTGTGCCCCAATAAACGACGGTGTTGTTAGAGCTACTCATTGTGCGGAAGCGGCAGGGTCGAGCTGGAGGGTCTTGGGTTGCTGGGCGGCATGGGGATGCTCGGTGCCCTTATAAACCTTGAGTTTGCGGAACAACTGACGTCCCAGGGCGTTGTGAGGAAGCATCCCTTTGATGGCTTTCTCAACGATGCGTTCTGGCAGACGCTCCTGGAGGTGCTCGAAGGTTTCAACCTTCATGCCACCTGGACGGCCTGAGTGACGGCGATACAACTTCTGCTGTGGCTTCTTGCCTGAAACTCGGATCTTGTCCGCGTTCACCACAATCACAAAATCGCCAGTATCGAGATGTGGGGTGAAGCTGGCTTTGTTTTTTCCACGAAGCACAGAAGCCACTTCAGTCGCTAAGCGACCGAGGGTTTGATTCTCTGCGTCTACCAGATACCACTGGCGGTCGATCGAATCAATGGAGGGAACGGAGGTCTTGTTCATCGCGCCGGCATGCCGGTTCTCATATACCCCGTCGCGAGCGGCGGAGCTGGGCAGGGAGCATCAGATCACCTTGGGGATCTGATCAAAGCTCAAAGATCGAGTTTACCTTGTCACTGGTCTTGGCTTTTGATTCCTAGACCGGCAAACTGGCTCCCTCAGGCAATGGGCTTATTGGTTTTGCGGCCAAGGCGGTGGATCCGGAGGAGGATCACACGTCGCCAAAGCAAACCGCGGTTGGCAATCGTACCAGCCACCTTCGCTGAATAGATCCTCCGGGTATCCGGCTCTCAGCAGGCAAAGGCCATGGGGTGGGGCGGCTTCTCTCACTTCGTCACGTCGACATTCCCTCCAGCGCTGTTCAAATCTTTTCGGGGTTAGGCGGTGTTCGCCGACAGCGATGAGCTGCCCCATCAAGAGCCGAACCATTCCATATAAAAAGCCGCTGGCTTGAATCTCAACGATCAAGAGATCTCCGTCACGTTCAATGTTGACGTCTTGGATGGTTGTTCTTGAGTGAGATCGGCGACTGCCTGCGCGTTGAAAGGCAGCAAAATCATGCTCTCCTATTAATGCAAAGAGGGCTTGTGCCATCGCTTGCTCATCGAGTCGTCTGTGGTATCGATGCCAACTCCAGGGCGCTAAAAATAAATTGGGACGACGTCCGTTGTAAATCGTGTATCGATATCGCCGATAGCTTGCTGAATAGCAGGCATGCCAGCTCAGGGGACGTTGGATTGCTTCTCTCACGCGGATGCTTGAAGGAAGGCGTCCGTTGAGCGCTGGTGCCCATCGACTGGCTGGTATGGGACCGCTGCAGTCAAAATGAACGACTTGTCCTGAGGCATGGACACCGGCGTCTGTTCTTCCAGCGGCAATTGCCTTAATGGGGCGGTATGGATCGAGTGCCGCAATCGCTTTTTCCAGGACTGCTTGCACGCTCTGACCACGACCCTGGGTCTGACGTTGCCAACCGCAAAAAAAAGATCCCTCGTACTGCAAGCTGATCGCAATTCTTTGAAGAATTGGGCTTTCAGCCTCAGACGAGGGATTTAGCACCACAGGCAACACGGATGAAGCTGTGCTGATTGAATGAATCAGACCAGCTCGATAATGGCCATTTCAGCATTGTCGCCACGACGGGGCACCGTGCGGGTGATGCGGGTGTATCCACCGTTGCGATCCCCATAGCGCGTTGGCGCCTTATCAAAGAGGGCATGGACCAAATGCTTGTCGTAGACGTAGCCCAGCACCCTTCGCCTGGAGGCGAGACTGCCGTTTTTTGCCAACGTGATCATCCGTTCGGCTTCATCACGCAGAGCCTTTGCTCGCGCTTTTGTTGTCGTCACCCTGCCTTCGCGGATGAGCTGTGTTGTGAGTCCGCGAAGCAACGCCTTGCGTTGGTCAGCCGGGCGGCCCAGCAAGGGAACTCGACATTGGTGGCGCATGGTTCTAAGAGAAAACTGAAGGACGTAAGGATCAGACGCTAGTGCGACTTTGGGGAATCGAAATGCCGATGCGCTCGAGAGCTTCGATCACTTCATCAGCTGACTTCGAGCCAAAGTTTTTGATCTCGAGAAGATCTTCGTAACTGAAACCCATCAGGTCAGAGACTGAATTTACCTGTGCGCGCTTAAGACAGTTGTAAGCCCGAACAGAAAGATTAAGCTCTTCCAGTGGAATTTGAGCTTCAGCTGAAGGTTCAGGTTCTAACCCTGGCTCTTCCACCATGGTGACGGTGGCTAGAGGCTGGAACAGCTCAATGAGCTGATTGGCAGCCTGTGCAATCGCGTCATCCGGGGTCATCGACCCATCGGTAACAACTTCCATGCGGAGTCGTTCGCGAGCAGATCCACCCTCGGCAACAGCTGTTTCATCCGTCGTGAAATTCACGCGGTGAACAGGCATAAACACAGCATCGATCTGCAGCAGATCAATGGAACTGGTGTCTTCGTTGTGGCGATCAACGGGGCGATAACCAACGCCTCGCTCAACATGCACTTCCAGTTCGAGGCTGTGCCCCTCGCTGACAGTGGCAATCTGACGCTCACCATCCACCACTTGGACTTGTGACGAGAACTGCAGATCCTTTGCTTTAACCGTTGCAGGGCCGGAGACGATCAGACGGCCGATTTCCAGCTCGTCTGTACGGCTGTCAACAGTGAGCTGCTTGCAGTTGAGAAGGATGTCAAGCACGTCTTCGCGTACACCAGGGATGGTGGCGTATTCGTGGTTAACTCCAGCAATGCGGACAGCAGTGACGGCAGTGCCCTCGAGGTTGCCCATGAGCATCCGTCGGAGGGAGTTCCCGAGAGTCGTTGCTTGACCACGCTCGAGGGGACCGATGAGAAAAACACCGGTTTGCGAGCGATCATCGCTGATCTGATGCTCGATACGGTCGATCTGGTATTGCAACACGGGCTGAAGCGGAGAGAGTGGAAGTGGGCCTGGACTAATTTGCTGAGATCTTCAGACGCGACGCCGCTTAGAGCGGCGGCACCCGTTATGGGGTAGGGGAGTGACGTCGCGGATCAAAGTGATCTCTAAGCCAGCAACTTGGAGGGCTCGAATGGCTGTTTCCCGTCCGGAACCTGGGCCACGAACAAGCACTTCGATTTGGCGCATGCCTTGCTCAAGAGCGCGTCGAGCTGCCGCTTCTGCAGCGGTCTGAGCTGCAAAAGGTGTGCCTTTGCGAGCCCCTTTAAACCCACTGGCTCCAGACGATGACCAGGAGATAACTTCTCCAGTGGTGTCTGTAATCGACACGATCGTGTTATTGAACGTGCTTTGAATGTGGGCAACTCCGTTGGGGACGTTGCGCTTTGCCTTCTTGGGGCCTGATTTCTTTGCTGGCTTGGCCATGGGCTAGAGCCTGAGGGGGGTAGGGCTGTAATGAATGAAGAGAGAGACCGATTGAATCGGGCAGGCTTATTTCTTCTTGCCGGCCACGGTCTTCCTGGCGCCACGGCGGGTGCGGGCGTTGGTGCGGGTGCGTTGACCGCGCACTGGAAGGCTCATCCGATGACGACGGCCACGCAGGCAACCAATGTCTTGCAGGCGCTTGAGGGCCATGCCCTCTTGACGCCGCAGATCTCCCTCGATCGTGAAGGAATCAGTGGCGTTGCGCAATTTCTGCACATCGTTGTCCTCTAGATCCTTGACGCGGATGTCAGGGTTGACTCCGGCTTTGGTGAGGATGGTCTTGGCCCGGGTTGAGCCGATTCCGTAGATGTAAGTAAGTGCGACTTCGATCCGCTTGTCGCGGGGAATGTCAACACCAGCAATCCTTGCCACTGAGCAAATAATCGAGGGGGGACAGTTGCCGCCTTTCGGCGGCGAATGATGCGGTCAGAGTGTGGAGCTAGGGATCATCCCTGGCGCTGCTTGTGCTTAGGGTTTGGGCAAATCACCATCACCCGGCCGTGGCGACGAATCACCCGGCACTTTTCGCACATTTTCTTGACCGAGGCGCGCACCTTCATGGGGTGTGGCTCTCCATAATTCCAAACAGCGAATTTACCACAGCGACCTAGGCAAGAACACCTTCGATGCGTTCACTGATCTCTTCGATGTTGCCATGGGCTTCCACCGATTGGAGCAGGCCACGTTGACGGTAATGCTCAATTAGGGGCTCTGTTTTGTCGGCATAGACCACGAGCCGATTGCGGATCACGGCTTCGTTGTCGTCGTCGCGTCCCCTTGAGAGCAAACGTTCGATGAGGACGGCGTCATCCAACTCAAGAAGCACCACGGCTTCGATGGGTTGGTTGAGCTCTTGGAGTAGCGGATCGAGTGCCTCAGCCTGTGCAACATTGCGGGGGAATCCATCCAAAAGCCATCCCTGGCCATTCAGTGCTCCGAGCTGAGCTTTCACGATGGCCAGCACGAGTGAGTCGCTTACAAGCTCACCGCGATTCATCACGGTCTCGGCTTGTTTGCCAAGTTCGGTTCCAGCAGAGACTTCCCCGCGAAGCAGGTCGCCGGTTGAGAGGTGACGTAACCCATGTCGCTCACACAAAAGTGCCGCTTGGGTTCCTTTACCAGCGCCGGGAGGGCCTAAAAAAAGCAGTCGTTGTTTCATGGGAATTGGGTTGACTGGTGGTAATTCCTTATTGGCGAACAAGTCCTTCATATCGTTGGGAGATCACGTAGGTCTGAACCTGCTTGGCGGTGTCGATGGCGACACCAACCAGGATCAGAAGTGAGGTGGCTCCAAGCCCTTGGAAGGTTGTGACTCCTGTGGCCCTCTCAACGGCTGAGGGAATAATGGCCACAGCCCCAAGGAAAAGTCCGCCAAGAAGGGTCAATCTATTTTTGACACCCTCCAGATAGGTAGCTGTTGCACTTCCGGGTCTCACTCCTGGAATGGCAACTCCGCCTCGTTTGAGGTTGGTGGCCATATCATTTGGGTTGAGGGAAAGCGACGAATAGAAATAGGAAAATCCCAAAATCAGTGAGAAAAACACGATTGCGTAAGGCCATGGATTGGCTGCGCCAGGATTTAAAGCACTCGCTGCTCGAATCAGGATTGGATTATTGGTGACGTTTGCGATCGTGATCGGCAAAAAGATGAGGGCTGACGCGAAAATAATTGGCATCACTCCACCGGCATTGAGCTTGAGGGGGAGATAACTCTGACGACTTGGGAGGAGCGCTGTACCTCCTACCTGTCGCTTGGCGCTGACGATTGGTAGGCGTCTTGCACCTTCCTGAACAAAGATGATTCCAACAATTGTGATCAGGAAGACCAAGACCAGGACAATGATGCCAAGGACATCTCCCCGGTCTCCCGTCTGAGCTTTCTCAATCGTTGAACCCAAGGCCTTCGGCAGGGTGGCCACGATATTCAAAAAGATCACAAGGGATGCTCCCTGTCCGATTCCTCGTTCTGTGATGACTTCACTGAGCCACATCACAATCATTGAGCCAGTGACCAACGCCAGCGCTGTTTGCACAACAAAGACGACGTCGCTTAATCCTTCAACGGCATATTGGCGAAGAATCATCGCAAAAATGACGCTCTGAACCGTTCCCCATCCCAGAGCCACGTAGCGGGTGATTTGGGCAATTTTTCGACGCCCTGCTTCTCCTTCGTTTTTCTGTAAGTCCTCGAGCTGGGGGAGCGAGGCGGTAAGCAATTGAATAATGATCGAGGCGTTAATGAAAGGCAGGATGCCTAGGGCAAAAACGCCAAGGGTGGAGATTCCGCCCCCGGTAAAAATGTCAAGGAAACCAATGAGTGTTCCGCCCTGCTCAATAAATTGCTCAAAAGCAACACGATCGATCCCAGGCATGGGGATGTAGATCCCCAGCCGGACAAGCATGAGCAGACCCAAAGTTGTGAGAACCCGGCCGCGCAGCTCAGGGTTCTGCACCAACTGGGTAATCACTTCAGTGGCGCTGGGGTTACGTCCCCGACTGACAAGCATGGAGAAGGAAGAAAAGAATGGGGCTGATGCAGCAAAGCCGTCCCCGGATCGGAATCCAGTGGGACGGCTCAGACCTTAGATCTGCGCAGAGCAGATCGTATTGGCGAGATCAGTCGAGAACCTCGCAGGTCCCACCGGCAGCTTCGATTTTGGCGCGAGCAGAGGCTGTAAAGGCAGCAGCCTGAATGGTGAGCTTTGCTTTCAATTCACCGTTGCCAAGAATCTTGAGAGGACTCTTAGGGCTAGTCACAATGCCATCCTTGACGAGCGAATCGAGATTGACAGTGCTGCCAGCCTTGATGTCGTTCAGAGCACTCACGTTGATAACAGTGAATGATTTCGGATTGACCAGGGTGAAGTGCTTGAGCTTTGGCACCCGGCGATAAAGCGGCATCTGACCGCCTTCAAATCCAGGACGGGTGGGACGGCCTGAGCGAGATTTTTGTCCGCGCATGCCGAAACCGCAGCTAGCGCCCTGACCAGCTGCGATGCCACGTCCCTTACGCAGTTTGCGCCGACGAGCACCTTTGTTGGGTTTAAGAGATTCGAGTCTGAGAGTCATGGGGGAAATCAGGAGTAGATCTGCTCGAGGGAGATCCCCCGTTCCTTGGCTGTCTCCTTGTGAGTGCGGAGCAGTTGTAGGGCCACCATGGCAGCCCGAGCGTTGTTGAGAGGAGTTTTGCTCCCTAGGCGTTTTGCCAAGACATTTTTAATGCCTGCGAGCTCGAGCACCGTACGGATGGATCCACCGGCAATTACACCAGTACCAGGAGCAGCTGGACGGATGAGAACACTCGCTGCGCCTTCACGACCAGTCGACAGAGTCGGGATCGAGTTATGGCGGGTCAGAGGAACTTTCACCAGGTGCTTTTTGGCATCAGCGACGCCCTTGCGTACGGCACCGATGACATCGCCGGCCTTGCCGACACCAACGCCGACCTGACCGCGCTCATTGCCGACAACAACGATGGAGCGAAAGCTCATCTTTTTGCCGCCTTTGACGGTTTTGGAGACCCTTCGGATCTGCACAACGCGCTCTTGCCATTCGGAATCGCGTTCTTGGCCGCGGCGACGGTCACCGCGGCCGCCGCGACGGTCACCGCGGCCGCCGCCGCCGCCGCGGCGCTGCTCCTGTTGTTGGCCTTGACCTTCAGCTGCTGCTGGAACGTCAGAAGCCGATGGCACGTCGTTGGAGGTGGTCTGGTTGTTGGGTTCGGTCGTCATAGTGAGAGCAGGATCAGAACTGAAGGCCCGCTTCCCGGGCGGCATCGGCAAGAGCTTTCACCCGGCCGTGGTACAGGTTGCCGCCTCGGTCGAAGACAACTTGTTGAATGCCTTTGGCAATGGCACGTTTGGCCACTAAGTCGCCAACGGCAACGGACGCATCACAGCTGCTGCCATCAGCTTTGATGCTGGAGCGCAGGTCTTTATCGAGGGTTGAAGCAGAACACAGAGTGCTCTGAGCTTCGTCGTCGATCAACTGAGCGTAGATGTGACTGTTGGAGCGAAACACGGCCAGTCTGGGACGATCGGCAGTGCCACTGAGATGGCGACGCAGACGCCTGTGGCGTTTCTGGGTCTGCTGTTTGCGGGAAAGGGTCGACATGGTGGGTAAAGCTGAAGGGTGTCTGGCAGTGAATTACTTCTTGCCCGACTTTCCTGCCTTACGCAGGATGCGCTCGCCCGCATATTTAATTCCTTTGCCTTTGTAGGGCTCGGGAGGACGAATGGCGCGGATTTTGGCGGCTTCATTGCCAACCAATTCCTTGTCGGTGCCTGAGACGGTGACGTTGGTGTTGTTCTCCACCGTGAAAGTGATGCCTTCAGGGGGCACCATTTCAACGGGATGGCTGTAGCCAGCGCTTACAACGAGAGTTTTGCCTTTGACCTGGGCTCGTGAGCCCACGCCAACGATCTCCAGCTTTTTGGAGTAACCCTGGCTGACTCCGATCACCATATTGGAGACGAGAGTTCTGCACAGACCGTGGCGTTCACGGGATGTACGTTTTGTGCTGGTTGGCGCAACCACGATGGAGTTATCCACCTGGCTGACACTCACACCGATAGGAAGGGTGCGTTTGAGCTCACCCTTGGGTCCCTTCACCGTGACGGCGAGACCGTCGAGTGTGACATTCACCTTGTCGGGAATGGGGACTGGGTTTTTACCAATACGTGACATGGTTAAGGTTCCGGGTCAATAGACGTAGCAGAGCACTTCGCCGCCCACGCCTTGCTTGCGGGCGTCGCGGTCGCTCATCACTCCCTTGGAGGTGGAGATGATGGCTACCCCTAGTCCTCCGAGGACCTTGGGCAGGCCGCGCGTGTTTTTGTAAATGCGGAGGCCAGGCTTACTGACCCGTTGCATGGAGCGAATGGTGGGTTGGCGGTGTTTGCCGCTGTACTTGAGCTCCAGCACCAATTCGGTGCGGACGCCTTCGCCTTGCTCGCTGATTTCAGCGATAAATCCCTCTTGTTGCAGCACTTTGGCAATGCTGCGGGACATGCGAGAAGCTGGAACTTTTGTGGACTCGTGACGTTTTTCACTCGCATTGCGGATGCGAGTGAGCATGTCGGAAATTGGGTCGTGATTAGCCATAGTGGTTTCCGAGGGGGGCTCAGTTGCTGCGGAATGGCATTCCCATCTCGCGGAGGAGGGCCCTGCCCTCTTCATCCGTGCGGGCAGACGTCACAATTGTGATGTCCATGCCTCTGATGGCGTCGATCTTGTCGAAGGAGATCTCAGGGAAGATGATTTGCTCTCTGACTCCCACGGTGTAATTCCCACGGCCATCAAAACTTTTCGGGCTGACGCCTCGAAAATCCCGAATGCGGGGCAGCGCCAAGTTGATGAAGCGTTCTAGAAACGCATACATGCGATCACCCCGGAGGGTGACAGCACATCCAATCGGCATTCCCTGGCGGATTTTGAAAGCTGCAATGGCTTTCTTGGCTCTGGTGATGACAACTTTTTGGCCTGTGATTTGGGCCAATTCGTTCACCGAAGCCTCGAGAGACTTTGCATTGGTGGCTGCTTCGCCGAGTCCGCGGTTAACGGTGACTTTCATCACCTTGGGAACTTCATGAATGTTGGAGAGACTCAAGTCTTTCAGCAATTTTGGCTGAATGGTCTCCCGATAGCGCTGTTTTAGTGACATGGATGGGGGAAAGGACTTCTGGGCTTGGTCAGAAGAGCGATTGAGATGATCAGTCGATCACTTCGCCTGTTTTCTTAAGGCGGCGCTTTTTGCTGCCGTCTTTTTCGGTAATCAGTTCAATGCGACTGGCAACCTTTTTGGCTGTGGAATAAAACATCACGTTGGAAGCATGGAGTGATGCTTCTTCAGTGACAATTCGTCCAGTCTCACCTTCTTGTGTGGGCTTGACGTGACGGGTTCTCATATTGAGCCCCTCCACGATCACCCGGTTTTCGTTTGGCAAAGTGCGCAGGACTTCTCCTGTTTTGCCTTTGTCTTTTCCGGCAATCACCTGAACGGTGTCGCCTTTACGAAGGCGCATCTTGATGCGCTCAGCTGGGGCTGCTTTGGATGTTGCGGTAGCCATTTCAGATCACCTCCGGAGCGAGGGACACGATTTTGGTGAAACTGCGTTCCCGCAATTCACGGGCAACGGGTCCAAAGACGCGAGTGCCTCTGGGATTTTTGTCGTCGTTGATGATCACGGCTGCGTTGTCATCAAAACGAATGGAGTTACCCGTATCGCGACGCATGGTGGCTTTGGTCCGAACCACGACGGCCTTGACGATGTCTGACTTTTTGACACCCATGTTGGGCATCGCATCCTTGACAGTGGCCACAATCACGTCACCAACGTGTGCATAGCGGCGATTGGTGCCGAGAACACGAATGCATTGGATCCGTTTGGCGCCACTGTTGTCAGCAACGGTGAGGAATGTTTCCTGCTGAATCATTGGGACACCTCCTCAGCTTTTGGGCTTTTACTGAGGATTTCAGCAATCGCCCAGCGCTTGTGGCGGCTCAGTGGACGCGTCTCGGTAATCCGGACACGGTCACCAACGCGACAAGCGTTGTCTTCGTCGTGGGCTTTGTAGCGGGTGGTCCGGCTGACCGTCTTTTGATAGATGGGATGGGGGAAGCGGTTCTCCACCGCCACAACCACCGTTTTGTCCATCTTGTCGCTGACGACGGTGCCGACCCTTTCTTTGAGTGCCATAAGAGGTTCTCCTTAAGGATCAGGAAGCAGTGGAGCGCTTGCGCTCCGATTGCACCGTCAGCAACTGAGCCAGTTTGAGACGGCTCTCCTTGAAGCGGTGCGTGTTGCCCAGCTGGCGAGTGGCCTGCTGGAATCGGAGTTCGAACAATTCGCGGCGGAGGCCGTCGATTTGTTCGGTGACATCTGCGTCAGACAATTGGCGCAGATCTGTTGCTGTAGGACGTGCCATGGTCAGGACTCCACGGTTGAAGAGGCAGCAGCCTTAGTGCCGGCTGGCTGTTCCTGTTCATCGAGAGAGATGAACTTTGTTTTTACAGGAAGCTTGTATTGCGCCAGGCGCATGGCTTCCTTCGCAATTTCAGGGGTGATTTCCTCACCGCCCATCTCGAACAGAATCCTGCCTGGCTTGATCACAGCAACCCAGAATTCTGGGTTGCCCTTACCAGAACCCATACGGGTTTCAGCGGCACGCATGGTGACAGGCTTATCAGGAAAGATTCGAATCCAGATTTTTCCGCCACGTTTGACGTAGCGGGTCATGGCACGTCGGCTGGCTTCGATTTGACGCGAAGTGATCCAGCCGCATTCTTGGGCTTGCAGCGCAAACTCACCGAAGGCAATGGTGTTGCCTCTGGTGGCGACACCGCGCATACGGCCTCGCTGTTGTTTGCGGAATTTGACTCTTTTGGGACTCAGCATGATTTAGGCCTCCGGTTCAACCCTCGTTTGAGCGGTCTTCGAACTGTTGGGGCCTACGACCGCCCCGACGGCGGGGATTGGCTCCCACCGGGATCTGCTGCTGGGAGTCGTCGCTCAAAACTTCTCCCTTAAAGACCCAAACCTTGATGCCCAGAACGCCATAGGTCGTGCTGGCCACTTTGGTTGCGTAATCAATTTCGGCGCGAAGGGTGTGCAAGGGCACACGTCCTTCACGAGTCCATTCAGTACGAGCGATTTCGGCACCATTCAGGCGGCCGCTGACTTGGATTTTTAGGCCAAGTACGCCGGCTCGTTGAGCCCGCTGAACAGCCATGCGGATGGTGCGGCGGAATGCCACGCGTTTCTCGAGTTGCTGAGCGATGTACTCAGCGAGAAGGAATGCGTCGGCATCCACCCGCTCCACTTCAACCACGTTGATCCGAACCTGACGGCTCGAATCTCCAACGGTCTTTTGAATGCCGCTGCGAAGATCTTCGATTCCGCTGCCTTGACGGCCAACCAGCACGCCTGGGCGCGCTGTTTTGAGCTCAACCTCAAGTTGATCAGCTTTGCGAGCGATCAGCACATCGCTGATGCCGGCTGAGCCGTACTTCTTGTGGATGAACTTGCGAATCCGATCGTCCTCTTGAAGGAGGGCGGGATAGTTTTTGCTGGATGCGTACCAGCGTGACCGGTGCTCCTGGGTGATCCCCAGGCGGAAGCCGGTTGGATGGATTTTGTTTCCCATTCAGACGGTGTGCTCGGGGGGTCAGGAGTCGGTCTGAGCTGCCACAGCAATGCTGATGTGGCAGGTCTGTTTTTTGATCGCGAAGGCGCGACCTTGAGCGCGGGGCCGATACCGCTTCATGGATGGACCCATGTCAGCAGTGGCCTGGGAAATGACCAAGGTTGCTGGGTCAAGTCCAAGGTTGTGTTCAGCATTGGCTACAGCGGAGCGAAGCACTTTCGTGATCGGACCGGTGGAGCGGTAAGGCATGAACTCGAGCATGATCAGCGCGTCGCGGTAGGTGCGGCCACGGATTTGATCGAGTACACGACGCACCTTGGAGACGGAGCCGCGGATGAAGCGGCCGTGCGCTTGGGCAGTGGTTGCCGTTGGGGATGACGTTGTCATGGTCTCAGCGGCCTCCTTTCTTGTCTTTGATGTGGCCCTTAAAGGTGCGCGTGGGTGCGAATTCACCCAATTTGTGCCCCACCATTTGCTCAGTCACGAAGACTGGCACGTGGGTTCTGCCGTTGTGAACGGCAATGGTATGGCCGATCATCATCGGCAAAATCGTGGAGGCCCTAGACCACGTCTTGATGACTGACTTGTCGTCAGCGGCGTTTTGCTTTTCAACCTTGCTAAGAAGGCTGTCAGCAATAAATGGGCCTTTTTTGAGAGAACGTCCCATGGCGGATTAAGCGAACTGCAAAGCGGTGAGTGACATCAGGAATTGCGTCCGCCACGGCTCCGCTTGGACGTCTTGCGACGTTTCCGGAGGACGAACTTGTTGCTGGGCTTGTTCCGCTTGCGGGTTTTTAGGCCAAGAGCGGGTTTGCCCCATGGAGTGACAGGTCCCGAGCGCCCGATAGGAGCACGGCCTTCACCACCACCATGAGGGTGATCGCAAGGGTTCATTACGCTGCCTCGGACCTGGGGACGACGTCCCAGCCAACGGCGGCGACCAGCTTTACCCAAGCTGGTATTGCGAATTTCGGCGTTGCCAACTTCGCCAAGAGTGGCGAAGCACTCACATCTCACGAGGCGCACCTCTGTGGAGGGGAGTTTGAGGGCGACGTAATCGCCCTCTTTGGCCATGACTTGAGCGCTCGCGCCTGCGGTCCGAACCATCTGACCACCGCGTCCGGCATAAAGCTCGACGCAATGAACACTGGAACCAAGCGGCACTGCTGAGAGCGGCATGGCATTGCCGATCTCGATTGGTACCTCAGGGCCTGACTCCACCGTTTGGCCGATGCTGATCCCAGCCGGAGCCAGGATGTAGCGCTTCTCGCCATCGGCGTAGAAGAGAAGGGCCAACCGCGCATTGCGGTGGGGGTCGTAGTGAATCGCGGCCACTTTGGCGGTAACACCATGCTTGTTGCGACGGAAGTCGACCAAGCGATACAGGCGCTTGTGACCACCACCGCGATGACGGCAGGTGATCACACCACGATTGTTGCGTCCTTTGCGGCGGTGTTTGGACACCACCAAGGAGCGTTCCGGCTTGCGGCCGGTGACTTCACTGAAGTCTGTGACCACCCGGGTTCTGGTACCGGGGGTATAGGGGCGGAAAGTACGAATTGCCATAACGATTCAGCCCCCTCAGGACTCAGGGAAGAGTTGGATGGAGTTGCCCTCGGCCAGGCGCACCACTGCTTTCTTCACTTGAGCGCGCTTACCGGCAAAACGACCGATACGACGACTCCTGCGAGGAGGATTCATGGTGCTAATGCCCGTGACCTTGACATCGAAGAGCTGTTCGACTGCAGCCTTGATGTCGGGCTTGGCGGCTCGAGGGTCCACCTCAAAGGTGTACTGGTTTTGTTCCAGAGCACGGGTTGCCTTTTCAGTGATCAGCGGGCGGCGGATCACATCGGCTAGACGTCCGGTGAAGCGCTCAGTCATCGCCGTAGACCTCCTGAATCTTTGCGAGAGCGTCTTCGCCCACAACCAGCTTGTTGGCGTGGAGCAGATCGAAGACGTTGAGTTGGTCGGCTGCGATCAGCTTCACCGTTTCCAAGTTCCGAATGGAGCGTTGCACCGCTTCGGAAGGGTTGATGAGGATGATCAAAACCTTGCTCGTGGCGGAGACGTCGAGTCTCCCCAGAGCATCGATGATCTCTTTGGTCTTAGGAGCCGTCAGCGTGGTTGCGAAATCTTTCACCACCACGAGATCCTCAATACGCGCCATGAGGGCGGTACGAAGGGCTGAACGACGTTCCTTACGGTTCATCGCAAGGTTGTAGGACCGGGGCTTGGGTCCAAAAATGATCCCGCCACCTGGACGGAGTGGAGTGCGAACAGAACCCTGGCGTGCGCGGCCCGTACCTTTTTGTTTGTAGGGCTTGCGTCCACCACCTCTCACCTCTGATCGGGTGAGAGTGCTTGCGGTGCCTTGACGGCTGTGAGCCTGCTGACGCAGCACTGCGCGATGCATCAGGTCAAGGGCGCTGGTCTCTTTGGCAACCTTTAAATCAAGGCTTGCCTTGCCAGCTTCTTTGCCTTGCCAATCGCGAACGATGCAGTTAGCCATCACTTACCTCCTTTAGCGGGCTTGGCGCCCACCCGGTTTGCGGGACGGATGTTCAGTAATGAACCTGGTTTCCCAGGAACAGAACCTTTCACCACGAGAAGGTTGCGATCACTGTCAATTTTCAGGATCGTCAAACCACGGGTGGTGATTTTTTTGCCGCCGTAGCGACCGGACATCCGTTTGCCTGGATAGATCCTGCCTGGCGTTGTGCCGGCACCGATCGAACCGGGTTGGCGATGATTTTTGGAGCCGTGCGACATTGGCCCACGACTGAAACCATGGCGCTTTTGCAGACCAGCAAAGCCACGACCCATGGTGTCGCCACTGACGTCTACTTTTTGACCAGCCGCAAAGTCACCGACGGTGACCGCGCCACCTAACTGAATCCCGTCGAGATCGTCGACGCGGTATTCAGTTAAGTGGCGAACGAGGTCCTCGCCAGATTTGGCGAGATGCCCTTTCGCTGGTTTGTTGATCAGCTTTTCGCGAATCTCGCCAAAGCCGATCTGTACGGCTTGATAGCCGTCAGTTTCTGAACTTTTGAGCTGGGTGATCCGGCAAGGGCCTGCCTCGATCAATGTGACCGGGACGGATTTGCCTTGCTCGTCGAAGAATTGGGACATGCCCAATTTTTTCCCAAGAATGCCTATAGACATGGAGGTAAGAACGCCAGCGTGAACAACCGCTTATTCACTAAGGAATGAAGAGGCCTGAGAGGGCGCTGATCGTATTGACGCAGTCATGACCGTCATCGATTCGCCAGTGACGAAAAAGAAGCCGGATTGGAGCTAGCGAGCGAATCAGCTGGCTGAGACTTTCCGTGCAATGGTTTGCTCGGTGAGTTTCTCGGCAGTAACACCAATGAATTGGTGAGACCGCGCTGGCCTGGGGATCCGGCGCAAACGCCGAACCTGCTCTGTGATCTGGAGGCCCGGCTAGCGGACGGGCACAGTTCAACAGTGCAAACAAAGACACTACAGCATTGCGATCAAGTCATTAATTGGCGACGCTCAACTGCCAGAATCTCGTTATTCGAGCCAATTTCATGCCGCTGCTGCTGTCTGGTCGTGGTTTCCGCCGTGAGCTGGAGTCGGCAGGTTGCATGGCAGTCTTCGCGCCCCTAGAGGGTGGTGCCGAAACTCGCTTGTTGCGGCGATTGCGAGGAGCTGGCTATCGCACTCAGCTTTCGTCTGCCCGCGGTTTGGGCGACCCCGAGGTGTTTTTGTTTCAAAAACATGGAATCCGTCCGCCCCATCTCGGTCATCAAAGCGTTGGCCGTGGTGCCGCTGTGGGCGAGGTCCAAGAGGTGATGCCGCTGCTTGGTGAGGCGATGCTTGGGTCGAAGCCTGTTGCGCTATGGCTTCTTGAAGGCCAGGTGCTATCTCGCTCCGAATTGTCGGCCCTGTGTGATCTTTGCCGCCGAGAACCTCGTTTGAAAGTGGTTGTGGAAATGGGTGGCGCTCGAAGTCTTCGCTGGCAACCCATGAAGGAGCTTCTGAACAACTGAACCTCACCGTGAAAACTGCTCTTCAGAGAGCGGATGCCGGCGAGCTAGCTCTGGCAAATGGTTCATGGGTCAAGTTGATTTGTGGCGCCAGCAACCAAGACTTGGCCACGATCGGGGATCTGTGTGCGCTCTTCTCTGTAGCAGGAGTTCATTGCGTGGATGTGGCGGCTGACGCTGCCGTTGTGCGTGCTGCCCGCGATGGATTGGATTGGGCCTGGGAGCGCACGGGGCGGCGCCCTTGGTTGATGGTGAGTGTGAGCGACGGAAATGATGCCCATTTCCGCAAGGCGGTTTTCGATCCAGGTCTTTGTCCCCCCGACTGTTCACGGCCTTGCGAACGGGTGTGTCCAACCGATGCCATCCGTGCAGCAGTTGGGGTGGATGAACGGCTTTGCTACGGGTGCGGTCGCTGTTGGCCGGCATGCCCGCCTCAATTGATCCAGTCCTTGGATCGGCGAGTGGGCCTGAATGATTTGGCCCCCCTTCTTCATGACCTGCGTCCAGACGCATTGGAAATCCATACGGCCCCAGGGCGCATGGATGCTTTCCAGGCAACCCTTGAACAGGTTCGTCTCGCTGATGTTCCCCTGAAGCGGCTGTCCGTGAGTTGTGGTCTTGAAGGCCATGACGTCACAGTGGAGTCGCTTTCCAAAGAACTGTGGCAGCGTTATCAGGCCTTGCGTGCACACCAGCAACGCCCGCTTTGGCAGCTTGATGGCCGTCCGATGAGCGGAGATCTTGGGGTTGGAACTGCCCGTTCGGCAGTTGGTCTTTGGGAGCAGATTCAGCCCTTGGCTCCGCCTGGTCCATTGCAGTTGGCTGGTGGGACCAACACAGCAACGCTTGGTTTGCTTCCACGCAAAGGCGGGTCGATTGGACCTGCTGGTGTTGCTTTTGGTGGGGTGGCCAGGGCGCTCGTTCAGCCCTTTTTTCAAGCGGCGCAAGACCAAGGACGTCGCTTGCGCGATTGGCCGGATGGCTGGGCTCGGTCTGTTCAAGTTGCTCGCACATTGATTGCTCCCTGGTTGCGGCGTAGCTGATCGGACACCGACCCTGTGTTCCTCTTGCTATGAATGTTTTCGGTCCGACTGCTGGGCGAGTGAGCCATGACGACCGAGCGCATCACCGACGACTTAAGCCGACTTGTTTCTTTGCTTCCTGCAGAGCTCCAAGCTTTGTTGGCTTCTCCGGAGTCAAGAGACCAACTCCTCGAGGTTGTTCTCGATCTTGGACGTGTTCCAGAAGCTCGTTATTCAGGTTGGTCGACCCCTCTTGGAGGCAGCAGCATTACGCGTGATGATCTCCAGGCGATGGTGGAACGTCTCGGTCAGTTTGGTTCTGACAACAGGGCGGGCATTGAGAGAACTTTGCATCGCATCAGTGCCATTCGTAATCGTCGTGGCGAGGTGGTGGGCCTGACCTGCCGAGTTGGACGCGCTGTGTTTGGGACGGTGGCGATGGTGCGCGATCTTCTCGATAGCGGCGAGTCGTTGCTTCTCATGGGCCGGCCCGGGGTTGGGAAAACAACGGCCTTGCGAGAGATTGCTCGCGTGCTCGCCGATGACCTGGGAAAGCGTGTCGTGGTGATTGATACCAGCAATGAAATTGCGGGGGATGGTGATATTCCTCATCCCGCTATTGGTCGAGCGCGGCGCATGCAGGTGGCTCGACCAGAGCTTCAGCATCACGTGATGATCGAGGCCGTGGAAAACCACATGCCCGAAGTAATCGTCATTGATGAAATCGGCACCGAGTTGGAGGCACGTGCAGCCCGCACGATTGCTGAACGGGGTGTGACCTTGGTGGCGACAGCGCACGGCAACGCCCTGTCCAATTTGATCAAAAATCCCACCTTGTGCGATCTCATTGGTGGCATTGAATCCGTCACTCTTGGTGACGATGAGGCCCGCCGTCGTCGCAGTCAGAAAACGGTGCTCGAACGGGCGGCTGAACCCACTTTCTCAATGGCCGTGGAGATGCACAGTCGCAGTCACTGGGCTGTTTATCGAGAGGTGGGACGAGCGGTTGATGCCCTGCTTCGCGGGCAAGTTCCCAGTGCTGAAGATAGAAAAATGGCCTCGGATGGACGCGTTCTTCGGGTTGAATCCCAACCCTCTCCCTCGCCTTTACGGCGGCCTTCCTTGGTGCCGGTGCCGCTTCCAAACCCCGTTGATCCAAGCCCACTGCAACCCATAGGGATGGGTTCTGTGCAGTCAGAACTGAAGGAGTCTCAGGCGCCTTCAAAGATGTTCCAGGTTCTTTGTTGTGGCCTGAGCGAGCAACGGTTGGATGAAGCGGTTCGCCGTCATGGCTGGGCTGTTCAGGCCGTGGATGATCTAGTGCAGGCCGATGTGGTGCTGAGCGTTCGCCAAGGGCTTGGCCGTCAACCTGAACTGCGTCGTCAAGCGAGAGACGCTGGTGTTCCGATTTTGGTCATCAAATCCGACACCCTCCCTCAAGTGGAGAGGGCTTTGGAGCGTCTATTGATGCGCCGTGATTCTGGCCTGAGCCATCGAGACTCAGCGGACTCTGGTGATCAGTCCGACGCTTCTGCCGCTCTTGAGGAATGCCGTTTAGCTGTCGAACAAGTGGTGGTTCCGCAGGGCCGTCCCGTGGAGCTCCTTCCCCGCAGCGAAGACGTGCGCCAAATGCAGGCTGACCTTGTGACTCGCTACAGCCTGCGCAGTGATGTGTATGGCATGAGTGGTCAGCGGCGACTGAGAGTGTTTCCACCCTGAATCAGGGATTCGTTGTGAGAGGTGGATTGACGAAGGTCACTATGTTGTGGGTAACTATGTATGCGCTAGCAGGGATCACCAGTTTGGTGGTGCTGAGCTGGAGTTAATGGGCCGTCGCCAAGCGGTAAGGCAGCGGGTTTTGGTCTCGCCATTCCTAGGTTCGAATCCTAGCGGCCCAGTTTTTCCGGATTCCCGGTGTCGTTGCAACCTCTCCTCGTTTTCGATTTCGACGGGGTGATCCTCGACGGGATGGATGAATACTGGTCAAGTTCTCGAGGAGCTTGTCTCTCCCTTCTCCAGGGGGTGTTATTGCCGGAGCACACACCCAGCCGCTTTCGTCAATTGCGTCCCTGGGTGCATCACGGCTGGGAGATGGTCCTGATCGCTGCATTGCTTCAAGAGTCAGACGGACCGTTGCAGCGTCTTGGTGTTGAAGCTTTCGCCGCCGACTATGACCAGCAGCTTCGCGCTGGTCTCGATCGGTTTGGATGGCAGCCGTCGCTGCTACAAGACTCCCTCGAGCGCGTTCGTCGTCAGGCCGTGTCGGGCGATCGTGCTGGCTGGGTGGCATTGCATCGGCCGTTTGAAGGGGTGCCGGAACGTTTGGCGGGATTGGAGGAGGAGGGTGTGGCTTGGTCTGTGCTCACGACAAAAGGGCGAGATTTCACGGCTGAGTTGCTTGACGCTTTTCAGCTTCGACCCGTACGCCTCGATGGCAGAGAGTCCGGCCCAAAGCCTGAGGTGTTACTTCGCTTGCGCCGCGAATGGTCGCTGAAGGGTTTTGTGGAAGATCGGCGGGCCACTCTTGAAGTGGTGTTGGAGACGCCTGGGCTTGAAGGGCTGAAGTGCTTTCTGGCCGATTGGGGATATCTGCGTCCGGCGGACCGAGAGGGGTTGCTTGAAGGGCTGGATTTGCTCTCGACCAGCAAATTTGCCGCCCCCTTGGCGATCTGGCCCTGATTCGATAACGTACATGTGTACTAGATGAGACAAGTGGTGTTGGCCGGGGCATTGGATGATCTGTCCAGTGTTAAGTCGACTTCGGTTTGCGGGTCTCCCGCTGGCTGAATCGGCGACCTGCGGCACCTGTTTGCTCCTTAACTGTTCATTGCTATGCCAGCCGACGTGAAAGCCGCTCATTCCTCCGCAGGAGATCCCCGTCCAGGTGAGAGGGATAAAGCCTTGGACCTTGTGCTCGGTCAGATCGAGCGAAATTTTGGAAAGGGCTCAATTATGCGTTTGGGAGATGCCTCCCGGATGCGGGTGGAAACCATCTCCACGGGCGCTCTGACTCTTGATCTTGCCCTTGGCGGCGGGTATCCAAAGGGGCGAGTGGTTGAGGTTTACGGGCCTGAAAGTTCAGGCAAGACCACGCTGACGCTGCATGCCATCGCTGAGGTGCAAAAGCGTGGAGGTGTGGCGGCGTTTGTCGATGCTGAGCACGCCCTGGATCCTGTCTATGCGGCTTCCCTTGGTGTTGATGTTGAAAACCTCCTGGTCTCCCAGCCGGATACGGGTGAGATGGCACTTGAGATCGTCGATCAGCTCGTTCGTTCTGCTGCGGTCGACATCGTGGTGATCGACTCCGTTGCTGCGTTGACGCCTCGGGCTGAGATTGAAGGAGAGATGGGTGATTTGTCTGTTGGGGGCCAAGCTCGCTTGATGAGCCAGGCCATGCGCAAGATCACTGGCAACATCGGTAAATCCGGTTGCACCGTGATCTTCCTGAACCAACTTCGTCTGAAGATCGGAGTGACCTATGGCAATCCTGAGACCACAACGGGTGGCAATGCGCTGAAGTTCTATGCCTCAGTGCGGCTTGATATTCGCCGGATCCAAACCCTGAAACGTGGCACTGAGGAGTACGGCATTCGGGCGAAAGTGAAGGTGGCGAAAAACAAGGTGGCACCTCCGTTTCGCATCGCTGAGTTCGATATCCTCTTTGGGCGTGGCATCAGCACGCTCGGATGCATTCTTGATCTGGCTGAGGAAACAGGAGTCGTTACGCGTAAAGGGGCCTGGTACAGCTACGAGGGCGACAACATTGGTCAAGGTCGTGACAACACAATCGGTTGGCTCGAGCAAAACCCTGAGGCCAAGGACACCATCGAAGTGCTTGTGCGTCAGAAGTTGACCGAAGGATCGGAAGTGACCTCGAATTCCATGCGTCCATTGGCTGCTGCGGCCCGCTCAGCGGCTGCCAAGCCTTTGGCGAAACCTGCTGACACGGATAAAAAGTCGGTTGCTGATGGGGCTGCTTAGCGGCTTGCGATTTCAGGGGTGCTTCCCAGTGCGGAGCGCTCCTCAATGGCTTCTGCACCCTCAAATTTCACGAGTTCGCGCCCATTGCGGAATTCAACCCAGCTGATCGCCGAGTTCGGCCGCAAATGATGCCTTGCTTTTGAAGACTTGAAGCAAGGGCATCAAGGCTCATGACCAAGGTTTTAACTGGTTTTCGGTTGATCGGCTTCTGGCTGCCCTGCTTTCGGCAGAAGGGTTATGGCATGTCGGAGAGTGTCCACCAGCCTGCTGCTGGCCCAATAAAACGCACCACGATCCAAAGAACCACGAGCCCTCCGATCCCAATCCAGGCCCCCTTTGTTGTGAGGGCAACGAATTGCTGGGATTGGCTCCGGGTTAACGGCAGCCAGGCAACGATTCGCTCGCTGTCCTTGGGGTCTGTTTTGCGTTGCTTAGGAGGTAGTCCCTGGCTGGTGCGACGTCGAGCTTCTCCCATCGAGGCAGGTTAATTGGCAGATCTCAAGACTAGGGACGGTGTCAGTCCGGTAACAGCCGCTGGAGAGGAGACCAGGGCTCAAGGGCGCGTAGGACCTGTTTGCCCCAGCTGCGTGCGCGGACCCTTCCATCCAAAATGGCAAGCCGTCCGCCGCTCTGCCTGACGGGGGCGATCGCTGGAACCAGCTTCGCTAGAGCCTCCGGCAGAAGCAGGTCGCGGAACCAATCCTGTCCAAGTTTTTTCAACGATTCCACCCGAGCGGCTGTGAGCGGATCTTCCAGGCTGGACACAGGAAGTAGGGCAATGATGAGCTGATCCAGGGCTGGTAGCTGGTTCTGATGGTCCATCCACCAAGACCAACCGCAGCAGATCACTCCGTTGACGTCCGGTGCTGTGCATTGATGAATCACTCTGCTGCCAAATTCTCCAGCAAGTTCGGTGGTGAGTTTTTGCCTTAGCCCTGGATCCTCCAGCAGCACAACGGTCAGCCCACGACGGCCAAGAATCAAGCGCCGGCATTGATCAAGCAGATGCTCCGCATAGATCGCCGTATTCGGCAACGGTTGTCGTCTGGGTGCGAACAAACGCAGCGGCTCCG
The DNA here is from genome assembly GCF_014279775.1 of Synechococcus sp. PROS-9-1. Taxonomy (NCBI): domain Bacteria; kingdom Bacillati; phylum Cyanobacteriota; class Cyanophyceae; order Synechococcales; family Synechococcaceae; genus Synechococcus; species Synechococcus sp. PROS-9-1. Next base: position 435,445 of record NZ_CP047961.1, read on the forward strand.
TGCGCATTCGATCGTGGAGCTGGATGTCCACCACGGACCCTGACTCCGTTGAGCTCTCTCCGGTACGCCTGTTCCGCTCCAGAGACACGCCGTCCGTTTGGAGAAATATCGAGGGGTGTTGCTCCAGCAGGCAATGAAGGGTTTGAAGCGGCTCCAGGGGTTGGAGAGTCCAGGTCCATTGCAGCAGGTGTTGGTCGAGGTGTGCCCAGCTGGCCCATTGCGAACTTTGGAGGGTTAATAACTCAGTCCAAGGCTCTGGTGCAGCCCCAAGCAGGCCGATTAAGTCGCGCAGGCTCACCAACGCGTTGCTTGGCATGGGGAGCTCGCAAGTGGATCGGCTGGAGGCGGCGAACAATTGGCGGCTGAGCCTTTCGTGGAGGTCGAGGAGCGCTGGACCTGCTGTTGGGTAGGCCTGACGTAACCGATCCCAATCCTGGGTTTCGATGCTGAGTTCCATCGCTTGGCGCAGATGGTGCGCCAAAGATTCCGCTTCAGGAATGATCAACTGATGCGAACGCTTGAAGCCGCGGCGGCGGTGAACATTGACCAGTTCGGCGGGAGAGAGCAGCCAGAGTTGCGAGCCTGGAGGAGCCGTGCTGCCGCTCCAGCAGGCAAGGCTTAAGCCTCCCTGGCGAAGGCGAGGCAGTTCGACTTGAAGGAAGCGTTGCCGTTGGCGTTCATCAAGCACCAGCACGCAGTCTTGGGATTGCAGGCAAAGAGGAACAAGCAACCCCAGCCACCAGCGATCCCGCTCTCCAGCAGACAAGCGGATGCGGGTGCGATCTTGTCTGCGCAAGCTGCGACCGATCAGACGGCTGAGCGTCAGATGGTGCTCCCACGGAATCTCCTCCAGATGGAGAAGTTGCTTGAGCTGCTGATGGGCTTGGACTTCCAGCATCAAAGGAGCCTAAGCAGTGCTCTGAATTGGTTTGGTTCAGGTGGATCGATCAATCAACATAGGTAAATGAGCGAAATCGATCGAATGGATCCGGGGCAAGAGTCGCAGCCATGGTCGATCCATCGCGTTGGCGTGGTGGGGATGGGGTTGATTGGTGGTTCGATCGCCCTTGACCTCACCCAACAAGGGGTTGAGGTGCAAGGCCTGGTTCACCGTGAAGTCACCGCGGAACGGGCCCGGAGCAGAGGGCTTGCTCCATTGGTCAGCACGGATCCCAGCTGTCTTCAGGATTGCGACCTGGTGATTCTTGCCCTCCCTTTGGAGTCGTTGCTGACACCGGAAGAGAGCCTGCTAAGCGCCCTCCCCGAACAGGCGGTGGTCACGGATGTGGGCTCGGTGAAGGCAGAGGTACTGGCGGTTTGGCGCGATCTTCATCCGCGCTTTGTGGGCAGCCATCCCATGGCAGGAACGGCTCAAGCAGGGGTTGATGCCGGTCTGCCGGGACTGTTTTGTGGCCGTCCTTGGGTCTCGACCCCTGAGTCCGCCACGGACCCTGCAGCGCTTGAGGTGATCCACCAGCTGGCCGTGCGTCTCGGGAGCCATTGGCTTACAGCCGATGCTGCGCGTCATGACCAGGCCGTGGCGCTGATCTCCCATCTACCGGTCATCGTCAGTGCCGCTCTGTTGCGAGCGGTAGGAGAAGAACGTGATCCTGCAGTTCTCGACCTGGCGAGGACCTTGGCATCAAGCGGCTTTGCCGATACCAGCCGCGTGGGGGGTGGCAACCCGGCGCTTGGGACTGCAATGGCGTCACACAACACCCAAGCGGTGCTTCGCTCCTTAGCGGCTTATCGCTGGAGTTTGGAGCAGCTCGAGGAAGCGATTCTTGAGGGGCATTGGGCTCAGCTTGAGAAAGAGCTGGAAAAGACGCAATCCCTAAGACCGCAGTTTCTTTCGGATTAGCAGAGGACTTCAACTGTTCAGCTGAAGGGTTTGGCCGCGTTGAGCCAACAACTGCCTGCAGGCCATGAGGGCAGACAGGGTGACGCCTGCCGTTCCCTCACCCGGATGAATGGAGTCGCCACACAGCCAGAGCCCAGGCATTGGAGTACGGCTCGCCAGGCCAAAGGGTCCGAAACGACTGGGGGATTGCCCCAAGCCGCCGACGATGCCATTTGGCCGCCCTGTCCAGCGGAGAAAACCCCGTGGTGTCGCCAGCTCCTGATGACGCCAGGTGTGATCGGACAAGCCCAAGGCGGCTTCGACTTCGCTGCGGATTTTGGCTTGACAGGCCTTCTTTTTACTTTGGTATTCGGGCTCTGAGCCTGAGAACCAACCCTTAGGGGTTGTAAACACACTGGCAATCACGGTGGCTTGCCCTTTCGGCGCCCTGCCATCTCCCTCACGGCTGATGGAGATAAACACTGAGCCAGGATCGCTTGCATCTCGTTGCCAATGGCCTGGACAGTTGTCCGGCAGATAGGCCCTGTCGATGGCGCCATAAAACACCAGTGCCCCACTGGGCGCCTCGAGCTCGGTGAGGTGTTGGCGATAGGCCGCTGGCATTGGGATCTGGTGAGCGTTGCATTCAGGAGCGATGAGCTCAGGGAGACACTGAGGAGGGAGCGTGCTGATCACATCGCCAGCTCGAAAGATCTGCTCCTTTTGGCCTGGTCCTTCTACGAGTAATTGCCAGCCTGAACCATCTGAGTTTTGTTGAAGTTGCTGCACGCGGTGACGCAGAAGCATGGTTCCTCCATCGCGCTTCAACCCAGATGCCAGCGATTCACTCAGCACCTGCATCGATCCGTGGAGGTGCCATAGGCCAAGTGGGGCTTGGCACATTTGCAACACCGTCGCTCCGTAAAGCGCTGCGGTCTGATCGGCGGGTTGTTGGGAGTAAAGCCTGAGCTGTAAATCGAGAAAGCGACGCAGGCGTTGATCACTGCTGCAGCCAGAGAGCGTTAAGAGGTCTTTGACTGTGCAGAGGCTTAGGGGGGCGCTGAGCAGATTTCCGGGATGGAGCGCAGCAAGCGTTTGCTTTAAATCCCAGCCATTGCGAATCGGTAAAACAGGGTCGGAACCAGCAAATTGCCAATTGCTTTGGTGAAGAAAGCTGCAGAGCTGCCAAAACCTTTCACTGCCTGGAAAGTGTTGTTGTCGTTCCTGCTGCCAGCGGAGGGGATCGTGCCAAAGGCGCACGGGGGTGAACCCATCGGCCAGGTCGACCACGCAGCCTGGATCAAGCAGTTCGGCCTCTGGGAGAGGAAGATTCAGATGTTGAAAGATGCGGGCGTGGCTGCCACCAGGTTCAAGGCCTGCCACTTGGGTGGCACCCACATCAAAGGTGTACTCCCCTCGACGGAAGGTCCCTGCACAGCCCCCCAGCTGATAATGCGCCTCTAAAAGTGTGACTGAAACACCGTCGCGTGCCAGCAGAGCCGCTGCCGTGAGTCCAGCGATGCCACCGCCGACCACGATTACGTCGTCGCGTTTTTGCATCGGGCCATGCTGACAGCTGAGTTAGGGGGATCGTGAATGCGAACGCAATTGATGGAGGCGTTGCAAAACGATTGTGCTGAGCTGCAGGGCTGTCAGTGCAAGACCCTCGACCCTGTTGGCAGTGCCTCCACGTGGCGTGCTGACTTATCGGATGGCAGATCTCTATTTCTCAAGCTGGCATCACCAGCCATGCTCAAGGTGGAAGCCCGGGGGCTCCGCTCTCTGAAGCATTGGGCAGACCCTGCGCTTCTGTTCATCCCTGATCCGCTCGGGATGGTCCCGGTGGGAGAGCTTGCCGCTTTGATCTTGCCTTGGCTCGATTTTGGGCGAGGGGATCAATACGGCCTTGGTCGAGGCTTGGCTCGCCTTCATCGAACCTCTGCTGATGCTGGGATGGATCGATTTGGTTGGGATGAAGAAGGATTTATTGGCTTAGGTCCTCAACCAGCTGGGTGGTTGTCGTCTTGGGGTGACGCGTTTGTGACCTTGCGGCTGACCCCTCAGCTTCAGCTGGCATCAAGCTGGGGCTTGGCTCTTGATCAACTCGAACCTTTGCTAGCAGCAACACGGGTTTGGTTGGATCAACATCAGCCCCTGTCCTGTCTCGTGCATGGCGACCTTTGGGGTGGAAACGCTTCAGTGCTCGCAGACGAACGAGGAGCACTGATCGATCCAGCTTGTTGGTGGGCTGACCGGGAGGTGGATCTGGCGATGACTCGCTTGTTTGGAGGATTCAGTGAACGTTTTTACCAGGGCTATCAACAGGAATGGCCCCTAGATACCAACTATCAAGATCGAATTGATGTTTACAACCTCTATCACTTGCTGAATCACGCCAACCTTTTTGGTGGTAGCTATAAACAACAATGCCTCACAGCAATCAGTGCCATGAGGTCAATGTTGTTGTGACCAAGAGAGAATGACTCCGCCTTAGCCGAGGTATTCGCTGCGGATGGTTTGAACGCGATTCACCAAAGCGGTGCGCTTTTCACTTGTGGTGAGATTTTTCCAGCTCCATTGGCCCACCACCACTACGCCGAGAAGCTCGAGGAGCCCTGGTACGACAGGAAGAAGATTGATGGTATCGAGAATGCCCTTAATCAGAATTTGGGCAACGATGACAGCAGCAAAAATTCCAACAACTTTGCCGATACGCCCCGCTTGACTCCAATCCACCTTGTCTAAGGTCTCGTTGACTTTCCCGAGAATCTCGCTGTAGCGCTCAGAAAAGTTGGCGGTCTCAGCGCTGGTGGATGCTTCGCTGGTGTTGGCGGTCCCAGTTGATTCACTCGCCGGCGTGGTGGACTCCTCGCTCATGTAACTAATGCCTAAGGCAGATTTTGGCTGAGAGTATCGGTCTTTCTTCACAAGCGCCATCCCAGTTGATCATTAGTGCGGAATGTCTGATGGTTCTCCGTCAAGATCTTCTGGCGCCAGCACCTGCGGAAGGCTGTGCTTTGTTGCTCGGGCAGGGACATGGCTCTGCTGATTCCGGTTCAGATGATTGGCGCGTGCAATTGATCTGGCCTTGCCGAAACATGGTGGGTCAGCAAGAGCATGATCGTTTTGAGCTCGACCCTCGTGAGCAGATTGCCGCTCAACGTTGGGCGCGCTCGCGCTCATGGCAAGTTCTTGGGAGTGCCCATTCCCATCCAGGAGCGTCGGTTGTGCCCAGTCGAAGAGATCGACTCTGGGCTGTGAGCTCTGGCTTGATGCTGATCATCGGAAAGAACGATGACTTCGCGGCTTGGTGGCTGGAGGTTGAGGCTCCCCGGGGCTCTCTCGCCAACGTTCACCGGCTGCCGATTCGGGTCATGGGGGAGACTCCTTTGAAGTCCTTTCCAGGAGATCCTGGGATTCGCCATGACTGAAGCGGGGGGTGCTCCTCAGCTAAGTGGAGAGGAGAAGTCCAGATATGCCCGCCATATCAGCCTCCCCGAGGTGGGCGTTGAAGGACAGCAACGTTTAAAAGCTGCTTCTGTGTTGTGCATTGGTGCTGGTGGACTGGGCTCTCCACTTCTGCTCTATTTGGCGGCTGCAGGCGTTGGTCGCATCGGGGTTGTGGATGATGACCTTGTTGAGCCCTCCAACCTGCAACGTCAGGTGATCCATGGCACTGGAACGGTGGGCCAGGCCAAAACAGCATCAGCGCGCGTTCGCATTGAAGACCTCAATCCCTGTTGTCGGGTTGAAGACCATTGCTTTCGCTTATCAGCGAACAATGCGCTTGAGCTGTTTGCTGCGTACGACGTGGTGGTTGACGGAACAGATAATTTCGCCAGTCGTTATTTGATTAATGACGCCTGCGTCTTGACAAAGCGACCGTTTGTTTACGGCTCAGTCCAGCGCTTTGAAGGACAGGTCAGTGTGTTCAATCTGGGGAGTCAGTCCCCCGATTATCGAGACCTGGTGCCGGAGCCGCCGCCGCAAGGGCTTGTGCCCTCCTGCGCTGACGGCGGAGTGATGGGCGTGATGCCTGGTTTGGTTGGCCTGATTCAGGCCGCTGAGGTCATCAAGCTGATCACAGGAATTGGGACTCCTCTTGATGGTCGGTTGCTGTTAGTAGATGGCTTGTCGATGCGTTTTCGAGAGCTCACCTTGAAACGAAGGCTGAGTCGCGCCCCAATCGAAAAGCTGATTGACTACCAAGCGTTCTGCACGGCCGGACGCTCGATCTCCGGGGGGAAGCTAAAGGCGATGAAAAGCATTTCTGTGGTGGAGCTCAAAGCCATGCTGGATCAGGGAGATGATTTGGCTTTGATCGATGTGCGTAATCCTGCAGAAGCTGAGGTCGCTGTGATCGCTGGCTCTGAATTGATCCCCTTGCCCACTTTTGATAGTGAAGAGGTGATCGAGCGCATCCAGGCCATCGCAGCGAAACGAACGGTTTATGTGCACTGCAAACTTGGAGGGCGTTCGGCCAAGGCGGTGGACGTTCTGGCCATCCACGGCATCGATGCGGTCAACGTGCAGGGTGGGATTGATGCCTGGTCAGAGGAGATTGACTCTTCCGTTCCGCGCTATTGAGCTGAAGAATTAGTAGTCAACACCGCGCTTGAGATCCACTCCTTGCTCGGCGTAGTGCTTGTGGCACACCATTTCTGAATGGACGCTCGCAAGGTCGAAATAGGCCGGCTGGTTTTTGCACCGGCCGGTAATGATTACCTCCGTTTCTGTCGGCTTACGGAGCAAGGCTTGAACGATGGGCTCAACAGGAAGAAGCTCGAGATCCACTGTGGGGTTCAACTCATCGAGGATCACGGTTTTGTAGAGCCCACTCGCGATCGCAGCCCTGGCGATTTCCCAGGCGCGTTCAGCTTCCACGTAGTCGATGGGTTGTTGCTGGCCACGCCAAACGATGGCATCACGCCCTGAACGAAGGTGATCCACCAAGTGGGGGTAACTTTCACGCAACGCTGCGATCGCGGCGTCTTCGGTGTACCCACTTCCTCCTTTGAGCCACTGGAGGATCAGAACGCGATGGCTTTTATCTTGGCTAATGCCTCTGCCGATTGCCTGAAGAGCTTTGCCAAGGGCACTAGTGGATTTTCCTTTGCCTTCACCGGTGTAAACCTCGATGCCGCCTGCTGTGACAAGCGATAGGGCTGCATTGTTGTCTACTTCGGGGCGTCTGTGCGCTCGCATTTCAGAGTGCAGATCGGCGATCTTCACCAACGGACGCGGAGCGCCACGCCCAGTAACGATGATTTCCATGCCTTCCGGTCGGCTCTTCAGCGACCGGATCACATCTTCGGTTTCAAGCAAACCGAGATCGAGCACTGGATTGAGTTCATCGAGAACGACAACGGAGTACAGAGCGCTGGCAATGGCGCCTTTGGCGATATCCCAGCCCCGTTGGGCTTCCTGTCGGTCGAAGCGTGTGACTTCGTCCACGCTGAAATAGTCTCCCCGGCCTGTTCGGACCTGATCAATCAAGTGGGGGAAACCCTGTTGCAGAGCTTCGATGGCTGCGTCTTCGTCGTAAGCCCGCCCTGGTCCTTTCAAGAAGCGAAGTAGCAGAACCCTGGTGCGCCTTTGCTCGCAGATCCCAAGCCCAATGGTGCGCAGCACGACTCCTAAGGCGGCTTGGCTTTTGCCCTTGCCCTCGCCGTCATACACGTGAAGTTGGCCAAGGCTTCGCTCGCGGCTGTCAGCAGCTGTGACGATTCCCACGCCGCGGTTGCTGCGGGCACGGTTGGCTTGAGACGTACCGGATGAGACTGCATCCATTGGCGGCAAAAGGATGAGTCTTCTTACGCTGGGAGCATACAGAGATTTGAAGCGAAGGCAGTGACCAACGTGATGTTCCGCCAGCTCGAATCATTGTCAAAGCTGGAATGTGACGTTCTGGAGCGGTTGCGTGATTCCTTGGCGGCCCAGAAGCACGTGTGTGTGGCCTATTCAGGTGGTGTTGACAGCAGCCTCGTTGCCGCGATTGCCCATGAGCAGCTTGGTGAGCAGGCCTTAGCGATTACCGGCGTTTCGCCCTCCTTAGCGCCCCATCTTCTGGTGGAAGCGCGCCAGCAGGCGACCTGGCTTGGGATGCGACATCAGGAGGTGTCCACTCTTGAACTTGAGGATCCGAGTTACACCAGCAATCCTCAGGATCGTTGCTATGCCTGCAAGCGAGAGCTGCATCGCCATCTCGCTCCGATTGCTGCTGAAGCCAACGGCGCCCTCGTCCTTGATGGGGTCAATCAGGATGATCTTGGCGATCATCGTCCTGGGATTGCAGCGGCGAAGGAAGCTGGTGTTCGCTCTCCTCTAGCTGAACTTGGCATGACGAAGGCGACTATTCGCCGTTTGTCTTGGGCGCTTGGTTTCCCTTGGTGGGATAAACCTGCTCAGCCTTGCCTTGCCTCCCGCTTCCCCTACGGAGAATCAATCAGCAGTGAACGCCTCCAGCGGGTGGGACAGGCAGAGGCCTGGTTGATCCAACATGGATTCGATCAGGTTCGGGTTCGTAGCCATGGACTGGCCGCTCGGGTGGAAGTTCCAGAAGAGCGCATTGCCGATCTTTTGCAGCCTTTGTTGAGACGTGAGCTGGTGAAAACCCTTCTCAGCCAGGGTTTCACTTCGGTAAGTGTGGATGTGGAGGGGCTGGTGAGCGGCAAGCTCAATCGCGTTTAGAGGTTCGATCAAGCATCCACTTCGTTACGACGGTGGCGCTGGTTGCCCGCTCTGAATAGTTTTCATCAAGATAAATCCTGTCTTGTGGCATTGCATCAATCGCGTCAGCATCTCCATGACAGCGAGGAGCAGGCGTTGGTTGATGCCATGCTCTCTCCTCTGCCAAAGCATCATTTCCCTGGAGCAGGGCGGGAAGGGGATTCCACAGTGCAACTTTTGAAAGAAGAGTTGCTTCTTGATGGCAATAGTAAGCAGAATTTAGCCACATTTTGTCAGACCTATCAAGCGCAAAGTGCGATGGAGTTGATGGCTCTGGGAGTGGATAAAAATCTGATCGATAAAGATGAATATCCTCAGACGGCGGAGCTTGAGAGTCGTTGTGTTTCGATGATGGCCGACTTGTGGAATGCCCCTGGTGCCGCCGTTGGATGCTCCACCATTGGCAGTAGTGAAGCGGCCATGCTTGGCGGGATGGCTGCGAAGTGGCGGTGGCGCAAACGTCGTCAGGCTGCAGGCTTGCCAACCGATAAGCCCAACATGGTGTGTGGAAGCGTGCAGATCTGCTGGAAGAAGTTTGCGCGTTATTGGGATATTGAAATGCGTGAATTAGAGATGCTTACCGGCGAGTTGTGCATCAGCCCTGAGCGTGTTCTTGCCGCTGTTGATGAGAACACGATTTTTGTTGTACCCACTCTTGGGGTGACGTATCACGGTCTTTATGAAGACATTGAGTCGATCAGCAAGGCTTTGGATGATCTTCAGGCGCGTACAGGTCTTGATGTGCCGATTCACGTGGATGCGGCAAGTGGTGGTTTTCTTGCTCCGTTCTGTGCACCCGATCTCCCCCTATGGGACTTTCGTTTGGAACGGGTGAAATCGATTAATGCTTCAGGCCATAAATTTGGTTTGGCGCCCCTTGGAGTTGGCTGGGTGCTCTGGCGCAGCCAGGAGGATCTGCCTGTCGAGCTTGTCTTTCACGTGTCCTATCTAGGTGGGGACATGCCGACATTCCAGATCAATTTTTCAAGGCCTGCAGGTCAGGTGATTGCTCAATATCACGAATTTGTGCGTTTGGGGCGAGAGGGCTATCGCATGCTCCATATGGCCAGTCATGCCAATGCGCAGTATTTCGCCGACAAATTAAGAGAGATGGATCTGTTCAAAATCATCCATGATGGTGCCCCTGACCAGGGCATCCCCACCGTGGTTTGGACTCTGGATGACACCACGAAGCATGGCTTCAACCTGTATGACTTCGCCGATCGCTTGCGGATGCGGGGCTGGCAGGTGCCTGCCTATCCCTTTACGGGCGAACTTGAATCAACGGCATTCCAGAGGATCTTGGTGAAGCGAGATTTCACGCGCGACATGGCAGACCTACTTCTGGAAGACATCCGGCAAGCGATTGGCCATTTTCAAAAACATCCGATCACAAGCAATCTGCTCGCCTCAGAGGCGGCGTCTTACAACCACCTCTGAATTCAGGCCCTGCACTCAGGCAGCGATCGGAATGGCCGGCATGCGCTCGGTTGTTCCGAGCGCTGCCGGTGTCTCCCTTAGGAAGCTGCGCAGAGCATGGCGACCAGCTGATAATTCTTCGCACAGCACCTCACAGGCTTTCTCCGGCATGGTGTGGTCACCACAGGTGAAAACATCCACGGCTGCGTATCCGTTTTCAGGCCAGGTGTGGATGGAGATGTGCGATTCAGCCAGAAGTGCCAGACCTGTCACCCCTTGGGGTTCGAAGCGGTGGGTGATCAGGTTGAGCAGAGTTGCACCAGCACGATGGGCTGCTGTCGTGATGGTGTGTCTTAGAAAAGTTTCGTCGTCGAGCTTCGACGGATCGCAGTCGTAGAGCTCGAGAATGCAGTGTTTGCCAACCATGTCGGTTGCACTTGTGTCGGCTGCACTGCTGTCGGTTGCACTGTTGTTGGTCGCCCATCCCGGGTTGGGGTGCAGGCTGGACAAGGACTGCTCCATCAAGATTCTTTAGGCAAATAAGCTCGCGACCCTACCGCGATACGGACTGTGATCTCAAGCCGTCGGCATCAAGAATCTGCGACTGCTCACGCCAGCCACCTTCAAATGCGTCGAGATGGGTGGCACTGACAAGGCATTGATGGTTTTCGCCAACGGCTTCTAAGAGGGCCAATTGCCGTGTGGGATCTAGTTCTGCCAAGACATCATCGAGCAGAAGAAGGGGGGGTTCGCCGCAGAGTTCACCGACCAGTTGTAACTCCGCCATCTTCAAGGCCAGCACCAGGGTGCGTTGTTGGCCAGAGGAGCCGAATCGTCTTGCGGCAGTGCCATTGATCCGCATTTCGATTTCGTCGCGATGAGGACCAACTCGGCAGCTCCCTAAACGTTCTTCTTCGCTGCGTTGGTCTCGGAGCTGTTGCTCGATTGCAAGTCGCCAGGATTCCTCCTGCTCTTCTCCGATCAATGCACTGCCGGGGGTGTAGCAAAGCTGAAGATGTTCACGTCCCTCACTCAGCCTCTCTTGCCAGACGGCGGCTAGGGGCTCTAGTCGTGCCAGGGCTCGGAGACGCCTGCGATGAATGCGTGTGCTCACCAGAGCCATTTGGCGATCAAAGCTTTCGAGGAGCACCTGAGGTTCCATGCCGGAGGACAGACCTCCTCGCCGCCAAAACTGTGCGCGTTGCCTTAGCAAGCGCCCGTAGCGACTGATGAGATCGGCGTAAACAGGTTCCAGTTGAAGGACAACACGATCGAGCCACTGGCGGCGCAGGGCTGGCTCGCCTCTCACGAGGTGCAGGTCAAGAGCGCTGAAGCCCACGCAGCGCAGAGGACCAATTAAATCCAGCTGTCGCTGCAATGGTTTCCCATTGCGCTTCGCTTGGCGTCCGCCGCGGCGACGCAATTCAAGTTCAAGGGTCTGCTGGTCTGCGCAGGTTGCCCTCAGCAGTGCACGGCTGGCGTCCCAATGGATGAGATCTCCGTCCTGACTGGAACGGTGTGAGCGCAGGCTTCCAAGGAGCTCCACCGATTCCAGCAGATTTGACTTGCCAACACCGTTGCTACCGATCACCAGGAGGCGTGGTGCTTCGATCTCCAGCTGCAGGTTGCTGTGGTTGCGAAAGCCCTGCAGTTGAAGCTGGAGAAGCCGAATTGGTCCGAATGCGTCGTGTGGCTAAGGTACTTGGATCGGTTGATTTTGCCGATCAATACCGGCAGCTGTTGCGGCAGCCGCAGGGGCATGTAGCTCAGTTGGATAGAGCATCAGATTCCGGTTCTGAGGGTCGGGGGTTCGAGTCCCTCCATGCTCGTGACAGATCAGGCTCCAGCCTTCATCGGAGCCTTAAGCCCATGGCGCGAATCCCGCCAGGGTCAAGGATGAAACCTTGTTTTTTCATGCCCTCGAGTGCAAATACGGGTGCGGAGATCGAGATGCTGCACCCTGGTAATTCTTTTTTCAAGCGTGCAAGGGCGTGATGCATTAAGGCGTTCACTAGCGCGTTCTGGTCGTCGCCAGGACAGGCGGCGAGGTTCCAGAGATTGGCATTCAAGGCCAGGTCGCTTGTGGCTCGAATGAAGCCAACCAGAGATTGATTGCGTTCGTCGATGATGCTGAGCTGCCAGAGGCTGCGACTGAGTGCCAAGGACCAACGTTCCACGGGATGGGTGGGCTCACCGCAGGAGATCAGCAGCGCATTGATCGCCTCACCGCTCGGATGGGGTTCGGTCTGCAGCCGGTAATAGGCAGGCAGTCGTGGTACAGCAGCTTGCTGCCGGAATGGAAGCGGTGACACTCAGCCTGTATTGCGCATGCCTGCAGCGATGCCGTTGATGGTAAGAAGTGCACCGCGCAGGAGCTCGCTACGGCTGTAGGTGCGTCCGTCTCCATCGCTGCTGGGCGATTCACTCATGGGCGGTTGACGGTTTTGATCTCTCAGTCGGCGCAACAGCGCGACTTGAAGAAAACCAAGCGGAACGATCGTGCGATTGCGTAGATCAACCGAGAGCTGCAGGGCGGGATCGGCATCAAGAAGTCTTTCCTGGCCTGTGATGGCTAAGACAAGCCCCTTCGTTCGTGCATATTCCTCGGCCACCGTTGCGTAAATCTGTTCAAACGCGTCGTGGTTTTCAGCACTGCCCAAACTGGTCACGTAATGACGCGCTAAGTCGAGATCCACCTTGGAGAGGGTCATCTCCACTTTGGAGATCAGCATGCGGAAGAAAGGCCAGCGCTGATGCAAGGTGCGCAACAACGTGAGTTGGTCTGGATCCGCCTCCAGCTCTTCACTCAGGGCTGAACCAACCCCAAACCAGCTGGGGAGCAGGAAGCGGCTCTGGGTCCAGCCGAACACCCAGGGAATGGCCCTCAGACTGGAAAGGTCGCGAGCACCTGATTTCCTTCGTGCGGGGCGACTGGAAATCTGCAGCTTGCTGATTTCCTCGATGGGAGTGACCTGTTGGAAAAAGGCGACAAGATCAGGGTTGTCGTGCACCAAGGCTCGGTAATGACGGCGTGAGCTCTTGGCGACCCGGGACATCAATTCATTCCAGCTCGGTGTCGCATCGAGTTGGTTGGTCACCAGGCTGTTTTGGACCACAGCTGTGGTCACTGTCTCAAGGTTGTACAAAGCAAGCTCCGGCAAGCTGTACTTCGAGGCCAGGACTTCGCCCTGCTCCGTAATTTTGATGCGTCCCTGCAGAGTGCCACTTGGCTGAGCCAAGATCGCTTGGTAGGCCGGGCCGCCACCACGGCCGACAGACCCACCACGACCGTGGAATAGACGCAGGGCAATGCCCTGACGAGAGGCCAAGTCTTGCAAGGCGATCTGGGCTTGATGGATCTCCCAGTTGCTGGAGAGAAACCCTGAATCCTTATTGCTATCGGAGTATCCGAGCATGAGCTCTTGCAGAAGCAGCCCCTGGGTGCCGACCTTGGGCAGTAAATCTCGATAGAGAGGGGTTTGGAATAGTTGCTCCATCACCTCAGGAGCCCTCTGGAGATCCTCCACCGTCTCGAACAGTGGGACGACAAGGAGGTCGGCATGGCGGGACGAAGGATCAACCAATCCCGCTTCTTTTGCGAGCAGAAGCACCTCGAGTAAATCGGACACGCTGTGACTCATCGAGATCACGTAGGTCCCGCAAATACGGCTGCCGAATTCATCCTGCAAACGGTGCAGCATCCGGAACACGTCCACCGTTTCAGCTGTGGCAGCAGACCAGCTAACAGCCGGTGGAATCAAGGGACGACGCGTTTGCAATTCCTCCATCAACCAGGCCACACGCTCCGCCTCGTCCATCTCTCCGTAGGCACGATCTGGATTGATGTACCGGCTTAGTTCGTCGAGAGCATCACTGTGTCGCGTGCTTTCTTGGCGGATGTCGAGACCTGCTAGTGAAAACGCAAAAATGTTCACCTGCGTGAGCAGGGTGTCGAGCGGTTCACAGCTCAGATCTGTGTTGACCAAACTGGTGCGGATCAGTTCAAGTTCGCTGCGGAACTCAGCAATTGAGCCGTAGTGGAGAGCATCACCTGGGGCGTTGCCTGGAGTGCTGGATGGCAACCCTTCAGGTGGGGTTCGCCAGCCCGCATCAGCCAGTTGCTGGTTGCGCAACTGCGTGAGACGAAGGCGCTCAAGCACGAAGCTGAGCTTGAGCCGATAGGGCTCAAGCCGGTATCGAGTGGCGCGCTCCTCGTAGACATCTGGGAAGCGCAGTCGGTCCATTTCCAACGATTCGAGCAGTGGAGCACTCACCTGGCTCCATTGCATGGAAATGCTGAGCTGATTGCGAAGGTGTTGTACGGCACTGACGTACCGGTCAAGCATTAATTGGCGTTGATAACAGGCTGTACGCCACGTGATTTCAGTGGTGACTGAGGGGTTCCCATCTCTGTCGGACCCCACCCATGACCCAAACGTGCAAAACGATGCAGAAGGAACCCTGACGTCTGGATAGCTCGCAGCAAGGGAGGCGACGATCCGGCGCCGCAGCTGCGGCATGGCATTGAACAGAACCTGCTGGAAATAATGGAGGGCGTAGTCCACTTCATCCAGAACCGACGGCTTGAACTGATGGAGCTCATCGGTTCTCCACCAAAGCCTGATCTCTTCTTCAAGCTGCAGCCGCACGCTGTCCGTAGCACCCGAGGGTGTCGGGGGCTGAGTCTCAAGTTGTTGAAGGAGACTGGCAACGCGCCGCTGTTTATGGCGCACGGTATGGCGAACGATCTCCGTGGGGTGGGCTGTAAAGACCAAACGGATATCGAGTTCTTGGAGCAGAGATTCAAGCTGGGCTGGGGGAACGTTGAGACGTCTCAGGCGCTCAAATAATTCTCTAAACGTTGCCGGTTCGGTTTGGGTGGCGAGAGGAGGAGCAAATGGATCCACTTGCTCTGCCTGGTCCTGTGATCGATTAATACTCTCGAGATACGTGTCCTCTTCGATGCGTTGTTCCAGGATGTTGACGAGCTGGAAATACAACGAGAATGCTCTTGCGGCAGCGATGGCCTCGGCAAGATCCATCTCCTTAATGAGATCAATCAGTGCATCGGTTCCAGCTGGATGCTCGCCAGGAAGGACCGGATCACTGAGCTGCTTCATGCGCAGAAGTCGCTCGGCCTGTTCCGGTGGACATTCGCTGCGCAGCACGGTTCGCCAAAGGTCTTCAACAAGAGCAAGGCGTTGCTGCAGGAGTTGTCCATCGCCTGCTTCATTGCCATCAGCCCTGGGCTGTGTGCTCTCAGGAATCAGGGCTGAGGACGAATGCATCGATGGGAAACCGCTATCAGATGGAGTCATGATCATCCCAAAGCGTCAGCCAAGGATCTGTCGATCGGCTGTTCTTGCTGTTCCATCTCGAGAATTCCAGTGCGGAATTCTTCTTCAAGGCTGCGTCCATTCTCGATTCCTTTGAGCCATCGCATGGCTTGATTCCCTTCCGTAAGAACGGATTCGAGAGGGAGCAGACAGGACGCCAGTTCAAGCTCGTGCGCTAAAGGCATCACGGCATTGATCATCTCCTTCAGCCAGTCACGACATAAACGTTGGCGACCATCCCGCCAATCATGCAACTGCGCATCGAGGCTATTTCTAGCGGCAGCGGCGTCATTGCTATCGCTGAGCAGCATGAGCTGGTCGGCGCTCAGGTCACTCGCCTTGAAGGGGTCGAGTTGATCGGGCTCCCGAAGCAACATCAGCACACGCAGTTCCATCAGGGCTGTAATCGCCAGCAGCAGATCCGGATTGGTGACTAAATCGCAGATCCGTAACTCGAGCCGATTGAGGTCAAAGGGCCGTTGTGGACCATTGGGACGGACGGACGTCCATAGATGGCGCACGTTGTGCATGCGCCCCTCCACCAGCTGGGTGTCAGTCCATTCCACGAAATGCTCTAAATCGCGAAACAGGGGAACGTGTTTGGGAGTGAGGGGGAATTGCAACCAACGTTGTGAATGGGCGCCGGTGATCTGGCGGTTGAGAAAGGGTGAACTAGCGCTCAGCGCAAGCAGAAGGGCTGCTTCACAACGCACAAGCCGAAGAGCGGGAAATAAATCGGCCGGTTCACTGATCCCCAAGTTGATATGGATGCTGGCTGTGACGACAGTGGTGCCGTAGGTGGCTTCGATGAGGTCGTGATAGGCGTCGTTTGGATTGGATCGTTCAAATCGCGTGGCATCTCCCAATGTGAGAGTGCTGCCTGGGAGCAAGGTGAGATCACGTTCTGCAAGCCATGTCCGTAGGCGGCGGCGCGGGGCCAGAAGGGCTTCTTTGAGTTTTCCGTAATCAGATTCAGGCTCTGTGATGTATTCGAGATTGCGGTGGTCG
This sequence comes from Synechococcus sp. PROS-9-1, assembly GCF_014279775.1. Classification (NCBI taxonomy): domain Bacteria; kingdom Bacillati; phylum Cyanobacteriota; class Cyanophyceae; order Synechococcales; family Synechococcaceae; genus Synechococcus; species Synechococcus sp. PROS-9-1. The sequence goes on from NZ_CP047961.1 coordinate 451,777, forward strand.
GGCTCAACGCAAAATTCAGTGAGATCCTGTTTGACCAGCTCGGCAACACCAACGTTTTCACCGGTGCTTCGACCGGTGAATAGCTCTACTTCAAACCCTTTGAGTCTGAGTGTTTGGATCATGACTTCGCATCCTCAAGGCAAGCGAGAGCGGTGAGCATGGCTCGGGCCTTGTTCAGGGTTTCTTGATACTCAGAAGCGGGGTCGGAATCGGCTACGACACCAGCCCCGGCTTGGACTTGAATGTTCCAACCCCCTTCAGGGTGAGGACGGACCACCATCGTGCGAATGGTGATAGCCGTGTTGAGAGCGCCGGCTAGATCCACAGAACCGTAGACGCCGGAGTAAGGCCCTCGAGCATCAGGCTCTAGCTGATGAATGAGCTGCATGGCCCTGATTTTGGGAGCGCCGCTCACCGTTCCCGCCGGGAACGAGGCCATCAGCAAGTCCCAGATGTCTCGTCCTTGAGCCAATCGTCCTTCAACTTGGCTCACGATATGCATCACATGGGAGTAGCGCTCGATCACCATCAGCTCCTTGACATCCACCGTGCCAGCGGTGCAAACCCTGCCTAAGTCATTGCGGCCAAGGTCAACCAACATCACGTGCTCAGCCCGTTCTTTTGGATCAGCAAGCAGTTCGACTTCAAAATTTCGATCTTCCAGCTCATTGCGCCCGCGTGGGCGAGTGCCGGCGATGGGCCTCAGGCTGGCACGAATGCCTCCCTGGTCTGGTTCTGCCTTGACCATGACTTCAGGGCTTGAACCGATCAGGTACCAATCTCCGAAATCAAAAAAGGCCATGTAGGGGGATGGATTGACCATCCTCAAGCTCCGGTAGACCTCTAAGGGGGGCTGCGAGACGCGAGTTTCCAGCCGTTGGCTGATCACGAGCTGGAAGGCGTCTCCTGCGGCAATGTGTTCTTGGGCCGTGGCAACGGCTTGTTGATAATTTTCAGGAGATCGATTGCTTTCTGTTTCTGGTGTAGGCCTCGCAGCAGGCTTCCAGCGCAGAGGACGCACCTGGGGCAGAGCTGATGCCATGCGGTTTTCAAGTCCACGGATGCGATCTATGGCCCCATCCCAGGCTTGATCTGCGGTTTTGGCCGCGGCCCTGGTATCGCTCAAATCTCCGTAAGCCACTGCCGTGATCAAACGCTTCACTTGATCGATGATCAAGATGCTGTCCATCAACATCCAAACGCCGTCAGGCGGAGCGTTCTCGTCGGCTTGATGCACGGGAACGCTGGGTTCGATCCAACGGATGAGCTCATATCCCCACATCCCATACAACTGCCCAAGCGGTGGCAGGCCTGGAAGAGAGACGGGCTTGTAGGCATTCGTGCATTCACGAAGAACCTCTAGGGGATTGCCTTGAAAGCTTTCTTCGTAGCCATCTCGCCAGCGGCGCGTTAAAAGGTCTCCTCTGGCTGAGAGTGTCCACAAAGGATCACAGGCAATCACACTCCAACGACCAAGGTTCTCGCCACCTTCGACGGATTCGAGTAAGACCCCAGGCGGGTGGCCTTCCCCGACCTTGAGCCAGGTGGTGAGAGGGGTTTCTAGATCAGCGGGCCAGCTATGGGCTACGGGAATAAACGTTGCCCCGCAGCGAGCTGCTTCAAGAAAGGCGGAGCGGTCGGGGCTGAGCATGAGGAGATTGTTGCAGCCGACCGCTGGGCATCATCGCCGAACGCTGATCAGGAGTCGTATGTGTTGCGACCGCTGAACTTGATATTTGCAGGATTGGTGTTGGCTCCGATTCTCCTTGGGTTGTGTCCAACAATCGGCCGTCCTTCGTTCACTTTCTCAGGGAAGACGCCATCCGCTGGATGTAGGTACTCGGTGTCGCCACCAGGGAAGATCCGATAGATCTTGAAGTCCTCGATCCGAGGCTTGAATTTGGTGCGGAGTTGGGTGCCCAAGGCCAAGCACTGTTCTTTGCGAGAGAAATACATGATGTTTTCTCCGGAACACATCATCGCGGCTCCACCTGTGGGGAGTTCGAAGGCTTGCTCGCTCTTGCTGGTCCAGGTGATGGCGTACTTTTCTTCCGTTTCAGCGGAATTGAGAAGGCCGCCGGTGCTGCCGATGTACTGGGGGAGCTGACCGGTTAAGGCGGATGCTGTCATAGCTGTCCTCGAAATTCGGCATGCCGTGATTCCAGGAAATTAGCATTGCGCATCAGGCCTGATCGCTCTTCTGGCCTGGAATCTTCACACCCGTCAACAATGCGGGGCTAAAGGGAAAAACACGGTCAAACCACGATCTCGTCGCTGGGTGAGGCGCCCGCCTAGCCGGGCGAGTAAGCGACGGGTCGCGGTCTGACTGAGCTGCAAACTTCCCGTGTCTGGATTCCAGCTCAACACCGGCCCAAGTTGGGCGATGGGTTCTGGACTGACGGCCCCCTCTCCACGTTCTGCAGGACTCTGACCGTGAAGCTGCAACTTGAGACGAGCTCCAGCGGGTTGAAGGGTGAGCACGAGCTGGCTTCCACTGGGAAGCCCTCGACTGCAACGATCTACCAGGCCTCCCAGCATCGGTTCCAGGCGACTTGGATCGCTTAGGACGGGCGGAAGGTTGCTGGCGATTGCAAGGCTCAGCTCAATGCCCCGCCGCTTGAGCTGCTGTTCCCAGGAGGGCGTCAACAGACCGATCATGCTGCCTAGATCAGTCTGAGCCAGAACAGAGGGACTTTCTGGCTGGCGTTGTAGTTCTGCCGCCTGAAAGATCAGGCCGAACCGGTCAATTTGTTCGCTGCATTCGGTATCGATCATTTGAAGCCGCTTGATGGCGGTCTCGGGCAAGTCATTGCGCCGCAGCAAAGATCGGATCAGGGTGCGAATCGTTGAGAGAGGTGTCCGCACTTCGTGGGCGATTGCCTCAAGCAAGGACAACTCTTCATCGGCCTTGTTCGCCGCTGATCCCTGTTCACTCGTCGTTTGTGGCTGCTGATTGCTCTGGACGGGAGCTGATGTCGATGCCTGCAGCGTCACGGTGGGTGCCATGCTCGCGAGTCGCTCGGCCAGGCTTGGCCAGAACGTTTGGCCTAGGGCACTGCTGCTTTCAAGCGGGCCAAGCGCCTCGAGGGCTTGATGAAGAGCCAGTGCTTGATCGGGGGCATCCAGTCTCAGCCTCTGTTCAATCAGGCCAAGCACGCTGCCAAGGGTTTCAGGCTCGCTGCGCATGAGCAGCTGACGTTGGCCTGGGCCTCCATGAAGGGCTAGGGCGATTTGCACTTTGGCTGTGATGACCACCAAGAGTGGGTCATGGCTGTCCTCCTCGTGAAGCGGTAAGCGCCTGAAGGTCGATGTGTGTAACGAGTGGGTTCCTTCTCCATGGCTCTGGCCAGCTCTTAACAGGTCTGGAGGGAGCAAGCTTGTGGTTGGCGAGGTCAGAGCTCCGAGTGCCTGAGGTGCCCAGACCCATCCCTGCAGGCTGGTCAAGAGTTGGGGTGAATAGAGCGCGGGTAACGGGGCCGCAAGCCACACTCCAGATGGTGCTTCTTCGTTCTTTAGGAGTGTTTCCTGAAGCGTTTCCAACGCAGCCCACCACATGCGCCGCGCCGTCGAGTCATCGGAGCCTCCCGAGCTCACTCCCTGAGCCATCTGTTGGTGAATGCTCTGGAGCAACATCATTGGCTCATCGGTTCAGGGACCGTTTGGAGCGCCTCGATACCGATAGACACAGTCCTAGGGCTAAGAAATTCACGACCATTGCGCTTCGGCCGTAACTCATAAAAGGAAGGGGGATGCCAGTGACAGGACCAAGGCCAATGGTCATGAAGATGTTCACGACAACTTGAAACATCAGCATGGTGGCGACGCCAATCACCACGAGCGATTCGAAATCAGAACGGCTTTGCCCAGCCACCTGAAGCAGGCGCCCCATCAAGAGTGCAAATCCGACAACAACCAAAATTGTGCCTAAGAATCCAGTCTCTTCACCCAGAGCACTGAAGATGAAGTCGGTGTGCTGTTCAGGAATAAAGCGCAATTTAGTGAGTTGCCCTTGTAGTAGCCCCATCCCGAACAAGCCTCCCGATCCAATTCCAACCGTGCTTTGCAGCAGGTGGTAGCCGCCTCCGAGGGGATCTTTTGCTGGGTCGAGAAACAGCACGAGGCGATCACGCTGATAGTCCTGCAAGCCGTGCATCCACATCCAAGGGGTGACGAGGGCCGCAGCAGATTGCACGAGCATCACTAGGGCAAGCGCCACCCGTTTCCATGGCAACGATCGGTAGGCAATGATCATGGTTAGCGGGATCCAGGCAGCCAGTCCCCATGGGAAGAGTCCCGCGAGCAAGGCCGTAGCCAGGGGTGAGAGCAGCAGCACGAGCCACTCAATCGGCATGCCCGACCAATAGAGCATCGTGAGCAGCAGCGCACCAAAAACAAGCGATGTTCCGAGGTCGGGCTGGATGAACACCAGCACCCAAGGAATCGAGATGATCCCTAACGGACGCAGCAGATCGACGGGTCTTTCGACAGGGTGCCGATCGAGCACCGCCGCCAGCAAAAGAATGGCCGACAATTTTGCGAACTCCGACGGTTGGACGTGCACCCCGCCGATGCTGAGCCAGCGTTGAGCGCCCAGCGCAGTGGTTCCCACTAGGCGAACGGCGACCAGGCTGACCACCGTGATGGCATAAATCGGAATCAGCAGTGGTTTCAGCCGCAGCAATGGAAGCCTGGCTGTCACCAGAGCGATCACAACTCCGACAGCGGCCGTGATCCAGTGGTGATACCAGTCGGCGTAATCAGCTTGGCGCTGGGTGCTTGCGATCAAGAGACCCGCCACCATGACCATGGCGAGGGGGACACCCCACAACACCGGTTCCTTGAGTTGCCAGCCTTTGCTTCGCCGGTTGAGGGTGAACAGGCTGTGTTCACGACTCATCGGGCCAATTTTCATGCTCAGCTGATCGCCTGAAGGCGGTTGCCGAGTGTCTCAGCCAGCTGATTGAAGGCCTGCGCACTTGCGGAGTTGGGATGGCTGATGCTGATGGGCCGGCCTTGATCGCCTCCCTCTTGCACGGACATTTCCATCGGGATCTGGGCCAAGAGAGGAACGTCGAAGGCTTCCGCCAAAGTTTGTCCGCCTCCTGATCCAAACAGGGCATAGCTCCTGTCGGGTTGATCTGGTGGGATGAAGGCGCTCATGTTTTCGACAACGCCAAGAACCGGGACCCCCATCTGAAGAAACATGGCCAAGCCACGCCTGGCATCTTGCAAAGCCACCTTTTGTGGTGTGGTCACGATCACCACTCCGGCCATCGGTACGGCCTGGGCTAGGGAAAGTTGGGCATCGCCAGTTCCAGGAGGAAGATCCACGATCAGGACATCGCGCTCGCTCCAGTCCACTTGATAAAGAAACTGTCGAATAATTCCGTTCAGCATCGGTCCGCGCCAAATCACGGGTTGGTTTTCTTCGATCAACAACCCCATCGAGACCACGGCGACTCCGCAGCTTTCAAGGGGGATCATCCGCTGATCATCACCAGAGCCATTGACCTCAGGGGTTTGATCAGTAACGCCAAGCATGATCGGGGCGTTGGGCCCGTAAATATCGGCATCGAGCAAGCCAACACGGAGCCCCTGTTTTGCAAGTGAGCAAGCGAGATTGACTGCCACAGTGCTTTTGCCGACCCCTCCTTTTCCACTGCTGACCGCAATCACCTGTTTGACTCCAGGGATCGGTTGGCGTTCGGCTGCTTGGCCATGGCCGGCTTGACCAATTCCCCCTTGAGACGGTGGGCTGCCCAATTCAATTTGGACGTCCTGAATGGTTTCAAGGGTTAGGAGGTGTTCTCGTGCCTCAGCGACGATGCGGTCCCGTTGACCTTGGGCAAAGCCAGGGAGGTTGAGACGGAGCACCGCGCGGGGTGGATCAACACGTACGCGATCCAGCCAGCCCAGTTCCACAACAGACCGATTGCTGCCTGCATCCACAATCCCTTTCAGCAACTCAGCTGCCTGTTCTGCTATGGCCATGCATCTGTTGCTTTGGGGTGGATCCTAGGGGCGCTGCCCATGACAGTCCTTCACACATGCTTGTCGGGACCGGTGTCAGGCTGAAATGGTCGTTTGATCGTTCATCGCCAGTTCATGGTTCGCTCTTTACTCAAGCGCCTCAAAGGCAAGATCTTGCTCTCCTCTGATGACACGGGGGAGCGACCACCGTCCGATTCCCGCACGCGAGCCCGGGCATTGGTGCAGGGCCTCCAAAATGAAATTTGCTCTGGTCTTGAGCAACTCGATGGCAGTGCCCATTTCCAAGAAGAGAGTTGGGATCGTCCGGAAGGTGGTGGTGGGCGCTCGAGAGTGATGACCGAAGGGCGGGTGTTTGAACAGGGAGGGGTGAATTTTTCTGAGGTTCACGGCAAAGAATTGCCACCGTCGATCCTCAAGCAGCGTCCTGATGCCAAAGGGCATCCCTGGTTCGCAACGGGAACGTCGATGGTGTTGCATCCGCGCAATCCCTTCATTCCGACCGTTCACTTGAACTATCGCTATTTCGAGGCTGGCCCGGTTTGGTGGTTTGGAGGTGGTGCCGATCTCACGCCTTTTTATCCGTTTCTTGAGGACGCCCGCCACTTCCATCGCGAGCACAAGCGGGCCTGTGATTCCATCGATCCCAAGCTCTATACCGTGTTTAAGCCTTGGTGCGATGAATATTTTTTCCTGAAGCACCGCAAGGAAACAAGAGGGATCGGCGGGATTTTTTATGACTACCAAGATGGCAGTGGTCGCTTGTATCGGGGCCAGGATGCAGAGGGACCTGCGGCGCGTCAAGCCGCTGAGATCGGCTCATGCCGCCTTGGTTGGGATCAGCTGCACGATTTAGCGCGCGCTTGTGGACAAGCCTTCTTGCCTGCTTACACCCCGATTGTGGAGAAGCGCAATCCGCTTCCCTATGGAGAGAGGGAGCGTCAATTTCAGCTCTACCGACGTGGCCGTTATGTGGAATTCAATTTGGTGTGGGATCGGGGCACGATTTTTGGACTGCAGACCAATGGTCGTACTGAATCGATCTTGATGTCTCTGCCGCCGATGGCACGTTGGCAGTACGGCTATCGAGCCCCAGAAGGCTCCCGGGAGGAATTGCTCACAGACCTCTTTACCCGTCCGCAGGATTGGTTTGGGGATCCGACGCTTGAGGACCGTTGCCGCCCCCATCAGGCGATCGATTGACCCCCTGCTCCAAAGCATCCACAACGCGCAACGCCAAACAATCGATCGTGTGCTGTTGGGTGTTGGGATTGCGGAGCTTCTGCTCTAGCGGCGGTTCCAGCATTCCAATTTCAAGAATGCTGATTCCCCGTCGGGGCCCTCCTAATCCACCTCGGAACAGTCTTGGGAAGCGTCCAAAGGTCTTGCCAAGACTTTCATCAATCGTGTTAAGGGGTCTGTTGATTGCAGGGATTAAGCCTGAGCCAAATCCATAGGGGCTATAGGCATCGAAATGAATTTCGAGGATGTATTCGCGATTGGCTGAGCGCACCCTCGCTTGCGACCAGTTGGTCTTGGGGTGGTTGTCATTCCGGATCGTGAGAGCTGGTGGGTTGTAGCTGCTGATCTTCAGAGCCCGGGCTTTCCCGAGGCGAACCACCGCGGTTTGAACCTTCAAATTCCAGTACAGCTCGTCGCGCATGCGTGCATCCATCGGAGCTTGCTTGTTCACTCCAACTGCAAATCCAGGGGTGCCTGCACTGTCCATCCCCTGGGAGTCGGCATGACCTGCCATCACGACAATGGGAGAGTCTTTCGCCACAGGGGTGGTTCCCACCCAGCGGCCAGGCAGTCGGGTCCTAGCTCCTAATAAAGGGTCAGGGTTGGATGGCGCTGGGCAGACCGGTTGCTTTGGAAGGGTTCCTCCCGATGTTGCTGCGGCGCTGTCTTGGATTCTGAGGCTGTGCTCTTTCGCCTGAGTAAGAACCAGGGCGACCATGGACATCAGGCTGACGCTGATCGGGATGATGACCCGTTTGCGTTGAATCCAGGCCGGAATGCGGGGCATGGATTCAGATGGGGGAGGTGAGCAAGGAGCCATCGCTGGCGAGTTCAAGCGGTTCCCCTAAAGCAAGCTCAAGGGCGATCAATTCGTCGCGGTGCGCGCGAAGCCTGAGGGTGCTTCCTTCTTGGGGTGCTGGTTCGATCAAACGGATTTGGATCCCCTCCTGACGCGCAGCCCGTCGGCTGTAAACCCAACCGGCAAGGGGCCCTAGCAGGCTGAGCGAGACCGGCCACCATCCAATCGATGGGTTGAGCTCACGCAGCACGAGCCCAAGGCAACCTGCTCCAACCCCACCGAGAAGGGAGAGCAACACAGCTAATGGGTTGCTGGAGGCCACACGTCCGCGATATTCGAGCAAGCAGCGCTCTGCATCGCCGCCATCGCGAATCCAACCGCGACTCTCGAGCCACGCGCAGAGTCCTTCCATCACTTCAAGCGCAGGCCGCGGCGAGTGCACCTCCACCACAGTGGTGCGATCTTTGCTGGCGGCTCGCAAGAAGAAAACCAGTCCAATGGCCAACAGCAGAGTCAGCAGCAATGTGGATGTCTGTGTGGTTGGCATCCGCTGCGCTTGGTCTTTTAGTCCACCTGTTCTAGGTGGTCACGGGGTCATGTTCGAGGAGCCAGCGATGCCATGGGTCCATCAACCGCTCAGCCTCAGCTCTGGCTTCCTCATGGAGATGAAGCATGCGGCGAGGACGGCCGCGGCTTGGGCAACGCTTGCTATAGCAATCGAGCAGCTCCTGCTGATTCAGGAAATCAACGGCCTGGTGCAGAACGGTTTCCGAAACGCGCAACTGAGGGTGTTCTCGTTGAAGTCTCTGGAGCAGTCCAGAGGGGTAGCTGTCGTGTTGGAGCAGGCAGGCCAGGATCCAGCACACCGCAAGTTCAAGATCTAAAAACAGTGGCGGTGGTTGCTGAAAATAATGTTCGATATCGGCCAGGCAGTTGTGAGTGGCGTTGTGGTGGAGGAGCATAAAGCCGATCGATCTCAGATTGGTCTAGCTCGGTCTCGGTTTGATTTTCAAGCCGCGAATGGGAAAACATTCTGCTTGCGGACAAGAGGTCAAAGTGGAGTGCTGCGTCCAACTTCTCTGTTGCCATGACTGACATCTCCGCACAGCCTCGAACGTTTGCTGTTTTCGATGGCGATCTTGATGCGGACTGGGCGGAGCGCTATAGCCATGCCACCGCTCTCGCAGTGGATACCGAAGCCATGGGCTTGATTCATGGACGGGATCGTCTCTGCTTGGTTCAAATTTGTGACGCCGAAGATCAGGTGTGTTGCATTCGCATCGCTCTGGGTCAAACAGAGGCTCCACGCCTTAAGGCGTTGATGGAGCGGACCTCGATTGAAAAAGTGTTCCACTTCGCCAGATTTGATGTTGCGGCGCTTGCAACCGGGCTGGGCATCAGGGTGAATCCCATTTTTTGTACCAAGGTGGGGAGTCGATTGGCCCGCACCTATAGCCCTCGCCATGGACTCAAGGAGGTGGTGATGGAGCTGGTGGGTGTGGAGCTGGATAAGCAGGCCCAAAGCAGTGATTGGGGGCGTGTGGATGAACTCAGCGAGACACAGCTCGCCTATGCGGCTAACGATGCGCGTTACCTACTGCCAGCCCGAGACCGCTTGAAGGAGATGTTGCAGCGTGAGGGACGCTGGGAGCTTGCCGAGCGTTGCTTTGGTTGCATTCCGGTGATGTCCGATCTCGATCGCTTCCGCTTCACCCAGACGTTTGAACATTGATGGCCTCAACGCTCTGCAGTTCTGTTGATCTGCACATCAATCCTCCAGCATGAATTTCTCATCCAGGGGCTCTGCTTCGAGCAAGCGGTCCAGCACTTGCCCCTGATCGTGTTCTCCCTTGGAACGTTCGGTTTGTGCGTCTGCAAGCAGGGTTGTGGCCACCTCTTTACGAGACGTCAAATCTTTGGCACCTGTTTTGTTTGCGGCGAGTTCAATTCTGCGGCGGGCTGAAGACTGGCTGATGCCAAGTTGGGTGGCCAGTTCCGCGCAGAGCCTGAGGTAGTCATGGTCCTGAATCGCGGGCATGGCTGAGGGACGATTGCCTCTCAGTATCCGCGGCCGAGCGGCAGTTGGATCAGAACTCGCTTGGCGATGGCTTCACTGCCACCGGCAGGGCCCATGCGTTCGCGACCTCTTCGACCCATTTGCAATCTCAGCGATGAATCCTCGAGGAGCTGGTTCAGACGTGTGTTGAGCTCATGGCTCGATTGACAAGAACGCACAGCTCCACCGAGCAAGCGACTTTGGCGTTTTGCGAATCCTTGGGTGAACTGAGGCCCTTTCCCTGGAAGGGAGAGAGCGGGTATGCCCAGCCCGACGAGTTGCTCGGTGGCTGTTCCTGCCGTTGCCACGCCCACCTCAGCCCATGGAGCCCAGAGGTCGAACTGACCGGGTCCCAACAAGACAAGGACATGTCCCTTCAGCCAGCAGGCTCCTGCCTGCAAGGCATCACTGGGTGGCGGGCTGGATTGAAACCCTTGGCGCTTGAGTTCTGAACCAAGCGATTGAAGGCCTGCCGTGCTGCCAAGCGCGACCAGCACAGCAATCGGTCGGTCGCTGGGCAACGGTGCCAACCCGAGTAGTAAACGGCTGAAGTTGCGCTCTGCTTCCGGCATTCGGCTTCCGCACAGCAGCAGGATGCGCCTGCAACGAGTCAGGCTGGCCGGGGCGGTTGCGTTGCTCAACCCATCCATCATTGGATTGCCAGGGGCTTCTGCGCGGACCCCGTGTTTTCGTAGCCCTCGAGCCGTTAAACGGTCACGGGTGACCACCAACCGGCAGCGTTCGTTGCGCATGAGCAGCCACTCCCAGGGATCCCATTCGCTTCCCTTAAGAGCGTGATATCTGTCGCTGAGGTCACGACCAGGGCCGCTGCACCAGGTGTAATCGCTTTTTGGGGTACCAACGAAGCCGAAGGGTCGTCCCGAACCCCAAGCCATCAAGAGCGGGAGAAGGTCTCCGACCGCAAGGACGGCGCCGACCTCAGATCGGTGCTTGCGCAGGCATCGCCACTGCTGCCAGGTGAGCAGGGGTAGTCCGGCGAATAAATCCGCGAGGAGGCCGCGCAGACTTTGATTGCTAAACCCGCCGCTTGGGAGCGGCGCGGAGGGACCGACTTGTTGAACCCAGCCTTTCTCGATGGCTGCCTTGAAGCTTCCGCCCGTTCCAACGAGCGGCAACACCTTCAGCGTTAGTTGCGGACGTTGATTTCGCAGTGCCTCAATGATCCTCAAGGTGATGAGGTCTTCCCCGTGACCATTGCTGATCAGCAGCAAGGACCCTGAACCCTCGCTGATACGATCCGCTTGTGGAGTTGACGCTCCCTGAATGGCGGCATGGCCAAGTGGTAAGGCAGAGGATTGCAAATCCTTTATCCCCAGTTCGAATCTGGGTGCCGCCTTTGATCTCAACAGGCCCGAAAGGGTTTTTTTGATTGTTTTGCGAATGCCCACGCTACGCAAAATCCTCAAATTTTTCGCTCAGAATCTGTTTCATTTGGGCTGAATTGTGGTCTTGTCGTTGAAGGGCTCTTAAGGAGTTTGCGCTTGTTCTCCTTTCAGGCATCTTCCCAGATCTTCGTGAGCGGGAGAGTCTTGATCTTGCGGTTGGTTTTGCCTTGAAGCGGCAGTTTTTATGAATGAAGCGCTGAAGGGCATGGGGCAAGCAAAAAAAAGCCTCAGGAGAATTCGATCTCCTGAGGCCTGAGTCGTTCTCATGCGACCACGTCTTTCTAAATGAGTTGCTGAGTATTTGTGCTTACGGAATGCCGCCAATGGAGGTTCGGTTGTCCGTGGTCGCTTGGGTGGTCATTGAGGGTTTTTGGTATCAAAATAAAATGCACTTCGATGGGCGAATTGGGTGAAAAATATTAGAAATAGGGTTCATGATTTGCTTGGTGAAGGACAAAGTAGTCAAAAAAGCACATTCGTTGTCAGAGCGATTGGGGTTTTGATTGTCTTTTCAATCCTTCTGGCAATTCTTGCTACCGAGCCAGTGATTCGTGGTCCTAATCTTGATCTTTTGGCGAAATTAGATCTGGTTGTCGCAATCTTGTTCCTAGTGGAATACCTTTCCCGTCTGTGGATTGCGCCGTTAAGGGATGGGGCTCGAAAAGGAGTACGAGGAGCGCTGGAATTCGCAATCACTCCTATGGCGATTCTGGATCTTGTTGCGATTGCACCAACGATTCTTGGTTTTATCTCTCCTGAGCTCTACCTTCTTCGTGCGATTCGTCTTGCGCGAATTGGGCGAATAGGGCGTTCTAAGCGTTTCCAGAAAAGCGTGAGGCATTTCAATCATGCCATCACCTCGAAGAGAGAAGAGCTGCAAATTTCTGCAATTTATTCGGCTGTAGTGATTAGTCTCAGTAGTGCTTTGATGTATTTAGTTGAGGGAAATATTCAACCTGAGCAGTTCGGTTCCATTCCCAGGTGTCTTTGGTGGTCAGTGATTACCGTAACAACGGTTGGCTATGGAGATGTGTCTCCAGAAACTGCGGCGGGGAAGATTGTTGCTGCAATCACGGCATTGTTTGGGATTGCAGTGATCGCTATCCCTATCGGAATAATTTCATCTGGGTTTACCGATTCCCTGAGTTTGGAGAAAGCGAATTTAGATTCCAAGAAGGGTTGAGACCCCTACCCAACGACAGCAAAGAATGATCAATCGATTGTTGTCTCAATCACTCAGGTTATGGGGGGTGCTGGTTCTTCGTTGTTTGATGCATTCGAATACAAGAGTTTTGAAGCCTAGAGATGGGCCTCCGCTTGATAAACCTCACCATTGATGTGCAGAGCGCGGCACTTCAGAACTCTGTCTTTCAAGTTGCATTCTCCGTTGTTAGCGGCCCAAGCTTTGGGTAAGCCCGTAGCAATTCCATTGGAGTTGAAGGAGGCCTCTGCCACGCTTGAAACAGCGCTTTTCCAGGACGCAGCGCTTAAGCGACAGGTTCCAGCGCTGCATGTCAAAGGCGATTCTCCTTGAGATGTCAGGGTCACGAACGTGAGCTGTCTACGGGAATTTTTGGTGGTTCCGTGACCAATCAATCGGATGGCTACAACGGAGGCACTGCGTCCGTTGAGTTGCAAGGTGATGCAAGCAACGCTGTCTTGCGTGCTGTCGGTATAGAAACACTCCTTGGTGTCGGTTTCGTAGCGGCCAATCTTGGGATTCGGATCGGCTGCACCTCTGATCGGAAAGCTCAGCATGCTGCTCAGCAGCAGCAAGGTGCTGAGGCGCAGAGAGAAAGAGCGATCGATCATCTGTTTAGTAATCGTTGTCGGCTACACAGATGCCCATGCAACGGATGCCGTTTGAGGCAGTACGACGGCAGTGAGGACAAAGGACCTTTTCAGTTTGGCTAGTTGCGCTGCTATCCCCTGCTCCATCTGAGTCATCCCCAGCTGTTTTGCTTGCACTGATGATGGATTCTGCGATCGATGCCATGGCGAGCGCTGCTTTACGGCGATCATGGCGTGCAGAGTGAAAGGTCGGCGTGACGGGAATCGGATTTGGAACTTGGGCCTGGGGCAATCAATTGCTGTGGGGGTACCAACCGGAGCGCGACGATCCCGATCTTGAGGCCACGCTGATCGCAGCTGTTCAAGGCGGACTGTCGCTTGTGGACACCGCCGATTCCTACGGCACGGGTCGCCTCAATGGGCGCAGCGAACTGTTGCTGGGTCAGTTTCTACGCGCCATGGATCCTGCTCAGTCCAGGCAGCTCAAGGTGGCAACCAAGCTGGCACCATTCCCTTGGCGGCTGGGGCGCAGCGGCTTTAAGCGTGCCTTTGATGCCAGCAAAAAGCGGTTGGGAGGGCATTTGGATCGCATCCAATTGCATTGGAGTACTGCTCGGTATGCCCCTTGGCAAGAGTTGCCTTTGCTCGATGGGCTTGGAGACCTCGTCGAGCAAGGCTTGGTGCCAGAACTTGGCTTGTCCAACGTGGGACCGAAGCGTCTTCGCTTCCTGCATGGACATCTCTTGACCAGAGGGATCCGACTTCAGAGCGTTCAAGTTCAGCTCTCTCTGCTCGCACCTGAACCAGTCCTGAGTTGCGAGTTGGCGCAAGTGTGCCAGGAGCTTGGTGTTGAGTTGTTGGCCTATAGCCCCCTAGCCCTCGGCATTTTGGCGATCCCTCCGGGAGTGCAAGGCAACACCTCAACGCTGCTGCGATCAAGGTTGTTTCAGCGCTTGCTACCCGCCAGTGAGGATTTGCGTTCGCTGATGGGTGAGATCGCTGCACAACGAAGCGCCTCGATGGCACAAGTGGCTTTGAATTGGTGCCGGGCCCATGGAGCTTGCCCGATTCCTGGGCTAAGGCGGCCAGCCCAAGCTCTCGATGCGGCCGCAGCTTTGCATTGGTCGTTGAATGCAACCGAGAGGCAATCGTTGGATCAACTCAGCCAACGAACAGCGGCACGCATGCCAGCAAATCCATTTCAGAGTGCCTGATCAGCAGGATCAGGATCGGGACTTACAACCACTGGCAAGGATGATGATTTGCTCTGGAAGGGAATGATCTTCACCGGGGGCACCGGGGTCTCCGGGATCACCGGTGAAGGATCAGAACTCTCTTCCTGCACCTTGGATTGTTCACATGCATTCAATGCTTCTTGAAGCAGTGAATCGAATGTGGCACCTGGCAAACGATGCCTGGCGATTTCGAGAAATGTTCTTGGTAAAGACTCCCCCGCTGCACTCAGGACAGCTGGGTTGTCACGGCGCTGCTGCTGCTCTTCTTCAATGGCACGAAGAAAGCGATGCGTTACATCACGCTTCGTACACGCTTTGATCAGGGTGTCTCGGTCGGCAATTGGCTGATCGGCAATCTCTTCAAGTTCAACAATCCTGCGCTCGAGGCTTTCGAGAACTTCGGCAGCTTCTTTTGTGATATTTGCGAGTTGTCCGTCCGACAGGAAGGGCATATCTGCAACAAAGACTTTTCCGTGATCTTTGAGGGCTAAAAAGGTAGGCCTAGGTCCTTGCCGATGACCTGATGCACGGTCATAATTTCCGCCAAGAGGCCGGCGTGGAGGCGTAGGTCCAGCAGAAGCTCGTCTACGAGTTGTTCTTTGAATTCTATCGAAAGCCATTTCTAGTTAAAAATTAACGCTCTATTTGCGGCGAATGCCGAGGTGCCTTGACAACACTAACGATTGAAACCCTGACAAGGTTTGAGAGCCCAGCCAGTTTCAAGAGCTTACGGATCTAATTGTATATGGAGCAGAACTCATGCTGGGAGTCCCAAGACGGATCCCTTCCCATCCCCGCTTGATGAACGTTCGATATGTCCGATAGTCCAGGCCTGAATTCCCTCCGATTCGCATGCTTTTTCAGCCATGGAAACCGCTTCTTCGGGGACGATCAGGCAGTATCCAATTCCGAGATTAAACGTGTGCCAGAGGTCCCTTTCGGGGATGTCGCCGTAGGACTTCAGCCAGTCATAGATAGCCGGTCGTGTCCAGCTCGAGGGGTCCACGCTTGCCTTTAGGCCCTGTGGAAGGCAACGCGGCAGGTTCTCAGGAAGACCTCCTCCTGTGATGTGAGCCATTCCATGAATGGGTGTTCCTGCGTCGAGCAAGGCTTTTACATGGCGTCCATAGAGCTGAGTGGGAGTGAGCAAGGTCTCGATCAGAGGTTGCTCGCTGGGTCCGTATGTGGTGTCAGCATTGGCGCCAGCTTTTGTGAGCACCTTGCGGACCAGGCTGAAGCCGTTGCTGTGAATGCCGCTACTGGCAATGCCCAAAATGCGATCGCCCGCGCGGATCTGCCGACCGTCGATCAGGTGCTCCTCTTCAACAACGGCCACGCAGAAGCCTGCTAGGTCGTAGCGCCCTGGTGGATAGAACCCAGGCATTTCAGCGGTTTCGCCACCCAATAAAGCGCAGCCACTCACGCGGCATCCCTCGGCAATGCCCTCCACAACGGTGGCCATGGCTTCAGGGCTTAGAGCTCCAGTGGCCATGTAGTCGAGGAAAAATAGGGGTTCAGCCCCACTGGTGATCACATCGTTGACACACATGGCCACGAGGTCGATCCCCACGTTGTGATGACCGCCATGGTCTTGAGCGAGTTCAAGCTTGGTGCCAACGCCATCGGTCCCCGACACCAATAGGGGCTTCTTCAGTCCTGCGGGAAGGCGCATCAGGCCGCCAAAACCACCGAGTCCGCCCACGACCTCTGGTCGGTGCGTTGCTTCCACGCTCTTGCGGATTCTGTTGACGAAGGCACGCCCCGCCTCCACATCGACCCCAGCGGTTTTGTAGTCCATTCAAAAATGCTTCACTTCAATGATCCTCCTCTTTCACGGCTCGCGATGTGACTGATATGGGATCGTCCGATGACTTGATGAGTTCAGCTTGTTGCTGAGATCAGGTTTCCTAATGGGTTGTTGATTGAGTTGTGTTGCTTAGCCCTGTGCGGATGTGAGATCTCAGGGGTGCGTCAGGGATCTCGCTCCACAGGGTTGTTCAAAAGTGCCTGCAAAGGATTGAAAAGGTTTTTAGCTTGCTGAAAATTTGAAATGAGAGATCGTTCGTACGAGCTAAATCATTCCGTTTTATACGGACATCGGTTGCTCTCTCAAGGCTGAATGATCGAGTTACATGTCCCGAACTTTCCCCTTCGCCACTCTTGCCACCGGGCTTTTTACTACGGGCTTTGCACTGCTTCCAGTGGTCGCGCGTGATGTTGCCACCACTGAGCTCTACAACCCTTTCGAGCCCTTAGCTCCTCAAGCCCTCCAGGCTTCTACAACCACAGCTCCGGCTGTTGTTCCTCCTCCTGTGGTGGCCGCTCCAAAACCTCCCAAAAGGTTGGTCGTTTCCACCTCAACGGGAGAAGCAAGCTGGTACGGACCTGGTTTCTTTGGCAATCGCACGGCCAACGGAGAGGTGTTTAAGCCCGGAACCATGACGGCAGCACATCGAACCTTGCCCTTCGGAACCCAAGTGAAGGTTACGAATCTCAGAAACGGCAGAGAAACGATTGTTCGTATTAATGACAGGGGCCCATTCATCGGCCAACGCGTGATCGACATTGCTCACGGTGCAGCGCATCACCTTGGTTTGGTATCAAGTGGAATTGCGCAAGTCCGTCTTGAGGTGCTGCGCTGAGCATTCAGGTCCTTCGGTCGCTGCACGATCTTCAAGATTGGCGCCACTCCTCTGAAGCCTTCGTGCATTTTGTGCCAACGATGGGGGGGCTTCATCAAGGGCACGCAAATTTGATTTCAGCGGCCTCGCGCCACAAGGCTGATGAGGCAAAGACCTTGGTCAGCGTGTTCGTAAATCCCTTGCAGTTTGGTCCAGATGAGGATTTCGCTCGCTATCCACGCACCTTTGAAGACGACTGCGAACTAGCAGAGCAGTGTGGTGCTTCAGCAATCTGGTGCCCTGATGAGGAGCAGATATATCCCGGTGGCATGGCTGAATCCTGGCGGGTTCAAGCACCGAAATCGTTGCAATCAGGATTGTGCGGGTCCACAAGGCCTGGTCACTTCGATGGTGTGGTCACGGTGGTCTGCCGTCTTTTGGCATTAGCCAAGCCACATCAGTTGTTTCTGGGTGAAAAGGATTGGCAGCAACTCACCATCCTTCGCCGAATGGTCTTGGATCTTGGCTTGGCCGTACGGGTGCGCAGTGTGCCCACCGTGCGGGATGGTGATGGTCTGGCCAGCAGTTCACGTAACCGCTACCTCAATGCTCAGCAGCGGCAGCAAGGGGTGCTGTTTGCCCAGGTTTTACGTGATGCGAGCTCTGCTTTCTTGCATCGCGCTACGCCGTTGGACCTTGGGCAGCTTCGTTTCCGTCTTGAAGAGGGTGGCCTCAGTTTGGAGTACGTCGAGGTTGTTGATCCCTGGTTGCTGCAGCCTTCCAAGCCCAATGAGGCATCACTTACTTTGCTTGCAGCTGCCGTTCGATGCGGCAGCACCCGCCTGATCGATCATGCTTTTTTAATGACGCGTTCTCCCCTCGTTGCGATTGACGGTCCTGCTGGTGCTGGCAAAAGCACGGTGACCAGAGCCTTTGCTAAGCGCCTCGGGCTTGTGTACCTCGATACGGGAGCGATGTATCGGGCCGTGACTTGGTTGGTGCTGGAACAGGGGGTTGATCCTGCTGATTCTGCTGCTGTGGAAGTGGTGTTGAACGATCTCGAGGTGGAGCTTGAGCCTTTGCAGCAAGGGGTGCAGGCCGTGCGGGTGAATGGCCACGAGGTCACCGACGCGATTCGCGATCCGCGGGTGACGGCATCCGTATCAGCGGTCGCAGCCCATGCCTGTGTCCGTGCTGCAATGACCGCCCAGCAGCAGCGCATGGGCGAGGCGGGTGGTCTTGTTGCTGAAGGTCGTGACATTGGCACTGCTGTGTTCCCGCATGCAGAGCTCAAGGTGTTTCTTACTGCCACTCCTAAAGAGCGAGCCCGACGCCGTGCCCTCGATTTGGCAGCGAGAGGACATGAGGTGCCAGCTCTACCCGAGCTGGAAGCACAGATTGTGGAACGCGATCGTCTTGACAGCACCCGTGAGGTGGCGCCCCTGCTTCAGGCGGACGATGCCATCGAGCTGATCAGCGATGGGATGAGCATCGAGCAGGTGATTAATGCGCTGGAAGATCTGTTCCGTCGTCGGGTGGCCGAAGAGGTTTGGCCCACTCCTGTTTAACGGTTTAGCCCTGAGGGGGTGAAGCCAAAAGGTCGTCAAGAAGTCCTTCACAGGCATCCTCGAGCAGATCGAGCACATGCTCGAACCCCTGCTCACCTCCGTAATAGGGATCTGGAACCTCAAGAGTGTCTGCCTGACGCGCATGGCTGAGCATCAGGCGAATGTTGGCGGTGCTTCGGGGGCCGAATTCTTTGGCCATGCTGCTCACGTTGCGCAGGTTGTCCTGATCCATGGTGAGGATGTGATCAAAAGTCTCTAAATCGCTGAGTTCGAGTTGGCGGGCACGACTGGGTAGATGAATTCCGCGTCGCATGGCGGCTGCTTGCATGCGTCGATCGGCTGGATTCCCCACATGCCAGCCCCCTGTACCTGCGGAATCAACAAGGAACTGGTCGGTGAGCTGTCGCTGCTCGATGAGGTGAAGAAACACGCCTTCAGCGGCGGGTGAACGGCAAATATTGCCGAGACAGACGAATAAAACTTTCAAAGTTCAATACGGTTGGAATGAATGTTTGGGGCATTTATTAGCTGTTATAAGTTGACTGTCTTGTGTTTCGCTAAATTGATGCGCATCAAAACAACAGCGTCTGACTCTAAACGACTAGCCATGGTTAATAATTCCGTTGATTGATTGGTGCTGATTTCTTCTAACGCTAGAGATGCGCTATAGCGCAATCCCCAATCGTCGGGCTTGGTGATTGCCCAGGCTAATTTTTCTATGATGCTTTGAGCCGCCTCTTTGTTGATGTGATTTTGGGATATCATTCTTCCAAGTGCACAGGTCGCAATACGCCGTATATTGCCTTGACAATGATTGCCAATTTCGACGCCAACTGCGTCTAGTAATGCCGTAAAAAATCGAGGATTCTCTGTTGATGCCATTGCTTTAATGAGTCCAACTTTGATGTCTTGATCTGATTCTGAAAAGTAAAGGTTTGAAAGGTCTGAGTGAATGAATTGGTTGTTGTTGGTTAAAAGATGTATTCCTAGTTCTCGATCTTCCAAGGAAGGGCTTTTTAGAAGATTTAGGGTGTCGGAAAGGCAAATATTTCCATTTTTGGCTTGATTCTTGTCACTTGTCCTTCCCGGCAGGATTGCTTTGTCAACAACAATGTTGCCCGCAAAGTTTTCACGTATTAGGTTGTCCAGGTCCTCTATGATCCTTTGCTGATTTGTGTTGAGGTTGCCATAGGGCGCATGCATGCATTCTTTTTGCTGAAGTATTGACCCCTCAAGTATTGACTTGAGGGCGTGCATTTTTATATTGTTGGGTATCCTTGCTTTAAGTATTGATTCTGTACTTTTGATTGAGGCAATCCTGGCGAGATCGAATGCTGCGGACTGCCTTATAAAGCGATTGCTATGTCTTAAATATGAGTGGACTTTGCTTAAGTAAGTGACTTCACCTGTGCAAGCATAGAAGTATGATGCTGCTGCGCTGGCGATGCGTTCCGAGCCAGAATGTAGATAAGGCTCTACCTTCTCTTTGGCATTCCACATTTTGTAAGTGGCTAGGGTTTCGATTAAAGCCTCTATAGGCTTGTCTTCAATGTTTTTCTCAACGTATTTGTTTAGTTCGTCTTTGCAGTCAGCGGTCTTGAGTTCGATTAGCGCTCTTAATGTTGCCTCATGGAGATGGATGTCTTTGGTGTGTAATGTTTCCAATAAATATGGGGTGCAGCTTGTATCTTTAATTAGTCCTAGCGAGCGTGCCGCTTGCCGTCTCAAGGGATATCCACCCGTTGATGTTTGATCGCCTTCGTCGTGAAGGCATTCAATCAAATGTCGTACGGCAGATCCGGCTCTATTTTTACCAAGCCACCATACGGCGTGGTACCTCACTCCGGGATCATCGTTTTTCAGTGCCTTGATGGCGGTTTCGACAGAGTTGATAGTGGTCAAGTCCTAGGTTGCCTTATTTGGTAATTATTGATTGAAAATTGCAGAACAGCTCGTCTACATATTGAGGGTTGATAGGAATGGATTAATTGATTCTACTCTCTAAGGCTAGTTTTGTTTTAGCTCCACTTAGCTTCCCAGGAATTTGTACGTATAAACTGAAACTTACCTGCAATTGATCCCCATAGCCGTTCATGTGTTTTAGGGTCATATCCCCTATCCAATGTACTCAATTTATCTCCTTGTAGATGGAAAGAGCTGACCAGATATGTGTTTTTCCCATCACGCCGAACCATGCAGCAACTGCCTGGTTCAATATCTCCATAATAGCCATCGATTCTTTCCACCAGCTGGTAGTGGCAATTTTCTAAAGAGATGAGATCACTATCAGTGATTTTTTGCCTTTGTGAGAGATCAGTTGCTGCTGAAGCAAACCGCTCTGGGTGTTTGAATTTGTGGTTCCAGAGCTTGATTACACCTTCGGAGGTCTCTTCTGCTCTAATCATGCGTAAGCGGTAGGGATTTGTGGGATTCACGGCATAACTCTGTTCGAGAAGGATTGAACCTGGCTGCAGATGTTCAATTGGCTTGTATCGCAAAAAGATATGAGCAAAGAAAGGTGGGTTGTCTATTGCCTGTTGTTGATTACTGTACTCACCACAAAGAAGATTGAGAAATTGTTGAGTAGAATATTTCATTCAAATAAAGTGTTGAATAAAAAAGCCCCCTATTTGGGGGCTTGATTATATTAAAAGGTTTTAACTCAGATGAGTGCGTTTATGGCGTAATCAATGTAACTGTTGGCTTCGGTAGCGGCATCTCCACTGAGCCCATGGTTACTTTTGATATTCCTCAGAGCTTCAACGTACCAAGTAGGTGAAAGCTCGAATGTGCGATTGATTTCAGCTAAGCCCGCAATCAGGTAATCGTCCATGGGGCCGGTGCCACCTGCGACAAGACAGTAAGTGATCATTCGCAAGTAGTAACCAATATCGCGTGAACACTTTGCTTTGCCTTCAGATGTTGAAGCGTAGTTAGTGCCTTCCATCTGTGTAGTGAAAGGAAACTTTGTGTATACAGCTTGAGCTGCGCTATTAACAAGGGTTTCGGCTTTGCTAGTCAAGCCTTTTGCAGCTTCAAGACTAGCTTTGGCGCGATTGAAACGTCCAGAAGCTGCTTGAACTTCCGTGTTGCTAAGGAAACGACCTTGTGAGTCGGCGGCTGCAACCGCTTCGGTGAGAGGAGTTTTCATTGGGAGAGGGAGAATTTAGTGAAATTGATTGATCAGAATGATCAGGCAACGGATGCAGCAGCACGATCAAAATAAGTTCCGAGCTCACTACTCAGCGAAGCGCAATCTCCATTGGTAATCCCAGCACTGTCATTAACGATAGAAAGTGCGGCGTCCTTCATCAGACTCACGCCTGTTGCTACGGATGCTCCGGGGGTGCCTAGCGCAAGGTAAGTCTCACGAAGACCATTCAGGCAACGATCTTCAAGGACAGATGCGTCACCGGTGAATGCTGAGTATGTGATGTAACGCAGGATGATCTCCATATCACGCAGGCAAGCGGCCATGCGGCGGGAGGTGTATGCGTTTCCTCCGGGAGAGATCAGAGCCGGTTGTTGTGCGAAAAGTTCGCGTGCAGCATTGGCAACGATTGTGGAGGCATTGCTGGAAATGCGGTTCACAGCGTCCAGGCGCTTGTTGCTGCCGGAAACCATGGCTGCCAGAGCATCAATCTCGCTGGCACTGATGAACTGTCCCCTGGCGTCAGCCTGGGCGACAACCTTGGTGAAGGCGTCGAACATTTTTTACTCCTGCGTGCAATGTCTGGTGAGGTGTCTATGCACCTGAGAGAACATCCTAAGGAAGTCCTTTCGGGTTCCTCTCAATTCTCTCTAAAGGCCAAGGGCTCCCCTGGAAGCGGTTCATAATGTGTAACCCCATAGCGGTTTTGGGCGATTGTTCTGGCTGACAATCGCCCAAAAAAGGTTGCCTTATAGATCAAAAAGCACAGTGTGGATATAGGCCTCAGTCCATTCGCTGCCATGAAAGCGAGTCAGCATTCCGCGCGCAGGGTCTTTTTCCGCTCGATAGTCGGTGTATTTTCTTTGTCCTTGCAGCAGAACATCGCTGCGTTCAGTCGCAACGCGCTCGGCTGAAGCCGCTAGTTCGAGGTAAAGGTCTAAATATTCATTGAAAGCAGGTCGCACGATGGATTGAATCAAATCGTCGCCTTCCTCTCCTAGGGGCAGTCGAGTCCAAAGGAATCCAGGGGAGAAGAAGGGCTGCGCTTCTTCTGGAATGGGCCCTCCATAAGGAAGTTGATCTCGCCAACGCTCAAAAATTGGAATGAGTCGATTCCAGACATGAGCGGTATGGACGTCGTCGGTTTTGATGGCGGGTTGAAGGTCAAGAGCAAGTAGATGCCCTGAAGGGAGCGTTACCAAATCACCCCCAAAAAAAGGTAGGTCGTAGCTGGAATTTGGATTGATTACAAAATTCAAAACAGACGCTGCTGATCCAGCACTCACGCAGGCAGCTCTGACTTGCCTGAATTTCTCTGTTTTACAAGCCCAGGTTGCTGTCGTGACAGAAATTGGTTTTGATTTTGATCCAGTTTGATCTTCGCGTTGCAAAAACCGATCTGCGACTGGGTAAGGCTCAATATTTAATCCTTCTAGGCGCTTTACGGCATCTTCAAGAAAGGGTTGCCATGACCATCCTTCGATGTTCACAGGATCTGTGCTTTTTAACCTTTGAATCATCATTAGTGAGGAGAGGAGGCGGGGAATAGGAATTCGTGTAGGAACCGATTTGACCAGTCTTTCCCAAAATGGCTGGTAAAGAGTCCGTGAGCCGGATCCCTTTCAGCGCTGTAGATGTCGTATTTCTCTTGCAGGCCTTTAACATCTTCTGGAGGAATAGTTGAGGCAATATTTTTGGCATTATCATGTAACTCCCAGTATGCTTTTAAGAATGCACTAAAAGCGCTTGGAAGCGATAACTCTGCTTGTTCTGCACCACCACGACAGAAAAGTAGCCATGAAGAAAAATACTGATTTGGATCGAATGAACGCATGGTTTCTTCACTGTTTAGATCAGGGAAGCGTTGGTTCAGGTCCTTGAGACCAGAAAAATAGCGATCCAGATAATCTTTATCTTGGACCAATGGCTGGAAATCCAGTACGGCAACAAGCTTCTGACGGGCTCCGAACCAAAGGAGATCCACCCCCATTAGGGGGTGGTCATAGTTGTAATCAGGATATGCAACCGAATTGAAGACCTGGAGGCTATCGCCTGCATCAAGTCGCGTTACCCTCCAACGCCGAAATCCAGGAACATCCCAAAGCCAGCTCTGAATAACACTTGATGATTTTGAAGATCTACATTCTTCTAGACCTTCCGGAAGAGGAAGAGGAGATCCACCTCTTTTGGTGATATCTGAATGAAGCTCATTGAGAAATGAATCAAACATTGTCTAAATGTCCTTACAAAGGATTGGTCTGAGCGAACGTTTTGGCTTGGCTCGCGATCTCCTCAATATCGGCTTTGCTTGGGCATCGAAATTCCGTGCAGTAAGTGGTCATTGCAGCACCATTAAGAAATTGTACTGAACTAACCCGCATTCTGATTTGATCGTTGACAAACCAGCAGCGTTCAATTCCAAAATTAGTGTCATACCTGGTCTTGATTGTGAGGACTCCTTCAGGAGTGAATTCGTAAGTGCTAAGAACTGGCTTTTTTTCAACATAACCAACATCTCTTAAAAGATACCCTTGGTCAGAATGTTCCGGCTTTGGTACATCAATGACAATGGCCGCGTAGTCGTCATTGCGTTTTTCGGCCAGAAGGTTGCTTTCCCACCAAAATCTTGCTCCACCATTAGCTTCTCTTGCTTCTATCCCAAAGACTTTGCAAACTTTTTCTACTGCGTCGTCAGATGCATTAAAGGGTTCAATCACTAAATTAGAGTCAGCGGCTTCATCGTCTTGGCTATCAAGATGATGAACAACTCGTCTGTTAAGCCATAGCCCGCGGCTGGCTTCGAAAAAGTCCTCCATTGTCACGGGAGGGTTGTCCATCAAAGTCATGTTTGACTCTCTTGCGTATCTCGTTGAACTTTTAGTTGGGTGAGAATTGCATCAATCCGAGTGAGTTCAGGGTGCTCTTTGATGGTTGCATCAATTTTCTTTTGGGATAAGCGAAGCTTTTTGCCAAGGCCCACAACATCATCGTAAAGTCGTTCTCTATAAGCAGTCAATTCTGTAATTGTTTCGATTAGCTCTTCAAGTGAAGGTGCCTGACTTGTTTGTTCTGTCATGTCGACCTGTGATTTGCAGCAAACACGTCTCGTAACCATACCTCCTGGAATCAATCGGCAATTGTCGTATCCAGCGTTTGTTGATAACCCCTGGAGTCGGAGGAAGTGCCTCTAAACAGATGGTCAAGATCGGCGCCAAAGGGCTTTGGGTACTCCTCTCTCATCTGCCACCAGCCATCAAGGTGACGAACTCTTGCGTGATCAGCCGATACTTGGTCACTCCTAGGGAATTTAGGCTTAGGTTTGACGAGTGCTTCACCTGAAAAGGCTAGTTCTGACAACGGATTCCTCTCTAGAGTGGAGTCTTCAGTCTTAGCCTTCGCGGGATTCGAGAAGCCTCTTCCCTCCCAATTTGTCTGGCCCACATGCTCGACGCATTCTCACGTTCGGTCGTCAGTGCCGACGCTAAAACAGCTCCCGTTGGTGGTAGTGACCTCGCAGGTCTCCGCTCCTACGTTCGTGACGGCAATAAGCGTCTCGATGCCGTCAACGCCATCACCTCAAACGCCTCCTGCATCGTTTCTGATGCTGTTACTGGCATGATTTGTGAAAACACAGGTCTGATCCAGGCAGGTGGCAATTGCTACCCCAACCGTCGTATGGCAGCTTGCCTGCGCGACGGAGAGATCGTTCTCCGCTACATCAGCTATGCCCTTTTGGCAGGCGATGCATCCGTTCTTGATGATCGTTGCCTGAATGGCCTGAAGGAAACCTACATTGCTCTAGGCGTTCCTACCCAGTCTGCAGGTCGTGCCGTGGCCATCATGAAGGCGTCTGCGACTGCTCTCATCGGCGAAACGAACTCTCCTGCTTCAGGCGGAAAGCGCTTCCGTAAAATGGAAACCACACAGGGTGACTGTGCCGCTTTGGTCGCAGAAGCAGGTGCTTATTTCGATCGCGTCGTTGGCGCTATTTCCTGATCTGGATTAAAGGCCTACTTTCTCCGTTCTCAGACACTATTCATCTTTAGGAATCCCCAATGAAGTCCGTCGTGACAACCGTCGTGACTGCTGCTGATGCAGCCGGTCGCTTCCCTTCTCAAAACGATCTTGAAGCCGTCCAGGGCAACATTCAGCGAGCTGCCGCTCGCCTTGAAGCTGCTGAAAAGTTGGCTGCTGGCCTTGACGCTGTGACGCGTGAAGCCGGTGATGCTTGCTTCAACAAGTACTCCTACTTGAAGCAGCCCGGTGAAGCTGGCGACAGCCAAGTGAAGGTTGATAAGTGCTACCGAGATCTCGGTCACTATCTCCGCCTGATCAACTATTGCTTGGTTGTTGGTGGCACTGGTCCTTTGGACGAGTGGGGTATTGCTGGTGCTCGCGAGGTTTATCGCAGTCTGAGCCTTCCCACCGGTCCTTATGTCGAAGCTCTGACCTACACCCGTGATCGTGCTTGTGCTCCTCGTGATATGAGCCCCCAGGCTCTTAATGAGTTCAAGAGCTATTTGGACTACCTCATCAACGCTCTCTCCTGAGAAGCATTGTTATCGATCCAAGGAGAGCAATTGCTCTCCTTTTTTTTGCCAAATTTAATTGTTAGTCGTTTTATTTATTTGATTAACAGCTAGCTCTAAAACATTCAAAACAACCTTATCGTCCTCTTTGTGAATCCTGTCCTGAAGAGCCTTAATTGACTGGGTTGCGCGAAGCTTCATCAATGACAGTGCACTATTCTTTCTTACCCAGGCATCAGGATCGGAAAGCAGAGGTATCAGAAGTGGTGAATCTAGTTTTGTATCACCAATTTGACCTAAGAAGGTTGCTGCTTCTGCACGAATCTCAGCACAAGAGTCAGATAAAGCATTGATCAATATTGTCCTATCTTCTTCAATTTCCAGTGTTTGGATTTGGCTACTTAAGGCAAATATTGATGCTTTACGCACATTCAAATTTTCTGAATTAGCAGCCTTTCGTAATTCTGTTGGCGCTCGATCTCCGATTAAAGTGAGTGCCCAATTTGCGAGGCCAATCTGCATTTCCGTGCTGTCTGGATTCTCAACAATGCTCAAAATTATTGCGATTGCTTTCTCACCCATCGCAGCCATGGCACCCATGGTTGAACCTTGAACAACTGAGTCATCGTCAGCAAGAAAAGCTGATAGTAAGTCAGGCAGACTGGCAGGATCTGCAATCAGAATCAGAGTTTTGGCCGCTGCCCTTCTTACTGTGACTTGACTGCTATGTTTCATTGCCTGACATAAGGCCGGTACAGCAGCTTTACCAACTGATCCAAGGCTTTCAGAGAAACTACGACGTAACAACCCTCGAGGGTCACCGAGTCCAGCTATCATTGTGTTAATTGATTCAGGATCAGAATCAATCGGCAATCCTGCCGTTAGTTTCTCTTTGAGATGCGTGGCTAGATCAAGAGCTTCCTGATCGCTCAGCTGTATTTCAGCAGAACCACTTTCTTCGTGGTTGTCTGGTTGATTCAACTGCCGAGAAGGGCCATCTGTCTCCATAATTCCCAGCTTTAACTCTGTCCAACCTCCCCTGACCATAGTCGAAACCATGACCACTTTCGTTTTATCGCATAATCTACAAATTAATTCTGAATCTACACCGCCTTTCTCTGGGGAAGTTTTGGCTACTGGCTTAGTCAGTAGCTCATCAGTCCTTAAATCTGCGGTAGCTTTGAATCATTCGCATTGGCTAGTAAGGATTGAATCTGAGCTGTCTCCAGAAGATATGGCAAGTGAACTCGTTAAAGCTTGGAAGATTTTTAGACTTGATCAAGGGCATTCAGTTGATCATTCATGGATTGCTCTAGGAGGACGAAAAGATTCTGCAGCAATGACAAGTTCTGCACCCTTGCAAGAAGGCTATTGGGGGGTTGATGTCGTGGAATGTACGAACCCAGATGCGTTCCTTGAGAGTATCAATTGGGATGCTCTCAAGTCAGGTCGCCCAGGGGATGCTGTCTTTGAATATAGAGATTAGTTTTCGATATTATTCCTTAGCTCTTTTTTCGGGCTCTGCGAGTTGGTGCTTTTCGCTCTCTTCTAGATTCTGATTTCAACTCAGTTTCTTTGGTACTGACGCTCTTCAATTCACGCTTTGGTTGTTTTGACTCTGATGAAGCAGAATTTTTAGCGTTAGATTGATTGCTCTCGTCTCCCCCATAGGCATTGGTAACTGCAGTAACAGTAATTCCAGACTGACGCATTGCTTGAATACTTTGACTCAGCAAGTTAAAAGGAATTTGTATGCTTGTTGATGTTGTTGGCCTTGATCGTCCATAGGTAATTGTTTTAACCAGAAAAGAGTTGCTTGAAAAGGGTCCCATCGATTCAATCTTGACTTGCCTAAGATTATGGCTTAACCATCATTTCTGCAAGGTTTTTGAATATACCTTTTTGAGGACAGAGGATTGGTAAAAGTTTTATGAAGAAGTGCTAGTATCATTTCATTGTCTATGTTCTTGTTTTGCATACGTCCGCAAGATTTGACAACATCCATCCAGGTCTGACCTGTGAGCATGCACGTCAATTGCTGATGAAGTCTATAAGTGAACAAGAATCGGAAAGTGATTTTTATACAGCAGCAGCACACTTAATCAATTGCCCTTGTGTAGAAACTGAAAAAGCATTAATTGGATTTTTGCAATATCGATTATCTTCGTGCCAATCAGTCAAAATCACTAAACGCAAGATCGTTGAAGTGCTGGCGCGGCTGGGATGTGTTGATGCAATTCCTGCGATCGGAAATTGCTTATGGTCCGATGATGTCTATTTAGTAGAAAATACTGTTTGGTCATTGCAAATGTTGAAATGTCATGATCATGCATTTATTGAGAAAATGATCGACATCCTACAAGCTGATGTGGCTAATCAGCGTATTATCATTCAGTGCTTGGCTTCCTTGGATATTTCAAGCAGTATTGATATTATTCGTCCTTTTCAGTTTAATCCTACTCCTGGAATTAAAGGTGCAGCAATTTCTGCTATTGCAAAGCTTGCGCATGATTACGAAAAAGTTCCTCAAATTTCTCTAAATTTATTATTACCTAATCAAATGGATAGGCATTGTGCTATACAGGATTTAATAGATGCTAATGTAATTGATCAGAGCGCTGAAATCTTTGCTGCTCCTGTTTCACCTGTTTTTAAGCTGCGGGCTATTCGAAAGCTATATAGCAACAACTTAGTTGATAGTGTTGAAACTTGTTTGCTTTCCTCTCTAGATTCCCTCCTCTCCTGTGACTTGTCTTCGATTAATTGTGTCCATCGGTATGATCAGCCCCCCTCTTGTGAATCTCTGATCAGAGACCTTTATAACACTGACTTTAGTCGATGTTATTTAGCTCTCAATCATCTCTCTTCTTGCTCTGCTTCTGAGATTTTTCTGCTGTTGAAGAATTCATGGATTGATGAAGCCCATAATGATTATGGTGCACATTATTGCTTTATTTGTCTGTTTGGCTCTATCTCTGATTGGCCTCGGGAGTCTATGCCTTGGATTATTGAAGTTCTTGTTTCATCGGTTTTTAATGTTAGGCCACAATTCCAGAAGAGTAGGTCTGCGTCTGTATTGTCACTTGCCAAGCTGAATCCTGGGATGCTTTGTGAGTTGATGGAAGAGATTTTGTCTGCTCGTGATTCATTGCCTTGGGATATGCGCTATTCATTGATTCAAGCTATAGACAATTATTCAGAACTAGACACGGCATATAAAAGCAAGATGATTTTAGAAATTTCTGATGATGATAAAGATCTCTTTGTTCAGGCCAGAGCACGCATGGCACTGGCGTTGTAGGTCATTGTCATTGAGCTTTGTCAATGAGAGGTCATAGCTATTGCATCCTGCTAAGCTCTTAAAATCTTCCTCTTGTGTTGTGTCTTCAATACTATCTCTTGATGATCTGTTTCTAGATTTATCACATCCGAATCCCAATATTAGAATGGATGCATGTGTAGTAATGTCGGAAAATTATTTTGACGAGGCATTGCCTCGCCTTCTCGATCTGTTAAATGACCCTGATCCTTCCATCTATCGAACCGCTGTTAAAGGTTTAGGTGTGTTTGGTCATCGTGTTGTGCTTCCTCTACTCGATCTTTATAAAACAACCAGTAGTTCCACGGTCAAAGCCTGCTGTATCAAGGCTTTCGTTCAAGTTGCTGTGAATTTTCCAGAAGTGGCTTTTCCAAATGAAGCCATCATTGTATTAGAGAGTGCCCTAGACAATTCTAATCCTGTTGTGTCTCAATCTGCATTGATGACTCTTGGGCATTTTGCAAAACAAGAGTTTGAGAAGGAACGTGTTGTCCCGATTTTAATTAAAGCATGCAATAGCGCAAATATAGCTCATGTTCAATCAGCGGTGATGTCCCTTGCGGAAGTTAGTTCTTCTGATATTGATCAATGTTTTGCGAGTTTGATTAGTAATGAATCAACGGATGAGTTGGTTAAGGACGTTCTCGAATCGAGCGTGTCTCGCCGGCAAAGTCTGTTTGGTGGTTAGATCGTATCTCGCCGGTTGATTAGCTGATTCCTGGCAACGATCAGTACTCCTTTAACTTGCTCATCAGATTCTCTATGAATTGCGTGCTCGATAGTATCAATCGAAATCACTGAATCCATTTTCATGAGTGATAATGCAGTATTCTTTCGCACCTGATCATTACTGTCTTCTAATAATTCGTGGAGCTGATTGGCAGCTTCTTCTTGATCCATCGATTTTCCTACGATTGTTGCTGCTTCTGCGCGCACCTCGCTATCTGGATCCTTTAATGCATTCAGTATTAATAATCGCACTTCGCCATTTTCTTGCTTTTGAGCTTGTTCAGCTAAAGCACTCAGGGCTGCGATCCTTATTTCCGGATTTGTAGAATTTGTTGCCGAATGCAAGGCCATGGGGCTTTTAGAGCCTATGAAACCCAATGCAAGATTGATTAATCCTATCTGAAAAGCTGTGCATTTTGACTCAGTTAAAATTTTCAGTAATGGCTGAATCGCTGGTTCTCCTATGGTGGCCATTGCTCCCGCTGATGAACCTTGCACAACGGGATCTTCGTCTGTCTCAAATGCTTCGATGAGATTTGGGAGTGCTTTTTTATTCCCAATAATGTTTAGTGTTTTAGCGGAGGCTCGCCTAATAATTGTATTAGAGCTGTTTTTTAATGCTTCGCATAATATTGGAATGGCTTCTTCTCCAACTGAGCCGAGGCTTTTTGCAAAGGTTAATCTCAACTCTCCTCTATTGTCACCTAATCCGGCAACCATTTTGTTGATGGATTCAAGATCTTTATTTGGTAGTTCTCCATCGCTCAATTTTTGTTTTAAGACCGTAGCAAGTTCCAGTGCTTCTTCCTGCGTAAGAGTCTCACTTTTCATGTCTTCTTGTTGAGATTGGACTCTTGTCATTTTTAAGCTTGTACTTCCTCATTGAATCTAGCTGATCTCTTCTGTATTTCCCCATAAGAAAAGCCCTCATCTTTGATGAGGGCTCCTGCTAATTATTCCGAGATTTTGAATCTAGAAGAAGATTCCAAATGGACGGAATGGTACATAATCACTCATCGCTGGTGGGTTATGACCTGCGTACTGTTGCTGAGGTAGTTTGACAGGAATTTTTGTGACAGACACATAGGAGAAAGGCTGCGGTTTGGTGCTCTCTCTCAGAGCATTTGCCAAAGCATTAATGGTTTTGCTTTCTCTTCCCTGTGCGTTATCACTGATGGCTACTTTCATGCCACCAAGATCCCTCATTAGGTTGTAGGAACGAGTGAACATTCCTGCGTATGAATCTTGAGTACGCTCGTAGGGAACGGTGTCGCTGCCAAATACTTCGGTGTATTCAGCAGAATTGGTCAGTGAGTCAACCAGAGCATCAAAGCCGTGTTCTGCTTGTAGCTTGATGTGATTCTGAACCTCTGCTTGGTTGAGTGGTGCTCTACCAAGAAGATGCTTGAAGTTGAGTTCGATGCCTCGCTGTGCTCCCACTGCATGGAAGAAGTTATCTTTGTAGAAGGTTGACTTTGCCAATCCGTTGACAAAATCACGGACATTGATTTCTCCATTAAGGAGCCTTGCTTCCAGTGAGGTCTCTTGCTGGCTTTCCGTGGGTGGCATATTGCCGAGTACCTGGCGATATGCAGCCTTGATGACACGCTTGAGTGCTTCGCTGTCACCTGGGCTGTATCTGTCAGCTACGACTCCGAATGGACATTCGGAATGAAGTCTTGGGCCTATGCCGATTCCCGATGCAGCGCAGTGTTTTCTCTTGTATTCAGCTCTTGCGTCAGAAGGAGTATATGGAACTGTGCTTTTTCCAGCTTTGTTGTTTGTGGAGAATGAAGCTGGACCTGTCCTAGTCGCCGAGGTCAAGGACTTCAGGCTTGTTTCTGCTCCGAGCATGATGAAGATGGGGGGAGTGGATGTTTGAATACGCCTCTACATCTCAGGGCAAGAAATCAATTATGCCGTGAAATTGTAAGGCTTGATATTGCCCGATCAGGATTCGTCAAGGAGTTGTTTCTCTTTTGAAAGAAAGACTCAAAAGCGATATCCTTCCTGACTTTCTATGCCTTAGGAAGACTTTGCATTGGCCAGGTTAAATTCCTGAAAAAAAAGGGTGGGCATTGCCCACCCCCTTGTTCCATGCGGAATCAATTAATACCTAGAGGTATTAATCAACCCAGGGAGTTGATCACGTAGTCAAGCAAGTTGTTGTACGCAGTCAGAGCTTGGCCGCTCATGTCGCGAGGTGAGCAACCGTCGTTGCGCATGTTTGAGAAGCCTGCAACGTAGGTACCAGCATCGATGCTGAGAGCCTTGTAAACTTCTTTCTGGCCATTGATGGCGAGTTCGTCAAGAGGACCAGTGCCGCCTGTAACCAGGCAGTAGTTGATCAGACGCAGGTAGTGAACGAAGTCACGCTTGCACTTCTCTTTGCCTTCAGTTGCACATGCGCGTGGCTGGCGGCCAGTAGCACCGTTGGGGTACTGAGCGTAGACAGCGTCAACAGCGCGCTGTGCAATTGCGTCGTAGTTAGCGGAAAGCTTTTCAGCAGCTTCAAGACGAGCAGCAGCGCGTTGGATAGAACCCTGAACGGATTCCATATCTGATGCTGATGGGAAGCGGGAAGCGCTGTCGGCTGCGCCGACAACTGTGGTGATAACAGACTTCATGAGTTGGAAGTTAGTGGTGTTTGACGATTAAATGAGATCAGGTTCAGCTGATTGCGCTGATCACTGCATCGAAGTAGCTACCTGCTTCACCAGCAAGGCTGGCGCAGTCACCCTGAGTTACAGCTGCCTTCTTAGGCTGGCTGTTGGTATTTGTGATCAATGCTGCGGAAGCGGCCTTCATGATGGCCACTGCGCGGGCAGCAGATCCTGTGGGAACGCCAAGTGCGGCGTAGGTTTCGCGGAGGCCATTAAGGCAGCGATCCTGCAGGACGGAAGCGTCGCCTGCCAGAAGCGCGTAGCTCACATAACGGAGAACGATCTCGCCATCACGAAGGCAAGCCGCCATTTTGCGGTTGGTGTAGACACCACCATTAGGTGCAGTTAAGCCGGTGTTTTCACAGCAAATGCCAGCAACGGCGTCAGAGACGATGCAAGCAGCGTTTGATGAGAGGGCGTTAACAGCGTCGAGGCGCTTGTTGCCGTCAGCAATGAATGACTTGAGAGAGGCAAGCTCGCCTCCGCCAATGAAGGCGCCGCTTGAATCGGCCGAGACGGCCTTCCTGGAGAATGCGTCGAGCATGAGGAGTTGGGAAGAGTTTTTTGGGGGGATGCGTATCCGCCAAATGGACATTACTTCTCTTTTTTTGCTTACTCCTGTTCAGGGCGATGTCAAGACAGAAAAGTTTGCAATCGCCAATCCGAAGAAAATGTAAAGCAGCACGGGATCGCCCTCAATCCCAGTGTTGGAGGGCTTTTGGGGTGGTTTGTAAAACATCATGAAAACTTTTTAAGCACCTGTGAGCAGCTCCATTTCAGTGGCAGCCACTGTGAGTTTGTGCTGATGTCCTTGAGGAGTCCTAGCTGGTCGTTCAGATCCAGTTCTAGGCAGGCCCATGCTGCGGCAACTCTTGACTTTGCATATTGAGGAAGGGTCTCAGCTAGAGAAGTTCTGATTAATTCCGCTCTCTCGTGGATGGATGCGAGACCAATCAACGACGTGAGCAAATAGTTTGCTCCGTAATCACTCCACAGACGTGAGTGAATCCCATCAATTATTTTGATTTGTTGAGGCTTAGGCATTTTGAGCAGGCTTAGTGCTGCTCCGTATTGTTTTCCTTCGTCTCGGTGCTGCAGGTTGTTTTCAATCTCTGTTGGGTCTTGGTTGCTCAACCACTCTTCGCGCATGGAAAGATTTCTAGGGTCATCTTGCAGAAGCGTTGTAATGGTTTTGATGTGTTCTTCAGGGACTTGTGCTTTTTTGCTTGGATCAACGAGCTGAAAGGCACTCTTTGCTCGTAATGGCATTGATACAGCACTCTTGATCAGCTCACCCAACATGTTGATGTCGCCAGCATCCCCAAGGTCGATCACCGCAGAACGGCGACGCCCTGCTTGAAGATCATGGAGTTGAGCAATCAGTGGCTTCAGTTGATCTAGGTCGCCCTCGACCCGAGCGCAAAAAGCCCTTGCTGCTCCTGAAATTAACGGATTTTCATCATGGACAAGGGTTTGAATGAATGATGTTCCACTCTGAAGGCCTAGTCTTGTATGAGCTTGAATAACAGATCGTCTTTGTGGATCACTTCCTTTTAAGGCTTTCAGGAGTGAATCACATTGACTTTGGCTGAGGGGAGCAGATATTTGTGTAATTGAATCGGCGGCATTGATGACCGATGGCTCATCATCAAATTCAAGGGCTTTAAATAGGCAATCTAAAGCTTGTGCGTCTTTTCTTCGTCCTAAGGCTTCTATCGCTTTTCGCCTTGTAATTCTGTTAAAGAGGTCCTCTGGATCGAGATCAACCGCGCTGATGAGACCCTGTAATGACTCCTCGCTTGAGCATGCTGCGAGTCGTGTGGCAGCCATATATTTATCTACAGGGTTAGGGAGATCTCTGGGATCGGATAAGAGGATTTTTAGAGACGACTCTTCTGACAGTCCCTCGAATAAGACATCGAATCGCTCTGCCATAATATTTCAATCACCTTGACTTCATGTAAGCTTACCAAATCTACCACTTTGTATTGGCAGTTCATCAAGTGAATAGGCTTGGTTGACTTCTCTGTTCTCAGCCGATTCACTTGAGCAATCGTAATCTCCCCATACTGCATTGGTGTAGTATTGATATCAACGGTTGGTTTTAGGATGCCAGTTTCAATTGAAGCAGAAAAAGCATTGCCTCGCTTTGTAGAATTGATTGCTCAAGATGGTGATCTTCAAGATCGCTTTAATTCTGTTGATGATATTAACTCTCTGCGTAACTTAATTCTTTCTGTGGAACCATTGCTGACTGGTGCTGCTTTGATCCCATTAGAACAAGCCACTCGACCGCCTAAAATTTTGGTTGATTCTGGCCATACGAGTCAAAAAATCCCTTGGCGTCTCCTTCGTTGTACTGGAGGCCCGCTAGTTCTTCAGCTCATCTGTTTGAAGTCCAATTTTGCAATTTGGATTGAACCTTGCTAAATTCATCTTCTCGCCAAATCATCCAACAATTTATTCACTCTGTTGTTCAGAGTCATGAAATTGCAACTGGGCTAAAAAAACTTACATCGCATGGACAAATTGTTGACTATGCAAATTCGAAAGGATTCTCTTTCGCAAAAGCTGATTGGGATGAATTTATTCGTTCAGATTCTGAGTCTTTAAGTTCTCAGGATAAGCAATCAGCTCATTTTGATAATACGAACCACTGGAGTTGGGCTTTTCGTCAGGTTTCGTCTTGGAGAGCTATGCTGATGGAAGGAGCCGATCAAGGTTCTTCTTAAAATCTATAACTTCATTCCGAATCCATGAGTTCCCCCCTTTCTGATTCCCAGAAGGATCAAATTCTTAAAGATTTTATTCAGCTCGCCCAGAATGATGGTGAACTAAAAGACGAGATTAAGTCTGCTCGTAATCAAGATGAACTTATTGCCCTTGCAGAGCAAAGGGGGTATCACTTTGATTCATTAACTTTGCTTCGCCAATGGAGTGAGCATACTGATTTTTCTCAGCCTACATGGATGGGATGGTTTGCAGATTAAGGTTATTCATTACGAATTTATCTCTGAATATCTTGTTTGTTTAGATCCTTTTTTTGCCCAATAGGTTACGAGCTCTTCTCCTCCTGGTCTTGGCACTGAAGCGATTGCTCTTAAGATTTTAAAGGATCGATTTGGCCCCATCGGCCAATTACCAACAGCTTTTACTGCTCTAACTCGACCTCCTAATGATTCCATAATTGCTTCAAATTTTTCCAATTGAGTTTGATCAACAGTCTCAAAAATAAAATCACTTCCCTCGCAAATAAGATGCTGAGACCGAATCCAAGATTTTATTTGGGTTTTACTATCTTTCATGGCTACGTTTTTTAATGATCCAATCATTGGAAATTGTCTCTCCAATATCTGCTACCTTTTTGAAAATCAATTGTCCGTGCTCAGACCCCCAAATCTGTTTATTTGTATCCGGATCATATCCGCGATCTCTGCTTGTCCAGCTCTCTTGAGTAACTTCAACTTCACTAACTAAATATGTGAGTTGTCCATCTCTTGGGATCATGCATCTTTTTCCTGGCTCTACTGATCCAATATATTCTCTATTTTTTTTTGTTTTGAAATGCATTGCACACCCACACCTTGCTTTTAAGTTTTCCTTTTTCAAGGATGCAAGAAGTTCAGGATTTCTACCAGCACCGGCTAAGCGCATTGGATCTGCATATCCAAAATTTTCCATGATGAAGGTATTTGAGATTTCTTTATGAGCAATTAATTTGTGCACTCCTTGTCTGTATGGTGACCATGGAGCGTAGTCATAGTGTTGTTCTGAATAGAATCCTGGGCCATCAAAGATTCCCCAAGGTAGTGGTCTGAAGATTATATTAATCCGAGCAAAATCTTTTGGATTTTGTTGAGATTGCGCGAAGTTGTCGTATATCCCTGCAAGTGTTTGAGCAAACTCTAATATGGAATCCATAGATTTATTTGTAGTTATGATTTGGTTAGTCGACGCACTTCTGAAGAGAATGATGTTTGTAGTATTCCCGAGCCCTCAGATGTCTTAAGCACAGAGGAGCGGCAGCGAACGTTTTCGCTTATAAACCAAATCCTTTCTTCGGCAATTGATTGATCATATTTAGTTCTCAGGACAAATGTTCCATCATCTAGAAAATTATATTCTGATCTTGCCGCTATAGATTCTGCGTAACCAATGCTTCTGAGAAGTACTCCGGAGTGTTGATTGTTTGGTATTGGCACAATAATACACTGGCCATTCGCAACATCATTGGGGTCTTCAGGTTCCCAATCACTTTCAGCAGCCCATTTCATTAAAAAAGGTGACTTAATATCGGATACACTTAAGTCACCTTCTTGTTTTAGTATCGTTTGCAAATCAGAATTTGTTTCACTGATTTTTTCTACAGATATTTCGCTTAGGACATCTTCAAATTGTTGAAAGGCCAGAGAATGGGCTGAGCGCATTGACCTCCATTCACCTTCAGTCTGAGCAACAAACTGCTCAATATCCATCTTAGTTAGCGAATGTATTAGGTTGTTCTTGCTGTAGAGGTGGCCTTGTATTTTGCATCATGTTGACAACTGAATCAATCATCATTGACATTGCCATAGGGTTTTTATCTACCGATCTCTCAAAAGCTGTCTTTTGATTTTTTATCTTTTGGGAATTTGGGCGGATGATTGGCATGAGGTCTGGGTATTGGGGTTGGTTATGTTTTGAGTTATTATTCCTATAGATTCAATTATGGCCTAACGCCGAAGGGGCTAGGCCATAAAACCAGGACCTTTAAGCCTTTGTAATACTAAGGATCTTCCCGCCTTGGGAGAGAATGCTTTTTATTGTTGATGACATTGATGTTTGGCTTACCACAGATTTCTGCGCGACCCGACGATTGGCACCAATTTGCTTTCGTGAACTCCAGCTTATGGTTAACGCTCCTCCATTTCCAACTCCCTTCCTTTGAGAGATATCTGGAACTGAACCTGTTGTGATGCTTTTCAGAAGTGTAGAACCTTTTTGGGCCCCATCATATCCTGCATATCCAACTTCAAAGGCATTAGTTCTGGCGTAATTGATTGTACTCCCACCCTGCATTGTGTTTGAGCCACGACTGTAAGGGACCTGATCAATACCAAAAGCAGTTAAATATTCTGCGCTATACGTATAGCTTGCGATTTCAGTTTCATAGCCCTCATCACTTAGGAGTTTTACGTGTTCCATAATCTCACTTTGGCCATGAGGTGCTCGACCTAGAAGATGTTTGAAATTTAGTTCAACAAATTTATAAGGACTATTCCTCTCCAGAAAGAGTTTTTTATAAGTTTCCGACTGAGCAAGTGCGGTTACAAATCCCTGGACAGTTAGGTCTCCATTGATGAATAGTGCCTCTAATGATGTATTGACGTCCAACTCCATGAGATGTCGATTGCCGAACACTTGCCTGTATATTCTTTTGATCACGTCTCTTGAGTGATCAAGATCTACATTTGCTTTTGTGGCAAGAGTGAGTGGCTGTGACATTGCTTTTTTTTGGGGTTGGCCAATGTTAAGGGGGGCCTTCCGATTGGAAGGCCCCCCTTATTGAATATTAATTCCTTCTTACATTACTTCTGTAATTGAAAGAATCTTTCCTCCACGTGAATGGATGTACTTCATTTGGCTGGACATGTCTTTCCCAGAAACTAGATAAGTGCTGCCCGCTGTGCGTTGTCTGCTGCGTGCAGCTTGTGCCGAAACAACGATTCTGAACCTCTTCTTGGTTGGATCTGCGGCACCTGATTGTGTACCAGTGCGGTTGATTCGAGTGGTGGTATCACTCCAACCCCCTGGAACTGTCCCTGTTGCAACAGACGTTACGAGTGAAGATCCTGTTTGAACTGTGTCACTCGCCGCATAGCCCTCGGCTAATTTCAGGTGACGATTAAAGGCCACTTGAGACCGGCCATTCTCAGAAAGGATACGTGCAAATGGCACGGTATCTTCGCCGAAGGTTGTTTGATACTCAACGCTATCAACATAGCTACAAATCTCTGCTTCATAACCACGTTCAGCGAGTATTTTTGTGTGCTCACTGATTTCAGCCTGTGAACTTGGGGCTCTTCCTAAGAAGTGCTTAAAGTTTAATTCGATGAAGCGATAAGGAGCATTTGTTTCAAAGAAACGACGCTTGTATTCGGCTGAAAGACCTAATGCTCGTACAAATTCACGAGTACTCAGATAGCCGTCCACATACTTGCTTTCAGCTGAGATTGCTCTTTCGAATTCCATCAGGTGTGGGTTACCCATGACCTGTTTGTAGGATGCCCTAATTAAGGCGTTGAGTTGATCCGTAGAGTCGCCTGGGCAACGTTGGAATGTTTCTTGTTCCCGTTGTCCAAGCCCAAAGAAGACGTAGCTGTCACCACGCATGGGTGCGCCATCTTTTCCACTTGTGACACCAGGTGCTCTGCTTGCAAAACGACCTGCTGCATAGCTTGGAGTGGGTTTGACTCCGATCGATTCAGAAGGCACATTGATTTTTGGTGCCCGTCCACTTGCATAACTACTGATTAGGTTGCTACTTCCACCTCTGGCACTATCACTCCCTGCAAAGCTTTTTTGAATTGCTGCAAGTAGCGGGAAGGCAGAGGTTGCTAAATCAGCTGGTGAAGACCAGGCTCTCGCATAGGGAACGACATCACTTCCAAATACTTCGAGATATTCAGCAGAATCAATAATGCTATCGATGACAGCTTCCTGTCCATGCTCAGCTTGAAGCGAGATCTTCGCTGAAATTTCGGCCTGTGAATGTGGTGCTCTCCCAAGCAGGTG
Source organism: Synechococcus sp. PROS-9-1 (assembly GCF_014279775.1). Lineage (NCBI taxonomy): Bacteria > Bacillati > Cyanobacteriota > Cyanophyceae > Synechococcales > Synechococcaceae > Synechococcus > Synechococcus sp. PROS-9-1. Next base: position 491,648 of record NZ_CP047961.1, read on the forward strand.
TTTGATATTTAAATCAATGCCTCTTTGAGGACCAACAGGTGTGAAAAATCTCTGTTTGTAAAAACTTGACTTCGCAAGCCCACGAATAAAATCACGAACTGTTAGTTCTCCATTACGGAGCTGTGCTTCGAGTTCTTTGGAACGCTCGAAATCCATGACATGGGCATTGCCAAAGACTTGACGATATGCAGCTGCAATAACATCATCAAGCGATGAGTTGTCATCTGGGCTATAGCATTCCGTTGTCACTCTGTGGGGGCAATCTGCATGGCTTCTTGGCCCTACGCCAATTGCCATTTGATCGCATGAATTCTTGAGGAATTCTCCTATGGTTAAAGCTGCTTTCTGGTTGGATCTCCCCTTCCTTTGAAAGGTAACGGGATTATTCCACTTGCTCTCTGCTCCGAATCCTGAGGATGTTTTGTTGGTGGCCATGTTCAATTTGAGTGTTTGTTGAGGTTGTTAGCTGATTAAGTACTTAACGCTTTAAGTGACTGGTGTAATGCTAGAAATCTTACCCCCTTCACGATGTATTCTTATGAATTGTTCAGAGAGTTTATCGAAGGGTATGTAATACACTCGATTTGATTTTGTATAGCGTGATATTCGCCGTACGTTGTTAGCGCTGTAACCAGTAACTTCAACGCGATAGGTGGTCCCCTCTTGTCCTGCTCCCACGCCCAGTCGCGTTGGCGCATCTTGTAGGTTTTTCGATCTCCTAAAGCTCCAACCTGTTGCTTCTTTGGATGATGGTGGGACAACAGCGAGTGGAAGGTTTTGGTAGACCGCTCCTCCAAGTTTTGCTGTGATGCCTGAGAGGTCACCCTTCAGACTGCTACTGCTATTGCCACGAAGCAGTTGGAAACTCCATGTGAACTCTTGAAGGGTTTTGCAGCTTTCTGTCTTCCAGCCACGCTGATAGGGCACAACCCACTCCCCGTAAGTGTTTTGATAATCATCAGAATCTAAAAAGCTATCGATATCGGCCTCATACCCCAGGCTGTCAAGACGTTCTGCGTGCGCGCGCATTTCTTCAAAATCGACAGGTGCTCGTCCCATCAGATGTCGGAAGGCAAGCTCGATATATCGATAGCGCGGGCATGATTCGAAAAATCGACTTCGATAGAGATCGCTCTTCGCGATTCGGCGGATCAGTTCCCGAACGCTGATTTCACCAAGTTTGAACTGGGATTCTGCGACCAACTGCCGCTCGCTCTCCATGACATAGGCATTGCCAAGCACCTGCTTGTAGATAGCGCGTATCAAGGCTTCCTTTTGGATGTCGTCGTCGCCTGGAAGCAGTTCGAGCGGTGCTTCACTCTCAGCGGAGAAGCGCTCAACCCCTAGTAGCGAGGCAGGACCAAAGGGCATGAATTGCTCTCTCGTTTATCTCTGATCAATCTCTTGCAAAACCTCTGCGATTGGGCATCTTCTTTATAAAGCTCAATCAAGTGTTCAGTTTTGTTGCGTGACAGGACGACATGATCGATTTCGACGCCGAGCGCCTTCAATCGACCCTTTTTTTGTGAAATTATGTTTCTAACCGTAGGGACTCGAGGCTTGAGCGTGTAGTGCTTCGAGTGAGTGGATTCCAGTGATCCAGCTCGATCGCAGGCCTCTCTAGCAGGCGTTCAATGTGGGGTGCCATTCCTTTGCACATTGAGAAATCGGTGCCTTTGATTGATTCCAGTGTTTCTAGGTTCGCCTCTGTTAGATCAGCCCCTCTTAGGTCTGCCATATTTAGTTCGCTTGTGCCAAATCGGGTTCCTCGGCACATCGCTCCTCTTAAAATTGAATGGCGAAGATCAGCGCCAGCCAATGAAATGTTGTCCAGTAATGCACCGCTCAGATCTGCACCACTTAAATAGGTACCCATTAATGAACCTTTCCGGAGATCTATTCCTCTCAAATCCGCATTGTTTAAGAATGCTCCATTTAGTTGGGCTCCTGGCCCGATGGCCCCACTTGTTCGAATATTAAATCCTTCTGGAAGTTGTGTTTTATTATCGTATTTTGCTAGCCTCAAATCCACATATTCCATTTGGCAGCCTGATAAATTGGCCCCTCTTAAGTCAGCTCGGCATAGATTTGCACCTTTTAAATCAATAGTTCCAATATCTTTGTTTCGCCAATCTGCACCTCTGGCATCTACTGGGTATCGCATCATCTGATCTGGTGATGCATTTTCAGGTGGTGTCCAAGTGCTTATGTTCAAATCCATGCTCTTAATTTTTCACCATAGAGATTCCAATTGTTAGTATGACTCTAGCAATCTCAAATCCTCCAACTGCAAACAAGACCAGCCAACTCTTAATGAGCCATTCAGGTGGTTTATTAACCAGTGATTTTATTTCGCTTCTCTCTCCACCAGTGGTGAATGTTTTATTGACTACTTCTCTTTCAATGAGAGAATTTTTCCAATCTTGCCCATAGCGAGGAAAACTTTGATAGATCGGCATATCTCCAGTTGATCGGCCTGGTATTAACCTGCCACGTTGGGCTGGTGTTCCATCATATCCAAAGTTGATCATATATTCATCACTCTCAAGAATTTGATCTATAAAATATGCGAATCCTTTTTCTGCAATGATGATAGACCACGCCAACCTTTCGCTTTCACCGCTCACTGACCGACCCAGAACTCTTCCCACTACTTGATCTACCATCCTGTAATTAGAGCTGCATTGGTAATATCCTTGTTGAAATCTTTCCGACAATAAGAGTCCTCTTACAAAGTCGCGCATGGTTATGTAACCACTTCTTAATTGTGACTCGAGATGTTTGTCTTTATCGCAAGTCATTGCATGAAAGAAAATCTGTTTGTACGCCTGTTCGATTAAGCTGTCCATGTCTCTACGAGTTGATGTCCCAGAGGTGGATATCTCTCCTGTTGCTTGATATTTGATTGAATCACTATTTCCAGCAAGATTGTTGACTCTACTGTTCTGGCTCTTCAGAGAATAGTCGCGAACAGGAATAGCCATGGAGATTTTTTGTTTCTGCTAGGTAGAATTGCCCAACTTTAAGCGTTTAGTTCATTGGCTTCGTTCTTTGTTTCCAAAACTTAAAGTATCTAAGGTATTTTGCCTGGGTCAAATATTATCATTTTGTGCAATTGCAAGGCAAAAACGCGATTATGTGGAATCAAGAATCCACATAATCGCGTTAGAGTTTTTTAGTTTAATGGTCTTAATAGAGATGTTTAGCGCCTTTTTATGCTCATGTTGGGGAAAGGTCTATCTTTTTGTTGTTTGTGGCGTGAACATTCTTTGGAACGCTCCTGAGGATGGGTCTCTTACGGCTTTCGAATAACTAAATCCTGTGACATCGTAACTACCTGAGGAGGTGCTTAGCTTCCTGGCATTGGCTAAAGACATCACGAGTTGGCTTCTTCCGCCAATGATTTTGTCTGAACCTGCGTTTCCTGTGCTCACTGAGCACATATTCACGAATGTGGAGCAGTAAAATCCTGCTTCAGATTTCCAGGCTCGATCGTAGGGCACTGTATCTGTACCAAAAACTTCAAGATATTCACCAGATGAGGTCATTTTATTGATCAAGGCATCATATCCCTGGTCTGCAATTAGACTGATACAAGCACCAATTTCAGCTTGATTAATTGGCGGTCGTCCCATTAAATGTTTGAAATTATGCTCTACTCCTCTTATTGGTGATACTTTGTGGTAGTAGTTCTGTTTATAGAACTCTGACTTTGCCAGCCCTGTTATGAAATCTCTAGTTGTGATTCTTCCGTCCCTGAGCTGAGATTCCAGTTCTTTGCAGCGTTGACTATCAGTTGGTTTTGCATTGCCGAACACCTGTTTATACGCACTGCTAATAGCGGATTCTAATGCATTATTTCCAGTGCTCGCATATTCTTCTGCTGTGACTCCAAATGGGCATTCACCATGATGTCTTGGCCCAATGCCAATCCCCATAGATTTGCATTGGTTCTCTTTGAATTGTTCTACTGTTAGAGCGGCTATCCCTTTCGTCTTTTGATTCGTTGTTGTAAATGAAGTACGAGCATTATTCGTGAAATCACGTGTTGGCTTGATGGCTACCATAGCTCTGTGGATTAAGTCTTGATTTTTTTGACTCTAGTTCCGTTTGCCTTTCTTCTACCGCTTTTCCTCTTTCCGCAACAAAAATTTTAGTAATACTCGCTTCCGTTCAGAACCGTGTTAGTGCTGTCTCTAATCGATTCCGTATCGTATCATTTGTTTGGTTGTAACCAGCTTTTTTTATTTTTTTATAGATTGTTGACTCTGCTTTTATTGCATGGACTCCATTGTTGCGACTAGATGGTTGAAGCACCCATCTAGCAGTTCTAAATCTTTCTGTTGAGTGCTTTCGAAATATATCTCTCTGCATTTTACTTGTAGTTCCTTTAGACATATCATTAATGCGTTGACTGGTACTTCTAGTATTGAATACAATTCTTGAACTGCCTTTACCCCCTCCTTGTCAGTAATATCTGTATTTCCCGCTGCTGTTCCGTAGATGCTGATTCTTGCAAAGTGAAAGCAATCTCTCCAGCATGCCTCTGCTCTTTCCTCCGGATAGAGCGAACCACCCGGCTCTATGATCTCTGGAAATCTTCGGAGAAGAACATCTTTCGCTTCATCAATTAATCTTGGCAATATATTTTGCAGTTCTTCAAGCTTGCTGGCATCGCTATGAGACCTCTCGCAGAGGATATTCAGCTCTTCAGTGCTCAATAATCTTTTTGCTCTATCGGCTGAATCAAGAATTTTCGCATTGCTTTCTGGTAACTGATTATTTTTATGTAATCCAAATAGCTCTGCTTTTTTTGTTAGCTCTTTTATTTTGGCTGACGAATCGTTGTTCATTTTTGATTTATGTGGTTGTTGTGTCCATAATTGGTGATGCCGTTAGCCACCCATGTCGTTCTAAATAAAATGCCCAAGTAATGTCATTTCCAAGTCCTGGACAGTGTTTGCTTGCTGCTTCGGCAATATCACTAGGTACATCAAGTGATATTAATAAGTTTATGATGTCACTTGTCTTTTCGATCTTTGTGGATCGAATTGCAGCACCTACGATCCATGTGAGTTTTGTCTCTGATAATTCTACTTGGTTGCTCTCGCATGCAAGAAGAATATTTCCTGGATTAGAGATATTTTTTAGGGTATCTCCCCATAGCATTATGTCTTCCGACTTTAAATTTAGCCTAAGGACTCCGTCCCCGACGTTGAAGTGAACCTCTTCCTCCTCTGAACTACTTTTTAGCAGGTTTGAAAGTGTCTGTTTGGCTTTGCTTTGCATTTGTTGAACCTCCCGCTTTTTTTGTCTATCAGTAAATATGTCTTTATTCTCTTCTCTTTGATTCGTTATCCTTGGCTATTTTCTGATTTTATCATTAATCTTTATATATCCTGCTTTCCTGCTTGTTTGGTTTGCTTCTCAGTTTTCCTTGGTGACTTCATTGCCTTTTCTTTTTTTCCCTTAAAGTTCGTTTTCTTTGTTTTCATCCTATCTTTTTTGGCAAGCGACTTTATTGCTAGTTTCAATCTTTCGATAATTGCTGAGATGTTCCTTCTGTGAATCAATGTGTCCTGTCAATTTCGTTCAGCAATCGACTTTCTGAAGGAGCTCGTGGTTTTCAAAGCAGTCACCGCACCCCAGGTTTCCTTTCTCCCATTGCACTGCTGCGACTCAAGCTCTTGCGCTGATCAATTGAGCCAGCAGGCCTTTCTCTGCAAAAGAGCTCGTTCAGAGTGGACAAGTTCATCATGATCGATACCATCAGCGTGATGAGCGCGGAGTTCACTCCAATGTCCACTTCTAGCCAAGACATGATTCAGCAGTTGAGTGGTCAACTTCACTTCGTCAGCGAGATTGCTGAATCTTTGACGCTCAGGTTGCTAGCGCTCGAAGAAAAACATCACGAACTCACTGCGCATTTGGAGTCTGTTGAGCCGGAGAAGGCTGATGACTCCAATAGTTTTTTATTACTCGCCGATAGTAGCGACCGTCTTGAGCAACTCCGCGGCTTGCTCCATGAGAGAAGCGAAGAGCCGATCCAGCTAGAGACCCCTCGACTTGAAGCCGTTGACGATTCTCCTGTCGACCCAGGCCCCACGATGGATGAGCCTGAAGATTTTGATCTGGAGCCAACCGTGTACGTCAATGATTCTCAGGAACCACCTTCAGACACGCTTGATCCAGAGATGGAGCAGATCGATGAGCTGCTGTCAGCTTGAGTGGTTTGAGCCATCTAGTTTGAGCAGTCGAACCCTGAAGATGGCAACCTGACGTGCTTGTTCGGGTTCGTTCTGTAGGAATGGATGGTCGTCCATCTGTTTAATCACTAGATCGATGCGTTCATCAATGGACAGATCAGCAAATTCCTCAGTTTTTGCTGATTGCTTCCACGTTCGGTCAAACACCATCGCAAATCCGTCAGGATTATTGAAGGTGCGATCGTCATCGAGCGGTACGCGGATCATCAGCTTATGGATGCAAATACCAGGATCCAGATTTGAACTGGGAGCATTTCGACAATTTGCCCCTTCAAGCACTCAAATTGGTGTAGCAGTGATGCTAAAAAGCGCCCAGGAGGCGTTTTTGCTTGCTGCTGATCTACCTCTCTCAAGCCGTAGAGCAAGTTGTTTGGTAGGTCCAACGCATTCCTGAGGGATGCATGGATCTCAGAACTCTATCCCTCGCCCGTTTCTTCAGGTTTGATGAGCCTGCCTTTGATCTTTTTCAGCTTCCTGGTAACCATGCGAGTCAGTTCTTTCTACGGGTGGGAAGCCAATCCATTGGTCGATACCTAAATGTTTCTGCTATCCGTTATTGACGCCACTGGTCTCAGTTTAGAAGCATTGCATCCGCCTCTTTCACGCTTGGCTTTATCGCTTCATATATGCATTGGCATACTGATCAATAACGCTTGCGTCGTAATGATGGGAGGATAAGACTTCCGTAATCCTATGTGCCATGGTCCTAGATGTTGCCGAATATCGATGGCCGAGTGGTTTGAGTCTTTTGCCCTGATCTCTCAATTTAGGGATCTTTGCCGCTCGATATTGCTCTTCTGCAAGGTCGATCATATCTCCACTGCTATTTTCAAGCCACCAGTGGTAGTCATTTGTTTCTTCAAGTTTGCGTGAACCTCTGATGCAGTCAAAATCTTTCCAAAAGAAGCGATGTAGCGTATGCATGGTAAATAAGTGCCACCCTCTCGTTTGATTGAGTGAAGTAGGCAGAGGGTCTTTTGATGAGTGTTCTTGATTCTCTATTTGGATTGCCCCACCAAATTCTCTTTCAATCTCAACAGTTGAATACAACCACTTTTTCCCTTTTGACCTTTTCTCTTGCATCATGCCCATCGGGTTGATGAAGAGATCCAGGAAGCACTGAGAAATCGTCAGGATATTTTGATCAGTTGAAGGGATTGATAGGTCGCCATCGCAAAATTGATCAGATGGAAAGAGTCCATCCGTGTGCTGCTTTAGGACCCTATTTCCGTTAAAACAGAGATGACCAGATCGACTAGAAAGAAGAAAACTCATGTGGCTTGGTTAGAGCCTTCCTGATTGATTTATTTCACTTATCTTACCTCGCCACTGGGTGATTTCATCCGTTTTTAAGGACTTCCTCGCATCTCATTCGTTGATTTCATTGCACTCATCCATTCATGCTCAGGATCTGGAGGCCCTGGCAATGCCTTCGGCCAGACCGATTGTTTGAAATCTTGGACGTCTGAGTGGAGGCAGTGTTCTTCTCATGCCTCGGATGCATTCCAGTCAAAGACCAGAACCATTTGTACCCTTAGTTGAGCTGCGGCTTCCAGAGCAGGAGTGAGGCTGCGTTGCCGTTGAGGGTTTTGTTTCATTACGTACTCAAGGTCCTGTAAGAGCATGGAATTCATATTCATTGCAAGAATGCATTGAGCATTTTCACAGTGATTCTGTTTGATGTCGTTGTACATGGTGACAACATCCTTGATGTAATCAATGAAGACCATGCTTGATCGCTCCATTGCTAAAATCTCTTCTTTGTTCCATCCAAGAGTCGTAATCAGTTGATGGCATGCTTCCAGAGCGGCGATGGTGTTTTCGGTTTCTTTAAAGGATGTCTTGATCAATGCATCGATATTTGCAATGCAAAAATGCATCCCATACACCATGTTGTCGGCTTGCTCTAAGTCGTCTTGAATCCTGTCCCAGGTAATGCGTGCAATACGGTCGTCGGGTTGCAGCTCTGCAAGAGCTGTTAATTGAAGAGACCGTGACATCAGTTCTTTATTTAGCTTGCTGTTCATTGATCTCTAGACAAAATAAGAGTCGACGAAATGGTTGTTTAGCGTAACCGCTTCTTCAATGGCGAATTTTGCTTGGGTCGCGCTCCGTCGTCCCTCGGCGTAGGTCTCAGCTCCCCGCGGATAGGAATGGAGTGGCTGCTGAGGAATGATGCGCTGCGGCCTCTTCGGCAAGATGGAAGCTTCAGCGTTCGCTTTATGACGTACGAGCAAGAGGTCATCATCAAGTGCGCTATCAAAGGCACGCTTGGCGGTCTCGACAGGAAAATGACCGCAGAGGAGCTTGATGAGTTGCTGAACGGCTCCCAGGATTGGAGGAAGCACTTGGTGATTGAAGAGATCACAGAGGTGGCCACCATCCATGCAGGGCGCCGTCGTCCAGAAATCGACTAGGGATGAAGGCTCTGCCCTTTGGCAGCAGATTCGGAATTGGCCAACTGTTCAGCGATGTTTTGCTTTCCTCTGAACTCCAATAGCTTTTGGAGTTCAGAGGAGATTCAATTGTCTAGGCGATCGTTCTACACCTATGAGATCTAGTGCTGAGGAAGCGACTTGAAGCTGTAAAGGGTTACCTCGCCTTACGTTTTTATGATCCTTTGCCCATCGCTGGACCTCGGGCGAACTCTGAGTAGAGCGCCGCTGCCTCATTGGACATCCCTTTGTCCCAAAGGGTTTGCGCTCTTTCCTGCATCCATAACCCTGCTTCGCTCCAGATTTGTCGCTTAAGAGTGTCTTGAAGATGCTTCTTATCTTGCTGATGCATGCCTTTCACAACATTTTGAGGTTGTATAGGCGCCCGCCAACTGGGAATCGGCAGCGGTTTTTACCAGAACAAAAAACTTTCGGATCCGATCTCAGTTCGTTCCGCTCATTGGCGAATGTTTCCTGCGCCCAGCTCTCTCAAGATTCTTCCGTCGGTTGGAGTTGATGAATAGAACTGCAGTTGAGGTCAGACCGCTTCGATTCCTCCTCCGCCCTCATCAGTCTCTCTACCAGGTTGAGGGTGTCGTTGTTGGACAACTCTCCGTCTTTGCCCCATTTGAGACTGGATAGGTCGGTGGGAGACATTTGGATCTGAATACGTCGTCTAAGGAAAATAAGGGCACTGAGATCGCTGTTGTGGCAATGCTCCCACAAGATTCACTGAAGAAATTCTGAAATCAGTATCCGTTCGATACACAACTGAATTCACTGCTGATTTGGGATCGAAGAGTCACCAGGTGTCCGTCCCTACACAAGAGTTCTTACGGATACATAAGACTCTGTTTGTTCCTGGTTTGGGAATGCACGGCAAGGGGGAGGGTTGTGAGAGACCCTCCCTTTTTTTGGTCCGCTGACGACCTCATAGGGATTTAGTGCTTGTTCCTACAAATGAGTTCAGTTTGATACACAAGAATCTCACCAGCCTCTTGGGGTGGAATCCAAGGGGAATGCGTCGAACTGGGGAGGTCTGGGGAGACCTTCCTTTTTTTTATGCATTGGTTAAGGGGAGTTCTGGCTTTGCTTTGTGTTTAAAGAGTTCTCAGAACATTCCCAACCGCTCCAATGCCTATTGGGGATGGAGAGGAAAATCTTATCTAGCAGTGAAAAGCCAGTCGCTACAGCGCATGCGTTTCAGCAACGTGCTTTTAATGGCGTTTTGGGAAATGCCAGGACCCAGATTTGAACTGGGGACACGGCGATTTTCAGTCGCCTGCTCTACCAACTGAGCTATCCCGGCACGTCGCTTTCACGACACCGGAATCTTAAATCACGGGGTGCGCCCCAGGCAGATCAATCCCCTGACCTCTAAACCAGCACGCTTCAACGTATGGAGTGCTTCTTGGGCTGTGGCACCACTCGTGAGGATGTCATCGACAATCCAGGTGGGAGTTGCAGAAACGCACCAGGATTGTTGATCTGGGTGGATCGCGAAAGCAGATTTCATGTTCACAAGCCGCTGACGGCGACTGAGATGGTGTTGGCCCACGGTGGGCCGACAGCGTTTCAGCAGCGTCTTGGTGGTGCGTCCCAGGCTCCGGCAGATCAAGGCCGGCAGCGGATTGGCTCGCTTCTGCGTTTTCCAGCTTGGGATTGGAACCAAGAGGGCCTTGGCGGGAAGGGTTCGTTGCAGAGCGAAGGTGATCGCCTTCAGCACTGATACGTCTTGATTGAGCCTTAGGCGCAAGATCTCTCGGCGAAGCTCTCCTCGATACCAACCTGCCGCGTTGAAACGAACAGGCGTGACGCCGCGCAGCCCCGATTCTATGAGGCCCAGCCTTTGCGTGCACTCGCTGCAAGCTTGATCAGCGTGTTGATGGGGTTGGATCACCTTCTTGCATATCGGGCAAGAAGGCACAACGAACAGGTCTTGAAGGCAATCTTGGAGTGCTGTTAGCAAAGCATCAAAACGACTGCTTTCAGGATTCCCCTTTGCTCCCGTCAGAGGGCATCGCTCTCAGCATGGCCACCATGGTGCGGTGGGCGTCCTCACTGTCAGTGAGTGTGTGATCAAAAGGGATCCTGAGGGGTTTCCCGTCTACCTCAAGGCTCATAGCGTCAGCGTTAACCGCCGTCATGGTGGCGATATTGGCAGCACTGACTCCTCCGTAATGGAGGGCGTACTGAAGCACTGCATCGCCATGGTCATCATTCATGTGACGACAGATGCGTTCGCTAACAGCGGGGGTAAGCGGATCAGCGGTCATGGTGGAAAGGGGCGAAGGTGAGGGTGGGGGAGTGGCTCAGCTAAAGCGTTGCCAGAGCAGGATGGCGAGCCGAAACCCGCTGAATCCCACATATCCGGCAAGAACGATGAACAGGCCAAGGGCAAGGCCGTCACGAAGTCGGTTGGGCAAGGGCTCGGTGATGCTTGTTTAATTCTCGCCTAGATGAATCGTCTTGTCTGGAGCTTGTACAGCCTGTAGAGCTAGACGAGCTACTCCTGCGGCTGGAGGTGTATTGCAGCTGCGAATCGGAACACCGAGTTGGCGCTCGCGCAGTCGACGCCATTGAGGATTGCGCGCTCCACCTCCAAGGGTCACGATCTTTCTCGGAGGATCGGCTCCAAGGCTTGTGAGGCGTTGCCATCCTGCGTGTTCGATTTGCGTTAAACCCTCTAAAAGGCCGTGCAGATAGAGGGAATCGCTGACAGGACGGGGCGTGAGAATGGGTTCGAGATGGGGGTCATCCACAGGAAAGCGCTCTCCACATCTGGGAAGGGGCCGCAGCTGTAAGCCGCTGTTCTGCTCAGGATCGATCTGACGGCTCAGTTCAGCGAGGTTGATCTCAGGAAAGAGTTGTTTCAGTACCGCAGCACCAGCATTAGAGGCTCCTCCGCATAACCAACGACCTCCCACGCGATGGCTCGAGGTCCCTGGCCCTTGAGCCAGGGGCTGATCGGTGAATCGTTTAAGCACCAAGGTGCTTCCCAGCACTGTGATGCCCTCGTCGTCGTCCGCATCAGCCGTGAGAACGGCAGCGTTGGAATCTGTGGTCCCGGCGACCACCAACAGATCCTCTGGCAGGTCTAGATCCTTGGCGCGTTGGGGCGAAAGGGGGCCAAGCACTGAGCCACTGGCGCGAATCTCTGGAAGTGCATCCCACCAGGGTTGGCTGGAGAAGCTGTCTGGCCACGCTCTTTTGCTGAGGTCCCATCCCAGGCGAAGGTTGTTGCCCTCCTCCCCATAGCGCCAATTGTCAAGAAGCCACCCGCTGATCCAGTCGGCTTGATGGCGAAGCAGGAGAGGGGTTTTGTGTTGGTCGACTAGGCGCAGCGCCCTTGCAAGGCTGCCACTGGCGCTTGAAGCTGGTCCACCCTGTGGACTCAAAGCTTGGATCTGATCAACGTAATTTGGGCATGCGAACGAATAGGGCAGGGCGTCAGAAAGGGGTACCCCTTGTTGATCGCATGCCAGCAACGTTCCTGAGGTGCCATCCACGGCGATGGCTTTAAGGCGATGTCGGTAGTCGGGCTTGAGGCGCCCAATCAATGTGCAACATTGCTCGCGCCAGTCGAAGGGGTTGATCAGACCGATCTGGTACGACGCACTTTCGGTCTGGAGCAGGGCACAGCTGCTGTCGATGACAGCAATGCGGACACCGCTTGTGCCTAGGTCAATGCCGAGCACCAGCGGGTCTTGCATCATGAGTTTGGGCTCTAAAGCTCTTGCAGGCTTGGATTTGGCTGGCTTACGCCTGCTTCAGGGCTGCGGCTTTGTCGCTGACATCTTCCCAAGGCAAGTTCAGGTCTGGACGACCGAAGTGGCCATAGGCAGCCGTGTCGCGGTAAAAGCGTCCACCGTTGAGGGAAGGCATTTCCCGAAGCTTGAACTGTTCGATGATCGCGCCTGGGCGCAGGTCAAAGTGCTCTTGCACGAGGTCGGTGAGCTCTGCATTCGAGATCTTGCCTGAGCCAAACGACTCCACAAGGATCGAGACAGGTTTGGCCACTCCGATGGCATAGCTCAGTTGAACTTCCACACGGTTGGCAAGACCAGCGGCCACGAGTGCTTTTGCCACATATCGCGCGGCATAGGCAGCGGAGCGATCCACCTTGGTGGGGTCTTTGCCTGAGAAGGCACCACCACCGTGACGGGCATAGCCGCCGTAGGTGTCCACAATGATTTTCCGACCCGTGAGACCGGCATCACCCTGAGGACCACCGACCACGAACTTGCCTGTGGGGTTCACCAGATAACGGCACTTGGCGCGATCTGGTTTGAGAGGGAGATCTGCAGTGGCAGGCACCACAACGTGAGTCCAGAGGTCTTCACTGATGCGGTTGCGCACTTCTTGTTCATCGGTCAAACCAGTCACCTCGGCGGTGTGCTGGGTTGAAATCAGGATGGTGTCGATCTCAACCGGCTGGTCGTTCTCGTAGACGACACTCACCTGGGTCTTGCCGTCAGGGAGCAGGTAGTCGAGTGTTCCGTTGTGGCGGACTTCTGCCAGGCGCCTTGCAAGTCTGTGGGCAAGGCTGATCGGCAGAGGCATCAGCTCGGGAGTTTCATTGCAGGCATAGCCAAACATGATTCCCTGATCACCGGCGCCCACCTTGTCGAGGGGATCGCCTTCGTGATCATCGGCCTCATTGACACCCTGAGCAATGTCAGGTGATTGCTGGTCAAGGGCGACCAGCACGGCGCAACTGTTGGCATCAAAGCCACCAGCTCGTGCTCCGCTGTAGCCGATATCTCGAATCACATCGCGTACGAGATGGATGAAATCCACCTGGGCTTTGGAGGTGACTTCGCCTGTGATCATGCACAGACCGGTATTCACAACCGTTTCGCAGGCCACTCGGCTTGTGCTGTCTTGGGCTAAGAGAGCATCCAGGACGGCATCACTGACTTGATCGCAGATCTTGTCGGGATGTCCTTCCGTTACCGATTCGGAGGTGAAAACGTATCGACTCATAAGTAATTAGGGCGTGATGGGATTTTACGGGTTGCCCTTACTGAGCTTGTTCAACCCTTAGCTCTTGCCAGTGATGGATCAAATATTGATGGGATGTCAGCTCGGGGGTTCGATGCCATCCCGCTACATAGCCAAGCGCACAACCAATGCCTGCGCGGCGTGCCATCAGCAGATCGGAGTCGGCATCCCCGATCAGTGCGCATTGTGATGGATCCAAATGCAGCTGTTTGCACAAACCATGCACAGCCCCTGGGTCTGGTTTGCATGGGCTGTCATCAGCGCTCCAGATTCCTGTGATGCAGTTGCTCAAGCCATGGTCTTGAAGAAACTGTTCAATCCCTTGGCGGGTGTCATTGCTGATCACGGCACAGATCACCCCTGCGCTGTGCAGCTCGTTGAGCAATTCCTTTGAATGGGGCAAAGGGGTTCTGGCGCTGAGACTTACTTGCGTTGCGGTGTGCTTGTGGAGGCGGTCCACAGTGTCGAAGATCTCTTCTGCGAGCACGAGTGCTTGAGGCCAGCTGAGATCAAACAGACAGAAAAGAGTTGCGGTGCTCAACAGATTGTGTTGACGGGATGCAACGGCCAACGTTCCATCAGGAATCAAGCCGGAGTCGCACCGGCCCATCGCGCGCTTGAGCAAGCCCTGGAGTTCAGCTTGGACGTTGGTTGATGCGCCACGGGATGCAAAGACGCGAATGATTTCCTCAATCCTGGCGTCGGCCAGCTCGATGAGATGGGGTTCGCTATGGGAAAGGGTGCCGTCCTTGTCGAACAGCACCCCATGGATCAAGCCAAGTGAATGGCCTCTCAGAGATAAATGAGCCATGGGCTCATGCCGCTCAGACCATCATCGAGCTCAAGGGTTCTTCTCCCTCTTCCGCTTGCTCAAGAAGCATCTGCTTATAGCGAGCTGCCATTTCCTCTGCCTTGTCAAAGACCTTTTGAGGATCGGTGAGCATGTCACCGGGTTCTGGCTCCAGAGCCTTGGTAGACAGTGAGATCCGACCGCGTTCGGCATCGAGGTCGATAATCATCACCTTCATTTGATCATTCACGTTCAGCACGGAATGAGGTGTTTCGATGTGCTCGTGACTGATTTCGGAAATGTGAAGCAAACCGCTCACTCCACCGATGTCGATAAAGGCGCCGTAGGGCTTGATGCCACGAACGGTGCCGATCACCACTTCGCCGACTTCAAGACGATTCATCTTGCGCTCGACCAGGGCGCGGCGATGACTGAGAACCAGACGATTGCGCTCTTCGTCGACTTCAAGGAATTTGAGAGGCAAGAAGTCTGCAACCAGCTCTTCTTTCGGTTTGCGCGTACTGATGTGAGATCCAGGGATGAAGCCGCGAAGGCCTTCCACCCGAACGAGAGCACCACCACGGTTGGTGGCAAACACTTCTGAATAAATGGTGGCGTCTTCTTTTTGCAGCTGACGCACCCGTTCCCAGGCCCGCTGGTACTCGATACGGCGAACCGAGAGGGAGAGTTGGCCGTCTTCGTTTTCTTCACTCATGATGAAGAATTCCCGAATCTCACCGGGTAGCAACACGTCGCTCAGACCTTCCACCCTGTTGATGGAGACCTCTTGGAGGGGCATGAAAGCGGCGGTTTTGGCGCCGATATCGATCATCGCCCCCTTCGTTTCCAGCGCGAAGACTGTGCCGTTAACAATGTCGCCTGGCTTGAAGTTGTAGTCGTACTTGCTAAGCAGTGAGGCGAAATCATCAATGGTGAAGCCGGCCCCATCCAAATCCTTAGGGTTGGCACGACTGCTGGGATCGTCGGCAGTAGGAATGTCTTCCGGGATGCTGAGATCTTCGTCCGTTCCAAAATCGGCTTGGTCCGCTGTGGCTTCGACGGCTGTGCTCTCGTCGATGGCAGTGGTGGTCTCCACAGCAAGATCCTGAGCCGGATCGGTTGGGGTAACAGTCATGGATGGTTGGCGGTCTGCCCGAGGACAGTGCGATAAAAATTGATCCAGTGCCCGCCGACAAAGGATCAGTATTTTTTAATTTTACAGAACAGCCTTGCTTTTTAGACGAGTGCGGCGAGCTCAGCTTTGTCTGCGTTCATCCCTTCGAGCGTGGAGACGAAATCGCTGACGCTGCGAAAGTGTCGATACACCGAGGCAAAACGTACATAAGCAACCTCGCTGAGCCCCTTGAGATGCCCCAGCACCAACTCACCGATCTCTGAACTGGTGATCTCACGGCTATTGCTTTGCTGAAGACTGAGTTCGAGCTCGTCAACAATCGCTTCGAGTTTGCTGGGGGTTAGCTCCGTTTTTTCACAGGCGCGGCTCAGGCCGTGCAGAAGTTTGTTGCGATTGAAAATTTCACGATGACCATTGCGTTTGATCACGGTGATTGGAACCATTTCAACCCGCTCGTAAGTGGTGAATCTGAATTCACAATTCAGGCATTCACGGCGCCGGCGCACACTGCGTCCTCCCTCGGCTGCTCTCGATTCGAGAACCCGGCTATCCGTGTTTTGGCAAGAGGGGCACTGCACGCCCTAATCGATCCAATATGAATTCTTCACATTGTATAGAACATCTGGAACTTTGAAAAGTGTTTGTGAACTAAGGGATCTGAATTTGGGCAATAAAAAACCCCGCTTTTAGGCGGGGTTAGATCTGCTGGGCGGACTACTTACCGATCTTCGGTGGATCGCGAAATGCGATCGCGAAGAACAAGGTGGCAATCGCCAGGCCGAGAATGAGGATGTAAGCGAAGCTTTCCATCGAGAGTCTCCTAGAGAGCGATCAACTGAGGGGTGTGGATCCCGTGGGAGGAACATATCCCTCGGGTAGGCGACGTGTTGATTTGTCGCCGAGTTTTTGGAAGAGGCCGAATTCAACCTGTTCACCAAGATCTGGATCAATTCCTGCGAACACGTCGCGGTAGAGGGTGCGTGCACCGTGCCAGATGTGACCGAAGAAGAAGAGCAGAGCGAAGGTTGCGTGGCCGAAGGTGAACCAGCCGCGAGGTGAACTACGGAACGTTCCGTCCGAGTTGTAGGTTTCGCGATCGAAATCGAATCCTTCTCCGAGTTGGGCCTTACGGGCCAGGCGCTTCACATCAGCAGGATCAGTGAAGACCTTGCCATCGAGAGAACCGCCATAAACGGTTGCTGTAACGCCTCTCTGTTCAAAGGAGTACTTGGCTTCGGCACGACGGAAGGGAATGTCAGCGCGAACGATGCCGTCATTGTCTTCAAGAACAACGGGGAAGTTCTCGAAGAAGTTGGGAAGACGACGTACTTGAAGTTCACGACCTTCCTTGTCGGTGAAGACAGGGTGACCAATCCATCCAGTCGCGAGACCATCTCCATTCACCATCGGACCAACACGGAATAGGCCGCCTTTGGCGGGACTATTCCCTACGTAGTCATAGAAGGCGAGTTTTTCGGGGACGGCAGCGTAGGCCTCATCAATGGAGGCTCCTTCATCAAGAGCCGTCTGAACGCGGCGATTGATTTCTGTCTTGAAGTAGCTCTGATCCCACTGATAACGAGTGGGGCCAAAGAGCTCAACCGGGGTTGCAGCGGCGCCGTACCACATGGTTCCAGCGACAATGAATGCAGCGAAGAACACAGCTGCGATGGCGCTAGCCAAAACAGTCTCGATGTTTCCCATCCGCAAGGCCTTATAAAGACGCTCCGGTGGTCGAGTTGTGATGTGGAAAATGCCGGCAATGATGCCCACGATGCCTGCGGCAATGTGGTGAGCAACAATTCCTCCTGGATTGAAGGGGTTGAAGCCTTCCGGTCCCCACGACGGTTGAACCGCTTCTAGATGACCTGTTAATGCATACGGATCAGAGATCCACATGCCAGGTCCGAAGACACCTGTGAGGTGAAAGGCACCAAATCCAAAACAGCCCAATCCTGCAAGCAGGAGGTGGATGCCGAAAATTTTCGGGAGGTCAAGAGCTGGTTCGCCCGTACGGGGGTCTTGCCAAATTTCAAGATCCCAATACGTCCAGTGCCAAATCGCAGCGAGCATCAATAGGCCGCTGAAGACGATATGAGCTGCTGCGACGCCTTCGAAGCTCCAGAAGCCAGGATCGACTCCCGTTTCTCCTGTAATGCTCCAGCCTCCCCAGCTTCCGGTGACGCCCAGACGCGACATGAAGGGCATGACAAACATGCCCTGACGCCACATGGGGTTCAGGACTGGATCCGATGGATCAAAAATTGCGAGTTCGTAGAGGGCCATCGAGCCGGCCCAGCCGGCAACGAGGGCAGTGTGCATGAGGTGCACGGCCAAGAGTCGGCCTGGGTCGTTAATAACGACGGTGTGCACCCGATACCAGGGCAATCCCATGGGTCAGGTTCAGGTGGAACGGAGCTGCTGATGCAGACAGACCTAGCGATCGTAAGGGGTTCGCTCAATTGAGTGGGGCGTGTTGTCGCGAGCTGCAATGTCTTGTGTTGAGACCGCTTGAATTGTTTTCTGCACTGTCCTGTCAGTGCTTCCGTTCTTTGGCTGCCGCATTCAGGTCTGGCTGAGGGGGTTACAAAACGCAACCTTTGGGCGCAAAGTGGACCTTTACCGCTGGAGCACTCCATGCCAGTCATTCGTTTTCTGCGTGAGGGACGTGATGTGGAGTGTTATCCAGGAGAAAATCTGCGCGACGTCGCTCTGCGCGAAAACATCGAGCTCTATGGCTTGAAGGGGCAACTGGGGAATTGTGGTGGATGCGGTCAGTGCATCACCTGTTTTGTCGATGTTGTGGGATCCGACGCCGACGCTCCCTTAACGGCTCGAACCGTTGTTGAGGACAACAAGCTCAGGCGACGTCCTGAGTCCTGGAGATTGGCTTGTCAGGCTCTTGTGGAGCAATCCGTGATCGTGCTCACCCGCCCGCAAGTTCGCTTGGCTGAACTCGATAAGAAAAAGGCAGCGGCACGCGCTGAAGCGCTGCCAGCCGGGCCAACGTCATGGCCGGTTGACGAGAGCGCTGACGAGGCTGAAGAGGGGTCTGAACAGAAGACTGAAACCGATTCGCCTGCTACGCCCAGTGACGAGGGGTGAGCTGAAGCTCATCGTTGCTCCCGAACGATGATACGTTCGGCCTTGCATCATTAATCGCCCATGGAAACCAACGATCTCGGCTTCGTTGCCAGCCTCATGTTCGTCCTGGTTCCGACGGTGTTTCTGATCGTCTTGTTCATCCAGACCAACAGCCGAGAAGGGTCCTCCTGATCGACTGTTGGTTCAAAACTGGTCCGCTTCAATTGCGTTCTGGCTCACGGACCAGAAGAACCGGCGCAGGCGCGTGGACTCGGATGTAATCGCTGATCGAGCCGCCAAGGAGCTTGTCCAAATCCACGAGACCTCTTGCCACAAGGGGGCGCCTGTCCTGTGACGCGATCACAACGAGGTCGGCGCCAATCTCTTCGGCTGCTTCGCAAACCCCTCGGCCGATGTCCTGATTCGCCACATGCATGGGTTTGAGGTCAACGCCCATGCTCCGAGCACGTTGGACTGCGGCAGTCAGCAAACCATCGGCTTTGCTGTCGCCACCACGGGAGGCCGATAGGTCTTGCCTTGCGATGTGAACACCCGTGAGCTGTCCGCCGGGGATGTCGCGAACCATTTCGCAGGCAATCCGGAGTGCATCATCGCCAACCCCCGTTCCGTCAATGGTCACCATGAGGCGATTCACGTGGCGAACGTAGAGGTCGTCACGGACCAGCAACATCGGACGTGTTGACAGCTGAAACACGTATTGGCTGGTGCTGTTGGACAGGATGGACTGGAGTCGACCAAGGCCTCTGGATCCCATCACGATCAAGTCGGCATTGATTTCTTCAGCCACCTTGAGAACGGTTTGTTTGGCATCCCCCTGGCGGATGATCGAATTCACGTCACTCGGGTCAAGCCCTAATTGAGTCACCGCCTTGGACAGCAGGCTTCCTGCTGTTGTCCAATGATCTTCTGAGTTGACCTTGCCTTGCTCAGAAACCACGTGCAGCAGGTTGATACGAGCCGTTCTGAACCCTGGAAGGTCACGGAGCATCCGCACCATTTCTCCGACATGCCCTTTGCCGGAATCAGCAATCAGAAGATTCTTGAACACGATGAAGAGTTAGGTCTGCTTCAGCCTATGGCTGATGCTCCAGGCCGTGTTGATGGTGACTGAGAGCGTTACGCGTCTTCCTTGGCAATTGAACAAGCGTGTGCTGCCACAGCACACCGATCACGGCGGTGTGATGTGGCACGGCGCCTATGTCGGTTGGTTGGAAGAGGCTCGTGTGGAAGCACTCGCGGCGGTAGGGCTGCCCTACCAACTGATGGCTCTTGAAGGGTTGGAAATGCCAGTGGTGCGCTTGGAAATGTCTTACAAGCGAGCCCTCATGCATGGCGACCAGGTTGTGCTTCAAAGCCATGCGCTTGCGCCAGACGGTCCGCGCTGGCGCTGGCAGACGCACCTGTTAAGAGCCGATGGTGATTGCGCCTTCAAGGCGCATGTGGAGTTGGTTTTGGTCCGTCTCAACGGAGATAGGCGCCAGGTTTTGCGCCGCCCTCCAGCGTCTGTTGCAACAGCGCTTGAGCTGTTGACCCAAGGGCCGCCCCAATAATGTGCTAGTACATTTGTACTTGAGCTGAGCTGTTGGGAGAGCGTGGCTGGTGGTGGCTGTGGATCTCATGCCCAGGACTGGGTTTTGCCAGGATTCGGGCTCTGAGGGCTGTTGCTCAAGCCCATCAGGTGACCTTGGCTGATCTGTGGTCATGGCCCCTATTGCGTTTGCAAGCAGCCCTGCGCTGGCCCGACTCCTTGATGGCGCGTGTCGAGTCTTATCGGCTGCGCAAAGGGATGTCGCCCAGTCTTTTGGTTCCAGACAATGCTCTGTTTCCCCTGGATCAGGACTGGCCGATCTCATTCGATTTGTTGAAGCGTCCTCCACTTGCTGTGCACTGGTCTGGGCGCAAGCAGTGCTGGCCTGCCTTATCAGCTCAAAAGGCTGTCGCGGTGGTGGGAACGCGCCGACCATCGGATCATGGCTGTCGGATGGCCCGTGCGCTTGGTGAGTGCCTCGCGCGAGCTGGTTGGCCCGTAGTGAGTGGTCTTGCAGAAGGAATAGATGCCGCCTCTCACCATGGTTGTCTTGCAGCTGGTGGCCTTCCGGTTGGCGTGTTGGGCACGCCTTTGGACCGTGTGTATCCGCCTGAGCATGAGGCCCTGCAGGCCCAAGTTGAGTCTGCTGGCTTGTTGTTGAGCGAATGGCCTTGTGGTGCTCGGGTGCAGCGATCCAACTTTGCGTTGCGGAATCGCCTATTGGTGAGTGTGTCTTGTGCCCTGGTGGTGGTTGAGTGCCCTGAGACAAGCGGCTCACTGCTATCAGCCCAGATCGCGCGCACTCAGAATTGTCCTGTTTGGGTGGTTCCAGGGGATGCGCTGCGTTGGTCTTGTAAAGGCAGCAATGGTTTGTTGCAGGAGGGGGCAACACCTTTGCTATCACCTGAGTCGTTGCTTGATGTCCTTGGACCAGGACCGCTTGCGGCCGCGAGGACTGCGTCGATGCCATTGGAACGATCCCGGTCTTCATCCGAGCGGAATCCATCGCTATTGCGTTGCGTTGATCAAGGGCTCACCCTGGAGCAGCTATCTGCAGCACTGAGCTGCAGTCCAACTCAGGTGGCGCATGAGTTGTTGCAGCTTGAGCTTGAGGGTGTCATCGAGCCCAAGCCTGGTTTGCGTTGGCGCTCCGTTTAACCTGATCCGATGGGCGTTATCCGCTGCAAGGGAACAGATCTACTGGTGTGGAGGCGTGAGCTGATCCGACAGGGAGGACGTGCTGTGGATTTGGATTGGCTGCTTTCGATGGCCGCAGATTGTTCTTGGGGTGATCTTCAAAAACTACGAATTTGCCCAGACGTAGAGATCGAGCTGAGTTCCTCGTTGCACCAGCTCACGGATCTTTGGACCCAGCATTGCGATCAGCACATTCCCCTTCAGCACTTGGTTGGGCTTTGTCCATGGCGAGATCTTGAGCTGGAGGTGTCGGCCGACGCCTTGATCCCCCGTCAAGAAACCGAGCTGCTCATCGACTTCGCTTTGCAGTGTTTGCAAGAGGATGCACCCGAGGTGGAAGGGATCTGGGCCGACTTGGGAACGGGCTCTGGAGCTTTGGCCGTGGCGCTTGCCCGTGTTCTCCCTCACTGGCAGGGCCATGCCGTGGACTCCAGTAGAAACGCGCTTGCTCTTGCTGAACGCAATCTGATCGCCCTCGCTGGAGACAGTAGTTGTCAACTCCATCTCGGCAGTTGGTGGGAACCTCTCAAACCATGGTGGGGGCAGTTGGACCTTGTGCTGAGTAACCCGCCTTACATCCCAACGGCTGTGATGGATGAGCTCGAGCCCGTCGTTAAAGACCATGAGCCTCATCTGGCTCTGTGTGGTGGTGGTGATGGACTCGACTGTTGCAGGCAGATCATCCGAGATGCTTGCAGAGCACTAGCGCCAGGCGGCTGGATCCTCTTGGAGCACCACCATGACCAGAGTGCGATGGTGCTGGAGTTGCTCACTGATGCAGGACTCGAACGGCCAGAAGCCCGTTATGACCTTCAGGGCATTCCCCGCTTTGCTCTTGCTCAGCGAGCGTGCCAATCCATAGCCCCCGATCAGCAGACGGAGGAGCGATGACGACCAATCCGCTCAATCTGTTGGATCGCGATGGCATCGAAGCGCATTTGCGTGCTGGGGGCGCCGCCCTACTCCCAACAGACACCCTTCCGGCATTGGCTGCGCTGCCAGAGCAGGCGGCTCAACTTTGGCGCTTGAAAAAACGGCCCCAGGACAAGCCGTTAATTCTGATGGGTGCAGACCTTGATGGGTTGTTATGCCATATCTCCCCAGCTGCTCGAGCTGATGCCAGCGCCCTGGCGCAACTGCACTGGCCAGGGGCCCTCACCCTGGTTTTACCAGCCTTTGGCCCTTGTGCAGAGGCCCTCAACCCTGGAGTGGCAACCCTTGGTTTGCGCATCCCAGCTTGCAAGCCCATGTTGGATCTTCTGCGTTGCAGCGGTCCGCTTGCCACGACTAGTGCCAATGCCTCGGGAGAACCCGCCAGTCGAACCGAAATGGAGGCGGCAGGTGCATTTCCGGACTTGCCTTTGCTTGCACCCCTCCCTTGGCCTGCTCCGTCCTGTCAAGCGAGCTCGGTGATTGCTTGGCGAGGACTTGAAGGCTGGCATTGGCTTCGCAGAGGCGCTGTGATGCCAGCAGGTGTGGTGAGCCTTCCCGAATGCTCTGGTTGATTGCTTCGTTGATTTTGCTTCAAACCGTCATGCACTGGCTGTTTGAACCGGTGGTCCAACTGCTCACGCCATGGGCTGGTTTGGATGTGCTCCCGTGGCTGTTTGCCATCGTTGGGATCTGGATCTTTACAGGTCGTTCAGGCCGCTGATCCCACCCTGGAGCTGGAGAGCTGATCGTGCCTTATGGATCTTGACTGAAGCCGGCTAACGGATTTGAACCGATGACCTTCGCTTTACAAAAGCGCTGCTCTACCACTGAGCTAAGCCGGCATTGAAGGGACTTTAACGCTGCACGTTCTCGTGGACTCTGAATGGGTGCGGAGCCACCACATTGAAAGTTCAAGTCTCGAGCGGCAACCACTTTTATCGAGAGCGTTGCTGATGTGACTTTCAACCGTGCGGATGCTTACCACCAGCCTGGAAGCAATGGCTCGATTACTAAGCCCCTCCAGGAGGAGTTTGACCACGGTGGTTTCTGCGGGAGTGAAGCCTTGCTCAGCCATGAGGTCTGGAAATGCTTCCAGAACCATTCCCCCTTAGTCAGATTTGGGACTGGTTGATGCAACCGGTCGACGAAACGGCAAGTTGGCAACAAGGGCCGTCACACGATCCTCGGTTTCCAGGCTCACATCACCTTCCTCCAGGTCGATGTCAACGTACTTAGCCACCACTTCAAAAATTTCACGACGCATTTGGTCGAGAAGCTCAGGGCTTAGGTCACTGCGGTCATGGGCCAGAACGAGTTGAAGCCTGTCTCTGGCGGTACTGGCGCTCGCTGGTTGGCGCCCAAGCAATTTGTCGACGAGGTCACGGAGAGTCATCAGCTCAGAAGATCTTCGTTTGCATCAAGCGGCGCACTGTGGCCCGCAGGCCCGAACGCTCCTTGGAGGGATCCACCAATGGAATCTCCTCGCCTTGCAGGCGTCCAGCAATATTGCTGTAGGCCTTGGCTGCTGGTGATTTTGTTCCATTCAGGGTGAGGGGTTCGCCCCGATTGGTGCTCACGATCACCTGCTCATCTTCCAGGACTAATCCGAGCAAGGGGAGGGCCAGGATGTCTGTGACGTCATCCACAGCCAGCATCTCTTGATTGGCCATCATTTTGGGCCTGACCCGATTGAGAACGAGCTGGACTGGGGTCACTCCGTGGGTGTTGAGCAATCCGATCACGCGATCCGCATCACGCACAGCCGACACTTCAGGAGTGGTGATCACGATGGCTTCACGCGCTGCGGCGACGGCGTTTTTGAAGCCGTCTTCAATGCCCGCAGGGCAGTCGATCAACACGTAATCGAATCTTTTTTCAAGCATGGAGGCAATGGCCTGCATGTCTTCTGGTTTGAGCCACTCGAGCATCCGCGGGTTGCCAGCCGGCAGCAGCGCCAAATTGGGCACTTGTTTGTGCTTCACAAGGGCTTGATCCAAGCGGCAGGTCTCCGCCAAAACCTCTTGGGCTGTATAGACAATCCGATTTTCGAGTCCAAGCAACAGATCGAGGTTGCGCAAACCGAAGTCGGCATCCAGAACAACGGTGCTAGACCCGCGCTGGGCAAGGGCAATCCCCAAGTTGGCCGTCAGGGTGGTCTTACCGACCCCCCCCTTGCCTGAGCAGATCAAGATCGTTCGCGAATTTGACGTCACGTTGTCGCGGTTGATCTGGCCAGGTTAGGGGCTAGTGCTCTTGATTGTTCAAATCGGCAGAAAGCTCTTGCATTGGCAAGTCATAACGGGGATCAGCGGGCTCGATCGAAATCACTCCATCCACAATCCGTGCTTCCTCCGCAAGTCCAGGTTGGGGCTTCTCCTCTGGTCCCCTGGCCACTAAATCCGCAATTCGTAGCTGAAGGGGACGGAGCTGTAATGCCGTGATGCGCGCATTCTGATCCCCTTTAACCCCTGCATGAGCAAAGCCACGGAGCCGCCCCCAGATCAGGACGTTCCCTCCTGCACTGATTTGCGCGCCTGGATTGACATCGCCAATGAGCAAAACGTGGTGGCGTGCTTTGAGATGGTCTCCCGATCGCAGGGTTGCTCGATGAATCAATAAGGCAGGGGCCTGCTGTTCTTCAGGGCCATTAGGAAGCGAATCAGCATGCTGCGGCGTTGTGAGCTGAGCTGGTATGCCGAGGGCGTTGGCGCTGACCACGGTGAGGGGATTGCAGCTTTTGATCGATAGCAATCGACATCTGCGTACCTCCAGTTGAACTTGAAAGGCAGAGAGCACCCGACCATTCAGCAACCACTCCCCGCTATCCAATTCGAGATCCTTGCCCTCAAGGCCATTGAGTTGGTCCTCCAGGGTGTCTTGCCAAGGGATGTGCCGATTGGTGGGCAAAACCAGGCGATGGCATGCAGCTTGAAGGGTCCCTTGGGTCAAAGCCACCGACGTGATCAAGAGTGGAGGCTGACCTTAAATCTGCGCCAGGTATTGGCCCACCTTTCTTTTCAGTTCCTGACTGATCTGCTTTGGATAGATCAGCCAGCTGGTGCTGGCAGGCTTGCTCAAGCTTTGAACGAGTGCTGAGCTTTGCTCGAGTGCTTGAAGTTGCTGACCATTCCAGAGCCTCAGCCCGCCGCGATAGGGGTGATATCCATGCAGTTGTTGGTGGCATAGACCGCAACACAAACTCGGATCCAATCCCTTCGCTTCCGCCAATCCCCTTGCGTGGGCCAAGCATTCGAGCTGCTTCTCCTTCGAGAGACTGTCCACATCTAGTGCTTTGAGGAGTCGTCGGTTGAGAAACCGATCACAGAGATCAGCGAGCGGGCGAGGAGCTTCCTCTCGCCAGCGCAACAGGTGATAGCCAGTTCGTAGGTCATCGTTAGCCAAATAGGCCTCGAGATCGAGCTCATGGGGGGACCAAAGCCAGCAGCGCATCGTTGAATCTGTCCAAACTTGATCGGGGCCTAGTTCACGGGCCAGGCGGATCATTTGTTCCAGCAGCCAATTGCAAACCACATTGAGGCGGTGGTTGTAAACACTGCGGTACATCAGGTTTCGCACCACGAGGTAGTGCTCTACAGCCATTAGGCCCTTGGGATGGATGGCGAGTTCCCCATCTGGCGCCAGGGTGAGTGCGGCCAGGATTCTCTCTAAATCCAGTTGGCCATAGCTCGTCCCTGTGCTGTAGCTATCTCGCAGCAAGTAATCGAGTCTGTCGCAGTCGAGTTGGCTGCTAACGAGGTCTTTAATCACCCTCCGTTCTGTGGTGCCGTGCTCTAGAAGGGCAGCCACAGCGTCAGAGCTTCCTGGTTGAAATCGTTCGAGTGGCTCCCGGATCGCGGGGTGCTCTCGAACGATGCGTGCCGACCACCGTTCATGGTGGGTGCCAAACATTTCCTCGCCGGTGTGGCTCAGGGGCGCATGACCCAAGTCATGGAGCAGGGCTGCCGCATAGAGAACGCCTCGATGAAGTTCCAGTGATGGATCCATGGCCAACAGGCGCTGAAAGGCCTGTCGCGCGATGTGGAACACGCCAAGAGAGTGGGTGAACCGGCTCGATTCAGCACCGTGGAAGGTTAAAAACGCAGGTCCGAGCTGACGAATGCGCCGAAGTCTTTGGAAGGGGGCTGCGTCAACGAGTTCGAGCACCAGCGCTTCAGCAGGGTCGTCTGTATTGAGTGCGATGCCGCCATGGAGAGGGTCGTGATAAGTGCGGCTACTCATGCTGTTGCTGCCATCTCCTCTGGATTGATGGCATCGGCTGTTGGAGGAGATTCGGCGGTCTGGCGATCGATGATGGCCTCCAGCACCCGTTCTGCATCCGTTAACCAGCGGTCTCCTTCGCCCCCGGGGTTCAGTGGTTCGGGCTGATCCAGCAAGCGATCTGGTGTAATTCCTTGCCCCTGAATATCACGTCCGCTTGGGGTGACATAGCCGGCCACGGTAACCGCCAAACCACTGCCATCACTCAGGTTGGTCAGGGTCTGGATCAGCCCTTTGCCGAAGGTTTCGCTGCCGAGCAGCAGCGAACGATCATTGTCCTGAAGGGCCCCCGCAAGGATCTCGCTTGCACTGGCGGTGCCGGCGTTGACGAGGGTCACCATCGGACCGTCGTACAGCGTGATTGGGTTCGATTGAATGGGATCAGCAATCCCGTCTCGATTGCGTGTTTCCACGATGGGCTCTTGGTCCAGGAAGGCGTCAGCAACGGCGAGTCCGCCGCTGACGAGACCCCCAGAGTTGTTCCGAAGATCAAGAACCACCCCTTCCACTCCCTTATCTGTGAGTTCTTGCAAGGCTTCTTGCACTTGCTTCGGCACGCCTTCGCTGAACTGCGTGATGCGTAAGTGGCCAAGAGTATGGGTGTCACTACGAAGACGCCGAGTGCGAACAGGGCGCAGGTCAACATTGCGTCGTTCCAATGTGAGCTCTTCTGTCTCTCCATTCGGGGGTTGCACGGTCAGCAAAACCTGCGTTCCTACATCGCCTCGCAAGCGAGCTGCTGTGGTCTCGAGTCCCAGAAGAGCTGTGGATTCTCCGTTCACCGCCAGCAGGGCGGCGCCGCTGACCACGCCAGCGTCAGCTGCGGGTGACCCATCGAGTGCAGCGATCACAACGACTGAGTCTTCATCGTTGTGATGGCCGAGTTGAAGTCCTACGCCACTCAGGCTTCCGGAGTTGCTGGACTTCATGACGGAGTAATCGTCAGGTCTCAACAAGCGTGTGTAGGGATCATCGAGGGGCTCAAGCATGGTTTCAATGGCGCTGTAGGCCTGCTCGCTGGTTTCGATCGTCTGCTCGAGAGCCTTCTGCCGCAGACGCTTCCAGTGAATACGGTCGAAACTCGAGGGGTCGACATAGCTCTGATTCACCAGCCGCCAGGTTTCAACCACCAACTGCTGGGCATCGTTGAGAGCCAGAGCAGGCGCTGGGATTAAGAGGCTGCAAAGAAAAAGGCAGGCCAAGCCGGATGCCAGCTGCCGCAGGCCTTTTTTCATGTAATTAACAATCGGCAACATCAGCTTCATTCTGTCGCGTCGGCTGGAGCGTCATCGGTAGACTCTCGAAATCCAAACCGACCTTTGCATGGCGAACTCCTCACCTGTCTACGACTGGTTCCAGGAACGTCTTGAAATCCAGGACATCGCTGATGACTTCAGCACCAAGTACGTTCCGCCCCACGTCAATATTTTTTATTGCCTGGGCGGCATCACACTTGTTTGTTTCCTGATTCAGTTCGCGACCGGGTTCGCGATGACTTTCTATTACAAGCCCACTGTTGCTGAGGCTTACAGCTCAGTTCAGTACCTGATGACAGATGTGAGCTTCGGGTGGCTCATTCGCTCAGTTCACAGATGGAGCGCCTCGATGATGGTGCTCATGCTGATTCTCCACGTCTTCCGGGTGTATCTCACAGGTGGCTTTAAGCGTCCCCGTGAGCTCACTTGGGTCACCGGCGTGACGATGGCTGTGATCACTGTTTCTTTTGGTGTTACCGGCTACTCGCTCCCTTGGGATCAAGTTGGTTATTGGGCAGTCAAAATTGTTTCTGGAGTGCCTGCCGCCATTCCAGTTGTTGGTGACTTCATGGTTGAGCTGTTGCGTGGTGGCGAAAGCGTTGGTCAATCCACACTCACTCGCTTCTACAGCCTTCACACGTTTGTGATGCCTTGGTTGCTTGCTGTGTTCATGCTCATGCACTTCTTGATGATCCGTAAGCAGGGCATTTCTGGTCCTTTGTGATCCATTTCAGTTGCTTTACGCACTGATTCAAGTTTCGAACTTTCCCACTTACCGTTCGCTCATTACCGCTTCGCACCATGCATATTCTCAAGAAGCCTGATCTCACTGATCCCAAGCTGCGGGCCAAGCTCGCCAAAGGCATGGGGCACAACTATTACGGTGAGCCTGCATGGCCCAACGATCTTCTCTACATCTTCCCTGTAGTGATCCTTGGAACCATCGCTTGCATTGTTGGACTCTCTGTTTTAGATCCAGCCATGCTGGGTGATAAGGCTGATCCTTTTGCAACACCGCTGGAGATCCTTCCTGAGTGGTATCTCTATCCGGTGTTTCAGATCCTTAGGGTTGTTCCTAACAAGCTTCTGGGTATTGCACTGCAAACCTTGGTTCCCCTTGGTCTGATGCTCATCCCCTTTATCGAGAGCTTCAACAAGTTTCAGAACCCATTCCGCCGTCCTATCGCGATGGCAGTGTTCTTGTTCGGTACAGCTACCACCATCTATTTGGGAATCGGTGCTGCGATGCCGATCGACAAGTCCCTGACTCTCGGTTTGTTCTGAGCCAAAGGGTTTAAAAAAACCCCTAGCTGATCGCTGGGGGTTTTTTGTTGTTCGGCGTTTTTGAGCTGTTGTTCTAAGACCCTGGTGGTCCGTCAAGGTCGAGCATCTCTACATCATCAGGATTCACCCTAAGGAAGTGGTGGAGCAGAAGAAATCCAACGATGGTCCAGGTCTGATATGTCCGTGATTGCTGGCCCATCCAAGTGCCAGTGGGTCCATCGAAATATTCAGCCCACTGTTGTCTTGGCAGTTGGTTGAGCTGGCTCCAGTAACAATCCTCCAGCATCGCCTTCATCTGACCCATCAGCAGGATGTCTGCATTGGGGTGACGGCGTTCATGGAGGAGGATCGAGGCCCCGAAATACCAAAGAAGGCTCGGCCAATGGCCGCCATTGTGGTAACTCCACGGCCAGTTTTTAGGGTCGGATCCGGTCTTGTTTTGCCACTCCAACGTTTCCATCGGTGGATGGCAAATTCGCATCGGCATCTGAGCCATCAGATGATCGCGGTTGTGAAGTGTGAGCCGAAACAGTGCTCGCTGTTGTGGTGCTGTGAGAAGTCCGAACAGGCAGCCCAGAGAATTGCCAAGACTGTAAAAACGGAAATCGGGCCGGCCTGTACGGATGTTGCCGATGAGATAGCCACCGCGGTTCTCGAGCCAGTCCTGCAGCCAATCAGGGATCACTTGGGGCTGCACATTGAATTCGTTTTGGTGCTGATTGTCGCCGTATTGCTCTGTGGGTCTTCGCCTTAAAACTTGCATCGTCTTACTGGTCACCCAGTAGTGCTTCAGCAGAAACTTGCGGAGGTCGTGAATCCACTGGCGCGTGAGTACCAAACGTTGGTCGAGCAGGCGACTGTTTTGATTCCGTCGGCCAAGCTCCATGAGCTGAGCGCAGCAACGCAGGGAGGCATACAAGAGCACCTCAACTTCTAGGGGTGCACCCCATACGTCCATTGGACGATCGATCATGAACGCACAATCCGGCACAAAAAGCACCGGTGTGCCCTCAAACGTGGGGTGAAGCACGAGGTCCAACAAGAGTTGGACCCCTCGTTGGACTCCAGGGGTGGATCCAAATTGTTCGTCTCCGCTGGCTTTGACGTACATCCAGCAGAGGACTGGCCACCAGAGACTGGCGTCGACAGAGGTGATTCTTCCGATCGAACGTTGGCCGTAATCGGCAATGAGCTCCCCGTTCTCCTCAACAAAGCTGGTTGGGAACACTCCTCGGGTTTGATACGTGGTGCTCTGGAGGTCGAGGCAGATCTGGAGGAACTGCTTGACGATCTTGAACCTTTTTTGCGTCAACAGGTAGACCATCACTGGCACGTTGTCGCGCAGGAAGATCTCGCCGTAGTTGAGGGCCTCGTCGGCACTGGGGTGCTGGAGAGCAGCAACGCTGCCCGCAAGGCTGCCCGCAATGGGAATCAGAGTGCGTTCGAAATGCTCTTTGGCCTTTTGAACGACCTGGTCTTCTTTGGAGCTGGGACGGACCCGCTGGTTCTGTTGGCTGAAGCGTTCGGCCATGGTGCTTTTGCGACCATTGCTCAAAACTTAGTGATGGACCTTGCTCTGGCCAGTGGAAGCAAGTCTGGAGATGCTCAACCCTTGTTCGTAGTTGCAAAAGGGGAGGTTATTGGGTTATGGTTTTGGACTGCGCAGGGGAGCAATGCTCCGACGCGCAGTCTTAGGGCGGAAAGAGCGAAAGCTTGGAGTGCACTGAGGGTTCTTACGAGGTTGAGGGAGCAATCCCACGATGTTGTAAGTTTCAAAGGCGGTCGCGAGACCGCAGGCCGACCGTCTCTGAAAGGGGACGCAAAGCCAGAACCTGGACAATTGAAAAGTTTAGGAACTGACGCTTTTATCGCGTTTAGTTTGAGTTAAGGCCGGAAGGTTTTAATGAGGACTAAATGATATTGCGATAAAGGTGTGAGGTCCCGTCAACAAAATTTTAGTTGCAGAGAAGCATTGTGCTTACAACTTGAAGGTTTTCACGAACCGTTGAGTTGTCGGTGTGCGCAATGTGGAGCAACGACCGGATCTGAGATCCTGGAAAGTCAAAGGAGGAAGAGATTCTAAATTTGCACTCTTGTGAATCCTTCTGTCAGAGGAAGGGGGCGACAACTGCGAGCAGTACGCCAGTGCTGTGAAGTGGGTGAAGCAAGTCAATCTGAGGTGAGAACCAAAAGGGATTGATCTACAACGGAGAGTTTGATCCTGGCTCAGGATGAACGCTGGCGGCGTGCTTAACACATGCAAGTCGAACGAACCTTCGGGTTAGTGGCGGACGGGTGAGTAACGCGTGGGAATCTGCCCTCAGGAGGGGGATAACGGTTGGAAACGGCCGCTAATACCCCATATGCCGAGAGGTGAAATGAATTTCGCCTGAGGATGAGCCCGCGTCTGATTAGCTAGTTGGTGAGGTAAGAGCTCACCAAGGCATCGATCAGTAGCTGGTCTGAGAGGATGATCAGCCACACTGGGACTGAGACACGGCCCAGACTCCTACGGGAGGCAGCAGTGGGGAATTTTCCGCAATGGGCGAAAGCCTGACGGAGCAACGCCGCGTGAGGGATGAAGGCCTCTGGGCTGTAAACCTCTTTTATCAAGGAAGAAGATCTGACGGTACTTGATGAATAAGCCACGGCTAATTCCGTGCCAGCAGCCGCGGTAATACGGGAGTGGCAAGCGTTATCCGGAATTATTGGGCGTAAAGCGTCCGCAGGCGGCCCAACAAGTCTGCTGTTAAAAAGTGGAGCTTAACTCCATCATGGCAGTGGAAACTGTTGGGCTCGAGTGTGGTAGGGGCAGAGGGAATTCCCGGTGTAGCGGTGAAATGCGTAGATATCGGGAAGAACACCAGTGGCGAAGGCGCTCTGCTGGGCCATCACTGACGCTCATGGACGAAAGCCAGGGGAGCGAAAGGGATTAGATACCCCTGTAGTCCTGGCCGTAAACGATGAACACTAGGTGTCGGGGGAATCGACCCCTCCGGTGTCGTAGCCAACGCGTTAAGTGTTCCGCCTGGGGAGTACGCACGCAAGTGTGAAACTCAAAGGAATTGACGGGGGCCCGCACAAGCGGTGGAGTATGTGGTTTAATTCGATGCAACGCGAAGAACCTTACCAGGGTTTGACATCCTGCGAATCTCTTGGAAACTTGAGAGTGCCTTCGGGAGCGCAGTGACAGGTGGTGCATGGCTGTCGTCAGCTCGTGTCGTGAGATGTTGGGTTAAGTCCCGCAACGAGCGCAACCCACGTCTTTAGTTGCCAGCATTTAGTTGGGCACTCTAGAGAGACCGCCGGTGATAAACCGGAGGAAGGTGTGGATGACGTCAAGTCATCATGCCCCTTACATCCTGGGCTACACACGTACTACAATGCTACGGACAAAGGGCAGCAAGTTCGCGAGGACAAGCAAATCCCATAAACCGTGGCTCAGTTCAGATCGTAGGCTGCAACTCGCCTACGTGAAGGAGGAATCGCTAGTAATCGCAGGTCAGCATACTGCGGTGAATACGTTCCCGGGCCTTGTACACACCGCCCGTCACACCATGGAAGTTGGCCACGCCCGAAGCCGTTACTCCAACCCTTGTGGAGGAGGACGTCGAAGGTGGGGCTGATGACTGGGGTGAAGTCGTAACAAGGTAGCCGTACCGGAAGGTGCGGCTGGATCACCTCCTAACAGGGAGACAAACAACGATTTTGATGTCTGAGTTATTTATTCTTAGGCCGAAATCCTGTCACCTTAGGTCGATCGGTACCTCAACTTTGAAGCTAAGAGTTCCAGCAATGGATTTCTGCTTAGTGGAGATTTTTAGTTCCTAAACTTTGTCTAGTTCACAACCCATTAGGGATGAGACTCCTGGGCCATTAGCTCAGGTGGTTAGAGCGCACCCCTGATAAGGGTGAGGTCCCTGGTTCAAGTCCAGGATGGCCCATTCGGTGTAGGGGGTTTAGCTCAGTTGGTAGAGCGCCTGCTTTGCAAGCAGGATGTCAGGAGTTCGAGTCTCCTAACCTCCACTGACTGCAAAGAATCCCCATCTCCAAAACCTGGAGTATGAACTCGTATGGATTGTGATTTAGATGTGTCCGCTAGATGACCCTAGCTTCTTGTCATTTTAAGGCGTGGAAATTATTCCATGATTTGATTGATAGGATGCTGGGCTCGATGCAATGTATTGAGAGATCAATGCATTGTTTTGATGTCTGGCCGAACCTTGACAACTGCATAGTAAGTCTGGAAAGAATAAAGCATCTTTATGGATGCATCATTCTTGAGTGTTAATTCACGATGGGATGGTGTTAATTCTAAAGCAAGAGCCGAGACTCCAGCATGTTCTTTCAAATGTGTCGAGCATTTGAGAGTTTGATTTTAATTTCTACTTGTAGAAGTTAGAAGAATCTGTTTCAACGACAGCAAGCGTGTTGGAGATACATTGGTCAAGCTACAAAGGGCTCACGGCGGATACCTTGGCACACAGAGGCGATGAAGGACGTGGTTACCTGCGATAAGTCTCGGGGAGCTGGAAACACGCTTTGATCCGGGAATTTCCGAATGGGGCAACCCTTAGAACGGCCAGCTGAATCTATAGGCTGGCGCGAGCCAACCCAGCGAACTGAAACATCTTAGTAGCTGGAGGAAAGGAAAGTAAAAACGACTCCCTAAGTAGCGGCGAGCGAACGGGGAAGAGCCTAAACCAATGGTTTCGACCATTGGGGTTGTGGGACAGCAATGTGGATCAGGAATGTTAGTGGAAGTGTTTGAAAGACACGCCACAGAAGGTGAAAGCCCCGTACACGAAAACTGAACTGACCTAGCTGTATCCCGAGTAGCACGGAGCACGTGGAATTCCGTGTGAATCAGCGAGGACCACCTCGTAAGGCTAAGTACTCCTGTGTGACCGATAGCGAAACAGTACCGCGAGGGAAAGGTGAAAAGAACCCCGGGAGGGGAGTGAAATAGAACATGAAACCGTGAGCCTACAAGCAATGGGAGCCCTACTAATAGGGTGACCGTGTGCCTGTTGAAGAATGAGCCGGCGACTTATAGGTACTGGCGGGTTAAACCGGAAATGGTGGAGCCATAGCGAAAGCGAGTCTGAATAGGGCGTTTGTCAGTATTTATAGACCCGAACCCGGGTGATCTAACCATGGCCAGGATGAAGCTTGGGTGATACCAAGTGGAGGTCCGAACGGACTGACGTTGAAAAGTCAGCCGATGAGCTGTGGTTAGGGGTGAAATGCCAATCGAACCCGGAGCTAGCTGGTTCTCCCCGAAATACGTTGAGGCGTAGCGTCTCGTGCTCCAGCAGGGGGGTAAAGCCACCATTTCGGTGCGGGCTGCGAGAGCGGTACCAAATCGAGATGAACTCTGAATACCCTGTGTGTAGCGAGGCAGTCAGACTGTGGGGGATAAGCTCCATGGTCGAGAGGGAAACAGCCCAGACCGCCAGCTAAGGTCCCCAAATCAACACTAAGTGATAAAGGAGGTGGGATTGCCCAGACAACCAGGAGGTTTGCCTAGAAGCAGCCATCCTCAAAGGAGTGCGTAATAGCTCACTGGTCGAGCGATCCTGCGCCGAAAATGAATGGGGCTAAGTGTTGTACCGAAGCTGCGGATTTATGGTAGGGGAGCGTTCTATGTGGGGCGAAGCGTTAGCGTGAGCGGGCGTGGACTGCATAGAAGTGAGAATGTCGGCTTGAGTAGCGAAAACATGGGTGAGAATCCCATGCACCGAAACCCTAAGGGTTCCTCCGGCAGGCTCGTCCGCGGAGGGTTAGTCTGGACCTAAGGCGAGGCCGAAAGGCGTAGTCGATGGATAACAGGTCAACATTCCTGTACCGGTTATGTTTTGGGAAGAGGGACGGAGAAGGCTAGCCAAGCCAGATGTTGGTTACTGGTTCAAGCGTTCGAGGCGTTGAGGATCGGCGAAAACGATCCGAGCTGAGGCGTGAGTACGAGCTGCTACGGCAGCGAAGTTGGTGATGTCATGCTTCCAAGAAAAGCTCTATACCCGTTAAGGCATAACTGCCAGTACCCGAAACCGACACAGGTGGGGTGGTAGAGAATACCGAGGTGCGCGAGGTAACTCTCTCTAAGGAACTCGGCAAAATGGCCCCGTAACTTCGGGAGAAGGGGTGCCACAGCAATGTGGTCGCAGTGAAGAGGCCCTGGCGACTGTTTACCAAAAACACAGGTCTCCGCTAAGTCGCAAGACGATGTATGGGGGCTGACGCCTGCCCAGTGCCGGAAGGTTAAGGAAGCCGGTCAGCGTAAGCGAAGCTGGCGACTGAAGCCCCGGTGAACGGCGGCCGTAACTATAACGGTCCTAAGGTAGCGAAATTCCTTGTCGGGTAAGTTCCGACCCGCACGAAAGGCGTAACGATCAGGGCGCTGTCTCGGAGAGAGGCTCGGCGAAATAGAATTGTCTGTGAAGATGCGGACTACATACACCCGGACAGAAAGACCCTATGAAGCTTTACTGTAGCTTGGTATTGTGCCCGGGCTCTGAATGCGCAGGATAGGTGGGAGACGTTGATCTAGTGCTCGTGGGTACTAGGGAGTCAATGGTGAGATACCACTCTTTCAGAGCTAGGGTTCTAACGTTCACCCGTTATCCGGGGAGCGGACAGTATCAGGTGGGCAGTTTGACTGGGGCGGTCGCCTCCTAAAAGGTAACGGAGGCGCGCAAAGGTTTCCTCAGGCTGGTTGGAAATCAGCCGACGAGTGCAAAAGCAGAAGGAAGCTTGACTGTGAGACCTACAAGTCGAACAGGGACGAAAGTCGGCTTTAGTGATCCGACGGTTCTGAGTGGAAGGGCCGTCGCTCAACGGATAAAAGTTACTCTAGGGATAACAGGCTGATCTCCCCCAAGAGTTCACATCGACGGGGAGGTTTGGCACCTCGATGTCGGCTCATCGCAACCTGGGGCTGAAGTCGGTCCCAAGGGTTGGGCTGTTCGCCCATTAAAGCGGTACGCGAGCTGGGTTCAGAACGTCGTGAGACAGTTCGGTCCATATCCGGTGTATGCGTAGGAATATTGAGAGGATTTCTCCCTAGTACGAGAGGACCGGGAGGAACGCACCTCTGGTGTACCAGTTATCGTGCCAACGGTAAACGCTGGGTAGCCATGTGCGGAGTGGATAACCGCTGAAAGCATCTAAGTGGGAAGCCCA
This sequence comes from Synechococcus sp. PROS-9-1, assembly GCF_014279775.1. Lineage (NCBI taxonomy): Bacteria > Bacillati > Cyanobacteriota > Cyanophyceae > Synechococcales > Synechococcaceae > Synechococcus > Synechococcus sp. PROS-9-1. Next base: position 528,041 of record NZ_CP047961.1, read on the forward strand.
CCTCAAGATGAGTATTCCCATGGGGTAACCCAGTAAGGTCACGGGAAGAACACCCGTTGATAGGCTCTACGTCGAAGTCCAGTAATGGATGCAGCGGAGGAGTACTAATAGACCGAGGGCTTGACCAACACTTGGTTCTTGCCTTTAAAAGACTTTATTCAATCCAGATTGCATCATCAAGACGAAAGTTGAGGTGATGTAGCTATGCAGTTCTCAGGGGTCAAACCTTGGGAATTTTTCTATCCTGGTGTCCATAGCGCTGTGGAACCACTCCGATCCATCTCGAACTCGGTTGTGAAACGCAGCAGCGGCGACGATATTTGGGGGGTAGCCCCCTGAGAAAATAGCTCGATGCCAGGTAAAAACATTCCAAACGAAGAAAGCCATCCCTTGAAGGGGTGGCTTTTTTTGTGATCTTTTTCTTGTTAGTTTGGTTTTGATTGGTGCCAGCACCTGAGATGGTTAGACAGAGGTTGCTGAGACGCTTGATTCGTAGTCTTTGGCGCGCCTGTTTGCGTTGGGCGAAGTGCGATTGCGTGGATTGTTTGTGTCGTGACTGATTCATATCTTTCTTGTTCTGTTTGCCTGGACCAGGCTTTTGTGATTTGGTTCAATTATTTTCCTCTCTGATTCTGTGATTGGATTGCACTTTTACGTCTGGCAGTGAGAGCACCAGTGAGTGCTGCGTCCTGCCAGTTTGATGCGTTCGATGGCTTCCCCACATCTTGGACATGGTTGTCCTGTTCGCCTATAAACCGCTGCTTGCCCTCCGTAATTACCATTCACGCCTTCTAGATCTCTGAAGTCACTAAATGTGGTTCCGCCCGCACCAATACTCAGCGATAAGATCTCGATCAGGCATTCCCTGAGTTTGTCTAATTGTTTGCGATTCAATTGGCCTGCTGCTGTTTCCGGGCGAATACCCGCAGCAAACAAGCTTTCATCGGCATAGATGTTGCCCGTGCCAGCCACAATGGACTGATCCAACAATGCTGCTTTGATTGAGCGTGTGGAACCTTTGAATCGCTCTTGTAAGTACTGCGTTTTGAAGTCTTGGCTAAACGGTTCGGGGCCCAACTTTTTTAAGCCTGTGATGATTGACTCCACGGCAACATCGGCTGGGACCCACCACATTTCCGCGAAACTTCTGAGGTCAACGAAGCGCAACTCTTGCCCCTTCGCATTCCAAAAACGAACGCGAGTGTGTTTGCAAGGTGGCGTGTCGTTTTCAATCCACTGAAATTGGCCTGTCATGCGTAAGTGAACTCCCCAATATCCAGCGCTCTCCTCAGGAGGATCTATTCCGGCTGATCCAGGCCGATGGAGTTCTGCGTAGAGGTACTTTCCTCTTCTCGTCCAATGGCCAACGCGGCAATTGATGAGTCCTGACTCAAAGCACTCAGTTCCACCAGGACTTGCAATCGCCCTGTCCCGGCACACTTCAAGATCGCTGATCACGAATTGATCGAGACGATTCGCTAAACCACGACGAACCGTCTCAACTTCTGGGAGTTCGGGCAACGGCCTCAGGCCGGCTCGAGTTCCGCTTGAGCGAAATTATTGGTGTTGATTCCGCCTTCTGATCCGGAAATCCCGTTGTAATTCACCTTTTCAAAGCGAACGACCACCGGGTAACGAATGCCAGATGTGTCGATGGACGCCACCGTGCCGACATCATTGAACCAATAGGACTCAGGGCGCTTAACGCGCACCTTGTCACCGCGGGAAATAGCCATCGCTGCCCAGAAACGTTGATGCAACCCGAGCGTATCGCTGCATGGTCTCAAGATGGAGTGAGCGTCACAGAATGTCGTTCGCTTCTTGCAAAGAAACCTGCACCGGCATGGCAGCATCCATGACCACCCCTCCAAACACCGTCTTTGACGAACCAGAGTCCCGAAGCACCCACGTTCAATCTCGATCTTCCTGATCCTGAACGGGATGACATCAGCACGATGGAATTCCTGGCTCGTCTTGAGCAGGCCTGGGATGTGTGCGACAAATTTGATCTACAAACCGAAATTTGGCGTGGTCGCATCCTGAAATCGGTGCGTGATCGAGAAAAACGCGGCGGTGAAGGACGTGGAGCAGGCTTTTTGCAGTGGCTTCGCGAACGGGAAATCAGTAAGACCAGGGCGTATGGATTGATTCAGCTGGCCGAATCGGAGCAAGGCTTGGTTGGTGAGGGTTTGCTTGAGCCAGCGAGTGTGAACCAGTTTTCAAAACGGGCTTTTCTTGAGACCGCTTTGGCAGCTCCTGAAGTGCAGGTGATGATTGCGGAAGCTGCCAACGAGGGGCAGGAAATCACCCGCAAGCAGGTTCGCAGGCTCACGGACGATTTCACCTCTGCAACCAGTCCCTTGCTTCCGGATGAAATCCGTCAACGGGCGCAAGAGAATTTGCTGCCATCCAAGGTTGTTGCGCCTCTGGTGCGTGAATTGTCAAAGCTTCCAGCGCTCCAGCAGGAAGACTTCCGCAAGGTGTTACGCGATGAGCCAGAACTCGATCGGATTAAGGACGTCACCCATACGGCGCGATGGATCACCAAAGCCACGGAATCAGGCGTTGCTGTTCGTGCCTTTCAACAGGGGGAACTGGATCTGGAGAAAGCGATGCAGGAGGCTCAGCGTCTCGATGCTCTGGGCTTGCTCGCCGATGCCGTAGGGCAGGCTCAGACGCTGGAGGCTGCGGTTCTCAAGCTGCATACCTCTTGGAGGCGGTTAGGTGGTCTGTATGAACGTCTGTGGGTGGAAAGCGGAAGCAGCACCCCTTATTTACGCGATGTTTTAACAGCGCTACAAACCTTGAGTGGAGCCACGATGCGGGTGTCGCTCGGTGAACTTGCTGGGGGCAAGAGGGTGAGACTTCAACTTGTTGAGGAGGCTCCTGACCAACTGGAGCCTCCGGAAATCCTCTAGATCTGGTGCTCGTTAAGGTGAAGGCGCTATCTGTGGAGTGAGGGTGAGCTTTGGATCCACTCCTTAAAGCTCTCCACAGGCATTACGGCTGGGACTCCTTTCGTTCCGGGCAACGTCCAGTGATCGAAGCCCTGCTCAGCGGTCGAGATTGTTTAGCAGTGCTGCCAACTGGAGGCGGCAAATCCCTGTGCTTTCAGCTCCCTGCTTTGGTGCGACAAGGGTTGGTCGTGGTGATTTCTCCACTCGTCGCTCTGATGGATGATCAGGTGTTGCAACTGCAGCGGCGAGGTATCGCAGCCGCCTGCTTGCACCGCGGGATTCAACCCGAACAACGACGCTTGATACAGGAGCAGTTATCCGCTGGCACGTTGCGTCTGCTCTACCTCGCCCCTGAGCGTCTTCAAGGTGAGGCGGCGAGGGCCATGCTCTCTGCGCATGCGAGGGAAGGCCGGTTGGTGGCTTTGGCCGTGGATGAGGCCCATTGCATCAGCGCTTGGGGGCATGATTTTCGGCCCGACTACAGGCGTCTTGGTCAGCTTCGGGCCCTGTGTCCTGGTGTCCCGCTCGTTGCCTTGAGTGCAACCGCAGCCCCAAGGGTGCGGGCTGACATTCTCCGTTTGCTTGGGTTATGCAAACCGCTCATCCAGGTGTCGTCGGCGCAACGCAGCAACCTCCACTACACGATGCGTCGTCGTCCGAGCGATCCGCTTCCCGATGTCTTAAGTGCCCTGAAGCAGTCACGGGGTGCCACCTTGATCTATGCCAGGACCCGCCGTTCGGTAGAGCTCTGGGCAGAACGGTTGCAATCCCAAGGCATTCCAGCGATTACCTATCACGCGGGGCTGGAGGCGGAGCGTCGTGAGGAGGCGCTAAGGCATTTCTTAGAAGCTGATGCGCCGGTGTTGGTGGCCACCGTGGCGTTTGGGATGGGTGTTGACCGCTCGGATGTGGGGTTGGTGTTGCACTTGGATTTGCCTGCCACCCCGGAGGGGTACCTCCAGGAGTCAGGTCGCGCTGGACGCGATGGCAGACCGGCCCATTGCCTTGTGCTGTTTTCGCCTGGAGATCGAACCAGCTTGGGCTGGGCGATGCAGTCCACGTTGCGTCGTGCTCCTGAAGCCAAGGCGTCCGACGACGACGTTTGGCGTGTGGAGTTTTCACAGCAGCAATTGAGGCGGATGGAGGCGGTTGCTGAGGGAGAGATTTGCCGAGAGCAAGCTTTGCTGCTCTCGGTGGGTGAGCTGACGTCTCCTTGCGGCCGCTGTGATCGTTGTTTGGCTGATCTGCGGGCCAAGGATTGGTCAAATCGCGCCCAAGAATTGCTGGAGGTGATCGATGCCGGCCAGGGAGCAGACATTCGCAGCCTGACCGAGCGCTTGCGGAAGCTTGATGGCAGCGAAGAGCGTTGGGGTTGGCTTGCGCGCAGACTCGTGCAAGAGGAGCTCATTCGTGAGAGCAATGACGGCGCCCAACGCTTGTCATTAAGGGATAGCGGCAGACAATTCCTGCATGCCCCTTGGCCCCTGAATTACGCGGCTTGACTTAGGCGGTTTTGTTACAGCGATCCTTCACCAGGTCCTTCTCAAAATTGGTCTGCGGGGCAATCCAGCTTTTCCATGCACCATCAGAACCGGTGACATTGATTTTGCGTACAGAGCAGTTCACCGCCACGTACAGGGGTTTGCCTTCGTTGTTCAAAGTTGGAGCCACCATGCTGCCGCCCATGGATTGCCAGTTGCTCCAGTCCACTTGGAGCGGGCCGTAGGTGCGCCATGTCGCTGCTTTGGCCACCACTGCTTTGGCTACCACTGATTTGGTTGGAGTGGTCTTTGCTGGAGCGGCCTTTCTTGGAGCTGTCTTCGTGACAGCTGGTTTGGCTTGAACTGGTTTGGACTGAACTGGCTTGGCTTGAACCGTCTTGGTTGGTTGGCTGGCCGTTGCAGTGAGAACGGGTTTTGCTTCTGGCGTGGGGCTGGTTTGCACGGATGTGCTGACCGATTCGGTGGGAAGGGTCTCCCGCAGCATCAACTTGGTTCCAATCGTCACCTTGTTGGGGTCATTGATGGTGTTGAGATCAATCAGAGAGGCCACGGGAACCTCATAGGCTCGAGCGATCTGGGTGAGGGTCTGACCTCTGGCCACGGTGTGGGATGTGGCGTTTGGATTGGCTTTGATCGGCGTTGGCTTGGCCTTCGCTACGGGCTTTGGCTTGGGAAGCACGGCTGATGTGGGCAGCTTCAGCGTTTGGCCAAGCTCAACATGATCAGCGCTTCGAAGGCTGTTGATCGCGATTAGATCCCTTTCTTTGACGCGATATTGAGCGGCAATGCCACCGAGGGTGTCTCCTCCTTTAACCGTGTGACGTCCTTGGCCAGCGCTGACAACGCCCCTGGCCCCGCTGGGCAAACGCAACGTTTGCCCAGCTTCTACATGGTTGGAATTACGGATTCCATTGGCTCTCATCAAGCGTCCAACCGATACGCCATAGCGATCAGCGAGACCGGAGATGGTGTCTCCTGGTTTGACGGTGATCGATGCCGCGCCCGCTTGAAGGGGCATCAATGCCGACAGGGTTAGGGCGGCGGCAAAAATGCTTCGCATGCTTATTTCTGTGCTGGGCGAAAGATAAGGTGTCTGGCCCAACTCGCCAGTCCCTCGCGCGGATTCATTTGATTTGGTTGATTTGGAGCGATGTTCAGCTCACAAAACGGCGAAATATCGCAGGATTCAATGTATACGGCGGGTAGCGGTGACGAATGTCTAGAAAAAAGGGACGGCTCAGCACCGAACGTTCGTGGGAGAAGGTTTGAAAGCCTGCTTCTGCCTGATAGGTGCCCATACCGCTGGGCCCCACTCCACCGAATGGCAATTCCGGAACCCCCTTTTGCATCACCACATCGTTGAAGCAGACCCCACCTGAACTGGTGCGTTGCAGAACCGCGCTTTGGTCGTTGCGATCACCGCCAAAGAGATAGATGGCTAAGGGTTTGTCTTGTTGTTGGATGCGTGTGATGGCGTCATCCAAGGTCTCCACAGTCAAGATTGGTAATAACGGGCCAAAGATTTCCTCTGCCATTAAGGGGTCCTGATCGCTGTGAACCTCAATCAGGGTGGGTGCGATCTTGCGGCGTTGGCGGTCGCATTCGCCTCCAAACAGGATGCGCCCCTCTGCTCGAGCTGTTGCTAGTAGGCCTTCGAGATGTTGAAAATGCCGATCGTGGATTAAGCAGCTGAGATCAGCGGAAGCGAGTGGATCGTCTCCATACAGATTCCTCCGCTCCTCTTGCAAAGCCTGCACAAGGCGCTCCCGGATGCTGGTCTGAACCAGGAGGTGGTCAGGGGCGATGCAGGTTTGTCCAGCATTGATTCCTTTGCCCCAGATCAAGCGGCGTGCTGTGACGGCAAGGTCGGCACTATCGAGCACGACAGCAGGATTTTTGCCTCCAAGCTCCAGCGTGACAGGAGTGAGATGACAGGCGGCACCAGCCAGCACCTTGGCTCCAATCGTTCCGCTACCGGTAAAGAAGATGTGGTCAAAGCCAAGGTCCACAAGAGCGGCTGCGGTGGATCCATCCCCATTCACCACTCTCACCACATCACTGGGGAATCCCTCCGTGATGAGGCGCGTGATCAGGGCTGCGGCGGCAGGGGCATGCTCCGAGGGTTTCAAGACAACGGTGTTTCCCGCCGCAAGGGCACTAATCAGGGGCTGGAACGTCAGCATGAAGGGGTAGTTCCACGGCCCGATCACGAGCACACAGCCCAAGGGCTCTCGGATGAGTTGGGCCCGCCCTGGCCGTTGCGCGATCGGCACAGGGATGCGTCGAGGTCGCATCCAGGTCTTGAGGCGTCGTCGCGTGATTTTTAATTCTTGAAGCAAAGCCACAATTTCAAACATCCCCTCCAGCTCTGGCTTGGCGAGGTCGATACGAAGGGCTTGAAGGATGTCTGCTTCATGGCGATCGAGCAGGTCACTAAGGCGTTTTAATTGCAGGCGCCGCCAAGCTTCCGGTCGGGTTTGACCCGACACGACAGGGGAGCGGAGGGTCTTTAAATCAGCAGCTTGAAAGGCCTCGTTGGGGGAGGGGCTGACCATCAGAAGACGTGGGATCTAAGTCCATGCTCGCAGTCCTGATCGATGGATTGCGAAAGAGGGGGTGACGTCGCGGCCGATCGGGGTTAGTACGAGATGGAATGGTGCCGGCGTGATGACTAAGCAGCAGCCGTGGTGGAACGGCGCCGTCATCTATCAGCTGATCGTGCGCAGCTTCGCCGATGGCAATGGCGATGGTATTGGCGACTTGCAGGGCCTGGCCAATCGCCTGCCCTATCTGCGTTGGTTGGGAGTTGAAGCGATCTGGCTGACCCCGATTTATCCATCACCACTGCAGGACGGTGGTTATGACATCACCGACTTCAAGTCCATTCATCCAGAACTGGGTGATTTGGCGGCTTTTCATCGGGTCTTGATCGCTGCTCACTCACATGGCATCAAGGTGGTGATGGACCTGGTGCTGAATCACACCAGCACACTCCATCCTTGGTTTCAGCGCGCCCGTTGGGCCCCAGAAGGCAGTCCAGAACGGGATGTGTATGTGTGGAGTGATGACCCCAAGCGCTATGCAGATGCACCAGTGCTGTTCCGTCATTTCGAGTCTTCGAACTGGGAATGGGACGAGGTGGCGCAGCAGTACTACTTCCACCGTTTTTTGCGCCATCAACCCGACCTCAATTACGACAGTCCAATCGTGCAAAAGGAGATGCTCGATGTGGTGGATTTTTGGATTGAACGGGGCGTGGATGGTTTCCGTCTCGATGCGGTTCCCTTCCTTTTTGAAACCGAGGGATCTCGTTGTGAGGGCTTGCCTGAAACCCATGAATTCCTCAAGCGCTTACGCGCAAGGGTGGACAGCCATGGCAAGGATGTGTTGCTCCTCGCTGAAGCGATTCAACCAGTGGAGGAGGCCGCTCCTTACCTCGCCGATGATGAATTGCATGGAGCTTTCAACTTCGCCCTAACGGCTCATTTGTTTGCCTCGATTGCCAGCGGAACGGTGGAGGCCTTGCGCGAGTGCTTGCAGGCAGCTCAGAACGCTGTGGGGGGTAGTAGGTGGGCCTTGCCTCTACGCAATCACGATGAGCTTTGGCTTGGCGATGGCCATCTGGTTTCAGAAGACGTGATTCAAACGATCCGAGCCGGATTGCATCAGGGGCAGGGGCATTGGCTGAATTGGGGCATCAACCGGCGTCTTGCGCCTTTGCTCAATGGTGATCCTGGTTCCAATCGGGTGATGCATGCCCTGCTTTACAGCCTTCCAGGACTTCCCTGCCTGTACTACGGAGATGAGCTCGGGATGGGGGATTGGCCAGGCTTGCGCGACCGCGACCCGAACCGCACTCCGATGGCCTGGACGCCTGGACGGAATGGTGGATTTTCAACGGCTCCAGATCCCCTGCTGGTGTTGCCACCAATTACCGCTCCCGGATACGACTATCGGGTGGTGAACGTGGAAGTTCAGAAGCAGCTGCCTGGTTCGCTTCTCAATTGGCATCGGCGCATGCTCACCTGCCGCAAGCTTCTTCCAGCCCTACGCAATGGCGGCTTTGAGCTGTTGGAGTGTGCCCATCCTGGCGTGATCGTGTATGTCCGCACGAACGCCACCATGACGGTGATGGTGGCGGCAAATCTCTCCGCTGCTGGGGCATCGTTTCGCCTCGATCTAAGCCGCTGGTCTGGTGAACGCACCCGTGAGGTGCTGTGGGGGTGCGACTTCCCTCCTGCCGATGCCGATTGGTTTGTCTACCTCGCTGCGCATGGGTTCAGCTGGTGGTTGATTGGTGAAGTGGAGGAATCAGACAACAGCAGCGAGGACTTTGAGGGTCAGCAGGACAAATTGAGTCCTGATCCCTCTGGAGCCTTGGGATCTCCCACCTCCGCCTCTTCTAGAAGGGCTTGAACCTGCGGGAGCAGCCGCTCGGCTTCCTGTTGATCCACCATGGCCAAGCGGCAGCGACGGGCGAGGACATCCGTTGCGGTACAGGCGTGTTCGGCGCTGATGGCATGCCGTAATTCACCACGGCAAACGGGGATGACATCGCTCAAAGGCTCACGGTCGCTTTCACTCCAGCTGGCCACGAGTGCAGCCGCTTCTAATCCGAAACTGGATTGGAGGTGGGCCCGTTGTTGATCACGTAGAGAGGTCTCCGGCAGCAGGCGTTCCAGGGCGCGGACTTGCTCTTGCAGCAGTGCTGGAGTGCGTTTGGGGTCTTGATCTGCTCCGATCAGCGGCAAGGCAGCTGGGTCTGAAAGGGAGCTCCCCAATTGCTTTTCCACCGCCTGCAGGGTGTCGATCGCCATCGGTCTGCAAGTGGTCCATTTGCCCCCCATCACGCTGATGAGGCCACTGTTCAACGTCTCAACCTCATGCTCACGGACCACCCTGCTGCTATTTACCTCAGCACCGGATGGCTTGAGCAGCGGTCGTCCACCTGCCCAGCAGCTCCCCACATCGGGATCACCCAGATCGGGGAACCAGCGCTTCACATAATCGATTAAATAGTTTTTCTCGTCTTCAGATGGAGCCGTTGCGCCCGCTTGCGAGCACTTTGTGTCTGTGGTGCCGACCAGCGTGCGTCCAAAGAACGGCAACATGAACAGAACGCGTCCGTCATCGGTGGATGGCAACAGCAAGCCGAGTCCCTCAGGACAGAGGTTTGCTCTTAAAACCAAATGCACTCCCCTGCTGGTGAGCATGCGCATGGAGCAGTTGGGATCAGCCATCCGGCGGATGGCATCCGCATGGATGCCTGTGGCATTCACCACTGCCCTGGCTTCCCAGCGCTCTTGCTCCCCTTGGTTGTTTTCGCTGATGGCGGCACAGATCTGTCCCTGGCTGTTGCGTTCCAGCTCCCGAACCTTGGTGCGGGTCCGAATCACAGCACCGGCCCGTTCAGCAGTGAGAGCCAGCAGCAGATTCAGGCGAGCATCATCGAATTGCCCGTCGCTGTAGGCCACTCCGCGTTGAACATCGGGACGCAGAAGAGGGAGTGCTTGGTGGAGTTGCTTGGAGGAAAGCATGCGGCTGCTGCCGATCCCGGCACGACCGGACAGGGCGTCATAAAGCCCAAGGCCGATGCGGTAGTAGGCCTGGCCAAGACGACAGTCGCTGGGCAGGGCCAGTTCAAGGCGTTGGGCTAAGAACGGGGCTTGTTCCAGCCAGTGGCCTCGCTCCAGCAAGGCTTCTCGAACCAAGCGCAATTGGGCGAGGTCGGCTGTTTTGAAAGCAAGTTCGAGATAACGAACCCCTCCATGCAGGAGCTTGGTGCTGCGGCAGCTGGTGCCACTGCCGAGGTCATGGCCCTCGAGCAGAGCAACCCTCAGGCCGCGGCGGACCGCTTCATAGGCCACGCTGCATCCACTGGCGCCGCCGCCGATGACGACGAGGTCAAAACGTTGATCAGCCATTCCAGTGAAGGCTCCTGCTCACAGCATCGTTCCAACGTTGGCGCCAACGTTGGCGTTGCTCCAGGGTTTGTTGGGGCTCAAACACGCTGGAGTCTTGGCTGCGATTCGGCACCAGGTCTTTGAGGTCTGAAATCGCGCCGGCTTGCAAGCCAGCCAGCAGGGCCACACCGCGAGCGGTGCTTTCCAGATGAACGGGGCGGCGCACGCGTAAACCAGTGCTGTCGGCTTGGGCTTGCAGGAGAAGGTCAGAAGCCGCTGCTCCCCCATCCACTGCAAGCTCCCCGAGGCTTTGCTCCATGGCTTGCTCTGCCAACTCCACAAGACTGGCAACGGAGAGGGCGATTCCTTCCAGGGCGGCTCGGGCGATATGGCCTCGGCGGGTGTCGCGGGTGATCCCGATCAATAAACCACGGGCACTGGGGTCCCAGTGGGGTGTGCCCCATCCGGTGAAGGCTGGAACAAGCATCACCCCGGCGGCGTTCTCCACCTCTTGCGCCAGGGGATTGACCTCCTCGGCACTGCCAATGATGCCGAGGCCGTCGCGCAGCCATTGCACCACCGTGCCCGCATTAAACAGGCTTCCTTCTAGGCAATAGGTGGGGGTGCCGTGCTCATCGGTCCAGCCCAGGGTGCTCAGCAGGCCAGCGTCGGAATGGCGGATGCTGCTGCCGGTGTTCACCACGAGAAAGGCGCCGGTGCCGTAGGTGCATTTTCCTTCGCCTGGTTTCAGGCAGAGTTGCCCCAGGGTGGCTGCCTGTTGGTCACCAAGCAGCGCTTGAATAGGCACGCCAGCGAAGGGCAAGCCTGCTTGGATCACTCCGAAATCTCCACGGCATGGCCTGAGTTCGGGGAGGGCCTGCTTGGGTAAGCCAATTTCAGCGCAGGCGTCATCGATCCATTGCCGCCGTTCCAGATCCATCAACAGGGTGCGGCTGGCATTGCTCATGTCTGTGGCATGAATGGTGCCGCCACTGAGCTGCCATAGGAGCCAGCTCTCCACCGTTCCAAAGCAGAGATCACCCTGGGCCGCGGCACTGCTTGCGGTAGTTTCATGGTCGAGCAGCCAGCGAATTTTGCTCGCGCTGAAATAGGGGTCGAGCATCAGGCCGGTTTTGGCTCTCCAGCTCGTTTCAAGGCCGCTTGCCTTCCATTGCTCACAGAGATCGGCGGTGCGGCCGTCCTGCCAGACCAGGGCTGGGCCGCAGGGGCTGCCATCGCTTCGTTTCCAGAGCGTGGTGGTTTCGCGCTGATTGGTGATGCCGCAGCTGATCACGGCTTGCCGCTGCTCTGGAGTGATCGCCTGCTCAAGGCGGCTCATCGCCAGGCGCTGGCTCTCCCAGATCGCCGTAGGACTTTGTTCCACCCAGCCATCGGCGGGGTAGTGAATTTCAAGGGGAGCGGAAGCGCTGGCGACTGGGCGGCCATCCGTATCGAAGAGAGCAGCGCGTGAGCTGCTGGTGCCTTGATCTAGTGCGAGCAGGAGGGGCGGTGCTGCCATAGCCATCTCGTTTCCTACTTGCTAGCGATGGGACCAGAGGCCTGCAAAGGAATGGTGGAGACACAACGCATTAGCAGGTTTCCCTCCTGGGTTGCTGAGGCGGTGGTCTACCAAATTTTTCCCGATCGTTTTCGCCGCAGTGGCCGGGTGGAAGCGCAGCAGGGCTTGGCGTTGCAGCCCTGGGGAACAGATCCTGCAGAACAGGGTTTTCAGGGGGGAGATCTCTATGGAGTGATCGACGCTCTCGACCACCTTCAGGGGTTGGGAGTGACCTGCTTGTACCTGACGCCGGTGTTTCGTTCGGCGGCCAATCATCGCTATCACGCCTACGACTACTTCGAGGTGGATCCTCTCTTGGGAGGCAATGCTGCGCTTGATGCCTTGATTGCGGCGGTGCATCAACGGGGCATGCGCCTGATCCTCGATGGGGTATTCAACCATTGTGGGCGCGGCTTTTGGGCGTTTCATCACCTGCTGGAAAACGGGGATCGCTCTCCCTATCGCGACTGGTTCCATGTGCATCAGTGGCCGCTTCGGCCTTATCCGCGGAAGGGCCAAGACTGTGGTTACAGCTGTTGGTGGTGTGATCCTGCGCTGCCGAAGTTCAACCACGACCATCCGCCCGTGAAGGAGCACCTGTTAGCGGTTGGTAGGCACTGGTTGGAACGGGGAATCGATGGTTGGCGCTTGGACGTGCCTGATGAGGTGCCTGCGGCGTTTTGGATGGAGTTTCGGCGCATGGTGAAAGCCGTGAATCCCGAGGCCTGGATCGTGGGTGAAATTTGGGGAGATGCCAGGTCTTGGCTGCAGGGAGAGCATTTCGATGGCGTGATGAATTACCGCTTGGGCTGGAGCAGCCTTTGTTGGGTGGCGGGCACGCGTTTGCGACGCAGCTACCGCAACCCGATGTACCCGTTGCGCCCCCTGGAGACGGAGGCATTGCTTGAGATCTGGGCTGAGACAAAGGGTTGGTACGTACAGGAGGTGAACCGCTGCCAACTCAATCTTCTAGACAGTCACGATGTGCCTAGGGCGTTGCACACTCTTAAAGGGGATGGTCAGGCCTTGGCATTGGCGATGCTTCTGTTGATGCTTCAGCCCGGGGCCCCTTGCCTCTATTACGGAACGGAAGTGGGTCTGGAGGGCGGTCCAGAACCGGGCTGCCGTGAGGCGATGCCGTGGGAGGCGCCTTGGCCCCATGATTTGCGCAAGCTGATCTTGACGTTGACCAAGATCCGCCAACAGGTAGAGGCGGTGAGGGATCGTGGGCTGTTGTGGCAGGCCTACACCCCTGACGGCCTCATGGGACGCGCGCCTGGGGTGGTGGTGGTGGTAAACCGCTCTCGGAGGAAGGCTTTGCCTCTTGAGTCTCACGACGTTGCACAAGTTGGCTGGGACACGGATGGTGCGTTGATTGGTACGTACCAGGAGGCTCGCCATACACTTGGTCCTCAATCAGCGGTGCTGTTTAAAGCTCTGGGATGAGCCTCCCTCCCCTGATTCCCTCCGCTGATTAAGCCTATTTTCAATTTAATTTGCCATCAATGTATTCAAGTCATGCACTTCTTTATGGGCCATGTATTGGTTTGATAGTCGTCATTTTTGGCGACCAATGTCATCTGAGTGGATGATTGGCTGGGCAAAAGCTAATACAACATGGCCGATGCTTGAACATAATATGCTGTTTAGACTTCCCATTGCTTGCTATTTAGTGGTTCATGTGGATGGCTGTTCTTGAGGTGACCGTCTGGTGTAAGGGTAAAGCTGTGACCATTAGCGAGAGCGTTGAATGTCAAAGTTTTTTGTCAGCTATCGATGCTGTTGATTCACGAGCCAATGCGTTGAATCGCAACCCTGTGTTGCAAAGGTCCAGCAACCAATCGTGGGGTGAGATTGAAGCCCTTGTCGAGACTTGAACTCGAGACCTCTCCCTTACCAAGGGAGTGCTCTACCGCTGAGCTACAAGGGCGTGTGGTGGATGGGCCGGGTTGGATTTGAACCAACGTAGGCAGAGCCAGTGGATTTACAGTCCACCCCCATTAACCACTCGGGCACCGACCCGAACCACACCCAGAGAGGTTACCAGCAAGGCTGTCGATACGATCAACCTACGTTTACGAGTCGGGCCATGCACCTTTTGCTGCTCAACGGCCCCAACCTCAATCTGCTGGGTCAGCGGGAACCAGGCCTCTACGGACGCCAGACCCTCGATCAGATCGAGACGGCACTCAGCGAGCGGGCCAGCGCTGATGGCCTAACGCTGGAGTGTTTCCAGAGCAATTTCGAAGGTGCCCTGGTGGATCGCATCCATCAGGCGATGGGAAAGGTGGATGGAATCCTGATCAACGCAGGGGCCTACACCCACACCTCGATTGCGATCCGTGATGCCCTGCTGGGGACAGCGATCCCCTATGTGGAGCTGCACTTGAGCAACACCCATGCCCGTGAACCATTTCGGCATCGTTCGTTTCTGGCCGATCGAGCCGTTGGTGTGATTTGTGGTTTTGGACCCGTGAGCTACGACTTGGCCCTCGATGGCTTGGTCCGTCACCTGCGCAAATCTGCGAGCGGAGGGGAGGGTTGATGCCCCCAACGTCTGTGGCCAGCATCCGCTGGTTGGCTGCACCCACGAGTGCCTCTTGGCTGCAGCAAGCGATTTCGAGACCGATGGAGGTCTTGATTGATCATGCGCACTGTGAGCGCAAAGCAGCTGGTTCGGCGGTGCAGCTGATGTTTCGCTACCTCTGCGAACCAGGCTTGGGGGAAGTGTTGAGTCCGTTGGCGCGCGAGGAGCTCGAGCATTTCGAGCAGGTGCTTGCCTTGCTGCAGGCGCGAGGACGCTATCTGGAACCCTTGCCTTCCCCAGGGTATGGAGGCTTTCTTGCCAAGCACATCCGCAAAGGAGAGCCGCTGCGGATGCTCGATTCGTTTTTGGTGGCGGGGTTGATCGAAGCGCGTAGCCACGAACGAATGGCCTTGTTGGCGGAGCACAGCCTGGAGCAGGATTTAAAGGACCTTTACGGAAGTTTGTTGTTGAGTGAGGCACGTCATTTCGGCCTCTATTGGGTGCTGTGCGAACAGCGTTGGGATCGCTCGGTGATCGTGCCCCGCTTGGAGGAACTGGCACAGGTTGAAGTTCAAGCTCTAACTGGGGTTTTAGAAAAACCAGAAGATGTGAGGATGCATAGTTGTGGCGTTGATAGTTTCTAGCATTTGGACCAGTTCTTCATGACTAGTGTCTTAAATAGCCTCTATTGGTTGCTTTTTGTGTGCTGATCAGGTTGTCAATGCTTTGAAGATTGCAGCTCTCAGTAGTGAGCAGAACCTTCTAGATATTTGAGTATGATCTCTGGAATTGTTGTGTCCGAATGCGTTGAATTTGGGATCTGTTTCAACATTTACTCCTGTTGCCATGGCATAAAAAAGCTGCTCCGGTCAAAGAGCAGCTCTGAGCATGCACCTAAGTTATCCAAACCAAGAGCATGGGCTGGAAGAAGTATCCCGAACCGAAGCCAATGAGACCGTCGAATAAGAACTCTTTAGGTGTTCATATGCTGGTTGATGGTGTTATCAATGATTGGATTTATCTGGCCGCTGGCCAATACTCTTCTAATGCACGGGTCTGTTCATTGATAACTTTGAGTCAATTAAAGACATCTTTTCTGGATCAGACAATGAAGTCCCAACTTGATCTGCAAATGCTGAACGCAAAGGAGTGCTGAGTCTTCAATCGTTGATCAGTTTTTGTCCGTTAATGACTTGGACATTGCGGCCGCAAGAGCAACACAACCAACGACAATGAGATAGCCCATGAGATTTGTTTGAAGACCTAGGCATCATTCGGCTTGGAGATGCCTGCTGACTGTCTCCGATGAGACCAAATCTTCAATCGATCAGCCCTGGGTTGTCTGTTCCCTTGCGCAAGGAAGGCCTGGATAGTGATTGGCGATCGGATCATCGGTGAAGGACGCCACCCATCCTCCTGAGTTTTTGAAAAAACGAATCACGCAATAGTTCGGGTTGGCGCCCATGTCGAACCAGTGCCGGGTTCCAGCTGGAATTGTGATCCAATCATTGGCTTCGCAGATCACTTGAAGCACCTCGTCTTTGATGTGGAGTGAGAAGAGGCCGCAACCTTCCACAAAAAAGCGCACTTCATCCTCTTGATGTTGGTGTTCCTGCAGAAATGTTTGCCGCAATGATGAGGTGTTGGGCTGATCGCTCCCAACGCGCATCACATCAACGGTTTGGTACCCCTCGTGTTTTTGGACGGAAGCAATCAGCGATGCATAGGCCTCCAAAATCCGCTCTTGTCTGGCCTGTTGTTCAAGCTCTGGTTTGCTTGGCCAGCGCTGAAACTTGATTCCCCGCATTTTGAGTTCTGCGCTGATCTGTACAGCGTTGCTGGTGCTGAGGAGTGGCTCCGGTGCTGTCTCAACGCCCGTATCCCGCGTTGCGTAAATCCTCAGCTCCGTCATCAGCACGGCGTTGTTTGAACTTCACCTCTCTAGCCCTGGTGGGTCTCTGCCGTGGCGCTTGCTCCACCGGACGCTGTCATTGTTGACCTGTTGGTCGTGGATCCTTTGCCTCACGCTCTGCAATTGATCGGAGTGGGCCCTGGTGATCCAGAGCTTCTCACCATTGCTGCTGTTCGCGCGATTGAAACCGCCGATGTCGTGGCTTATCCCGTTGCGCGTGCCGATGCTGAAGGGATGGCTTGGACCATTGCTTCTCGCTGGACGCGTTCTAGTCAGCGGCGCCTGCCTCTGGTTTTTCCGATGGTGGAGGAAGCCGAGCCACGATTGAAGGCTTGGCGCCATGCCGCAGATTCGCTGGCGTCCGAGTTGCGACGAGGTTTGGCGGTGGTTTTGCTCTGCGAAGGCGATGCCTCTTTGTTTGCCTCGAGCAGCTATGTGCAACTGGCGCTGCGCAAGCAGCATCCTGATCTCACAATCAAGCTGATTCCAGGTATTCCCGCGGTTTGTGCCGCCGCCGCCGCTAGCGCAGCGATGGCGATTGATTGGCCCCTTGCCTTGCAGCAAGACGGGGTTCTGATTCGTCCTTGCCCAGACCATGAATCAGATCTGGAGGGGTTGCTTGAATCAGCTGAATCGAACTCCATGGTGCTGGCATTGATCAAGCTCGGTCAGCGATGGCCATGGGTTCGGGCCTGCCTGGAGAGGCATCAGCTGCTCGAGGGCTCTTTGTTTGCGCAACGGGTGGGTTGGCCGGATCAGGTCTTGGCGCGAGCGATCGAGATTCCCGCTGAGTCGAAGCCTTATTTTTCATTGCTGCTGATTCGGCAGACTTGGCCTGAGGTATTGCCGTGACGGAAAGCGTTTCGTTTCTCACGTCCTTGAATTGGCTCGGGCTGGTTCACCCCGTTTTGATGATTTTGTTTGTCTATCCGGTGGTGGGTGCCACGATTCGGCTGGGCATTTTGGCCCGTGAAAGGCGGCTGGATCTCAATCCGATTGCGCCAACGGTGCCTGTGGAACACGCCGATCACGGGCGCTGGGTCACCGGGGGAATGGTGCTGGCGGTGTTGGTGGCTCTATTTCACAACGCCCTGGCTGGTGGGATGCAGGGTGATCAGATGTTGGGCTTCCTGCTGGCTGTTGTGGGTGCTGCAGCGGCTTACGTGGCGTTGTTAGGTGCCAAAGCAGTGATCGTAAAGATGTTGTGGGCAGCAGCCTGTTGGTTCACCCTGATGCTGATTGCCTCTCAGCCTGTATTGCTCGAGTGGCGCCAGGCTTTCCCAACAGCGGTTTGGCAGTCGCACCTTTGGGGTGGTTCGGCCTTAATCGCCCTCATGCTGGCTGCGGTGGTGATGCAAAAGCAGATTGCTGGTCGGCTCTGGATGCGACGGCTGCATGTCTCGATGAATGTTGTTGTTGCTTTGTTGCTAGCAACGCAGGCGATCACGGGAACGCGTGATTTATTGATGCGCTGAGGTTTGGATTGTTGGAGGGTGCTGCGGGATCAGACTCGGGTTGAAGGGGCCGCGCTTAGTTGGTGCGATCAGCCGCCGGAGTAGGGCCAGCAAGGCACGCGCCTCCATTGGCGCCTGCCGATCGACCCAGCATCCCGGCCGGCAAAAGAGCCAGCGGATTAGGGCATAGCGCTCGTTCCGCGGCAAGTCTCCCCAGTGGAGAAGGGCTTCCGATTTTGTTTTGTTGGTCAAGATCACGGGCAATGCGGGCAGCTCTTGGCACCAGCGCAGCCTGGAACTGGCAACCCATGGCAGGGTCGAAAGGGAGCCGGAGATCTTGGCGCCGCTTTCGCTTAAGGCGGTGATGCAGCAGGGGTAACGGTGCCCCCCGTCGTCTTCAATCCAGGCTTCTATTTTGAGCTTCTGCCACGGGGCGAGATCCGTCGCGGCAGGGTCCCAACAGGGACGAACTGCCACGATCAAACTGAGCAGATTGATCACTCCCCACACCAAACCGACCGGTCGTCCGGCGAGCACCTGAGCTGGTAGATCGCTGGCGTTGGAGAGCAGTCCTTGGAGGTTCACCAGATTGAACAGCACAAGGGCCAGAAGTGGCAGCAGAAGCTCCACGCTGCAGCTCCCGCGATCACGGCGCTGATGTTTGGGGGTCACCCGAAATCCACCGATGCGTCCAATCAGATTGGCCAGCACGGTCACGGTGAGAGGAACGGTGAGCACCCAGCCGGTGAGTTCGCTTAAAAAAGCCGTTCGTGAACCACGGTTTAACCAGCCCAGGGGCAACACTTGCAAACCCCAAAGCGGTAGAAGCAAGGTCAATGCCGCTTTGCTATTGAGCAAAATCGGAATGATGCCGAGAAGGCCATAGCTGAGTGGCATCAGCATCAACACCAGCCTTGGCAGGTTGTTGAACCAATGCATCACGCCCTCGAGGTAAGCGATACGTTGCCCCAGCGATAACCCCTTAGACCGCAATGGGCCGCTGCTGAGCCTGAGGCTTTGCAAGGTGCCAGAGGCCCAGCGTTGTCGCTGGTGCACGAAATCAGCCATGGTTTCGGCCGCTAAACCAGCGCTGAGTTTTTCCTGCAAATAGAGCAGTCGCCAGTGCTGACGGGTCAGGCTGATCCCGGTTACGAAATCCTCAGAGATGGCTTGTTCCACGAAGCCATCGATTTGATCGAGTGCTTTCCGTTTGACAACAAAAGACGTGCCTGCACACACCACGGCCCCCCAGCCATCGCGAACTGGTTGGATCCAGCGGTAGAAACTTTCTTCATCAGACAGAAGCCAATTCTCCATCCCCAGATTGCGCATCACCGGGTCGGCGTTGATGAAGGTTTGAGGCGTCTGAATCAGCGCAACCTCAGGGTCGAGCAGGAAGCCAATGCTGCGATCTAGAAATGTGCGTTGGGGAATGAAGTCGGCGTCGAAGACAGCAACCAGTTCTCCTCGGCAGTGGCGGAGACCATGGTTGAGGTTGCCAGCCTTGGCATTCGCGCGCTCCGCGCGGTGCAAGTAGCGGCACCCGAGCTCAGCAGCGAGGGCTTTTACTTCATGACGTCCGCTGTCGTCGAGCACCCACACCTTGGTGTGGGGATAGGACAAGTTTGTGCAACCAATCAGGGCTCGTTCGAGCACCTTGATCGGTTCGCCGTAGGTGGGAACCAAGATGTCCACGTGTGGTTTCCAGCCGCTCTCAGCCCAGCGCTTTTGCCGGTCGTTGATCTCGACGCGGCGATCGGGGAACCGCCGCCAAGCCAGCCAGAGCGGTACCAAGCCAATGAGAAGCAGCCAGGCTTCGGCGACCAGGAGCAGCAGGCTGAGGGTGATCGATAAGCGGCTATCAAAGTTGAGGCTGGAGGTCACTCTCCAGACCAAATAGCGAAGGGTGAACAGGCTGATCAGCAGGATCAGGCTGCGGCGTCCCCAGATCGGGGTGTCTTGTTCGGGGCGACGAATTAGCCAGAGCGGCCAGATCAGCAGCAGAGGCAACAGCTCATTCACTGAATTCGCTGCATCTGTTGATCGAGTAGATCAAGGGCCGCGGCAGGCGTGGGAGCGCGCATGAGTTGCTGCCGAAACTGGGATGCGCCGGGGAAGCCAGTGCAAGTCCAGCTCATGTGTTTTCGCGCAATCAGCAGGCCATGATCTCCGCGTGCCTCGATTAGCGCCAGAAGTTGTTCTTTGGCGAGGACTAGGCGATCCAGTGGTGCGGGCGTTGTTGGAATCGGCAGGCCACTCAGTGCGGCATCGATTTGGCCCACAAGCCAGGGGGCACCCATGCTTCCGCGACCCACCATCACGCCATCGGCCCCGGTGATCCGCAGGCAACGCAGCGCTTCCTCAGGGCTGTTCACATCTCCATTGGCGATCACAGGAATGCGTAGGGCTGCTTTGACAGCGGCAATCGCGTTCCAATCCGCAGTGCCGCTGAAGCGTTGCTCTCGCGTGCGGCCGTGGAGCGTCAGCATTCGCGCTCCTGCATCTTCCAAGCGTCGGCACCAGTTCACGGCGGCCTCAACCCCTATGGCGTTGTGTTCACTACACCAACCGAGGCGCGTTTTCACCGTGACTGGAAGCCCCACTGCGGCCTCCACTTTTTCCACAATTCTGCAGGCCAGATCTGGGTCACGAATCAGCCCGCTGCCCCCGCCTTTACGGGCGATTTTGCGAACAGGACAGCCCATGTTGATGTCGATCAGGAAGGCTCCGGCATCGGCGGCACGGCGGGCTGCATCTGCCATCGCGTCGGGATGATGATCAAACAGCTGCACCCCAATGGGCCCTGTTTCTTCTTGCAGCCCATCCATTTTGAGCCGTCCGTGGCCCAGCTCCAGGCTGGTGGCATTCACCATCTCGGTGAACAGCAGTGCATCGGGAGCCCAGCGACGCACCAGGTTTCTGAAAATCCGATCGCTGACGCCAGCCAGGGGGGATTGCAGTGCGCGGCACCTGAGTTGTCGCTCTAAAAGTCGACCCTGAATCTTCAGCGGCATGGCCAGAGGCCGAAGACTGAATCATTCTGCTCGTTTGGCTGTGGGTCTGAGAGTTGGTGTGACGGTTGGGCTTGTCAAGGCAAGGCGATAGGGCGAAGGATGGAGGCCTCCGGTCTGCTCGCATGTCCCCTACCCCTTGGCCGCTTAGCCGCTTGTTGTTGGATCGAATCCTGGAAGACCGAATGAGTGATCGCTTTGTGGCAGAGAGGGTTTGGGAGCGCTTGGGGTACCAGCCGCAGGGGGAAGGCCTGATCTGGCTTGCTGGGCCTGAGACGCCCTCGACGTGGAGAGAGGTGTTCCCCCAGGCCCCTGAAGTGATCAGTATTCGCCCAGCTTCCGTGCAACTCACCCGCTCGATTCCACGCGAGCACAAGCAGCTGTTGAAAGAGCAGCTGAAGTTTGCCGGGTATCGGATCGGGGAGCTTTACCCCCGGCGCACGCGTCGCGCTACAGCCGTGAATTGGCTGCTGGCCTGGCTTGCAGCCCGGGAGCAGTTGCTGGCAGAGGACGGCCCCCTGCCACCGCTGCTTGATCCGCCGCTCAACCCAGTGAGCGGTCACCCAGGTGATCTTCCTGTGAGTTGAGCCTGTGGCATAAAAAAAGAACAGTCGACCTCTGCTGACTGTTCCTTTCAGCGAACACGGGGGTGGTCGCTTCACTATCAACTTGGCTGTGAAGCAAGCAGGTGTCCGTAGAGACAAGTGCTTATTTTTCTCCGGGCATAAAAAAGGAGGGCGTCTAACCCCTCCCGAAAAGGCTCTCCGTTCCACCGAAGCTCCCTATTTACAAAATGTAATACTTGCGACTCTTCTGGGGAAGGGCGGTTCTCCTCCCTGCTAGTGACTTGAGCGCTCAGCGGCAAGCCTTTTAGCGACATGCGTCACTCCGACCGCGATGACCGAGAAGACGACCTCTCCCTTCCTCCAATTGGCATCGGCTCGGCTCCTAATGCAGCCTGCTGCGTTGTCTGGACGATTGCGTCGTCACCGGTCCTGAAGTTAAGGGTCGCTGGAGCCTTGCTTCCAGTCAGTGCTTTCACATGCCTACTTGTGTTGGATGCATCTCATTCGCCTCTGTATGAATGACTTCGCATTTCTGTGATGGGTCACCTCTGTACTGTCAAGAAAGTTTTTTTGAGCTCCTGTCTTGGCGCGTCCGGTCGTAGCAATCATCGGCCGTCCCAACGTCGGCAAGTCCACCTTGGTGAATCGTCTCTGTAGAAGTCGTGAGGCGATTGTTCACGACCAGCCAGGTGTGACGCGAGATCGCACCTATCAAGACGGCTATTGGGGTGATCGAGAATTCAAGGTGGTGGACACCGGGGGCCTGGTCTTCGATGACGACAGTGAGTTCCTTCCTGAAATCCGGGAGCAGGCCAGCCTCGCCCTCGCTGAAGCCAGCGTGGCGTTGGTGATTGTGGATGGTCAGCAGGGATTGACGGCTGCTGATGAATCGATCGCGGAATGGCTGCGTACGCAGAACTGCAAGACCCTGCTGGCGGTCAATAAGTGTGAGTCTCCGGAGCAGGGATTAGGGATGGCCGCGGAGTTCTGGCGGCTCGGTCTTGGTGAACCCCATCCGATTTCGGCGATCCATGGTGCTGGCACCGCCGAGCTGCTCGATCAGGTACTCACTTTCCTTCCGCCCAAGGATGAAGAGAGCGATGAAGAGGAGCCGATTCAGCTCGCGATCATTGGCCGCCCCAACGTGGGGAAGTCCAGCTTGCTCAACGCCATCTGTGGTGAGATGCGGGCGATTGTGAGTCCGATTCGTGGCACCACCCGCGACACGATTGATACACGCATTGAACGGGAGAATCGTCCCTGGAGATTGATCGACACCGCAGGGATACGTCGGCGTCGCAGTGTGAATTACGGGCCGGAATTTTTTGGGATCAACCGCAGTTTTAAAGCGATCGAACGCAGTGATGTCTGCGTTTTAGTGATCGATGCTCTCGATGGTGTAACCGAGCAGGATCAACGCTTAGCGGGACGGATCGAAGAGGACGGTCGCGCTTGCGTGGTGGTGGTGAACAAGTGGGATGCGGTGGAAAAAGACAGCCACACGATGTCGGCGATGGAGAAGGAGCTGCGCGCCAAGCTCTATTTCCTTGATTGGGCTCCGATGCTGTTTACCTCTGCACTCACGGGGCAGCGGGTCGACAGCATTTTCGCCTTGGCGTCTCTTGCTGTGGAACAGCACCGCCGCCGGGTGAGCACATCAGTTGTGAACGAAGTTCTCAAGGAAGCCCTCAGCTGGCGAAGTCCTCCCACCACTCGTGGTGGCCGGCAGGGCCGCTTGTACTACGGCACCCAGGTGGCGAGTCGTCCGCCCAGTTTCACCTTGTTCGTGAATGAGCCCAAGCTGTTTGGCGATACCTATCGCCGCTATGTGGAGCGTCAAATTCGTGAAGGCCTCGGCTTTGACGGCACTCCGGTGAAGCTGTTCTGGCGTGGCAAGCAACAGCGGGATGCGGAAAAGGAGCTGGTCCGCCAGCAGCACCGCCAAGGCTGATTCCCCATGGACTGGTTGCGTCAGATTCCGATCGGGCAGTACGTCGATGGCAGCGCTGGTTGGCTGCGTCTGATCGATCCTCGTTTGAAGCTGGGCTGGGTCGTGATGTTTTTGTTGACCCCCGTG
The DNA here is from genome assembly GCF_014279775.1 of Synechococcus sp. PROS-9-1. Classification (NCBI taxonomy): domain Bacteria; kingdom Bacillati; phylum Cyanobacteriota; class Cyanophyceae; order Synechococcales; family Synechococcaceae; genus Synechococcus; species Synechococcus sp. PROS-9-1. Next base: position 551,508 of record NZ_CP047961.1, read on the forward strand.
CTGGCAGGTCCGTTATGGCGTCTCGGGCTCGTTCTGGCCTTGATGGTGATCACCGCCCTGAGTGGCTTGCCGGCCAGGTTGTGGTGGCGCTCATTGCTTTTGGTGGTGTGTCTTGGGGTTGGCTTTGGCCTCCTGGCGATGTTCTTGCCAACGGGAGACCCAGCAGCCTCACAGGCCATAAGGCCTGTGCAGGAGTTGCAGGGTTTGTCCCTGCAGACGCCCAGCTGGGAGTTGTTTCGGCTGGGTCCTGTTCAGCTTGGGCCGCTCAACCTCGGTCCACTATCGGTGGATCGGAGATCGGCTGAGCTCGGTCTCAACAGCGCAACGTTGATTGTCACCGTGGTGCATAGCGTGAATCTCATGCTGCTGTCCACACCTAGTGAGGATCTGATGTGGGCCCTGAATTGGTGTTTGTTCCCCCTAACCAAACTTGGTTTGCCAGTGGATCGTCTTTGCTTTCAGCTGTTGTTGGCACTCCGTTTTCTGCCCTTGGTGCAAGAGGAATTGCAGAATCTGGTGCGCTCCGTGGCGAGTCGAGCGGTCAATCTCCGTCAGTTGGGCTTCAAGGCTTCCTTCGGATTGCTCCTGTCGGTGGGAGAACGCCTTCTCGCCAACATTTTGTTGCGCGCTGAGCAAGGCGCTGATGCCTTGATTGCTAGGGGAGGGCGTTGGCTTCCTGCGGATTGCTTCCGCCCTGTTCAGAACACATCTGCCGTGGCGCGTGGTTTGAACCTGCTGTCATTTGTGGCCCTTCTCGCGGTGGTGGGATTGCGAGGCAAGTACGGTGCTCTCTAAATCTTGATGGACTGAGTTGTGGGAGCGGAGCGTTATCTCAATCACCCCACCTTTGGAATGCTTTATCAGGTGTCGACCGCGGGCGAAGGACGGGACCTTTACGCCACGCTTTATGCCCAGCGCATGTTTTTCTTGGTGACGCTGCAACCCAGGGGGGCTCAGTTTGAGGTGATTCCTTATCAGGACGCCCGGCATCATGCAGAGCTTCACCTCGCGCGCTGTCGTCGTGATCGCTCTGCCGATTTTGCCGATTGGAAGCAGCTGTTCGATCAAACCTTCATTTGATGGCGTCGAGCAGCTCGGAATCTGAGACGATTCAGTCCCGCTGGCAGGCGATTCACGCTGATTGTCCAGACGCTGTTCATCTTTTGGCTGTCAGCAAAGGCCACCCGGCCATGGCGGTGCGAGAGCTGGCCGCCTTGGGGCAAGTTGATTTTGGTGAGAGCAGGGTGCAGGAAGCACTCCCGAAACAACAGGATTTAGGCGACCTCAGCGGCTTGCGTTGGCATTTCATTGGACGCCTACAGGCCAACAAAGTCCGGGCTGTTGTGCGGGCCTTTCCCGTGATTCATTCGATCGACTCTCAAGGACTTGCAGAACGCACTTCAAGGATTGCGCTGGAGGAAAAGCAGACTCCGGAGGTGTTTTTTCAGGTCAAGCTTCGCGACGACCCGGCGAAGGGTGGCTGGGAGCCGGATGCCTTGCGTGAGGTTTGGCCTGAGCTGCAGTCGCTTCCAGGCTTGAAGCCCATTGGGCTGATGACCATGGCCCCACTTGGCTTAGGTCCTGAAGACCGTCAAGGTCTCTTCCATGACTGCAGAACCCTTGCCGATGAGCTCGCTTTGCCTGATTGCTCGATGGGGATGAGCGGAGATTGGAAGCAGGCTGCTACGGCTGGTGCCACCTGGGTTCGCGTGGGATCTGGGTTGTTTGGACCACGGCCTGAACGCTTGGTTTGACCCCCACTTGTTAGGGCAGCCTGTTGTGAAGATGATCAAATCGCCCAGTCACTCTTGCTCACAACTCTGTAGAGCGCTATTCAGGGTCCAGGTTTGATTTAGTTTCCGGTGTCGCTGATTTCTCGTCTTCGTGCTGTCGTTGCGGGTGATGATTACCTTGATGGTGATTATGACGACCTCGATTACGACACTGGCGAACAGGACGAAGTCGAAGAAGGTTCGTCTCACTCCATGTCGAGTGCTTTGGCAACTCTTGATTCGAGCAATCCCTTTGAAAGTGAGCATTCTTTCACTGGATCAAATGTGATCGGGATGCCTGGTATAAGCACCGGAACCGCCGAGGTCTCTTTGATGGAGCCTCGCAGTTTTGATGAAATGCCTGGAGCGATCCAAGCCCTGCGTGAGCGCAAAACGGTGATCCTCAATCTCACGATGATGGAGCCTGATCAAGCGCAACGCGCTGTGGACTTCGTAGCTGGCGGAACCTTTGCCATTGATGGTCATCAAGAGCGTGTTGGCGAAAGTATTTTTCTGTTCGCGCCCAGCTGCGTGACCGTGACCAACGCCACCCAGGACGAAACCTCCGTTCCGACCCACGTTTCTAAGGACGTCGAGCAAGCCTCTTCTGAGGCCAGCATCGCTCCAACTCCCGCCTGGAGTGCCACAAGCGCTACCGCACTTTGAGCCAACAGTGCCGTTTGCCTTTGGTGTGATTGGTCTGGGCCGGATGGCTCAGGCCCTTGTGATTCCTCTGATTGAGCAGGGCCTCATTCCTGCCGATAAGACGATCGCCGTTGTTGGCCGCGCGGACTCCGTTGCAACGGTGTCCGCGCGAGTGCCCTCCGAAGTCAAGGTCGTTGCTGCCAGTGATCCTGCGGCACAGGACGCTTGGGGGGCATCGGTTCAACTCTTGGCCGTCAAGCCCCAGATGCTCGATGCGGTTGCGGCCTCTGCGCCACCTGCAACAGCGACGCCTGCGCCTGGTTCAAGCCTTTTGCTCTCCGTGCTGGCTGGGGTTCCCTTGACGCGGCTTCAAACGTTATTTCCTGGCCGGATCTGTGTGCGTGCCGTGCCCAATACCCCTTGCCTGGTGGGTCAGGGACTCACGGGCTTGGCTTGGGGGGAGGGCATCTCTGATCAACAAAAGCAGCAAGTGCGCTCCTTTTTTGAGCCTGTTAGTGAGGTTTTGGAGCTCCCCGAAGAACGGCTGGATGCTTTCCTTGCGCTCACCTCCTCTGGTCCTGCCTATGTGGCTTTAATCGCAGAGGCGATGGCCGATGGTGCCGTTGCCGTGGGAATGCCTCGGGCCCAAGCCCATCATTTGGCCCATCGAACCCTCGCTGGAACCGCGGCTTTGCTTCAGGAACAAGAGCTGCATCCTGGCGAACTCAAAGATATGGTGGCCTCCCCTGGTGGCACCACCATGGCGGCGTTGCGTCAGCTCGAAAAAGCGGGGTTGCGTTCGGCCTTGATTGAAGCGATTGTTGCCGCCACGCAACATGGCCGGGGCATGGCGAACTAGCCCTCCTTAAGCGGCTAAGGCCTTCTTGGCGATCAGGGTGCCGTAAAGCTCTTCCAGAGCATCGATGTTGGACACCATCCGGTAGCGCTCCATGACCCGCTCCCGCGCTCGCCGGCCTAGCTCCTGGGTGAGCAGAGGTTGATCACGGAGAACGGGCAGCAGGGTGCGGAGTTGGGTGGTGACCCCTTGCGTGCTGAGAACGATGCCTGCCCCACCTGCGAGCACTTCTCCATCAGCTCCAGCATCCGTGGCCACGCAGGCGCATTGGCAGGCCATGGCCTCGAGAAGGGCAATGGAGAGCCCCTCCACCAGCGATGGCAGCACAAACACCTCAGCGCACTGGAGCAGGGCGATGCGCGTGTTGAGATTTGCTTCATAGCCCCACCACAACAGATCCCCGATCCCATTGCCGTACACGTTTTGCAGCGTGCTGCGCAGGGGGCCGTCACCCACGATCACGAGTCGGCACCCCGCTGGCTTGACCAGTCGCCAGGCCCGCAATAACGCTTCCACATTCTTCTCGGTTGCGATCCGCCCCATGTACAGAAAAATGCGCTGATCACCAAGGCGTGAGCGCACGTTATGGAGCTCCTCGCTGATCGAGGCGGGATGGCTTGGGGCCGGAGACCAGCGCTCGGGATCCACGCCATTGGGAATGACAGCAAGGCGAGTTTCGTGGACCCCTAAACGGTTCAGAACGTCCGCCTGAAGATCGGAAAAGACAATGACACGGTCGTATCGGGAGAGAGCAGGCGCGTAGAGCTGGTAGCTGAGCTGTTGCGTGCCCGCTGTGAGGTTGCGCAAGCCTGCGTCAAACGGTGGATGAAAGGTCGCGACCAGCGGAATGCCTAACGGCTGGCAAAGCTCTGGAAGCCTGAAGTCAAGGGGGGAAAGGGTGAGGCTGGCGTGCACGACATCGGGCTGAAGCCTCTTCAAGGACTCACGCAACTCCCTCTGCGCCCTAGGGGAGGGAATCGTGTACACCTGAGACTTCACTAAATAGGGCAGGCTCACATCTGGATCGTGTGCAAGCAACGACGTGTTGCTGCTACCGGGCGCGCCAGGATTATCGAAATGAATGAAGCTGGTTTGATGGCCGCGTTTCTTTAGGGCTTCTGTGGTGCTCAGCCCGTAGGTGACATTGCCGCAAAACGGAGTTTTTTTGCCGAGCCAGGCAATGTGGGCCACTGGCACCGTCCCGAAGCCGAGTCTGAAGTTAGCAGCGCTCCCAAGGACGCTCCCACAAAGCGGCAGCTAAAGAAAGTGCCGCAAGCACCCAGAGCACCGGGATCAAGCCAATGCTGCTTACCAGGGCGCCGGCAAGAACCAGGGGCAGGCTGAGAGCAATGTTGATCAGGTTGTTCTGAAGCCCGAAGACCCGACCTCGCTGGGATTCTGGAGTGTCCTCCTGAATCGTGGTCTGGGCAGGAATCGCTACGAGAGCGGCACCAATGCCGAGGATGCCGCACAACAGCAAGGTGATGCTGAGATTTCCTCGCAGTTGCCCGAGCATGATCAGACACCAGGTGATCGTGCCCAGTCCGGCTGCGGCGAGTCGCCGACGGCTAAAGCGATGGCCCATTTGGGCCACCAGCACCGCGCCAATGGCCATTCCTAGTCCGCTCATTGCTAGCAGGGTGCCGAAGCCTGTTGGCCCCAGCCCTTGGATGGCAGATGCCAGGCTGATCGCCAGGACATAAAGCGCGGCTAGGAGGCTGTAAAGCACCACGAGATGCACCATGGCTCCGCGGACGGATACCTGCTCTCGAAGCACCTGTATCCCCGCCACGATTTCTTTCCAGACCGAATCGCTGCTGTCTTTTCTCGGTGGCTCGCGCATCTGGATGGTGCTCAGACTGATGGCCGCCATGCCGTAACAGAACGGCAAAAGCAGAAATTCGCCACCGTTGATGCCCACCATTTGAAGCAGGTGGTTGAGTCCTCGCAGGATTGGATCGCCCAAGGCAAAGCCAACGATTGTGGCCCCCATGCTCGTGGCTTGATAGAGGGAGTTGGCGGCCAGAAGATGTTCTCTTGGCACCAGCAGTGGGATCGTCGCCTGTTCGGCGGGGGCGAAAAACTGGGTCAGAACCGACTCGAGGAAGGTCATGACCAGCAGAGCCCAATATCCCCAGCTCAGTCCAAACCAGTGGGGTCCAGGGATCAGGAACAGAGGGGTGCACAGCACTAATAGTGCCCGCAGGCCATTGGAGGCCACCATCACCCTGCGTTTGGGCCAGCGGTCGACCCACACACCCGCAACGGATCCGAGCACCATCGCTGGGATGGTGTTGGCGACGTAGATGCCGGTAGCGAGCAAGGTGATGCGTTGGGCTCGCGTCTCGAAATCCATGCGAATCGCAGAGGCGATTTCAGCAAGCGCGCCATTGCTATCCGGTGTATTGGTCACCCAGTATTGGGCGATCAAATACACCATCAAGACGATGTAGAACTTGTCCGCGAGTTGGGAGAAGATCTGGCCGACCCAGAGGCGTCGGAAGCCATCGAGATGGATCACGGCTTGAAGGCCGCGGCGACCCTCTGGATTGGCGCTGGTGGGCAGGGCCGGGTCCGGGCTGTTTAGGGGAGGACCGCTCAAAATGTGTTCATTCGCCGAATCATGATCGCCCACCACAGGCCGTAGCGTGAAAACCTCTCGTCTTGCTGGATGGTTAGGCGCTAGCGACAGCCTCTCTCACCATGGCAAACGAGCGGACGGGCCTTGGCAGATGCACCCGGCACCAGCACTCCACAAGGGTAAAAAGGCGGAGCCAAACCGGTCTGGGTCCCATCAATCCACCGTCTTGGCGTTCCGGCAGTTCAAGCCGTGTTAATCGCTGAAGCAGGGCGAGTTCGGAGGGGTTGATCTGAATGGCCGCTCCAGCTTGAGCACCGATGGCCAGACCTTCGTCGGCCAGCAGGCTGCAGCGCCAGTCCCAATTCCCGATCGGTGGAGACAGGGCGGCTCCACTGCGGCAACAGGTTTGGAGAGGGAGGCCATAGCCGCCGAGAGCGAGCAGATGAACACAGGCCTGAACAAGCGTTGCCAAGGTGCGATCAACACGCTCTCCTTCAGAACTTTCCCTCTCAGATTCACGCTGCCTTCGCGCCAGCAGCTCGAGCCGCTCGAGATGCATCAAGACCGCACTGAGCATCCCGGGGACGGGATCATCGCCTGCGACCAATGAGATCGAGAGCTCAGATAGGGCCTGGGCAGCTGCCAGCGTTTCCAATCGCTGGCCCACGTTGCCGAAATTGTGTTGGACCCGAAGTTGGCGTACCCGAAGCAGGCCGCTGCGTCCTCCCACCTGCAGCTCCAGGGTGGTGAGAGGAACCGCCGCCGCAAGGCTGCTGCGTGGTTTACGAGCCCCTGGTACGGCCAGGCGAATCAGGCCTACGTCATCACTGAGCAGGGTGAGCAGCCTGTCGTGCTCCCCGAGGGGTCCCACCTTTAAAGCCAACCCTTCGATCCGCCGTTCCGGGCTCATTGCGGATGCCGGAGGGCCTGAATCAAAGCTGGGCCATGGCTGGTTCCCAGGGCCGTGGCGCCCTCTTCCACAAGGTCCAGCGCCGTTTCCAAGCGTTGTATGCCCCCGGCCGCCTTGATCGCGCAGTTTCCCCGCGCAAGCTCTTTGAGCTTGCGCACTTGCACCGGAGTGGTGGCCGCTCCAAACCCGTTGCCCGCTTGCAAGAACGCAGCACCGGCATCGATCGCGGCTTCAACGGCCAAGCTCAGGCGCTCTGGCTGCAAGCGGTTCACATCTAAAATCACTGTCACAGGGAGGCCGAGATCGCAGATCTGCGCGAGTTCTTCGGCATAGGCTTCCGCCCGCCCCGCCGTGATGGCAGCGAGATTGGGCACCACATCGAGGGCATCAGCTCCTCGGGCTGCGGCCCATTCCGCTTGCGCCCGTTTGAGCTCCGCTGGAATCGTCCCGAAGGGAAAGTCCACAACAGCAAACAAGCGAAGGCGTCCGCTGGGTCCGATGCGGTTTCGTACCGCTTCTAGGTGGCAGAGGCTGGTGCAGAGCCCTCCGAAGCCGAGCAGTCGCGCCGCATCGCAGAGGTTGTGCAGAGCCTCCTCTTCCAAGAGTGGATCTAAAACGGCTTGATGAATCATGGGCGGGAGCTCCGGAAGCTCCCGCTGACGCGGCGACGCGGTCATCGTTGTGGGGCAAGCACTGGCCTTAGTTCCGCGCTTGGATCACGCCAAATCCACCGTGATTGCGGTGATAAATCACCTGGAGTTCACCGCTTTCTTTGTCTCGAAACAGGTAGAAGTCGTGGTCGATCAGTTCGAGTTGATGGCGTGCGTCTTCAAGGCTCATCGCTGGCATTGAGAAATATTTGCGCCGAACCCCTGGGCTGGGGAGCTGCGCTTCCTTCCCTGCGATCAGTGAGTCTTCTGTGGCACGTTCCGTGAGGAGGACGTCATTTGCTGCCGTTGGGGTGATCCGATGGCCATGGTCGCTGTGGCGTTCCTTGAAGCGTCGCAGCTGGCGCGCCAACTTGCTTGCGACCAGATCGATGCTTGCGTAAAGGTTTTCGCTTCTCTCCTGGGCGCGAATCACCGTGCCATTGGCGAACACAGTGACCTCCGCGGTTTGTTGCGGAACCCTGGGGTTCCGAGCCACTGAGAGGTGTACATCCGCTTCCAGGACGAGGTCGTCGAAGTGATGGATAGCCCGTTCCAGTTTTGTTTCGGTGTATTCCCGCAGTGCGGGCGTCACATCCAAATTGCGACCATGGATCAGAAGCTTCATGGCGGTCCCCTTTGCCTGGTTCTACCGGCAACCTACTAACTGCCTCAGGCGCAGGACAGCGGTCTGCGGCATTTCTTTTTGAGCCGGTTGCGCCCGTGCCGTTCTCTCAGGCCTGGGATTGGCAACGTGGATGGCAGCAGCAATTACTCGCTGCGGAAGGCTCAGGCAGGGAAGCGGTTTGGATTCTTCAACATCCGTCTTGCTTCACTCTTGGTCGCGGAGCGACGGAAGATCACTTGCGCTTTGATCCCGAGAATGCGCCAGCTCCCCTGCATCGCATCGACCGGGGCGGTGAGGTCACGCACCACGCCCCTGGGCAGTTGGTGGCCTATCCGGTGTTGGACCTTCGCCGGCGTGAACCAGACCTTCATTGGTACATGCGCCAGCTCGAACAGGTGGTGATCGATGTGTTGGCGGCATTGGACTTGACAGGGCAACGCATCTCAGGGCTCACGGGGGTTTGGCTGGAAGGGCGAAAAGTGGCGGCCATCGGGGTGGGATGTCGTCGTTGGATCACTCAGCACGGCCTTGCTCTCAATGTGTCGTGCGCCATGGAAGGGTTTACGCAGGTGGTGCCCTGTGGACTTTCTGATCGTCCGGTGGATCGTTTGCAGCGCTGGATTCCTGGCATCACGCCTGAGGATGTGCAGCCACTCCTGCGGGATGCACTGGCCCAGCGCCTCTCACTCAGCTGGTGCGAGCTTGCTGGTCTTGATTCTGGGTGGTACTCCTAGGCGCAAGCTGAAACAACGTTGTGGGTTCGTTTGCACAGGCCAGCTGGCGACCAACGCCTTGGGAGTTGAAATCACTCGCCCGTCAGCAGCATGTGCAAGGCCTGGGGAGAGTCGATCAACTCTGGCCCTGGCTTGAGCAACGTCATGGTGCGCTCATGGCTGTGGATGCACCCCATGCCGCCCATCCGGAGCATTTCAACTATCAGGAGTTGTCGCAACGAATCACGACTGCGGCTGCAGGGTTTCGTTCCTTGGGGGTTTGCGAGGGCGATGTGGTGGGACTGTTTGCAGAAAACAGTCCCCGCTGGCTGATGGCAGATCAAGGCTTGATGCGCGCCGGTGCGGCTGATGCGGTGCGTGGCGCTTCAGCCCCCGTAGAGGAGTTGCGATACATCCTTGAGGACGCCAAGGCTGTAGCCCTGGTGGTGCAAAACGCGGATCTTTGGCAACGGCTTCAGTTGCCTGTTCAGTTGCGCAGCCAACTGCGCTTTGTGCTGCAGCTCGAAGGTGATGCTGTGGATCAAGACGTGATCTCGTGGGCTGATCTTTTGGCAGCTGGCGCAAAGCATCAGGCTCCGGATCCAGACGCTGGTCGAGACGCCACCAGCGCTGCCAGCACCACAGCCACCATCCTTTACACCTCAGGAACCACCGGTCAGCCCAAGGGCGTTCCGCTCAGCCACGCCAACCTGCTGCATCAGATGCGCAGTTTGAGTTGCGTTGCTCGCCCAGACCCTGGCGCTCCTGTGCTCAGCGTGTTGCCGATCTGGCATGCCTATGAACGCAGTGCGGAGTATTACTTCTTCTCCTGCGCCTGTTCGCAGAGCTACACCACGATCAAACAGCTCAAACGTGATTTACCCAGGGTGAAGCCTGTGGTGATGGTGACAGTGCCGCGCCTCTGGGAGGCGGTGCAAGCTGGGTTTGAAGATGTCCTGAAAACATTTCCTGCATCCAGGCAGCGCCTGTTGCGGGCGGCACTCGCTAACAGCAGTGCCTATTGCTTGGCCCGGCGTCAGCGTCGCAACCTGATGCTGACGCCCTTGGGGCGCCGTCAGCGCTTGATGGCGCGTCTGAAATCCGCCGGGCGCTGGCCCGCCCATGCCCTGGCCTCCAAGCTGATCTGGCCAAAGCTGAGGTTGCAGCTCAGTGGTGGTCAGCTGCGCTTCCCCATCAATGGAGGAGGAGCGATCGCCCCTCATGTGGATTCCTTTTTTGAGGCGGTGGGGATCGAGTTGTTGGTGGGCTATGGCCTCACTGAAACCAGCCCGGTTGTGAGTTGCCGGCGTCCATGGCGCAACATCCGTGGCAGTTCAGGGCAGCCTTTGCCGGATACGGAGTTCCGGATCGTGGATGCTGAGACGCGTCAGCCCCTCGGCTTTCGTGATTGTGGCGTTGTCTTGGTGCGTGGTCCCCAGGTGATGGCTGGGTATCTGCGTCGTCCAGAAGCCACCGCAAAAGTGCTAGAAGCCGATGGCTGGTTTGATACCGGTGACCTGGGCATGCTCTTGCCCGATGGGTCGGTCGTGCTGACGGGTCGTGCCAAGGACACGATTGTGCTGAGCAGTGGTGAAAACATTGAGCCGGCACCTTTGGAGGAGGAGCTGGTGTCCAGCCCCTTGATCGAACAGGTGATGCTCGTTGGCCAAGATCAACGCCAGTTGGCGGCCTTGGTTGTGCCGCGCCTCGAGGCGATGTTGGCCTGGGGCGCAGAGCAGGGCCTCAGCTTGCCGGCCGATCTCGGTGGGACTCCAGGCGATCAAGACTTGCGGCGTCTGCTGCGCGGGGAGCTGAATCGCCTGCTGAGTTTGCGCGTTGGCGCACGTTCGGATGAACGGGTGATGGGTGTGGTGTTGGTGGCGCCGTTCACGATCGAAAACGGCCTGCTCACGCAGACCTTGAAGCAGCGTCGTGATCGGATCAGTGGGCGTGATCGGGAGTCGATTCAGGCGCTTTATGGATGCTGAATCGATGCTGATACCTGCATCCCCTGATTTGGGTTGACCTGCAGCCACTGGACTGAGACGCTTGGCACCACGTCATTAATTTCATGTCGGACGGCAACACCCTCTCGATTAAGCGCTCGATCACCATTCGTGCGGTGGTGACTCCCGCCTGGAAGGAGGAAGCTGAACGCGAGTTGAGCAACGGCATCGCCACCTCGGATCAGCAGCTTGCCCAGCTGGAGCAAGAGGGTCAGCAGGTCGTTGACCAGGTCCGTCGTCAGAGTGCGAATCCGCTTGACCCCCGCGTGCAAGAGCAGGTGGGTCAGGTGCAGCAACAGGTGGCGGCCAAACGTTCTGAGCTGGAGGAACAAAAGAGAAACCTGTTGCAGCAACAGGCTCAAGTACGTGAGCTAGAGATGGATCAGATCGTTGAACAGGGTCAACTCGATAGTTTTTGCGACATCAAAGTTGGCGATAATTTGGTCAGCAAGATGCAGGTGTCTGTCGTTGTGCGCGATGGCGTCATCGAGTCGATCGATCAGGGCTAACCCGGGCCGTAAAATCTGTCTGATTAGCTCTTCTGGAGACGGTTTTGGCGACCCACGACATTTTTATGCCTGCCCTCAGCTCCACCATGACGGAGGGCAAAATCGTGGAGTGGCTCAAACAGCCTGGAGACAAGGTGGAGCGAGGCGAATCCGTTCTCGTTGTTGAGTCAGACAAAGCTGATATGGATGTGGAGTCCTTTCAGGAGGGCTACCTGGCTGCCGTGTTGATGCCTGCGGGGAGCACTGCACCCGTGGGTGAAACCATCGGCTTGATCGTTGAGACGGAAGCGGAGATTGCTGACGCGAAGGCCAAAGCTCCCACCGCGGCCCCTTCCGCAGCACCCACCGCCCCAGCCGCTGCAGCACCTGCTGCTCCGGCCCCCCCAGCAGCGCCGCTTGCCCCTGCTCCTGTAGCAGCTCCGGCACCCATCTCCGCTCCCGTGGCTGCACCTGCGAGCAACGGACGTTTGATCGTGAGTCCTCGCGCCCGCAAGCTGGCCTCCCAAATGGGCGTAGACCTTGCTGGTCTGCGCGGCACTGGCCCCAATGGCCGGATTCAGGCGGAAGATGTTGAAAAGGCAGCCGGACGTCCGGTCACCCCACCACGGGTGGGTGAGGGCACTTCAGCTGCTGCCGTGGTTGTTGGCAGTGTCGTCGCTTCACCGTCGGCTCCTGCGGGCAACAGCTTTGGCGCCCCGGGCGAGACCGTGGCCTTCAACACCCTGCAGGCGGCAGTGAACCGCAACATGGAAGCCAGCCTTGCGGTGCCTTGCTTCCGCGTTGGATACACGATCACCACGGACAAGCTCGATGCGTTTTATAAGCAGGTGAAGCCCAAAGGCGTCACGATGACTGCACTTCTGGCCAAAGCCGTGGCCGTCACCTTGGCCCGCCATCCCCAGGTGAATGCCGCCACCACGGCCTCAGGCATGAGCTATCCCGCTGAGGTGAATGTGGCAGTCGCTGTGGCGATGGAAGACGGCGGATTGATTACGCCTGTATTGCGCAATGCCGATCGCACCGATCTGTATGAGTTGTCGCGGCAGTGGGGGGATCTGGTGAAGCGTTCTCGCAGCAAGCAACTGCAGCCGGAGGAATACAGCACCGGCACCTTCACCCTCTCCAACCTTGGAATGTTTGGAGTGGATCGGTTTGATGCCATCTTGCCCCCAGGCACCGGCGCGATTCTGGCGGTTGCGGCGTCTCGTCCCACCGTGGTGGCAGGCAAGGACGGATCCATCGCTGTGAAGCGTCAGATGCAGGTGAACCTCACCGCTGATCACCGCGTGATTTATGGCGCCGACGGTGCTGCCTTCCTGAAGGATCTGGCGGAACTCATCGACATGCGTCCAGAGAGTTTGGCTCTGTAAGTCGCAGCTGTGTTTGCCGCTCTCTCTGCCAGTCACAGTCGCATCTTTTCGATTGTGAGCTTCTTCATGTCGCCTGCAGGAAACGGGGGCGCCGCGGCCTTGGCAGCATGGGCTGATGGTGTGCAGGAGCCAGATCATGCCTGACTCACGTGATCTTCAGCTCAGTTCGTATGACTACGTTCTGCCGGAAGAAAGAATTGCGCAGGCGCCGGTGGAGCCACGGCACGATGCTCGTCTGTTGATGGTGCCGCCTGCAGAACGTTCCCTGTCAGAGCTGAGGCACCAACAGGTTTGGGACTGGCAGCAGGAGTTGCTACCCGGCGATCTTTTGGTGGTGAATGACACCCGCGTCCTGAAGGCGCGTCTTCGGGTGCGCCGCAGTGGCGGAGGTTTGGGTGAATTGCTCGTGCTCGAGCCCCGGGGCGAGGGGCGGTGGCTGTGTTTAGCGAGGCCTGCTAAACGCATGCAGCCTGGTGACCAGCTTTGGCTTGAGGCCTTGGAGCAAGAACCGCTGCCCTTAGCCGTGCTGGCGAGCGATGCGGCCAGTGGAGGCAGGATCGTGCAGTTCCCTGCGGAATGCGCGGATGCGCTTGCCCTGGAAGGACTGTTGGAGCGTTACGGAGAAGTGCCACTTCCGCCTTACATCACACGGCATGACAGCTCGGATCAAGAGCGCTATCAAACCCGTTACGCCTCGCGTCCAGGCGCTGTTGCTGCTCCGACGGCGGGACTGCATCTCAGTGATGACTTGTTGGCAGCAATTGCAGAGCGGGGTGTTGCCTTGGCCCATGTCACCCTTCACGTTGGCTTGGGCACCTTTCGGCCCGTGGAAACAGAGGATCTGACCGACCTCACCTTGCACAGTGAATGGGTGGAGGTGCGCGCTGAGGTGGTGGAGGCGGTGTCGGCCTGTAGAGCTCGAGGCGGAAGGGTGATTGCAGTGGGCACAACCAGCGTGCGAGCACTGGAGGCCGCAGCTGCTGCGGGTGGAGGGAGCTTGCAGCCCTTGAAGGGGCCCGTGGATCTAGTGATTCAGCCGGGCTATCGCTTCCAGGTGGTGCAGGGTTTACTCACGAACTTTCACCTCCCCAAGAGCTCTCTTTTGCTCCTTGTGAGTGCACTGATCGGTCGCGACCAGTTGCTCCAGATCTACGCCATAGCGATTGAGAAGATGTATCGCTTCTATTCCTATGGCGATGCCATGTGGATTGCTCCTGAGGCCGTGCTTTTCGATGCACGCCCTGAAGGAACGGCCTAAAGGAGCCCTTTAGGGGCCCCATCAAAAAGCCCCGTGCTCAGACGGGGCGGTAGATCGCTCATTCGCGAGGGTGTTGATTAGACCAGTGTTGATCAGGCAGGAACGGGTTGCTCGATGATGCCGGTGGGCACATCCGCGAACATCACTGAGGACAGATAGCGCTCGGCGAGGTCAGGCAGAACCACCACGATTGTTTTGCCAGCAAATTCATCTTGTTGGGCGAGGCGAATGGCCGCTGCGGCCGCGGCGCCACAAGAAATTCCTACCAAAAGGCCTTCTTCCTGGGCCAGACGCAGGGCCATTTCGATCGACTCCTCATTGGTGACTTGCTCCACGCGATCGACCACGGAGAGATCGAGATTCTTGGGAATGAAGCCAGCGCCGATGCCTTGAATTTTGTGTGGACCTGGCTTGAGAGCCTCACCATTCATGGTTTGGGTGATCACAGGGCTGTGGCTTGGCTCAACGGCAACCGAGGTGATGGCCTTGCCCTTTTGCTGCTTGATGTAACGCGAGACACCGGTGATGGTGCCACCGGTGCCAACGCCGGCAACAAAGACATCGATCGCTCCATCGCAGTCATTCCAGATCTCAGGACCTGTGGTCTTCTCGTGGATCTCTGGGTTGGCGGGATTATCAAACTGCCCAGGCATGAAGTACTTGGCAGGATCGCTATCGGCAATTTCCTTGGCCTTAGCGATGGCGCCAGGCATGCCCTTGGCGGCTTCCGTGAGAATCAGTTCGGCGCCAAGCACGGCCATCACCCGTCGCCGTTCGATCGACATCGATTCCGGCATCGTGAGGATCAGCTTGTAACCACGAGCCGCGGCAGTGAAGGCCAGGGCAATGCCTGTGTTGCCTGAGGTGGGCTCCACGATGGTTTTCCCTTCGGAGAGAACGCCACGCTTTTCAGCGTCCCAAATCATGTTGGCGCCGATCCTGCACTTCACGCTGTAGGCGGGGTTGCGGCCTTCGATTTTGGCCAAAACGGTTGCCTTGCAACCCTTGGTGACGTGGTTGAGGCGAACGAGAGGGGTGTTGCCGATGGCTTGGCTGTTGTCGGCGTAGACGCGGGACATGAGGCTGGAATTATTTTCTAGAAATTTAATTGCCATCACTGGCACTTCATTCCAGCTTCAGGCCTTATTAAGAGTTCGATGTCTGTTGATGTGGTTTTGGCTCAACCGATCCGATCATTTTTTGGCTTCCAATCAACACTTGTGATCTGTCGCTTTTGACGTGCGCTTTGATCACTTTCTCCCCGGCTGCTGTTTAGGCAGAGTCTGAAGAGCTGGATGTTGGCTCCAACCAGCCGCTGTGAGAATCCCTGTGAGCGAGAGGCTTGACCTTGACCAACGCAGGATCCGCTGCGTTTTTAGTGGCTTGACGGAGCGAGGGCGCGCTCAAACCGTTGCCAAATCTCCTCAGGTTGTTCGAGTCCGACCGAGACGCGCAGGAGGTGAGAGGGAACGCCGCAAGCCTTGGCCCAGGCCAGTTCGTCGTAGTGAGCCAAAAGCACATAGGGGCACACCAACGTGAATGGTGTGCCCAGGCTTGGCCCTTTGCAGACCGACAACCGGTCGTAAACCGCTTGGGCTTGATCGCTACCGCCCTTGAGCTCAAACGAAAGCAGGCATCCATGTCCAGCGCCGGGGCGCAAGAGGCTGCGGAAATTGGCGCATTGATCGGGGTAATACACGCGAGCCACCGCCGGGTGGTTGCTGAGCTTCGCGGCGAGGGCTTGGGCATGGCGATTCAGTTCAGGAACGCGTGCCTGGACATCGCGGCTTCCTTGTGCCAAGGCCATCGCATCGGCATCGTCAAGGCCGATGAACCCTGCTGTTGAACGCTGATCTCGGAAGGTTTGCTCCCATTGGGAGCATGGACTCACCACCAGTGATCCAGACAACACATCACCACGACCGGCAAAACTTTTGGTGAGTGAACTGAAGATCAGGTCTGCATAAGGGAAGGGATCGATGTTCACGCAAGAGCCGATCGTGTCGTCTGCGATCACTGGAATCCCTCGGGCATGAGCCAAGCGGGCGAGCGTGGAGAGATCCACGCATTGCAGAAGTGGATTGCTGGGTAGTTCCACAATCACAGCTGCTGGATCGAGGCGATCAAGAGCGGCTTCCATGGCTGCGCTGCTGCTGTCGAGCAGCAGTTCGCTTCCTGCAAATACCACCTGAGGCAGCTTCAGCACATCCACGTAAGGGAAGCCGATTTGCAGGGTGGGGCGTCCGGGGCGCAACGCCGTGATCCATCGCAGAGCCGTGTGCAGAGCAGCCATTCCGGACGGATGAAGGCTCAACTGCTGGGTGTTACAGCCATAGATGCCGGCTAGTCGCTCGATCACAAGGGCCTTGGCCTGCTCAGCGGTCCTAGCTGCTGGTGCTGCTTCCTTGTTCAAGCTGATCGCGGCACGTCGCGACGAGGCCCCTAAACCAGCGTGTTGCCAGAAAGCCTTGGCATGGGGGCTTGCTTCAGCGTTGGCAATCAAGACGGAGAGTCCGAGCTGATCCACGATTTGAGTTGAAGCACCTGGCGCCTGAGATTGGCAATGGTGTTGGGCGAGCTGAGCGGCAGCTGCGTTGGGGTAGGGCCAAGCACTGGATTCAGCCGAGGTCATCTCAGTAGGGAGCATCGCTAATGCTTGTTGAGCCACCTCCGCAACCAACGGATGGAGAGCAAAGCGTGGATAAAACGCTCGCAATTGCGATCGGCACTGCGGATCGTTCTCTTCGTAGGCGATCACGTCCCGCCAGCGCGGTAGGGCCACAGACACGGCATGGGTGCTGTCAGGCAAGGGATGGCCGAGGTCCTCGCCTTGCCAGCAGGGATTGCGCAGAAGATCGCGGGGACTCACGGAAGCAGGGCAAGCGCGTGATCGAGATCGATCAAGAGGTCCGTGATGTCTTCACAGCCAAGGGAGAGACGGATCAATCCATCGCTGATTCCTAGGGCCTCTTTGATCTCCGCAGAAACGGCGGCGTGAGTCATGGTGGCTGGATGGCAGATCAAGCTCTCAACTCCGCCAAGGCTTTCGGCCATCGTGAACCAACGCAGGGCTTTGCATACGGCATAGGCCTTTTCACGGCTTGCATTTAATCCAATCGTCACGATCGCTCCGCCTCCGTTCATTTGGCGCAAGGCCACAGCCCTCTGCGGATGATCGTCCCGTCCGGGGTAGCGCACCCACGACACGGAGGGATGGGATGCCAAATGATCCGCCACTGCAGCGGCATTCGCCATCTGTTGTTTGAGGCGCAGGGGCAGCGTTTTGATGCCCCGGGTGATCAGCCAACAGTCGAAGGGTGAGGGCATTAGCCCCAATGCTTTTTGGGCAAACACCATCTTCTGGTGCCAGCTGGGGTCATCGGTGCAAACCGCACCACCGAGGGCATCGGAATGCCCATTGATGTATTTCGTGGTGCTGGTGAGCGAGAGGGTGGCGCCAAGGTCTAGAGGGCGTTGCACCAAGGCGGTGGCGAAGGTGTTGTCGACCACAACGGGTACGCCTGCGCAGCGGGCAGCGCTGCAGACCGCATCGAGGTCAATCACTTTGAGCAGTGGATTGGTGGGACTCTCTAGCCAGACCATCGCTGGCTTCTGCTCATGGATACGGGCTGCAGCCTCTGGATGGGTGAAATCAACCCATTCGGTGCGCACTCCGAACTTGGCAAACACCTGTTCGAACAAGCGCACGGTGCAGCCGTAAAGGTTTTCCTCGCAGAGCACCAGATCTCCCTGGCTCAGGGTGGAGGCAATCGCGGTAATCGCGCTCACTCCAGATCCAAATACCGTGGCGTGGGTGCATGCCTCCACTGAGGCCAGTACACCTTCAAGGATGCGGAAATTGGGGTTGCCAGAGCGGGTGTAATCGAATCCGCCTGGGTTGCCATGCTCAAAGGTGGAGGTGGCGTAGATGGGTGGCATCACCGTGCCGGTTTCGCTGGCGAAGCTTTCGCCATGGTGAATGGCCCGGGTGGCTGTCGCCGGTTCTGGGACAGGACGCTGCAAGGCGTTGATGCGATCTACCTAAAGGCTATTCAACGGTCTGTTGTGAAGGGTGCTTGCTATGGCTGTTTGACGTATTGGTTTGAACCATCGTGACTGTGAAGGATTTGATCACCCATTTATCTTGCTGACTTAACTGCAGGCCTCTGTGAATCGAGTTTGCTTTTAAAAATGCGTAGTCCCGGTTGTGCAATTCGGCTTACGTCGTCTTAGCGTTTAGGCAGTGTTGTGATGTGTCATGAAGGAAAACCAGGTTCAGCAAAGCGATAAGGATGAATGGAGAGATCATGTTCTTCAGGAGATTGTTGGGTTTTTAAGTAAGAACAAAGAAGAGATTCATGGGCGTTACCTTGATCAACGTCGCGGCCAGCTTCCAAGAGATTTCATCGAAGAGAAGGGCTTAATGGATTTTGAATTGGCGATCACATTTTTGGAAGATAAGCCCAAGGGTATGGGCTTAGGTCTTGGCTTTTTTAAGGCAACTCTGATTCGCTGAATTTGATAATGTGGCGGCAATTATGCATTCTTTTGCCCCTAGTTTGAAAGTTTTTGTATTTGATTGCTGACTAGCTTGGACTCAACTCTTCATTCGGTCGAGCTTTGACGAGAATCAATGTAAATCACAAATAAGTTTTTAAGTTTCTTGTTTTGCTTGGCATCCGATTGAGCGGCATATAGCGGATTTGAATTGATAAAACTGATTAATAACTAACTGCTCTTCAATCTCGTCGTTTGAAATTAACGGAATGGTATGAACGATGAGTAGTGGAACTGGCCTGGAGAAATCTTGATTGCCACATAAATAAGTTTTTGCACCTAGCAAAAGCTTTTCAATTCTTTTTTAAAGAGCTCGCAATTATTTCGGTCTTCGAACAAAATCTGTGCTTTAAATTGAATATCGCTATCGTAATTCTCGCCAATATTTTTGTTGCTTGTATTGCCCCATACCCCTTCTATCATCCACCACATTCGGCCATTGTGAATCCACACTGTTGCCAACTCTGGTGCACTCTCTTTGAAGATGTTGAGTTGGCATTCAAAGTCTTTGCCTTTGAAAATTTTGCAAATTAGCCTACTTGTAAGCTTGCTAGCTTGCACGATAATTTATGCAGATTTTATTTATCCAAGACTATCTCCCCCTGGCTGGACATGTCTTACGGATGAGGTATATGTGTGTTCATTCAACACTATGCACATGCAAAATATTTTCTTTGTGTATCACATGTCACGACGAAGAGAACGGAAAGAGGCAAAAATCTAATTTCATTTATTCCGTTATCAATCTGCATTGGCTGCTTCATGAATGTTGGTGTTGAGGGTTGGTTGACTGATGGTTGTGGTTACGGGGCGATGGCAAATGGATAGTCAGAAATGCTGAAAAGTAGAAAATATCTGTCCCGAAAGGATGGAGAGAAGAAATGGAATCGCCTGATTGAAATTGGTTGGACTCAGGTTGCACCCGTCTGGGCTGAAGCGATTGAGCCATAAATCCTTGAAATGCTTAACTTCACCAGATCTTCTTGATCCATAGCCGGTTGAAGACGATTTAGTGCACAGTGTTGTTTTTAATAGTGATTCCTAAAACCCCAAGCCTGTAAATAGTTCTTGATGCACTACATAGGTGTGGTAAAGAGTGATGCCAGCATATGGCGATAACTCGACGCCATCTCTAGTGAAAGCGATATCGCAAAGTAAGTTTCCTTTCCAGGCGATAGAATCTTCATTTTGTTCAGCAGACCATTCCATTACTGCAGCGAAGTGATCAGGAATAACAGCCCCTATCTTTTCACATGCGTCTGCAAGCCTGCAGAGTGCAGGGGGTTTAGAAGGAAGGGATAATCCTTTCCTCAATACAAGTTCATCGATCACTCCTGTATATCGTACAAAGTCAATCAATGCTTCTTCTTCTTCCGTTAATGAGGAGTTAGATATTGCTCGATCAAATTGTTCAGCTGTTAAAATAGGCCTGCGCATGAACATCTCTATCCAATCAATTTAATATTCAGTTTAATCATGGTCATGGTGCTAGAGACTTTGATTCTTATCATCTTTTATACATGCTTTTCTGTTTGAGAACGGGGCTTGTTGCCCCGATCTGTAGCTTCATTCCACCGGTTTGCCACATGTCCTGGCCGGCTGTTGGTGTCAGCACTCGTTCTGATTCGTTTAGGGGGGTTAGCTGCTCATGAAAAGGATTATGTGCTCTTAATGGCATTACCAGTCAATTCTTGCCAAAGTAACAGCATTAAGGTGAACGCCATGGGCTTGCGCAAATCGGTTGAAAAAGCAATGACTTACTTGCTTGGTGTCGTTGATGAGTACTGGGCAATGCGCGAGCCTGGTCAATATGGCGAAAAGGAACCCGAATGTCCGATTACTGTTGAAAACCAGGCATGTGCAAGCGAGAGTGCATCGCATTAAGGTCTAGGCTGCACAATGGCATCAGGTTCATGGATCAAAAAGATTTGTTAGGCCACTGTGGACCTCTGATTTGAGCCCTATAATTATTTGATATAGAGAATTTATTTTGAATCAGGCTAGTATTCGTCGATTTATATTTACTTTGATCACGGGTTACCTAGCTATTTTTGGCGTTCAGCAGATTCCATACGAATTCCCAAATCAATGGGCTGTATTGATCCCTGTTTTGATCGTTGTATATATCATAACGGTATGGCTGGATGGAGTTTTCTTTAAGGACGAGGAATCATCTAATCAACGTACCACTGTTGCTACGAAGAGCAAGGTGAAGAAATCATTGAAGAAATCAAATGGATTTGGTGAATCATAAGCTTGAAGATCTTGTATAGTTTGCATTAGGATAACTCATTTTTCGATTATCCCAAGGCAAGACTTGTTTTCTTCTTTGATATATTTATTTTATAGAGATGTTCTAGCCAGACCGAGTCGCAGGCGATGAATCAGTCAACAATTCATGAGACAGAGTTCACTTCACTCTATCGGCTTTTGAGAATGGAATTCAATGATTGGGGTGACATTTCCTTCAGCCGTAGGCTCAAGAACCGTTGAGGTATTGCTTTATGTCTTAAGACGTGGATTGATTTTTTAATAGAAACGACTTTGCAAAAATCAAGTTATTTCTTGGAACTAATGATTCTAAAAACGTATTGACTACTCCTCAGCTTTCATGGATTGTCTTTTGAAGATAAACATTAGTAGTCCTCCAAGTTGGCTAGTCTCGATCAATTCCCATCGCTCTCGGCCAAGGAGATTCAAAACAAATTGGAGCTGAGATGCTGGATGTTTTGGAAGACGTGGCTTCCCGTATAGCTTCGGGAATTCCTTTTTAATGAATTCAGGACTTAGCAGTCCCTGTAATTTTTGGCTTGCTTCCTCAGGGCTCGACGTTTGGGTTGGTTTTTTATTAACTATATTGATATGAATAACTCGATACTCCCATAACATATCGTTGTCATGTTGGATTGATTGTTCTTTGTTGTCCATTTATGGATTGTGCTTGTGGCTAACCTTGACTTTTTTACCTTAGGTGCGCGTCTTGTATTTTGCAATCCTTATTTCAGTTTAATCTGAAGCGTGAGATACTATTGAGCTTCTGTATGGATATGATTTTCCCACTTAATTTGCTGATTGCTCTTTATTCTTAATGCAATATTAACAATAGGCGGTTTTATTCCCTCTCGCTGGTGTCGCGTAGGTGCTTTTGTTCGTGAAACATGATTCCTGCTTGGGATGTTCTCTGTTGTGGGCTTGTCATGGATGGTTGAGGATCCTCATCCAACGAGCGATTGCTCACGCGTTTTTTTCGTGATGGAGTTTTGAGCTGCCGGGGATGCAGTGCAAAGAGGGCTCATGAGCGAGATTCTCTAGTCCCCTGATAGAAGTGTTTGTTAAGCGAGAGGCTGCTGGGAAACGATCGAGATTGTTAAGACCTATGCTTTCATTAGAAATGCTGATCATTTGGGTGTTGGAGGATTTTGGTGCAGAACTGCTCATCGCTGAACAGGCTTCTGTGTCTGCTGGCGTCGAGGCCAGCTTTGGGTCGCTCAAGAAGATCTGAGCCTGTTTCAATCTCTAAGACTCATTCCTGTGACTGAGTTTTGTCAGGATCGCGTGGAGGGGGTTGATGTGATTTTTCTAAATCATAATCGTATTTCTTTGTGTAGCTCGGTATATCAAACTTGAGCGTTTAGGCGCTGCTCGTCGTTCTCTGATTTTTCTAAAAAACTGTTTATTTTGCTTCGTTATTTTGGGGTCTATACAATGCAATACAAAGCAATATCGACAGATTAGGTAACCCTCTACTAGGTTTTTTCAGAACAAGTTTTGGCAAAAGCTGCTGCTTGTAATCAAGAACAGTTTTCATCTCATTCCTTGACTCATCATGACCTCTTCTGCCAAGCCACTACAAAATGATTTTCAATCCTTTGCTGAGGATGCTGTAGGCAAGGTTGCCGGCCTTCAAGATATTCAAGCTCTGGTAGACGCTGATGCCACTATTCAGGCTGAATCCAGCTCGGCTTCGTCTGCAAGTTCTGAGAACGTTTCAGGAGACAGTGCTGCTGTCTCAACCACAGAGTCCAATCAAGCGATTGGACTCTCTAACGAATCAAATGCTGAAGCATCAATCGATGTGAAGGCTGATGCAGGCCTTCAAGGTGTTGCTTCATCTACGGCATCCTCATCTGCTTCTACAAGCAACGGAATTGCCGAAGCCTTCACCGAGATGGGAGAAGGCTTGGGAGTTTCGCTCACGAAGCTTGATGTTGGAGGTGAGCTCTCCGGCCTTGGTCAGTCAAGTAACAGCCTCAGTGCTGATTCGGAAAGTGTTACTGGTGATTCAACGGCTACATCTGGACTGACTGGTTCAATCCAGGGCTTTAATTCTGAAATTCAGAACACGATTGATTCCGATGCATCGATTCAAGGTCTAGCTCAATTAGTTAACAACGCATCTGCTGCAAGTACAGGTACTTCAAGCGCAGCTAGTAGTGCTACTGCGATTGCTGATGCAGGCAAACTCCAGGGTGCTGACCTTGGCATCAACACAGATATTGGTGGTGTTGCGGACATCGGCGGTCAGGTTGATTTCAACGCAACTGCTGCTTCCAGCAACGTCACTGGTTCTGCTATCGCCGGGGCTGCTCTTGGTGATGTGAAAGATGGTTTCGCGGTTCCAACCTCTGCCTCTTACTCCCCCACGACTGGTGTTGATCTTGGCGACCTAACCGAGAGCGGTACTGGCCTTGCCCAAGGCCTGGTCACAGGAACTGATGGCACAAGCACCAATGGGGTGCGTAGCTACGGAACAGACATCAAGTCCGACGGCACACTTCAAGGTTTCGCCAATCTCACTAATACAGCTGACGCTTCCACCACTGATGGTGCTGCAGCCGCTGGTGCATACGCCAACACAATCGACGGCGCCAACCTTGGCGATGTCAACATCGGTGGCGTTGGTTCACTGACCGGTTCTGCAAACTTTGCCGGTTCCGCTTCCTCCTCCAACGTTGATGATTCCACAACTGACATCTCGGGTGCTGTCTCTCAGCTGAATGACATCGATGGCTTAGAAGCCATCTCTGGCCTGAACGTTGCCTCCGATGCAGGCATCAACGGCCTTGCTGCTGTTGATCTTGGATCATCTGCAGAAAGCACCAGTGGCGGATATGCCTTCGCTAGTGCTCAAGCAGGCACTCTCCAAGGTGCTGAGCTCGGTGTTACCGATATTGGTGGTGTCGGTTCCGTTGCTGGTGAAACCAGCCTGACCTCCGGTGCTGCTTCCAGCAATGTCTCGGGACAGGCCATCAGCCTTAGTCAGCTCACTACTGCAGAAGGCTTGCAGCAAACAGGAGAATTGGATGTCAAGAGCGATGCCTCCGTTCAAGGTCTCGCCAACGTCTCAAGCTCTGCTGACGCCGCAACCACCGCTGGTACAGCAACTGCCAACGCTCTTAGCACCACCATTAATGGTGCTGATCTGGCTGCAGGAAACCTCGATATTGGTGGCATCGGCTCTATCGCTGGTCAAGCCAACTTCGGGCTCTCTGCTTCCTCCAGCAACGTCAGCGATCCTTCAACTGCCACCGCTGATTCAGAAAGCGCAACCGGCTTGATCGGTCAGAAAACTGATACCAGCGGCACTCCTGATGTTTTCGGTATCGATGTTGCCTCCGACTCCGGTCTCTCCGGTATGGCCATCGGTTCACTATCAGCCGATGCTTCTAGTACTGCTGGTGTTGCTACCGCAATTGCTGGTCAGGGCGACAAGGCTATCGGTGCTCAGCTTCCCTCACTGAATGTGGGCGGAATCTCCGACCTCACCGGTGCTGCTCAGCTTGATTCCTCAGCCACTGCTTCCAATGTGGGAGGAGTTGATGAAACTGATGCAACAGCTAAAGCTGGACTTGGTCAAGACGTCACTGGTTTGACGACTGGTCTCGACGAAACAGTGAATCTTGCTACTCCGCCTGTAAATAGCATCGGTGTAACTGGGACGGACTTCAGTTCCGCAGCATTCAACATCGACATTGCCTCAGATTCGAATCTGACCGCTCAGGGCTTCAGCAACCTCGATGCTTCTGCCTCCAGCACCTCCGGAGACGCCACCGCTGCCGCTGGTTACGGTTACACCAATGCTGCTGATGCCTCCGTCACCGGTATCGCATCCGGTATGAGCATCGACGTTGGCGGTGTCAGCAACCTGATGGCGCAAGCCCAAGGCACCGCTGATTCCTCTGCTTCTTCCGTCACCGGAGGGGCTGGCTCCGGTTCCGGGATGGACGCGATGGGCATCGCGGATCTCCAGATGAACGTCAGCTCCGATTCTGATCTGAGCTCCACCTCTGCTGTGATCGGTAGTGCAGATGGCGAAAGCACCTCTGGTGCAGCGACAGCTGACATTGACTTTGATGCCACCGGCATCAATGGCATCGACATGAACATCGGTGGCATCGGCAGCCTGGCTTCTACCGCCAGCGTGAATGGTTCCTCTGATGCCACCAATGTGGGTGCAGCGCCAGTTTTGGATGATGTTGCCACCAATGGTGTAGACGAGTCTGCATTCGATCTTGGTTCTACGGCCACAGGCGACCTTGACGCCACTGGCCTCAACTCAGCCCATCTGTTCAGCTCCTCCGATAGTGATGTCTCCGGCATCGCAACCATCGATAGCAGCATCAACGCCGCAAGCACAGCTGGCGACGGCTTGGCAGACGCTGATTTCGATGCTGATGGCATCACAAGCCTCGAAATGGGTGCTGGTGGATTGTTTGATCTCGCTGGTCAGGCACAGGTGAACGCTGATGTGAGCGCTAGCTCCGTCTCCGGCAAAGCCGATGCCTTCTCTGGGGATGACAACCTCGACGGAAGCATCAGCACCGAGGCTTCCACCATCAAAGGTCTCTCAGCAATTGAAGCTGATGGCGCCAGCGATGGCACCATCCTTGGCACCGCCTTCGGAGACTTCAGTACCTCAGCTGAATCCACAGGCGCTAACGCAACAGCCAACGCTGCTCAGAGCCTCACAGGTATTGATTCCGCCAACATCGATTTCGGTGGCACCGGTTCGATCAGTGCCATCGCTCAAGACAGCAACTTCGTGGAAGCCAGCTCCGTAATGGGTGATGCTTCCGCCACCGCCACTGTTGATGCCATCGGCCTCAACGGCGGTGACATCCATATCGCTAGCGATGCAGTTCTCACCTCCAGCGTCTCTGTTGATTCGTCTGCTGATTCCAGCTCCGTCGGCGGTGCTTCTTGAGCCATTCGGACGAATGATCAAGGGCCCACTTGCTTTTTGCAATGAGAAGGAAGTGGGCTTATCACCTAGAACGAGATTAAGATCAGCGATGCCTAAACGCCACAGAAGATTGGACTCTTTGGGTGGATCGTCCTAGCGCTTAGAGGGCGAAGCATGTGTTCAGCTTGCTTGCCAGGAGCATGTATTTGCGGTGCTTCATCAATCGTTTCTTCTTATTGATTTGCCTTCTGCTTGTAAAGAGCAGGGGGCAAATCAACCTCAAAAAGGAGTAGCTACATCTAGGGCTATTCCTTTTTTTATGTGAATTAAAGGGAATGGGTATGTCCCTCCCGAAGGCATGAGAGAATACGGCTCTTTCCTTCCAGAACTGTTTGCTTTGATCGTTCATCAAGCAATGAAAAACCCTTGCTATCTCCCGTTTGGCAGGTAGCAAGAGTTGATGAAAATATGGGTTAGATGTATTTGAAAATCCAGCTGCAGAGCTGAACTCTTAGACCTTTCTGGAGTAGTACTCCACCACCAGCAGTTCGTTGATCTCAAGGGCGACCCATTCGCGTTCAGCGCGGCCAATCACTTTGGCGCTGAGCTTGGGTTTATCGAGTTCGAGGTGGGGAGGCACGTTGGCCAATCCTGGGAATTGCAGATTCGCTTCGGCAAGCAGTTTGCTGCATTTGCGTTCGCGAATGGCGATCACATCACCAGATTTACACTGATAACTGGCGATGTCGGTGACCCGTCCGTTCACGGTGACGTGGCCATGATTCACCAATTGACGTGCACCTGGCACGGTTGGGCCAAAGCCAATGCGGAAACAAACATTGTCGAGACGATTCTCGAGCAGTTTGAGCAGGTTGGTTCCTGTTGATCCTTCCTGTGCACGCGCTTTCTTCACGTAGCGCACAAGTTGACGTTCAGAAACGCCGTAGTTGAAGCGAAGCTTTTGCTTTTCTTCTAAGCGGATTGCGTATTCGGAGCGCTTGCGACGGGCTTGGCCGTGCTGACCGGGTGGATAGGACCGTTTTGCGGCCTTCCGGGTGAGACCAGGTAGGTCTCCCAAGCGCCGCGTGATCCTCAGGCGAGGGCCGCGGTATCTGGACATAGGAAAGAAGAGATGAAATTGGGTTCGCGCTCAAGCGAGAATCCGTCATGCTGGGTTTGTGGCCCGCACTGCGGAATCTCATGCACGAATCAACCATCTTATCTGCCGGCAGCACAAATCCATTCAATCGGCTTGTAAGCGCGATTTTGCTTGCACTGATCAGCTTTTATCGCCGTTGGATTTCCCCGATGATCGGCCCTCGCTGTCGGTTCATTCCAACCTGCAGTGCCTACGGCATCGAGGCGATTGAGCGCCATGGGCCTTGGCGTGGCGGTTGGTTAACTCTGCGTCGGTTGCTGCGCTGCCATCCCTTCACCCCCTGCGGCTGTGACCCCGTCCCCGATTGATTCCAGGCGATTGTTGCTCTATGGCAGGGCTGGTTGTTGTTTGTGTGAGGGGCTGGAACAGCGCTTGCGAGCTCTCAATCTTGAGCAAGAGAGTCTCCACCTGAAGCTTGTTGTTGTCGATATCGACGCTCCCGGCTGTGCAGCGCCATTGCGAGCGCGTTATGACCTTGAGGTGCCGGTTTTGGTCTTGGAGGAAACGGAGCTTCCTCGCGTGTCCCCCAGGTTGAGTGGGGATGGATTGCGCAATTGGTTGCAGCGGGTTTGCGCCACTGCACCAGGTTCGGATTAGAACGTCCATCTGTGGTGCCCCAGCGATGACCCAGACACTCCACGCCTTGCTGCATTCGGTGGGTTTGCCTGTGCCACTGGGCTTGGCTGATGCCGTGATCGAATCGATCACCTGTGATTCCCGGTGCGTGGGACCTGGGAGTGTGTTCATCGGTCTTCCCGGCGGGCGGGTGGATGGAGGTAGCTTCTGGACCCAGGCTCTTGCTGATGGAGCTGCAGTGGTCCTGATTGGCTCAGCAGCAGCAGCGGCTAAACCTCCTGAACAGAGTGACGCTGTGGTGGTGGTTTCTGATCCAGTGGCTCGCTGGGCTGGTGAGTTGGCGGCAGCTTTTTGGAATCACCCCAGTGATCACATCGGTTTGATTGGGGTCACGGGCACCAACGGAAAAACCACCACCACCCACCTGATTGAACATTTGAGTTCGGCCTGTGGACGACCTTCCGCCCTGTTTGGAACCCTTCTGAATCGTTGGCCTGGCCACAGCGTGACGGCAACTCACACCACAGCCGTGGCTGATCGTCTCCAGGCTCAGCTTGCTGAGGCGTTTGCCGCTGGCGCGCAGTTAACGGCCATGGAGGTGAGCTCCCACGCCCTTGATCAGCATCGGGTGGCTGGATGCCGTTTTTCCGGCGCTGTGTTTACGAATCTCACCCAGGACCATCTCGATTACCACGAGACGATGGCGTCTTATTTCGAGGCCAAGGCTCGACTGTTTGCTCCACCTTTGGTGGCTGATCGTGGGGCTCAATTTGTAGTCAATGTGGATGATCCTTGGGGCAAACAACTAGCGGAGCGGTTGGGAGATCGCTGTTGGCGGAGTTCGTTGTCTGTGGGCTCAGCAGATGCAGAACTGACGATGTCAGATTTGCTGATGGGCTCTTCTGGGGTTGAAGGACGCCTTTCCAGTCCGATGGGTGAGGGCACGTTCCACTCCCCACTGCTGGGTCGCTTCAATGTGATGAATCTGCTGCAGGCGGTTGGGGTCTTGCTTCAGCAAGGTCTCCCTTTGGAGTCGCTTCTCACAGCCATAAGCACATTCAGGGGCGTTCCTGGTCGGATGGAACGGGTTGTTGTGGACGCCAAGGGAAGTGATCTGCCCACGGTCTTGGTGGATTACGCCCACACTCCTGATGGCTTAAGCAGCGCACTGAAGGCGTGTCGCCCCTTCGCGAAGGGCAAATTGATTTGTGTGTTTGGTTGTGGTGGTGATAGGGATCGAGGCAAGCGTCCGCAGATGGCTGCGATTGCAGCAGAGATTGCTGATGCTGTGGTGGTGACCTCTGATAATCCACGCACAGAAGATCCTCAGCAAATCCTGGATGACGTGGTTCGTGGAATACCAAGCGGCACTGATTTGGCTGTGACAATGGATCGTTCTGCAGCGATTGCAGGAGCAATTCAAGATTCAGGTCCTGGAGATCTCGTTCTTGTTGCTGGGAAAGGTCATGAGGATTATCAGATTTTAGGAACCCAAAAAGTACATTTTGATGACCGCGAACAGGCTCTGAATGCTCTGAATCACAAGCTCAATCAATGAATTTCTTGCTTGGATAAATGTAAAAAGTTTCTCCAAAAATTGAGAACATCCACAGCTGTGCTGCTCTCTTGCTGTTGTTACTGCTTGGCTTTGATCCCTTTAGGGGCTTCATCATGGGGGTCATATCAGCTCTTCAAGGGCATCCACCAAGCGCCTGAGTTCAGTTGCTTCGGTGGTGATGTGGGTACAGGCTCTTAGGCAAATGGGCTCTTCCAGGTTGCGGATCCAGATTCCTTTGCTGCCGAGGATTTGAACGATTTCAGCAGGAGTTTGCCCAGATGGATTGTTGAGTTGGAAGCTCACCAAACCTGCGGGGGGTTCCCCTTCGAGCAAGGGAGTGGCTCCGGGATGCTCATTTAGTTGCCCCCAGAGATTACGGCTCAGGGATTGGATGGTTTGGAGACGCTCCTGCTCACGTCCCTCACCGGCTAACAAGCTCAATGATTGACGCAGCCCTGCCATCAGCGGCACACAGCTCGTTGCAATTTCAAAGCGTCTGCTGTCATGGTGAAAGGGGTCTGGATCATGGATCACGGCGCGGGTTTCATCGCGCAGACTGCGCCAGCCAATCAGCGTTGGATTGGCTTGATTGAGGATTCTTTCTGACAAGGCCACGCCTCCAAGTCCCTCGGGTCCGCAGGCCCATTTGTGCCCAGTAAATGCATAAATATCAGCCGCCTGCGCTGCAGCTTCCACAGGGATTTGCCCCATGCTTTGGGCTGCATCGACGAGCAGAAATGGTTGCTGAGCATGGTGACGAAGCTGGTCTGCTACCGCAGGGATTGGCATCAGCTGTCCGGTGTTCCATAGCAGATGGGATAGCACCACCACTTTGGTGCGTGGTTGTAGAGAGTCCTCTAAAGCTTGAAGGACACCTGCATCGGTGTTGTGTTGTGCCTCGCGTCCTTGCCTGAATTGTTGAACAGGGAGGTTGTCGACCTCCAGGTGCTCCCGTCTGGCAAGTTCATGGCATGCGGCAACGACTCCTGGGTGCTCGCAATCACTGATCAAGAGGCGATCACCGGCTTCAAAGGGAAGTCCCCAAAGGGGCAGAACGCAACCGCTGGTTACGTTTTCGGTGAGAGCGAGGCGGTGGGGTGCCACACCACATAAACGACCGAGCAATGCACGTGTTTTGTTTGTTTCCGCGCTGATATAGGGCCATACATCCGTGGTGAAGGGGCCCAGTTCTTGGATGCGCTGCCAGCTTGTGGTCATGGCCTCCAACGAAGGCGTTGGCAACGGTCCCTGACCGCCGTAGTTGAAGTAGGTCTTGTTGCCCAGTGCCGGACATAGGTCGCGGAGATTATTCCTGTTTGCGTGGGTCAAGGTGGTATTTCGAAAGGTTCCTGGGGCCATCGTCAAAGCACGTGCTTACTACCAACTGCAGCGTGGTGTGCCTCGTGATTCTCAATCTCAAGTTGGCAAAAAAAAGTGGAAAGAGCCAGGCTTATGGCTTGCCCCAGACGGTGAAACACCCAATCCGGGATAGATTATGGCAGTGAAGGAGATGCTGGAGCTGAAGTGCCAACGGCGGCAAGCTCATACTCATCGCATCAGATAAGCTTTGATTGTTTTTGACAGGTCGGCTTAAAAAGTATCCGTACATTATCTATTGTCTCTTCAAGTTGAATGGATTGATACTTGCAAATTTTACCTGTTAAATTCATCCAAGACAGGTCTCTCATGCAAGCTAAATGAGTGACAAGTATTCGATTTAAATAGGCGCTTGGTGCGCTGACTGGAGCAAGCCAGAAACAGTCGCTGTTAATTATCACAATACGATGAACCTGGACCAACGCAAGAGATAGAGTGTTGCCTCAGGCACCACGTACTGCGCTGGTGGCTTTTTTACCTCGCTGAAGGTGCTCAAGCATGATGAACCCCTACGTCTTGTATCTGTTCACCCTGCCCATTGATGAGCCCGAGACCTCTGCCAAGGTGAGAGATTTTGTCTTAACGCTTACGAAGGCTCAGCAGGCAACCATTGAATATGTGCCACTACGCACTGACGATGGAAAACTCACACAGCTTGCAGAAAAGTTGAATGTTGATAGTGCTCCGACGTTGGTCGTTACGCACGAAAGCGTCTCTTGTGAACTCGATGCCGATGGTGATGAAGATTGCGACTATATAGAAAAACCAGTTGAACGCTTCGTTGGAGCCAAGGCAATCACAGAGCACCTTGAAGTCACGATTGAAAGCTATACATACGCAAATCCACCTGAATAATCCATAACAGCATCACTGATGTCATCAGGTTATTCATCTGATTCGTGGTCCGATACGTAGAAGGGCTCACTGATGCCTGGCTCTTGGTTGTCTAATACAAAAGCACGTATTAGGTCGTCGCTTTTGAAAGCCAAAAGCCCCTGATTAGGATCAACTGACTTCATCTCGGGATGGTTGTTGACTAGACGCTTGTGGTCTTTCCATCTTTTCCTAAGGCGAACCGCTTTTTCCGATAGATGGACGAGCAAAGCAAGGTTGACGAGTGCAAGACCAACAAATACCAATGCCCGCATACACAGCCAAGCCGCTCTGCTGACTCTAGTCGAGAATGATTCTCGTTCTTGCTAAGCATGGGAATGCTTGGTGTTGAAGTTGGTTCTTTGTTGATCTTTCAACGGCTGGATTGAGCTCTCAAATTTTGGCTCCATGGCTACGTTTTGAGTGGATGCTTTCTTGGCCATGGCCGGCGTTGATTGGTTGTGGATTTTGCATCCTTTTCTTGCAGTGGTGTTGGTTTATCCACTGGTTGGGGTGGTGGTGCGTTTGGCAATTCAGACGCGTGCACGTCGGCTGCAGAACCAGAAACTTCCAGTCACGGTGGGACGAGATCACAGCGACCTGGGCCGTTGGCTTGCGGCAGCTGTGGTGCTGCTGGTCTTAATTGCTCTCTCTGTTGTGATTGGCACGAAGGCTCCGCTGGTTCAGTTCGAAGGGGGCCTCGCACGTGCGATCCAGTTGTTGCTTGTGTTGTTTGGAACGATCGTGAGCCTCCTCGCCCTATGGCGGTGCACGAGACCTGGGATGAGGTTGGCTTTTTCTCTGATTACTTGGGCTGGAGTGTTGGGGCTTGGCGCCCAACCGGAGGTTTGGCGGCTTTCAGATAATCCTTTTACGCCTGCGTTTTGGCAGTCCCATTACTGGGCTGGCGTTGGGGTAACGGGCTTGATGTTGTTTTCCCTTGGTGCTCGCGCCGAGATCCTGCGTGACATCCGCATTCGCCGTTTGCATGTCACAGCCAACGTGCTTGCGGCCTTGTTGTTTTTGACGCAAGGCCTCACCGGTACCCGCGATCTGCTGGAAATTCCCCTCCGTTGGCAGAAGTCCACGATCTATCGCTGTGACTTCAATGCGAAGACCTGCCCTTCGCTTGATTCCAATGCTCAGTCTTAGCTGACTCCTTTGGCTAAATAGAGATGGTTGCGTCTTCAACCTATGGATTGATCAGATGAGCTTGAGGCGACGTTAAAAGCTTTTTCCGCTCTCTATCGAAGCTTTTAAATTGATGGTTTAAAGCGCGTTTATTGCTCTCCTGTTGAGGGCACGATGTGGTTTTGCATGTTGTGCCTGGAATGATTCACTGCTTCCAATGCATCCTCAGTGAGTGGCGTGGGAGAAAGCGAGAAGAAGAAGACCGGTCATTGATGTGGTTCCAGCTAGAAACCAACCAAGACGCGTGCGATTAACGGCCGGTAGTTCTTCTCGGAAGACGGCCATGAGCAGTCCCCCTCCCAGATATGCCGTGGCGATGGCGAGATGGAGGTCGGCTACTGGGTGGAGGAGTGCTGCATGCAACAGCCCCAGGGCCAGGGCAGCTGTTCCCAACCAGCGCATGCGTGTTCGGAAGATTGCTGGATGCCGAGCGGCCATGGTTCGATCGGCTAGAAGCACATGGGCGCTGATGGCGATGGTGAACAAGATTCCATAGGCCAATCCGGTGCTGATCAGGGACGGAAGGGAATAGGCATAGAGGTAGCTGATCGCCGCGAAATGAAGAGTGTGCAGTGATCCTGCAATCCTTCCAGCCTGTCGCTCATGGGTGGCGAGCACATCAATGCTGTACGTCACCATGATTCCAGCTAGGGCGATGAGAAATAGCAACGCCTCTGTGATGGGGGTAGGGGCGAAGGTTTCCATCCCAGGGGCTTCAGATAAGGCTTGGCCATGGCTGGCAAGTTCTGGCAATAAATGCACAAACACATAGGCAATTCCTGCCCCACCTCCAAAGGAGGCCCAGCGCATCTGCTCACGATCAGGTCTGGTTGCCACCTTGTCAGCCAGCCAATGCGCGCTGGCGATCGCACTCACGCACAAAATGGAAAAGATGCAGAGCATCCAGATTTAATTTGTTGATTTTAATCTTATCGTAGGGGTATTTTGTTAACAGCTATGTAAGGCAAGGCGATGGTTGTTAACAGGCTTATTTCCACTCTTGAGGCGTATTCATGGGTTCGAATTTATTCGAAATTACGCATGAATTTGCAAAGAATTTGCCAACTCAGTTGTGGAATATTTTCGAAAAGTGATTGCTTTAATTGCTTTTGTCTTAAGTGATTGCTTCAGAGCACTTGGACAACTTCGCTCACCTCAGGAATCGATTCGCGCATCTTGCGTTCGATCCCCATTTTTAAAGTCATCGTGCTGCTGGGGCAGCTTCCGCAAGCGCCCTGCAAGCGAACTTTCACGATCGGACCATCGATCTCAACCACTTCCACGTTGCCACCATCGGCCATCAGGAAGGGGCGCAGTTCATCGAGCACCTTTTCCACGTTCTCGTTTGTGAGGGCCATGGTCTCGGTG
This sequence comes from Synechococcus sp. PROS-9-1, assembly GCF_014279775.1. Classification (NCBI taxonomy): domain Bacteria; kingdom Bacillati; phylum Cyanobacteriota; class Cyanophyceae; order Synechococcales; family Synechococcaceae; genus Synechococcus; species Synechococcus sp. PROS-9-1. The sequence goes on from NZ_CP047961.1 coordinate 585,245, forward strand.
CTCATCGCTTGATCTTCGAATTGATCTCAGTGTAGGCATTTTGCAGATGCTCGGCCTCTTAGCCTGTGAACAGCAGATCTGTTCGCCCCTTGGACCGCTACGACGTTGTGCTCGTGGGTGCTGGGATCATGAGCGCCACCCTGGCAACCCTCCTGCACGAACTCGACCCTGAGTTGCGGTTGTTAGTTGTTGAACGTTTAGAAGCACCAGCCTTAGAGAGCAGCGCTGCGGGAAACAACGCTGGCACGGGCCACGCCGCCAACTGTGAGCTCAATTACACGCCTTTGCAGGCTGATGGCACGGTTGCAACAGAGAAGCCGCTGGCGATCAATGCCAGTTTTGAATGCAGCCTCGAGTTTTGGTCGTCTCTTTGTGCGCAGGGTCGTTTAGATCCTTCTTGGTTCATCCACCGTGTGCCCCACATCAGTTTTGTGTGGGGTGAGGGAGATGTGGCCTACCTGCGCCAGCGCTACGAGCAGATGAAGGCGCTTCCTGCTTTTGCGGCGATGGAGTGGAGCCGTGACGAGGCCGAGTTGGCGTCGTGGATTCCGCTAGTGATGGCGGGGCGTGATCCTCAAATGGCCGTTGCGGCAACCAGAATTGAGCGCGGTACAGACGTGGATTTCGGGGCTCTGTCTCGCGCTTTGCTTGTTCCCCTGCAAGCATCGGGAGCCCTTGATCTGGTGTTCGGCACCTCGGTTTCTGATCTCAATCGCTGCGCAGAGGGGTGGGAGCTGCAACTGCGCTGCCCCTCTCAACGCCGCATCGTGACGACGCCGTTTGTGTTCCTCGGAGCCGGTGGTGGCGCCCTGCCCCTCCTCCAGCGTTCGCGTATTCCTGAGGCGTCCTCTTACGCCGGCTTCCCGGTGAGCGGGCAGTGGCTGGTCTGCAATGACCCGGATTTATCGGAGCATCACTTCGCCAAGGTGTATGGCAAAGCCAAGGTGGGGGCTCCACCGATGTCTGTGCCCCACCTCGACTCCCGCTGGATCGATGGCCGTCGCTCCCTGTTATTTGGACCTTATGCCGGTTTCAGCAGCAAGTTTTTGAAGCAGGGGTCGTTGCTGGATCTTCCTCGCTCGGTGCGCTCCTCCAACCTGTTGCCCATGCTTCAAGTTGGAGTGAACAACATTCCGCTGGTTCGTTATCTCATCAATCAACTTCGCCAGAGCAGCGAGGATCGGATGGAGGCCTTAAAAGCTTTCCTTCCCACCGCTCGCGCGGATGATTGGACCTTGTCGGTAGCGGGTCAGCGCGTTCAGATCATCAAACGCACCCCCTCTGGAGGCCAGTTGCAATTGGGTACGGAAGTGGTGGCCGCCGCCGATGGGTCGTTGGCCGCCTTGCTTGGTGCGTCTCCTGGGGCGAGCACCTCGGTCACGATCATGTTGGAAATTCTTCAACGCTGCTTTCCGGATCGATTGGCTTCCCAGGCGTGGCAGCAACGATTGCAAGCGTTATTGCCGAGTTATGGCCAAGATCTCAATGCGGATGCAGAGCTTCTTCAGCGCAGCCGAGATCGCAGTGATGCGCTGCTTGGCTTGAGCATCTCGCGCTAATTAGGCGTAAGAACGCCCTTGTTGATCGGCAGACGATCCATGGCTGCGTTCAGGGATGCTTGCCAGTGAGATTCACGATGATGACTCCGGCTGTGATCGTGGCGATTCCCACAAGCTGACCAGCTGATGGCACTTGCTTATAGGCAAGCAAGCCAACCAGCACGATCGCGATGATGCCGATCCCACTCCATAGGGCATAGGTAATGCCAAGCGGAATGGTTTGCACCACTCGAGAGAGCAACAGCATCGAGGTGGAGTAAGCGGCGAGCACAACGAGTGTGGGAATCGGCCTGCTGAACCCCTGAGAGAGTTTGAGGCAGGAGGTTCCAATCACTTCGGAACCGATCGCCAGCAATAACAGAATCCAGGGTGCGGGCATGAAGCGTTTCTCTCCTCGAATTGGTGGCGGCTCCTTAGGATCGTCGTACTGCCTTCAGAAGCCCGAGCCGGGATTTCGCCAACCGCATGACCGACGCTCCCGTCAAAAGGATTCGCAACTTCTGCATCATTGCCCATATCGACCACGGCAAGTCGACGTTGGCTGATCGGTTGCTGCAAGACACCGGCACGGTTGCCAATCGGGACATGCAGGAGCAGTTTCTCGACAACATGGAGCTGGAGCGGGAACGCGGGATCACTATCAAGCTCCAAGCGGCCCGCATGAATTACAAAGCGGCGGATGGTGAGGAGTATGTGCTCAACCTCATCGATACCCCAGGCCATGTGGACTTCTCCTATGAGGTGAGCCGCAGCCTTCAGGCTTGTGAAGGGGCCTTGCTTGTGGTGGATGCAAGCCAGGGCGTAGAGGCTCAGACCCTGGCGAACGTTTATATGGCGCTGGAGAATGATCTTGAGATCATTCCTGTGCTCAACAAGATTGATCTGCCCGGTGCCGACCCTGATCGCATCAAGGAAGAGATCGAGGCGATCATCGGCTTGGATTGCTCCAATGCGATCCCTTGTTCTGCCAAAACGGGGATGGGAGTTCCCGAAATCCTCCAATCGGTGGTGGATCGCGTTCCGCCACCTGCCGACACGGTGAAGGAGCCCACCAAAGCGCTGATTTTTGATTCCTATTACGACCCTTACCGCGGAGTGATTGTTTACTTCCGTGTGATGAGCGGAAGCATTAGTCGCAAAGACAAAGTGCTGCTCATGGCGAGCAACAAAACCTATGAGCTCGATGAAGTCGGGATCATGGCCCCGGATGAGAAAAAAGTGGATGAGCTCCACGCCGGAGAGGTGGGTTACCTCGCGGCATCGATCAAGGCCGTGGCTGATGCTCGAGTGGGCGACACGATCACCTTGGTGAATGAGCCGGCTGATGCACCCCTGCCGGGTTATGCGGAAGCCAAGCCGATGGTGTTTTGCGGCTTGTTCCCGACGGAAGCCGATCAATACCCGGACTTACGCGAAGCCCTAAACAAATTGCAGCTTTCTGATGCGGCGCTGAAATTTGAACCGGAAACCAGCAGTGCCATGGGCTTTGGATTCCGTTGTGGATTCCTCGGCCTGTTGCACATGGAGATTGTGCAGGAGCGCTTGGAACGTGAATACAACCTGGACCTGATTGTTACTGCGCCATCGGTGATTTACACCGTAAATCTCACCAATGGTGAGCAAATTATGGTGGATAATCCTGCCACACTTCCGGATCCACAGCAGCGGGAATCGATTGAGGAGCCCTATGTGCGCATGGAAATCTATGCGCCGAATGATTTCAATGGAGCCTTGATGGGATTGTGTCAGGAGAGGCGAGGAGACTACATCGATATGAAATACATCACCAAGGAACGGGTGACGTTGATTTATGAATTGCCCTTGGCGGAGGTGGTGACTGATTTCTTCGATCAAATGAAGACCCGCACCCAGGGCTATGCCTCAATGGAGTACCACCTGATTGGGTATCGCAGGAACGAACTTGTGCGCCTGGATGTGTTGATCAATGCGGAACGGGCTGATCCTCTTACCACGATCGTGCACCGCGATAAGGCCTACAACGTGGGTAAGGGCTTAGTTGAAAAGCTCAAGGAATTAATTCCACGCCAACAATTTAAGATTCCCTTGCAGGCTTCGATTGGCAGCCGAATTATTGCCAGTACGAGTATCAGTGCCATCCGTAAGGATGTGCTTGCCAAGTGCTACGGCGGTGATATTTCTCGTAAGAAGAAACTGTTGAAGAAACAGGCCAAGGGTAAGAAGCGAATGAAGGCGATGGGCAAGGTGGATGTACCTCAGGAAGCTTTTATGGCAGTGTTGAAATTGAATCAATCTCCTTGACTTGTGTCTTTAAATGCTTCTAATGGCTCTCAATAGTAATTGTGTGACTCCTGATAGTAGACCTAGAGAAGCCCATTGCTGGTCTCGCCTCTTTGAGAGATAAAGCGGCAGCATCACCATTGCGAAGCGTATATTGGATGATGCCGTTAGGGCATGCGACAATTCGCAATACAGCAAGCTTGTCAAATTCTTCATTAGGAAGAGATTTAAATACGGCAGACCAGTCAGTCATATTGTTTCAACGATTTTCTTCAGTATAAGAACATAAAAATTCCCTCCGTATGGGAGGGAAATGTTGTCAGTAGTCAGGGTGATTACCCCAACCATTCCAGTTTTGTAAATCATATAGCCAAAAATCTGGATTAGAGGCTAAGTAAGCTGACTTGGTCCAAGCAACAGTAGGAATACAAGCTCTCATGTTAGACCAGTCATCGTTATATCCAGAGACACCAAAGGAGTCATAAGTAGGACATTGATGACCGGAATGTTGTGCAGGTGTAGGGTACATAAAAGTACGTCCACCACTACCACCATCTTCAATTTCAGAAATGATTCTAAAAGATCGAGAGATAGCAGAAGAGAACTGACCTGAGCCTTGTGTACAAGTAACTGTGTAAACACTATCTTCAGGATCTGAGACAGCACATCCATTTGGAATAGAAGGAAGTTCTCCGGTAGCTTCCGCTTTACCAGCGTAAGTAACCGCTCGAGCTTCTGCTGCTGTTAGATTATCTGCTCGTTTCTGAGCAACAATAGGAGCGGTAGACATTTCAAGCACTGCAGGTGCTGCAGTAGCCATTACTGAAAGTCCAACCATCGTACTTACTAAGTTCATGCAGGACCACTGGGAGTTGCAGTTTTACCAGGTGTGCCAGGGATGCCATCATCCATGGGTACAGTCCAACGGTCACCACCACCGTCAACAATGAATGAACCAGTTTTTGTACAAGTGGTGGCTGAGTTAACAATGTCAGCGTCAGCTGCTGATGCAGCAAGGTTACCTTCAGTAGCAGTGCCACCTATAAGTGCAATAGAGCAGGTCTTTGCGGCATTCAATGCAGTGGATTGTGCAGCAGCAGACTTTGCCCTGTCTTGTGCTTTAGTCAGCTGAGGGAGAGCTACAGCAGATAGGACACCGACAATTGCAACAACAACCATCAGTTCAATCAAGGTGAAGCCATTAGGCTTTTTACCTTTTTTGGCAAGGCGACGAGCAAGGATGGACTTGAGTTGAGTGTTCATTGGCCTTTTCTCTCGATTAATGTTTGGCATCTTTTGTGCCTGCCCATTAATCATCTCTCTTGCTTGTCTGTGGTGGCTAAGTGATTCCTAATAGCTTCCTGAGAACATTCTTAGTGGCTGTTTGCTCCTCCATCGTTCGTTCATGGTTACTGACTTCCATTGTTCCTTCAGCCACTTTCTCTTCGAGCTGAAGGTTTTACGAACTGGATTCTGATGAAGAGGCCTCACTCTTCTTGAAAGAAGCTTTTCCAGTCCGTGGAACGCTTCACCCAGTTGTGTTTGCCCCCTTTGAGTTGTTCGTTGGTTGTCCGGCCAAGATCACAGGCTGGATTTGTGTTGCCCTTGGCGCTCACTGCTTCAGCGGTTTTGCTACTGGGCAGTGCTTCGGTTCATACGCTCAGCCTGCAGAAGCGCCTGCGGGTCCATGCCTCTAGTTATAGAGAGCAAGTTGCTGATCAGTTGCGCTCTGCGGCGCAGGCATTTGCAGCCGCTGCTAGTGGGGAAGACGCCTGTTTTCTGCAGTGGCCATCATTCGAATGGTCTGGTGGTGCTCAGGTTTGCTCAGGTTCTGATCCCTCCGGGTTGAGTGCTGGTGTGGTGGGCGAGATGCCCTGGATGTTGCTCGATTGGAGGCCAAGCAATGAAAGCGGGCAGTTGAGCTTGCAATTGGGAGACGGCCGAACCGGGAACTTCCGTCTTGCGCTTGATCCTCTTACTCCTGCTGTACTCGATATCAGTGAGGTGCAGCTGCAGGCCCAAGTTCCTCAGCTGGAGGCTGAGTGATGACCTTGCTCGAAGTCGTGGTGTCATCTGTTGTGTTGGCCTCAAGCAGCACTGCCGCCCTCGGAGTGTGGAATCAGGCTGCTACTGAAGTTCAACGCGCCAACCAGTTGGATGAGCTTGCCCTTCAGATGGAGACGGCGCGGATTGCGACGGATCGTTGGCTTCAGTCGGATGCGGCAGCGTCTGTCGTGATCGATTCAAGCTCGCCTGATTGCAGGTTTAACCCTGAAGCTCTAGAGGCATCCGTTGCCGAGCGCTTGCCGCTTGGATCTGAAGTAAGCAGCCGTTGGAGTGCCGACCCGCAGGGCCTTGGCCACTGGCTTGAGCTCAGTGCTAGCTCTCAGCAAGCATCGCCTCCCTTGAAGAGACGTTTGCTGTTGTCCCCTGCTGCCTATGGCCTCTGCCAGCAGGAAGAGGTGCGCGCATGAGCTTGATCGAGCAGCTGATCGTGGTGAGCTTGGTAGGGCTGTTGGCGTCGATTCCGATCGTGACGGGAGGCAGCGATCGTGATCAATTGCAGCTCGATGCCAGTGCGCGCCGCTTGCAGGTCGGTATCGATCGGGCCCGCAGTATTGCCAGGCGGGAGCAGACCGCTTGTGGGCTTTCCCTGAGCGAGGAGGGATTCATGGATCCCGATCAAGGGATCCTGCCAGCTTCTCTTCCCGCCTGCCCTGGGATTGGGATGGCCTTGCAGGAAGAACTTGAACAGGGGCCAATTGTGTTGAGCACGAACTTGCCGCCGTTGTTGCGCTTCACCGCCAATGGTTTGCTCCTGGATGGCGGGATTGCGGTGCTCCGTCATCAGCGCTTAGCGAAAGCCCGGTGCTTGGTGGTGAGTTTGCCCTTAGGCGTGAGCCGGATTGGCTCCTATCAGGATCCCCTTCCCTCAAATGGAGGACGACTATTTAGTAGCCGTTGTTTGCCTGATGTTTACTTGGGCTAAGCCGATGATCAAGCAATTGCCTGAAACAAGAATTGAGAAAGGGTTCACGTTGATCGAGCTGCTGCTTTCCCTCAGCCTTGGCAGCATGCTGTTTGTTGTGTTGTTGCAGCTGATTGGCGCTGATCTACGCCTTGGTAACAGCATGGCGAGTCGTTTGCGTGAATCAGCGCAGCAACGCCAAACTTTGGAGTTGATTCGTGGCGAGTTGGCGATGGGATCTGGCTGGACGGTTGATCCCACTCCGTCCCATCAATGGTCCTGCGGCATGGCCGGCCGCCAGCCGGTGCTTGCCATTGGCTTGGATTCCAGCAACACCGAGGTTTCCTCTCAAACCATTGTTTACAGCGTGGGAGCTGCGCCTTCGCCAATTTGGCGCGGCCAGGTGTTGATGCGCTGCGGGCCTGCCTATGGACTTGATGGTGTGATCAGGCCAGGGGGAAAAGCACAAAATCGCGTTCTGATTGATGGCTTACCCAAGGATGGGCCGGGGTTTCAAGCCCGGCAAGATCCTCAATCCAAAGTGCTGCACCTCGCGTTGGAGCAGGAGTCGTTGGCTGGTTCAAGTGGGCTGCGCTCTGCTGCAGTGTTTTGATGTTTTTTAAGTGGTTACTCGTTCAAAACGCCTTGATTCTGATCGTCACTCAGCGCTGAGCTGATTTTGCATTGTCACATCAGCTTCAGGCTGCATCGAGTGCTTCTGCTTGTTCAAGCTTTTTCAGATACTGGTGCAGGCATAAACAGGAAGTAGGCCTCCACACTCGCAGCCGCTAGGGCGAGGAAAATGTGATCAATCCAGCCATTGCGCACTCCCATACCCATGAAGGCAATCCAGGTGTTGATCACCACCATTACGCACAGAAAAATACTCAGAACAAAGCCAGTGAGCTGATTCAAATGCTTGCGTTGGATCCATAGGCTTGCGAGTAAGGGCAATAGGACCAGGGTTGAGGTTGCATGCAGAATTTGCATGCTTAGATCACTATGTAAATGGGGAGTAATTGCAGCCCATAAATTCACGGGAATGAGCAATGAACAAAAGATTAAGTAAAAGATCATCATGGTTTAGTGCTTGAAGTTGTAGGTGGTTTTGGCAGGATCACGGAGAAGCAACTGCCCTCTCCTTCTTTGCTTTGAACGCGAACTTCTCCGCCCATGGCAGACATCAGCAGGGCCACAACAGAAAGCCCGAGCCCCGTGCCGCTGCTTCCAGAGCTGTTTTTAGCCCGATGAAAGCGTTTGAAAATATGCGGTAGATCGCTTTCGGGAATGCCGATGCCTTCGTCTTTCACATCGATGGCGATCCCATCTGTATGAGGATGAAGCAGCAGCGTAATTAGAGAGTTTTGCGCGGAGTATTTGGCGGCGTTATCGATTAAATCCAAGAGCACTTGTTGCAGGCGGCCAGGATCAGCGAGTGCCTCACTGGATTCAACGTTAGGGATGTTGTTGCGCACTTCAAGCCTGCGATCCGTGAAATTGCTTCGGCTTAGGTCAGCAACTTTGTCCACCAATAGCCCAAGATCTACCAGCTCTTGGTTGAGTTGGAGTTGGCCGGAATCACCGCGGGAGAGGTCGAGGAGATCGTCGAGCAGCATGCGCATGCGAATGCTTTCCTCTTCTGCTGTTTTCAGTCCGCGACGTTCGTCGTCGCTTAATCCCTTGCTGCGCTTAATCGTGCGCTGCAGATACCCCTGAACGATGGTGAGTGGTGTTCGCAACTCATGGCTCACGGCACTCACAAAGCGACGCTGATCATTCCAGGACAGGGCCAGGCGTTCCATCAATTCGGCATAGGTCCTTGCCAACTGGCGCACTTCCTTTGGTGCCGCCGTCATCTCTGGAATCGGATCTTGATTCAAGGTGTCGGCGGTAAGGGCGGCACTGCGCTCACTGAGTTGCAGCAGAGGCCTCACGATCCGCCTCACCATCACCGTGATCGTGACCAGCGAGAGCAGCATCGATCCCACCCCGATCAAGATCATCCAACCCAAAAATTCGTTTTGGATGCGTCCGGTGTCTGTGGCTTTTGCGCTGCTCCATAGCCTTTCCCCTGTGGGGTAGGAGCGACTCAGCAACGTGAGGTACTCCTGGCCTTGAACCGTGATCAGCCGGGTGTTCTGATCCTTCTTGTGAGCTTGCATGGTGGCTCGCATCATCTGCATCGGGATGGCGATATGGCCAAACGTCGGCAGCACGAGGCGTCCATCTGCCAGCTCGATCCATAGGGTGGTTCGCACGCTGGAGTGATCGCGTAGCTCCCGACTCACTTCTGCCTGAACCGTTGGGCTCCAATCTTTGGCTGAGTGCCCTTGGCCGAGTTGGTCCTGCGCCACCAGGTTGTTGCTCATGTGCTCCGCATTGGCCTGTAATTCCGCCTCCCCGTTGCGGATTTGATTGCGGTTACTGAGCCAAAGCCCCGTGGTGGTAGCCCCGGTGAATCCGATCAGCACTGCGGTGTAGGCGGCCAGCTGCAGTTGGCCCTCAAGGCTGCCGAGAAGTTGCGATCGCCAGTTGGACCCAGATGCCACGAAATCGGTCCCCAGCGTTGATGCCTTGCTGTCTTCGATTTTGGCAGCTGGACCAGGGAGAATGAAACCCTTCACTCGTCCTGTTGCCTTGAGTTTTGCGGTTTCGCCCTTAGGCATCGCACGCCCCACCCTTTCGGCCCGCATGGCCCGATGGGGTCTTGTGATTGTGGGGATCTACATCGCTGTTGCCCTGCTCACACCTGCACTGATCAGCGTTGGCTTCCTTCCGGATCCCAATGCCGGTTTGGACAATGCGATCTATGCCGCGCCGTCTGCGCAGCATTGGTGTGGCACCGACCGGCTTGGCCGCGATGTGTGTGTACGCACATTGCAGGGGAGTGGTGTGGCCCTTCAAGTGGTGCTGCTGGCGGTCGTTCTTGCCCTGGTGGTGGGAGTGCCGGTTGGAATGTTGAGTGGCTATCTGGGTGGCGGGGTCGACCGGGTGCTGGTTCTGCTCATGGACACGCTTTACACCTTGCCGGTGTTGTTGCTGTCTGTGGTGTTGGCGTTTCTGCTGGGTCGAGGCATTCCGAACGCAGCAGCAGCGCTGTGTGTGGTGTACATCCCGCAGTACTTCCGGGTGGTGCGCAATCAAACAGCTCAGGTGAAATCGGAGCTGTTCGTGGAGGCAGCACAAACCCTCGGGGCCGGTCCAATTTGGATTCTGCGGCGCTATCTGTTCCGCAATGTGATCACTTCAGTGCCCGTGCTGCTCACCTTGAATGCTGCCGATGCGGTGTTGGTGCTCGGAGGCTTGGGCTTTCTGGGCCTGGGCTTGCCAGAAACGGTGCCGGAATGGGGAAGCGATCTCAATCTGGCGCTTGCAGCTGTGCCCACTGGCATCTGGTGGACGGCTCTCTATCCAGGCCTGGCGATGTTTGTGCTGGTGCTGGGTTTGTCGTTCCTCGGTGAAGGGCTCGAGGCTTGGGTGAGCAGTACGGGTCGCGACGCGGCAAACTAAAAGAAATTGGTGTCTCACGCATGACGCTTTGGGCCACATTGATCTTGCTTGGCCTGATGACCTACCTGTGGTTGGCAGGCCGCAGAAATCCCGACGACGTGATTGGTCTCCTAGAGCAAATCCTGGCCATCACCCTCGGTTTGGTGGTGCTGTTTATTGGCCGTAGTTTGCTTTTGGAATTGCTGGTATTGGTGTTTGCCCTGCGTTTACCCGCTGCGCGTCGCAATCATCCTGTGGTCGCACGCTCCAAGGCAGGAAAAGACATGTTGATGCCGTTCTAACGGCACGTGTTGATGTCAGGTTGACGTCAACACTTGATCAGCAGCGCAGTTTTGCGCTGCGTGGTAAGTCGCCTTGAATCTCACCCTCATCGTTGAGCGTTGGATAAGCGCGCTCTTGCTCGCGGCACCACAGCGCTACATCCGGATAGGCCCACTCGAACAACAGATTGTCGTAGTCCTCTGCTGGGATTCCCTCCCCATCGGATGGGGCAAGTCCAGCCGCTTCCCGCTGACGTAGTGCCTCAAACAAAAGGGTTGCAGTGGCCACCGACACGTTGAGCGACTGCACCATTCCACGCATTGGGATGAACACGTCCGTGTCCATCAGCTTGGTGGCGCTTTCGCTTAATCCCCATTTTTCTGCCCCTAAAACAAAGGCGCTGGGACCGGTGAAGTCACAGTCGCGGTAATCCACAGCATCCACGCTCAGATTGGTGCCATACAAGTGAAATCCCTTGTCTTTGAGCTTTTTTACGGCTGTCTCGATGTTTGGGTGGCCGTGTAACGGCACCCAGCGTTGACTGCCTTGAGCCGTGCTGTTGTAGGTGCGCGAGCGGCCACTGAGACTCACAGCATGGGCTTCAAGCACGCCAACGGCATCGCAGCTGCGCAGGATGGCGGAGAGGTTGTGGGGTTTGTCCACGTGCTCAACCAACACGCTGAGGTTGGCCATGCGTTGGTTCAACACCGCACGCAACCGCTCGAAACGACGGGGAAGGATGGGCATGGCGCATCGTTCTCTGTCTTGAGGGTATGGGATGCCGCTCTCGGTCACATCTAGACGCATGGCGAGGCGGGTTCAGTCACCGATGTTGGGCTCTGTTTCAGAAAGATGGAGCTGTTGCTTCCTCTGCCATGAAACGCACCTGGTTTGCTTTGTCTCTGATGTTGCTGTCGGCAATGCCTGTATCTGCCAAGCCGTACACGGTTTATGACTACGACCCCGCCTATTTGGATCAGCGTTATCGCAGAGCACCTCGCCATTCCCAGGCACGCTCCAACCGCGATGTCTATGTCAATAATCAAGACACCAATAGTTGCCTGGAAGGCAGTGTGATCGGAGGTTTGTTGGGTGCTGGCCTTGGTGCTGCCTTATCTCGGGGCAATGGCCGCTGGGTGGGTGTTCCCGTTGGTGGGGCCGCTGGTGCTCTGCTGGGCTGCCAAGTCGATGGGGGCTGATGCGTTCAGCGATCCCCTGTAGAGCCAAAATTGGCTTCCAAAATTGCGGCTTGCAAGAGAATTTGCATCGTGTGCAGATTCTCTTGCTCGTAGGGCTCACCACCTGGCCAACGCTCGAGCCGATAGGTCACCGCATCCAGCAGCAACCTGAGGTCTGCTGGGCTTAGAGACAGATCGATTCGTAAATCACCGTTGTCTTGGGTTGTCATAAGGCCTGAAAGAAAACCTGATCGTTGAGGTGAGTCGCTCGAACTCTTGAAAGGATGGCTTACTAAGTCACATTGGCTTGAAACGAGCGGTTAGTGGTGGGTTGCTGTGATGAGCGGGTTTGGCATGCAGTCAGCTTGATTCCTCATGGTCATTTGGCCACCTATGGCCAGGTGGCTGACTGGATCGGGGCCTGGGGCTGTGCTCGTCAGGTGGGATGGGCTCTACGCCGGCTGAGCTTGCCTTCTGAAGTGCCTTGGCAGCGTGTTGTGAATGCCAAGGGACGGATTTCGATGAGCCTCAGTCGCGAGGGATCTGATTGGATGCAGCGCCAGCTTTTGATTGCAGAGGGAATCCCTGTGGATGCAGAAGGCCGGCTCCCTTTGAAGCGATTTCTCTGGAGGCCGGACCTCGAGGCGCTAGCTCTAGAGATCAATCAATTCGCCATTGCCCGTGAGTGAGCCCGAAGTCAACGGCGCCAAAATTGGTTTACCGGCGCGTCGTTTGGCCTGGGAGGTGCTGGAGGCCGTTGCTGCGGGTGCCTATGCCGACGTCGCCTTAGAGCGGGCGATTCGCCAAAGTTCCCTGTCTCCAGCGGATCGTGGTCTGGCCACAGAGCTCGCGTATGGATGCATTCGCTGGCGTCAATGGCTGGATGGTTGGTTGGATCGTCTCGGCAAAGTTCCAGCCCACAAGCAGCCTCCCCGGTTGCGTTGGCTGTTGCATCTCGGCCTATATCAAGTACTACGCATGCAGCGCATCCCAGCAGCTGCCGCAGTGGACACCACGGTGGAGCTGGCCAAGCGCCACCGGCTCTCCAAGTTGTCTCCCGTGGTGAATGGGGTGCTCCGCTCGGCCCTACGCGCCAAGGAGGCCGGCGAGACCCTGCCTGTGCCAGACCAACCCTCCGAACGGCTGGCGTTGTGCCATTCCCTTCCCGTTTGGTTTGCTGAGAGCCTGTTGAGCTGGTCTGGTCCTGAACAAGCTGAGCGTGTGGCGATCGCCTGCAATCAAGTGCCCCCCTTGGATCTGCGCGTGAATCGCTTGTGCTCCACTCCTGAGGTGGTGGCGGATGCATTGGCTGAGGCGGGGGTGCCCACGCAGCCGATTGATGGTTGCCCAGATGGCTTGCAGGTGCTCGCACCTGCGGGAGATTTGCGCCTTTGGCCTGGTTTTGAACAGGGGCATTGGAGCGTGCAGGATCGATCGGCTCAGGCTGTTGCTCCGCTGTTAGCGCCTCAGCCTGGAGATCGGATTCTTGATGCTTGCGCTGCTCCTGGTGGAAAGGCAACCCATCTGGCGGAGCTGATGGGGGATGTGGGAGAGATCTGGGCCGTGGATCGCTCCGCTGGTCGCTTAAAGCGAGTGGCTGCTAATGCGGCTCGCTTGGGATGCGGTTCGATCCATGCGCTGGCAGCGGATGCGGCCGACCTCCTTGCACAACAGCCCGAATGGCGTGGCTTTTTTCAACGCATCCTGCTCGATGTTCCTTGCTCGGGGCTGGGGACGTTATCTCGGCATCCTGATGCCCGTTGGCGCGTAACCGCTGCAACGGTGGAGGAGCTGTTGCCGCTGCAAGCGCACTTACTGGAGGCGATGCTGCCCTTGCTCGCTCCTGGTGGCCGCTTGGTGTACGCGACTTGCACGATCCATCCCGCGGAGAACGGCGCGCAGATCAACAAGCTTGTTCAGGAGCATGCTGACTTTCAGTTGGAGTCTGAGCAGCAGAGCTGGCCTAACCCCGATGGGGGTGATGGGTTCTATACCGCAGTGATCACTGCGCCGGCAAAGGCCTAAAGAATTCATCCACCGGTGGGCCACCAGACGGGCTCACATAACGGGGCGTGGGTGTAGGTCGATCATCTGTTTCACCAAGCAGATCACGATCTGGAAGGGGCCCGTCACCAGGCTGCGGATTGTTGGGGTCACTCGCTTTCTTTTTGCCAGGACGTTGAAGAAACGGGCGTACAACTTTGGGCTTGGCTGGAAACGTCTGTGCCGGAAATTCAGACTTGATTTGATTCATGAATTGCTTCCAAGCCCACGCGGATTCGCCACTGTTGCTCTTGGTTTCCGCGTTGTTGTCGTGACCGAACCAAACGGCGGTGGTGAGTTGGGGAATCGAGCCGATGAACCAGATATCGCGGCCCCCCTCGGATGTTCCAGTTTTTCCTGCCACCGGGCGATCATCCAGCTTGGCTGCAATTCCAGTGCCGCCGCTTACCACCCGCTGCAGCATCCAATTCATGGTGTCGGCCACATCACTATTCATGGCACGAATTCCGCGGTTGCCATCAACTCTGCGGCTCCAAAGCACGTAACCCCCAGGACCACGGATCTCTTCAAAGGCGGAGGGTTTCACGTACACACCGCGGTTGTTCACAGCGGAATAGGCGGCTGTCATGTCCAGAACGGTTTGTTCATAGGCACCGATGGCCATCGGGTAATACCGGCCGAGAGGGCGTTGGTTGCCAATCCCGAGATTGTTGGCCATCGCAATAATCGGGTCAAAGCCCACCTTGTCCTGCAATTGCACCGCAACGGTGTTGAGCGAATTCTTTAAGGCATCGGCGAGAGAAATCTTGCCAAAATATTTTTTGCCAAAGTTTTTGGGGCAGTAACCGTTCCAGCAGCGGGGCTTGTCTAAGAAAATATCTTCTGGTTTAACGCCGGCATTAATCGCAGCGCTGTAGGGAAACAGTTTGAAGGTGGAACCTGGCGATCTAAGGGCCTGTGTGGCGCGGTTGAACTGGCTGGAGTAAAAGTTTTTTCCTCCCACCATCACCCGTACTAATCCGGTGCCTGGCGCGATCGAAACGATGACGCCCTCAGTGCCATTCGGTGCGATTTCTCGCACCACCTTCTGGGCTTTGCGTTGCCAATCGAGATTGAGACTGGTGCGAATCTTGAGTCCTCCCACCTCCAGTTGTTCTGGGGTGAGCAAGGCGGGCAGCTGTTGGGCGACCCAAGTTGTGAAATAGGGAGCGGTGCTGTTGTAATACTTCGGTATGGCTGGTTTAAGGGCCAATGGGCTGTTGCGAGCTGCTTCCGCTTCGCCCGAGGTGATGAACCCCTCCTGCTCCATGCGGCTGATCACGATGCTGCGCCTTTGCAGGGCGATCTCAGGGTTCACCAGCGGCGAATAGAGCGAGGGTGCGGGTGGCATCCCAGCGATCAGAGCCGCCTCTGGGAGGGTTAGCTCCTCCGGTTGCTTGGAGAAATACACCCACGCCGCATCGGAGACGCCATAGGCGCTGGATCCGAGATACACAAAATTGAGGTATTGCTCGAGGATCTGCCCCTTGCTCAGTTGACGCTCGAGCTTGTAGGCCAGTGCTGCTTCTTTGAGTTTGCGCGTGACCGTCCTGTCCTGGCTTAAGAACACCGTGCGGGCCAGCTGTTGGGTGATGGTGCTCCCTCCTTCGCGAACAGCGCCCTGCTTCAAATTAGTGACGACGGCCCGTCCGATTCCCCAGAGATCAACGCCGTCATGGTCAAAGAAGCGGCGGTCTTCAGCTGCAATGAAGGACTGCATCACGAGCTTGGGCATTTGCCCTGATTTGATCTTTTCCCGGGTGGCTGGCCCGAGTTTTTGGATCACCTTGCCGTTGCTCGAAAGGAGCGTGATCGTTCCAGGCCTGTTGAAAAGATTGATCCCCCTTGCATCCGGCAAGGTTGAATCAATCGCTCGTGTGATGGCGGCCTGCCCGAGCGCAGCACCACTACCAATCGCAACGGCGACGCCTGCAACCAGGATCCAGTGACGACGGGTGCGAATCACATTCCCTGCGTCAGGGGACTGTGGCCGATTGCTAGGGCTGTGACCAGCATTCCAAGCACAAGAAAGGGCTGGGCACTGGCCTGATATTTCACATCGAATTCCACTGGATCGCGAAGCAGCCAGATGTCTTGAAAAGTGATCTGAGGCACGATCAATAACACCAGCAGTACGGCTGCAAAATGCTGCCCGATTGCGATCAGAACCGCAACCATCAGGAGTTGGAAGAGGTCGATCATCCCAGCGCTGATCCAGCTTGCCGGCCCAATCCCAAATGCAACAGGGAGTGACTGAAGGCCGAGGGCGCGATCACCTTCCACACTTTTGAAGTCATTGACCACAGCAATGCCCAAGCCAGCAAGGCTGTAAGCAAGCGTGAGCAGCGCCGTCGCCCAGGTGAGCTGACCGAAGAGGGCCTGGCCCGCCCACCAGGGCAGTGCGATGTAACTGGCACCGAGGGCGTAATTGCCCAACCAGCCGTTTTGTTTCAGCTTGAGAGGAGGAGCTGAATAGATGTAGCTCACAAAAGAGCCGCCAAGGGCGAGCAGGAACAACACGGGAGTGCTGTGTCCAGCCCAGACATCCAAACCCCAAGACACCGCTAAGCCGGCGATCAGCAGGCCCCAGATCTGAACCTTGACCTGGCCGAGACTGATCGCTCCTGACGGGATCGGCCGGTAGGGCTCATTGATCGCATCGATCTCGCGGTCGTAGTAGTCATTGATGGTTTGGGTGTAACCGGCGAGCAGAGGGCCACTCATCACCATGCAGGCCAACGCAGCGCCCACATGGTCAAGACGCCATTCGTAATTTCCACTGGCTGCCGCACCACACACCACTCCCCAGATCAAGGGGATCCAGGTGACTGGTTTCATCAGCTGCAAGCGCAGCTTCCAAATGTTCGAGGTGCCACTGGCACCTTTCATTCCGAGCAGCTGACGGGCGTCACTCACTAGGTCAATCCTCAGCCGGGCGCGATTTCGTCTTCGAAGAACCAGCTGGTAGAGCCATCACTGAGCTGAACGACCACGCCGATTCCTTTTCCGTCAACAGTGCGGAAATCAACCACGGTGCCGGTGGAGTCTTTCTTGAGGAGTTCCACCAGGGCACCGGGAATGCGATCGCGGACCCGGGTGACCCGGACCTTTGAGCCGATGTCGATCGTGACTGACGTCTGCTGTGACATGGCCTGCCAGGCTTGAGAAGTGGCCGCAACACTAACAGCCTCTTTTCAACTGTCATGGTCGCTCTTCGTTTGATTCCCTGCCTCGACGTGGCCAAGGGCCGGGTGGTGAAAGGTGTCAATTTTGTGGGCCTGCGTGACGCAGGCGATCCAGTGGAATTGGCCTGTCGTTACAGCGAGGCCGGCGCTGATGAACTGGTGTTTCTCGATATTGCGGCCAGCCATGAGGGGCGCGCCACTTTGGTGGACCTCGTGCGTCGCACGGCGGCGAGTGTGACGATCCCGTTCACCGTGGGCGGCGGAATCGCTTCCGTGGAGGGCATCACTGAGCTGCTGCGTGCCGGTGCCGACAAGGTGAGTCTGAATTCGTCAGCTGTTCGTCGCCCTGAATTGGTGTCCGAGGGGGCTGAGCGTTTTGGCTGTCAATGCATCGTTGTGGCGATTGATGCGAGGCGTCGGTCGAGCGGTGGCTGGGATGTCTATGTGAAAGGCGGCCGCGAAAACACCGGATTGGATGCGGTGGACTGGGCGCGTCGGGTTACGGCCCTAGGTGCAGGAGAAATTTTGCTCACTTCGATGGATGGCGATGGAACCCAAGCGGGTTATGACTTGGCGCTGACGCGAGCGGTGGCGCAGGCCGTTGCGGTTCCTGTGATTGCATCGGGTGGGGCCGGCTGCATGGATCACATCGCTGCAGCCCTCGATTCCGGGCCAGAGGGTGGCCAGGCATCGGCGGCCTTGCTGGCTTCACTCCTCCATGACGGAGTTCTCAGCGTTGAGCAAATCAAACTGGATTTGCAAGGACGCGGTTTGCTGATCAGGCCCCTAAACACTGAGATTGCGTCTTAAATTGGATACACTTAAAAGAGCAATTTTTGACAGGTGCTCTGCCATTTGTGACGCGTCAGCAGGCCTTGCCTGTGGGAATCGTTTTGGTGGTGGTTGTGATTGCGTTGCTGGCCTGGGCACTGCAATTGATGCAGTCGGCGATCGACCAACAGGAATTTTCATTGATGCTGGCGGGCTGCTTGGTGTGCTCTGCCGCCGTTGGTTTGGCCACGGTGATGGTGATGACTTTGAACGGATTGCTTCTTTGAGCTGCTTGTGAACCCTCGTGATCCTGCTGCGGTGGAGGCGTTGTTTAACGCTGTTGCTCCCCGTTATGACCGCCTGAATGATCTGCTGAGTTTGGGGCTGCACAGGCAGTGGAAGCGTCAACTCCTGTCTTGGCTGAGTCCGCAACCTCGTGAGCGTTGGCTTGATCTGTGTTGTGGAACGGGTGATCTCGCTCTTGCGTTGGCAAGAAAGTTGAGGCCGGAAGGTTCGGTTTTGGGGCTTGATGCGGCGGCGGAGCCCCTAACCCTGGCGGCGGAGCGAGCAGGTCGCGAGCCTTGGCTGCCGGTGCAATGGCTCCAAGCGGATGCCCTTGAAACCGGGTTGCCAGATCAAGACTTCGATGGTGTGGTGATGGCTTATGGGTTACGCAACCTGGCGGACCCGTTCTTGGGTTTTCAGGAGATGGCAAGGGTGCTGAAGCCTGGCGGGCGCGCCGCTGTTTTGGATTTCAATCGGTTGCCGCAAGGCAGTGCAGCGGCAGCATTCCAGCGGACCTACCTGCGCCGGGTTGTGGTTCCTGTCGCTGCTGGCATGGGACTCGCCGACCAGTACGCCTATCTCGAAACGAGCGTGGAGCAATTCCTGACTGGAGCGGAGCAGGAGCGTCAGGCTGTTGCTGCTGGATTCACCGCGGCACAGCATCGACGATTGGTCGGCGGACAGATGGGTGTGCTGCTGTTAATTCGTTAAGGATGTTTGAGGCCTGTTGAGATCCTTGCGGCGCGACGCAAAAAGGGATTAGGAAGAAAACATTAAGAAACGGAGGTATCCGTTTGGCCTTCCCGCTCCCATCATTGTTGGCCTCGATTGAAGATCTCTTGGTGGAGGTGGCATGGCTAGACGGGATGATCCTTGTTACTGAATCTCAAACAGCTAGGTTTTTGCCCGCCGCTCAAGTGAATCCTGTGCTGGCCAGGCTGCGATCGAAACCACGAGGTGTAGATGTCGCGGACAAGCTCAGCCTGTCGCTGCTTAAGTCCCAGGGGAAACGGTCGAGCAAGCCTGTGCTTGTTGTTCAGGGAGGCGGACGCTTTTGGTTGGGGATCATTAGCCCCAGCCTGTCCCGTTCTTGCTCGCGTCAACAGCACGCCGTCGCTCATCTGGATCGCTGCTTTGCGAAGGGGTAAGACCAGGCGTTGCGGGCTGTCCTCTTGATCGAACAACTTGATTGGAGCAAGATTTGATCGTTGCCTCAATCTTTGGTTTTGAACTGATCTGAATGGATTGAACTTGGACCTTTGTTTGTTGCCTAGATCATTGATTCTTATCTATTTTTTATAAGACTTAATCTTCGATCGATTTGAAAAAGAGGGATAACGATTATCTGAGTGAGAAAATACGTTTTAATTTCAATAAATTGCTCTGACATTTTTGCAAATTTTGAGAAGCTAATCTCTTGCCTTTTCTGAGAATGAAAGAGGGGTAGTCCAGCCCCTCTTTGGTAGCGGTCTCCTTCTCCGAAGAGCCTTTTCCGGCTGTCACGCTTCTGGTCTGGATGCCCTCGGGTCTTTGTGGATGAGGGCAGGGGGATGCCAAACGGTGAACCAGCGCTGTTGAAGCGTCGGCAGTACTTGCGCCGTGAGCAGGCTGAGCAGCTCTGGAAAGCTTTGCGCTGTCAGGGGTGGAGGCAAACGCAACCTGTGTGGGGCCCTGGTTGTGAGCCATAAAAAGAGAGGGCTCTCAACCCCTCTAAGCGCGTCTTGCTTTCGCTCCATCACTTTGCCTTTTCCGTCAGCGGAGGTATGACGAGATCGTGAGCAAGTCGCTACTAAATCTGCCTGAGGCGCGAGCGTGCTTCTCTGTTCAGGCCAGAAGCCTGTGCTCGACTAGCCTTCTGGCTCCACAGGTTCTCTGCGTTGCTGGCCGGTTTCGCCGTCGTCTGATGTGTGTTCAAAGGCCCGTAACAGCTCAGAATTCAGTGAGCATTACCAACCGTTCCCATTAGGCCCTTGCTCGGTATGCACTTCCAGGACATCATCAGCACGCTGAATCGCTTTTGGGGAGAGCAGGGCTGTGTGTTGTTGCAGCCCTACGACACGGAAAAGGGTGCTGGAACCATGAGCCCGCATACGGTGCTTCGGGCGATTGGACCAGAGCCGTGGGCGGTTGCTTATCCAGAGCCGTGCCGGCGCCCCACCGATGGACGCTATGGCGATAATCCCAATCGGGCACAGCACTACTTCCAATATCAGGTGCTGATCAAGCCTTCTCCCGATGGCATTCAGGAAACCTATCTGGCATCCCTTGCGGCCCTAGGAATTTGCGCTGCGGATCACGACATTCGTTTCGTGGAGGACAACTGGGAGTCCCCAACGCTTGGTGCCTGGGGTGTGGGTTGGGAGGTGTGGTTAGACGGCATGGAGGTCACCCAGTTCACCTACTTCCAGCAATGTGGTGGTATCGACTGCAAGCCCGTATCCATTGAGATCACCTACGGCTTAGAGCGCCTAGCGATGTACTTGCAGGATGTGGAAAGCATCTGGGATTTGAGCTGGAATGCTGAACGCAGCTATGGAGATATTTGGCTTCCTTTTGAGAAGGGGCAGTGTCAATTTAATTTTGAAGCGTCTAATCCTGATCGACTCAAACAGCTCTTTGCCATTTACGAGGCAGAAGCCGCTGATCTGATTGAACAACATTTGCCAGCTCCTGCTCTCGACTTTGTTTTGAAGTGCAGCCACACCTTCAATCTCTTGGAAGCCCGTGGGGTGATTTCGGTGACGGAACGTACCGCCACGATTGGACGGATTCGCAACCTGGCCAGAAAAGTGGCTGAGGCTTGGTTAGCCGAACGGGAGGCACTGGGGTTCCCGTTGCTGAAACCAACAGCGGCGGCGGTCGCAGATCGTTAGGACTCTGATTGATCAGGAAACCTGTAGTGATTTGATATCGCAGTGAATGTTTGGTGCCTCAATATTTAATCCTTCAGGATTCAATTAATCAATATTTCATCTATCGTTGCTTAATGGCTTGAATGAATGAAGGGTTCTGTTGGAATTAACCTAAGTTTTGCCTTGCTGATCCTGATTTGAATTAGGAAAACCTTTCGATGATGAGTTTTAGAGCATCGTCGCTCTTTCCAATTTCAAGGGGAATGCTTCAACCAGCTCGATGGCCCTGCGTGGATGAACGTTGCTCTTTGGCTGGTTCTATTAATGCTTGGCACTCAGCTTGGGGCGGCCTTATCCCAAGGGATTCAGCACTGGTGTGTGGTGTTGGTTGGTCTTGCTGCGGCTGTTCTGCTGACCTGCCGCCAGTTTGCATTTTCCAGCTGGAAGACGTTTGTTCTTGTTGTCGTGCTGTGTGGCTTGTTGCTGCGCTCGTCTATGGGGCAAGAGGCAACGCCCACACCCCTGGATCCAATTCAGTTTGTGCCAGGCGGTTCAGATCAGAAGTTGCTGGTGATTGAGGGCCGTGCTCTCGCTGATGCACCTGTTCGTAGGGGGCGCTGCCAAGCCCTGCTGCAGGTGAACCATCTTGCTGGTCAGGTTCTTGAAGGTCGCACCGAGCTGGTTGTGGAGCCGTGTCTTCAGATGTTGCCCAAAGGGGCCTCGGTAAGGGCTCAGGGTCAGCTCGTGACGCCTGCCGTTGCAACTCATCCCCTGCTTCCCAATCCAGCTAAACGCTTGGCGGCACGGGGGAGTTGGACCCAATTCCGCACCAAGCAAGTGGAGCTCATCCATCAAGATCACACGCCTCTGGCTGATGGGCGCCGGCAGATCGCCGCTCAATTTCAAGACTTAGCCGGAGAGCACTCAGGTGGCCTTTTGGCGGCGTTGGTGCTTGGGGGTGCCCAAGTTGAGCTCAGCTCGGAGCTGCGAGAGGCTTTTCGTGTGGCGGGTCTATCCCATGCCTTAGCAGCTTCTGGATTTCACCTTTCTGTGTTGTTGGGAGCCACGCTTGCGCTCACGCGCAGGGTTGGCATGCCCTTGCGCTTGGCGGCTGGAGTGGGCGCGATGGCTATTTTTCTTGCCCTGGCGGGCGGGCAGCCATCGGTTGTTCGCGCTGTGTTGATGGGAGCTGCCGCTCTCTTGATCCGAGAGCGGGGCTATCGCGCCCAACCCTTGGGCGTGCTGCTCAGCACATTGGTTTTGATGCTGTTGGTGAATCCTTCATGGGCACGATCGATTGGCTTCCAGCTCAGTGCCGCTGCAACGGCGGGTTTAGTGCTCAGTTCGCAGCCCTTAGAGCAGTGGTTCCTCAAACGTTGTTCTCAGCGGTCGATTCGGGTGTTGGCTCCTGCCCTAGCGGTGCCTATGGCGGCGCTGCTCTGGACTCTTCCCTTGCAGATCCTGCATTTTGGATCTGTGCCCTTGTATTCACTGGTCAGCAACTTGATCGCTGCACCTCTGCTGGCGCCGCTCACCCTTGCGGCGATGATCCTGGCGCTGCTCACGTTGATGCTGCCAACGGCGATCGCTGCACTGGTGATGCCGGTTTTGGTCTGGCCGGTGCAGCAGTTGGCGTCGTTGTTGATTGCTTTGGTGGGTTGGATGAGCGTGTGGCCCCATGCCCAGTTGCTCACGGGACATCCGCAGCCTTGGGTGGTGCTGCTTGTCATCCTGGCTCTGCTGCCTTGGGCCTTGCCATCACTGCAACGCTGGCGCTGGAGGGCTTTCCCTCTTCTGCTCTTGGCCACGCTGGTGCAAGCGAGTGTTCAGCTCAGCAATGACGTGATGTTGGTGCAGCAGTGGGGAAGGCAGTGGCTACTGGCCCGTCACCAAGGGCGAGCTGCGCTGATCAGCAGTCATGGAGATTTGCTCAGTTGTCAGTTGGCTAAGCAGCTTGGGCACGGTTACGGACACCGACGCTTGGATTGGGTTGTGGTGATGGATCCAGTGGCAAGTGATCACATCGATTGTTGGACGGAATTAGCGCATACCGTGCGGGCTGAGCATCATGGCCTGCCTCCATTGTTTCCAGGTCAACGTCTACAAAGCCCCGGGTTGATGCTTCGCCGGCTGCGAGGCCAAGACAGGCATTGGTCTTTGCGCGTGAATGGGCAATCCCATCCCCTCAAGCAATCAAGCGGTGGAGCTTTAAGATGGAAAAACGCTGGATAAGCGTTTGGAGAGGTGGCAGAGCCCGGTTGAATGCGCACGACTCGAAATCGTGTAGGGGTAACACCCTCGTGGGTTCGAATCCCACCCTCTCCGTTCTAAGCAAGTCCTGAAAGGTCTTCTGATGTCCCAAACCAGTTGTGGTGAGGGACTTTTTAGTGTCTGTGTATTTGTCTTAGTCCTTGCCAAGAGGGGAGCGCCCTCTTTTTTGCAAGTTCAGTTGGTTTCAGTAATCGATGCTGGGGCAGCACCCTTGCCTGACATCTCCTTGAGGGAGTCGGCAGCGCAGATTGCTGATAGAGCAATGGCGACAAGCGCGACGGTGTTGATGACCTTGAGGGTGACGGGCAGATGTTTGTTGACCATCTTGCGGACCTTTTTCATCAGAAAAGTTTGTAGTGAACATATTTATGGTGCGTCTCCTGTCAAGGCAATCCAAGCAGGAGCGGTCGTCAGGATTTCAGGAGGGAAGAAGCAGAGGTTCTGTGGAAGGACTTGCTGAGCAAGGGATGGAAGAAAGTTCCTCTTGCTTGGGGACTTGAATCACAAGAACCACAAGTAGGTGTTTGCCCTTACATCAGAGTTCGTCCTGGATGTATGACACTTTTCATGTCCAGAAGAAAGGACAGCACGCAAGGAGGAGGGTTGTGAAAGACCTTCCTTTTTTATGTTCTGCGGTTGTTGCCCGAACTCGCGCGACACGAAAGCATTTTGTTGCTCAAACCTCGTGAAATGGATTCTGTTGGGGTTTCAGGAGGTCCTGTGAATAGTGTTGGGGGAAATGCTGGGGGAATGCTTCATTCAGATGAAAAGTTCGTCCTAAATGGTCTCTATTAGTTCTATGAGGACCTCAACTGAAAGAACACCCTCTCCGTTTTAGATGAGTCCGAATAAGCGCTCTTTTGTCCCAAATCCTTGTCATGGTCTGAACCGTTGGGCGGTTATCCCTGCTGCAACGTGCCTCGATGGAACATTCCCAGTTCATAGGGTCTCTTGAGTTATTCCCTTCCTATGTCCGACGAGAACGCAAGCAAAGAAACCATCAGCACGAAGAAAAACTGCGCTGGTAAGAAGAACGCGATGCTTGCCTATGGCGTTATTCAGATTTCTGCCACTGTCCTCTCTGCTATCTCCTTGGCAGCAATCGCTCTTGGCTTCTGCGCTGTGAAGCAAGAGAGCAAGGTGTTTAACGGCTGTGTTGAAGAAGTCATTGCCGAGGGCAAGACCAATGCGCAGGCAGTTCGCTTTTGCAACGGCGGCAACTGAACGGATCGTTCTGCAAAACAGGACGAAACAACCTTTGAGGCACTCGCTTGGGGTGCTTACTAGGCTTTTGGTGTGAGGGGGAGACCTCTTCAGGCGTGGTTGCTTGTTTTGGTGGGTGGGGTCACGCCTACTGCCTCTCTCACACCTTTTTGCTGAGAACTGAACCAGGAGCGCCGCTAGCGGCCTGACTCTCGGGTGCTTGATGTCGTCCCAGATGGTCCCATGAAGTGTGTGAGTGGAAGTCATGACGCATCTCACTTTTGCCTCCTAATTCGCTTCAGGAAGTCCTTTTGGTTTTGGACCTCAACTGGAAGCTTGTCCTCTTCGTTTTCACTCGTTGGCAGGACAGCAAGGGTCGTTGTGATTTGAGCAACCTCTGTTCCAAGGAGTTCGCTGTAGTGAGAGATTGCAATCTCTAAGGATTGATAGCAGGCTAATAATCATTAATCCTCTTTTAGCCGAAAAGATTCTCTCTTCTGCGAGCAGCACTGAAAGGGGGAAAAAGGATTGGGGTAGAATTCGGAGGCATTCTGGTTGTTTCTTCAGGCCTTGCTACGGACCATAAAGCAAGATCGTTGCAAATTTATTTTTTTTTAGCACTGAGTCAACTGCGATTAGAGGTGTGATGAAGATGGGTCGTCCGTTTAAAGGTTTGTTTTTGCAGAAAACTGGTGCTCCCTTCTTTTTCTCATTTGTGACGTATACGCCACAGACGAAAGAGCAGATGATTGCCTGTGGAGACCTTGCTGAGGGAGAAGAGTTTTTGAGTCAGGTTGTTTGTGATTTCCTGTTGTTTGTCTCAGAAGGCATTCTTGGCCGAGCTTTAACGACTGATTTCCCAATTGCTTACGATGACGTCATTGTTGTTTCTTCTCGGCAGCGGGGAAATGGTGTTCAGCATGAATACCTGATTCAGATTATCGATCGCAGTTGGACTCACGAAGGTCAGACACTGCTTCTCGGTGACTTGGCTTTGGTTTTGTCGCATCCGCTTTGGGATGGTGCAATGTTAAGACGTGATTGATTGATGCTTGACCGGTTTGATTGGAAGGATCAAGACCTGATTTGATCGCTTTGAATTGCTGCTAGCAGGGTTGTTGTTTATGGTTCCTTTTGGATCTAGTTTTTATCTGATCGAAATCATCACATAAAATAGAAGCATTAATGCGGTAAACCCACCTAGCCAATATTTTACGACGATGAGCAGATGCTTTTCCAAATTGATTGCTTGGTTTGGGTTATTTAATGCGTTTGCCTGGTGAATTCCTTGATTGATTAAGAATGAAACAGGAGGACTAGCCCTTCGCTGACTTGGTGGAATTCACGCTCTTCCCGGCTTAGATCCAATCCAATCTCTAATCCTTCCTTCAAAGCATTTTCAAATGGTGGAGTGGAAGGTGGTGACGCGTCGATCGATAGCGCCGCGATTCCAATCGCAGTGGCGTGCCACCGAAAGCCCCCTGTTTCTCCAATGGTTGGTTCTTGGAGGGCTTCTTCGAGAAGGGCGCTGATGGACGTGTCGGTGGAAGGCATACCCCAGCTTCGGAATTCTTGCTCTTTGCCGCAATTGGCTGAGAGACTTCTTGACCTGTTTCTGTCAGCAAATGCTGTTATCAGTAGATGCGATGGGTGTGCGCAAGCGAGTTGAAATCAGCAGTTCTTCCTGTGCCGTTGCGGTGACTGGCCCTTTTATCCTTTTTGGCGTGCCCTGTTGCGGTTCAGTGGGTTGAGACTCAAGGGTCAATTGATGCAAGTCAGTCTGCGTCGTTCGCCGTTTCAGGCCGGAGGATCCAGGCTGAGTCGGCGCGCGACGAAGCGGCATCTCGAGTTGTTGTCAGCTCCTCCTTCCGTGCTCACGTCGGTGGCGCTGGTTCGAAAGCAGAGCAGGTTGGGGCGCACGCTGAAGCGAACTGGTGATATTTCCTTCTCTTTGCTGGCTTTGGGGCTTGGATCGCCGGCTTTTTTGTTGATCGCTGCCTTGGTGAGTCTTAGTTCGCCAGGACCTGTGTTCTATCTGCAGAAACGCGTTGGGCGTGGATATCGCCGTTTTGGCTGCATCAAATTCCGCACGATGCGCGCTGATGCCGATGCTGTTCTGCAACGGGTGTTGGCTGAGTCACCAGAAATGCGTGCTGAGTTTGAACGTGATTTCAAGCTCCGCCAAGACCCTCGCATTACTCCGATTGGTCGTTTCCTAAGGCGTTCGAGCCTGGATGAACTCCCTCAATTCCTAAATGTCCTCCGTGGTGAGATGAGCGTGGTGGGGCCACGGCCAATCGTGGATAAGGAGATGGAGCGCTATGGCCCCTTTATGGATGAGGTTTTGGCTGTGCGGCCTGGTTTAACCGGGTTGTGGCAGGTGAGCGGTCGCAACAATCTCAGCTATGCCAAGCGTGTGAGGCTTGATTTGGCCTATTCGAGAGGTCGTTCTTTCCTTCTGGATTTGGCGATCATCCTGCGCACATTTGGAGTGCTTTTGCTGCCCATGGATCGTGGTGCCTACTGAAGGAATGACCACCCAGCTGCCACCACCAACCAAGCACCTTCAAGTCTGAGGCCAAGGTTCAACAGTTTGCGCACTCCTGAAGCCGATGCCTTCTCGGATCGTCCGGAAAGCAGCGGTTTGTTGATCCAAGTGTTGCCATAGCGATTGAGCCCACCCATCTGCACATCGGCGCAGTGGGCAAAAATTGATTCCGAAAGTCCTGCGTTTGGAGATGGGTCAGGTTTCCCATCTGCGACGGCGGCACGCACTGTTGCTTGCCACTGGGTCAAGCTCAAGCTCACGAGTGGAAGTGTGATGAGCACCAACCGGCAGGGCAACCAGGTCAGGAGATCGTCGAGCCGGGCACCAGCCGTGCCGAGCCAACGCAGTCGGCCATGCTTGTAACCAAGCATCGAATCGAGGGTGCTGCTTGCTTTGAACGCCCATGCCAATGCCAGGGGGCCTGGAGCTTGGCTTAACCCCGCCTTCCACAGGCCTGCTCCGATCAGCATCCAAAACAAGGGGGCAAACAGTCCATCCACCGCATTTTCACTGGCTGTTTCTGCACTAGCCCTGAGGATGTCGTCTTGATTCAATTGGCTCACATCCCGGCCCACAATCCAACTCAGGCGATTCCTTGCTGTGGCGAGGTCGGGGAGGGCCTGAAGGACGGCCAGCACGCTCTCGCGAAGGCTGCGTGCGGCAAGAGAGCTCGACAGGGCAATCACGACTAGGAGTGCCGCTATGGGATGGGGCAACGGAGACTGCGGCAAGATCAGCCGCTCAAGCAGCCAGCCCGTTCCGCCGCTTCCCAACACCAAAACGAGCGTGATCAAGCCACCACCGGCGCGCAATCGAAAGGGCCGCTCTCCGGCCCAAGCTTCGATCCATTGACGTAGTCCAGTGATTACTCGACCCATGGCCACCACTGGATGGGGGCACCAGCGCGGATCGCCGACCAGCAGGTCAAGGCCTGCGGCGACGATCACCAGCAGAACGGGATCGCTCAGGCCGCCTTGAGCCAGCTGAACATCGAACGCAGACCTTTGCCAACTTTCTCGATCGGATGCTCGGCATCACGAGCGCGAACTTTATTCATCTCAGGTTTGCCGGCTGCGCATTCCGCAACGAAGTTCTTGGCAAAGGTTCCGTCTTGGATGTCGGAGAGGATCCTTTTCATCTCCGCTTTGGTGTCGGCGGTGATCAAACGCGGGCCACTCACGTAGTCGCCGTATTCCGCCGTATTGGAGATGGAGTCGCGCATGGAGGACAGACCACCCTTCACCATCAGGTCAACGATCAACTTGACTTCATGCAGGCACTCGAAATAAGCAAGCTCAGGCTGATAGCCGGCTTCCACAAGGGTTTCGAAGCCGGCTTTGACCAGCTCCGAGAGACCGCCGCAGAGCACAGCCTGTTCACCAAAGAGGTCGGTCTCGGTTTCTTCCTTGAAGTTGGTTTCGAGGATGCCCGCGCGTGTGCCGCCGATGCCTTTGGCGTAGGCCATGGCCAGCCCGCGCGCGTTCCCTGAAGCGTCCTGTTCGATTGCGAATAGGGCTGGAACCCCCTGACCGTTCTGGTACTCCCAGCGCACGGTGTGTCCGGGCCCTTTGGGAGCGATCATCAACACATCCACGTTGGCCGGTGGCTTGATCAGCTCAAAGCGAATGTTGAAGCCGTGCGCGAAACTTAAAACCTTGCCGGCGTTGAGGTGCGGTGCGATTTCTTTCTCGTAGACCTCTTTCTGAAACTCGTCGGGCAGCAGCACCATGATCCAGTCGGCCTTAGCGGAAGCATCCGCCACGCTCAACACTTCCAGGCCGTCGGCTTTGGCTTTCTCGGCTGAGCGGCTGCCGTCATAAAGACCAACAACTACATCTACGCCACTGTCTTTGAGGTTCAGGGCATGGGCATGACCCTGAGATCCATAACCGATGATGGCTACCGTCTTGCCGCTCAGAAGCGAGAGATCGGCGTCTGAGTCATAGAAAAGCTGAGCCATCCGGTCGGAACCTGCTGAGGACAATAGTGAAGTTTACGGATTGGCCGGATTGGCCCTCAAGCTTCGTTGGGGTGGGAAATCACCCGATCGATCAATCCGTAATCCTTGGCCTCAGCCGCACTCAGGAAATAATCCCGGTCGGTGTCCTTCTCGATTTTTTCAAAACTCTGCCCTGTCATATCGGCCATCGAGCGGTTGAGCATTTCCTTCATCCGCAGGATTTCCCTGGCTTCGATTTCGATGTCGCTCGCCTGCCGTTGTGCCGTGCCACCGAGAGGCTGGTGGATCATGATTCGGCTATGCGGTAAGGCCAAGCGCTTGCCTTTTGTGCCTGCCGTCAACAAGAAGGCACCCATCGATGCGGCCAGTCCTACGCAGATCGTGACGACGTCACTCTTCACGTATTGCATGGTGTCGTAGATCGCCAAACCAGCGGTGACAGATCCACCTGGGGAATTGATGTACAGGTAGATGGGCTTGCTGCTGTCTTCGGAATCGAGATAAAGCATCTGGGCGACGAGGCTGTTCGCAACTCCGTCATTCACATCAGAGCCGAGGAACAAAATCCTCTCAACGCCAAGGCGGGTGTAGATGTCGACCCAGCGCTCCATTTGGCTGCCGGGGAGGCGGTAGGGAACGCTGGGGGTACCGATCGGCATGGGTCCTTAGATGGGTTGAAGGAGATGAAAAAGATGGTCTGTTGAGATAGCCACGGCTGGTTCAACAGCTTTGGCGATTTCAACTACAAACGCAGTTGATGGTTGGATGCGTGATTAATCCGCTGCAGCCGGCAGGTCCTTGCGACTGTCCAGGACCCTGTCAATCAGGCCATAGGACACGGCTTCTTGAGGGGTGAGATAACTCATTCTGTCTGAATCTGCAGAGAGTTCTTCCACGCTGCGACCGGTGTTGGTCGAAAGAATTTCGAGCATGGCCCGCTTGTTGTGCAGCACCTCTTTGGCGCGGATCTGAATGTCAGTGGCCTGGCCGCGAGCGCCGCTGCGGGGCTGATGCAACACGATGGAGGCATGGGGTAGGGCCGCCCTTTGACCTTTGGTGCCAGCGGAAAGAATGACGGCAGCCGTTCCCATCGCCTGACCGATGCAAATCGTGTGCACAGGTGGCTTCACATAGCGAAGCGTGTCGCAGATGGCAAAGGCTTCTGTTTCGAAGCCAATCGACTCTCCCGAATACCAACTCGTGCCTGTGGAGTTGATATAGAAGTAAATCGGTTTGTCTGGGTTGTCGAACTCCAAAAAGAGGAGCTGGGCAATGATCAGTTCAGTGACGTCAAGACCGAGCTGACGCTTGGTGTCTCCGTCTGAAAACAGCGGAAGGCCCAGGTACACGATCCGCTCTTTGAGCATCAAAGAGGGCAGGTCAGGCGGGGGTGTGCGCATCACGCCTGAGTCGCCGTAATAAGGCGCTG
The DNA here is from genome assembly GCF_014279775.1 of Synechococcus sp. PROS-9-1. NCBI lineage: Bacteria > Bacillati > Cyanobacteriota > Cyanophyceae > Synechococcales > Synechococcaceae > Synechococcus > Synechococcus sp. PROS-9-1. Next base: position 615,527 of record NZ_CP047961.1, read on the forward strand.
ATGTGGTCATTCCGCTAAGCATCCCTGTCGTAGAGCGAGCCTAGCGGGGTCAAGTGGATGGCTGCTCTTCAGGGCTGTCGGTCCGGCTGTCGCTCCGTGCAGCCTTGCTCTTGCTGCCCTTGCTGCTGCGGTTGTTCTTGTGCCCGTTTTTGTCACGGCGTGCAAACACCATGCGCCCTGTTGGGGTCTGCAGAGCACCGGTCACCACGACGGGCTGACGGGATCCGATCAAGGTCCGGCCCTCCTCAACCACCACCATCGTCCCGTCTTCGAGATAGCCCACTCCCTGACTCTCCTCTTTGCCTTCGCGCACGATTTTGAGCAACAGCTCATCACCAGGCTGGACCTCAGGGCGTAGGGCGATCACCAATTCGCTCAGATTCATCACTTTGATCTCCTTCACTTGAGCGACCTGGGCCAGGTTGAAGTCGGCGGTCACAAGCGTGCCGCCCGTGTCGCTTGCGAGGAGGAGCAGACGGTCGTCGGTACCCGTGCCTTCGTAACGGGTGCTGTTGATCACCAGTCGGCGTCCGTAGGTGTCGCGTAGATCGCGCAGAAGTTTGAGGCCACGACGCCCTTTGGCACGCTTCTCCAAGTTGGTGGAGTCGGCCAATTGCTGCATCTCGTCGATCACGGTTTGAGCAACGATGGCCTGACCTTCCAGCAAACCGCAGGCCAACATGCCGCGGATTCGACCATCGATAATCACGCTGGTATCGAGGATCTTTGGTGTTGCAGGGGTGAGAACACCGTCTGCGACCAGCAAGGCTTCCGTGCTTGTGGGGTTGAACAGGCGCAGGAGTGTGCGTCCGTGAACCTCAGCGAGGTTGTATCCCAGAACTCCAAAAAACACATTGCTGAGCACCGCAGCCAAGGGTTTGACCAGGGTTACGCCACCGGCAAGGGGGAGCAGCAGGATGGGCGCCAGCAATAAGTTGGCCACCAACAAACCAAGGATCAGTCCCACCGAACGACTGATCAACAAATCGGTGGGCATCGTGCGCACCTGCTGCATCAGTTGCAGCCGCAGCCGCTTAAACACGAGGCCAGCTACCAGGCCTATGCCGGTGCCAAGACCTGTGAGCCCGAGGCGCACCCGTTGAACATCGGTGACATCGTCCAGCATCTCTTGTGGAAGGAGATGAACTCCCATCCAGCCGGTGGCTCCACCGGAGATCAGAAATAGGACCAGGATGAGAACTTCAACCATGGCTGTAGGTCGTGGCCGTTCACTCCGTATGCAGGCAGCATGCACCATCTTCCGTCGCTCTGCCTGCGCAGATGACCGCATCTGCACCTCGCAGCGCCTATTTGCATATTCCGTTTTGCTATCGGCGTTGCTTTTACTGCGACTTCGCCGTGGTTCCTCTGGGCGATCGGGCTGATGCATTTGGAGGGTCTGGTAGTGGCTCGATCGAGGCCTACCTGGATCTGCTCAGCGCAGAGATCAATCTGTCTCCCCAAGGGCCTGCGCTGGCCACTGTGTATGTGGGGGGTGGCACGCCATCGCTGTTGAGGCCTGATCAAATTGCAGCGCTGCTGCAGCAGCTCAGAGGCCGATTCGGGTTCCAGGACGGTGCCGAAATCACCCTAGAAATGGACCCTGCCACGTTTGAGCGAAGTGATCTTCAATCCCTGATCGCTGCAGGCGTCACCCGCGTGAGTTTGGGGGGGCAAAGTTTCGACGATGTCAGGCTCGCGGCCCTGGGGCGCCGACATCGAAGTCAGGATTTGTTGGAGGCCTGCCATTGGCTCCAAGACTCTTTGCAAGTTGGTGAACTGCAGAGCTGGAGCTTGGATCTGATTCGCAACCTCCCAGACCAAGGAGATCAGGAATGGGAGGCACAGCTGGAGCAGGCCGTCGCTGTTCAAGCTCCCCACGTATCGATCTACGACCTCAGCGTGGAGCCAGGCACTGTGTTTGCCTGGCGTGAGAAGCGTGGCGAGCTGGCTCTCCCCGAGGAAGATGCCGCCGCCGACCGCATCGCCTTCACCACCCGCAGGCTCCGACGCGCCGGTTATTGCCGCTATGAAATCTCAAATTTCGCTCGGCCAGGCCATTCTTCCAGGCATAACCGCGTGTATTGGAGTGGTGCAGGCTGGTGGGCTTTTGGCCTGGGTGCGACCAGTGCTCCTTGGGGGGAGCGGATGGCCCGTCCTCGAACCCGTGAGGCCTATGCCTCTTGGTTGAAGGATCAGAGTCAAGAACTGGATTCCAGCTTGCTTCAAGGGTCTGCTGCGAGTTTGCCTCTGGATGATCGCTTGCTCGTAGGACTGCGCTGCCACGAAGGCGTGGACCTATGGGAGCTTGCGAGAGGCTGCGGCTGGGACGAACGGCGCTGCAACCGTGATCTACCTGGCCTAGAAGCGCGTTGGGAAACCTACGTGGTCACTGGCCTTATGGAACGTTTTGGCCGTCGCTGGCGCCTCACCGATCCCGAGGGGATGGCTGTTAGCAATCAGGTGCTTGTGGAGGTGGTGGAGTGGTGGGAGTTGCTCCCTGATCCCGTTGCTCCTTGAGCCAGCTTTTTAGGGCGGTGATGCTGAGTTCACGGCCTTGCATTCGCGCCGTGGTGAAGGGTGGTTGGCTTGGTGTTAAGCCCAGCAGGTCTGCGGTCACGCTGACCTGTCCATCGCAATCGGCTCCGGCGCCGATGCCAATCACCGGGATGGACAAGTGACGTCGCAAGCGACCGGCGAGTTCGCCAGGAATATGCTCCACAACCAGAGAGAAACAACCGGCGTCCTGTAAGGCTTGCGCTTGACGATGCAGTTTGTCTTGGCTGCGCGGATCGCTGGCTTGACGCTGATAGCCGAGGCGATGCACGGCCTGAGGGGTAAGTCCGAGATGGCCCATCACTGGGATGCCCATGCGGACGAGGCGCTCCACAACGGCAACCACCTCGGGTTCTCCGCCCTCAAGCTTGACGGCGGCGGCATCCGACTCTTTGAGAATGGTGCCTGCAGCGGCGACGGCGCGATCGAGGCCGCACTGATAACTCAGGAATGGCAGATCGCACACCACCAGCGGTTGCTGGGCGAGAGGTTTGCTCAGCCCACGGCATACGGCCTGGCTGTGATGAAGCATTTGTTCAAGCGTGACCGGAAGGGTGGTGGCATGGCCAAGAACCACCATCGCGAGTGAATCACCCACTAAAACCACATCGGCGCCTGCCTCTTCAACCAAGGCCGCACTGAGAGCATCCCAGGCCGTGAGCATCGTGATGGCTCTTCCTGATTGCTTGAAGCGAATCAATTCAGCTGGGCGCATCCGCCCTTCCGCCGTAAAAGAGGTTCATTGCTAACATTGCATTGATTCGGATCCATGCGGTCCAGACGCCCAAACCTGGTCAGAACCGGAAGGGAGCAGCCACACGGGATGCTCTAGGCAGGCGTGGACTCCGGGTCACCAACTTTTAGTTGTCGTTTTGGCGTTGCTGCCGCTGCCTGAGGAAATCAGGAATCCTGGCTCCGGTTTCAGGGGCGATGTTGGTGCTTGAACTGGGCTGGAATGGTGACACGGCTGACCTGGTGCTGCTGCGCTCTGAGCGATAGGGATTTCCATCAGTAAAGCCCGTAGCAATCACGGTTACGTGAATCTCGCCCTCGAGGCGTTCATCCACTACAGCGCCAACAATGATGTTGGCTTCTGGATCCACCACGTCGTAAATCACCTCTGATGCGGTGGTCATGTCCTCCAGGGTCATGTCCCGGCCGCCGCTGATGTTGATCACGCAGCCGCTGGCACCATCGATGCGAGCTGCTTCGAGCAAAGGGCTGTTGATAGCTGTTTGAGCCGCTTCAACCGCCCGTGATCGACCTGAACCCACACCGATACCCAGCAGGGCAGTACCGGCTTCAGTCATCACGGAGCGCACGTCAGCGAAGTCAACGTTGACGAGGCCTGGGAGCGTAATGATGTCGCTGATTCCCTTCACTCCCATACGCAGTACGTCATCGGCACTACGGAAGGCTTCCTGCAGAGGTGCTCCAGCGATGGCATCCCGAAGCCGATCGTTGGGAATAACGATCAAGGTGTCAACGTGCTCTGCCAGGCGAGCAATGCCTTCATCGGCCTGCCGCATCCTGCGGCGACCCTCAAAACTGAACGGTTTGGTGACGATGCCAACGGTGAGAGCTCCGCTTTCCTTGGCAACTTCGGCGACAACAGGAGCTGCACCAGTTCCGGTGCCACCTCCCATCCCCGCGGCGATGAAGACCAGATCTGCGCCTTGTAATGCCTGTTGAAGATCAGCCCGCGATTCTTCTGCCGCTTTTTGGCCAATGCTGGGATTGCCTCCAGCTCCAAGTCCACGGGTGAGCGTTTGGCCCAACTGCACCCGATTGTTGGCAGCGGATTGAATCAACGCCTGTGCATCCGTGTTTAAAACGCGGTAAGCAACCCCTTCCAGATCGCTCAAAATCATGCGATTGACGGCGTTGCTGCCTCCACCTCCAACACCGATCACTTCGATGCGAGCTGATTGGCTAGGCGAGATGCCCTCTGGGTTCATGGATGATGACATCTCACTGCTGACACTCTCCATATATCTGAGCTTGAACCGCTGTAATCGGTTGCATTATGGAGCTGTGAGTGGGTTTTGCCGACAAAAGTGATACAGGAACTTGATTGTCACGATCGTTTGTGGCCTGAGAGCGTCAACGATCGCTAGCTTTTTTTGCGTTTTTCGGCTTAGGTGCTGGGCGTAATTTCAGTTCAGGTTGGCTTGGATCACTGAGATCCAGGCCTTCATTTGAAGCGCCGCGCAGGTTGGGAGGGAGGCTTTGATTCAGTTGCGCAATGGTCTTGAATTGCTGATCTAACAGGGCTTCATTGGCGCCGAGATAGACAAGACCAAGGGTTTGAATGCGCAGACTGACGCCACCGGCGGGCTCCACCACAATGGTTTTCAGTGGTTGGCCCAGCAGGTCGCGTTGTTGAAGAATCTGGGCAATGACCTCGCGTCGATTGGAAATCCAGCCGTCTACTTTCACCGCACTCGCTGGCTTCTCCCCCCGACTGGCCATGTCCATCGGCATCCACTGAGCCTCGCGGTCCACCATGCCCCGCTCGATTCCTTTGGGGCCCCTACGGGTGGCAGCCGCGATTGGTCGGCGTTCGACGAGTTGGATGTCTAGCCCTGGAGGGAATAGATGCCGCTGAACGGACACCTCTTGCACAGGAAGCTCCCGCATCAATTGGGCCTCGATCTGACCAGGCTCAAGGCTTAAGAGTGATTGTGGAAAGGAGAGGCCTGCCGCCTTCACCACCACCTTTTCGTCCATCCGCTCGCTTCCGCTGATCTGGATTTGTGCTTCGGAGTGCAGGCTCCAGCCAAGGGTGAGCAGAAGCCAGCTCAATCCAGTGGCGGTGAGGAGAAAAAAAACAAGTCGCCACAATTGAATCAAGCGCTCTTGCCTGCGCTCTTGGCGCAGTCTTCGACGCCGTTCCACACCAGGAGGCAGCGGCCCTTGGCTTTTGCGTTTGCCGAGCTTGAGGCCTTTCTTGCTGGAAGCGTCCGGGCTCACAAGTCGCAGCGTGCACGAGACATGAGCTGATCCATCCAACGTCGGGCACGGTCAGCATCAGCAAAGGGCACGTCGAGCTGACGGCCATCCCCAATCAACCTGATACGGCAGCGACCTTGAGATTCACTGGCCAGGGGTGCCTCCCCTGACGCCAAGGCCATCAATTCCACCAATTCCAGGCCCTTGATCACAAAGTGCCCCTCGTCTTGAAATGACCCAGCACTGAAGCTGCTCCAGCGCAGTTCTCCATCCTTGAGTAGTGCTGCGCCGCAGCCATCGAGTTTTGCTAACTCAGACCCTTCGCTCCAGGTTCGGAACAGATTTTGACGACGGCGCTCAAGCCACCCAAGTGCTACGAGCAGCACAAAGGCGACAAGGAGTGGAAGCCAGAGCAGACCTTCAATCATCGCTTGTCTGGATGTTGATTCATTCTCGCGCTGTGTGGACCAGCTGGGCCACTAACTCTGGTAAAGCGATACCACTGGCCTCCCAAAGCATGGGATACATGCTTTGGGAGGTGAATCCAGGCAGGGTGTTGATCTCGTTGAGCCAGATCTCACCGCTGTGCTCATCGTAAAAAACATCCACTCGGGCCAAGCCATAGGCGTGAACAGCCGTGCAAGCCTGCAGGGCAATCGCTTGAACCTGAGCGCTCACCTGGTCGGGAAGTGGGGCTGGAATCAGCGTTTGGCTGCAGCCTTCGGTGTATTTGGTGTTGTAGTCATACCAATCGGCATCAAAGCTGATTTCACCCACCACGGACGCCTTGAGCTGTTGCCGTCCGAGTACGGCGCATTCCAACTCGCGTGCGGAGACCCCACGTTCCACAACGAGGCGGGTGTCATGGCGTGCCGCTTCTTGCAGGCCCGCAAGCAGTTGGTCTCGGTTACGAGCTTTGCTGATCCCAACGGATGAGCCCATGTTTGCCGGTTTGACAAAGCACGGATATCTCAATTCCGATTCGATCCTGGCGATCAGTTTGTTTTGGCGTTCAGGGTGATTGAGGTCCGCAGCGTTCATCCCCACATAGGGAACTTGAGGTAAGCCTGCGGAGGCAAAAGCAGCTTTCATGGCCAGCTTGTCCATCCCTACGGCTGAACCGAGCACGCCGGAGCCCACATAGGGCTGCCCCATCAGGGTGAACAACCCTTGCACCGTGCCGTCTTCTCCGTTTGGACCGTGAAGCACGGGGAACCAAACATCCACGCGGTCGTTGTTGATCGGCAGGGAACGGAAGCCCGCTGGTGGTAGGGGCTGGGGAAGGCTGTCGTCTGCAGGAGGCTGTTTCTGCTCGAGCACGCCGTTTGCAATTTGCTCAGGCCACCAACGCCCCGCCTGATCGATGTAAATCGGAATCACCTCGAAGTGATCTCGATTTTTCCCCTCTTGAAGGGCGTTAATGACCGTGATCGCCGAGCGAATTGACACGGCATGCTCACCGGATGCTCCTCCGAACACAACGCTAATGCGAACGGGAGAAGAGGGCATGGTGCGGCCGTTCATTCAAGAAGCGAACTTGAAAGGTATCAGTTGATCACAGGTGTGCCAGTGAGCGAGAACGAGCGAACTTGATCGATTCGAACATCGACCAGATCTCCTGCACGATGTGTGATGCCGTTAGGGGATTCAGCTGAGAAGAAGGTCAGCCTGTTGGTGCGCGTCCGCCCCATGAGCTGGCTTGGATCTTTGGGATTGATCCCCTCTGCAAGCACTTGCTCGATCCGACCGGCATAGCGAGCATTCCGCTCTTTTGCCGTGGTTTCCACAAGAGCATTGATCTCTTGCAGGCGTGCCACTTTGACCTCTTCTGACAGCTGATTGTTCCAGTCCGCAGCGGGTGTGTTGGGTCTTGGTGAATAGGCAGCTGTGTTCACTTGGTCAAAGCCAATCTCTTCAATTAACGCCAGGGTGCGTCTGTATTGCGCATCGGTTTCGCCGGGGAACGCCACGATCACATCAGCACTGACGGCTGCATCGGGCATGCGATCGCGAATGCGATCAATGATGCGGCGATAGCGCTCAACGGTGTACCCGCGGGCCATGGCTTTTAGAAGTTCGTTATCACCGCTTTGAAAGGGGATATGAAAGTGTTCGCACACTTTGGGGAGGTCAGCGCAGGCATCAATCAGGCGCTCGGTGAAATATCTCGGGTGACTCGTGGCAAAGCGCAGGCGTTCGATGCCTTCCACGTGATGCACCTCGTAAAGGAGATCCGTGAGGGTGTGTTGGCGTCGGCCCTCGGCGGTGATGCCTGGTAGATCGCGGCCATAGGCATCGATGTTTTGGCCGAGCAGGGTGATCTCTTTGAACCCACGCGCTGCCAATCCTTCCATCTCCAAAATGATCGAGTCCGGCAGCCGGGATTGCTCCTTGCCACGGACCGAGGGCACGACGCAATAGGTGCAACGTTCGTTGCAGCCGTAGATCACATTCACCCAAGCGCAGGTGCTGCTATCGCGCCTGGCGGTGGTGAGGTCTTCGAGGATGTGATGGTCTTCAGTCGCGACCACCTGTTGTCCTGTTTGGACTTGTGTGAGCAGGGTCTCGAGGCGATTGGCGTGCTGGGGTCCCATGACCAAATCCAGCTCTGGCACTCGGCGCAGTAAGGACTCTCCCTCTTGTTGAGCGACGCAGCCAGCCACCACCAAGGTGAGATTGGGATTGGTTCGCTTGCGGATGGCCTGGCGACCCAAATAGCTGTACACCTTTTGTTCGGCGTTGTCGCGAATGGTGCAGGTGTTGTAGAGAACGAGATCGGCGTCCAGTTCAGCATTGGCTTCCTGATAGCCCATGGTTTCCAGGATTCCTGCCATTCGCTCGGAATCGGCTTTGTTCATCTGGCAGCCAAACGTGGTGATCCAGTAGCTGCCGCGCTGCTGCTCATCTCGAGGGGAGGATGCAGGGTTGGTCTTGGTAAGACTGGGATTGGCGGGACTGGAGAGAGCCAAAGCGGGTGGCGATCCTGGAGACCGACGACGGTGAAATCTTCTTTTAGTTTGAGTCACCGTCAGCTTGTGGCGGCTTGGGGATCGGCGTATCAGGACGATGGGCTCGTTTCTTCGGCGCTTTTCTCTTACCAAAGCGGTGCCGCTGGCGATTGGCCGCGGAACCACGGCCCAGGTGGAACATCTCGAGCTCACCTTTGGTGCATCGGCCTGGTCACTCCACGATCGCGCGACCACGACGTACAGAGACCATTCACTCTTGTCAAGACGCCCTAAGTCTTCCCTGCGACGACCCCATCATCGATCGAGCAGACGACCTACCAAAGGTCTTTCTTAATCGTTGAGGGCGGATGAGGGGATTCGAACCCCCGGATGGCGGCACCACAAGCCGCTGCCTTAACCACTTGGCGACACCCGCCGTGTCGGGTAAGAATCTACCAATTGGCCTACTTGTCCTGGAGATGCTCATCGGTCTTTTCCGTAAGCCATCGGCCAACGCAGTGGCCGCCGTTCTCGCCTTGGCCGCCTCTGGTGTGGCACTCACCTTCACCAATCCCTCTTCTGAAGACTTCAAAAGCTATGCGGGCGGCCAACTCGTCTCCTTGATCAGCGACGAGTTGTGTGATGGTGGTTTGCCGATGGTGCTACAGCTTTGGGTGAAAGATTGCCCGCGCTTGATTCTTGATCAGGAGCCAGCGTTGGCGGAGCTGGCTGGTCAATTCAGCCGTCGTCTCAACTTTGGCTTCGCCAGCGTTTACACCACTGAGATTGGTGGACAGGACCTACTCCCCACCTTGCGACTTCCGCAGTATTCGGTCACGACCCTCGGAATCGCCGGTCAATTTGTCATCCTTCACTCCAGCAGTGACGCCGGCAAGATCGAATGATTCCTCGTGTTGGAGATGGCACGCTCAGTGCCTGGATTCCAAGGGGATTGGTCGAGCTGGGTCATGAACGCGTTGGAACGCCCGCGCCGATCACCCGCGCCGATGGCCTTTGTGCCCTGCAGGTGTTCTGGCGTGAGGGACGGATTGTGCAAGTGCAGCCGCTTGATGAGGGGGCAGCGGAACCGGATGGGATGTTGCTTCCCCGTCTGCTGGAGCCACATGCTCACCTTGATAAGGCGTTTAGTTGGAGCCGCTACCCCAACCTCAGTGGGACCTATGCCGGAGCGATGGCGGCCAACTTCAGGGAACATCAGAGTCGAACCCTGGAGGTGGTTCAAGAGCGCTTTGAGCGCGCCATGCAGTTGGCTTGGCGTCATGGTCTGCGTGCTGTGCGCACCCACATCGACAGCCTGGGGCCTGGTGCCCAGTGCAGCTGGGACGCCATTCTTGAAGGATCGTCCCGTTGGCAAGATCGGGTGAGGGTTCAGCCGGTTGCCTTGGTTCCGGTTGCGCATTGGAGCAGCTCAGAAGGGGAACAGCTGGCGGCTCGGGTGGCCGCTTCCGGTGGCTTGCTTGGCGGTGTGATCACCCCCCCCTGCGCTGGGCGTTCAGATCGCCAGGCGCTGCGGAACCTTTTGGCGCTGGCCGATCGGCATGGATGTGGGGTGGATTTGCACATCGACGAAGCCAGCTCTGATCCTGCTGCCGGGATGTTTCAGCTGATGCGCGTTCTCAAGCGGATGACCGTTTCAGTGCCGATCACCTGCAGCCATGCCAGCAGTCTGTCGCTGCTCAGAGCGTCTGCTTTGCAGCGGCTTGCTGAACGGATGGTGCGTCACAACGTTCAAGTGGTGGCGCTGCCCCTGACCAATGGCTGGCTGTTAGGTCGGCAGGATTTCAGGACGCCTTTGCAGCGACCTTTAGCTCCGATTCGTCAGTTGCAGAGGGCCGGGGTGTGTGTGGCCGTCGGCGGTGACAACGTGCAAGATCCATGGTTTCCGGCTGGCAACTTCGACCCCTTGGCTTTGATTGCCGCGAGCCTGGCTCAGGCTCAGCTGGCTCCCTGGGAACGCTTGGGTCTGTCGCCGTTCACAACCGCGGCAGCTCGATTGATGGAGATGGAGTGGGACGGGGTGATCCGGGTGGGTGCACCCGCTGATGCGATGCAGCTTCCTGTTCAAAGCTGGGCGGAAGCCTTGGCGGCCCCTCCGCAGCGTCGGCTGTTGGTGCGTGGGGTGTGGGTGCAGGATTGAAGCTGAGGATCACCTCAAGTCAGCCCTGAATCGCCATGGTCTTCGATGCTTTGCACAACGAGCTGGCAGCCATTGCCGATCTCCGCTTGCTGACGAGTCCAGCGGATTTGGATCGCTATTCCCGCGATGCCTACGACTACTCACCAGTGCTGCGAGAACAGCTCAGCCAATGCCGCGCTGATCTTGTTGTCAGTGCGGTTTCAGTGCCGGCGGTACAAGCGGTGGCCGCGGCGTGTCATCGCCATGGCGTACCGCTGACCTTGCGTGGAGCGGGAACGGGTAATTACGGCCAGAGCGTCCCATTGAAAGGGGGCGTAGTGCTCTTGATGGATGCGTTGCGCGAGGTGCGTTCCATTGATTCGGTGTCTGGTGTGGTGACCGTGGAATGCGGTTGCTTGATGCGCGACCTGGACCGCGCCTTGGCTGTTCATGGCAGGCAATTAAGGCTGTTCCCAAGTACATGGCGCAGTGCCACGATCGGTGGCTTTATCAGCGGCGGATCAGGGGGGATCGGTTCGGTGCGTTGGGGATTTTTGCGCGATCCGGGCCACCTCCTCGGCCTGGAGGTGGTGACGATGGAGGCCTCACCGCGGCTGTTGCAACTCGAGGCTGCGGAGGCGGAAGCCCTGAATCACGCCTATGGCACCAATGGCATCATCACGGCGCTCACGCTCTCCACGGCGGCGCGGGTGGCGTGGCAGGAAGTTGTTGTGGATTGTCCCGACTGGACGACGGCGGTGGGACTGGCCCAGCGCTGCGGTCAAGCAGCGGTTGAGTTGAACCTCTGTACCGTTTTGCAGTCGGCGATTGTGGATCGTCTCCCGTCGTGGAGTGGTCCCGCACGAGGGCAGCACCGACTGCTGTTGTTGGTGGCCCCCGATGGGGTGAGCACGATTGAACGCTTGGCGAGCTCTGTGAAGGCGGAAGTGCAGGTGCTCGGGCAAGAGGAGAACCATCAGGGCAATGGCCTCCGCGAGTTGAGCTGGAATCACACAACCCTGCATCTGCGTAATCACGATCCCAACTGGACCTATCTGCAGATGCTGCTGCCTCAGCCTGAACTGGTCTGCATGGAGGCGCTCCAGCAGCGCTGGGGCGCTGATCTCGTGTGGCATCTCGAGGCCGTGCGTCAGCAGGGGGCCTTTCGCTTGGCGGCTCTGCCGGTGGTCTATTGGAGAGGAGCGAAGGCTCTCCAAGACTTAATCGACGACTGTCGAGCCCAGGGAGCCTTTGTGTTTAACCCCCATGTGCTCACCGTTGAGGGAGGCGGCCTGGGAGTGATCGATGGCGATCAAGTGGCAGCAAAGCATCGCCACGATCCTGACGGTTTGCTCAACCCAGGAAAGCTGGGGGGATTTTCCGCGTGATCAGCAATCCAGGCTGTCGCGTGTTGCAATACCGCTTGTGGGATTCACGCCATCAGCGTCCTGACAAAGCCGGCGTTGATCTTCCCGATCCAACAGGGCATCACTGAAATCAGCCCCTTCGATGTCTGCACCGGCAAAGCTGCTTCCGGAAGCGATCACGCCGATGAGCAAGGCATCGCGTAGATCCGTTTTGGAGAAATCAGCGCGATCCATCAAGGCATCACTGAGGTCGGCGCCATGGAAATTTGCCCCAGAGAATTCTGCTTGGGTAAAGATCGTTCCTTGCAGGTTGGCGTCGCTGAAATCTGCGCCTTTTCCGGTCGCTCCAGCGAAGGACGTGTTGAAGAGGTTCTGGCCATGAAAATCACCACCGCTTTGGTTGGTCAGGGTGTAATCCACGCGCTCTTGGAACAAGGCTCGATCTTGGAGCCCCACACCGGTGGAGGTATCGAGAGCGATGACAGGGAATGACAGCGCTGTCATGACCGCCAGCAGAACCATCGCGAACAGGGAGCGCAGAATCTGGTTGCGCATGACGGATGCATTGAAAGCTGACCTCACTCTGCCGTTCGTGCACGCTGAATGGATCGTGGCTTAGCGACTGGCCATAGAGGATTGAGTGGAGCTCTTTATCCCTAGGGCTCTTTCAGAACTCCTTCTGCCAATAACGATCCAATCAAATACAAGGAGCCTGCAATCACAGGCGTTGGCTTCGGTTTGTCTGCATCGTTCTTGAACAGGCTGAGGAGAACGTCCTCAATGCTTGAGGCGCTCTTCAGTTGATGTGCATGCGTTGGGCAGATCTCGCTCAATTGATCGGCTGTCCAGCTCCCATGCCCTGGCACCGGAACGATCCAGGCTTCATCGTTTGGCTCCAACAAAATCCTGAGCATTTCCGGGGCTTGCTTGTGGGCCTGAATGCCAAGAATCCAGATCTGTTGTTGCCCTGACTGGTTCCAGCAACGACGCTCGAGCGCGAGCTGCTCAGCCGCATCAGGGTTGTGGGCTCCATCCACGCGCACAAACTGGTGGTTCCAGTGCAGTGTTTGAAGCCGTCCAGGCCAACGGGCCTGGGCCAGCCCTCGCTGGATCTGCTCCTCTGTGATCGAATTGCCAAGTGCATTCATCCGTCGTAACGCTGCACGGGCAACGGCTCCATTACGCCGTTGAAGATGTCCAGGTAGCCCTAGCTCCCATTCATCTGGGAGGGGCTCCACCCACTCCAACGTTGCGCCCATCTCTTGGCTGCGCGCTTCCAAGACCTTGGTCACCGCTTCGTGTTGAGGGGCACTGATCACATGGGCTCCAGGGCCGATCACCGCTGCTTTTTCGCCGCTGATGGCGGTTAAGGAGTGCCCGAGATGCTCGCAGTGATCCATTCCGATCGAGCCAATGGCGATGAGCGGTCGATAGGGATGGGCCGTTGTGGCATCCAGTCGCCCTCCAAGGCCTGCTTCTAGGACGAGCCAATCCAAGGCGTTGGCTTCAAAATGGACAAGGGCAGCGCTGATCAGCTGCTCGAACGGGGTCAGGTTGTGATCCCATGCCACCGGTTGGAGTTGTTTTAAACGTTGGCGCAGTTGAGCTAGCTCAATCTGCTGCTGGTTAACGCAAATCCGTTCACACCAACTGGTGAGATGGGGAGACGTGGTGAGGCCAGAGCGCAGACCTGCTGCCGTCAGCCCGCTGTGAATCATGCAAGCGATCGACCCTTTGCCATTGGTGCCGACCACCTGCACGGCGGGAACATCAGCACAGGGGTTGGCTAGATCGTTGAGAGCCGTCTGCATCCGTTCAAGCGATAGATCCATTCCCCGCTGCTCGAACGGCGAGAGCAAGTCCGCCAATTCATCGATGGGATCGGCTTTGGGATCGACCTTGGAGCGGGTCACGCGTTCAGCAGTTCCAGCGTGCGTTCAAGGCGGGAGAGCAGCTCTTTTACCTCTCGGCGATCGATCACTAAGGGAGGAACCATCCGCACCACTTTGGATCCGGCAGGAACGAGCAAGAGTTTTTGAGCTAGAGCTGCTTTGACAACGGCAGCAGCATTGAGATCGCAGTCCTCTCGAATGACCAAACCCTGCAATAACCCCCAACCTCGGGCGTCCTCAAGTTGTCCAGGAAAGCGTTGAATGAGCTGGTGGAGTCCAGCTCTTAATTGCTCACCCCGTTCGGTCACGTTGCGGAGCAGCTGTCTCCGTTCCAATTCGCGCGCGACGGTAAGACCAGCGCGACAAGCAAATGGGTTGCCGCCAAACGTACTGGCGTGATCTCCGGGGGTGAATAGGTCGGCATGTTGGGTTGTGAGAAGGGCACCGATCGCATGGCCACCACCGAGCCCTTTCGCCAGGGTGATCACATCCGGTTGGACATCCAGTTGCTCGTAGCCCCAGAGCCTGCCGCTGCGACCCATCCCCACTTGAACTTCGTCAAAGATCAACAGGATGTTGCGTTCATCGCAGTGGCGACGAATCGCACGGAACACATCGGGATCTCCCGGATTTACACCACCTTCGCCTTGGAGTGGTTCGATCAGCACAGCGCAAACCCGTGGACCATCGGCCTCTAGGCGATCTAAAAGCTGTTCAAAGCTATTGATGTCGTTGTAAGTGAAGGTCTCAAACCCCTCCACCATCGGCTCAAACCCCACGTGATAGCGAGGTTGTCCAGTGGCGCTCACCGCAGCAAGCGTGCGCCCATGGAAGCTTGCGGCTGCCGTCAAGATGACGGGCCGTTCGATCCCCCGCCGTTGATGGCCATGTTTGCGGGCCAATTTGATGGCCGCTTCATTGGCTTCCGCACCGGAATTGCAGAAGAACACACTGTCAGCGCAGCTGTTGGTTACGAGCCAACGGGCCAGCTCTTCCTGCTCAGGAATTTCATAGAGATTGGAGACATGCTGGAGGCGGCTGAGCTGATCCTTCAGGGCCCGCCGCAGTGCACGGTTGCTATGGCCGAGGGTGCAAGTGGCAATTCCAGCTACGGCATCGAGGTAGCGATGGCCTTTGTGGTCACGGACCCAGCAACCTTTCCCACGCACCAGGGTGAGCGGGTAGCGGTTGTAGGTCCCCATCACAGCAGTTGAGGACGACTCCTTGATACCAGTGGTTTTGGGGGATGTGTTTACCATTTCGCCCGACTGTTGACCAGTGGCCTTCGTTCTTCTATTGAAGCTGACCGCCCTTGATGGCATGGGTCACGGATCAGCAAATTGCCCATTTAATGGGTGGGATCATCCCGGTTAGGTCATACAGGTGGTCGGACTTGAACCGACAAGGGTTTCCCCGCCGCATTTTGAGTGCGGTGCGTCTACCAATTCCGCCACACCTGCTCGTTCGCGTCTCCAGACGCTCAAGGGCCTTCAATGGATTGAGGACTCTCCAAATACCCTACACGTTTTGGACCTGAGGCTCACTCAGGGTGTGCGCCTGGTCAATTTGGCTCCAGCACGGCCAAGCTTCGCTTCGATATCGGCGTAGCCACGGTCGAGGTGGTCGAGGCCGCTCACGTGCGACTTCCCTTGCGCCACCAGTGCTGCCAACACCATGGCGGCGGAGGCTCTGAGATCGGTGCCATTCACTGGAGCCCCGCTGAGTGCGGACACACCTTCCACAACAGCAGTGTTGCTTTGAACCCTGATCGAGGCACCCATGCGCTGTAGCTCTGCGACGTGCTGCATCCGGTTTTCGTAGATTTTTTCCGTGATCACACTGGTTCC
The DNA here is from genome assembly GCF_014279775.1 of Synechococcus sp. PROS-9-1. Taxonomy (NCBI): domain Bacteria; kingdom Bacillati; phylum Cyanobacteriota; class Cyanophyceae; order Synechococcales; family Synechococcaceae; genus Synechococcus; species Synechococcus sp. PROS-9-1. The sequence goes on from NZ_CP047961.1 coordinate 631,226, forward strand.
CTGAGCCGTGGCCAGTAAGGCCATGAACGGTGCTTGAAGATCGGTGGGAAAACCAGGGAACGGTTGGGTGGTGATGTCGATCCCCCGGATCTCCCCGGGAGTGATCGTGATCCCTTCCTGATCAATGTCAAGTTTGCAGCCACAGTCGCGCAGCTTTTGCAGAACGGCAGTGAGATGTTCAGGGATCACGGGAGCCACTCTGAGCTTGGAGCGGGTGATGGCAGCAGCAAGCAGGAAGGTGCCGGCTTCAATCCTGTCGGGGATCACCGTGTAATCACAACCGCTGAGTTGACCCACACCTTCAACAGTGATGGTGGGTCCACCGGCACCGCTGATTTTTGCGCCCATGGCAATCAGCAAGTTGGCGAGATCTTGTACTTCAGGCTCCTGAGCTGCATTGGAGATCACGCTTGTGCCTTGAGCCAAAGCTGCAGCCATCAGAACGGTTTCTGTGGCGCCAACACTGGGACAATCAAAGACGATGGATGCTCCTTTCAGGCGATGTTGACTGCCTGGAATGGAGGCTGAAATGATGCCGTGCTCAACATTGACAACGGCGCCTAACGCTTTCAATCCGCGGATATGTTCGACCACAGGCCTCGCACCGATTTGGCATCCACCTGGGAGAGGCACCCGTGCAAATCCCATTCGAGCAAGTAGAGGGCCAATCGCAAAAAAACTGGCTCGCAGGCCATTCACCAATTCATAGGGAGGTGCGGCTCCTGTCATCCGATCGGCACGAAGTTGCACCACTTCGCCGTTGCGTTGAACATCCACGCCCAGGGAGGTGAGGATCTCGGACATTCCATCGATATCGGTGAGCGGTGGAACGTTGTGCAGGGTTAGGGGGGCTTCGGTCAGAAGGGAGGCCGTCATCAGCACGAGGGCTGAGTTTTTAGCCCCGCTCACACGCAGCTCTCCACTCAGGATTGTTCCTCCATCAATCTCTAGGTGCGGCTTGAGAATGTCTTGAGACGCAAGAGCCGCTGCCTTCATGCCCGTGTTGCCTAAATTCTCGACCATCTTCACCAACAAGGATGAGACCGTCTAGACGGCCGGCGCTCAAACTGGTTTCGTTGAGCCCCAGATCGTGTCCACGACTTCAAAAGGATGATGTCGTATGTTCTCTAGGTCACCTTTGTGACACTGGCGGTTGTGGCGGAATTGGTAGACGCGCATGTTTCAGGTACATGTGTCTTCGGACGTGGGAGTTCAAGTCTCCCTAACCGCATATTTTTTCCCTTAACCGCATATTCTGTTTGAGTTAGAGCTCTCAACTCGTTCATGATTGTGCTCAAGATTTCCAATTCATCGGAGGTAGTGGCTTCCAAAGTTGGTAAGTTTCTCGAATTTTTAACTCCGGATTCCGTTGATCAAGCCACAGTCGAAGATCAGGTTATTAAAAAATTAGTTGAAAACTTGGCAGCGGAAGGCATCAAGGGTGAGATCGCCGCAGTACAAGGTTTAGATATCAGTGGCCAGGAGCTCAATCTTCAAGAAGGTTTAAAGGTGCGTAAGCACACAAGTTTCTGAGATCGTGTCCTTTGAAGGTCACTCAGAAGAGCTGATCACAAGCCGACGCAATCCTTTGGTGCGACGACTTCGTTCGCTGTCAACTCGTTCAGGGCGAGAAAAACATGGTGTTGTCTTACTAGAAGGAACTCACCAACTTCAAGAACTTCAGAACCATGTTTTGCGTGATTCTGTTCCACTTGATGTTGTTGCAACTCCCGCTTGGTTGGAGATGCATGCTGGCTTGATTCGCACTTTGCCAGGGTTAGTGCGTGTGCACAGGATGAGCGGCGAAGCGTTGCAAGCCGGTTTAAGCACGGTTCAACCCGATGGTGTTGCCTGCTTGCTGCCGCTCACTTGTTTGCCTTCCACGGTTGAGGCTCCCGAATTTGTTCTGGCGCTTGATCGCATCCAGGATCCAGGCAATCTCGGAACCTTGCTTCGCACCGCGCGGGCCGCAGACATCCAGCAGGTTTGGTGCGCCTCCGGTGCTGATCCGTTGGCGCCGAAGGTGGTGCGATCGTCGGCTGGTGCGATCTTGAGCCTGCCGGTGGAGCGCTTTGGCCCTGATCCAGCTGGAGGGGTCGTTCAACTCGCGGAACGACTCACGCAAGCCCGCGATGCTGGGCTTCAAATTGTGGCCACTTTGGTGCCAGACGCAGCAGCAGATCGAAACATTCAGCCCTACTGGGAGTTGGACTGGACCCTGCCCACGGTGCTCCTGCTCGGCAACGAAGGGGCGGGCTTGGATCCGCTGTTGCAGGCCCGTTGCTCCCATGGGGTGACCTTGCCGCACAGCTCAGCTGTTGAATCTCTGAATGTGGCTGTTGCTGCGGTCCCTCTCCTTTTGGAGAGGCGACGGGCGAGAATGACGTCTTCAACGCAGAAGATTGGGTGAGCGACGCCAGTTTCGACTTCGATGTGATCGTTATCGGTGCCGGTTATGGCGGCTTCGACGCAGCCAAACATGCAGCCGATCATGGTCTCAAGGTGGCCGTCCTTGAATCCCGCGATATGGGTGGCACCTGCGTGAACCGTGGCTGTGTTCCCTCAAAAGCCCTGTTGGCTGCCAGTGGTCGTGTGCGTGAGCTGGCTGATGCGGAGCATCTCGCAGGGTTTGGGATTCATGCGGCTCCAGTGCGTTTTGAGCGCAAGAAGATTGCTGATCACGCCAACCAGCTGGTGGCCACAATTCGGGCCAATCTCACCAAAACCTTGGAGCGGGCAGGGGTCACGATCCTTCGCGGTCAAGGCCGGCTTGAAGGACCACAACGCGTTGGGGTGCGTGAGCTCAGCGGCGTGGACCGGGTGTTAACGGCACGGGATGTGATCCTGGCCACCGGCTCTGATCCCTTTGTGCCCCCAGGTATTGAAACGGATGGACGCAGTGTTTTCACCAGTGATGAGGCGGTCAATCTGGAATGGTTGCCCCGTTGGATTGCGATTATTGGCAGTGGTTATATCGGACTGGAATTTGCCGACGTCTACACAGCTTTGGGCTGTGAAGTGACGATGATCGAGGCCTTGGATCGGGTGATGCCCACCTTCGATCCCGATATCGCCAAGCTCGCAGCCCGCAAATTGATCGAGGGCCGTGATATTGATGCGCGCTCTGGAGTTTTGGCTAAATCGATTCAACCCGGATCACCGGTGCAAATTGAGCTGGTTGACATGCAAACCAGAGAGCCCGTCGAGACGTTGGAAGTGGATGCCGTGCTCGTGGCGACCGGGCGTGTTCCCAGCAGCAAGCATCTCAATCTGGACTCTGTGGGAGTGGAGACCAATCGCGGATTCATTCCAGTTGACGACAACATGCGCGTGTTGGTGAATGGTGCTCCTCAGCCCAATCTCTGGGCTGTTGGTGACGTCACCGGCAAGTTGATGCTTGCTCACACGGCCGCGGCTCAGGGTTCGGTTGCTGTCGACAATATTCTTGGTCACCCTCGGCAAATCGATTACCGCAGCATTCCTGCAGCTACCTTTACGCATCCTGAGATCAGTTCTGTGGGCTTATCGGAAGCCGATGCCAAGCAGCTCGCAGGAGAAGAGGGTTTTGAGCTGGGTACGGTGCGGAGCTATTTCAAAGCCAATTCCAAAGCACTCGCCGAATTGGAAAGTGATGGCGTGATGAAGTTGTTGTTCAACAAAACCAGTGGGGAGGTCCTTGGGGCACACATCTTCGGTTTGCATGCCGCTGATCTGATTCAAGAGATTGCTAATGCTGTTGCTCGCCGGCAAAGCGTTACGCAACTTGCCAATGAGGTGCACACGCACCCAACGCTGAGCGAAGTGGTGGAAGTGGCCTACAAGCAGGCGGCTTCAGCGGTGGGGGCTTGAGTCATGGAGATCCGTCGCCGTCCACCCAACCGCAAAGTACAAGTTGCCCATCTCGAGTACGCCGTTCCCCATCAGGACAACGAACCAAGGAACATCCTCGAAAAAATTGTCTGGGAGAAGGATCGCGAAGTTGAAAATGCCCGCCACAAAGTTCCGCTGGACCAGCTGCAACGTCAGATCAATAAGCTCCCGCCCACGCGTGATTTCGTTGCCGCACTTCGCTCTGCTGCAGTGAAGCCAGCGGTGATTGCTGAAGTGAAAAAAGCCAGCCCTAGTAAGGGGGTGATCCGTGAACATTTCGATCCCGCTGCCATCGCTGCGGCCTATGCGGCAGGGGGTGCGAGCTGCTTATCGGTGCTTACCGATAAAACTTTTTTTCAGGGTGGATTTGAGGTTTTGGTGGAGGTGCGTCAGGCCGTTGATCTCCCCTTGCTGTGCAAAGAATTTGTGTTGAGCCCTTATCAGTTGTGCCAGGCCCGGGCCGCTGGGGCTGATGCCGTGCTTCTTATTGCAGCAATCCTCACCGATCAAGATCTTCGTTATCTCCGTAAGGCAGCGGAGGCCCTTGGGCTGGATGTGCTGGTGGAAGTGCACGATTCCACAGAGATGGAGCGCGTTCTTGCTATCGGTGGATTTCCATTGATCGGCATCAACAACCGCGACCTCAGCACGTTTGAAACGGATCTGGCCACGACGGAGCATTTGGTTCAGCAATTCCGTGAGCAGCTGAATCAGCAAGGGGCTGTCTTGGTAAGTGAATCAGGCCTGTTCCAGCGTTCCGACCTCGATCGGGTGCAACAGGCTGGTGCAGCGGCGGTGCTCATAGGCGAAGCCTTGATGCGACAAGAGGATGTTGAGGCAGGCCTTAGAGCGCTGATTTCTGGCTGAATAGCTGCAGCATCAGGGCGATGGGGCTATTTCAACACCCTGTTTCTATGAATTATTGGGGCAGGAGGTGTGATGGTTGTTCCTGAGGCGTGACACCCATGGTTCAGCCGTAAAAAGGGGCGAAATGGCCAAAAAGGACCAATTGATAAATGATTGTGATCGATAAGATGCAATTGATTGGATTGAGCCTCCCGTTACCCAGTTGTTGGTGTATGTGATCGCGTTTCTTGTATGTCTTGAAGGCCTTTGCTTTCTCAAGTGCCTCTACAGCTGAATTTATTTTTTTGGATTGGCATCGTTCTGTATAGACATAAATTCTGGCTAAGCGATTGGGTGTATTTGCATGCTGTGAAAGAGTTTCTGAGCCATACGGTCCATACAAGAAAAAACTCACTCAGCTATACAAAATGCTGTTGCCGCAAGGGGTTTGCTGGTCTTATGGTCAGATCACGAAGCAAATTCCCTGCTCAGTCATGTCGATTTCAACCTTGAACTCAACTTTATTGGCTCAGCGGGGAACACAATCCGCTCTTTTGCAATTGGGGACTTCAGTTCCTGATCAGCCGCCAAATCAGAGCAGTCGATTGACTGTGGTGGATGGCTCGCTTGAACTGCTTGATGGTCTTGAGACTGCCCTGACGGGCGAACGCTTACTCAAAATTGAGCCAAGCCAGAATCCAATAGCTTCGATCACTGAATGGTTGCAGAATAATGAGGTTCAAGAACTTCATCTAATTGCACACGGTGCTGCTGGGGTTATTCAAATTGGTACTGGCATTGCATCAGATGATTTAATTGCCAAAAGAGATGAACTTGCCGAATGGGGATTAGATCGAATTGTTATTTGGTCATGTGAAGTTGGTAGCAATGAGAATTTCATTGCTCTTTTTGAAGAGTTGACTGGTTCTGAAGTAATCACTTCAAAGAGTCGTTTGGGTTTAGGGGCAACTATTGATAATTCTGGTTTTACGCTGCTAGAAGAAATAATTTTCATGCTTCCCTATTCTCTGTCAGATGACTATTCTGTTGCAGAAGATAAGCTATCAGCAAATTCTCTTCAGAATTATGTGGATCTGTACGGTGCTGTTGATGCTTCTTCAGTTATGGAGATTAGTGGCAGTATGGATGAGCTCCATTCTATTTATGAGCCTCAAAGTGGTTCCGTAACAGTCTCTGAGGAAGTAACCACGACACATAGTTATAATGTGCCGGGGTTAATTAGTAATTGGTACAGCGAAGATTCGGGACGTCTCCTAAAAGCCAATGTCAATTTAAATGATGTAAGCAATGGTGATGCTGTTAGGATTGACGATCGGGATTTGTTTAACACTGTTGGGCGATGGGATAATGTGCTGATAAAAGCTGAAGGATTTATTAATTTAGGGTCAGCTAGATTCGCTCGCCTACGTACAAAATCAGATGACGGCATTGATGTAGATATTAATAATCAACATTACATAAGGAATTGGGATGATCATGCGCCCGAGTATGATTATGGGAGATTTATGAGTGGTGATATTAATGATTTGCCTATAAAAATTGATTGGTATGAGAATAGAGGCGGAGCTATTCTTGAATTAAGTAAACAGACGAGTAGACGTGGACGTATACGCACCGATTATGTCGATCATGATGAAGTTTATCATAAGGTTGAATCTACACATACGGAGACTACTTACAAAGATGTTGACAAATCACTGTCAGGTCTCGGCGATTCGGATGAAACAGCAACAACAACAGATGGCACAACAACAGCGGCTGCACTGAACACGCTTGATGGCCAAACGGGCTCTGCAACGGTTGATGCTGAAAGCATCAGTGGAGTGACGGGATCGATCCTTGATTTAGGAACTGCTTATACATCTAGTGATATTGATAATCTCGGCGATTCGACTGAAACAGCAACAACAACAGATGGCACAACAACAGCGGCTGCACTGAACACGCTTGATGGCCAAACGGGCTCTGCAACGGTTGATGCTGAAAGCATCAGTGGAGTGACGGGATCGATCCTTGATTTAGGAACTGCTTATACATCTAGTGATATTGATAATCTCGGCGATTCGACTGAAACAGCAACAACAACAGATGGCACAACAACAGCGGCTGCACTGAACACGCTTGATGGCCAAACGGGCTCTGCAACGGTTGATGCTGAAAGCATCAGTGGAGTGACGGGATCGATCCTTGATTTAGGAACTGCTTATACATCTAGTGATATTGATAATCTCGGCGATTCGACTGAAACAGCAACAACAACAGATGGCACAACAACAGCGGCTGCACTGAACACGCTTGATGGCCAAACGGGCTCTGCAACGGTTGATGCTGAAAGCATCAGTGGAGTGACGGGATCGATCCTTGATTTAGGAACTGCTTATACATCTAGTGATATTGATAATCTCGGCGATTCGACTGAAACAGCAACAACAACAGATGGCACAACAACAGCGGCTGCACTGAACACGCTTGATGGCCAAACGGGCTCTGCAACGGTTGATGCTGAAAGCATCAGTGGAGTGACGGGATCGATCCTTGATTTAGGAACTGCTTATACATCTAGTGATATTGATAATCTCGGCGATTCGACTGAAACAGCAACAACAACAGATGGCACAACAACAGCGGCTGCACTGAACACGCTTGATGGCCAAACGGGCTCTGCAACGGTTGATGCTGAAAGCATCAGTGGAGTGACGGGATCGATCCTTGATTTAGGAACTGCTTATACATCTAGTGATATTGATAATCTCGGCGATTCGACTGAAACAGCAACAACAACAGATGGCACAACAACAGCGGCTGCACTGAACACGCTTGATGGCCAAACGGGCTCTGCAACGGTTGATGCTGAAAGCATCAGTGGAGTGACGGGATCGATCCTTGATTTAGGAACTGCTTATACATCTAGTGATATTGATAATCTCGGCGATTCGACTGAAACAGCAACAACAACAGATGGCACAACAACAGCGGCTGCACTGAACACGCTTGATGGCCAAACGGGCTCTGCAACGGTTGATGCTGAAAGCATCAGTGGAGTGACGGGATCGATCCTTGATTTAGGAACTGCTTATACATCTAGTGATATTGATAATCTCGGCGATTCGACTGAAACAGCAACAACAACAGATGGCACAACAACAGCGGCTGCACTGAACACGCTTGATGGCCAAACGGGCTTTGCAACGGTTGATGCGGGTTCAGTCGAAAGAATCAGTGGCGCTGTCAATGAATTAAATATTGCTCATGAATCCAGCGATATCAGTAATCTTGGTGACAGTGATATTGAAGTAGCTATCACGTCAGATACAACCGTTGCTGCATCTCAACTAAACCGTTTAGACGAAAATACGCTTGGAACGGTAGATGCGACAAGTGTTCAATCTGTTTATGGCGCTGTCGATACTCTCAATTCTTCCTTTGAGGCGGTTGGCATAGAGGGCATTGATACCGATGCTCCTTATAAGACGGTCGATTCTCGAACAACTAATTCAACAACAACTGCCGCTGAATTAGTTCGATTGGATGAAAATACTTCTGGCACTGCTAATGTTGACTCAATAGATTATCTCAGCGGCAGCACAACGGAGCTTAATGCTCTATTCAATTCCTCTGATATCGATAATATTGATCTAGATCAGCTAACACTTACATCTTTTGGTTTGGAAGATACGAAAGATCTTGCTGAAAATGGAGAGCTGGGTGAGTTCGCTAATTATGCTTCTAACTCTGAAGGTGAGTCTTTCGATAGTGAAGTCTATGCCTTCACTTTCCGTTCAACAGACTCTTTAGTTTGGGATCAAACTTCACAGGACTCAAATGCAGTATCAGATTCACGCCTTGTTGGCGTGAGTGCAACAACGGTTGATGTTGATGATGACCTGACAGTTGACTATGACGTAAATGGCAACAGCCAGGCCGATGCAACAGGTGTTTCGATTGGAGCTTCTGCCTACAGCGAATTGATCTCGATTGGAGTGGAGGATTCCGATTTTGATGCTGCAGATGGTGTGAGCTTTGATCTTGATTTTGGTGGAGTGAGTTCCGCGTCGAGTAGCAGCACATCAGCAGGATCTGATGCCGTCGCGGTTGGTTTTGGTCTTGGCTTTGATGGCATCGATGGAATTGCTGATACTGACGCCAATCTCAGTGGAAGTGAGTTAGATCTTGCGATCTCCAATGTGTCAGGTGTGATGGCAGATGCAGAGTCGATTGTTGGTGATGTAATGGCAGTGAGCAGCAACGACATTGTTGATGCCACAGAGCTGATGGTTGTGGCTGATGCGTCTGTACAGGCTGCGCTGAGCGCTGATGTTCAAACCATTTCGATTGCTACGACTACTGCTGGCAGTAGTGAAGCTCTGGGTTGGCAGGACGTCTCAGTGCTTGAGGACAGCAGCGTCACCAGTGGTGGTCTGGGCTTGATTGATGTGGATGCTCAAGCGATGAATAGTGTTTCAGCCGAATCTGTTGGCGTTGATGGAGTCGGAGGCATCGTTACAGCTGATGCCATCTCCCATACAACTGGTATTAGTGAGACGGACTTCAGCTTTGCTGATACTGAAAGCAGCATCAGCGCAGACCTGAGCGACAGCACATCGGCATCGGCCACATCAGTGTTTGGCAATGTCGTCTCGAGTTTGACGTCCAGCATTAAGGGCATCTTTGGTGGAGACAGCCCGAACACGATTGAGAATGCAGAGTCGATCAGCGCGATCGTGAACGAGCAAGGCTTTGCAGAGGCGTCATCGGTTGGTGGCACTGCGGTCTCGACGGCTGATCAGTCTGCAGAAGCGATCTCCAGCTACGACATCACGACCTCAGAAGATCTTCTGCTGCAGGGTCAGTCGAACCTGTTATCGACAACGAGCAGCAGCGTTACGGAGGCTTGAGCACTTTGGTCTCAGACGTGAATACCAGGCCCATCAGTGATCCTCATCTTAGTTTTAAGTTCCCGTCTTTCTTGAGTACCAACCACCGGTTGTCTGTTTTGTTTTCACGGTGTGCGTGTATCTGCAAGGCAAGTCTGAGCATGGACGCGCAGTTTTCTAAGATTTAGTGCTGTTGCTGCAATGGATTCTGTCGATGATTGATCTCAAGCACTGTATAGACGTTGTATTGGTATTCTGATGATAGATGTTTATTGATGATGTGTGATTCTAGGTCTATACAGACCAATACAAAATTCATTCTTTCGGCCATACAAGTTACCCCTTGTGCTTTTGCTCTTAATGCTTTTATGGTTGAGATATGAATGCAGTTAAGAGGCTAGATCATGACTTCTACGTGTTGTGCTCAGACATCAGACTCTTGTTTTGGTCGTTCTGGATTAAAGGCATCTGCTCTTGTTTCGCCTCAGAATATTCACGATGCTTGTCTTGAGCGGCTGACTGTTTTTGATCGCTGTCTTGATGGGATTGATGGGATGCAGGTAGCACTGCAAGGTGAGTCGATACTGAAGATAGGTCGGGATCAGGAGCCAATCGCCGCCATTGCTTCTTCGTTAAGAAGCAATCCACGCAAGGAGCTGCATTTGGTTGCGCATGGGCTGCCTGGAATCATCAAATTAGGTCATTCGATTGATCGCGCAGGTTTGTTCAACAAAGTGACCGATCTTCGTGAATGGTGTGTTGATCGTATTTATTTGTGGAGTTGTAATGTTGGGCAGGATATCTTATTTGTCTCAACACTTCAATCTCTTACAGGTGCTCGCGTGTTTTCAAGTGAGCACAAGCTAGGTTGCGGACAATCCTTGATGGGCGCATCTTTCTCTGCCTTGTCTGATGAGATTAGGCGCCTTAAATTTACAATTAATTCCTAATTCTTGATGCTGCTGATGGCTTGCTTTCCCGGCTTTATTGGGAGTGAATTATTTTTTGCATAATTAGCTGTTCTGGCTTTTGTCGTTTTCAAGCCTGGGATCTGAGCCTCAACGTATTGATTTTGATCCATGTCATGGTTTCGTGATCAAAGCTTCAGCGCTTTTGGCTGGTAGCTCATAGATGCGGCCAGTCCGGCAGAATTGCTGAATCTTGGGATCGCGACTTGCTGATCAGTGTTCTGACGGGCTTCGCGGCAGGTGCTGTCCATGTTGTTGGGGGTGCTGATCATCTGGTGGCGATGGCCCCCTTTTCCCTGAGGCGTCCGATGCAGGCCGTGAAGTCAGGAATGGCTTGGGGTGGTGGCCACTCGCTTGGGGTGGTGTTGCTTGGCGTTGTTGCGATTTTTTTTAAAGATCTGATCCATGTCGAAAGCATGTCGGCATGGGCTGAATTTCTAGTGGGGGTGTCGTTGCTGGTGATTGGTGCTCTTGCTATTCGAACCGCGTTTGGTTTGGAGTTGCATACCCATGACCATCACCACGATGGATCTTCATTGCATCGCCATCTTCATCTGCATCTTCGTGGTCAGAACAACCATCGCCGCCATGCTCATGCGGCATCGGGTCTTGGCTTGCTTCACGGTTTGGCGGGTGCCGGCCATCTGTTGGCTGTGATTCCAGCTCTTGCCTTGCCAGCGCATGGTGCTGTGATGTATTTAATCGCTTATTTGTGTGGATCGATGGGCGCCATGCTTGCCGTGGTGAGCACACTCTCCCTTCTCACGATGCGCAGCAGCGCTCGTTTCCTGCCGCTTCTAGTGGGCTGCACCGGTGGATTGTCGATCGTGACAGGAGCGATTTGGCTCCAGAAAACATCAACGGCCTTGTTTTAACGGCGTTGCGACGAGGGCCACAACTTCACCGATCAGGCATCCTCTCGGAACGCTTCCCCATTGCCGGCTGTCCGTACTGGCATCTGGGAAGTCACCGAGGATGGTGAGTTGATTGTCCGCTACAGCGCTCAGCCTTTTGATCACCCTCCGTGAAGGCTGTTGGGGATGGATGCAAACGATGATTGCACCGATAGAGGGAAGGTCTGAGTGTTGATTGAGGGGCCGCATGATCACGCGGTCCTGGGGTTTCAGCGTTGGCCACATCGAATACCCCTCCACTTGCATCACGCGTCGACGGCCACAAAAAAACAGCAGTAGGTCGACAAGACCCACTGCTGCAAGCGATGGTTGAGATCCTGATGAAGAGCTCAGAACCAGACTCAGGAGGCGGTCACCCAGGCGTCAGAGCGGCCTTTGGACTGCCAGAACATGCCGTGGATTTTCTCAACAGCGGCGAGAAGCTCTTCCGCTTTGCCTTGGTCGATGTGCACCTTGCAGGCGCTGCAAAGTTTCGCCGCTTTCCAGAAGGTGTCGTGGAGATCGGGGAACGTTGCCAGGTGCTCGGGCTTGAAGTAGTCGGTCCAAAGGATCAAGAGTTCCTTCTTGGTCTTTTGGGCTTCGTCTTCCTTGACCGCAACGAAGCGGGAGAAGGTGTTGTTGTAGGTGGCAAGAGCTGCAGCATTTCCGGCTGCAGGTGCTTCCAAAGCCTTGAGCTTTTTAGTCATCGCGAGCACTGCTTCAGCGTGAACACGAGCTGAAGCAGGGTCATAGACACCGCAGGGTCCGTCGCAGTGGGCTTCAACGGTGGAAGCGGGCAAGGACCGAACAATCGCTGATAGGGCCGAGCGAAGCATCGGGTTTGAAACAGAATTTTCGGTGCGACAAGCCTACCTACGGATCACCTTCCGATGGATCATTTTTTGATCTCTAGTAGTTCGACTTCAAAAATCAGGGTGGCGTTCGGAGGGATCACGCGTCCCGCACCACGGCTTCCATAGCCGAGGTCTGGTGGAATCACCAGCTTGCGCTGTCCGCCCACTTTCATGCCTTGGACGCCTTCGTCCCATCCTTTGATCACCCGGCCTGCCCCAAGCGGAAATTCAAACGGTGTGCCGCGGTCATAGCTGGCATCAAATTGAGTGCCATCTTCAAGGGTGCCGCGGTAGTGCACCGCAACGGTTTGCCCTGAGCTCGCAACATCGCCTGTGCCTACAACGAGATCGATGATTTTCAGGCCACTCGCTGTGACTTGAGGCTTCTCGGCTTCCATCGGTCCGCCGAGCGCTGAGGCATCAGCCATGTTGGTATCGGGAGCCATGGCAAACAAGGTGGGGTTGGGGTTGTCGGGGTCGAGTTCCATGGGATTGGCCACGGCCTGAACGACAGCCGCTTGGACCTTCATGGCATTGCTGCTGGCCGTCGTGGATGGCGTTGCAGCGATCACCGTGGATGGCGATACAAGCTGACTGATGAACGCCACCATCAGGCAGGACACAAACACAGCGGTGCTGATCAAGATCTCGCGCACGGAATTTTGCTCGATTTGAGCTAAGTCTTGCAGTTCACTCCTCGCGCTCTTTTTGGCGTAATTGCTGTTCAAGGCGATCGATCCTTCCTCGCAGCTCATCGAGTTCTCGCTGACTGGCGAGGCCGAGATCCTGAATGATGTTGTCGCGGTTGCGTTCGAGGTTGCGGCCCATCTGCTGCTCGAGTTCCGGGGTCTCACCGCGCAGAGCCTTGAGCACATCATCCACAAGGGCAGAGGCATGATTTGAATCGAGCCGCCCGCTACTCACCCATTCCTGGGTGACGTAACGCAGCCGATCGGCAACAAGCGTGGTGGTGCCGAGTCCGCGAAGCAGCAGCTGTTGCAGGGGATTAGCAGTATCCATAGTCGTACGGGCGCGTCTCGATTCAGGATGGCTTGATCTCCCGCCACTGACCATGGGAAATGACCGATCCCTGGTTCTCCTACAGGGCCTGCTAGGGGGACTGCTTGCAGGCGTTGCCCTGACTGTGTCGGGCCCTTGGTGGATGGTGCCTGCCCTGGCGCTGCTCTGGGCCGCGTCGCGCAGCTCTCTGGCCTCCGCGATCTGGGGTGCAGTGGCCGTCTTGGTGAGCCACCGCTGGTTGCTGGCGCTGCATCCCCTGATGTGGATCGGTGTCCCGGCTGGGCTCAGCCTGCCGATTGCGATTGGGATCTGGTTGGCCTGTGCCCTGCTGGCAGCCCTGCTGCTTGCTTGCTGGAGTTACTTGCTGAATCGCCTGCCCTTGCAGGGGAGCTTCGCCAATGCAGCGCTGGCAGCGGCTGTGTGGGGTTTGCTGGAAGTGGCCCTATCCAAAAGCCCTTCGTTTTGGATAGGTGTGGGTGGAAGCTTGCTTCCGGCCGATCCACCTCTAGCTGCGTTGAGTCGCTGGATCGGTGAGGGTGGCCTTGCCGCCCTGCAATTGCTGCTCGGCTGGTGGCTGTGGCGCTTGCTCACGATGTCTCGGCGTGAGTCGGGTTGGCCTGCACTGCTGGCCGGCGGCCTGCTGAGCCTCGTTGTGTTGCACGGGGTGGGGGCCCGGCTGCTGCAGAACCCAGAAACGATTGGGGGGCAAGCCGAGCTGGCGGAATACAGCGTGGCCCTCTGGCAACCCGCGATTCCCACCCGCGAAAAATTTTCTGCGCAACGTCAACGCGACTTACCCGTACGGCTACAAGCTGCGCTTCAAGAGGCTGATGCCGCTAATGCGAACTGGTTGCTGGCACCGGAAGGCACGTTGCCGCTCAACGATTCGCTTAGCGCACCGACTCCGATTCCATTAATGAGCGGGGGGTTTCGCTGGTCGCGGGGACGTCAGCGCAGCGCCATGTTGTTGGTGGACGCTGGCGGCACCACTCCGCTGGCCTCGATTGATAAGCATCGATTGGTGCCATTGGGAGAGTGGGTTCCCTCCTGGCCTGGCATCAGTGGTCTCTCTGCCATCGGTGGCCTGGAGGCTGGAGAGCCATCCCGGCTTTGGCGCTGGGGTGGTCCACCCGCTGCCGTTGCTATCTGCTACGAGATCAGCAACGGGGCGGCGTTGGCTCGCGCAGTGGCTGATGGGGCGGAGTGGATTCTTGCTGCGGCCAACCTTGATCCCTACCCCCGCCTGCTTCAGCAGCAGTATTTGGCTTTGGCCCAGCTGCGCAGTTTGGAAACGGCCAGACCGTTGTTATCAACGGCGAATACTGGTCCAACCGCCATGATCCGAGCCGATGGGCAGATCGCAGCGCGTTTGGCGTCGTTTGACCCAGGGGTGTTGATGGTGCCACTTCAACCCCGCAAGGGTTTGACGGGGTATGTGCGCTGGGGCGAGACGCCCCTGCTGTTGATGATCGGAGCCTCGTCATTGGTGCTGATCAGATCGGCGAGTCGATCAGGCCCCCGCCCAGCACGACCTCGCCGTCGTAAAACACCGCCCCTTGACCAGGAGTGATCGAAAACTGCGGCTCTTGGAAACTGAGCTTGCAGCGATGAGGGCGCTCTCCGGCTCGATCGTCAGCATTGGCTTCGATGCAGGTGAGATGGGCATGCACGGGTTCGCTGCGGTAACGCACTTGCACCTCCACCTCCATGGCGGAACCAATGGGGGGTGGGGCGATCGAGACCCAGTTCACAGCGCCAACATCGCAGCCTGTGCGACCAGCTTCTGCCCTTGTGGCGACCACCACTTGGTTCATGGCGGCATCGAGTTTCACCACATGTAGCGGTTCACTCCAGGCAATTCCTAAGCCTTTGCGCTGACCGATGGTGAAGTGTTCAATGCCGTCGTGCTGTCCAACCACCGTTCCGTCTTGCAGCACGATTTCACCGTCCCGTGGCGGAAGGTAGGCATCGAGGAATGCGCGCATCGAGCCGTGGTGATCGGCTAGGCAAAGGTCTTGGCTTTCTGGCTTGTCTGCAGTGCGCAATCCGTGGCGCCCGGCCTCAAGACGGGTGTCGGCCTTGGTGAGTTCACCGAGTGGGAAGACCACGCGCGCCAAGACCTCCTGGGGAAGGTCATAGAGGAAATAACTCTGGTCTTTGCGGCTGTCCAGACCTCGCAACAGTTTCCAGCGGTCGTCTTCCGTGTCCAGACGGATGCGGGCGTAATGGCCTGTGGCGATCCTGGGAAGATTGCGTTCCCGTTCGGCCCAGGCGAGCATCGGCCCGAATTTCACCGACCGGTTGCACTTCGAACAGGGCAGGGGTGTGATGCCAGCCTTGTAGCCATCCACCAAGCCTTGAACGATTTCGCGAACGAAGGTCTCCCTTGAATCCACCACGTGGTGGGGCACCCCGAGCTGTTCACAGATTCCGGCAGCATCCACCAGGCCTTCGGCGCAGCAGGCTCCTTTGCCGCTCATCAGCCAGAGCGTGAGGCCCTCCACCTCCCAGCCGGCTTCCACCATCAAGGCTGCGGTGAGTGAGCTGTCTACCCCGCCGGAAAGGCCGACGGCCACACGATGTTCACCTGGCCATTGGCGCAATCGCTCCAGGGCCTCGGCACCGGCTGGGGTTGCTGTGAGGGTGCTCATCTTGGCCTCGGCCGACATGGGCGGGCATCGCTGTATGACTCCATAGTGAGGGCCCGGGTGTTTTTGGCTTGATCTGGCCTTCCCTTGATGCGGAGCACTGGCTTGTCAGTGCAGAACAAATGCTGGCCTTGGAGCAGGAATGGCTGGGGAGTGGTTTGCCCGTTGCCGCCTTGATGGAGGCCGTTGGCCAGGCGATGGCTGAGTGGTGTCTTCAGCGGCGGAAGCGTTTGGAGCAGGGCGTGTTGGTGCTGGTGGGACCTGGCCACAACGGTGGTGATGGCTTGGTGGTGGCGAGGCTGCTGCTGCATGCCGGAGTGGAGGTAAGGCTGTGGGCCCCGCTGCCGCTCCGGCAAGCACTCACCCAAGCGCATTGGCGTCATCTCGAGTGGCTTGGCGCAACTGTTTTGGAGACGGAGCCGGATCCGAGGGATTCAGCTCTCTGGGTGGAGGCGTTGTTTGGGTTGGGACAACATCGTCCTCTCCCCGAAGGATTGGCGCTGTTGCTTTGCGAACGCGAGCGTGTTCAGTCGGGCCGGCTGATCAGCTTGGATGTGCCTGCGGGGATGCATTCCAATCACGGCCGGATGGAGGCCGGAGGTGGGGCGGTGGCCTCCGACACGTTGTGCGTGGGCCTGGTGAAACGGGGGTTGGTTCAGGACGCAGCTCTGGCCAACGTGGGCCGGCTGCATCGCTTGGATCCTGGTGTTCCCCCCAAGTTGATCAATCAACTTGGGGCACCTGCTGTATTGCGGGTGATGGCAAAGGATCTGGAAACCCTGCCGCTTCCCCAAGACGCGCCAACGGCGATGAAATATCAGCGTGGCCGTGTGCTGTTGATGGCAGGAAGTGAGAGCTATCGCGGCGCAGCACTGCTGGCGGCCCATGGGGCCATGGCGAGTGGGGTGGGAAGCCTGAAAGCCGCGTTGCCTGATGCCGTGGCTGATGCCATCTGGCAATGGATTCCTGAGTTGGTGCTGTCGGCTGGATTGCCAGCCACTGCATCGGGAGGATTGGCTTGGGGGCCATGGCTGGCTGATGCCGATCTCTCCCGCTTGGATGCGCTGTTGCTGGGGCCCGGTATTGGAGCGCTAGACGGGCAGTGGGATGA
The DNA here is from genome assembly GCF_014279775.1 of Synechococcus sp. PROS-9-1. NCBI lineage: Bacteria > Bacillati > Cyanobacteriota > Cyanophyceae > Synechococcales > Synechococcaceae > Synechococcus > Synechococcus sp. PROS-9-1. The sequence continues at coordinate 648,331 of NZ_CP047961.1, forward strand.
CTGGGCAGAGCCCTTGGTGGCGTTCGAAGGGTTGCTCGTGCTGGATGCGGATGGGCTCAACGCCTTGGCCGACTCGAAGCAAGGCTGGCGCTGGCTTTGCCGGCGGGAGTTCCCAACCTGGATCACCCCGCATCGCAGTGAATTTGCAAGGCTTTTTCCTGATTCGAGTGGGCGGGAACCGCTGGATAGCGCGCAATGGGCAGCGGCAGAAAGCGGAACCGTTGTGTTGCACAAGGGGGCTCACTCTGTGATTGCCGATCCGAATGGTGTGGTGCATCAACTCGTTGACACCTCGGTGCAGGTGGCTCGTACGGGCCTGGGAGATCTGTTGGCTGGATTTGCCGTTGGCTGGGGGGCGCGCTGCTGGGCTTGCGGAGAGGAGCCGCGGGGAACAGCCCTTGCCGCCGCCGCTTTGCTTCATGCCGAGGCGTCACGAACCAGTGAAAATGCCAGTAGTGCCAGTGAGATTGCGAAAACCCTTGCTGAGCTCACCCGACGGATTTGCGCGAATTAATGATTAAAAAATTGAAGAAGTTTGAAAATACACACAATTCAAAACGAGCAAATGTGTCGTTTTCCTTTCACGAATCTGAAGGGTTGCTGAAAACTTTTGGGTTTATCGTTTTTTCATAGGAAAGTCTCTCCACGCCAAAGAGACGAGTTGACATGGTTTCCTCAACAGCTCGGACCTCCGAGACCCAGAGACGCAGAAGCAGTGATCCGATTAGTTGGTACCTGTCGACGATTGGCCGAATACCTCTTCTGACTGCTGCTGAAGAAATTGAGCTGGGAAATCAGGTTCAGAAGTTTATGGAGCTGACGCAAGACGGCTCTGTCTCTCCTGACAGCGAAGAGTTCAGCTCCAAAGATCGACGCATGATTCGCGTTGGTCAGCGCGCTAAGCAGCGGATGATGAAGGCCAACCTTCGTTTGGTGGTGAGTGTTGCCAAGAAATACCAAGGCAAGGGCCTTGAGCTTCTTGATCTCATCCAAGAAGGATCGCTTGGCTTGGAACGGGCGGTAGAGAAATTTGACCCAACCCGCGGATATAAGTTTTCGACCTATGCCTTTTGGTGGATTCGCCAGAGCATGACGCGAGCGATTGCTTGTCAGTCACGCACCATTCGTCTCCCGGTGCATTTGAGCGAGCGTCTTACCACCATCCGCAAGGTGAGTTTGGATTTAGCTCACAAGCTCGGAGCGATGCCGAGCCGCCTTGAGATTTCAGAAGCGCTGGATATGCCCGTAGAGGAGCTTGACTCCTTGCTGCGCCAAGCGCTCACCACCAGCAGTCTTGATGCACCTGTGAATGGAGAGGATGGCCGCAGTTTCCTTGGCGATTTGATTGCCGACTCTTCTGCGGAAGAGCCGCTCGACAAGGTTGAACAGCGTATCCACCATGAACAACTTGGCCGCTGGTTGAGTCATCTCAGTGAGCAGGAGCAACATGTGCTCACCCTGCGTTTTGGTTTAAACGGCAACGAACGCCACACCTTGGCTCAAATTGGTCGTTTGCTCGATGTGTCGCGTGAACGCGTACGCCAGGTGGAATTGAAGTCGCTGCGCAAGCTGCGTAATCTCACCCGTCGTATTGCTCCTACCTTTTGATTGATTGCGTCTGCGGCTGGCTGCGTTCAAGCCAGTCGTGGCACTCTTTCTTGTTTGCCAGAAGGTTTTAAGAGCTTCTTTTCTCTCTAGCCATCGCTTTTCGATGGGGTGAATGGAATCAATCAATTGTTGATTGATCTCTAGAACCTTTCATTGCTCCCGTTATGAGCGCCAAAGAACGGCTTCAGACAACCAAAACCAACAGACCGGAAGGCTTTGGTAACGACTAGGTGAGACATTTCTGCCTTCATCCTTGAGACGAACCCTTGACCGAACCTAATCAGCCCAAAAAGCCCAGAGCGCTCACCTATACGGAAATGATGAATGGTGGACAGCAACAAATGGATGATGTAACCCATCAGCAAGAGGTGAACCTGCAGCGCCGAAAGGATGTACTTGAACGCTCTGTCGAGCATCTGGAGCAGTCCTTCAAGTCTGAAGCTGATCGAATCGGTGGTGTCAGTGGGATCTGATGAGTGCGCTTGCTTGCCTTGTTATCTCGGCGTTTTTTGCCTATCTGATCGCTCAGTTCCGAAAGAGACGTGCCGCTAGCAAGAGCACCACGGCTTGGCGTGAAGCTTCAGAGCTTGTCTTTGACAGGGACCTGCGGTTCCAGATTAAACAGGAATACGAGACCGGAATGGAAGCCAACAATGCTGATGGGTATGCCGAATCAAGAGACTCTCTCGTTAGCCATTTGGCTTCCAATCTGTTGATGTTGGCGAATAGGCGGCTGGAGATAGAGCCGACTAGGAGTGAGGCTGAGGAGTTTGTGCGTCAGCACTGTGATCTCGATGATGACCTGATCGAAGGAATGTGGATTTCAAAGTTCAGTTAATGGAAACCCCCCCTGCAATGAGAGACCATCTCCCTTGCCGGATTTGCGCAACACCAGTTCCCATCCCTCCGCGGTTCAAACGTGTAAAAACGGCTGTCTGTCCGAGTTGTGCCCATGAAGGGCTAGACCAAATCGTGACCATCCGGCTCTTCCAAGAGCAGATCCTTGATTCGCGCACCTCATAGTTTTTATAGGTATTCATCAATGACGTACGCGTGTTGCCTGGACACCAGTTTTATTGGTTTTGCCAACTACTTTTGGTATTTAAAATGTTGAGTAGGGAAAGCCTAAATCCGGCTTGTATGGTCTTTTCTCTTTTCCTTTGCATTCATCTTTGACCAATTGAATCCACTGCACATCATTGATCTTTGCCATCACTCTTGCCTCGCTTTCCAACCGTCGTTGCTTTGGGCGATAGTTGTGTACGTTGATTGCATCACGTTGTGGAAGGCGTGCTGCGATTTGCTGATCATTTAGATAAGGTACTCCATTGCGACAACGGTGTTGAACTGCATGCCATCCCTCATGCTTCAGGGTGTCAATTAATTCAACAAGGTCACCATTGTGAAACCCCTGGCACATCACGACTAATTCGTTTTTGATTCGGTAATAGCCATATAAATTTCTACCTTTACATCCCCAGGTTTTAGAATTATTTGACCAAAGAATAGACCTTTGTCCAAGGACTTGTTTGATTGCTTCCCCTAATTTCTCTAGCCTCGGGCTGTCGAGATGGTGAGGAGTGGTAGACATCGTTTTGATTTCACGTCCATGTTCCCTAGCTGCTTGTTTAATCCTTGTTGTGTCTGTGCTGTGTCCTTTGATGCATGAGAAGAAATTTGCTTCTTGCTTGCATTTTTGGATGCTTGGTGCAGCGAGCTTAAAAGCATTATTCCCTAACTTAATTAATCCAGAGATACAGCGCTTCTTTGCCGAAGGTTCTTCGGGATTTCCTGTTTTCAGATTGGTCCCGCAAACCATCTCTGCGTAGCTTTGAACTTGTGCTTGCATCGAAGCATCCGCAGTCATCGTTGAGGCGAGCGAGGATAGGCCCAGTGCTACGAACAGAAGAGTGCGCATCAGACAACCAATCAAGCTATCTCCATCCACTATTAGTCACTACGCAGCTGGTTGATGCGGTTGTTTGATTTCAATCAAAAATATTGAAGAGCTTTGAAAGCTAGTGGCCGTACCTCTCGTTTATCACCAGGCCTACAGCGCGCCTCTTCCGTCTAGCCATCGCTTCCCGATGGGGTGAGGGCATTTAGATCCAGTGATAGCAATGGGTTTGAAGGTGTGTTGTGATCCTGAATCACAACGCGGTTAACAACGCAAGATCAACTTCAAAGTGCGACCGCTAGCCAAGAAGAGATGCCTGAAGTGCTCTTGGATAGCTCTAGAAGCAGTAAGCCATAGACCTGATAGACAAAGTCTTTAAAGACCTCAGAGGCTATAGAGCACGACACCCTCAGCTATTGGCTGGAGAGGTAGGGGGCTATGGGGGTATCGGGGTAATTAATGAGAGAGGTACATATGTAATTCACCTCATAAATTTTTATACTTTTTCGGTCCAAGAACCAAGTCACAACTATCCGGCACTCACATTCATCCTTGAAGCCTGAACTTTTTCGAAGACCGGAAGGTAGCTTAAGAAACGAAATAAGTTCTTTCTGATTTTATTGCTTAGCTTTAATGATTAAGAATAGATTTGCTGAGATAAATCCTTGGGTGAGGTGCCAACTATTTTTCTGCAGTATTTTGACAGATTGATGCCCCAGCGTTTATTTAAGTCCTGATACTGACCTGGCCATAAAAGCCCCTTTCTGTCTCACAGCTCGACAACCAAAGACTGCAGTTGTCGATGAATTGGGATCGACCTCTCTGAAACGTCTGTTTTCAAGGGGCTTGACTTGTTGGGCCAAATGAGAATCTGGTCTTCATCCAAGCCTTCTGCTCGAAAGCAAGCTAAATTGAATAATATTATTTTATCAAATGAAAAAAAGATACTTACTTCTGGTATTTATGATGGGTAATGTATTGTGCATGCCCGCGCTTGCGAATGGATGGGGAAAAAATAAAAGAATCGACAAGATCGAGCCAATAAATATTTCATCGACGCGAGACTTTCACGATCCAAGTAAATCACTATGCACCCAATACTCCTTCGAAACCTTTCTAGAACCCACAACCTGCCACCAATCAAACAGATCACTAAGCACAATTGAATCAATACATTTAAGATTGTTTAGAGAAGCCATTGCTTTGGTCGATGGGAATAAAGATATTGGATCATTTCTTTCAAGTAAGTTCATCGGCCTCGTTGCGGAGAATACCAATCAGTTCATTAACGACACCATTCAGGATATACCGTTTTTTGCGCAAACTAATGTCAACTTAGACTTTTCAAGCGAATCATCTTCTTCGCTGAGCCTGGATTCGTTCTTGAATTTAAGGTCAGAATCAGACGAAAGCGGTTATCTAAATAATATCCTTTTCTCACAGGCTAGAGTCGCAGCTTATACTGGTAGCGATACAACTACAAATCTAGGAATAGGTTACAGAAAAATAGTCGATAGCGACAAACTTGTGGGCCTTAACGGTTTTTGGGACTACAGGATCGTTGGCTATGGGCCTTCGTACTCGCGATGGGGAATTGGTGCAGAATTTGGATGGAAGGATCTTTCTATTACTAATAACTGGTACATAGCAGGCACTGGGGTGCATTCAGTTACTGTTGACGATTCACAATATCAAGAAAGAGTTGTCCCAGGCTGGGACGTTGAAGTGGCTTACAGGATACCGTCAAATCCAAATATTTCTCTGGCATTAAAAGCCTATAGATGGGATTATCAGAAAACGAATGATGTCGATGGAGTAGAAGGCTCAGTTTCATGGCAAGCAACGCCTCATTTAGCTATGAAAACGTGGGCATCGACAAACGTAGCGGCATATCCGACAACTGAGAATGCTTACCTTGATGATGACAATTTACGCATCGGGATAGGCTTTACTTGGTCTCATAGACCGGTTGTTTTCAAAAAACAAGACTACCGAAGAAATCTGTCAACACAAATGACGCAGCCAGTTAGAAGAACATACGAAGTTCTACTTGAAAGATATAGTTCTGGATCAGGGTTTATCAACAGAGCTTCTGGCTAAATATTCTAATTGTTAAAATCATTTTTTCTAATAAGATCATGTCTTTCTTCTCCACCAAAAAATTTGCCGCACCCGCATCAATCCTTCTTCTCTCTCTAGGCATGATGAGTGGTGCGCCGTCAAGAGCGCAAACTTCATGTGTAGAGGGAAGTGCACCACCTGATGATGGATGCCTTAAAGGAGCAGAAAAATATGAATTGATTATTTACGAGATGGGACTGTGTACTTCTGATCCCTTAATCCTAAGTTCAGGAAACAGAGTATTCAATAAATCCGGGGCTTCTTGTGTGGCTTCATTTGCTAGTGATAATGGTAAGATTGCAAATATTGCAGGCTCGCAGACCGTTGATCTTGGCCAGGGTTCTAAACCACCCAGTAACACTTACTCACATGCCTATATCGTACTAAGTAAAAATATCACTATCAAAGGCACACATATTATTGAAGGAATAACGCATTACTCAATCGAGTATGTCAACGAAGACGGAACGATAGGATTCTCGTCCACAAATTCATCCTCCTACGAAGAATTCATAGAGAGTGTTGACGATGTGTCTTCATCAGAGTCCTGGGGAGCCTACATGCCGGCTGAAAATCATCCTGACGGAGGCAGTGTTACTGCGTTGTTGATTGGCACAGGATATTCTGTTGACGACAATGGTGCTAATGCGGCGAGTAGCAAATCTGCTGTCGAAAAACTTATCGGTGTTTTTACACCCAGCGAAGGAGGTGTAACTATCGATGAGAATGATAGAGGATTAAACGTAACTTTAGATTCAAGTAATGGAATGTCAGTCTGGCAAGAAGGTTCACCTTCTGCAGGTCTAGGTTTCGGTTCTGCGCCATTCAGACCCTCTTTTACTGTAATAAAATAAGTACTGCAAACACTTATTCGAACGTAATTAAAATCTATTGCAAGAGCTAGAAAACTAGTGGCAGTACCGCTTGTTTATCACCAGGCCTACAGCGCGCCTCTGCCGTCGAGTCATCGCTTCCCGATGGCGAAGTTCAGGATGTTGTTTGAGGCCCTAAAGACGTCGGGTCTAGCCGAATCCGCTCAGGTTCATACTCCTCTTCCCGTTCCTCGCCGTTTGCTGGAAACAGTGCATCAGCGGCGCTATCACGAGGCGTTTGCTCGGGGCACGCTCGATCGGCAAGCGCAACGCAGGATTGGTCTTCCGGCCACCACACCCTTGGTGCAACGCACCTGGTTATCCGTGGGGGGGACACTTCTCACCGCCAGGTTGGCTCTTGCGCACGGTGTGGCTTGCCATCTCGCTGGTGGCACGCACCATGCCTTTCCAGATTATGGAAGCGGCTTCTGCATCTTCAATGACATTGCAGTGTCAGCCAGGGTTCTTCTGGATGAGGGTTGCCTTGAGCGCCTGATGATTGTGGATCTTGATGTGCATCAAGGCGATGCCACTGCGCTGATCTTTGCTGACGACCCGCGGGTGTTCACCTTTTCTGCTCATGCTGCCTCCAACTTTCCGTCTCGGAAGCAGAGCAGCGATTGCGATTTGCCATTTGAAGATGGCGTTGAGGATCAGGCCTACGTGGCTGCGGTTGGTGAGGCGCTTCCTTCCCTCCTTGATCGCTTCAAGCCCGAACTGGTGCTCTACAACGCTGGAGTTGATCCGCATCAAGACGATCGCCTGGGCCGGCTTTGCTTGTCCGATATGGGACTTTTGCAACGCGATCATTTCGTGTTTGATGCCTGTCTGCGTCGTCAGATCCCAGTCGCCAGCGTGATTGGCGGTGGTTACGACGCTCTTGATCCTCTGGTGAGGCGTCATGCCCTGGTGTTTCGTGCTGCGGCAGACCAGGCGAGATTGCATGGCCTTTAGAGCCGCAAGCCTCAGTCTTCTGCCCAGATGTACCGCGTTAGTTCTGAGCCATCGGGTTCGGGTGCATTGAGGGCAAACTCCACGCAGTCCTGAACCTCAACATCGATCTCTTTCTCGATCGCGCGGAGCTCATCAGCACTGACCAAACCATCGGAAACCAGATCGCGCTCAAAGGCTTTGAGGGGATCGCGCTTGGCCCAGAATTGCTTTTCTTCCTCGGCGCGAAGCTCATCAGGGTCGGCGAGTGAGTGGCCCCTGAAGCGATAGGTGAGGCATTCAAGAACCGTTGGACCTTCTCCAGCCCGCGCCCGCTCGATGGCCCGCTCAGCAGCTGCCCGAACGGCGAGCACATCCATGCCATCGACTTCTTCGCCAGCCATGCCAAAGGCAGCCGCTTTGCGCCAGATTTCCGGATCGCTGGTGGCGCGGTCATGGGCCATGCCGATCGCCCATTTGTTGTTCTCCACCACGAACAGAATCGGTAATTTCCAAAGTTGGGCCATGTTCAGGCATTCAAAGAATTGCCCGTTGTTGCAAGTTCCATCTCCGAAAAAGGCTGCAGTGACAGAGTCGCTACTGGAATCACCCATGGCATCACGCTTGTAGCGACTCGTGAAGGCAGCGCCTAGGGCAACAGGGATTCCCTCGCCAATAAACGCGAACCCGCCCAGCATGTGATGGGGCTTCGAGAACAGGTGCATTGAGCCGCCACGACCCTTGCTGCAGCCGGTTTCCTTGCCGAAGAGCTCACTCATCACTTCACGGGCTGGGACGCCTGCGCTCAAGGCATGCACGTGATCGCGGTAGGTGCTGCAAAACCAGTCGTGCTGACGCTTCATGGCGCCGATCACGCCCGTACTCACCGCCTCTTGGCCGTTGTAAAGGTGAACGAACCCAAACATCTTGCCGCGGTAGTACATCTCCGCGCACTTGTCTTCAAAACGCCGCCCCAGGGTCATGTCCCTGTAGAGCCTCAGACCGGTCTCGCGGTCCACGCTGGCTCTTTTGGTCGTCACCAAAGACGACAAGCGCTCGGCGTGAGCTCCCACCGGGGAGGCCCCATTCGCAAGCTTGTGATCGGTGCCTGCCGCTGCGCCTACTGCGATGTCCTGACTCATGGCACCACCTCTTTGAAACGAACTTTAAGGGGCCGTGTTGAGCGAATGGGCAAAACCCCTTTCACTGCCTAAAATCTGCCTGCTAATGAGCGCAACGCTGGTGGAATTGCCCATCGATCATTTCCGCCTCTTGGGTGTCAGCCCTTCAGCTGAAACCGAGTCGGTGTTGCGGACGCTGCAGTTGCGTCTCGATCGCTGCCCCGATCAGGGTTTCACCCATGAGGTCCTGATGCAGAGGGCTGAATTGTTGAGGCTTTCTGCCGACCTCTTAAGCGATGCGGCGCGACGGCAGGACTACGAGAGCACCCTGCTCGATTTGGGTCGTGATCATCCGGAAGAGACTGCGGGTCTGGAAATGCCGTCCAGTCGGGAGGTTGCTGGTCTGATGTTGCTGTGGGAGGCCCACGCTCCGCACGAGAGCTTTCAGCTTGCCCGCCAGGTTCTGCAACCTCCTCAGGCGCCCGCCCTGGGTAGCGGTCGTGAGTCGGACCTTGCCCTGTTGGCGGCGCTGTCTTGCAGGGATGCGGCCCGCCAAGATCATGACCAGCGTCGCTATGAATCCGCTGCCGGGCTGCTGACGGAGGGACTGCAGTTGCTTCAGCGCATGGGCAAGCTTCCCGATCATCGGCAGCAGCTGCAAACGGACTTAGAGCAGCTCACTCCCTACCGAATTCTGGATCTACTTAGCCGTGATCTTGCCGAGCAATCTGCTCGGCAAGAAGGACTGGTGATGTTGGAAACCTTTGTTCAGAATCGCGGCGGCCTGGAGGGGGGTGCTGCTGCTGAATTGCCGGCGGCGGGCATGGACCAGGGCAGTTTTGAGTTGTTTTTCCAGCAGATTCGGCGGTTTCTCACCGTTCAAGAACAAGTCGATCTTTATGGGCGTTGGGAGCGGTTTGGCTCGTCTGATGCCAGCTTCCTCTCCGTGATGGCCTTGGCAGCTGCTGGATTTTCCCAACGCAAGCCTGAGCGTATTCAGGATGCACGCGGCAAACTTCAATCCCTGGTTCTCGTTGGTTTAGATCTCAATCCATTTCTGGGATGCATGGATCTCTTGCTTGGTGACGTGGACCGGGCGTTGGAACACGTCCATGCCAGTCCGGATGCGGATCTGCAGGAATGGCTGGCAAACCACCCCAGTGACGATCTCGCAGCCCTATTTGATTACTGCCGCAGCTGGTTGGCACGGGATGTTCTCCCCGGTTATCGCGATGTGGATGCCCAGGTTGTTGACCTGGAGGCTTGGTTCGCTGATCGCGATGTGCAGGCGTATGTGGAGCGCCTTGAGCGCCAGGAGGGGCGAAGCGTTGTACCGCCGGATCCGTCTGCAGCATCTGTTTCCGATAAGGATTGGAGCTTCGGCAATCTCCCTCCAATAGGCCTTGATCCAGAGGGCAGCATGCCCCTGTCTTTCGGCGACGGGGAACCCTTCCCTGAGGACAGCTCAGATGCTGGGGAGGAGGGGGCCAGAGAACGTGGGCTGCGACGGATCATTCCATTGGGCTGGACGAATCTGAAGTTCCGCCGCCCATCCCTTACGCGGCTTTCCCTGCCCCAACTTTCATTCTCTCGGCTGTCAGTGAATCGGCTGTCGGTGAATCGGCTGTTGGTGAATCGGCCCTCATGGCCGCAGCCCAGGCGTTCTGTCTTGATCGGCTCAGGGGTGGTTGTGGTGCTGGTGCTGGTGGGATTCAGCCTTGTGGGGCTGAGGCGTGAGGCGAAGCAGGACATAGCAACCACTTCAACAACGAATCCCACCGAGGATGCCCTGCCCGCCGAGGATGCCCTGTCGTCTCAGCCGCAGGCCACCCTCAAGCAGGAGCGCCCCAAGCTCAACGAGCGCATTACGCCCCTAGCTGTTGATCAGCCCAGTGAGGTGCAGCTCCAAGCCCTGCTCCAGACATGGCTTGACCTGAAGGCAACGGCGTTGTTCCAAAACGGTGACACCGAATCCTTGGCCCAGGTGGCCCGTCCTGTTCTTGTCGGTCGCGTGCGTGATCAGCAAGCCGACTTGTTGCGAGATGGTCTCGTCCAAAAGGTTCAAGCTTCGATCACCTCGATTCAGACGGTGAGCTCAACCCCGTCTCGTATTGAAGTGAGGGCCCAACTCACCTACCGCGATCAGACCCTGAATGATCAGGGTGAGGTGGTGGATGAAACACCCGCTGGCAACTTGCCGGTGACCTACATCCTTGGCCGAGATCCTGATGGTTGGCGCTTGCAGGCCTTCATCCCTGGCTAAGCAACTCGGCTCAGGTCCTGTCGCTGGATGAACCCACCAGGTTCAACAAAAGGGCAGGACTTTTAGAGTTGGCTGAATTGCTGCGCGGACCTCCTCCATGTTTGACGAGCTTTCAGCCCGTTTTGAAGATGCCGTCAAAGGGCTGAGAGGCCAGGACACAATCTCCGAAACGAATGTGGAGGGGGCGCTCAAGGAGGTCCGGCGAGCGCTTCTCGATGCGGACGTGAGTCTGCCGGTGGTCAAGGATTTTGTCTCCGAAATTCGCGAGAAAGCTGTCGGTGCTGAGGTTGTTCGTGGTGTAACACCCGACCAGAAGTTCATTCAGGTTGTGCATGAGCAACTGGTCGACGTGATGGGTGGCGGTAATGCCCCGCTCGCGCAGGCCGATCAAGCGCCCACGGTGGTGTTGATGGCTGGCTTGCAAGGAGCAGGCAAAACCACGGCGACGGCCAAGTTGGGGCTCCATCTCAAGGATCAGGGACGCAAGGCCTTGATGGTTGGGGCCGATGTGTACCGCCCTGCTGCGATTGAGCAGTTGAAGACCCTCGGCGGTCAGATCGGTGTGGATGTGTTCAGTCTTGGGATCGAGGCCAAGCCTGAGGACATCGCAGCAGCCGGTTTAGCGAAGGCCAAAGAGGAGGGCTACGACACCCTGTTGGTCGATACCGCGGGCCGTCTGCAAATCGACTCCGAGATGATGGAGGAGATGGTGCGGATTCGCAGCGCCGTGCAGCCCGATGAGGTGCTGTTGGTGGTGGATTCGATGATTGGCCAGGAGGCGGCCGAGCTCACCCGTGCCTTCCACGATCAAGTAGGGATCACCGGAGCTGTGCTCACCAAGCTCGATGGCGATTCCCGCGGTGGAGCGGCGCTGTCGATTCGCAAGGTGAGCGGTCAGCCGATCAAATTCATCGGTACGGGCGAAAAAGTTGAGGCTCTCCAGCCTTTCCATCCCGAGCGGATGGCGAGTCGCATCCTCGGGATGGGGGATGTGCTCACGCTGGTGGAGAAGGCGCAGAAAGAGGTTGAACTCGCTGACGTTGAAAAAATGCAGAAAAAGCTGCAGGAGGCGTCGTTTGATTTTTCCGACTTCTTGCAGCAAATGCGCTTGATCAAACGCATGGGCTCCCTGGGGGGGCTGATGAAAATGATCCCGGGGATGAACAAAATCGACGACGGCATGCTCAAGCAGGGAGAGCAGCAATTAAAAAAAATCGAAGCGATGATCGGTTCGATGACAGCGGTGGAGCGCACGCAGCCCGAGTTGTTGGCGGCTCAACCTTCGAGGCGCAGGCGGATTGCTTCCGGGTGTGGCTACCAAGCGGCAGATGTTGACAAGGTGCTTGCGGATTTTCAAAAGATGCGCGGGGTGATGCAGCAGATGACCAAAGGGGGCGGGATGCCCGGAATGCCAGGGATGCCCGGAATGCCTGGGATGGGTGGAGGTGGTTTTCCCGGAATGGGTGGAGGGATGCCTGGAATGCCTGGAATGGGGGGTGGCATGCCTGCTGGGCAGCCTGGAGCAGCTCCCCGCAGACAACGTCCCTACAAAAAGAAGAAGGGTTTTGGTCAGCTTTGAGTCGGTGGCACGGTAAGTTGGATGCTTAGCGCAACTTTTTGCTGCGCTGAATCCAACCTTTAAGCAAGCGCCACGATGATCAAGCTCCGCCTGAAGCGGTTCGGTAAGAAGCGGGAAGCGAGTTTCCGCCTCGTGGCCTGCAACAGCACGTCACGCCGAGATGGCCGCCCCCTTCAGGAGCTGGGTTTCTACAACCCACGCACCAAGGAGACCCGTCTCGACGCGGAAGCTCTGCGTGTGCGCCTCAGCCAGGGTGCCCAGCCCACCGATGCCGTTCGTTTCCTGCTCGAGAAGGGCGGACTGCTCGAAAAGTCTGTGCGTCCTGCTGAGACCATCGGCAAGCTGAAGCAGGCTGCTGCCCGTGAAGCTGCGGTGAAGCAGGCTGCAAAAGATGCGAAAGAAGCTAAGGCTGCAGAAGCAGCAGCGGCCAGTGAATCTGACGATTCAGCCACTGAATCCACCGAAAGCTGATCAAATCCATGCCCGAAGCTGCCGCAACAGGTCGCTTCGTCCTTGATCTCCCCCATTCCGAAGCCGCTCTTGCCTTAGCAGGATCGGCTGAACAGACCCTGCATCAATTGGAGGCCCTCACTGGTGCATCCCTTGTGATGCGGGGTCTTCAGCTTGAAATGTCTGGCAGTCTTGTCCAGATCGAACGTGCCGCAGCGGTGGTTGAGTTGGTCCGGCCGATTTGGAAGGACGGCCAAGCGGTGTCTCAGGTTGATCTGCAATCAGCGCTCGGCGCTTTAAACACCGGCCAAGCCGAGGATCATGTCGCCATGGGCGATCAGGTGCTCGCCCGCAGCCAAAAGGGCAACCTTCTGCGTCCGCGCACTTTGCGTCAGAAGAAGTACGTGGATGCGATGGAGCGTCATGACCTCACGTTTGCGCTCGGGCCCGCCGGTACCGGAAAAACATTTCTCGCGGCCGTATTGGCGGTGCGCATGCTCACGGAGCGAAAGGTTGAGCGCCTGATCCTGACGCGGCCAGCTGTTGAGGCTGGTGAACGTCTTGGCTTCCTTCCAGGCGATTTGCAGCAAAAAATTGATCCCTATCTAAGGCCCCTGTACGACTCCCTTCATGCCCTGCTTGGACCTGAGAAAACCACATCTCTGCTCGAGAGAGGTGTGATTGAAGTGGCTCCCTTGGCTTATATGCGCGGTCGCACCCTGGCCGGCGCGTTTGTGATTCTCGATGAGGCTCAAAACACCACTCCAGCCCAGATGCGCATGGTGCTCACGCGTTTAGGGGAGCGCTCACGCATGGTGGTGACCGGTGATGTCACGCAGCAGGATCTACCACCTGGGCAGTTGAGTGGTTTGGTGGAAGCGGCAGAGGTGATGGACGGGGTGGCCGGAGTAGCTGTTTGTCATCTCACCGCGGCTGATGTGGTGCGCCACCCCCTGGTGCAACGCGTTGTGGAGGCCTATGCCAGCTTTGATGAACCACCTCCTCCACACAAAGGCGCTGGTATCAGCCTGGTTAAGGGCTATGAGTAGGAATGGCCCTGAGTAGGCCTCATCACGGCAGTTTTGCCTCCTGCTCGCAATCGATAGGGGGATCCACACTCCTGCAGCAGGCCATTCCCTTTCACCGCTGGCAAGATATAGAGAGTCTTCAGTGAAAGGCATGCCAGCCAGCAGTAATTTTCAAGAGGCCATCCGCGAGGCACAATCCAGTGCTCTTGTTGGCCCCAATGTTGTCAATAAAGCCCTGCCTTATGTAGGCGGTGGCATGGTGCTCACCGCCGCAGGTGTCCTTGGTGGCATGTCCACCATGGTCGCCATGGGTCCAGCCTTCAATGGGCTGTCGATGGTTGCGATTATTCCTTGGTTCATTCTGTTCTTCGTTGCACAGAATGCTGCCAAAAAAGGCAATAACGGCACCGCCTTGCCGTTGATGGCTGCCTTTAGTTTGCTTACGGGCTTCACGCTCACCGGTCTGGTGGTGCAAGCCGTAGCGGTTGCCGGTGTGGCTTCGATTGGCATCGCTGCCCTGGCGACGGGCCTCACTTTTGCGATTGCTTCCGTCGTTGGTCGGCGCATGAGCGACAGCGTGGGTCAAGCGCTCACGGCAGTGGTGGGTTTTGGCTTGATTGGTCTGTTGATCGCCATGGTCGGCATCTTCGTTGCCGGTTTCTTCATCCCTGGGATCTTTGCAGCCACCAATCTTGCGATTGCAGGATTTGGAACCGTGTTGTTTGTGGGAATGGCATTCGTGGACTTCTACACGATGCCTCGCACCTATCGCGATGATCAATACCTCGCAGGTGCGTTGGGAATGTATCTCACCTATATCAATCTGTTCATCTTCATCTTGCGCTTGATCATTGCCCTTCAGGGTGGTGGTCGTCGCGATTGATGTGCTTTAGCTGGAAACGCTTAGTTTCAACTTGTTTTTGATCCCGGCTGATGCCGGGATTTTTTATGGACAGTTTGTGTCGACCTTTGAGCAATCAACGGCTCCGATTCATTTCAGTCCAACATTGAAGAAGTGTTCAATCCTTCAGCTACAGGCTCGGTGCCAGATGCTTTGGTTTTGGGGATGCAAATGTCTCTTGTGTTCTGAGTTGAAAATGAGAACTAGTCCGCTACAGCTTCAATCGCTCGTGCAATCGCTGTTTTCTGGTTTGCGTCGTATCCCCAGCGATCCAGAAAGGCCACATCGCTGCCTTGATTGTTGCTTGCTGCTGCCAATAAGGTTTCTAAACGTGCTTTAACGCTATGGGGTTCGAGTTGGCGCAGCAACTCGGTGCAGCGCAGGTTCACCCGCTCTGAACCTGCAGCTTGCATGTCATCCGATTGCTGGCGGTGGTGCACCACCATCGCTGCGCTCATTGCCAGATTGCGAGCGGTGAGGTCCACAACTCCTTCACCGCAGGAACGCAGTTTGCCCACAAGGGCTTCAGGCAATCGATCCATCAGGGCACTGTCGCCAGCCAGGCTGATCACAAAAAAGCCTCGCGCTCCATCGCGACTTGCCACAAGCTCCCCGACGCGATCAGCAATCACTTCGTCACTGATTTCTTCTTGATCCCATTGCTGGAGCCAGACAGCGGCGATCTCCATCGCCTGTTGGAAACTGGGCGCTTGCACGGAATCAGAACTTGGCGGTTCGGTTTCTGACGGAACAGTGGTGTCCTGATCTGCCATGGCGCGGGGGGTGTAGGAATGCCAGCAGATTAGGAAGACAAGGCTTGATTGGGCTTCCTTTGGGCATCCACGATGTCATCGTTATTGGCCTCCCTTTATCGACGGTCATGTCCTGGATGGCAAAGCCGATTCTTTGAAGATTGAACTGGACTTCTCATGGCTGATCTTTCCAATGACATCAGCGAGCAACTCCACAGGGCGGAAACCAAAGCCCAGGACTGAGTCGGCGACAGCGCACACTTAAAGGATGGTTGAGTCTTCGTTTCGTTCGTTCACAAGCAATACGCCTGAGGGATTTCGCTCTGGTTTTGTGGCGCTGATTGGTCGCCCCAACGTGGGCAAGTCCACGTTGGTGAATCAGCTCATCGGCGACAAGATTGCTATCACGTCGCCCGTGGCCCAAACCACTCGCAATCGGCTGCGCGCAATCCTCACCACCGACGAGGCCCAGCTGATTCTGGTGGATACGCCCGGCATCCATAAGCCCCATCACCTATTAGGGGAGCGGCTGGTTCGTAGTGCCCGATCAGCGATTGGGGAGGTGGATCAGGTGCTGCTGTTGCTTGAGGGATGCGAAGCCCCAGGACGGGGTGATGCCTTCATCGTGCAATTGCTGCGTCAGCAACCTTTGCCAGTGCAGGTGCTGCTCAATAAGTGGGATCTGGTGCCTATGGAGAAGAAGGATGCAGCCGCTGCGGCCTACCGAGAGCTTCTGGGTGAGACCGATTGGCCAGTGCATCGCTGTAGTGCCCTGAGCGGTGATGGCTGCCCCGAATTAGTGAAAGCGATTAGTGCGTTGATGCCCGAGGGACCGCAGCTCTATCCATCGGACATGGTGAGCGATCAACCCGAACGCTTGCTGATGGGAGAACTGATCCGCGAACAGGTGTTGCTCAATACGCGCGAAGAGGTACCCCACAGCGTTGCGGTGAGCATCGATCGCATTGAGGAGATGCCCGCGAAGGGCAAGAGCAATGGGCGCACGGCGGTGTTGGCAACGGTGCTGGTGGAGCGCAAAAGCCAGAAGGGAATCTTGATTGGCAAAGGGGGGGCCATGCTCAAAACGATCGGCCAGGGCGCACGTCTGCAGATGCAGACCTTGATCGATGGTCCGGTGTATCTCGAGCTGTTCGTGAAGGTGGTTCCCGATTGGCGCAGCAAGCCGGCCCGACTCGCGGAGTTGGGCTATGTGGGCGATTGAAGAGTGGATACCGCGCCTGCGAAGATGCAAGACATGAGCGATCAAACTGCGTTCCCTCCGTCTGATCTCGACGGTTTTCTTGCCCTTTGCGTGGGCCGTTGGATGAGCTTGCGTAGCCGCTTCCTGATCAATGCATCGGAGCAGGAGTGGCATAGCAGTGAACGGGGCGAGGTGGAGGTGTCGGCTTCCGTTGCCGCTGGGGTGCCCTGTTTGGACGTCACTCCCGCGGAGGGGGACAAGAGCACCCTGGCGTTTCAAGCCGATGGATCTCTTGCGATTCACGCAGGCGGCACTGAGCAGACCGGGCGTTGGCAGTTGCTTGCTGATTCCAGCCTCGAGCTTTCTTTGCAAGCCGGAAATGGTGACCAGGTGCTGGAGCGTATTTGGTTCACCAAACCCAACCTGCGCTTGCGCAGTACCACGGCGGTTGGTGAGGATGGACAGCCCAGGCAGGGCAGTTTCTGCTCGGAAATCAGGCGCGTTAGTCGTCCGCAGAGCTGAGATCTGATGGCTGCCTATCGCCTCGATGTGATCAGCCTGGCGCCGCAGGCCTTTGCGCCATTGCTTGAACTTGGGGTGATTGGTCGTGCCTTTGGAGCTGGGATTGCGGCACTGCACCTCCACAATCCTCGCGATCACGCCATCGACCGTCATCGCAAGGTGGACGATGTGCCTTATGGAGGTGGGGCCGGCATGGTGCTGAAGCCGGAACCGGTGTTTGCGGCTTTTGAGTCGCTACCGGTTTGCTCACGACGGCGTGTGCTGTTGATGTCGCCCCAGGGACAACCCCTGCGGCAGGTTGATTTCCAGCGCTGGTCCAAGGAGTACGACCAGTTGGTATTTCTGTGCGGTCACTATGAGGGTTTTGATGAACGCATCCGTTCACTGGCCGATGAGGAAGTGTCCATGGGGGACTTCGTGCTCACTGGCGGTGAACTTCCGGCAATGACAATCATCAATGGGGTGGTGCGCTTGCTGCCAGGCACGGTGGGCACACCGGAATCCTTAGTGGAAGAAAGTCATAGCGATCTTTTGCTGGAGCATTCGCACTACACGCGCCCGGCGGATTTCCGCGGCATGGCCGTGCCCGATGTGCTGCGCAGTGGGGACCATGGTGCTGTGGCTCTTTGGCGGCAGCAGCAGCGTGAGCAGCGCACCTTGGAACGCCGGCCAGATCTATGGAATCGTTGGCAGCAGATGCATCATCCAACAAACAATCCACCTCAAGCGGACTGATCCTGGTGACATCAGTCTTCCCGGTCAAGATCATCTGACCATTCCTGTGTTGGTGGAGCCACGAGAAGAATGTCGGCATCCTTGTTGTTCATTTGAATCACAAGTATTTTTTTGGGATTGGTGTTGAATCCCTTTCTTGCTGTGTTGATGGCATCAACCAGATCGTCGACGGTTGCATAGCAATCACGTGCAATATCATTTTTTGCTTCGTTGTATAGGGCGAGGAACTCCTCTGCCTCCTGATCTATGGCTTCAAGCATTGCCTGCATGGCTTTTTCTGGACCAACTTTTTTAGCAAGACTCATGTAGCGCTTCATTTGTGGTGTTGCTAATGCCGTGGATACTCTTAGGTGGTTTGTGAGGTTGGATAATGTTGTTTCCATTAACTCACCCCTTTGGTCGATCACGATGCATGGAGCGGTGAGATCAAAGGCGATCATGCCTTGTAGCTTTTGCCAGTGGCGCTCAATCTCACTCCAGTTTTTTTTCATGTTTATAGTTGATTTAGCTTTTTACATTTGGCATCTGACTGATGCCAAATGTAACCGCGATTCACTTGGGGATAGTGAACTCACTGGTTGAAAACGTGTCGCCAGTATCGAAAGCTAATGTGAATGATTCGTCGATGGCGGTGTGGAGAATTCATTCCTCCATGGGCTGAGCCCAATGACCCTGGGCACACCGATCAAGACCTGCTCCTACCGATCATCGCTTTGGGATGGAGATCAACCGACGCCTTAGCGCTGAGGCACGCCATTCCTAATTTCGGTGGTTTTTGCTGTGATGGCAATGCGCCTTTACACCGATGGCAAGTGTGCGCTGTTGGCACAAACTATGGACATCGAGATCGGAGGCGCTTTGACAGACGACACTCCACCTGAGTCATCAGCAGAAGCAAGCTGACTTCAGGTCCCTGCTCCAACAGTCTCAACAAGACGTGGGTTGTTCCTTTGGTAGGCAATGCCTTGCGCGCCATGCCAATCGATGCTCCATCTGCACCGTCTTAGGTGCCCTACGGAGAACACGACCCCACACCTAGAGCCCCGGCCCCAGGTGATCCTGCAGACAGTCGCTTCGCACCACCCCTTTCAGTTCACTGTGTTCGATACGAGGTTCAGGCTTCCGCGATACAGGTTCACTGATTAATGGTTTGCGATATGCATAAACGAGCGAGTTAGGCCGTCTCTTCCATCCGGGAGGGGCGGCCTCTCTTCATGGAGGCATGCGCTGAATGGGGCTCATGCTATTTGTTATTGAAGGAAGAACTTTCGGATTTAAGTGATGGCAGACAACAAGATGACGAAGAAAACGATGGATACGTTGCTCGAGATTGCTAAATTAATTGCCTTGAGTGATGGAAATATTTCAAAGGAAGAGGCGCAATTGATCCGCGATCTTCCCCAACAGTTGTCTGTTGATACGGTTGAGGCTGATCTTGTTCATCCAGCAGAAGGTTCAACGCTCAGTCTCAAAGAGCTGGTAGGGGCCTTAACAACCCATGAAGATCGTTGTCTTGCTGCTCGAGTGGCCTATCTCGTGGCCGCTGTTTCAAGACAGCCCCGTGATTGCCTCAAGATCAATCCCGATGAACGACGCGTGTATCAAGAACTCCTTAAGGAGCTCAATCTGTCAAAGGATGAGCTTGAGGGAATCGAGTCCTCAGCCAAGCAACAGCTAAATCAAAACCGCTCACCGATCAGGCTTGTTTTAGATGTGATATTTGGAGATGAAAAATTGCCTGATCTTCTTATCGAAAAGCTTTATTATGCTGAAGGCCGGCAACATCCAGGCCATCCGCTTCATGGGTCCTATGTAGGGCTGAATGCTGATGCTTAAGGATAGGTTGATTGGATTTGATCTGGTCTGTTTGCTTGATTCTTTAAAACGATATTGGTGGTGATTGTGTTGGTCCTGGTCGCTCTTTGTAAAAGGTGCTCTGAGTTGCGCTCTTCAAAACAGCGTCATTGCTCGTGGTGTTGGTGCTGCCCTTAAAATCGAGCATTGAATATGCATTCATCGGTCGTTGTGGCAGGTGAATGAGATCGTTTCGGCCCGTTTCAAACCCTCTTGATGACCTCTTCGGTTCCGTCCCTTCGAATCGGCAACGGCTATGACATCCACCGTTTGGTGCCGGGCCGGCCTCTGATTCTTGGTGGTCAGCAGCTTGAGCATCCAGCAGGGCTAGGCCTCGATGGTCACAGCGATGCTGATGTGTTGGTGCACGCGATCATGGACGCCCTTTTGGGGGCGCTCTCTTTGGGTGACATCGGCAAATATTTTCCTCCCGACGATCCTCAATGGAAAGGAGCCGACAGTCTCTTGCTCCTGGAGCAGGTTGTGGCTTTGGTGAAGGGGCGTGGCTGGGGCGTGGTCAATGTGGATGCGGTGTTGATCGCCGAGCGGCCCAAACTCAAGCCCCACATTGAGGCGATGCGATCGGCCATCGCTCTCAGGATTGGGGTTGCTCCAGATCAGGTGGGCGTGAAAGCCACCACCAATGAAAAACTCGGCCCTGAAGGTCGGGAAGAGGGAATCTCTTGTCAGGCCGTGGCCCTGTTGCAGGCGCTTTGATGCAAAGCCTTTTGCAGCGATTCCAGCCATTGATGATTAGGGTCGCCACTCTGCTTTGTGTGGCTTTCGTGCTGATGGGTCAATCGGCTGATGTCCGTTTCGCTGCTTTTGCTGATCCTGAGGGCGGATATGACGTTGCTGTGATTGAGCATCTGCGCATCTCAGTGCCAAAGCAAGGGCGTCAGGCCTGGCTGGAAGCGGAGCGAGGCAGCTGGGAGCCTTGGTTGGAGCAACAAACGGGTTTTCTTGGTCGTGATCTGCTTTGGGACCCTGAAACGGAAGAGGGCACCCTCTTGATTCGCTGGTCGAGTCGTCAGGCTTGGAAAGCGATCCCCAGCGAGCAGGTGGAAGAGGTTCAAAACCGCTTTGAGCAGCTTGCTCGCGAAGCGATGGAGCTTGCTCAAGACATGGACAATCCTTTCCCCTTGGTGTTTGAAGGAGAGCTGTTACCCCCATGAGCAGCGAAGACGTCCGTCTCGACTGGCAACGGAGCGATCGTCTCGGCATCAGCGAAGCGATCTGGGGGTTGCACAAAACGGTGGATCAGATCGTGGCCATCCTGGAAGCCTTCGCGGCCAGGGAGCAGCCAGCGTTGGTCACGCGTGTGGATGAGGCCAAGGCCAAGGCCGTTCTTCAGCGTTGCGACAGGGAGCTTGTGCGTTTTGAGGCCCGGGCTCGATGTTTGACCTCGGGAACCCCTCCTCCGTTGCGACCGGAGCTTGGGACCGTCACGGTGCTTAGCGGCGGTACCAGTGATCTCCCTATCGCCGCAGAAGCGCAACTGGCTTTGCATTGGCACGGCATTGATGCAGATCTGTTGCTGGATGTGGGGGTTGCCGGGTTGCATCGTTTGTTGGATCAACTGCCGAAGCTTCAGCAGTCGTCGGTGCTGATTGCTTGCGCTGGTATGGAAGGTGCCCTGCCAACTGTTCTTGCTGGGCTCTTGCCCCAACCGGTGATCGGCGTGCCTGTGTCTGTTGGCTATGGCGTGAGTGCTGGTGGTCGAGCCGCTCTCGATGGAATGCTGGCGAGCTGTGCTCCAGGCCTAGTGGTGGTCAATATCGACAACGGCTATGGAGCAGCGATGGCTGCCTTGCGGATTCTGCAAAGACGCACCTAATTCAGGCGGGCTGCTTTTGCATGGTCATGCTGGTTTTGGAGTTTTCCGTGTGCCTTTGGCCTAAGCGCGAAAGCTCATCACTGTGCTGGCCGCATTCCGCTTTGCGCAGATGGCAAACCAGCGCGATGAGGTCGCCTTGATGGAGTTCGCCATTGGTCTGCCACTGCATGGATCTGGGGTCTATGCGTGGTGCAGTGGAGGCCAAGGCTCCAACAAGGAGTAGTGATTTAAACCTATTGCGTTGAATCCCTGACCGCTAGTTTGATGTCGCGAATTTGGCGGAAGATTTTCTTAAATCGAAGTCAAAGGTGCTGGAGGTTTGGATAGGCCATCACCAGCTCATCGGCACTGAGAACATCGCCACTTCCATCGGGTTGCCAGATCACCTCAAGGGCCATCAGGTCAGAGGAGGATGTGGAGCCAAGAATGCGCAGCGTTTCGCGTAGGGCTTCTCCACTGTCGGCTTGCTTGAGCTTCACGCTTTGGCGGCTGGCCACGAGCACGGTGACCACGATGAATTCGTTTGTGGCATCGGCATCGCCGCTGCTGCTCAACTCCGCTGTGTTGCCGTTGCGTACGCCGCCCACATTGGTGGTGATTTCAGCGCGCAGCTTGCTGCGTTCGGTCATCGACAGGCGGTTGAACGTCGACTCTGAAGCGTTGAAGGGAACGCTGCCTGATTCCACGTTGGCGTACACCCAAAGTTCGGGCTGTCGCAGCAGGGCGAGGGTTGTTTCCTGCAGCACCCGTTGCAGGCCGGATGATGTGCTGGTGTCAGCGGATGCGGCGAGCTGACGCAGGTCTGTTTGCAGCGACTTGGCACTCGCAAGCAGTCCGATCTGCATTTGCAGCAAAGACACGGGTCCGGTGGAGAGCTCACGGGGGGCTCGATAACCACCTCCAATCGCAGGGGAACCGCCACCGCCGCCATTGCGCACGGCGTTGACCACAACACCCACGATCGCCGCGAGCACTAAGAAGCCAAACAGGCCGCCTCCACCAAATCCAAAGATCGGGATGATGAATGGAAAGCCCATTCCGCGTCCATATCCGCGGCCGTATCCGCCGCCGTATCCACCGCCTCCATAGCTGCGGTTGTAACCCCCGCCTCTGGGCATGGACGGGGCGCGGAAGCTCCCGCCTCCGATTCGACCGCCTCGGGCGGCTTCGCTGGGTTGGGGGCTGATCAGCAGCAGGCCAACTACGAACACTGGCACCAGCAATCCCGAGAGCCAGCGTCTGATTTGACCAGCCTGGGGGCGGAGTTTGGAGGAGGCCAAGACGGCATATCACACTCCGATAACTCTAGGAACCACCGCCCACGATGGTGACGATCTCGAGGTTGTCACCATCTTTGACTTGCTGGGCTTCCCAGCGTTCCGGGGTGAGGATCAGTCCGTTGTATTCGACGACGACCAGTCGAGGGTGGTGCCCAAGCTGCTGGATCACTTGATCCAGAGTTGTGGCTGAGGGATCAAGGCGGCGAAGTTCGCCGTTCACCGTGAGTTGCATGGAACCGAAATAAGACCGAAGTAAGGGCTGTTAAGAAAGAGCTTGGAGCAGGGTCCGGCTCGCTTCTTCCGGATGATTGGATCCCATGATCGCGCTCACCACGGCAACGCGCTGAGCACCTGCAGCACGAACCGAGGGGATTGTCTCAACATCGATGCCACCGATCGCAAACCAGGGCACGGCGGCATGAAGACTGGCTTCCGTCACCCAGCTCAGGCCGGCTGGTCTGCGATCACGTTTGGTAGCGGTGGCGAAGACGGGGCCAACGCCCAGATAATCGGCGCCCTCTTTCTGGGCGGCGAGCAGGTGCTCGAGGCAGTGGGTGCTGCGTCCAAGCAAGCGCTCTGGGCCGAGCAGCTGTCTCGCCTCTGAGAGGGGGAGGTCGTCCTGGCCGAGATGCACGCCATCGGCATCCACCAAGAGCGCGAGATCAATGCGGTCGTTGATGATGAACAGGGCCTCAAAGCGACTGCACAGTGTTTTCAGGGCTTGCGCTTCAAGCAGGCGTTGTTGGTCATTGCCCTGTTTGCGCCGGTACTGAACCAGGCTGACGCCGGCCACCAGAGCGGCTTCAACCCCCTGAAGCAATCGCTCCAGGTTGTTGTCTCGATCGGGATCCGTAATCAGGCAAAGCTTGGCGGCCTCGAGGCGTTCCTGCCTGTGCTGACGCCCGCAGGCTTCGAGAATGCGTACCTCAAGGTCATAGAGCCCGTAGCGGATCTCAGCTGAAGTGCTGGCTAGGGCTGGATCGAGATTGCGCCCGAATTCCTCCAAGACGCGCAGGGCTTCCTGCACACGGCTGGCATTGGCTTTAACAATCGCTTGGGCGGTGCCACGATTCGCTTGAGCGGGATGGCCCAGGCCGGCGGCAACGTCTGTTGCCGTGGAACGGGCGCGGCGGTAGCGATCGTGATGCTGTTGCCCCAGTCGCTGCCGCCAGTCTTTTAGCGGCACGACGAGATCGTCTCGATCCAGACCAAACCGACACCAGTCTTCAATGACACGCAGCCCTTCTCGTGCTCGATCCAGGTTGGCGTCGATCAGCCGTGCCACTCGCAGGTTGGCGTCTGCTTCGACAACCATCGGCTCCATGGCAGTCTGAGAAGGATCGCATGCTCCACGGCGGCCATGGACAACAGCGGATCCGAGAGCTCCATGCACGTGCTGGTTTGGGGGATCATTCTCCTAGGCGGTGTTGGTGTGTTCATCGTCTGGGGACTGTCGAACGCTTACCCAGCTGGGGCTTGAAGCCGTTGACGTGCTGCTTCGGCGTCCTTTCCGATTTGTGCACTGAGCTCATCGAGGCCCGAAAAGCGTTGTTGTCCGCGTAGCCGTTCCACCGGTTCCACGACAAGCTCCTGGCCGACCAGTTCAATGCGCCTGTCGAGCAGATGCACCTCAACGGCTGAAGGAGCGTTGGGATCCACGGTGGGCTGGGGGCCGAGATTCATCACGGCCGGCAGTGCTTCGCTATCACTTCCTTCGCCAACGCACCCTTTGCCATCGCGTTGCGTCCAGGCGCGGGCGGCATAGACACCAAGCCCTGGCAAAAACTTGCGCCCATCCACTTGCAGATTGGCGGTGGGCCAGCCCAAATCACGCCCTAGGCCGCGACCGCGCACCACCGTTCCCCGGAAGCGGTAGGGGCGGCCGAGCAGCGCGCTAGCGGTTTGTAGGTCGCCATTTGCGAGTGCTTCGCGAATGCGGCTGCTGCTCATCCGTCCTCCGGCATCCTCCAGAATCGCCAACACCGACACCTGAACCCCAGCGGCTTCCGCTAAGGCCCGCAGCGTGTTGGTATCGCCTTCCCGGCCCCGACCGAATCGGAAATTGGCCCCTACGGCGATTTGTTGCGCCTTGAGGCAACCGAGCAGCACCTGCTCTACAAATTCGGCGGCACTGAGCTGCGCTAGTTGGCGGTTGAAAGGCACCAAGACCAGCTGCTGGATGCCAAGCGGCTCAAGGAGCTCGAGCTTCTCTTCTGGGAGATCGAGGCGCAGACGTGGTTCACCGTGGAGCACTTCGCGTGGGTGCGGCCAGAAGCTCACCACCGTGGGAATGGCATTGAGGTGATCCGTTTTGGTCACAGACGCGATCACCCGCCGATGACCCGCATGGAGGCCGTCGAAGCTGCCCAACGCCAGGGTGGTGGGGGTTTTGGCCTGCTGTGGAGAGCAGAGAGAAATCAACGGCGTTGTGCACGGATCTGTGGTTGATGGCAAGTTTGGACGACAGACCTCCTACATCGCATGGCCGATCGGCTCGATCTCCAACTGCTCGCTCTTGGCTTGCGCCGCACCGCTTGGATTCGCTTTTGGACGCAAACCGGCCTGGGAATTGTGATTTTGGGGGTGTTGATGTTCAACAACATCGGCGGCAGTTTGAGCAGAAATGCCGATAAAGCCTTGGGATTAGGGCCGGGCCTTTCGTTGACCACCCTTGCGTTTTTAGTGTTGTTATTCAGTCTTTGGCAGAGCTGGTTGGTGGTCCGGCTGGGACGGGCGTTGGCGAGTGGTGCGCGACCCAGTCGAGGCGAGGCCAGTCGCACGATCAAGCGCAGTTTGTTCGCTGATCTGTTGGGCCTGGTGTTTGCCGCTGTGGGCTATCAATCCTTGGCTGGTGCCCTGTTTGTGCAGGCCTCGATGCAGACGCCAGGCATTGCCATTGGAGCAAGGGGAGCGGGAGAAAATATGGCGATCACCTCCCTGGAGATGCTTTCGGTGCTGAGCAACACGCAGGTGTTGTTTGCTCATCTCATTGGTTTGCTGTTCTCGCTTTGGATGCTGCAGCGGATTTATCGCACGAGCTGAGCTACTGATTGATGTTTAGTTGGGGTAAAGAGGAGAGTCCTCCGCGCCAGAACAGCTCAGGTTGAATCGGTGTGAGCGACGGTGCATTCGCTTGGATTTGGGCCACGTCAGTGGGCCAGTCGCGGGGGCCATCACCGCCCGACTCGAAATCTTCGACGGCTTCACCGGCCAACCAGTAATAGGTGCGGCCACGGGGGTCGACCCGAGGACTGAACTGTTCGTCGTAGCGGCGGATGGAAAGACGGGTCCAGCGCAGTTCCCCCATGGCCTCCTGCTTGCAGGGCGGCACGTTGAGATTGAGCAGTAGGTTTTCCGGCCATCGATCAGCAAGGGCGGCTTCTGCCACCTGCACGGCTAAATTTGCGGCGGCTTGGAATTCTCTCCACTGAAAACAAGCACTGCTCACGGCCATTGCCGGCAAACCCTCCAGGGTGCCTTCCATCGCGGCTGCCACGGTTCCTGAACAGAACACATCGGTGCCGAGGTTGGGGCCGTGGTTGATCCCTGAAAGCACCAGGTCTGGCTTCTCGGATAGAAGTTCAAACAGGGCTAATTTCATGCAATCGGCGGGGGTGCCGCTGCAGGCCCAGGCTTTGATTCCAGGTTCAAACAGCTCATCAGCCCGTTCGGCACGAATGGGGGTCTGAAGCGTTAATCCATGCCCGGTGGCAGAGCGCTCCTGATCGGGGCACACCACCGTGACCTCATGGCCTGCTGCGGCTGCCGCTGCCGCCAGGGTGCGGATGCCGTCGGCGAACACGCCATCGTCGTTGCTGATCAGGATCCGCAGGGGCTTCATCAGGAGTGGGTGTATGCGTTGGATGGAACCTAGTCGTGATGGCTGCCTACAGTCATTGCCGCGATACCGATGCCTTGAGCGCCACGATCTCCCTGCAGCAGCTCACTGATCAGCTGGACGCCCTAGAGGCGGAAGCGGCCGTTGAGATTCAGGCAGCAACCGATGCCGCTGCTCTTGAGCAGCTTCGCGTTGGACTGCTCGGTAAAAAGGGGCGGCTTTCAGCCGTTCTGGGGGCGATGGGCAAGCTGCCAGGGGATGAACGCCCGGTGGTTGGCCAGCGCGCCAATGTCTTGAAGACTCAGGTGCAGCAGCTGCTCTCTGAGCGGCTGCAATCCGTGAAGAGCGCTGCCATGGAGGCGCGGATCGCTGCCGAAACGCTCGATGTTACGGCGGCTCCGCTGGGGGTGCCGATGGGGCATCGGCACCCGTTGATCACCACCACAGAGGAGATTGTTGATCTGTTCTGCGGTCTCGGCTATCAGGTGGAAGAAGGCCCAGAAGTGGAGACGGATCACCACAATTTCACGGCGCTGAACATTCCGCCTGAGCACCCTGCGCGAGACATGCAGGACACTTTTTATCTGCAAGACAACCTGTTGTTGCGCACCCACACCTCGCCGGTACAGATCCGCCACCTCGAAACGAATCCACCACCGGTGCGGATCGTGGCTCCAGGCCGGGTGTATCGGCGGGATGCGGTCGATGCCACCCATTCGCCTGTGTTTCATCAAGTGGAGGTGTTGGCGATCGATGAGGGCTTGGATTTCAGCCACCTCCGCGGCACGGTGATGCAGTTCCTCAAGGCGTTCTTTGGCGACCTGCCAGTACGCTTTCGCGCCAGTTACTTCCCGTTTACGGAACCCTCTGCTGAGGTGGATGTCCAATGGCGAGGGCGCTGGCTTGAGGTGATGGGTTGCGGAATGGTGGATCCGGCAGTGCTGGAGGGGTTAGGCCTTGATCCCGATCGTTGGAGTGGTTTTGCTGCTGGTTTAGGAGTGGAACGGTTTTGTATGGTGCGTCATGGCATCGACGACATCCGCCGGTTGTACACCAGTGATCTGCGCTTCTTGGATCAATTCTGATTCGAACCGATCACGGTTGAACGAAGCCTCTTGCCTTGATTCCTAATCCATGGGTAAGGATCAAGATGCACACTCACAGCCCTTGAGGCGATCCTGGGAAGCAGACATCTTTTTTTATTTGCTGCCTCTTCATCAGCACTAGAAACATTTAGAAAGACTTTCTCAGCGTTCTGTCATGTTTTCCGCGTTCAAGCAGGGCATAGTCAACAAGCGAAAGCAAGTGACTTGGTGGGAGGGGTAAGCAGCCTCCCATTTTTATGCTCGTCGCGAACGAAGCACATGTCTCTCCGAACAGCCGCTTGCTTTACAGCCAAGTGAGTGGAAAAGCGAATCATCCCCCTTGCTTCTTCCGGCCATCGTTGAAGGGCAAAAGCTAGACACAGTATGGAGTGTAACGAGCTCCTGTGTTTTATGGTTCAAAATTTATTGGATAGCGTATTTCGTTAGATCACTGAATTAAATGATATAAAATCCTTGCGAATAATCGAGCCTTAAGATGTCTTATTGTTCGCAAATGCGTCTTTAAGCATATGCTACTTACAAGGTGATTTGGCGATAATCTGATATTATTGTGAGTCTACATTTAAGCCTTATCTTTTTTCTTATGCCTTGCGTGTGTGTGCTTGGATGATAGATGCAGAAGGTTGGATGCTTTCGATGCATCCTCGGCTTTAGTTAGCTTTGTTACTAAATTCCAGATGTCTTGGGGTGAGAGCTCACCTTCTTCGTTCCACTTAAGGCTCGATAGGTTGTTGGTTGGCATGTTGAGTTCAACGAGTGACGAGACCCTAAGGGGAGTAACGACGCTGGCGTTAGTATTTGCACACCTATTAACGGGAGAAATTATTAAAGAGGTTTGATTTGATACAGGTGTTCCGCTAACGCCTCGTTTCTGAATTTTAGGGTGAAGAATGTATCGGCTAATACCATTAGGCAGTAAATCTTGGGATTAGTGAGATTTAGTCATGCGTATTGAATACAGCAAAACCCCACTCTTGGTTGGGGTGAATATTAATGACTGCCATCTAATATTAGGCATGATTGAATTCATTTTAGCGGGAATTGGAATCATGGGGTCGTTTATGGGCTCAAGAGCACACCAGACTGTATTCACTTTCTCCCTCACTCCAGTCATGTCTAGGTTGAAATTGGATGTGCTGCTCTATGCAGTATCCATCATTCATTGCCTTACTGGCCGAGTCAGTGCACCGCATCCTCTGTCAATCTTCAATGAGCTAACAGCAGCTTGATCGTGCGCCAGAACATCCCCCTGAGCTGTCGCGCTTTGCCCGCCTTTGTTTCTTAATCAACCTTGCTCCATATCTCAAGGGAAAGCCTTTAAGAGATTGATGCTTTACTCATTGTCCATAGCGATAGGGCGATGGCGTCTATCAATCTGTTGATCTTGAGCTTCGTCCTGTCTGTTGTTGCCCTCCCAGCGAGTCAAGCCAAAGAGCCAGAACCACTCAAATTTGGGAAGTGCGACCCTATCGGCGCAGTAAAAACTCTTGATGCAGGATTGAAGAAAGGGAAAAGCCTGAATGATTCGATGCTAATGGTCATCAAAAACAAGCAATTTGATGGATCAAACGCCTGCATTACTTTCATTCGGGAGACGTCCATGGAACAGCGTGAAGCAGCTCCCTATGCATTCAAAAAACTTTGGATGGAGTAATCATCATTCTTGTCTGCACTCTCTTATTAACAAGCTGGACCTTAGCTCAGCGAGGCGGTGCTCGTATCTAAACCTCTACCGCATCAGCCTTCAGCGACTCCATCAAGAGATCAAATCGAACCGTGTCTGCCAAGCAACACATCGTCATTAGGAAGTGTGACATGAGGTAGCCAGTGAAATGAGCCTCTCGACTGACATCAATTCGATCTCTATAGGCGTGAACCGTTTCATTTAGCTCGAGGCTTGCCTGTAAGCAAATGTTCTCGATTCTTAAGGATGTCATAGCTGCTCCCGATATCACTACTCTGAACACACATCACAAGCTCGGCATCAGTGGGTATACCTACCGGCTTGATCACTCCTGTCGCTTTTCAGGGGGTTTCGTTTATGTGCATCTTGTTGAGTGCCGCTCAATGACAACACTGACGGCTCACCTCCTTGAGCCTTCGTCTCTTGATCACGGCGAGAGCTCTTGCTCGCCTCTGGCTTTGGTGGATCTGATGGCTATCAAACGGTCATCTTGGCTAAAGACCAGTGAAGAACTCCTCCCCCTTTGCAGGAGGGAGGGGTTCGGTTTTGTATTGGTAAGGCACAAATTGACAGCTTGAGTCAGGATTGTGTAGCATTTTGAACATTAGTTGTGCTACTTCTCGTTCTGTTCTGTATTGATAGGGCACAGAAGTAAGCTCGCTTTGTAGCAGCATGAACGTGATATGGCTTGACGCTGAGGGTATAAAAGAGACGTAGCTTGTCTACGAACAACGTTCACCTCGCATCCCCATCTGTGAGGCGCAGTCACTCAGGTCACGGAACGGGGGCCTGTATTTCTGAGGAACTTCTCATGACTCTGACTTACCGTGGCAAGCAGTATGCACAAACCAACAGTGCAACTACATCTGCTTCAAATAAAATCCGTCTGACTTACAGAGGTGTTGTTTACGCCAAGTGATTGAACAAGTTCACATCAAAAGCCCTCACCTGATTGGCGAGGGCTTTTTTTTGTCCCTGCTGGATAAGTAGGTCTATATTAAAATCAATCCCTAGATTGTGTGTAGATTTTTGTGTGTTGATGGTGCCTTCTAGTCACCATTGAGTGGGGTAAAAAACCAGCATTTAATTGTATAGGAGGTATTTTGGCGGTATTTCTGATTAAGGAAGCTCCTGGATGATGAGTATTTGATTGCTACCTACTACCTGCTACTTGCGAAGCCAAGGGTGTTTCAGTCCAAAGAGATCCAGTGAATCCATCACAACTTTGTTGATGGCGCGACCGAGCACCACCTGTGGCTCATCTGCGCGAATCGGGATCACAGGGTGTTGAAGGCTTTGAGACTGCGTTGCTCCCGAGATGATTTTGCGTGTGAGCAATGAGTTTCCTGCTTCTAAACCGCACACATAGGCTCGCTCCTGGCATAGCCCTTTGGCGCCGTGTTCTTGCGTGCCCATCCGCACCCAGTCGCCAGCGCAGACGATCGAGGCTACGGAGGTTTCCAAAGGTGGCCGTTGCTTGAAACTTCCCGGGGAAAAGAGCGACACCCCATTGGGATAGCGCTGCACCTCAAACTCGAGCACCGTTGCCTCCTTGAAGCGAGAATCGCTGATCGGTAGTAACTGTTGGGTGAGCAATTCGATGATCGCTTGATCCTCCATGAGTGCGATTTTGGAAGCGTTGTAAAAGTCGCTGGCAATCACTGAACCCTGAGGCTCATTGCCACCCCAGAGGGCCGGCTCGGCCTTGCTTTGTAGTTGGTCGAGCATGAAGAAGGTGCCGCCTGCTCCTTGTAAGGATTCGAAGCGAGAGAACACATTGGCCGGGTAGGGAATCGGGACATAGCGATCGAGCCATAGCCGCACTGACACCACATCAATCGCGCCAAGGGATCCTGCCGCAACCAGCTCTGGTGCAGCGTCTCGGCACTCTGGAGATTGGGACATGATCGAGCGTATGCCCTTGGAGCCCACGGCTAAAACCACTGCATTCACATCGCCAATGCGATCGGTTTTTCCCGTTGCAACGGATTGAATGCCAACAGCGTTGATCTGGTTTGTTCCTGGTGCGAAGTGCAAGCTGGTGGCCAGGGTCCCGCCCAACACGCGCAGATCATGCTCTGCGATCAGCCGTTGACTAAGGGGTTCAAAGAGTTTCTTGGCGATGCTTTCTGAGTTAATCCAGCGCACATCAAACGAATCTTGATGGGCGAGGGCGTAGTAATAAAGCAACTCCATCGTTACGGCGGCTGACAACTCTTCCGGTGGCTTGAAAAGGCCCACGAGTAAAATGGGTCTCAGGAAATCATCAATCAAACGTTTGCTAATTCCTAGCTTGGTGAACAGTTCTTGGGCGCTCAGTTTGTCGTATTCGTTGAAAATATCTTCGCTTCGATTCAGGTCTAAAATGGTATAAAGAAGTCCGCTAATGCTGAGGCGATCTTGTAAGGGAAGCCGTTTGAAGTTTGAGAATGTGGCCAGCATCTGTCCGAAGGGGCTGGGCCAGGCTGGTGCGTCGCCAAACACCGGAGCTGTGGCTTCCAGGCCATTGGGAGACCAGAAGGCGCTGGTGGTGAACGCGGTGAAAATATCACCGAGCTTGAGTTCTTCCGTCAGCGCATTGATGTTGGGGTAATCCTTCCAAAACCCCCGCGTGCCGGCCTCGAATGGTTTGCCGCTTTGGGTGGTGAGCGGTGTGCTGCCGGTTGGATCGGTGATCCCGTCGATCAGGGTCACGCGAACGCCCGCTTCGCAGAGAGATTTGGCGGCGCCCCAACCAGCCCACCCCGCTCCGATCACGACCACATGGGACGGGGTGATGTTTGGCATCGCTCGGGCTCGCCTCTGGGTGTTGTCTGAACGCTACGCAGGGCTGATGGTGGGGCGGCGCTGGCTTCAAAAAACAACCTGAGGCGGCTGTCAGCGGATTTGTCTCATAAAATGGGCGCGTTCTTTTGAGACGCGATCGGTGCCCAGGGTCGGACTGATCGTGAATGACGGAAAGTCACTCGCCGTTGACACTGCTCAAACGATTCAGGAGCGGCTCGAGCTCGCCGGCCATGAGGTGGTTCGAGTGAGCAGTTCTGGAGGCATGGTGGGTTTTGCAAACCCAGACCAGCACTTGCGGATGCTTGGGTACAACGCCTGCGTGCCAGAGGGTTTCGATGGCTCCATGGCTCTGGCCATTGTGTTGGGAGGGGATGGCACGGTGCTGTCAGCAGCCCGTCAAACAGCACCGATTGGGGTGCCGATTTTGACGATCAACACCGGCCATCTCGGCTTTCTTGCAGAGGCCTATCTCGGTGATCTCGATAAGGCCCTCGAGCAGATCCTCACCGATCGCTGGACGATCGAGGAGCGCGCCAACATGGTTGTGACTGTGATGCGCGGAGACCAACGGCGTTGGGAAGCCTTGTCTCTTAATGAGATGGCGTTGCACCGTGAGCCTCTCACCAGCATGTGCCACTTCGAAATTGCGATTGGCCGGCATGCACCTGTTGATATCTCCGCTGATGGAGTGATCCTGTCGACACCGACAGGGTCGACGGCCTATGCCCTCAGCGCAGGCGGACCTGTGATCACCCCCGAATGTCCGGTGTTGCAGCTCACGCCGATTGCGGCCCATTCCTTGGCTTCGCGTGCACTTGTCTTCAGTGATCAGGAACCCGTCACCGTCTTTCCAGCCACTCCCGAGCGCCTGATGATGGTGGTGGATGGAAGCGCAGGTTGTTATGTGTGGCCTGAGGACCGGGTCTTGATTCGGCGTAGTGACCACCCCGTGCGCTTTGTGCGCCTTTCGGATCATGAGTTTTTCCAGGTGTTGCGCAACAAGCTGGGTTGGGGCTTGCCCCATGTGGCGAAGCCGGATCGTCCATGAACGAGCAGGGCGTGGTGGTGTTGGTTGGTGCTGAGGCCCTGCAGCTCAAAGGTCGTCTCGAGGCCTTGGGCTACTCAGCCTTGGAGTGGGGGCCAGCTGCCTCAGCTGGGTTTGCTCCGTGATTGAGGTGGGTGATTTGCAGCATGAAACTGCTTGGTGTGTCGTGGCCGTGGCTATTGCCTCAACAATGGCGTTCCTTTCCTGAAGAGCTTCTGATGGACGTCTCTCCCCCCCAGCAGTTGCCCCTTGAGGCGCAATGGTGCGTTCGCGACCACACCTGTGTGCTTTTGGAAGTGGCAGATCAGCCCCAAGAACAACGGCTTGGACTCATGCAACGCCCAGCCTTGCCCCCTCTGAGGGGAATGTGGTTTCCGTTTAAGCCGGCACGGCCGTTGCGTTTCTGGATGCTGAATACGATTGCACCACTCGACATGGTGTTCGTGCACCAGGGCGAAGTGATTGCGATCGAGGCTGAGGTTCCGATCTGTCTCGCCTTGCCTTGCCAGAGCTTTGGGCCGATGGCTGATGCGGACGGCGTGATTGAGCTAGGGACTGGGGAGGCCAAGCGCCTGGGGCTTGGCGTTGGAGACGCGGTAGTGATTGAACCGATCACCCTGAAGAGCCCAAAGCAAAAAGTCGATGAGATACGTCGTAGCGTCACTGGCGATACGCTGTGGTGACGCTGGCGTGCCTAGCTGAAGAATCCTTTGGATTGAAGCCACAGCCCAACGGCAAGCAACGGGCCAACACCTGCAATGAAAAGAGTGATCTTGAGGCGCAGGGGTGACACCTGGGGTTTGCGTTCTCGGATGGCCATCCTGCGAGCTTCAAAGTGCTTGATTCTGCCCTTTTCTGTTGAATCGCGTCAGGCTCAGTTTTGTGGGGGAGCGCTTCCCTTGAGGATCAACACCGGATTCATCGGAGCAAGCCGCGTGCCATCGGCAAGCGGTTGTCCGCGCCAGGCCTGCTGCTGACTCACCTTCACTGAGTAATCGGTGGCCTCAAGCACCGGCTTCAGCTCCGCTAAGGCCTCCAAGGTGGCGAGTGGAATCACCACTTCACCCTTGGGGGCCATGCGTTGGATCACTTGCTCCAGCAGGGCCCTGCGTTTGCGGCCACCGCCACCAATCAGCACCCGGTCAGGGGCGGCTAAGGCTGCAGGGAGGTTGGGGAGTTCTTCCATGGCATCCCCCTCCAGTACAGCTGCTGGTTGAACACCCAGGCGTGCGGCATTGGCGGCGATCAGGGACGATCCACCGCTGCGCTGTTCAATGCAAAGCAACTGCAACTGCGGCCGCAGCCGCAGCGCTTCGAGGCCAACGCTGCCGGTGCCCGCACCCAGATCCCAAAGCACGCCGCGTGCTGGAAGGTTGAGCTCAGCGAGCAATTGGATCCGCACCTCCCGTTTGGTCATCAAGCCGGGGCGGTCGCTGTGTTGGAGAAACACACCATCCTCCAGGCCAAACAGTGGAAGTTGATCGGCGGGTGGAGCCGCTTGAGCTTCCGCAAGCAACACCACCAAATGCAGGGGGTGCAAATCGCTAGGCGTGGCTTGGCAGGGGGCCAGCCGTTGCACGCGCTCACTTCTGTGACCAAGCGATTCGCAGAGCCAGAGGGCATAGGCCGATTCCAGGCCGCTGCTGCGCAAGCTTTGGCGCACCTCGTCTACACCACCTCGACTGGGATCGGTGAGCACGGCCAAGGCGCTGGGGCGTTGTTGCAAGCGCAGAGAGAGTGGGGCAGGGTCACGGCCATGCAAGCTGAGCCATTGCGCGTCCTGCCAGGGCCTGCCCAGTCGGGCAAATGCCAGTTGCAAGGACGAGGGGCTTGGATGAAAGCGCAGACGTTCGCGTCCCAGGCGCTCGATCAAGATCCGGCCGATCCCGAACCACAACGGATCACCGCTGGCCAGCACTACCGCGCGCTGATCACTCCCGAGGGCCAGCAACTCCTCGCTTAGAGAGATTGGATTGTCACTGGCGATGCAACGCTGGTTTGGTTCAGAGGTGCGCCATTGCTGCAGGGCAGGCAGCATCCGTTTTGGGGCTGCCAGCAGGTGGGCCTGATCCACCAGGAGCTGAGCTCCGGGTGGGAGCGAGCCGGGAGCACCGGCGTCGGTGCCGATCACATCGATCATCACGCCATTGTGCTGCGTGCTTATTACGAGTTCGCTGATCACAATCGTGCGTTATCTGGCCAGAAGAGCTGTCAGCACCTTGCTTCGTTTGGAAACAAGCATTGAAAGGGTGGGTGCGCGGAGGCGTCAGACCTCCATCCCTTCAAGATGGCCACAACGTTTGCGGTGTGGTTGAAATGTGCACCAATGGGATCAAAGAGCGCCGGCAACGTCTGCACGACCTGCTGCTGGCCCTCGTGGCCCAACAGGGCGATCTGGAGTTGATGGATGGGGACAACCCCTCCGGTTTGGTGGGTGGGGGCAGTCGCGATGCGCCAGCCGATGCCGCGCGCTGGCTGGAGCGCAATCGACGCGTTTTGCAGCGTTATCAGGCGCTGGTGCGTACAGCGGTGACGCTCGATGCCCTGCTTGATGCGGAAGACGGCATCGCTCAGGAACCTTCTTGATGGAGCAGTTGTTGCTCGCGGCCAATGATCAACAGCAGCAAGCTGATCGCAAACAGCAGCCCCGTGATCACTGCCACGACCAACATCGTTCCTGCCAGCCCCTGGGTGTAGGCCTCCCGCAGCAGTTGCAGCAGTTGCTGAGACGCTGATCCCTCAAGCGAGATCGGGCTATTGCGTAGAAACAAACGAATCTGCTCATCGAGTTGGGGCAGATGCTCCAAGCCCAGACCCGCGGCTTGCATGCGGCTGTGCAGATCATGGAAGCCAAAACCGCTGATCATCGTTCCACTGGCGGCGAGCCCAAAGGCAAAGCCCAGCTGGCCGCTGGTGGTGCGAAAGGCCAGCACCGATCCAAAGCAATTCTCCGGTGCTTCCTGCACAAACAAGGCAGATTGCGGCACGGCTACAAAGGCCAGGCCGAGGCCGGCCAGCATTAAGGCCGGCAGTAGCTGCCAATAGGGCGTTTGCACTTGCACGATCGCGAACAGAGCTAGGCCGAGCACCAGCGCCAAGCTGCCGCCCGCCATCAACACCAAGGTGCGCCGGCCTGGACCCATCCAGCGCCCGGCGTAGATCCCTGCTACGCCAAAACAGATCAGGAAGGGCAGCTGAGCGAAGGCCACCGCACTGGTGCTGTAACCCTGCACCAGCTGCCAGAAGTTGCTGGTTTGCAGCTGCACCACCGCTTGCGCCACATTCCAGCCGATCCCGTTGATCACCGCTGCGGCAAAGAAACCGCGCAGGTAAAGCCGAGGCGGAAAGATCGGTTTGCGGCTGCGGCGCTCAATGCTGATGTGCAGCACAAACAACAACAGTCCGCTGCAGGTGGGCAGCCAGAAGCTGGGGCTGCGCAGCCCTAAGGCGGCGTGGTTGATGCCAAACAGAAACAGCACCATCGCGATCGCGATGCTCGCTAGGCCGGGAAGGTCGGGCTTGAGGGCGCGATTGCCTGGAATGGCAGGTACTAGCGCGGGCAACAGCAGCAGGCTGGCGCTGCAAATCAGTGGCACCAGCAAAAAGGACAGGCGCCAATCGATCGTGGCCATCCAGCCACCGAGCAGGGAGCCGCTGATAAAGCCCACCACGATCAGCAGGTTCCAAAGGCCGAGGGCGGCGCTTACGCCAGCAGCGGGAGTCACGAAGCGCACGCTGGCAAAGGTGCTGGTGAGCACCGACCCCAGGGCGATGCCGGTGAGGGCACGGCCGAGCAGAAACAGGCCCGCCTCGCTGGACAGCATTGAGAGCAGATTCCCCAACAGAGCCAGTAGCAGGGAGGCCGCCAGCACCCGCCGCCGCCCAAAACGGTCGCCGAAAAAGCCCATCACCAACACCGCTGCGGCTTGAGCCAAGGTGGACACGCTGGCGCCGAGGGCCAACACAGCGCCATGCATTTGCAAGGCATCGCTGGCTTTCACCAAGGCGATATTGGCAACACTGGGGTCGATCAGCTGCAAGCTGGCGAGGATGCCCAGATAGGGCACGGTCAGCGGTGAAATGGAGTGGGCTTTGATGCCGGTGACCTTCCAGAGGATGCAGGGGCGGATGAATCAGGCGCGTACTGGCTTTGCGGCGCTCGCCACCCATCCCCTCTTTTGCTGTTAGCAAGGCCCTGGCTCTTCTGGCCAGCTCTGGCAGTCTGGAGCCACTCTCGGCCTCTGCATGGCACCGCTCGGACTGTCCGCATTGCGTTCACGGCTGAGCCGCGGCTCATCAGGGAAGGGTTGGCAACCACCAGAAGCCAGCTGGAGCCGCTCGTTTGGCTTGGGTTGGCAGACCCCGTTCACGGTGCGCTATGCCAGCAACCTTGACGATGGCCCCTGGCATGGGATGCCCCTTGGTGGCTTTGGGGCAGGCTGCATTGGCCGCAGCTCCCGTGGTGATTTCAACCTGTGGCATCTCGATGGCGGCGAGCATTGGTACGGCAGCATTCCCGATTGCCAATTCGCGCTTTGGGAAAAACAAGGCGATCAGGTGCGTGTCCATGCCTTGGCTACAGAACCAACGCGCGATGACTCCAAGCCGGAGTCAGGCAAGCCGCTCAGCAGTTGGCAGTGGTATCCCGCCAGCACGGAGGAGACCAGCACTGGCACCTATGCCGCTCGCTACCCCCTGAGCTGGAACCACTACGACGGGGTGTTTTGCGCTGACGTGAGTTGCGAGGCGTTTAGCCCGATCCTTCCTGGTGATTACCAACGCAGCAGTTATCCGGTGGCGGTGTTCCGCTGGACGCTCAGCAATCCCACCAACAAGCCCTTAGAGCTGTCGCTGCTGCTGAGTTGGCGCAACACGGTGGGCTGGTTTACCAACACCGATGCCTCGGCAGAGGTGCACTTCCGTGATGACGGCAGCCCCGAGCACAACTACGCCCCAGCGATTGGAGATAGCGAGGGCCAGAGCAACCGCTGGATCGATGGCGATGGCCTGCGCGGGGTGCTGCTTGATGGCAAGCGCTCAACGCCGTTGGCAGAAGGTGAAGGGCAGTGGTGTTTGGCTCTGCCAGACACGCTGGATGGGGTGGAGCTGATGCGCTGCAGCCGCTGGGATCCCAGCGGTGATGGTGCCGAGCTCTGGCAGCCCTTTGCCGCGGGTGGGGTGATCCCCGATAGCAACAACGATCGCGCCAGCCGCAAGGGCGAACACGCCAGTGCGGCGATCGCCGTGAAATTCACCCTGGCGCCGGGTGAAACCCGAGAGATTCCGGTGGCGATCAGCTGGGATCTGCCGGTCACGAGCTTTGCCACGGGGGTGCGCGACCTGCGCCGCTACAGCGATTTTTATGGCGCCGATGGCTGCCATGCGGCGGCGATTGCGGCAGAAGCACTGCGTGATTGGCGGTCTTGGCACGAGCAAATCGAAGCCTGGCAAGCACCGGTGTTGGCGCGCAAGGAGCTTTCCGAGGAGCTGCGCATGGCGCTGTTCAACGAGCTCTACGACCTCGCCAGCGGCGGCAGCCTCTGGACGGCAGCCACGTCGAAAGATCCCTATGGCCGCTTTGGGGTGCTCGAGTGCCTCGATTACGCCTGGTACGAAAGCCTTGATGTGCGTTTGTATGGGTCCTTTGCCCTGCTGCAGCTTTGGCCTGAGCTCGATAAGGCGGTGATTCGCAGCTTTGCTCGGGCGATTCCAGCGGCGGATGCCACCCAACGGCCGATTGGTTGGTATTTCACCCAGGGCCGCGGCCGTGTGGAAGCAGACCGCAAGGTGAAAGGGGCCACACCCCACGATTTGGGAGCACCGAATGAGGTGCCGTTTGATGCCACGAATTACACCGCCTATCAAGACTGCAATCTCTGGAAAGATCTGGCCAGTGATTACGTGCTGCAGGTGTGGCGCACGTTCAAATTGGCGCCCACTGGTGAAGACCTCAGCTTTCTTGCGGAGTGCTGGCCTGCGGCGGTGCAGGCCCTGCACTACCTCAAGCAATTTGATGTGAATGACGATGGCTTGCCCGATAACGGCGGGGCGCCGGATCAAACCTTTGATGATTGGCCGCTCAAGGGGGTGAGTGCCTATTGCGGAGCGCTTTGGATTGCAGCCTTGGAAGCGGCCTTAGCAATGGCGCAACGGCTGCAGCTGGAGTTGGGATTGGAGACCGGCGACGAGCAGCACACCTTCAGTGGCTGGCTGAAGCAATCCCGCGCCAATTTCGACACGCTCCTCTGGAACGGTGAGTACTACGACATCGATGCGGAAAGCGGCACGCCGGTGGTGATGGCCGATCAGCTCTGTGGTGATTTCTATGCGCGCTTGCTGGATTTACCGCCGGTGGTGAGTGAGGCCAATAGCCGCAGCACCTTGAAGGCGGTGAAAGAAGCCTGTTTTGACAACTTTGCAGGCGGAACGCTCGGGGTCGCCAATGGCTTGCGCCGTGATGGCACTCCGCTGGATCCAAATGGCACCCACCCCTTGGAGGTGTGGACGGGGATCAACTTTGGAATCGCCAGCTATTACCGCTTGATGGGTGAGGGCAAAACCGCAGAAGCGATCTGCTCAGCGGTGGTGACCCAGGTGTATGCCGGTGGCTTGCAATTCCGCACTCCAGAAGCGATCACAGCCGTGAATACCTTTCGGGCTTGCCACTACCTGCGGGCGATGGCGATCTGGGGCCTCTGGGCCACACACACCGATTGGGAAACGATTCCTGGTGCGCAGCGGGGGTAAAAAGTGGGCAATTGAGTTAGATCTCTGCCAGTTTTTGATTCGCCAATGAATCGATTAAGTCTGCGCAATCATGCAAAAGCAGTAATATGACCAGAGTTAATTGTATTAACGATTTATAATTAGCTTGGCTTTTGCATCTTTTCTGCCTTCTTCTCTGATAGTTAATTGTGCTGTCTTCATCTCAGGCCTGCGGTTCCCGCAGTCCAGGCATAGAGCGTTGATGATGGCTCCATGAATTGGCTTGTTCAGATGGGTGTGCTGCGTCGGCTTTTGGTTTCGTTGTTGGCGGCGGTGCTCCTGCTTCTGGTCACCCCAAACGCAGCGCTGGCCCAAGTGCATCAGCACAACGATGAGGCGGGTGCCCCAATGCTGCGCAGCCTTGAAAGCTTGCGCGATCTCGATTACGACAGCTGGCAGGCCGTTGCTTATCGCACTGGAAAGCCTGGAAACCCTGTAGTGCTGAGGATTGTGGGCTACCCCGGCAAAGTGAGGCTCGATCATCCAGTGTCTCTATTAGTTCAGGCCGGAGTGAAGGAATGGCAATTGGACGACATCACCCTCAAGAATCCAGC
Organism: Synechococcus sp. PROS-9-1; assembly: GCF_014279775.1. Classification (NCBI taxonomy): domain Bacteria; kingdom Bacillati; phylum Cyanobacteriota; class Cyanophyceae; order Synechococcales; family Synechococcaceae; genus Synechococcus; species Synechococcus sp. PROS-9-1. The sequence goes on from NZ_CP047961.1 coordinate 689,061, forward strand.
CCTTGCCAAAGACGGTCGAGAAGCTGCCGCTGAATTTGCGCTCGATCCGCTCTTAACTGATCTGAGCAACAACCGTCCTTTGCGTTTGTTCCTGCCGGGTGTGTTCAATGAATTGCCTGTTCCTCCCTATGTGGTGGGCGAGTGGCGCGAAGTACAAACGCAACAGCTGAGCTGATGCTGTCAGGCAGCACCCGCTGGAATGTTTGGATGCGCCGGGCTCTGCAGTTGGCAGCCCTGGCTGAAGGCCAAACCAGTCCCAACCCCCTAGTGGGTGCTGTGGTGCTGGATGCTCAAGGGGCTTTGGTCGGAGAAGGCTTTCATGCCAAGGCAGGGCAAGCCCATGCCGAGGTGGGTGCACTCGCTCAAGCTGGTGCGCGCGCCAGGGGCGGGACGATCATCGTCACGCTTGAGCCTTGCTGTCATCAGGGGCGAACGCCTCCTTGCTCGGAGGCGGTGATTCAAGCCGGCATTCAGCGCGTGGTTGTGGCACTCACAGATCCTGATCCGCGGGTGGCCGGTGGCGGCATTCAGCGCTTGCGCGATGCCGGATTGGAGGTGATCACCGGGGTGCTGGAGGCAGAGGCGGCTCAGCAAAATCGAGCCTTTGTCCATCGCGTTCAAACTGGCCTTCCTTGGGGCCTTCTCAAGTGGGCGATGAGTTTGGACGGCCGCACCGCTTTGCCGAATGGCGAAAGCCAGTGGATTAGTGCTCCTCCTGCGCGGGACTGGGTGCATCACTGGCGCGCAGGTTGCGATGCGGTGATTGTGGGTGGGGGCACCGTTCGCGCTGATAACCCCTTGCTCACCAGCCGTGGTCGGCGGTCGCCAGAGCCGTTGCGCGTGGTGCTGAGCCGGAGTCTTGATTTGCCTTCTCAGGCTCAGCTTTGGGACACAAGCCTGGCGCCAACGCTTCTGGCCCATGGGCCAGGTTGCGCTGATCGACCATGTCCTGAGGGACCGGAAACTCTCGAACTTTTGGCTAGCGAGCCGTTGGATCTCCTTCACGCTTTGGCTGCACGTGGTTGCAACCGCGTGCTCTGGGAATGCGGTCCGGCCCTAGCAGCGGCAGCGCTACAGCAGGGTTGCGTGCAGGAGTTAGCAGTCGTGATTGCCCCCAAGCTTCTTGGCGGTGATTTGGCCCGCACGCCTCTAGGTGATCTTGGCTTCACGGCGATGGATGAGGTTATGGCGCTTTCAGACCTCAATGCTCAACGTTTAGGCAGTGATCTGTTGCTGCAGCAGAGGCTGATCTAAAGCAGGCGTCCTGGGGCCTTCCAAAGGATCTAGCTATGGGTGTTCATTGTGTTCAGCGATGTCTTCTTCTTCCACTTGGCTGGTGTAACGACCGATCAGGACTCCCATCACCACGGCTAAATAAAGCGGTCCAATGATTCCCGTCACCATCGCCAGCATCCGCGAGACGGGCAGCACAGGTTGAATGTCACCGAAGCCCACGGTGGTTAAGCAGATGAAGGCGAAATAGTTGATTTCAGAGAAGGCTCTCATTGACACCAGCACACTGGCGTCGGGCCCATGGGCGGATTCTTTGAGGATGTTGAGTGGTTCGAAACTGCCTGGCTGAATGGTTTCCACCGCACTCATCACCAAGCCGGCTGTTAGCCCTAAGAGCAGATAGCCAGCGGCAGCACCCATCAGCAAGCCAGCCGTAACTTTGCGTTCCTGGGAGAGTCGCTCCACCAAGCGGATCACGCTCCAGCCCACCAACACACTCCAGGTGAGCACAAGCGGAACGCCACTCACCACCCAGCGCACAGGAGTGATTTGCCACAGAAGCAGGGCAACAAGTGCCCCGAGACCTAGGAGCTGGTACAAACGGTCTTCAACGGTGAGAGACGCTTTGCGGATCATCACCAGTTGCGTGAGCAGCAAGGCGATCAAGCCATAGCCCAGGGGGCCGATCCAGCTCAGGCGCGGAAAAGCAAAGCTCACCAGCACTAATAAGCAGAGGCTTAGAAGCAGCTCATAGATTTTTTCTCGATTGCGGCGCTTTGATCTGTCAGATTTCATCTTCAGAGCATTCCGCCAAGCTCAGGATTCCAACAATCGCGAATGCCATCGAGCCAAGCAAGGTGGTTGGTCCGCGTTTCGTCTATGGCCCTTGCTTAGACGCTGGTTGGTCCAACACCAAGGGGATGGAGCCATGCGCTGGTCTCGAGGCGTTCGGTTCTCCTCCCAGCACGCGCACCCATCAGGCAAACAACCGACTTAGTTTGGTGCGCAATTGGGAACCAGCTTCATGGCGATTCGAGAGGACGACAATCGCCCTAATCGGCGCTTCGGGATCATCAATCTTGTCTTGATTGGTTTCGGAGTGTTGTTGCTGCTGAGCAGCTTCATCCCCAACCAAGGCATGCAGCAAGTGCCTCGGGTGCCGTATTCACTTTTTATTGACCAAGTCAATGATGGGGCGGTCAAGCGCGCTTTCATCACCCAAGATCAAATTCGCTACGAGCTCAGTGAGGCTGAGGAAGGAGCGCCTTCTGTGCTCGCAACCACGCCGATCTTCGATATGGATCTGCCCCAGCGCCTCGAAAGCAAAGGCGTTGAGTTTGCTGCTGCTCCGCCTAAGAAGCCCAATATCTTCACCACCATTTTGAGCTGGGTCGTTCCCCCGCTGATTTTTATCCTCGTTTTGCAGTTCTTTGCACGTCGCTCCATGGGTGGTGGCGGTGCTCAAGGTGCACTCAATTTCACGAAGAGCAAGGCCAAGGTGTATGTGCCGGATGAGCAATCACGGGTCACGTTTGCCGATGTTGCCGGTGTGGATGAAGCCAAAGATGAGCTCAATGAAATTGTTGATTTCTTAAAAACACCCGAGCGCTATACCGAGATTGGCGCACGCATTCCCAAAGGGGTGTTGCTTGTTGGTCCTCCAGGTACGGGTAAAACACTTCTATCCAAAGCAGTGGCTGGTGAGGCAGGTGTTCCCTTCTTCATCATTAGTGGTTCCGAATTTGTAGAACTCTTCGTTGGAGCAGGTGCTGCTCGCGTTCGTGACCTATTCGAACAGGCCAAAAAGAACGCTCCTTGCATCATCTTTATTGATGAACTTGATGCGATTGGTAAGAGCCGTTCAGGCTCAATGGGTGTGGTTGGAGGTAACGATGAGCGCGAACAAACGCTGAATCAACTGCTTACCGAAATGGATGGTTTTGCATCCACAGATAAGCCTGTGATCGTGTTGGCTGCGACGAACCAGCCTGAAGTTCTAGATGCCGCTTTGCTTCGCCCTGGTCGTTTCGATCGTCAGGTGTTGGTGGATCGACCTGATCTTTCTGGTCGTAAGACCATTCTTGAGATCTACGCCAAAAAAGTAAAACTTGCCGAGGCCGTTGATTTAGACAAGATTGCTCAAGCGACAAGCGGTTTTGCCGGTGCCGATCTTGCCAACCTGGTCAACGAGGCAGCCCTACTAGCGGCTCGTAATTACAAAAAAGAAGTTGTACAGGGCGATCTCAATGAAGCGATCGAACGTGTTGTTGCTGGTCTCGAGAAAAAGAGCCGGGTGATGCAAGACGATGAGAAGAAGGTCGTTGCGTATCACGAAGTTGGTCACGCGATCGTGGGTCACCTCATGCCCGGAGGCAGCAAAGTGGCCAAGATCTCGATCGTGCCCCGCGGCATGAGTGCCCTCGGCTACACGCTGCAACTCCCCACAGAAGAGCGCTTCCTCAACTCTCGCGAAGATTTGGAAGGGCAAATTGCCACCCTGATTGGAGGCCGCTCTGCAGAGGAAATTGTGTTCGGCAAAATCACCACAGGAGCTGCTAACGATCTGCAGCGGGCTACCGACATCGCTGAGCAGATGGTTGGCACCTATGGAATGAGCGACACCCTCGGACCCCTTGCTTACGACAAGCAAGGTGGTGGTCGTTTCCTTGGAGGTAACAACAATCCCCGCCGCGCGGTGAGTGATGCCACAGCGCAAGCGATCGATCGTGAAGTACGGGGCTTAGTGGACCGTGCCCACGACCAAGCCCTTTCGATCCTTCGTCAAAACATGGCATTGCTCGAAACGATCTCTCAGAAAATTCTTGAAAAAGAAGTGATCGAAGGAGATGACCTCAGAGAGATGCTTTCGGCCAGCGTGATGCCTGCTGATCAATCCGTTGCTGCTTAGGCTCCCGCGCTTTCCTGAGCGCAGACACTGCTCAAGTAGACACTGCTCAAGTAGACACTGCTCAAGTAGACACTGATCAAGTAGACGCCGCTCAACTTTCCAGCAATTGCAATCACTGTCTCCTTCTGGGGGCAGTTTTTTTGTTGGATCGGTCAACCATCGGCCGCAAATGGTTCACTTTTTTGAAGCGTTTGGCGTCCCGAATCGCAACGTTTCCAGCACGCGGGCTCAAGAAGGCTTGACGAGCAGCCCTTTTATCTCCGATAACACTCCTTTGAAGCCGCTGGCATGGATAAGGGCGTTGCTGCTGTTCTCACCTCCTTAACCGGGAGTGATTACCTGTCGTCTGCGGACATTTCTGCGCAGGAAACCCAGGCTCTGCTTGACCTTGCGCGCCAACTGAAGTCTGGTGACCGGCGCATCGATCTCGGCAATCGGGTGCTGGGGTTGATCTTCACCAAAGCATCCACCCGCACCAGGGTGAGCTTTCAAGTGGCGATGGCCCGGCTCGGTGGTCAAACCGTGGATCTCAATCCCCAGGTCACCCAGCTCGGTCGTGGTGAACCCTTGGAAGATACGGCCAGGGTCTTGAGTCGTTTTTGTGACGCTCTCGCTGTGCGCACCTATGCCCAACAGGAGCTCGTGGATTACGCCTACTGGGCTTCGATTCCCGTGATCAATGCCCTCACGGATCTCGAGCATCCGTGTCAGGCCTTGGCTGATTTCCTCACGATGCAGGAGGCCTTTGGTGATCTGCAAGGCCAAACCCTGGCTTACGTCGGCGATGGAAACAACGTGGCCCACTCCTTGATGCTCTGCGGGGCTCTTCTTGGCGTGAATGTACGCATCGGCTGTCCCGATGGTTTTGAGCCGTTACCCGGGGTGCTCGATCAAGCCCATGAACTTGCTGTGGCTGGAGCTCAGATCGAGGTCACCAGTGACCCCGTTGCGGCGGTGCGCGGAGCCCAGGCGTTGTATACGGATGTTTGGGCATCCATGGGCCAGGAACAGGAGCAGGCGGAGCGCGAACAGGCTTTCAAAGGCTTTTGCTTGGATGAAGCCCTGCTGGCAGAAGCTGATCCCAAAGCGATTGTGCTGCACTGTTTGCCTGCCCATCGCGACGAGGAGATCAGTGCCGGGGTGATGGAGAGTGCGTCCAGCCGGATCTTTGACCAAGCGGAGAATCGTCTGCATGCCCAGCAGGCTCTCCTCGCCGTTTTGCTTGGTGGTTTGTGAGCGCATCGCCCCAGGCGTTTTCACTGCCTGGGGGGGCAGTGACGGTGGTTCTCATTCATGGATTCACCGGCTCGCCTTCTGAGCTGCAGCTCCTCGCTGAGGCCTTGAATTCCGAGGGCTATGGCGTAGAGGTTCCCCTGCTCATGGGTCATGGAACAAACCTCAATGAGTTGATGGGGGTGCATCCGCAGCAGTGGATCGACCCTCTTGATGCCTTGATCACTCGTCTGTTGTCAGAAGGTCAGAAGGTGGTGGTGGGAGGGTTGTCGTTGGGTTCGATTTTGAGCTTGCAATTGGCCTTGCGTTACCCCCAAATCAAGGCTCTCTTGCTGTATTCACCTCCTGTTCGCAGCGGAGATCCCCGCCGCTTTTTGGCCCCTGTGCTGATCCAATTCACACAATCGCTGCCAAAGCCGGCCTCTGACTTCTTTGATCCAATCGCGGCAGAGCGGCTTTGGTCTTACGACCGCTACCCAGTGGCCACCAGTGCTCGCGTGCTTGATCTCATCTCTCGTACGCGCAGGCAGCTCCACCAGGTTCAGCAACCACTGCTGGCGATTGCGAGTCGTCGCGACAAGGTGATTTCACACAGTGGCATTGAGCTGTTGATGCGCACCGTGCAGTCCTCTCCTCGAGAGCTTCACTGGTTAGAGCGCAGTAGTCATTCGATCACGGTGGATGCTGAATGGACAGCGGTGCGTGATCTCAGTCTCGAATTTCTACGTAAGATTTTTTCAACGTCAATTTGAAGCATGGATCAAGTCGAACGAGACAACTGGCAAAGGATTCTCGAAACCTTAGAAGCGGCGGGTGATTGCGACAGCGGCTTTTATCGCAGGGCTCAAGCCATCTGCAACGGACAGCCAGACCCCTTGCTGGAGCAGGAGCGGAAGGATCAGGAACAGAGAGAGCAGAGCTCATGAGCATTGACCCGATTGAGCGTGGCTTGGAACAATCCTTTGGGCTCGAAAAGTGGGGTCGGTTCATCCGTGAGTGCGATGACATCGACACCCTGCGAGAAACGGCTCTTTCTCTGGTGCAGCAACTGGCTCAGCTCAAGGCTTCTAGTGCCTGGATGGCAACGCGTGCCTCCGAATCCGAAAACGCCAAATTGGAAATGTTGGCTGAATTGATCAAGCAAAAAAACGTCAACCAGGAGAAGCAATGAGCGGTCTTTCCCTCCTGCGGATGTCCGTTCGATTGCGAACCATCGTGATCATTGGATCCACGGCCGCTGCCCTGTCGGTTGCTTCTGCATTGCCGAGTGATGCCAGCTGGGCGCCAAAACCTGAACCCAAGTTTTGGCGTGAGGTGCGCCAGCAAATGAGCGTTCAGGAAACGTCAGCACCATCGGATTGGAGGTTTCTGGAGGCGATGCAATCCCCCAAAATCGACGCGGCCGAATATTTGCGAGACCCTTTCCGTCGTGATCAGACGGTGAGCTTTCAGGCCTTGTTGTTGATGCGTAAAGGGCAGAGCAGTCCTTGGGGAATGCGGCAGTTATCGATGCGCGCCCAGTGTCTTAAGGGGGTGTTGGAGCGACAGGATCAGGAGGGTCGTTGGAGTGTTTACCCAGGACGGAAAGGTACGGCTTCCAAGGTGAACTGGATCTGCGCTTTAGCTCCCAATCCTTGAGGCCCTTGCCAAATCCCCATGGAATAGGTACATATGTATTGACTGAATTGGATCATCCCGGTGACCACTGGATCCCCCGAGCCGCTCACCACTGCTCAGCAGGAGCTTTACGACTGGCTGTCGGACTACATCGGTAGCCATCGCCATAGCCCTTCTATTCGTCAGATGATGCAGGCGATGGGGCTTCGTTCACCCGCTCCTGTGCAAAGTCGACTGCGCCATTTGCAGCAGAAGGGATGGCTCACCTGGCAGGAGGGTCAAGCGCGCACCTTGCAATTGTTGGGGGATGTGGCGTTGGGTATTCCGGTGCTGGGCGCTGTAGCGGCCGGTGGTTTGGTGGAAACCTTCGACGATGTTCAAGAACACCTTGATCTAGCTCCAGTGCTTGAAACCCGCGGCTTGTTTGCGCTCACGGTGAATGGTGATTCGATGGTGGATGCTCACATCGCTGATGGTGATGTTGTGCTTATGGAGCCTGTACTCGAGCCCCGTCGTTTGCGTCAGGGCACGATTGTGAGTGCTTTGGTGGCAGGCAGTGGCACCACCCTCAAGCATTTTCATCTTGATGGAAGTGTGGTGCGCTTGGAAGCGGCAAATCCTGCTTACGACCCCATTGAGTTGCCAGCGGAGCAGGTGCAGGTTCAAGGCAAATTAATGGCGGTGTGGCGCCAGGTTTGAGCTCCTTGGCGGTGTAAGCTTCGCCACGACAACGAACAGGCTTGCGGGCTTTGGCGTTGTTCATGGGGCCATAGCTCAGCTGGTAGAGCACCTGCATGGCATGCAGGGGGTCAGCGGTTCGAATCCGCTTGGCTCCACTAGGTTTTCACCAAGTGAACCATCCCCACTAGTGCAAAAGTCAGTGCAAGAAACTGGCGACTTCTGCGTTTTGCACTAACTCCACCCGTACGGACTCCAAGATCAGATCTTGCTGGAGCAGGTGCAGCCCTCCTCCCATCAGGGCAACGGCTTCAGCCAAGCCATTCTCTGAGATGCAGGCGCAGCATCGTGCAATCGACAGGTGATCAGCCCACATTCACCGTTGGATTCGCGTCTCCCCAAGATGCTGTAAACGCGCCGGAATAGCTAGTTACTTCCGCCCCGTCAGCTCATCCCATTCGATCGATCCATATCCACCCTCTCGAAGCTGTCTCCCGCGGCGTTGCATCGCATCGAACTCTTTATCGCTGTGGTTCTCCCATCACTCGATCTACCCGCAAAATGTGCGATTGGTGAGCGTCATAGACCACACCACTGACCCACGACAGTGGGGTTAATTGGTCTTATCTTGGTTGGCATGTTGAAGACATTAAAGACAGACGCTCGGCAGCGTCGATTGGTTGAATCGCTTCAGCAGCGGTTTCGACTTGCTGAAGAAACTCGTGATGCCCGCGCCAAACAGGAGCTCTTCCGCGAAGCGGTTTATCTCGGGATTCAGCCGCAGCTGTTCACTGACCCACATTGAATTTGAAGTTGCTGCTGTTTAAAACCCTTTGGGGTTGGCAGGACTCACTAGCCAAGGCCTGTGAACGGTCCCAATTTGATGACTTTGATGGGTTGGAAATCAATCTTGACCACCCAGCCTTGGTCGTCTTGCCACCGTCGGAGATTCGTCGATTGTTGCAGCGGGGCCAACAGAGGCTCATTATCGAGATCGCAACAGGGGGCGGTTACACCCCATCCCTCGATTGGAGCCCAGATGATCACCTGGCTCAGTTGAGTGAAGATCTTTTACGTGCTGTTCGACTTAATCCACTGAAGATCACGTTGATTACCGGCAGCGATAGTTGGTCTGAGCCCCATCAGGACTCCTTCCTTGAGGCTGCCCTTGATCAAATCGAGGCCTGTCCAATTCCGGTGACCCTTGAGACCCATCGCAGTCGATCCCTATTCGATCCGTGGCGTCTGTCGGCCCGGGTGGCGAAACATCCGCGGCTGCGCCTGACGGCTGATTTGAGTCACTGGTGTGCCGTAACTGAACGATTAATGACGCCTGAGTTGGCTCCTGTTCAAGCAATGGCTGGACGGGTTGACCACATCCATGCCCGTGTCGGACATGCCCAGGGGCCGTCTGTCAGCCATCCCTTCGCGCCCGAATGGGCCGAGGCGCTTGAGGCTCATCGTCTCTGTTGGCAGTTTTTTCTGGATCGATCGCTCCACCTGGATCAGCCAATCACCATCACTCCAGAGTTTGGTCCTGATGGCTATATGCCCCTCCATCCGTTTAGTGCTAACCCCCTCTCGGATGTTCAGATTCTCAATGCGGAGATGGCATCGTGGTTGCGCTCCAACTTGTTGCCCGCAGCGGTCGATAGCTGACTCCTATAAATCGATTGCCAGTGAAGGATCCTCTGTTCCAGTCGGTGGGGAGGCCCTGGATTGAAAGTGTCGTCGTAACCAAGCTGCGCTGATTCCACCAGGACCCGATCTTCCTCTAAAAACGTGAGTAACTGTTCGAGCCAGGCGTCTGCAGCGGCGTTGTCGACGGTTTCAGTTGGTGCGAACAGCCGTAACTGCATCGTGCAACAGCTGGGCAGATTCGGCAAAAACTCCAGCAGCGCTATTCGTCCGTCTGGCCACACAAGTAGATGGCTCCACGGAGGTAATCCAAATGTGAGAAACCGCCCCCCATCCGGATGGGGAGTTTCCAGCAGAGTGCCGTAGCGGCTGAAGCGATGGACGTACTGGCGCACCGGGCCTTGCTCGCGGTGGAGGGTTTTTGGATGGGCAATTGCGACGTGGTAATCGTCGAGCGTGTTGTCATGCGCGATTTTCCAATTGCAGGCCAGGCTGCGTTGGACTTGTCGCAGCTGTATCGGCGCTGCTGACCAGGGGATGTTGGAGGTGTCGTGGACGATTGCAAGCTGTTCATCGAGGGAGATTGCCTGAGCGTTCAGGGAGACCCAGATCAGTGGTCCGTCAAGACGGCATGGGAGCTCATGCAATCCCCAGTCCCGACGATCGAAACCATGCTCAAAATCCGATTCCCGTGTTGCCGCTAGCAATTCACCTTGGAGGTTGTAGGTCCAGCCGTGATACGGGCAAATCAGACGCCGGCATGGCTTGCCAGCCTCGCCATCCGCCTGGAAGACAGCACCGCGGTGGGGGCATCGGTTTCGAAAAGCCCTTGGCTGCTCGCCCTCAGGCCAGGTCAGCAGAAGGGGTTGGTGCAGCAGGGTGATCGCCAACGACTGACCAGGTCGAAGATCAGCTGCAGCGGCCACTGGGTGCCAAAAGTGGTTCGCGTACAGCGTGCAATCCAACTGGTGTATCTCCTCGTCTCGATACAGCCATCCAGGTAGGAATGGCTGATTCAGCACAGCGCTGGCTCCAGCTCTCTCATGGTGGTTGACAGGGAGCGACGCTTGGTGAGGAATGCGTTGCTCAACCGCAGCTGATCGAGGTTGGTTTTGTCTAGCTCGACGTCGAAGGAACGGATGATCCGGCCAGGGTTCGAGGCCATCACATGCACCTGTTGGGCTAACACCAGGGCCTCCTCTACATCATGAGTGATGAGCAACACAGTGAGGCCCGTTCGTTGCCAGAGCTTGAGCAGGAAATCCTGCATGGATTCCCGGATTTGCAAATCAAGGGCACCAAAGGGTTCATCAAGAAGCAAGATGCTTGGGTTGGTGGCGAGTGCCCGTGCAATGGCGACTCGTTGTTGCATGCCGCCTGAAAGTTCCCTTGGCAGTTTGTTAGCGGCATCACTGAGGCCGACAACTTCGAGGAAGTAGGCGGTTCGTTCTTTGATTTCCGCCGGCTTCATTCGCTGGAGACGCATTCCAAAACCAACGTTTTCGGCGGCATTGAGCCAGGGATAAAGGCTATATTTCTGAAACACCATTCCGCGGTCTGGACCAGGACCTCTCAATGGACTGCCATCCACCGAGATGGAGCCGCTACTGGGTTGATCTAGGCCGGCGATCAAACGCAGAATTGTGCTTTTTCCTGATCCAGAGCTGCCAACGATCGCCCTGAAGTCACCTGACTTCATCGAGAATGTAAGGCCTTCGAGGATTGTTTTGTCCCCGAAACGCTTGCAGAGATTGTTGACAATCAGTTCCATGGTCAGATGGCCCACTTACAGCTCAGCCGCAGCAGCAGGCGAAAACCCATGTCAATGGCAAAGCCAATGAGGCCAAGCACAATGAGTTCGGCAAAAATTTGGTCGGTGCGGAAGAACCGTTGGGCTAGTTGGATGCGTTTGCCAAGACCCACTTCAGCGGCGACGAGCTCCGCCACCACCACCAGGTTCCAGGAGGTTGCGATATTGATTCGCAACGTATCAATAATGCTGGGAAGGCTGTAGCGGGCCACGACCTGTACCAGCAGTTGACGGCTTTTCCCTCCCAGCGTGAGTGTGGTTTCAATCAATTCCTTGGGAACAAACTTCACTGCATCCATCACCATCAGAATGTTGAAATAAACCGTGCCAATAAAGATCAGGGCGATCTTTGGTTCTTCGCCGATACCGAGGTAGATGATCAGTAAGGGAATAAAGGCTGCCGCCGGCATGTAGCGCAACATGGCGATGAGCGGCTCACAGAGAGCGCAGATCGCTGGGTAGACCCCCATACATATGCCAATGGGTACAGCAAGAAGCGTGGCCAAAAGAAAGCCGCCGAACACACGACCTGTGCTTGCGACGATGTCTTGGAACAAAATGCCGCTCTCTGCCATTGCGGCCAGTGATCGGAACACGGCCTGGGGCGAAGGAAGAAACTTCTCATCCACTAGACCCAAGGATGCGATGGCGGTCCAGAGCAGGAGGGGCAGCAGGAGGGATGCCACCTGCAGGCCGCCACGCATGGCCTTGGATGGCATGGCACCCAAGGTGAACAGAGAGAGAAGCTTGGAGTTTCTCTCCTTGCTGACAGCGGCGGCCGTGGCAGTCATCAAGAAGCTGCGATCTTCTTGATGAAGCTGTCATCAAACAGCTCGCTCATATCTGGCTTTTCAGGCAGAAAACCGACCGAGACCATGAAGTCAGCCATCGATTCCGCTGCATAAGGCATGTGTTGCATGCCATCCCCCTGGCTGAAGGCCTCAAGGTTTTCCTTGATTGAGAAGAACCGGGTGCCGTCTTTGTACTGCTCATACTCAGCGGTAGGTATGCCAGCACGTTTGGCCATGATCGCCTCAGACTTTTCAGGGTTTTTGGCCATGAACTCCCGAACCTCCCACCAGGTTTGGACGATTTTCTGAACATCGTCGGGGCGTTCTTTAATCAGATCACCACTCAGGGTGAGCAGATCGGGAATCGCGCCTGGGTATTCCTTGGAGCTGGCAATCACGCGGGCGCCTTCTCGCTTCATTGCCGTTCCGGTGTATGGCGGGAATGCACCCACGGCATCGACCTGGCCAGCGGCGAAGGCCGTTGCAGCTTGGTCGGTCGGCATGCCTTTAATCACAACATCATCACGGCTCAGGCCAGCGTCTTTTAACGCAAGGCTGAGCAGGTAATCGTCAACAACACCCTCTTCAACGGCAACGGTCTTGCCCTTGAGTTCAGCGACGGATTTAATCGAAGCATCTGCAATGATCTGGTCATTGCCGGATGAGTTGTCGTTTACTAGCACCACAACTTCACCGCCGTTCTCACCAGGCAGGAAGGAGATGGTGTCGTTGAGGGTCTGGGAGTTGCCGTCGATCTTGCCGGCGGCAAATGTTTCCATCGACTGCAGGTAGCCGTCGAACCATTTCATTTCTACGTTCACGCCGTTCTTTTCGAACAGCTTTTCCTCAACGGCTATCGCCCAAGGCCACCAACCGGCCCAGTTGCTGTAGCCGATCACGATGGGAGTGCCCCCCACCGTGGGGGTTGGTGGCTTGGAGCAGGCGACGGCTAAAACGATGGCTAGGCCGGCGATGAGAAGGTTGCGCAGTTGTTTGGTCATGGCATGGGCGAGATAAAAAAGCAGGTTCGGTTCGCTCAGGCAGCGGCCAGAGCAGGGGCGGTTGTGGACCGGTTGGCAAGGGCTTGTAGAACCCACCGGTGCCAAGCATCGAGGCCTTCACCGGTGATTGCGGAGACCTCGATCACGGTTGCGTTGGGATTGATGCTGAGGATGTTGTGGCGAATCGCAGCGAGATCAACGGGGAGATGGGGAAGCAGATCAACCTTGGTGATCAGCACCACATCTGCATTGCGGAACATCAGCGGATATTTGAGTGGTTTGTCGTCTCCCTCCGTGACACTCAGCAGCGCCACCTTGAGGTGTTCACCCACATCGAATTCAGCTGGGCAAACGAGATTGCCCACGTTTTCAACCAAGAGAAGGTTCAATTCCGCAGGATCGAGCCGTTGTTGCAGCAACCTGAGCCCACCACTGACCATCGCCGCGTCCAAGTGGCATGCACGTCCAGTGGTGATGGGAACAACTGGAATGCCGACAGCTTCCAGGCGATCAGCATCGAGTTGGGTGGTCATATCGCCTTCTAAAACTGCCACCCGCAGATCGCTAGCTAGTGAGGGGAGTGAGCGTTCGAGCAACGCTGTTTTTCCTGCACCCGGACTGCTCATGAGGTTGAGGCAGAGCAGGTCCCAGCGCTCGAGCTGTTGGTTGTTGTGTTCGGCTTGATGAGTGTTGGCGGCTAGAAGGTTGAGGCCAAGCGTGTCCTCGAGTGGCATGTGCATCAGAAAAGGGGGGTATTGGTTTTCAGCGACGACGCTGGATTGACATCGACTCAACGACAGCTGCTGCGTCGCTGCGGTAATCGATGCTGCGGATGCGCAATTCCCTGCCGCTCTCGATTTCCTCAAGCGGGTGATCGCAACAGGGCGAGCGATAGGCGTTCTCCGGGACGGGGACGTAGGAGCTGTTGCAGCTCAGACATCGACCAACGAAGGGAATCTCCGTGATCGTGAGTTTGGATCCATCGAGCCAACTGCCCTGCACTACAGCGTTGTAGGTGGTTACGAGCTGATCGGGTTCGACGCAGGTGAAGCGACCCACATCGAGGTGAACGGTCTCGACCATCACCGAGGAGTCATCACGTTGTTCGCGCCATTCATTCAGAGAGATCAGAAGGCACTTGGTCATGTCGACTTCATGCATGGGTTATCTCCACTTCTGATCGACGTTCATGTTGCATTCGTCACTGATCCATGCCGGTTTGCCCTTGCGGGGCAACTGGCCACTCACCACGAGGTGAGCCATGGAGTCGCAAATAACACGGGTTGCCATCAGTGATGTCATGTCGCTGATGTCGTACGGAGGTGATACTTCAACGATTTCAAGCCCGCAGACGGGAACATTGCGCACGATCAACTCGAGCAGCTTCAGCGCTTCTCGAGGCATCAATCCGCCTGGTTCTGGCCAGCCGGTTCCCGGTACGAAACCAGCATCAATGCAATCGATATCGAACGAGATGTAGACGCAGTCGGTGCCGTCAGTCGCGCGTTCAATGGCGTATTGAGCCGCAGCTTCCAAGCCCATTTCGGTGATGTCGGTGACCGTGAGCACGTTTGTGCCTCGTTCCCGGCAAACTTTCACCCCTTCCCTGGGGACCTGCCAGCCACCGATGCCGAGCTGCACCAGGTTCACGGCCGGAGCATTGGCCATGTTTGTTGCGTGGAACCATGGACAAGTGTGCATCCGCTCATCCAAGTCAATCTCCTGGGTGTCGACGTGACGGTCGAAGTGGATGATTCCAACCTTTTTGTCGCCGAGATGGCGGCAAACCCCTCGAACGGTGGGGAAACCAATGGAGTGGTCACCGCCGAGGATGATCGGGAAGGCCCCGCTGGAGAACACGTGGGCGATGCCCTTAGAGATTTGATCGAAGCTCTTTTCGTTATTCGCGGGAATCGTGAAGATGTCACCCACATCGCACAGGGTGATCTGTTCCCGCAGATCCACCCCCATTTCGTAGTTGTAGGTGGTGTATAGAGCAGAGATGCGGCGGATGCCCTGGGGGCCGAAGCGCGTACCAGGGCGATAAGTCGTACCGCAGTCGTGGGGTACGCCAACAATGGCGACGTCGTACTTGCCGACCTGACTCACGTCTTCCAGGTAGGGCGCCTTCATGAAAGTGTTGATGCCGGCGAAGTGCGGCAATTCACCTCGAGAAAACGTGGAGATGTTGCGATCAACGATGCTCTCAGCTGCTTCCAGGCCTAGACGCTTGGCTTGATCAACTTCCTGTTGCCAACCCGTGAGGGGAAGTTTTCGTTCTTTTTCGAGAGCTTGCATCCCTTCGCTTGGATGCGAGCGTTGGAATAGTCCGGATGGATCCGTAGGAGACGACATTGAACGGGGGTTTCGGGTTGGGGCGGTCTCCCGGGCTTTTATCCCTCCGTGTGCCGACATCGTCGACTGAAATCTCTTGGACCAGACATCCCGGAGGACCGGAACCCTAGATTTCTTCCGCAACATCACTATTGACGTTGATGTTGACCTCGTATGTGTGACTTGATACAAAATCTGGATCTGATCTACAGCTTTATCGGACCGTCTAATTGATGCATCTGCTGGATTTATTTTAAAACTGCAGGTAATAATAATTTCGCCTTTGAGCTCACATTATGCTCATTTAGGTTAAGCAAAATGCCGTCTATTTGATAAATAATTAAGGCTAAATTGCTCGGCTGTGTCTTGAAACTGGCTCGCCCAATTCTGCATCAACTCAATTGTGTGCTGAGCCCCACTCAATCGAAAGGATGAGTCACATTGCTCTTTGGATTGGCGCTGTCCCTTCATCTGTTCGTCTTCTAAACACGCCATATTGTCTAAGCAAATAGAGCCACTCAGGTGACCAGCAGCAACTGCTTCTCGTATAAGCAAGCTCCTCAATACCGAGCATGAGGCAATCCAAGTAGCCCTCAGCACAAGCTAAAGCCATCCAGATCGACGCCAGATCTCAGAACAATCAACCCGCGCTGGGCAGAGTCAGC
This sequence comes from Synechococcus sp. PROS-9-1, assembly GCF_014279775.1. NCBI lineage: Bacteria > Bacillati > Cyanobacteriota > Cyanophyceae > Synechococcales > Synechococcaceae > Synechococcus > Synechococcus sp. PROS-9-1. Next base: position 704,969 of record NZ_CP047961.1, read on the forward strand.
TCGCAAGAGATACAGGAGGAAGGGCTTTGGACATCCGCTTCCCATCATCTTTGCTCTAAAAACTGCTCTAAATAAATGGTTGATTCTTCTTTAGGCCAGTTATATCAGTTGGTTTGAGTCATGAAGCACCTGCATGGCATGCAGGGGGTCAGCGGTTCGAATCCGCTTGGCTCCATTGAATGAATCCCTTCCACTGGAGGGGCCTTTTAGTTTTTGGGTCTATATGCGCAGTCTTTAAAAAAGCGTGTTTAGCGCGATTTTTAACACGAATTTGCTGTGCTCCACGGGTGAAGGTCGTTTTCCGCTTGTCCTTAAGCTCGTTCAGTTCGCTGACATCCATATGCGGTACATCGGCCCACTGGGCCTTAGCCGCAGTGGTGCATGAGCCCCTAACCCAAACTAGAGACAGCAATCCCAACAGCTGGCCAGCTGACCAATGTCTCAACGCAACAGCTTTCGATCTCCAAGCGCAGCATCAGAGATAGCAGAAGCCAACAGCCCCAACGAGAGACGACGCAGCATGGAGCGTTTATTAGATGCCGTAACGATGCCTCGCTTGTGCTGCTGCTGCTCGCTGCAGTAGGCAGTTTCAGCTTTGCTGCTATTCGGTGGGCAATATAAAACCCCGCTAGTGGCGGGGCTCCTTCATAAACTTTAGAAGCCTTAAATACATAAGGAAGTCAACCTCCCGCATAAGCTTTAGTTGAGTATTACCAAAACAAGCCAATGGGACTAAAGACTTTCAATAAACGAATAGCTCTTTGGGTTACAGAGAAGGTTGGCACGATGTGGTGTGCTTATGCATTCTGTTTCCTTGCATTAATCTCTTTGCCTGAAGCATTGGCTTCGCAAGACCCCTTGAAGATCGTCTCCTGGGTGGCACAGACTTTTCTCCAGCTTGTACTACTTCCAATCATCATTGTTGGACAGAATATTCAAAGTAACATTGCTGAACAGCAGGCTGAAACAGACAGCAAAACACTTATTGCTATTAGGCAGCTAGCAGAGGAGATACATGAAGCAACATACAAGCCAAGCACTGCACTCCTTGAATTGAACGACTAATCAAAAGAGAAGCCTGAGATTTTTTAATTCTTGATAGTCTCCAATTGACTTGTGTTTTGATCAAAAATAAAATCAATTTATTCGTCTGGGTAGGTACCATTTACTCAGATTCAACCTCAGCAGCTACATCCCTCCCAAGCTCTTCAATACCGAGCACCAGCCAAGACTTGTAGCAATCAGAGTCAATTGCCCTGAGTGCCATCATTAGCTCTTGAAGCAGAGGCATTCTTGTCTTTGTAATTGTTGATGTCATATGACCCAAGCATTTTTAGCAAGGATATATCCTTTTCCATGAGTAAATCAGACCCTAATGCCAGTCGGGCTTGCTTCCATCGCCATTTTTCATACAAAGGAAAACCTCGGATCCTCTGTCTGCTCCTTTTCGCAAGCTGAACCAATAAAGATCTCCTCCAGTTGGGTTTATGTTGTCAAAATTTAATCCAAGAATTTTAGCTTTTGAGATGCAGCTTTGAAGTGCTGAAATTGGAATTGAGATGTCTTTATAACCTTCAGCATTTGCCAAGTGAGGGCTCATTAACATGCTTGCGCAGTATCCAGCAACTGTTGAGGTAAATGTCGATGTCAAGAGGTTTTGTGCAAACATGCTTATCTAGAACTGCTTCAAATTTATACTACACAACGCGTCGAAAATCAATTTCCAGGGACATTGATCTGTCATGCCTCAAGCTCACCCAGTCCATCACCAAGAATTTTTCAGCTCGCTCCGAAGCTTTCCTCTATCCAGTAGAGGCATTCTTATCGTCTCAATTGTTGCCTTTGGGACTACATCAATAGCCAAGGCAGGTGATGGTTTTTTTGTTAATTGTGAACGCAAAGATAACTACCCATTGCAAGCACGTATATATCACCAGCGCGGTGGAATGGAAATTCACTGGGCAAGCGGAATGGTCAACAGGCTATCTATCGTCAACTTTGACAATTCCATTTATAAAGATCAGCATGGCAGTGCCTGGAGCGAGCAATCGACTGGATTAAACAAATTCATGCTCAAGCGGAATGACTTCACTTACAACTGCTCAATACTTGATAGGTTTTGACCGCTTAGGGGCTATGGCAGGAGTCTGAATTGTGCGCTTTTCGCCACAATTGGTTTGGTGTAAGCAGGGGCTAACCGTTGGAGGTTGGCCCTTTTTTGTCCCACTTCCGAGTTATTACAAACTTTCTGCCCTTACCGCTGTAGTAGTTACAGACGTGCAAGTGGGCGACTTGGTTAAGAGCTTGCACACTAAAATTAGCCGAATATCTACTCGGTTTGTTCGTAATAATACCCTTCATCGTCCTCGCTAATTCTGTAAAAGCCAGGCTCTTCAGAGCCTAGGGTCATAAACTTTACTTTGCAGGCGAGACTTTCATTTGTTTCAAGGATCTTTCTGGGATCATTGTCTTTCGGAAAGACTGTGTCACCAAGAAACTTGCCAATAGTTTTTCCTGAATTTTTTGATGCTTCCTGGGCGGCAGAAATGGCAACCATGCCCATGAAGCCAGAGCCATAAACAGCTTGGGCAACTAACTTGTCGTTTGATATGACTTTGAACTCTCTTTCATCGTTTAATTGATAAAGAATCGCCGCCCCATCTTTGGATCGTGTGATGAAATTTGTAAATCTTCCTCCATTTTCACCTGCACCATCATATGAAATTTGAAGAATATTACTAGCGAGTTCGTCGCATTTTTTGTACGACTCAGAAGATGTTTCCTGGATAAGTGGATTCTGCGGATAGTCTTCAAGTAGAGAGCAGGACGCAGTGCCTATGCCTGCCAAGGACAAGGTAAGGAGGGTTTTGGCGAAATCTTTGGCCACAGTTTATTAGAGTCGTTATCGCATTATCCCTTAAAAACTCTAAAAGTGCTTTTTTCTGTGTTTTTTTAATAGGTTTGCTTCCTTGTCGGATTGACAGGGCTTTTATTTCTTGAATCACTGCCTAATAACCCCGATAGGTATCCTATACCTGGCACTAATTAATATTTGGCCCCGCCACGAGCGGGGTTTTGATTGCAGCCAGAATGTTTTGGGCAGATACTACTCACAAACTACCCTCGACACACAGATGACGAACGGCCTCTTGCAGGGGAAAGTTAAAAGGCAACTGCCTTCTGGGAGTTGGCATGGACATGGTCTGCTTCGTCTTTGACGATGGATTCAACGACGTCTCTCATTGAGGTTGGTTGGTTATCGCCTCTTACCTTCCACATGCTGTTTGGCTTGTTCCAATAATGAACAGCGGTGGAAACAGCAGGTTGGCTCAACCACTCATCTGACTGCTCAATCAGCATCCTTTTGTACGTCTTCACTGCCTCCACTTCCACTGCTTCACCCAACAGAGCAGCAAGCTCGTGATCGATAAGGGTGATGATGGCGAATGCCCAGTAGATGATGACAGCAATGTGACGTGCCAAGAACCTGTCACCCCAGTTCTTCAATCCATTGAGGTCTCGGGCAAAGATGTCTTCATGGGTTTGTTCGTTTGTGTCCTGGTAGCGAGCCAGTTCCAACGTCTCTCTGATGTTGCCTTTTCGATCTAGTCCAATCGTTTCCAGGTAATGGCAGGCACTCTCTTCTGCGGTGTAAGCAGTACGAGCAATGATTTCCAGTGATGCTGCCCTTCTCTCATCAGCCTTGCTCCAAACAACATTCAATAAGCTCTCTCCTGTTTCAATGATTTTGTGAGCAATCTCAGCCTTTCTCGTTTTAGTTTCCATACGATAAAAACGTCTTACTTCCTTTCTAGATCGCTCTCCATCAAATGTTGTGAATCCATTGTGAAGGTTTTGTTATTTATTCTATTTATTATTTCTATGAAAATAAGAAGGCTAGCAGTGGTGTTGACTGTTTATAATCATCCACCGTCAACTTGGCAGCCAACCAACGCGCCTGCCGCTGCACCTACGGGAACTCCTACCCAACGTCCTTGATCTCTAGATAACGCAGCTCCAACTCCAGCACCTAAAAGTCCCCCAATAACGCTTCCCTGTTTGCAATCGTTGTTATCCACTTTCGGCTGTGATACCGAAGATGGAGAGCCCTGGCATGCGATCTCTACTTTCTCTGTCCAGTTTCGGACGTATCCAGGACGAGCCTTCGTTCCAGGCACATATTCCTCTCGATATTCATCTCGGAAGCACTGAGTACTCCGCGAATAACCAGCCTGGGACTCGGTTTGCGCATTCCCAGGACAGCCGATAGCAAGAGCTGCGCCGGTGAGTAGAAGGGCGGTCATTTGAGTGCGGAATAAGGCCATCGATGTTGCTTGCATGTTGAGAATCTACCCACCTCACCAAGTAATGCAAGCTATGGGCACTGACCTGGAAAAAGGAGTTCGGTTGAGCATCCGAGGCAGGTTAATTGAGTGGCTCCAAGTGGAAATGAAGTGTGGATTTATCCAATAGTCAGTTGGACGTGAAGGAAATTTCAGTTGTCTTCTTCTATAGGCAATCAACAATCAACTACTCACTCAGCTAAATCATGTTGGTCCTGTCCACTAAAGTCAAAAAGCACATTCCAGCCATGTTTTTACCAGGCGCTGTTGCAATTAAGGTATTAGCTGGACAGTTGGATTGAGGGATTAACCGCCGTTCTCTAACGAGCTTCCAATTTGACTTCAATGCACCGTTGTGAATATGGTGGTAGGAATACTCTCTACTTTGTGGATCTTCTGATGCGCTCTTTGCTATTAGCCCTTCTACCCCTCATAGTGGTTCCTTCGGCAGCCTTGGCTCAGAAGGAGATTCCTAAAGCGGAAGATCATGACCAATGCCCTTTGGGATACGTGAATACTCTTGGATCGACTTGCGTATCCCCTATTTATTACGAAGTAGCTCCTACATATGGTAAAGCATGCCTTTCCGGTTGGATGAATATTGGTGCGGGCTATTGTAAGAAGAAGAAAGGCCCCCTTGGGATCTTTTAAAACTACAGAACTAATAATTAGTCCTTCCAATTATTGATGCGCTACACACCTGCCTTCGCACCATAAAGGAAGCTTTGAGCCTTTCTTGCTGTGTTTGGCGTGTGATTCCGTTCGGCTCGCCAAGCTCGCGATATCTATCAACGATCAGCCCCTTGATTGGGGTTTGCCTGGTACGGCGATAAACGCACCAAGGTGGCTCAACTCCGCCGGTCTTCAATGCACCATCGACCAGAAGGTGTGGCAGAAACAGCTGCTTCTCATCCTCCTGATTCCTCCGCTAGACGTAATGGTTTGAGCGGTTGTTGCCAGGTGTAGACGAGGTGCGTTTGGAGACTCTGCGGACCAGTGCAGTGCTGACCACCTTCAGTGGCCATTGAGTCGATCGTCGTGCATCTCGCTAGCTCGATCTAAGTTGAGACCTAATAGGTGGAAACCTCGATGGTCTTGGCCTTGAGGGTGCGATCCTTGGTGGCCTCGATGATTGGCCCCGGTCAGCAACGTGAAAGGAGTGGGACCCGCACTAGGGCAACATCACGCCTAGGCAGTTCAGTCTCAACAGAATCTTGCGAAAGGAACTAGTGACCATCAGAATTACAACAACTGCATTTGCGAAATGACATTGGCCTCGATGATCTTATTGCAGATTGGAATAGGCGCCTTATGCACTTTTGTGATTTGGTTGTTATGCGTCAGGATTCTTCCTAAATTAGCTCGTCATTCAGCTACTAGTTTTGATGATTTTATATTGAAGTGTTTTGCCGATCTAGCGGTTCCTTTGGGAGTAGTTGTGGCGCTCACCTTGATTCGCGATGATTTGCCATTGAACCAGAGTCTAAATTCAACCTATGGAAATTTAGTTCATTTTGCCATTTTTGTAGTGGCTGTGCGCTTTGTCAATCGCATCGCTGTTCGATTTATGCAGGGACTCGTACGCCGTGCTGAGGATGAGCTTCAAGTGATGTATTTGTCGCTTATGCCCCTGATGCGTGCCTTGGTTTGGGTTGTGGGTACTCTGCTTTATCTACAAAGCCTAGGAATGCAGTTGGCAGCAATATGGGCTTTGCTTAGTGCGGGTGGTATTGGAATTGGCTTAGCTCTCAAAGATCCAGCTATGGAATTGTTTGCTTATTTTATGATTCTGCTGGATAAACCATTTCGTGTTGGGCAATTCATCAATATTGGTCCTACATGGGCAACAGTTGAAAAAATTGGTGTGAGGTCTACTTGCTTGCGAAGCTTGCGCGGTGAAATTGTTGTAATGAGTAATTCATCGCTAATCAGTTCAGTGATATCTAATTTTGCCGATATGCCTAGACGTCGAATTATTTATACAATAGGCGTAACCTATGATACCAGTGCAGAGGTAATGGCAAAGGTGCCTAGTTTGATTTCTTCGGCTGTTAATAGGGCTGAGCATGCAGTTTTTGACCGTTGTCATTTTGTTGAATTTGCTCAGTCAAGCTTGAATTTTGAGGTCGTTTATTTCATAGACACCAAGGACTATGGGGTGGCAATGGACTCTCAACAAAGTATAAACCTTTATATTATGAAATTGTTTGAGGAGAACGGTATTGATTTTGCATTCCCAACGCAAACAATACACATAGGGAGTTCATGATCTTATTGTGCTTAATCCTTCTTGGAGAGGTGACTGCATTGTTTCTTTAATTCCAGCTGTTTTGGCGGGCACTGCAACAGAAGAATCCTGGTGCAGTTGCTTCCTGCCTCAAACTACTCGACTTGATGACGGTCTTGGGCGTCAAGTCAATCGCTGGTGGCACTACTCAGCACAGACGTTGAATTTATTGCAGCTGGCACCAAAGTAAGTATTTCTTTTCGTGAAGCGTCACCTGTCAGTAATATTCGCAGCGAACAAAATTGGATAGAACCTGGTTTGCTAATGAAAGGATCATTTATTCGATTAACTCGCCCTTCACTTCTTTGGGATTGTCGTCGCTTGACAACATCGCAAGTGATGCATCAGATGATCTTACCTCCTAGGGAAGGCCAGGAAGAACGAAGTCATGTCATGCCTCTTACATGCTTTCTTCTATTGCTGCCGTTACTGCTGACTTCTCCCGTACTGGCAGATGGTCAAGAACGAGAGATGTACCTCTCCATGCAGCAATTTGACAGGACGGTTGATCATGCGCATGCGCAGTGTGCATCTATTGATCTTGAATTTACACAGAAATTCTATGATTGCTTTGATAGAATGATGAAAGGAATCTATGTCGATAGCAGCACTATTAACTTACCAAGTGAGTAACTAAAAGCCGTTTAATTTATTCTGGTCTTTATGGTCAATTCCCTACGATGACCGGCGTAGTTGAACCATTAATACTAGGAACAACTTTTGTAGTGCCATCCCACTTGTCCAGGAACAACTTATACAACACCTTATTGTTTAATCCTCTGTTGAGAGTTTCAAATTTGAGAGCTTCTTGCTCTGCAATCTTCACTTCGGTTTTGGCTCTTAGGAGTTGTTGCTCGGCAATTTGTTTTTGTTCAATGGCTGACCGATATTCTTCTGCGATCTGAAGGCCAGTAAGGTCTAGACCTTGAACCGCAACATAATCAAACTTATTAAGCTCTTCTGCCACACTTTCTTCTACTAGCTTAGATATGTTGTTCCAGTCGGTGGCGATTGTATTCAGTTCATACTTAGAGAATACTGACTTCAGCGACTTAAGAAGAGAGGGCTGTATCACTCGGCTGTATATACCAACATCACTGATTGCGATTGTGCTATATATGCGGGGTGCTTCATCGGGCTTAACAGCATATTTAATGGTTGCAGTTGCCTCAATTACCTGAAGATCCTTGGTGAGGGTAGAGAAATTTTCAGGAACAACCTGTGTGCGTATACTAAATAAGTGTGAACTTTGAATCAAAGGCAACTTAAGATTCAGTCCAGGGACTCGTGGCTTTTTCGCTACCTTCCCAAGAGTGGTTACAACTCCAACCTTCCCAGCGGGAACTACAAATACGCTTGAAAGAATCAAGATACCGCCAGCTACTGCCCCGGAAATTCCTAATACAGTCTTTGAAACTTGCTGGCTTTGTCCTTGCGGAAAAGATTTCATTTAACGATTATCTTTTTTACACGCTAGCGCGAATCGACGGCCGTCGTTGGTGTCGCTTTACCTTTCAGGGTTGATCTCTAAAAGGCGGTAGATCTCCTGAAGATGGTCGTAGGGCGTGTCTGCCCTCGGCTTTTCTTCAGGTATCTCAGTGAGAGCAGATTTTCCCCTTAAAGGGGTGTTCTTGTTCTGCCACCTATGAAGACGATCTGGACGGCTTCGGACCTAGCAGATTGCAAGCCGGTTTGTCTCATGCTTGACATTGAAGAGCTTGGAAGGGATGTAGCGGCTGAGCTTGAAACGGAGTTGATGACTCCTTTGTTGCTAGAAGAACAGCAAGAGAGGTTGATGGCTTGGCAGTTAGGAGTAAATCTCTAATCCTTTTGGGGTATGGCTCAGCAGAGATGTGGAACTGTGATGCTAATCAGTGATAGATAGAACGAGCGACTCTCAATAAAAGCACTTCTTTCAATTTCAGCGCTCCTGATACTTCTTTGGCTCTATTGGGGGGCATATGCAGGTTCAGCGACAGCACAGGCCATGATCAAAGTAGTTTCGACAAGTCGAGCCATTGGCAAAGTCCCCAAAGGTAAAAAAGTGTCCGACACTTCGGGCCTATTGATTCAGATGGGGATGTCTGTGATACCGCTTTTCGCTATACAGTAACCTGGGCATAATAAATCAAAGATTTCAGAAGTTCATTAAGCTATAAACCCAACTTTCGTTGGTATGACTCAATGATGTTGCGATTGAACATCCATAAATGAGGATCAGTATTGGCCTGCTCAACCACGAATATTAGAAAGAGGTGCGGTGTGAGCTACCGCTCCTTTTTTTATGTATGGTGGTCTTCAAGAAGGTTATCTTGCCTGCCAACATTAAGTATTAAAGTTGTTAATTGTAGACACATTCTCTGTAACCTAAGGCGTGTTTCTGCATCTTAATTCAGCACTGGACAGATTTCTTCTTTTATTGGTATCGAAAGTAGCGAAGGCAGAACCCATAAAGTGAGAAAGTTCGAAGGAGTTAAAGCGATTCAAAGTGTTCTTAACATCGATTGTCATGTTGGCCACCATTCCTTTGACAGCTCCTGAACAAGTACGCCCCGACCCGGTCATCTCTGGTCCCTCGATTTGTCGATACCACTACGGGGAGAAGAAGCCTCAATCTCCCGACTGGATTCAAGTTGGAGAGGAAACCGACGCATCAGGCAATATCACGCCCATTTACACAGAGTGCAGACCTGTCTGATCCGTTGGACTGCTTCAGCCCAATCTCAACGATCAGCCAAGTTCTAGATAGGGTAGTGTCGATTGGCCATTTCGCGAATCACTGCAGCTGCAGCTCGGCCATTGCTGAAGGCGCGATAGATGGCCAGTTGGTTATTCAAGTCTTGGCATCTTGTGATGTTGTGGTCCATGCAGCAAACAAGGATATGAACTGAATCAATCGTGGCCCCGTTTCAATAGCTCGTGACGTGAAATGCAACGCCAAATTAATATGTGGTTCGCACCTGCTTTTCGTGGATCTGCTTGGTGCATCCGTACGATTGAGTGGGCGCAATCAGATTGGATGACCTGATTGGGATGAGGTTATTTGCTCGGCAGACTGGACTGACAGCAATCAAGCCTTCATGCCGATCCCATGGGGGCTGCCTCTCGAAACATCCCGCGGTATTGAGACGATCGGTCAGTAAGTCGTGACTTGAGCAGTATGTCCAAAATGTACTGGCTAACAAAAGATTGCCCTTCTCCTTTGCCCACCATGCAGATGTATCTCGCGGACTGTGTTTTTCCGGATATTGAAGGCCAGCTCGCTGCTTACAAGAGTTTTTGTGAGTTGTGGGATTCAGGGGAGATGGCAAAGGCAGATAACTTTCCAGGCTTTGAAATGCTGTTTCGAGTCCATGCACCAGGTGCTGGTCGGGTGACGTGTTTGTTTAAAGCCGGAAGTGATGCACAGATTTTTGAGCACTTTGCTCCCTGGCGCGCTCAATACGGCATTGAGATCGACCTCACCCCTGTGATCGGCTGCCAAGACGTTGTGGACCATCACAAAAAGCTGTTCGCAAAAATGGCCTAAGTACTCCAGTCATGTAGCTGGAATTTGTCATCTATGGGGCCAGCACCTCGCTTTGGTCCCACGATCCAGGGCATTGGAGAACACGATCTGGCGATAGCCACCGGCTGACCTGTTGTGGTGCCTGAGAAAAAACCGACACTTAAACTGAAATTCCCGACCACCAACACCAACCTTTGAGCGAATCCACTGGTCGTGCTGAAAAAGCACAGTTTTTTGCTTACTTAGTAACTCTCGCTTACGGCGAAAAGGATGAACCAACACTCGCTCAGGTCGTTTTCCTGAGTCCTAAAGAGGGTGAAGACACGAGGATGGTTGCGAAGGCTCTGCTGGAGAACGCCAAAAACACAGCTCCACAGACTCCGAGGTTCGACTGGTCGACTCTCAAGGTGCAAGGAAGCCAAACCTTGAACGACAAAGAGCTGACGAAGTTGGTGGATGCGGCTTCACAAGGTCAGGTCGGTGTCGGACGCGTTTCTCGGTTGAAGCTCTCTCCAGACTGAATACTGCTCTTTAAGGGATTGTTCTTGTTCTGCCAGCTCTGGAGTCGATCTGGATGGCTTCAAGACCAATTAATCCAAGGTCCTCCTCAACTGACATGAATGACATGAACTTGTCTTTTGAGCTTCCAATGGCTAATTGGCATGGAGTGCTCAAGTGATCGACGTTTGATCTAGCGATTGTGTTATGAGTGGATCACGCCAAAGTGCCCGATAAAGAGCCCACTGCGCGAGAACAGATAACCGTTTTTTCAATGAACCAAAAAACACTGCCGATAGAGCTGGGCCCCGTAGCTTCGAGACCAAAGGCATCCACGACAACCAAAAAGCAATCAGAATTAATCACCTGGGAAGAGCTGATTGGCAAGCGCTAGATATGGCGCTTGAAGATCACGATCAAGCGCTAGATATGGCGCTTAATGCATCAGGCCCTAGCCACTCTCGGAGAGCACATCGCTTTCAAACCGCTGGGAGTTTCAACAAGCATCAGCAATTGAAGGATTCCTAAGGGGCGTCATCGTTGAGCTCAATGTCCAAACCTGGCAAGTTATTGGCGTTTTGCCTGCCCTCCACGGCGTTCGCATTCTGCCGCTGATTAGTGCGCACGTTTGCGTGCATCAACTATGACCTTTGTATTCACCTAACCATCGAGCCCAATACCTGAATATCCACCGACGATCCATTCCTCTTCAAGTTCGTAGAAAGACAGGAACCATTCTTTCTTCCATTCTTCTGGGATGGTGAGGCTCCAGAAATTAGGAACGACAAGACAAGTCACAAGGTGCCCTGTATGCCGAGTGACCTGACCCGTTTCTTCCATGTGAGGTTGATCTGCTGCTTCTGGAAGAAGGTGGCGACATTGAGGAAGCACAACGAATTGAAAGAGACGCTCCCTATCGCCGCCGCTCTTGATGTCAGCGCTTGCAGCCGCCGAGAAGTCTCTCCAAAACTGGTTATTGATGTACTCGAGCACGATTTCTTTACTCCATCGAGTTGCGCTGTTGAAGTTGTCTAGGTAATCGCCACTGTCCTCTAAGTATGCGCAAACATTGCTGAACAACTCAACCTTCTGGTGATCGCTGAGAGCCTCCACGAATTCGCGCTGCAGATGGAAGGACATTCAGTGGTAAAGACATCCCACCAATTGTCTCCAATCATCAGCCCGGCTTTGAATAAGGCCGATCAACTCTTTTGCCGAATTTCTGAATTGGGGTCCCAGATCGGTTTCGCGTATGTACCCGTCAACTCGTGCTGTGGTTGCTGAATCCCAAGTTCTTCGTGGCACTGCCTAGCGACCAAAATTGATTTTTTGTGGAACTCCGTCCAAGGCACCAGTTTGTTGCCATCCCAAATGGGAGGAAGACCCGTCTCTCTAAAAATCTGATCCAACACCTCAAACTGTCTAGGCAGGTCTTATGGGGTTATCACAGCTGCCAGCCTCACCCACGGCTATTCCCTGCCCTTGCGATTGGTTCAAGCCTCAGGCTTAGAGATATAGCGTTTTATGGAGGTGCTTCGCCCTTCAGCGCTGCATGCTTTGACGAGAGGTTGAGCGGAGGAGAGTTGAATCTCTTCTGGGGTCGCTTCCTTGACGTCTTCTGAGCAAGCCCAAGCTTGGCTAGTCGTCAATGTGTCTTGGAAGTGTCCTTAACACCGATAGGCATCGGCCTGATCAGAGCGTGTAAAAACTTGGAACAGGAGCTGGGCTACAACGACAGCGCCCACGATGAATTGTGGATGTACTCATTGATCAGGAGAGCAAGTGACCAAAGGGCTGAAGCATCGTTGCATCAACTTCAGCCTCTGGATTGAGCTTCAAAACCATCCATAAAAGCATTGCTGAACAGGCCTTGTCATCTGCTCCATAGTCGTATTTCCAGTCTTTGACCATGTTGACGACCTCATGTTGAGCATTAGTGATGAACTCATCAGTCCATTCCTGCATAACCAAATCTTTTAAGCAATGATTGGCTTCACAGATTAGCTGCGGTACTGGAGTCGTCTGACTGGGCTGGCTAGGTTATTTTCTTCGGCTACTGAGACCTATCCCGTTGATGATCTCAGCGCCTTGAGTCCGCGTCCTCTTGCAGCAATTGGGCTACCCCATTCCCAAAAGACCAGTCCTCGGGTTGTGTCGGAGTAATACTGATAAACAGGTCTTCCTTCCTCACACCTTGTTTCTCAAGCTCTTCAGCAAGCACCCGGAACAACTCAACTTTTAATGCTTTACTCCTGGGTGAAGACGTGATTTGAAGAAGTAGGGGTGGCTGTTCAGATCGATTGATACCCCACATGGTGCGACTGATGCGCATTCGTGATTTTGGCCGTTCGTTAATGATGTAAACCCCACCATTGTTTGGAATTCCCCATGCTTTCACGAAGCATGAGTGAATCGTGCTTTGGATCTGATCGAGGGCTTCTTCAGTCATCCCTTCTGTAATGTTAATTGTGGTGAGTGGCATCCTATAATTTGAATTTAATGCTCCTCTGAAAGCATACATCTTTTGCTGGATATCATCTTATTTGTCGTCTCTATGTTCAAGCTTTCTTGAAATCCTAAATTTATTATTCTTGTCGCTTGTATTGCCAAACCGAAGTTTAGTTTTGCTTGGTTCTTATTCTCCTTCTTCAACTTTGGGGTTTTCTGCTGTCCATGCTCGCTCGAGTGCATTTACCTTTGCATTTCTTTCAGTAGACTCAACAATGACGTTGAGGTTGCGCTTGGCAAGGATCAAGCGAACGAGAGAAACCAAGAACCAGTATGCGGTCGCAATAAGCACACTGAAGTAGACGAAACGCATTCTCCCTCCATCCGTAATCAATCAGATTTTAAGGGGACTGTGTGGGGCATTGCGGCCCAGCTAAGCCGTTTTGTTGCATGTTGCTTGAGAACCGTCTCCCTTGACCAACGCCTTGGTGACGAGTTTGATAGAGCACTTTGTGATGGCAGCGATGCAGGACGATGCTCTTAAAGCGTTGATCTCTGATTTGGGAGAGGGGATCGTGATTGATCCAGAGCTGCTTGAGGGTTGCTCGGTTGCCGCCCATGACCTCGACGACATGGATGCTGTTCAAGCTGCTGAGGTTGCAGCTCATGTGTTTCTCACAATGTTTGAAACCAAGGTTTTGGAGCAGACCGGTGAGAGTGCAGAGCCTGAAGAGGGTGAATGGTCTGGCTTCGTCAATGGGTTTCGCTTTGTCATTGAACGCGATGGAGATGGTGACCTTGTGGTTGATTTCAGTGATGCTTGAGGTTGAGCCCAACGGCGCGTCAGAGTTCGTCTATGACAGCTAGAGCCTCAAGGACGTGGCATGCGGATTGAGAAAGTTGAGCAGGTTGCTGCCTTGATCATTACGGCCGGACTCGTGCTTGGAAATTTTGTGATGTTCACTCCATGGAGGAATGACCAAGATCCTCGCAATCACCAAGCGCCTCCGCTTCAGTCACAGTCTGAGCGACCTTGATTCCGATCTGATGATTGGGATTGGTGCTGAAGGTTTGGCACGCGCTGCAGCGCGTTGTGATCACGGCTAGAAACCTATATGCTCTGAGTTCTGGGAGATTGAACTTTTGGGAGATTACACAGTTGCCATTCTTGCCACCATTGGCCTCGTAATTGTTTTTACTGTTCCTGTTGTTTGGCAGTTTTTGCAGCCCAACGATGACGATTTTGGCGATATCAGTAAAAAGCCAAGGCAATAATATTAATAATGGTTTATGCGATATGAATGTTGATATTCTTGTCTTCGATTCTCAATTTTCTCTATTTAGCAGCAACTGATTCCGTTTGCTCCAACTTGTTAGTTTTCTTTTTCGGAATCGTTTGACACTCTCTCTTCTGGGGTTAGATATTCTTTAATGATTGGGGATTCTTCGCCTGCTTCCAGGGCCTTAATATCTCGTTCGATGTTGTCGATGAAGAGTGTGTTCCCATTCGCTTTGGCAATGCTTAGTACTTTCTTTAATCCCTCTAGCAGTTGCTCGTAGTCGCTCACGGATCTTTTCTGGCTATCGCTGAGCATTGATGAACATTTGGCTTCAGAGCCTTCGTGATTACAGCCATACAGCTTTGGATGCTTTTGCTGGTTTGGCAATGCGCCTTTACACCGATGCCAGTCGGTGATGGCTGGCACAAACTGTAGATATTGAGATCGGAGGCGCTTTGACAGACGACACTCCACCTGAGTTTGCAGCCGAAGCAAGCTGACCTCAAATCCCTGGAAACAGGGATTTGACCGGCATCAATCACTGAGCTCGGCTGTCGTTTCATTGAGAGGGCGGCCTGCTTACGTTTCCGAAATTTGGAGAATCTTCATGAACAAAGCTGCGATGACCACCTCCCAGACTCAGCCTTCCCTGATGTCCGTTGGAGCGGCCTCTGAATGTCGTTCGCGAAATGATCGTCAAACGTATTTTTCGATCACGAGAAGCCTGGTTCAAGCTCAGTTCAAGCTTGATGATCGGGAGTTGTCTCGTCGCCTGTGGCAGGAGGTTGCCGACCGTGATCTTGAAGTTGGTCGGATTATTAATCTGATGTATGGATGTTGGTTCCACCAGGATGAGGATGAAATGATTGAAGTTGATCATCGCCATCTTTCGTTATTTGTTGACTAGCTTTATGGCCTTAGTCCTAATAGGGACTTTTATCCATTGGCTTGATAATTTCTCGGCTTTAAACCGTCGCGGTTTGTTCGTGTGGATGAATATTTATCTGTATTGATTTGCCTTGATCTTGTGTGCTCCCTTGCCGCGGTAGCGTCATTGAAGCTTTTGTGCCGTGATGGTGTCACATCGTTCTGCTTTATTCTTATCAATTAATAGCTTCTTGATTAAGATCGGGATTTATTGGATTGCAGAGTTGGTTGTTTGTCAGCTAGATAGAAGTAGGCTTATTTGCAAACTTATTGGTAAGGGATTCTTGCCTTGTGTTGTTAGCTTTGCAATTATGGATTTCATCGTTTTGCCCCAGATACGCAATGCCCTGAAGCGTAGGAGACACCGACTTGATTCAAAAGAGAAAATATAAGGTGATGATTCCCGGCTTGTATTAGATGAATGAGCTAGAAATCATTTTTGGTATTTTGCACACCTTTTTCTCGTCTTGATTATTCGATGTATCCAAGATTGAATAACGGATATCTTTTGTGTAATCGTCTAAATCTTTGCGGCCGAGCTAGGCACATCTTTGCTGATGATGAGATTGGGTGGTTGCATATCGCCGACCTGCTCTATGGGCCTCGCTTACGGATCTGAAGTTCCCGACGTGGTCGTAATGAACGCCATTTGTCGTTGCAGAGACTGAATAGAGGCTTGATGTAACCTTTTGAACACACCAGTGCATGAAGCAGGATGGTCCGTTTTCGAGGGAATTCATTGTGTTTGCGACCTTGAATGTGTTGAAAGTAAGATAGTATTCTTTGGTTGAGGCCCCTCCTTCACGAAAGTCCATTCGGCTTAAGTTTCTCTTTAGAATTGCCGGCGATGTTCGTTGTTTGCCTTGTGTGCATGCGGCCCTATTGCTGACAATGCTGTTTCAGATTTAGTTCTTCTATGGCGTGCTCGTTTCCATACTGCCTAAATCCCATTGACCTCATCATTGTTTGGCGCTGCTTAGGTTTTTCCCATGGCTCTTGATCAACTCAAGGCTTTTCTCATCAAGATGCAAGATGACGAGGGTCTGAAATCCACTGTTCTTTCGGCATCAACAGCGGATGATGTAGCAAAAATTGCTGCCAAGCTTGGTTATGAGTTTTCTGGAGATGAGTTGCTACGTCAATCGGGGAAAAAAGTGGGACGTGTGACCGTCTCTAAGCAAGAAACGCCCGGTGAATACAATTAGTTGAGCGTTGAATTGATGCACTTATTTATTCTATCGGCTCTCTATCGATGCTGATTTCAAATTCAATCCCGAATCGATGTGCTGTAGACCTAAATCGTTTTGCTAGTTCAATAAATAATCTTTTGACCAATTCATCGTCAAATTCATAAATCTCTAAATTTGCTGTTTTTGACATCGCTTGTAGATCTTCAATCAATTTTTCTACTCTTGTTGAAAATACTTTTCCAAACCGAGCTCGTTTTTCTGTTGACGAATTGAAATCAGGCACATTTGTCATGGTGTGTTCTCAATCCTCACGGTGCTCAATGGCTAGTTTTGCATGTTTTGTGTTAATTCGTGCTCTTCGGGCCGATATCTTTTTGAAATATCTCTAGCTTGCACAAATTCATGGGATTATCTTTTGTCTTTTAGTATTTGAGAATTGTTTGAGAAGGTTTGTGTTGATGCTCGCTGAGGTTTTGAGATATCCCGTTTCAACTAGTCATTCCAGTTTGATTTGAAATGGTGCTTTAATCGACTGGAATGATTGTTTTGGCCTGTATAAAGCTATTTTGCGTATGTTGAGGTGTCCATGTGTTTGATTAGATCAATACACTTGCAGCTGTAGGCCCATTCGTTGTCGTACCAGGCAACGAGTTTCATGAATCGATCATTCAGTGCCATGCCTGCACCTGCATCAAACACTGATGTTGCACTATCGCCAAGCAGGTCGTTTGATACCACCTGGTCATTGGTGTAGCCAAGAATTCCTTTTAATTCCCCTTCTGCAGCTGCTTTCATTGCAGCTTTAACCTCCTCATAACTGGTTGACTTTTCCAGATTGACTGTGAGATCAACGACTGATACATCAGGTGTTGGCACCCTGAATGCCATCCCTGTGAGTTTTCCATTCAATTCAGGAATCACCCTCCCAACAGCTTTTGCGGCTCCTGTTGAACTGGGAATAATACTTTGACCAGCCCCACGTCCTCCTCTCCAATCTTTATGTGACGGACTGTCGACCGGTTTTTGTGTTGCTGTGGTTGCGTGGACTGTTGTCATCAATCCGCTCACGATTCCAAAATTATCATTGACAACTTTTGCTAATGGTGCGAGGCAGTTTGTTGTGCAGCTTGCATTCGATACGATCTCCTGTCCTTTATATTCTTTATGGTTCACACCCATCACAAACATCGGGGTTTCATCTTTTGATGGAGCGCTCATCACAACACGCTTAGCTCCAGCATTGATATGTGCTCTCGCTTTGTCATCTGTAAGAAAAAAGCCTGTACTTTCAAGCACGTAGTCGGCACCAATATCACCCCACCTCAGGTCCTTTGGGTCTCTTTCAGCAGTGATACGGATTGATTTACCATTCACAATTAAATTATTATTTTCGACCCTTACATCGCCTTGAAATTGTCGGTGAGTTGAATCGTATCGAAGGAGGTAGGCGAGGTAATTCACATCGATCAAATCATTCACCGCCACCACTTCAACGTCATCCATCGATACCGCCTGGCGAAAAGCCAGGCGACCAATGCGGCCAAACCCATTGATACCAATACGAATGGTCATGGGTTGTTCCCTAAACACTAGTTATAGGTGCTGTGCATCCCTTTGCCTCTCTGCATTTGAGGATGCTCACATGTGATTGAGTATTGTCACTCAGTATTGGCATCTTTGAAGTTAGCCTGTTGCTGTTTTCAGCGATTACAAGGTTGCTTTGATGTCACGACAACTTTATCGCCAAGATTGATACTCCTTATGAGTTTGTTGATATCTTTGTTTTGCATATTGATGCAGCCACCTGTAATGCTTTGCCCGATTCGTGTTTCATCATTTGTTCCATGAATTGCAAAGCTATACCATCGGTAAATTCCATCATATTTATTAAAAGTAAATGGCTGTGGTGTTGAAGGTACTGGGGTTAGGCTGATATACCCTGATCCATATTCACCTGTTTCTCCATCACCTTTAAAGTCTATGGAGTTCATATTATTGAATAAATTTTCTGACAGATAGCTTTTGGTTTTTCCTGATTGCTGGATCAGTGCTTCATCCATTTCGAATCTGTCTTGACTCATGATCGCATTGACTTTGAAGGTGCCGAGTGGTGTAACACCCTCCACAAATGTGCTGCCTATGCATCCAACACCATTCTTCCCATATCCCACCTCAAACACCATCTCTTTGCCTTCGTTTGCAGTGGTCCCTTTGCTCTCTTGTGGCGTCACTTGATTGAGTTCGATCTTGATGGGCCCCTCTGCTTGTGAGGAGACCTTTGTCGTTTTCGGTTGCTGCATGCATCCTGAAAGCATGAGAGCTGATGCCGTGACCATCAGCATCTGTGCTACACGCATGATCGTTTTGGTGGGTTCTCCTCATCATGGCGTGGTTTGATTCAACTGCCTGTAAAGATGAACATGCTCTGAATGTTTTGGATTTGAAGCTTCTAATTGCGGCTGCTTTACTTCTTGGTCTATTGGCCCTCACTCAGTTTCTTGTTCGCAGGGCAATGTCGAGTGGCGATGAGTAGCTAAACAGTTTGAATATCGTCCATTTGAAGCCTTTTTACGAAATGGTTCCAGGTGATGCAATTGGCCTGATGATGAGCCAAATTCACTTTTACCCATGGCTTTTCACCTTTTAGCGGTCGCTTCTCCAGAAACCTTCAGTTGGTCTCCAAAGGTGGGGCTCTTGATGGTGTTGTGCAACATTTTTGTTATCTTTATAGGCTCAAAAATCTTCCAGGCAGGGGAAGGCACTCAGCTTCCTAATCCTAAATACTTTGGTGGCTTGGGCTTAGAGGCTTTACTCGCTACAACCAGTCTTGGTCATGTGATTGGCTTTGGTGTCATCCTCGGTGTTGGAGCTGCAGGTCTTCTTTAGTTTGTAAGATCTTTGGTCTTCGCTGTACAGAATCAGTCCAGAAGTATGGCTCGGTAGCTGGTTGATTACAGCTATTGAGCGCTTCTGGGTTTGTTCTTGTTATGGTTTCATGCTTCGTATTGTCCATAGTGATATCTGCCAGGTTGGTGCCTTTTTTAAGAATTTTTTCTTTGATATTTTTTCACAGCTCCAGAAATTATTGCTAGTGCAAAAACTCCTAGTAGTGCGACGCCAAGCATTAATTTACCACCGCTAAAGACCCCAGCTCCTAATGCCACGATTGGTGGATCACTTAGCGCTACGCTAATGATGAGGGCTGGAGTAAATGTTTTCCACTTTGTCCCCCCAAGGCCAGCTGCATAACTCACAAAATCAAACAGACCTGTCATTAAAAGGCCTGTTAATAAAAATGGATTTCCTTCTATTTGTGCTTGATTAAAGCTTGCAATGCGTTTGCTTGCTTTCTCTCCTACGAGTGCCTGCACTGGTTTTTGCCCATAGCGTTTTGCCACAGCAAATGCGATCTGGCAAAAAACGACATCGGTGATAAAGATCGTGATCAGACCTGTCTCAAACCCTAGGAGTGCTCCGGCAAGCAGTGAATACGCAGTGCTTGGTAGGGCTGGAAGGAGAATGCTGATCCCCCTAAGCGCCACAATCCCAAGCGGTGCCCATAGACCCATACCCTCAACCTGCGCGCGCAGGGGCTCGAGAGCATGGGTGTGGGCGAGATGGAGAACAACAATGGCCAGAGCAACAACAACGCTGACCCCAATGATTTTGCGTAGTCGCTGCACTTAGCCCTGATTGAATTTGATCGTTGCTTACTTTTGCACCATTTAATCGCTAGTGCCAATTCCCATTCGATGTGGAATGTGTTGTTACAGCTTCTTTGTTGGTATTTTCTTCTTTGTGTTTATAGCTTTTAAGTGATATTTAATTCATTAATGAAGACTTTTTCTATGGCTTTGGCTGTATTCATGTGCTCTTGATGGTCATAACACTGGTGCTGGATCCTCTTCTCCTTCTCGGCCATACCTTGCTGCTTGCGAACTTCACCAGTACTTTCCACTGCTTCGTCGCGCTGATCCACAGCTTTTCTTTGGGATTGGCTTGATGTTGATTGCTTTGTCAGCGTTAACTTTCCGGCAAATGCCCGGTCCCTATGGATTCGACTGATCTCGAAGTTGTGAATGTTCTGGTTTTCCAGCAGCTTCTGGAATCCGTTGAAAGCGAATCCTGGGCCGAGGCCGCCATGGCTCTTTACAAGCTTTACGACATTGAGGCAGGCCAAACTTTTCTTGATCAAGACGACGTTGAGGACCAACAACTCTTGGCCGCTTGATCCCGCTCAGACCGTTTGTGCCTGAGCTTGCTTCAGTAAAGGTTTGAACGCCGTCTCTCTTGTGAAGAAGGCAGCCGTTACAAAGGTGCATAGACCACTGAGCCCCACCCAAACTCCCAGATAGATGGGGTTTCCGCTGGCGCGAGCAATCAGCACGGCGGCAATCAACGGCGTTGTTCCACCAAACCAACCCTCGGCAAGGTTGTACGCCAAAGCTATCCCTGTACAGCGCACTTCTGCTGGCATGAGTTCCACTTTGGACGACCGGTAAGTTTGAATTCACGTTGCTAAAGAGTGTTTAGTCTCCCTCACGCTGATGTGCTTTCTGGCTGCTCTAGGCCTATTCGCTCCCAGGTTGATCCTAATTCTGCTCTGGTTTGTGAACGCGCCCTTTGTGCTCGGACCCTTCAGTGACTTACCTCTTCCTGATTTTGTTGCACCCTTGATTGGTTTGGTGATGTTGCCCACCACCACCTTGGGGTACTGCTGGGCTAGTGCTTCCTATGGCGGAATGAGTTCGTTCAGTGGGCTTTTAATCGTTGGTATTGGTTTATTAATTGATTTTGGTTTGATCGGCGGTGGGCGAGGAATTGCCCGTCGTTAAAAATGCGGCTTAAATTTAATTAGGGAGAGCCCAATCCTTCAATGCAAATCGTACTGGCTTTGGGTTGCCATGCCTTGATCAATGTGGCGTTGGCTTCGCATTGCTCTCTCGACGTTTGTGGAACCTTCTCCAGTGCCGCAGTGGTGCGATGGGCTCCATAGGTGGCCCAGGTGATGATCAGCCAAGTGATTGGTTCCATGAAGAGTGAAGCAAATTCACCTTCTAGCTTGGCGTCTAGTGCTGCCCAGATGTGGATTTCCTCTTTGTTTTTGGCTTACACAAGGATGTCATCTTCGATCAGCCAGCCTTTGAGGATCAGTTCTGCTTTTTTTGGTTCAACGTTTGAGGCTGGTACATCAACCATCAAAAACACACCATTGCGGTTGCAATAAAGCCGTCTGAGTCCAATCACGTGAGCGGCTCCTGCTTGTGTTCTACCCATGCTGTTGAGGGTTGCCTGAATCTTCAGTAGCGGCTGAGACGAAGTACGGATTGTTCGATTGAATCAGCTGTCGCTGATGTCATGCAATCTGTCGATCAACAGGTCAACATCGGTTGCATTCCCACCATCCTCAGCCCAGGCTTCGGGATGAATCCTGTCCTGTATTTGTTGATTCAGTCGCGTTGCGTTGCGCAGATTGAGCAGGGTTTGGTTGCTGGCTATCTGGGTTGTTGTGGTTTCACGCGTTGGCGTTGCCTGCTGGTCTCCGATCAAGTGGCAAGCGATCCGTCTCGTGCTTCCGAGCTGGCGATGCTCCCAGAGATACACCGCTTGCCAAGTGCCCAGCAGCAAGCGACCGTTTTGAACGCTGAGCGTCATCGTCTGACTGGTGAGTGCCGTTCGGATGTGCGCAGGCATGTCGTCATCTCCTTCATCGTCATGGAGATAACGGCGACGTTGGCCTTGAGCATCCACTGGTCCTCTCCCATCCTGTGGCACGACAGCCTCCATCCAGGCGGCTAAATCACTGAGGACGCGTGGATCTGCGTTTTCGTTGATCGTGATGCTGCAGCTGGTGTGCAGACAGGTGAGGTGCAACACCCCTTGCTCGATCTCCTTGGTCCCGAGCCAGGTTTCAATCCGCTCATTCAGTCGGGTGAACCCTTTCCCTTTGGTTTGGATCTCGAGTTGAGTCAAGGTCTGTGCAAGGGCCATCACAGCACGTCCAGAGATATCTACGGTTTAGCTGTGTTGACTCTGTCTTGGCTTTCAGCGTGCGTTTCTAGCTTGAAAGGTTCTCCAGGTACTGGGATCACAACGCGTGGATCATGCTGCTCTTTGATCTCCGCCCCACTCAGGAGGGCACTGATCAATCCGGTGAAGGTCACATCTCCGCCGGTTGTACTTGCCAGCACCGTGCGGGGAGTGAAGCGTTGAATCAAGTCTGGAAGCACGCTGGCACCAGTAATGAAGTCACCGGCCAGTGGTAACCCAAGGTCGACCACCGGAGTAATCACGGTGTCGACAGGACGGGAGGCCAGCTTTGGATCGAGAACTCCGTGGGGCTCGAGATAGAGAGACCCACCGGCCCAATCAAGGAGATATCCGTTTTCCACATTGGGAACCGCCGCTCCTGCTGTGGCCTCGATACTCAGAGCTTTAACGGTGCAGGTCTCACCAGGCTTGAGGGTTTCAATGTGTTCAAAACCCAAGCGAGCCACCACTTTTGCGGCGGCTGTTGAGCCCACCACCGGGAGGTTGCGCGGCAGCAGTTTCAAGCTGGGTTGGTGGGAATGATCCGCTAATCCTTGCGTTAGGAGGAGAAGGTCAAGATTCTCCGGAACAGGCCAAGGGTGCGGTAGTTCACCGCGCAACATCCAGGCGCCAGGTGGGAACACCAAGGGGCCACTGAGCCAGGGGTCGACCAGCACTCGACAATCAGCGATTTCCAAAAGCCAGCCATTGGCCCCGAAATACGTTGCTTGAGGCCTCATGACTGCTCTGTGGGTGGGGTCTGAAGTGATTCGTCAAGGCCAAGATCGATCTCGCCGATCCAAGCCACCATGGCCAAAAGGGCAAGAACGGAGCCGATTAGTGGAACCAAACGGCGCGCTTTCATGAATGCTTCGTGAGTGACTGAACCGTAGAAGGGCGGTGGCCTGTCCCGCGAGTTAGGCGAGAACGGCCAAAGCAATGCCGCTCACGGCCAGGAGTGATGCACACACTCCGGCTGCTCGTGGATGGTCGCCTTCCGGTCCAGCCACCAACAAAGCCATCACTGGGGCTGTGCTTAGAACCGTGATGCCGATGCCAAGTGGTAATTGCTTCAACACCACTTGCTGCAACACAATCCCCACATTGGTGCCGAGCAGGGTGGCTAACAGAACTCTTGGCCAGCGCCTGTGGTTTGGATGAGGCTTGGGAAACAACATGCGGATCCGAAGCCATGGCAGCAGGAGTAGCAGCCCTCCCAACAGGCGAGTGGCTGCGCTTTGCCATGCCGTTAAATCTGTGCTGATTAAAACGCTGCGGGATAGGGCTGCTCCGCTCACTCCACACAACACGGCGAGTAGGGCAAACAGAATCCCTTGCCATTGCACGTTGCGACCGCGGTCCCGCTCGCGCGTGCCGTCCGGGGGACTCTGACGCGCCACAAGCAAAACCGAGACAGACACCATCGCAGCGCCTAGCCAAGCTTGTCCTTCTATCCTTTCGCCCATCACGACAAGGCCGCCGAGGGCTGCGATCAAGGGTGCAAGCGACTCAAGCGTGAGGGTGCGTCTTGTGCCAAGACGACGCAGGGCTGCCAGATAAAAGCTGTCTCCTAAGGAGATGCCGAGCCCACCGCTGATCAACAGCCAGAGCAGTGCTTGGCTCTCTTGTGTCCATGGCAGGAACAAGAGCACCGGAAGCAATAAGGCACAGGCGATCGCGTTCTTGAGCCCGTTCAGTTCGAGCGCCGTGAGTGAGGTGGAGAGTCCACGCCAGATGCTGCTGGCCAGGGTCCAAGCCAGCGCTGCGACCAACCCCGCGATCACGCCCATTTATTTCATGACCAATAGGGGTCTGTGGCGAATTCCACGGAGAGGGATCCAGAGGTTGATGCAGGCACCGTGCTGATGCAGGCACGCACGACCTGACCATTCACTTCGATTTCGCAGGCGCCACAACTCCCCCCTAAGCAACCCGTTGGAATGTGGACTCCTGCCGCTTGAGCAGCCCCGAGCCAGTCATCACCTTTGGAGCAATGGCTTTGGCTTCCGTTTGGCCATTGGATCGTGATGGCGGACTGTTTGTTCTCCATCGCTGGGTTACAGGCAAAACCGCACCCCTTTGCGGATGCAGAGCGCCCTGTTTGATTGTTGAAATCACCTTAACGAGCCTTTGAAACAACAAGGTTTCAAGCTTTTGTGCTGCTGCTGAGTAGGGGCTCGATGTTGATGTGTTGCTCGAAGGCATCAGCGAGACGATCGAGTAGAGCTTCCCGCTGCCGGCTGTGGTGCGGTTGTTGTTCACTGAGCGGTGGCAATCCCTTGCCTGCTCTCAACTGATTCAGCCAGCGTCGCCGCCAAGGGCCACTTTCAAACACCCCATGCAGATAGGTGCCTGCCACAAGACCTCCTAGCTCGCCGATGGGACTCACCCAGCCAAGCTCTGCATCAAGGCACAACGGTTGGCACGTTTCAGATGCTGTGGTGGCGGTGCGGCCGTGGTGGAGCTCAAATCCTTCGAGTTTTAGAGCGGAGCTTCCATCTGGCCATCGGGCCACACTGCTGCGCTGCCGTAGCGCCTTGTCTGCGGAAAACACGGTACGAAGCGGCAGAAGGCCTAGGCCTTCATGCCTGTTGTTGACGGATGGGGCACCGCCTTCCAGACCCTCCGGATCGCATAGCTCCTCTCCCAGCATTTGCATGCCACCGCAGATGCCAAACACATGGCCACCGCCTCTGCTGTAGGCCTGTAATTCGGCACTTAGTCCACTTCTGTGAATGGCGGAAAGGTCACGGAGGGTTTGTTTGCTGCCTGGGATCACAACGGCATCTGGCCAGCCCAGTTCCTCGCCCGGGGCGACCCAGCGCAACTGAACCGTGGGTTCGGCTTCTAGTGGATCGAGATCAGAGAAGTTGCTCAGGGACGGCAGCTTGAGCACAACAATCTCGAGTTCGGCGCTGCGTTTGCGCCCGCGTCGTTCGAGGAGGTCGAGGGAATCCTCCGGTGGGAACAGCTCATCTAGCCATGGCATCACTCCCAACACCGGGACACCTGTATGGGCCTCAAGCCAGCGTTGACCCTCATCAAACAGTTCACGCCGGCCGCGAAAACGATTGATCAACAGCCCTTTGATGAGAGGGCGCTCCACCGGGCGGAGCAGGTTCAGCGTGCCCACGATTTGCGCGAACACTCCTCCCCTTTCAATGTCTGCGACCAGAACACAGTGAGCTCTTAAATATTGAGCAAGGCGCAGGTTGGTGAGATCACGCCGTTGAAGATTCACCTCCACCGGGCTTCCAGCTCCCTCGAGCACGAGGCGACCGCCTGGATGACTGCTCTGCAATGCCTCTAAGCCCTCACGAATCGCCTTCCAGCCGGGTTTGAACCAGTCGCGGTAGTAGTGCTCAGCGCGAGCGGATCCCACACTCTGGCCGAGGTGAATGAGCTCACTGGTGGAATCGCCCTGAGGTTTGAGCAACACGGGGTTCATCGCGCAGACAGGCTCCAACCCAGCAGCCCATGCCTGAAGAGCTTGGGAGTAGGCCATCTCACCACCGGTTGGATCGACCCAGGCGTTGTTGCTCATGTTCTGCCCTTTGAACGGCAGCGGCGTTTCTCCTCTGCGACGCAGAACCCTGCAGAGCGCAGCAGTCATCAGCGATTTTCCGGCACCGCTGGAGGTGCCCAGCACCATGAGAGCAGGGGGAGTACTCACAGGCGTGGCCGATGTCGGCGTAGCCAGTGATGCACGATTTGAAGGGCGTCTGCCGTTGGGATTTCACCCTGCCAACCATCGAGGAGGTCTCGTCCCATCGGAGTGAGGCGCACCCGTTCGGTTAGCCCTTGGCCATCCACTTCCCGACGCAGCACTCCCACTTGGATCAACCAGATCAGGTCATCCTCTGTGCTCGAGCGAGAGAGAGGCTTGCGGCTGATGGCCATCCAGTTCTTTTGGCTGCTGAGCTGTGTGCTGCTTAAGGCTTCGTGTTCCAGTTCGTCATAAAAGGCGCGGCGAAACGGCAAACAGCGCATGGCCTGCTGCGCCCGTTGTAAGGCTCGTGCCGATACCAGGGTGGTGGATGAGGTCAACGACCTTGCTGCTTCGTGACTCATTCTCCTCCCGCTTCCCCCCGAGCGTGTCTGTGACCACCATCAAACTGAAGGACGTTGCGTGTTTGTTGTGTTGCTGTTGGCATCCGCGTCTCCAGCCAGGCGCCGTTTATTGGAGCAAGCTCAGATTGATCATCAGGTGATGGTGAGCGGAGTGGATGAAGATCAGATTCAGCACTCTGATCCAGCCCAGTTGGTGCAGTTGTTGGCTGAGGCCAAGGCATCAGCGGTAAAGCTCAAAGTTGATCAGAGCGCGGAGCTCACCCCATCAATCAAGGCCGTGCTCGGTTGTGATTCGGTGCTCGCGTTTGAGGGCGAAGTGTTTGGCAAGCCAAGGGATGAGGCAGAGGCCATCGCGCGCTGGCAACGGATGCGCGGGAGGTGGGCTGAATTGCATACCGGGCACTGTTTAATGCCACCATCATTTGCACTTTCAAGAGAAGGTGGAGCCGCTGAGATGCAGCGCACGTGTGTCACGACCCGTGTGCTGTTTGCCGATCTCACGGATGCGGAAGTGAAGGCTTACGTCGCCTCAGGCGAACCTTTGCAGTGTGCTGGAGGTTTTGCGCTTGAAGGACGCGGCGGCTGCTGTGTGGAGCAACTCCATGGCTGCTATTCGAATGTGATCGGCCTTAGCTTGCCGCTGCTCCGACGTTGGCTTCCGCTCTGCTAGTGCCGTTGTCATTGCCCTCTGGTTGTAGCTAATTCAAAGACAGTTCTTGCGTCGCGCGCATCATGACCCGTCTGCTTTTCCGCTGCTTTTCATTGATGATCGTGACGGCTGGAGTGGTTCCTGCGTTTGCCTTTGAACCCCTTCAAAAATCCTTTGATCCAACGCCTCAAGAAGCATCCAGTGAGCTCAGTGTTGAGGACGTGAATTTCTCCTCTGACGAGCTGAGGCAGGCGGAATCCTTAACGGTGACTCCAGCAGCTCCTGGAGAAAAAGGCCGTGCTCCGAAGGGATATTCTTTGTTGGATGTTGGTTTTTGAGCCTGTATCAGTGAAAACGATGAGCCTCTTTCTGTTGGGGTTGAGTGCTGACTTATATCGCTGCGCTTGGCCAATAAAAAACCCTCACCTTGCGGCGAGGGTTGAGACACGTGATCAGTAAATGATCAGTCGAGGTCAGGCATAGCCAAGGTGGGCTCTGCTTGACGATCGATTCCTTTTTCGAAACCAGCAGCGGCAGCGCGGGCGCGGCCTGCATGCCAGAGGTGACCAACAAGGAAGAAGAAGGCAAGGATGAACTGCGTCGCGGCAAGCCACTGACGGATGTTCACGAAGTTCACCGAGTTGGGCTCGGTGATGATGCCTCCAACGGAGTTGATCGACGCGTTAGGAGCGTGGGTCATGTATTCAGCGGCGCGGCGAACCTGCCAAGGCTGAATATCGTTCTGAAGCTTGTCGAGGCTGAGGCCGTTGGGTCCACGAAGGGGCTCCAACCAAGGACCACGGAAGTCCCAGAAACGCATCGTTTCACCACCAAAGATGATCTCACCAGTTGGTGAACGCATCAGGTACTTACCAAGACCCGTTGGGCCCATGGCCGAACCGATGTTGGCGCCCATGCGTTGGTCACGCACGAGGAAGGTGAAACTTTGGGCCTGGGAGGATTCGGCGTTGGTCGGGCCGTAAAACTCCGAGGGGTAAGCGGTGTTGTTGAACCAGATGAAGGCAGAGCAGATGAAGCTCATGAAGCTCAGAGCTCCAAGGCTGTAGCTCAGGTAGGCCTCACCATTCCAGATGAAGGCGCGTCGCACCCAGCCGAAAGGCTTGGTGATCACGTGCCAGATTCCACCGAAAATGCAGGTCAAACCAAGCCAGATGTGGCCACCGATGATGTCCTCCATGGAGTTCACACCGATGATCCAGCCTTCGCCACCAAAAGGTGCCCGGAACAGATATCCGAAGATCACACCGGGGTCGAGGGTGGGGTTCGTGATTAAACGAACGTCTCCACCACCTGGAGCCCAGGTGTCATAAACGCCACCAAAGAACATGGCCTTGAAGACCAGGAGCAGGCAGCCAACACCCAGAAGGATGAGGTGATAACCAATGATGTTGGTCATCTGGTTTTTGTCGCGCCAATCCTGGGAGAAGAAAGTGGAGTAGTTCTCCAAAATCTCTGGACCACGAAGAGCGTGATACAGGCCGCCGAGTCCAAGCACGGCAGAACTGATCAGGTGCAGAACACCAACAACAAAGAAGGGGTAGAGGTTGGTGACCTCTCCGCCAGGACCAACGCCATAGCCAAGCGTGGCCACGTGTGGGAACAGGATCAAGCCCTGCTCATACATCGGCTTATCGAAGGTGAAGTGACTCACCTCGAACAGCATCATGGCGCCAGCCCAGAACACCATCAGACCAGCGTGGGCCACGTGGGCACCTAGCAGTCGGCCAGACAGGTTGATGAGACGAGCATTACCAGCCCACCAGGCAAAGCCGGTGGAGTCGAGGTCTTTACCGCCAGTGGCGATAAGACCGGAATTAAAGGGCGTTTCCACGGGGCAGAACCTCTTCAGGGAAGACGAAGTTTTCGTGCGGCTGATCAGCCGGTGCCATCCAGGCACGCAGACCTTCATTCAGAAGAATGTTCTTCGTGTAGAAGGTTTCAAATTCAGGATCCTCAGCAGCGCGGATTTCCTGTGACACGAAGTCATAGGCACGCAAGTTGAGTGCAAGGCCGATGATGCCGATGGAACTGGTCCACAAGCCCATCACTGGCACAAACAGCATGAAGAAGTGCAGCCAACGCTTGTTGGAGAACGCAATTCCGAAGATTTGGCTCCAGAAACGGTTGGCGGTAACCATTGAATAGGTCTCTTCTTCTTGGGTGGGTTCGAACGCCTTAAAGGTGTTCGACTGTTCACCATCCTCAAAAAGGGTGTTTTCCACGGTCGCGCCGTGAATGGCGCAAAGCAGTGCACCGCCAAGAATGCCGGCCACTCCCATCATGTGGAAGGGATTCAGGGTCCAGTTATGGAAGCCCTGGAGGAACAACAGGAAGCGGAAAATTGCAGCCACACCAAAGGAGGGTGCAAAGAACCAGCTGCTCTGTCCCAAGGGGTACATCAGGAAGACACTGACGAACACCGCAATCGGACCTGAGAAGGCGATGGCGTTGTAAGGACGAATGCCGACGAGACGAGCAATTTCAAACTGACGCAGCATGAAGCCGATCAGTGCAAAGGCGCCGTGGAGAGCAACGAAAGCCCAGAGGCCTCCAAGCTGAATCCAGCGGACAAAATCACCCTGGGCTTCTGGGCCCCAGAGCAACAGCAAGCTGTGACCCATCGCATCAGCGGGGGTGGACACAGCAGCGGTCAAAAAGTTGCAACCCTCGAGGTAGGACGACGCAATGCCGTGGGTATACCAGGAAGTTACAAAAGTGGTTCCCGTTAACCAGCCACCAATCGAGAGGTAGGCCGTGGGAAGAAGGAGAATGCCGGACCAGCCGACAAAAACAAATCGGTCGCGTTTGAGCCAGTCATCGAGGACGTCGAACCATCCCCGCTGCGGCATGCGACCTGCAGCGATCGTCATGAATTGAACGGTGCGGTTAACCCGCATGCATTGGGTTCCTGGGGACCTTAACAATCTTGTTGGGTCATTCGGGGCTTAGATGGCCCAGCTGAAACCCGTTGTATCGGAATGCATCTTCTGGGTTTCTTTCGATTTGCGTCCTCGTTTCGTGGCAATGCTTTGTAGCGGGCTCAGCTGAATGGCTTCGCAGTCCAAAATGACCTTTGATTTTGGGCTTTGATGGCCGCTGAACTGCTCGAACAACCCGTCCTCGGCTCGCGCCGGCTTTCGAACATTCTCGTTGCCTTGATGGTGACGATTGGCGGTATTGGTTTTCTGTTTGCTTCTCTTTCCAGCTACTTGGGTAGGGATCTCCTGCCACTGGGCCATCCCGCTGGCTTGGTGTTTGTTCCTCAGGGATTGATCATGGGGCTGTATAGCCTTGCGGCAGCCCTTCTCGCCACCTATCTCTGGGCCGTGATCACGATCAACGTTGGCTCGGGTAGCAACCGTTTTGATCGCTCCGCTGGTGTGGTGACAATCTCGAGGCGTGGATTTCGTAAGCCGATCAGCGTTGAAATTCCCATCAAGGACATTCAGGCGGTGAAAGTTGAGGTGAGGGATGGCTTCAATACGCGACGCCGGGTTTCGCTTCGTGTTCGCGGAAGACGAGACATGCCCCTCACCCGTGTTGGCGAACCCCTTCCCCTGGCCCAGTTGGAACAGGACGGAGCCGAGTTGGCACGTTTTTTAGGCGTGAATCTCGAAGGACTTTGATCTTCTTTCCTCTTATGCAGCGCTCAATCCTGCGGACGCTTTTATCTCTTGCCGTCTGCTTGCCCCTTCTCGTTGGTTGCTCTCAGTCCAATACAGCGTCAACAGCTTCAGTCCCTATGGGCTGCAGCCAGGCCAGTAGTCCCTGTCTTCAAGGCAAGGCCAAGGTGGAGCTCACGACCAGCCGTGGGGTGGTCAAGCTTGAACTCGATGGTGACGCGGCACCTGTGACCGCTGGGAATTTTGTGGACCTTGTTAAAAGAGGTGCTTACGACGGCACCGTGTTCCACAGAGTGATTCGTGAGCCTGTGCCTTTTGTGGTGCAGGGTGGTGACCCCACATCCAGTGATCCGAACACCTCGAAATCTGAGTACGGAACGGGAAGTTTCGTTGACCCAGACAGTGGGCAGGCGCGATTCATTCCCCTTGAGCTGTCCTATCAAAATGAAGATCAGCCGCGTTATAGCCGCCAGAGCACCAATCCCAGTGATCTGCAGCAGCTCAAGCTGAGTCATGAACGTGGAGCCCTTGCCATGGCTCGCTCCCAATCTCCTGATTCGGCCAGCGCTCAGTTTTATATCGCCCTAAAGCCTCTGCCTGAGCTGGATGGCAGGTATGCCGTGTTCGGTCGTGTGACCGACGGCTTGGATGTGGTGGACACGATCGAACAGGACGACAAATTGCTTAAGGCGAAGCTGCTCACCCCAGGGCTTTGAAAGCAGCCATCAAGCGAGAACTCTCTCGCCGCTGATGGCTGCTTTCAGCAATTCGGTGTTCACCCCTGATGCCCGTTCCAGGGCCACCTTTCCTGTTCGGGCAATTTCCAGGATTCCGTAAGGAGCCATCAAGCGTTCCAGTGCCACCAATTTGCCTGGATCTCCCACCACTTCCAGGGTGAGAGCGTCATCGGCAACGTCCACCACCTTGGCGCGGAAGACCTGTACCAATTCAAGAATGGCGCTGCGTTGTTCCGCCGGTGCTGACACCTTCATCAGCATCAGCTCCCTTTCCACCGCAGGCAATTGCGAGAGATCGAGTACCTGAAGCACGTTCACCAGCTTGTCGAGCTGCTTGCTCATTTGCTGCAGGGTGTGTTCATCGCCTTCCACCACCATGGTGAGCCGAGATTGGCCGTTGGTTTCAGCAGGACCTACAGCCAGGCTGTCGATGTTGAAGCCTCGTCTAGCGAAGAGTCCGGCGATACGGCTCAGTGCGCCGGATTCGTCCTCCACCAGGACGGACAGGGTGTGCTTCATGCCCGTTGCTGTGCTTCCAGCGCGCTTGTTCTTCCTAAATTAAGGTCCAGCCAGCGCAAAAGCTCTTGATGGAAGTGTTCGGGGCTTTCATCGTGGGGGCAATGCCCACTGCCGTCGAGGATGCGTAGCTTCAGCCAGGAATGCTGTTGCTGCAGTTTTTCACCGATGAGTAAGGGCACAAATCGGTCCTGTCGGCCCCAGATCAGCAGGAGGGGCTTGGGCTGATCATGCTTGGCTAAGCGCTCCAGCAGCGCGGGTGCTGTGGCCCCCCGTGGACGTAAGGCCATGCCAATGCTCATGGCACGGAGGCTGCGTGC
The DNA here is from genome assembly GCF_014279775.1 of Synechococcus sp. PROS-9-1. Taxonomy (NCBI): domain Bacteria; kingdom Bacillati; phylum Cyanobacteriota; class Cyanophyceae; order Synechococcales; family Synechococcaceae; genus Synechococcus; species Synechococcus sp. PROS-9-1. The sequence goes on from NZ_CP047961.1 coordinate 737,417, forward strand.
GGCGGTAGGGCGACGGGCTGGGCTGGCAATCAGCTGATGTAGTTCCCGGTCGTGGCGGATGGAGCGTGAATAGGCCCCTTGGAGCCCTATGCGCAGCAGAGCCGTGCGGCTGATCAAGGGGACAAGAAGTTCTAGAGGTAGCAATCGGCAGAGCAGCTCTACCGTGCGCCTTTTGAGTTGGCGCAGTCGGCGTGGTTGTCGTCTCGGCAGTGGCTGCATCAATGCGGGGTCCGGCAGCGGTGCCGCAACCACTGCTGTGACCCATTCAGGACGAAAGGCCGCGGTGGTGAGCGCGGTGAGGCCTCCCAAGGAATTGCCTACCAATACAGCGGGTTGTTGAACCACCTGCTCGAGAAAGCCTGCTACCTGCCGCGCCCAAAGACGATTGTCCAAGCGGATATGGGGATGAAGGCCTGGTTGTTCAGAGCGGCCGAAACCGATCAAATCAAGTCCGTAGACCCGGTATCCAGCCTTCGTGAGAGGCGCTGCGTTGTGACGCCAATGGCTGCTGCTGGCACCGAACCCATGCAGCAGAATCATCGCGGGAGCTTTGGGATCCCCGAGCACGCGCCAGTGACAGCGATATCCCTTCCAGATCCATACCGCGCTTTCGCCCCAATCGGCACCGTTGGAGGCAGGCTGAAGAGCAGTTGCTTGCACGTGCCTGACGGAGTTGAACGCTCACTATCGCGAAGGGATGGCGTCGGTGCGGACCGGGGCTGGTTTCTTTCGTCCCGACTCCCGACCGGCGAGAGATCTCTCCGTGTTGGTCGCCGCCTCAACCTTGGAGGGCGCTTCCAGGGAAGGTCCCCTGCGCTGGCTGGACCTTATGGCTGGCTGCGGGATCCGTTCTCTGCGCTGGGGACTGGAGGCGAGGGGCGCGTCCCACCAGCCTGTGGAACTTTGGGCGAATGATGCGGATCAGGAGCGTGGGCCCCTTCTAGCCGCCAATCTCGAACCGTTGCACGCCTGTGATGGGGTCTCGCTCAACCTGAGCCATCAACCGGCGGAGCGGCTGCTGCGCGAGGCCTATCTCGAGCATCGTTTTTTTGATCTGATCGATCTCGATCCTTTTGGCTGCCCGAATGTTTTGCTCCAGTCCACGCTCCAGGCGATGCGGTTTGGAGGTGTGCTGTTGCTTGCGAGCACCGACGGTCGATCACCCACGGGGCATGACCGGTTTGCGGCCGTGCGTCGGTTTGGAGCAGCGGCTCGTGCCCACCCATCGAGTTGGGAGTTGGCGCTGCGTCTGCAATTGGCTGCTGTCGCCCGTGAGGCTTGGCTGCTGGGAAGGGGTCTTGAGCCCTTGTTCAGCTTCAGCGATGGCCGCACGTTTCGTGTAGCGGTGCGCATGCGCCAACGGATCCGTTCGGGTGAGGAGCAGCAGCTGGGCTTTTTAGCCCGTTGTGAGCGCTGCGGGGATCAGGCGGTGCAAGCGATGTTGGACCTGCAGGGCTGGAGACCCTGTGCCTGTACCGATGGCTGCGGACGCTGGGCGGTGAGTGGTCCGCTCTGGATTGGTCCACTCCAAGATGTTTCCCAGATCAATGGGCTCTTGGAGATCAGTAACAGCTTGGATGCAGCGTTGAGCATGGGGTTGCGTGAGGGGCAAGACCTCACCCTTTCCCCTCGCAGCAGGCGGATGCTCGATGGTTTGATAGCGGATCCCGGTCAACCGGCCTGTTGCTGGTCAACGGCTGAATTATCCCGACGGCTACAGCTCAAAGGGCCGCCGGCGATCGAGCCTTTGGTTGCAGCTCTTCGGGCCTGCGGGCATAGCGCCTCGGTGAGTGGTGTGATGACTGGGCAGGTGCGAACCAATGCGCCTCTCGGCATCTTGTTACGACGATGCACCGAATTTGGCGGGAAAGATCGTTAAATAGATGCTGATTGTGAATCCCGCTTCATGGCTTCGGAAATTTTCGGAATTGCTGTCGTGTTCTGGGTGTTGATTCCCGTGGGCCTCGCTGGTGGTGCCTTGCTTTTGAAACTTCAAGGCGATTGATCGGCGCGGCTGGCCTTTGCTCCCTTTAGGCTCCACGCTTGCAATGACTGACCCGATGCAGGTTCTGGTGGTTGGTGGGACAGGAACGCTTGGTCGTCAAATCGCAAAACAAGCGATTGATGCTGGCCACAAAGTGCGTTGCGTAGTGCGCTCACCTCGAAAGGCAGCCTTTTTACAGGAATGGGGTTGTGAGCTCACGCGGGGTGATCTTCTTGAGCCGGCCAGCCTTGATTACGCACTTGATGGCATGGATGTGGTCATCGATGCCGCCACCAGCCGGCCAACGGACCCCAACAGCATTTACGTGACTGATTGGGAAGGAAAGCTCAATCTGCTCAGGGCTTGCGACAGAGCCGATGTGAAGCGGTTCGTGTTTCTCTCCCTCCTGGGTGCTTCCAATCACCGCAATGTCCCTTTGATGGACATCAAGCACTGCACCGAGCGCTTGCTCGAAGAGTCGGATTTTGATTACACAATCCTGCAAGGAGCGGCGTTCATGCAGGGCGTGATCAGTCAATTTGCGATTCCGATTTTGGAAAGCCAAACGGTTTGGGTGAGTGGAAGTCCAACCCCGATCGCTTATATGAACACGCAAGACATGGCTCGTTTTGCTGTTGCGGCTGTCGAACATCCAGAAACGATTCGTTGTTCATACCCCGTCGTAGGACCCAAGGCCTGGAACACCGGAGAAGTGATTCAACTCTGTGAGCTGGCGAGTTCTAGGTCGGCAAGGGTGTTTCGCGTGCCTGGAGCCTTGCTCAATCTGATGCAAGGCATCTGTTCGTTTTTTGAGCCAGCCGTGAACGTGGCAGAGCGCCTCGCCTTTGCTGAAGTCACAGGTGGAGGTGGCTCTCTTGATGCACCGATGGAGGCCAGTTATCGCGCCTTTGGCCTTGACCTCGATGAAACCACGCAGATGGAGACCTACATCCGTGAGTACTACGACACGATCTTGAAGCGCCTCAGGGATATGGAGGCCGATCTGGACAAGAACGCCAAGAAAAAGCTGCCCTTCTAGGCGCCTTGACGGAACGAGTGGTGTATTTGTACTATTCACTCGCTAGGATTGGTTTGTTTTTGGATCGTCGTTATGTCTGTCGCCCAAGTCAAAAATCTTCAGCGACGGCTCGACAATCTCGCCAGAGAAGCGGAAACCGAGCTCAATCGTGCCTGTGGTCATGAGCTCTGGCAAAGCGTTGGCTTTGATGCCTTTGATGGCATCGAGGACATCGATCGCCGTGCCAGTGCGAATTATTACTACGGTCAGTGGCAAACTGTTCGTGAGCTACAGGATGTTTTGGGCTAAGCCTGGTTAAGTATTTGATTCGGCCTTAAATCTTGCCTATGGCGTCTTGTTGCGGAGATAACTCATTGTCACTGGATCAAACGCAGGCGGTAGAGGACCGTTATGGCGCTGCTGCAGCGGTACAAGAAGCTTGCCTCTGCACTCCAGTGGCGTTTGATCCCTCCTTGCTGAAACCCATCCCCCAAGAAGTGGTGGACAGGGATTATGGCTGTGGTGACCCCACCCGTTGGGTGCGGTCTGGAGATGCGGTGTTGGACCTCGGAAGTGGAAGCGGAAAAAATGCCTTTATTTGTTCCCAGGTGGTCGGGGCAACAGGTCGAGTGATTGGTGTTGACCGCAACGCGGACATGCTGGCCCTCTCGCGTTCTGCAGCACCCGTCTTGGCAGAGCGGATTGGTTACGCCAATGTTTGCTTTCTTGAGGGTGCGATTGAGGCGCTTGATGCCAATGATGCTGAGGGAGAGCCCCTGGTGGCTGATGCCAGCGTTGATGTGGTGCTCAGCAACTGCGTGCTGAATCTGGTGAATCCATCCGCGCGTCAGCAGCTGTTGCAGAACATTCGGCGCGTGCTTCGGCCTGCTGGTCGCGTTGCAATCAGCGACATCGTGTGTGATCGCCCGGTGCCGATGGCTCTTCAGCAGGACGCCGAGCTTTGGAGTGGCTGCATTAGCGGGGCCTGGTTAGAGGAGGATTTTCTGGAGGATTTCCGAGCGCTGGGGTTTGAGCAGGTTCAGTACGCCGAGCGCTCTGAGACTCCTTGGAGAGTTGTTGAGGGCATTGAATTTCGCGCTGTCACCCTGACCGGTGCGTTGTCGAACGGCTAAGCAGCCGCTGCAAGCGCTGATCTTCTGCGCTGGTGACCTCGCGCCACATCCCTGCACTGAGGCCTTTGAGGCTCAACGTCGTGTCTCCATCCATCAAGTCGATGGAGTGACGAATCAGCCTGAGTGTGGGCAGGCCCACGGCTGCGGTCATCCGACGCACTTGGCGGTTGCGTCCTTCGCGAAGTTCAAGACAGAGCCAGCAGGTTGGAATCGAGCGACGTTCCCGAATCGGCGGATTGCGATCGCCGATGGTTTGTCTCTCGTGATCCGACAGGATCCTTGCTTTGGCAGGCCTGGACAGGCGCCCTTGAATCATTACTCCCCGCTGGAGTTGATCCAGTTGGTTGTCGTTCGCGCAACCCTCCACTTGAACCCAGTACTGCCGCCAGTGCCCAAAGCGAGGATCGGTGAGACGTTGTTGCAGACGACCGTTATCGGTGAGCAATAACAGCCCCTCACTGTCGGCATCGAGACGCCCAGCAGCGTAAACATTTGGAATTGGCACCCACTCCGCTAGGCATCCCCAGCGGCTCTGAGGTTCAGGTGTGAACTGACTCAGAACCCCATAGGGCTTGTGCAGAAGAAGGGTCAGTTGTGAGCTCCATAGCAGAGCAACCGTGGATCTCCCCAACGAAACGCGTTGTTGAGATGGTCGTTGTACAGATGCTTGATGTTGTCTGCTTGCATCTTCATCAGAGAGGCTTGGTTGAAACGTGCCCTTTCTCAGAAGCAAGTTTCAAAATGTGGGCTGGTGTGGGTGCCTGGCGCACCTGTTCCCGCAGCTCACAATCGGATTGAATCAGAGAAGTGAAAGCAGCCAGAGCTGATTCAGACACAGAAGCACTTCAGAACTTGCAAACAAGCTAATTCGCATTTTGACGGTTACGCCAGAGATTTACTGCCCCGATAGAAATAAGCAACAGGCCCAGGTCGAGGGAAAGCGGGGGGAGCATCAAAGGGCTGTTAGTAGAGGCGCTGACCCTAAAGAGAGTGACGGCGTAATGGTGGAAATGCTTTGGAGGTGGCCTCCTAAACTGATTTCAATGAAGACGATGACCCTGGCGCATGATTGAGACCTCGGGTGTGATTGAAAAAGAGCAGGGGAACGGGTTTTACCTCGTAACCCTGGAGCAGCCCGCTGGTCACCAGTGCTTGTGCCGCGCCGCTGGAAAGCTCACGAAATTCCGCATCAAATTGCTCGCAGGTGACAAGGTTCTGGTGGAAATCAGTCCCTATGACCTGACCCGTGGCCGGATCACTTACCGCGAGCGCAATGCGGGTGCACCGGGTGGACGTCCAGGCGGGAATCGTCCTGGTGGCCCACGCCGCCGTTAAGTCATCGGTTCTGGAGTTAGTGGCTCTTAAGAAGGGCCTCGATCGCACCTTTGAATTCACTGCGCTGTTTCACGCCGCGCCATTGCTGTTGGAGGGACTTGTCATAAAACAACTGGACCGTTGGGGTGCCGTTAACGCCTGCCTGTTCGGCAATGTCTTGATCGGCTTCGATGTCAATTTCGATGCCTTGAGCCTGTCCATTCAGTTCTGAAAGCACCCGTTTGAGCTGCGGCTTCAGCACATGACAGGGGCCACAGCTTGGGGAGCTGTAAATCACGAGCAGGGGCTTGTTGCTGTCGTGATACAGCTTGCGCAGGGCATAACTGCCCTTTTGCCATTCAGCATTGGCGTCGTAGGTGGCTTCCGTGGTCGCTTCTATGGCTTGTGGCGCCTTGGCTTTTTGAGGTTCAACCACCTCACGACTCACAAGCGTGGCCAAATCGTGATGGCTTAACCAGCGTTCTGCGGCAAGGGCCGCTTGGCAACCACTGCCTGCGGCAGTAATCCCTTGGCGCCACTCCGCATCGGCGACATCACCCGCTGCAAACACGCCTTCCAAGGAGGTCTCTGGCCTGCCGGGTTGGGTGACGAGGTAACCGCTGCGATCGCAATCCAGTTGGTCTTTCAACAGGTCTGTATTCGGAGTGTGGCCAATGGCGTAAAACATCCCCCGCACGGCCAATGATTCCTCCTTGCCGCTGTCTCGGTTACGCAGTCGTAAGCCGTTCATCCAGTCCGTTCCCTCGACGTCGAGCACCTCGGTGTTCCAGTGCACCGTGATTTGGGGATTGGCTTCAACGCGGTCAGTCATGGCCGCACTGGCGCGCAAGCGGTCTGAGCGCACCAACAGGTGCACATGACTGCCGTACTTGGTGAGATACACCGCTTCCTCGCAAGCGGAATCTCCTCCTCCGACCACTGCTAACTCCTCATTGCGGAACTGGGGAGTTGCACCATCGCAAATGGCGCAAGCGCTGATTCCCTGGCTCCAGAAGCGATCTTCGTTGGGTAAGCCCAAGCGGTTGGCGCTGGCGCCAGTGGCGATGATGATCGATTGGGTTTGGATCGTCTTGCCGTCCGCATGAATCCTGTAGGGGCGTTGGCTCAAGTCGATCACGTCAGCATCGGCTTCGAGCAGCTGAGTGCCCCAGCGCTCCGCCTGCGCCTTCATGAGATCCATTAGATCGGGGCCAAGGACCCCATCTGGAAAGCCGGGGAAATTTTCAACATGGGTGGTGGTCATCAGTTGACCACCAGGGATCCCGCCGCGCTGAAAACCCGTGATCAAGAGTGGGTTGAGGTTGGCTCTGGCCGCATAAATGGCTGCCGTATACCCAGCCGGGCCAGATCCGACGATCACTAGGTTCTCGCTTGCGCCCATGGCTTATGCGTATTGACTATGATTTGAATCTAAACGGATCCTGTTAGCGATCGCTTTGTTTTTAATGCTCAGCGTTTGTGAGATTTGGACAGAAAGATGTGTCGCAAAAGCAAGATTTAATAATTTGTTCAGATTCCGACCGAATCTTCCGCCCCTTCTTCGAGATCAAGGCCTTGTCGGTTTTCTGAAATTTGGCCCACGCTCATCACAGATTCAGCAAAAAGTTCCGGACTTTCGCCGATACATGTGATCCATTCCCTGAATTCTTGGGTCAATGCGTAGCTGTCTTCATAGCGCTCAGCGCTGTCCAGGGCTTTGATTCTGGTTGTTGCCCAGCAGGTGGCAACACTGACTCGGCGTTCAAGTGCTGCGTCCATGACTGACTCCCAGATTGAGACCACACTGCCTGTTGGAGTGCCAACTTCGTGTGTGATTTCGCACAACGTCGCATTTTTATTTCTACAGAGAAGTTTCTAATGATGCAAAAACTTGGGTAATTCGGGAGTTTTGAGTCGAATGACGGCACCGGCTCCATCGTTGACGGCTTCCAAGGGCAGGCTTGGACCCCTCCATGAGCTGGACTGCAGTGGGTCATCAGAATCCGCCTCCTGCGGTTGGGCTTGAATCCGATAGGGCTCTGAAAGCGACCAACTGCGCGCGTAGCTCATCAGCAACGGGTCCGCTGGAGCAAACACATAGGACGGGTCTCTTGGCACTGTTTCAGTTGCTGCCCTCGTGCTGCACATCCGCACGGCGCGGGTGATGCCTTGCACGAAGCGACTGCGGGTCACGACAGTGGTGAGGTAGGCGACAACACGCAACCTTGGGGCGTCGAAGCCTTCGGCGCACATGTCGATGCTCACAAGCCAGTCGGCACCCCCCTCTTGAAAGCTGCTGAGTCGTTCAGCAGCCTCTGGATCTTGCGAGTGGACGAGGTCCACCCGATCGCCCTGTTCTCTCAGCAGGGAGCTGATCGATCGGGCGTGAGCAATGTCTTTGGCGATCACAAGACCGCCAGCACTCGGGTGTTGTTCACGCACCTGATCCAGCTTGCGTCTGGCCCTAATCAAGAGTTGCTGCGCAATGCTGCTGCTATCGGAAAGACGGATTGCCCGACGCAAATTGCGTGCTCTCCAACTTTCACGCACCTCTTCAGAGAGTGGCGACACATCGCGATCAGGCTTCCCTGGATGGCTGTGCTCCACCCAACCGTCTTGGAAGCGAAATTCCAGTGGTCGCACATCGCCCGCCGCAATCAGCTCTCGGGGTTCAACGCAGAGGTCAGGGCTGATCTGTTCCACCAGCTGACCACCCTCCTGGATACGGATCCGTCTCGCAGCACAAAAGGCGAGATTGTCGGCCCTAAAGGGTGTCCCTGTGAGTCCCAGCCTCAGTCGAGCCTGGCTGCTGAGTTCTAAAAACGTGCGTCCCCAGACGGGACCATCTGGCTCGTCCGGGTCCACACCGAGGTGATGCGCTTCGTCCGCAATCGCTAAGAGTTGATCACCAGCCCATGACTCGAGCGCCTGTTTGAGCCCCTCGATCTGGCTCGCTGCCCCTTGGTAGGTGATCAGCCAACCATCGGCGTTCTGGATGGTTTGGCTCTGGATGTTGGGGGTCGATTCATTCCAGTGCTCGAGGCGTAGCCCCAGCCGTTCGGCTGATGTGCGCCATTGGCTGAGGATCGATGTGCGGTGACACATCACCAAAAAGCACTTCAGCTTGCCCTCTTGCTGCATGGCCTGGAATCCGAGCAGGGCCCCCAGGGTCTTGCCCGCACCAGGTCCTGCATGGATCAGCACATCGCGCCCGTGGTTTGCTTCTGGCTCCAGTCGTCTGCGCAGCAGCTGGACGAGTTGCTGTTGCCACTGACGGGGTTGGATCTTGCCTCGCGGGCCGTCTCCTGGGAGCTGAAACGAGGGAAGTGCGATCGGTCAGCCGCGAAAGTTAGGTCTTTCTAACCATTCCATCCGTTGATGCCACCCTTAGCTTCCAGCCAACAGCTCTTGGGGTTTCCGGCCCCCTGCCGCCATGGCCAAAAGCCGTCCTCGTTACCGATCCAATCCTGATCAGCGCCAACAGCTCGAGCATTGCTGGCCCCTGGAATGCGACATCGATCCTTTGATCTTGAGGCTGCGTTGGTTGCAGCACCAGAGGCAATGGCCCCTGGTGCAGGCGGTTGAGCAGGAGCTCCTTCCGCTGGTTTAGCCGGGGTTGAGGCCCTGCTTTAAAGCGATTCGCTGTGGTTGCAGAGCAAGCGCTCTACTTCCATTAATCCTTCTTCTGCAGCGGTTTGAGCCCGTTGCTGATTGCCGCCAGCCGCACTGGTGAGCTGGGCGACCACTCGCTCCAACATGGCGGTTTTCTTATCTTGGAGCATGGTCAGGATTTCGTCTTCGATCAGCTGACGCACGGCGTTGCTGCGCAGGTGATCATCTGAGGCTTCGTCAAAGGTTCCCTGAACGAGTTCTTGAATGAACAGACGGTGCACTTCGCTGCTGCGCAGGAAGCTTTCGGTGGCGTTGATCATTCCATCCACCAGCGTCCGATCCGGCTCGGCCTCTGTCTCGGACTGTTTGTTTTGCAATTTGAATTCCCAATCCAGGTGGCGTCGTTGCCAGCCCGCTGAGTGCAGGCTGGGCATCACCGATTGAGAAAAGGTGTCCACGGACATTTCGTAGATCCGTTCCGCAAGTCGCTCGCACCATTCCCGGCCATGTTCGGCGAGAAGTTCTTCCATGGTGTGGCGATTGACAGCATGCCCGCCGTGATGGCTATGGCAAACGCCATCGGGACATTCGATTGCGGAGAGACCCATGCGCTTATAGACAGAATCCTCTGATTAGCCACAGCTGCTTCACTAAGTCAGCTATTACAGAAAAGATGCGGTTTGGGAGCGACGACCCCGTAATCTCAGCTGGGTGGCGGCACAACGAACTTGCCCAGACTCCTTATCCCGATTGAAAGCGCAGCGGCTGAAACCCGTGTAGCTGCTTCACCCGAGACCCTTAAAAAATTCATTGCCCTCGGCTGCTCCGTAGCCGTTGAGCGTGGTGCCGGAGTGTCCTCCGGTTTTCTTGACGAGACTTACGCCAGTGCTGGAGCCGATTTGGTTGCTCCAGGAGAGGCTCAAGCCTGGGGTCAGGCCGACGTTTTGCTTTGTGTGCAAACCCCTAGTCCGGCAGCGCTCACTCGCTTGCGACGGGGTGCCCTGGTGGTGGGGATGTTGGCCCCCTATGGCAATCACGAGCTATCAGAAGCGTTGAAGGCTTGTGGCCTGTCGGCCATGGCCCTTGAACTTCTGCCTCGTATCAGTCGTGCCCAGTCTGCAGATGTTCTCTCGTCCCAGGCCAACATCGCTGGCTACAAGGCCGTGCTGCTTGGCGCTGCGGCTTTGGATCGCTATTTCCCGATGCTGATGACGGCAGCAGGCACCGTCCAACCCGCAAGGGTTGTGGTGCTGGGGGCTGGTGTTGCAGGTCTCCAGGCAGTTGCAACCGCTCGCCGTTTGGGTGCAGTGGTCTATGTGAGCGACATTCGCCCTGCCGTGAAAGAGCAGGTGGAGTCGCTTGGAGCCCGTTTCATCGATCCTCCGGAGATGGATGACAAGCCAGCCGAGTCGGGCGGTTACGCCAAGCAAGCGTCGGATGCGTTTCTGGCCGCGCAGCGACAACAGCTGTCCGACCAGCTCGCTCAGGCTGACGTGGCGATTTGTACGGCCCAAGTGCCCGGCAGGCGAGCCCCACGCTTGATCAGTGAGGACATGCTTGATCGCATGCGCCCCGGATCGGTGGTGGTGGACTTGGCCGTGGCTCAAGGCGGAAACTGTGCCGATACCGTGCCGTCCCAAACCGTGAACCGCAAAGGAGTGAAGCTGATTGGTGCGAACGAACTTCCCTGCAGCGTCCCGAATCACGCCAGCTCGTTGTACGCCCGAAATCTTTTGGCCTTGCTGCAACCCACTCTTCAAGACGGCCAGCTCACTCTCGACATCGAAGACGAGCTGATTGCTGGTTGTTTGATCGCTCATGACGGCAGCATTCGCCGTGGCGATGTTCTTACTCCTGGAGCTAACTAATGGATGCGAATTTCGTTGAATTCCTCTGGGTGCTGCTGCTAGGCAGCCTCTTAGGGCTTGAACTGATCGGCAAAGTGCCCCCCACGCTGCACACGCCGCTGATGAGCGGTGCGAATGCGATTTCGGGCATCACGGTGCTGGCCGCACTCACGGCAATTATCAAGGCGGATGGCAATCAGGCACTGCTCGTGCTCGGTTCGATCTCCCTTGGTTTTGCTCTGTTCAATGTGATTGGCGGATTCCTCGTCACCGATCGAATGCTGGCCATGTTTAGCCGCAAGCCTGCCCGTAAGGAGAACCGCTGATGTCTGATTTCTTGAAATACGCGATCGATCTGGTTGCGGTTCTGCTGCTGGCCCTCGGCATCAAGGGGCTGTCCAAGGTGCGTTCTGCGCGTGGAGCCAATCAATTGGCTGCGGTGGCGATGGGTCTGGCAGTGATCGGACTGCTCGGCAACTATCTCGGAACACCCAGCCTTAATGCCCAGGCTTGGGTCTGGATTATTGCCGGTACGGCCGTTGGTGGTGTGCTCGGTGCGATCACCGCTCAGCGCGTACCGATGACCTCCATGCCGGAGGTGGTGGCCTTGTTCAACGGTTGTGGCGGCATGTCGTCGTTGCTTGTGGCCCTGGCTGCGGCTCTTTATCCAGCGGCGCTAGATGCCACCGGGATCGTGGCATTGGTCTCGATTGTGATCTCTGTGTTTGTCGGTTCGATCACCTTTACCGGTTCGATCGTGGCGATGGCCAAGCTCCAGGGCTGGTTGTCCACACCGCCATGGATGCAGAGCAAGGCACGACATGTCGTGAACATTGCTTTGGCAGTGGTGGCGTTGATCGCTGCGGTGGAGATGATCCGCACCGGTGGAAGCGGTCTTTGGCTGCTGGTTGTGGCCTCTGCGCTACTGGGAATCGGCGTCACCCTGCCGATCGGTGGAGCCGATATGCCCGTGGTGATTTCGCTTCTGAACAGCTATTCCGGTGTGGCTGCTGCTGCTGCTGGCTTCGTTGTGGGAAGTCAGCTGCTGATCGTGGCTGGCGCCATGGTGGGCGCTGCCGGTTTGATCCTCACCCAGGTGATGTGCAACGGCATGAATCGCTCGCTGGTGTCGGTGCTGTTTGGTGGAGCGCTTGGTGCTTCGGCGGCAGCCTCCGGTGGTGGTGGCGAATACACCAACATCACCAGTTGCAGTGTTGAAGAGTGCGCCCTCACCCTTGAAGCGGCAGAACGGGTGATCATCGTTCCCGGTTATGGCCTCGCGGTGGCCCAAGCCCAGCACACCCTGCGCGAGGTGACCCGCTCCCTCGAAGCTGCTGGGATTGAAGTGGCCTATGCCATTCACCCTGTTGCGGGACGGATGCCCGGTCATATGAATGTGCTTCTTGCTGAAGCCGATGTGCCTTATGAGCAGCTCAAAGAGATGGATGTGATCAATCCTGAATTCCCTGCCACCGATGTGGTGCTGGTGCTGGGTGCCAACGATGTGGTCAACCCTCAGGCCAAGACCGATCCCAATTCACCGCTCTACGGCATGCCAGTGCTGGATGTGCAGCAGGCGCGCACCGTGTTTGTGGTGAAGCGCGGCATGAGTGCTGGATATTCCGGCATTAAAAATGACCTGTTTGAACTCTCCAACACCTCCATGGTGTTTGGCGATGCCAAGAAGGTGCTTGGAGATCTGCTGGGAGAGCTCAAGGAGCTCGGTGTTGGTAAGAAATAGATTCGCCTGTGAGCTGGCCTGATCCAAACCCAGACCCCCAGCTGCTGAAGCAACTGGGGGTTGCTCCATTTCAACAGCGTCTTCCCTGGTGGGGTGGCGACCTCCAGACGTTGAGGGACACGCTCCGTCCCGTGGATTTGCCGATCGATCAGGGGCAACCCCTAGAGATCCAAGTGCCTGCCCTGAGCAGTGGTGCAGCAGGATCTGGTGCGTTGCTCGCTTTCCTTGATTGCCCGCCAGAGCCAAAGGCAGTGGTGGTCATACTCCATGGTCTTGGTGGATCCAGTCGTCGCGAAGGCGTGCGCAGGCTTGGTGTAGCCCTTGGTAGAGAGGGTTATGCGGTGTTGCGCCTCAACATGCGCGGAGCTGATCCCGGCCGACATCTGGCGGGTGGCACCTATGCAGCTCAGTGCAACAGCGACCTTCTTCCTGTGTTGCATCGGGCGCGACAGCTCTGCCGCACCCTGACCCCAGAAGGGGCACCACTGCCCTTGTTTGGAGCTGGGCTTTCCCTGGGCGGAACCATGCTTCTCAATGCTTGCCTCTCAACGCAAGTTGAACGCGTTGCCGCCGGACTCGACCCAGCACGTCAGCCCCTGGATGGATTGTTCTGTGCCAGCAGCCCCTTGGATCTGGCGGCCTGCAGTGCCTCGATTGAACGCCCTCGAAATCGTGTGTACCAACGCTGGTTGCTGCAGCGCTTGGTGCGTCAGACGCTGGCTGATCCGTTTGGCGTGAGCGATCTGGACCTTGGACGATTGAGTGGTGCTGAGCAACCACGCACGATTCGTGCTTTCGATAGCAGCGTGACTGCTCCGCGTTGGGGATTTGTTGATGTGGATGCTTACTACCGGGAGGCTTCACCGCTCCAGCATTTGATCCAATCACCCCAGAATTTGCCTCCCACCCTGATGCTTCAGGCTCTGGATGATCCATGGGTGCCCGCGCGGTCGGCCCTCGATCTACGAGAGGCTGTCTCCACTCATCAGACCATTCAATTGATCTTCACGCGCGAAGGCGGTCACAACGGTTTTCATGGACGGGCTGGCTGTTGGGCCGATGCTCTGGCTGCGTCTTGGTTGCAAACGCTCATCTGAAGGTGCTGGTTTTCAGGACCCACTCTTCAATCGGTTGTCCTTGGATGATGTGTTGCTGAAGAATGCTGCTGATCCGGTCCGGCGTGACACCTCCGTACCAGGTGCCATCGGGCCAGACCAACAAGATGGGGCCTCGTTCGCAGATGCGTAAGCAATCGGCTTTGCTGCGCAGCACAATTCCTTGAGCGCGGCTTGGATTCTCAAGGTCCAACTCACGCACCTGTCGCTTGAGAGCCTCCCAACTGGCGGCACCGATCTCTGGATCACAGCACTTGGCTTTCGTTGGTGTGGCGCAGAGCAACAAGTGATGGCTTATCCGCTGGCTCATCCCCTGGCTCATGCGGCCAGCGATGCGCTCGCCATGCGTTTCGTGCCCCGGTTCACCTGCTCGCGCACGGCCTGGCGTGCCCATTGATCCACCGCCAACACATCATCAAGGCAAGGGTTGGCGGCGAGATCGGGTTTGTGTTGCTCACAGGCTCCCTCGATCATCTTGGGGATGTCGAGAAAGTGAATCTTCTCCTCGAGGAATTGGGCAACGGCCTCTTCATTGGCTGCATTGAGTACAGCGGGCATGGTGCCGCCGGCACGCCCTGCGGCGTAGGCCAGGTCCATGCAGGGATATTTGGCTGGATCCGGTGCGCGGAAACTCAATTGCCCCACTTCGGTGAGATCGAGACGTCGCCACGGGGTCTCAAGCCTTGAAGGCCAACTCATGCAGTAGAGGATCGGCAGCTTCATATCGGGCCAGCCGAGCTGGGCTAACACCGACGAATCGGCAAGCTCCACCATCGAATGGATGATGCTTTGAGGATGAATCACGATCTCGATGTGGTCGTAATCCAGCCCGAATAGATAGTGAGCCTCAATCACCTCCAACCCTTTGTTCATCAACGAGGCTGAATCCACGGTGATTTTTTTCCCCATGCTCCAGTTGGGATGGGAGGTGGCATCGGCTACCGTTGCTTTTTCAAGATCAGCGGCTGACCAATCGCGAAAGGCGCCGCCGGAGGCGGTGAGTTGAATGCGGCGCAGGCCAGGCGTTGGAACCCCAGTGGAGAGACGGGCGGTGTCGCTCCAAGGTGTTCCTTGCAGGCATTGGAAGATGGCGGAGTGTTCCGAGTCGGCAGGAAGCAGGCGACTGCCGCTTTTCTTCAGCTCAGGAAGGACCACTGGACCAGCGGCAATCAGCGTTTCCTTGTTGGCAACGGCGAGGTCTTTGCCCGCTCGAATCGCCGCCAGGGTGGGCAACAGTCCGGCGCAGCCCACGATTCCGGTGACGACGAGATCAGCCGAATCCCAGGACGCCACCACATCAAGGCCTTCAGGCCCACCCACCAAGTGCGGCAAGGGTTCCGGGCGTGTGTCTGCCGGCAGGGCCATCAGCCTGTCTTTGAGCTCAGCAAGCAGCGCTGGATCCGCTAGGGCCACAACATCAGGGCGATGCCTCTGGATTTGAGACACAAGCAGGCTGAGATTGCGCCCAGCGCTGAGCGCCACCACCCGAAATTGATCGGGGAAATCCTCAACGATCTCCAGCGTCTGCGTGCCAATGGAGCCAGTGGAGCCCAGAACGCTGATGGCTTTCACAGGGATCCAGGCAATTGATCACAGTTTCCCACCTCAATGCCTGCGCCTGGCAAACTTCGCAGCATTACGGATGAACTCAGGCTGATGGCGCTGAAGGAGCACTGGCGGTCCGGATTTGGATTTGTGTTGGCCGCGGCTGGTAGCGCCGTGGGGTTGGGCAACCTCTGGGGTTTTGCCTATCGCGCCTCCCAGGGAGGTGGAGGCGCCTTCCTGCTGCTCTACGTGCTGATCGTGTTGTTGGTCTGCTTGCCGGTGTTGGTGGCGGAGATGGTGCTGGGTCGGAGTACGGCCCAAAGCCCGTTGTTGGCTCCTGTGGCGGCGGCGGGAGAGGCTTGGCGGCCGCTGGGATGGCTGTTTGTAATGGCTTCCTGCGGGATTTTGGCGTTCTATGCGGTGCTGATGGGGTGGACGGCTCACACCCTCGTTCATGCCCTATGGGTGGGGTTGCCAGAAGATATGGACACCGCTAAATCGCTGTTTGCATCGGTGAGTACGGGCAATAGCGCCCTGCTTGGCCAAGGGGGAAGTCTTGCCTTAACCGCTGCGGTGGTGGCTGCTGGCGTGCAGGGAGGAATCGAGCGTCTGTCGCGTTGGGCGCTGCCTCTGTTGTTTGTGTTGTTGGTTGGCTTGGCCCTTTGGGCCGCCACGTTGTCTGGAGCTGTGGGCGGATACCAAACCTTTTTGGTGCGTTGGGATTCAACGCAGCTGCTCAACCCCACCACCATTCGCAATGCCTTTACCCAGGCCTTTTTCTCGATCGGCACTGGAATCGGGTGCATCCTTGCCTATTCGGCCTATCTGAAAAGCAGTGCGCGTCTGCCCAGAGAAGCGATCGCGGTGGTGGGTTTGGATACGGCCGTGGGGCTGTTGGCTGGCCTGATCACATTTCCGGTGGTGATCAGCTTTGGTCTGCAGGAAACAGTGAGTGAGTCCACTGTTGGGGCCTTGTTTTTAGCGATACCCACCGGACTTGCTTCCCTTGGCCCCGCAGGGCGCTTGGTGGCCGTGCTCTTCTTTTCACTGGCCTATCTAGCAGCGATTACCTCATCGGTGTCGCTGCTAGAAGTCCCCGTGGCTTCCTTGATGGATCGCTTGGGCTGGTCCCGCAGGCGATCGGCATGGCTGATGGCGGTGCTGATTTTTATTGCAGGCCTTCCGGCTGCAATGTCGATTCCGGTGTTGGAGGTGATGGATTCGATCTTTGGCGGTGTGCTGCTGATTTTGGGAGGACTGTTAATCGCCCTGCTTGTGGGCTGGGTGGTTCCGAAACGGTTCCAGAAGGATCTCCAGGGCTCCCAGACGTCTGCGGGTTTAATCCGCTTGATGCTGTTTTTTCTGCGCTGGGTGTCTCCTGCGGTGATCACTGCTGGGTTATTAATCAGTGTTGTTGATTTATGGCGTCAATGGTTCCCGGCGGCTTGATTGCTCACAGCATGCGACGGAGTTTTTAAAACTTTCTCTGTACAAATTCAGTGGCAAGGCGAACCTCTAGGAGGAAGGAGATCGAGGCCAGCGTTAACATTCCCATGGTGGTGATGAATAGAGGCGCAACAATTGCGGTTAAGTCAACTTGAGCGATAACGCCCATAAATATTGCTGAAACAACAATCGAAAGTAAAAGGGTTGCGCAGGTGAGGAGCGAGATCGCCCGCAGAATGTGTTGCATGCGCCGCTTGCAATACCTGCGGTCAAAGTCATCTCCTCGGGCATCCGATTCGCTGAGTCGGCGAGCTTGATCAGCAACGCGGGCGAGCCTGGCGGAAAGAACGTTGAGAAGGGCCCCGATCCCGGCGAGCAAAAACACCGGTGAAACCGAAAGCTGAATCGCCTTGGACAGGCTTTCAGGTTGCAAGGTTGTGAATTCCAAGAAATGGAGCGTAAGTCAAATGGTGTCAGCAATCCGGTAGACAGGAGCCTCTGTGGACGCGGTTCAATGTTGTGGCTCAAGCGTTGGAATTTTATTGAGCGGGCCCGATTGGAACGGGAGCTTTGGGATGCATTCGAGGCCAAGGACGATATTGAAGCCATGGTGAATGGGCTCAAGGCTCGTATCGAAGCGATGGATCCGACTGACCCTGAGCTCGGCGATCAAAACTTCCGTCTGGAGGTCTGGATGACCACCATGGAACGCATTCGCAAGATTGAAGCGTTGATGGCTGGTAAGCAGCGTTAGAGCATTCTCCAATCGGTGAGTCCACCTGGCTTATCGATGAGCTCAATGCCTTGGTCACTGAGGGTCTTGCGGATGCGATCCGCTTCTAGATAATTTTTCGCTTGTTTCGCTGCTTTGCGATCGGCAATCGCCTGTTCAATCGCTTGCGCATCGACGGAATCATTGTCTGATGGTTTGGAGTCGTTGGTTTCGCTGCGTAAACCAAGAACGGCAGCCAGTTCGCGCAACACCATCCAGCGTGTGTGCTGTTCGCTCAGTTCGTTGGCTGGCTGGTCAGGCTGGTCGCCTCGATCCAGGCGATTGGCTAATCCGCGGAGTGGACGGGCGAGATCAAACAGCACGGCTAGGGCACCAGAGCTGTTGAGGTCATCATCCATGGCGGCGATGAACCGTTGCTCAAGCTCTTCAAAGGGGCCGTTGGCGCTCAGTCCAGCGCTGACTGCTTCCACGCTGAGGGCCGTTTGATCGCCCCATCCCAAAGCGGCGGCGTGGTTTTCCCCCAATTTGAGCGCTGCATTCAATCCTTTCCAGCCTGTGGTGGCTGCTTCCAGTGCTTCGGGAGTGAAGTCCAGGGGCTTGCGGTAGTGGGCTTGCAGCACAAACAGGCGCAGGGCCATTGCGGAGAGTCCGCTTTGTAGGAGTGCGCGGATTGTGGTGAAGTTGCCGAGTGATTTGCTCATCTTTTCTCCACCCACATTCACCATGCCGTTGTGCAGCCAAACCCGCGCTAGTTCGGATCCTGTGGCTGCTTCCGACTGGGCGATTTCATTTTCATGATGGGGAAAGACCAAATCAGCTCCGCCGAGATGGATGTCGATGGTGTCGCCGAGTTCTTCACGAACCATCGCCGAACATTCGATGTGCCATCCGGGGCGTCCGTCGCCCCAGGGAGATGGAAAGCTTGGCTCATCGACTTTTGCGCGTTTCCAAAGGGCGAAATCAAAGGGGTGCCGCTTGCGTGCTTCTTCCGCATCGGCGACGCGACCCGCAGCATTCTCCTGTTGCTCATTGAGGTCTCGACCGCTGAGCTTTCCGTAGCCCGCGTGCTTCATCACGGCGAAATAGACATCGCCATCTGCGGAGTAGGCCGCACCTTTGGCTTCAAGCTCTGCGATTAAGCCACGGATGCTGTCGAGACAACGGGTGGCGCGGGGCATGCGGTCAGGGCGCAAGATCCCAAGAGCATCCATGTCCTGATGAAAGGCATCGATGTTTCGCTCGCTCACCTCATCCATGGATGAGGATTCTTCAGCAGCACGTTTGAGGATCTTGTCGTCAATGTCGGTGAAATTTTGAACGAACGTCACCGCGTAGCCGCACCAGATCAAGTAGCGACGCAACACATCCCAGTTGATGTAGCTGCGGGCATGACCGAGATGGCAGAGGTCATAGACCGTGACCCCACAGCAATAAATGCTCACCTCTCCTGGTTTAAGTGGGAGAAAGGGTTCCGTGCGGCGGGTGATGGTGTTGGTAAACCGCAGGGAAGACATCAGGCTCAAAAAGGGGAATCAAATCACGGTTGATGCCTGGCAGCGCAGACCAAAAACCTTTGATGGATGTTAGATCCGAGCAAGTGTTTGAGCTCAGGCGATCGAATCGCAAGATTCAGACTGTTGGGTCTGAAGTGGATGCGTAGCTTGCAAGCATGCTCGCTTCCTGCTTTGATCTATTTTAGGCCTTGCTAAATTTGATCAAAAAAGAATTTAAATCCTGGCTCTAATTCAAACAGATTGATCTATTGCATTTTGAAAATATATTATCTCTTGGTTTAGGTAGAAGTGTCCAGATTCCTTTTTGTCCGATTATTTGCATTCCATCCAATTGGCTCCACGTCCTGTTTCTACCTCTAAGGGAACAGAAAGATGGATGGCATTTTTCATGGTTTGCACCACGAGTTCCTGAATAACGTCAAGCGCCTCGGGTTCTGTTTCGAGCACGAGTTCATCATGCACTTGTAGAAGAAGTCTTGCTGGCAAATTTTTGCTTTCAAGTTCTGCTTGAAGCTGCACCATCGCCAGCTTGATGATGTCGGCACTGGAACCCTGGATGGGAGCATTGGCCGCGGCGCGAAGTTGCTGCGCCTCCATTCCGCCGCGTCGCGCCACGTCCAAATTGATCTCGAGTGGATCCATGCCGCTGAGGCGGCCCAGACCATTGCGATCGAAGTGGAAAGGACGCCTGCGCCCCAAAATGGTTTCCACATAGCCTTGGCTGAGGGCGAGACGTTCTTGAAGTTCAAGAAAAGCGAAGACCTTGGGATAGCGCTGTTTGTATTTGCTTAAAAAGTCTTTTGCTTCGCTTTGGCTGACACCTGTTTCGCGCGCGAATCGCTGGGCACCCATGCCATAAATCACGCCGAAATTGATCGTTTTGCCTAAGCGTCGTTCGTCGGCCGACACCTCGTCTTTGTCGAGAAGCAAGCGAGCGGTGAGGGCATGCACATCGTCTCCATCGCGATAAGCCTGTTGCAGGACTTCTTCTCCGGATAGATGCGTGAGGATGCGTAGTTCGATTTGGGAATAATCGGCGCTGAGCAATTGCCAGCCCTGTTGGGGCAGAAACGCCTTGCGAATTCTTCTGGAAAATTGGGTCCGAATAGGAATGTTCTGCAGGTTGGGGTTGCTGCTGCTTAGCCGGCCTGTGGCGGTCACAGCCTGATTGAAGTCGGTGTGGACCCGTCCGGTTTCAGCTTCCACCAGTTGCGGCAAGGCATCCACATAGGTGCTCTTCAATTTGCTCAGCACCCGATGTTCAAGCACCAGGGGCACAACGGGGTGATCGTGTTCCAGCTTCTCGAGCACGGTGGCATCAGTGCTGTATCCGGTTTTGGTGCGACGTGATTTTTTGCGGTCCAGTCCGAGGGTGTTGAACAGCAATTCACCGAGTTGCTTCGGGGACGCGAGGTTGAAATCCACCTCTGCAACTTGTTTTGCTTTCGATTCCAGTTGTTCGAGAGTGGCTCCGATTTCTGAGGAGAGCCCCGCTAGGTAGGGCACATCGATGCGAATACCGGTGGCCTCCATCACGGCCAGCACGGGCTCAAGGGGCAGCTCCACTTTGCTGAGCAAGTCCGGAAGCTGGGGGCCTAATTCCTCCAGTTGCTTGTTGAGGTCGATCGCGAGTTTGCGGGTGAGATACACATCCATGCCGCAGTACTGAGCGGCTTGTTCCAGGGGCACCTCGGAGAAATTGCTGGCCTTGCCGTCTTTGGCTTTGCCCACCAGATCACTAAACAGGGTGGGACGAATGCCGTAATCCCGCTCGGCCATCACATCCAGGCCATGTTTCGCTGCCGCATCCCTGAGGTAATCAGCCAGCAGGGTGTCCATGACGACGCCGGCAAGGGGGAGGCCGTGTCTCAACAAAATCAGGCGATCGTATTTGGCGTTCTGGAGCGCCTTGGGGTGCTCGTTACTGGCCAACCAAGGAGCAAAGGCTTGCAGCACCGTTTCCAGTGGCAATTGCTCTGGATCAGGGTCTCCGCGATGACTCACTGGGATGTAAGCCAAATCGCTAGCTGCTGCTCCCCAGCAGACGCCAATCCCTACGAGTTGAGCTCGGAATGGATTGAGGTCGGTGGTTTCCGTGTCGAGGGCAACGGGGGCCAGGGGATCACGGCAGCTCATTAACTGCTTCAGCAGCGTCTTGAGTTGATCAAGGTTTTGAACGAGTCCAGGTTGTAAGAGCGGTTGGGTTTGGCTGGAAGCGGCGGCGGATGTCGCTTCGGCTGGCGCATCGAGTCCTGATGGTTCAGCTGATTTTGTGGCCTCAGCCTTGATGGTTCGTGGCTCCTCCGCTGTGGCAAGGAGATGGGCATTGGCCGCTAATCCACCACTGGAAAAGGTGGCCACAAAGTTGGGGACCTGACGGATCAGGCTGTTCAGCTCGAGCTCCTGCAGACGCTGACTCAGGCCCTCACCGTCAACACTGCCCAGGTCGAGTTTGGGCTCCTCTGGCAAGGGAATGTCCACCAGGATTTCAGCCAGGTGCCGTGACAGGTAGGCATTGTCTTTGTCGTTGGCAAGTTTGGCTTTCAGTGCCCCTTTAATGGCGCCTCGACTCGCGTTTGGCCCCTCCTCTTCCACTTCGGCCAGGGCCCGATACACCCCATCGAGATCGTCGTTGTCTTTCAGCAGGCTGATCGCTGTTTTTGGACCCACTCCCTTCACGCCAGGAATGTTGTCGGAGCTATCTCCAGTAAGAGCCTTGAGTTCAACCACCTTGGTGGGAGCCACGCCGAGCTTGGCTTGTACGCCAGCTTCATCGATCAAGGTGGGACCGCTGCTTTTGGCATAGGGCCCGCCGCCCATGTAAAGGACAGCGATGTTGCGACTGTCGTCCACCAGTTGGAAGAGGTCGCGATCGCCGCTCAGAATGCGCACGCTCCAGCCATCGGCCGCGGCGCGGTTGGCCAGGGTGCCGAGCACATCGTCGGCTTCAAAGCCCGGGGCCAGGCAGAGCGGCAGTTGCAGCTGGGTCTTCAGAATCTCTTGGAGCTGCTCAAGGTCTTGGAAGAAGTGAGCGGGTGCGACGTCGCGATGAGCTTTGTAGTTGGGATCTGCCTTATGGCGAAAGGTGGGTTCAGCCGTATCGAAGGCGATCGTCACACTGTTGGGCTTCAGCCCTTTGCAGTTATCGAGCAGAGCCTTGAGAAATCCATAGGTCACGCTCGTTGGAATTCCATCTTTGGTGGCCAGTCCACCCTCACCGCCTTTGCTGAAGGCATAAAAACTGCGGAACGCCAGTGAGTGTCCGTCCACCAGCAGAAGCAGGGGTTGATCGGAGGTGGGGCTCATGGGTTTCGGCAGGGGTGGGCTGAATTAGTCGCGTTGTTTCGCCCAGGGCGGCAAATCGATGAACACCAGGGTTCCAGGTTTCACTCCGGAGAGAATCGCACTCTGGCTGCCGCCGCTAGAGCCAAGTTCGATGGCCTGGAATGTGGGTTGATCGTTCTTGCCCACCAACAACACGCCTGGTTTGCCATCCTCCGTCACGATCGCCACGGTTGGCACCAAGGTGCTTGCTGCGGTGCGTCCGGTTTGAAAGTTCACGTCTGCCGTCATGCCGATGCGCAGGATCGGAGGTGGATTCAGAAGGGTGAGTTCCACTTCAAACGAGATCACATTGTTGGTTTTCTCGGCGCGCGGTGCGATGTCGCGAACTTCAGCGGCAAAACTTTGATCAGGGAACGCATCAACGCGGACGTTTGCAACCTGGCCGATTTTGATACGACCGATATCACTTTCTGGAACTTTTGCTGTGACTTCAAGGCCCTGGGAGAGCTCAACAATCGAGGAGCTAGTGGCGCCTGCTGATGAGGATGCTGCGGTGGTGGGTGTCACAAAGGAGCCGGGTTCGGCATAGCGCTCTGTAATCACCCCGCTGAATGGGGCCCTGATTAAGAGTTCACCACCCTCCACATCTCGCTGCTGAATCCTTTCTTGTGTCGCTTCAAAATTGGCTTTGCTACTGAGGTAGCGGGCTCGATAATCATCTCTATCTGCTGCGCTAATCGCACCACTAGCAAATAACGTCTGACGGCGTTTGTAGTCAGAGGCTTTGGCTTCATAGTCGGCTTTGGCTTGACGCGCCAAAGCCAGGAATTCATCCATACGGTCTTGAAAGTCTCCCCGATCCATGCGAGCAAGCACCTGCCCTTTCTCAACGCGGACTCCTTCATCAACGAGCAAGGCATCGAGTAATCCCTGCCGTTTTGGGCTCACGTTGACGCGGCGAATCGCCTCTAGCTCGCCGCTAGCGGTGACCACACCAGGAAGGGAGCCACGGGTGGCTTCAACGGTGTAGTCGGATAGGTCGCGACTTCCGCTGCGGTTGCTGGTCAGCATCCAAACCAAACTGCCACCGCCCACAACTGCTGCAGCTACGCCAGCCATGACCAGGCGTTTGCGTCGTCTTCGATTTCCG
Organism: Synechococcus sp. PROS-9-1; assembly: GCF_014279775.1. Taxonomy (NCBI): domain Bacteria; kingdom Bacillati; phylum Cyanobacteriota; class Cyanophyceae; order Synechococcales; family Synechococcaceae; genus Synechococcus; species Synechococcus sp. PROS-9-1. Next base: position 760,854 of record NZ_CP047961.1, read on the forward strand.
CTGAGGCGAGTAAGAGAGGTCAAGTCATGGTCCTTGGCGAGTAATGGGGTTTGCCGTTGTTGGCTGACCATGACTGCGCCTGTATCAGAACTTCACACATAGTCTCGCTTGTGTCCTGATGAATTGACACGTCAGTTTGAAATTTGCACGCTCTAGTTACGTTTTCGTGCTTGTGACGTGTCTTTACTGCGGTTTGTGCGCGCAAAAGCTGCTGAGGGCAGGTGGATAGATTTGACCACATGCTTAAAGCTGGAATCGTCGGATTGCCCAACGTTGGCAAATCCACCTTGTTCAATGCCCTGGTGGCTAATGCGCAGGCTCAGGCTGCCAATTTTCCGTTCTGCACGATTGAGCCGAATGTGGGCACAGTGGCGGTTCCCGATGACCGCCTCCAAAAGCTCTCCGACCTCAGCAAGAGCAAAGAGCTGATCCCCACGCGGATGGAGTTTGTGGATATCGCCGGTTTGGTGAAGGGTGCCAGTCAAGGCGAAGGCTTGGGCAATAAGTTCCTGTCCAATATTCGTGAGGTCGACGCGATTGTTCATGTGGTGCGTTGCTTTGAAGACGACGATGTGATTCACGTGTCTGGATCGGTGGGACCTGCTCGCGATGCAGAGGTGATCAATCTTGAGCTTGGCTTGGCCGATCTCTCTCAGATCGAAAAGCGGCGGGAGCGGCTGAAGAAGCAAATGCGCACGAGTAAAGAAGCGCAGGTGGAAGATGAGGCGCTTGCACGCATCCAAGAGGTGCTCGAAGCCGGTGGCGCCGCACGCAGCATTGAGCTGAGCGATGAAGAAGCTCTGATGATCAAGCCGCTCGGACTGCTCACCGCCAAGCCAATTATTTACGCCACCAATGTGAGCGAAGACGACTTGGCTGCGGGCAATAGCTACTGCGAAGAAGTTGCGGCCCTTGCCGAGAAAGAAGGTGCTGAGTCCGTCCGCATTTCAGCTCAGGTGGAAGCCGAGTTGGTTGAGTTGGGTGCTGAAGAATGCGCTGATTATTTGCAAGGGCTGGGCGTAAGTGAAGGAGGGTTGCGCAGTCTCATTCGTGCCACCTATCGCTTGTTGGGTTTACGCACCTATTTCACAACTGGTGAAAAGGAAACACGGGCTTGGACCTTCCGTGCCGGGATGACCGCACCGCAAACAGCAGGGGTGATTCACACTGATTTTGAACGTGGATTCATCCGTGCTCAAACCATCGGTTGGGAGAAGTTGCTGGAGGCTGGCTCACTTTCTGAAGCTCGAAATAAGGGCTGGTTGCGCAGTGAAGGGAAGGACTATCTCGTGGCCGAGGGTGATGTGATGGAATTTTTGTTTAATGTTTAATCGGCTCTCTGGTTTCTTCAATAGAATTGCTAATCCCATAAGGCCTGAAACAAAGTAATTCGCTTGCCTTGTTGCATCAACTTGTCTATAGGGCTGCGGTAGGAATGGGCCGCAAGCAAGAGTCGTCTTATCGCTACTAGTTACTGTGACTTGCTAAACAATAACTGTTAGGAGTAGTAGCCATCCGAACTTATTCTTCATTGCTTAGTTAGTCAGTTGAATTCAGAGAAACCATCTTCTAAATCCCACATCCAGAGGAGTTCCAAGCTGCCTTCGATTTCTTCCTGCGCCTCATCATCATTGACAAGATTGCAGGAGTAGAGTTTTGCGTAGTTGAATTTCTCAGGATTATCTTTGTAGGCTTCCTTTATTTGTTTGACCATCAGTTTGAGAGCAACTAATGCTTTCTTTTTGTTGGTGAATGTTTCCCAAGCACTTTCAGCGACAGTTGTAATGCAGACAATCCTGTAGAACTTAATTGGTTTGGTCATCAGCGTCATTGGCTCGTAGTTCGATCAGCAGCTCCTGAAGCCGAGCCAGCGTTATCTGAATGTCGAATGTCAACGGTTGACGGTAACTGCTTAAAGCATTGCCCGTGGCAATAAAAACCCCCTACTCATGGAGGGGCGGACAGGAAGACAAGTTAGGCGTCTCATTTGCCGCCAATATGAAAGACGTCTGGAACATGATTGCAAATGCATAACTCTGCTGATGTGCACTGGCGTTCTAGCAGATATTGCTTCTAAAAGATTCTGAATTCTTAAAAACATTATTTAAGAATCACCGAAATCGATTGTTAATGGTAAATGGCTCGCACTTAAAGTTGCGTGTATGAAGCCAATAATCCTAGAATATGATCCCAGCAAATATCGATTTCAGGAATGGGCTTGCCAAGTTCTTGGGGTTGCAAGCCTCGAGACGGCTCACGCATCAGATCAAGTCAAGATATTAAACAGAAGTCCAACCCAAAACCAGCTAGCAGATTCTTTTGATGAAATTTTTGAGAATTATTGTTCATTTATATCCGATATCATTGTAGATAAAATTGGAAAGATTGCCTCTTACCAGAGTCCACCATCTTTTCGCTTTCATTACTGTGGACTAGGGAGTAGTGTTTTTCACAAGGATCGAGACTTTGGTGTTGAACAAGGAAGATTGAATATTTGGGTCCCTCTTACCAAGGTATGGGGGGATAATAGTCTTTGGGTTGAAAGTAAGATTGGGGCCAAAGATTTTAAGCCAATTACAATGCATCCAGGGCAGGTTTTGGTTTTTGATGGTGTTAATCTCGGGCATGGATCAAAAATAAATACAACGATTTCGAGCCGTGTAAGTTTCGACTTTCGTGTTATGCCAGGCCCCGGTCCTGCCATGCCAGCTTCCTATTGACTTCTAATAAGGTTATAGAATGATCAATAAGATAAAAACCCCGCTTTTGGCGGGGCTGGTAAATATTGAGTTGGGAGTTTGATGCGATGCCTATCTACCTTGCGGTTTTAGCTAGGGAAGTGACCAAGACTTTGCAAGGAAAGCTAGGAAGTGTATTCCTCAGGATTAACTCATCAGATAAGTTTTCTGGCAAATAAAGTTATTGTATTTGTTTGTCAAAGAGCTTCAATGGCTTCCATTGCTGGAACAAATTGTGTGCTGTTTTGATTGAAATCTGTGCACTCTTGATTCATGGCCTCACTGACCAGCTGGATGGTTTGGGTGGCTTGGGAAGACTTTAGCCACTTCTTTTGCGATTCCCAGTTGTTGTTTTTAATTGCTGCTTCCACGATTAGATCAGCGCGCTTTTGGCTGTAGTCAGCGTGCAGCACTTTGCAGGCTGCATAAGCCGATTGACCTACGAGTGCTCGGCGCATGTCTTGCTCGGACGTCTGGTTGGTCTGGGCTTGTGCGCCACTCCAAACGATCGCCTGACTCAGCATCAAACCAAGGCTGATCCAGAGCAAATGTTTGCGGGGCATCATCGGCTTACTCATAGGGCGCGCTGAAAGTCTCGCCTGTGGCCATCGGGATGGTGAGTTCCTCTCTCCATTGGCTCAGCGGTTTCTCCCAGCCTTCCTCCCAGCGCTGCAAAACCAGCGGCTTGGCCTGCAGGCCGACGCGCTGACCGTGAGCAATGGCGCGACTGATCGCTTCGTGGTCAGTGGGTTGAAAGCGGAAGGCCTTAAAGCTGGCCAGAAGATTGAGCAGCACGTAAGCGGGGAAGCCAATCTGGGTGGCGGTGATCGCCAACACGGCCGACTCCCCCTGCGCTTGGGTGTTGAGCCCAGCGATCACGTGATGAATGTCGTGGGTGGTAGCGATGCGTTGGGTGAGCCAGAGGGCTTCCGTGCTCGTGTCTCGAGGACGGAAAAAGTCGGCGTCGTAATTCAAGCGGCGAATCATTCCCGCATAGGCCCGGCCCAGTGTTCCTTCCGGAAGCAACTCCAGCGTTTCAATGTTTGGTTGAAAGGCTGGGAAGCGCTGTTCCATCATCTCGGCACCGCCAGGTAAGGCCTTAAAGCGCGCGATCGAAACGTCCATGGCCTCACTGTCGAGGAAGTTGTCAATCAGGTCACCCACCCCTTTGAGTGAACCTTCCGTGACTGCAATCTCGCGCAGGATGCGCAGATTTTTAATGGAGCGCAGCAGCTCGCGGGTTCGTGGCATCTAGGGGTTCCTCGATCGGGCTCGCACTCAAATTAGGTTTGTAGCGTGGACGAACGGCCTTCAGCAGGGGAACCACCGCTAAACAGGTGCAAGCCATCAACAACCAAAGCACCAAGCCGTGGCCCTGTTGGTCTAAGAGGGCACCTGCTAGTAGAGGTGCTGCGATGGCACTGATCGCAAAGCACTGCGAGAACAAGGCCATCGCTAAACCGCGATGTTGCAGTGGCGTTTCTTCCACCATGGCTTCTGCCGCCGTTGGTAAAAAAGCAGCCTCTCCAAAGGCGATTGGAACCATCGCAAGCGCAATCAGGCTGCTGCCTCCCGACCAGAGCGCGGACCCAGCCAATAAGAGGCAGCCTGTGATGAATCCGAGCAGACCCATGCCTAAGCCAAAACGCAGACTTCGCTTTGCAACCCAATTGCCGATCGGCCACTGAAGCACCATCAACAGAAGGAGCTGCCAAGCAATCAAGCCGCCGCTGGAGGCTTCGCTGAGCGGTGCGCGGGCAATCCCTCCTCGTACCATGTCCAGCGGAAGGGCGCTTTGCATTAAAGACACAATTCCAGTGGCGACTACGCTCACAACCAGCACTGGAATGAGGGGAAGAAGCCAGTGCCAGCCTGCCTCTGAGTTGGCTATAGCCTTCGTCTTGGCGTCGCTGTTCGACGCTGTTTCAGCCTTGAGTTTGTGATTGTTGGTTGTCGTGGCGCTGGCATGCAAAAGCGCTGCCCGTCCGTCTGGCAGGGGCGTGAGCAACAACACCACCAGCATGCTCAACACGGCCGCGGCCTCCACCGCATAGACCATCCGGATCATCTCCATGGCGGTTAAAACCGCACCGAGTAAGGCGCCAGTGGCGACTCCTAAGGCGTCGGCGCTGCGAGCGAGAGCGTATCCACGGCTGGAATTAAAACCGCTGCAGCTCAAGGGAACGGCCAATTCAATGGCAGGGAAATAAAGGCCAGCCGCTACACCGATCAGCAACTGTCCAACGAGGTATCCGTTAAAGCCTGTGGCCTGAAACAGGACCAAATCCGCCATTAAGGCGAGCAGGGCAGCGGCTCGAACTGGCCATGAGCAGGTCAGCCCGCGGTCCAGCAAGACGCCACTCAACAGCCTTGCCACCGTGCCGATCAAGGCAGAGGCCGCCAAGCCTTGACTCACTTGCACTGCCGTGAAGCTGGCCTGGTGAAACACGATCGGTGTCAGATAAATGACACCACCCGCTCCAAAAGATGCGAGCAGGCGAATAAACGCCACTTCTTGCAAAGGTGCGGGAAACTGGTTCCACCAGTGGACTGGTCTTGGCCTTGCGAAGACGCTCAACAGGACTGCGAATAGCTGCAGGATGCGTGTGCAGTCTGCTGTTTTTAGGCGTCTCACCGCGTCCGTTGTGGGCTGCTTCTCAGCTGGAAGTGCAGATCGATGGCACGGTTATTCCATTTTCGATTGGTGATTTGGCGCTATGGGCGCGGTCTGATGGACGTCACCGCTCCGAGCTCAGTACTTGGTTCTCGTTGTTAGCGCCAGATAGTCGTGCAGGGGTTTTGGAGCTGCTTCAGGCTCCAGTGGTCCTTGATCGCAGCATGGCGCGCCAGCTGATGAATAGCTGGGCTGGCCGGCAATTGTTTGATCAATTTGCCGATTTAGTTCGGGTCGACAATGACAAGGAGGGGGTCATCGTTCGTCAAACGATTAACGACCTTCTAAGCCGACAGCAGCAGGTCTCGAGCTTGGATTTGCTTGAGGCTTTACCTGCGGACAGCGTTCGTCTTGATCTCGATCTCTTGCTCGAGCTGGCATCCAGTTGGCGGATGCAACTGGAGCGCCAACAAAATTTGGTGCGCAGTTTGGATCGTTTCCCCGTGACGGCCTCAGCTGCTGATCGTGCCGCTGTCTCCCCTCAAGACTCGGGCTCATTGTTGGAACCGCACTTGATCTCCTTAGCGGTCAGCCATCGCGAGGAGCCATTGGGGTTTCAGCTCTGGTTGCCTGGGGAGGGGTCCCCAAAACGAGAGCAATGGATGGTGCTGATGCCTGGATTAGGCGGTAGCCCAGATCATTTTCGCTGGCTTGGCCGCGGCCTGAGTCGTCGCGGTTGGGCCGTCTTGGTTCTAGAGCACCCGGGCAGCGATGACGTAGCGGTCCAAGCGCTATTGGAGGGGCGTCTCCCCCCTCCCGGTGTGGAAGTGCTTCCCGCTCGGCTGAAGGATCTTGATGCCCTGCTTAAGGCCCGTGATCAGGAAGTGTTTCAAGTGCCGGGTCAACGCTTGGTCCTGGCTGGCCACTCCCTGGGTGCCTTCAGTGCGTTGCTATCCACAGGTGCACGGCCGGCTCCAGGTCTTGCGCGGCGTTGCTCTTCGGTTTTGGGTGATTTACCGCTCAGCAATTTGTCGCGCTTGTTGCAGTGTCAGTTGGTCGATGTTTCGTTGCCAAAGCAAGTCGCACCCAAGGGTTTGTCGGCTGTGATTGGCTTCAACAGTTTTGGCAGCCTGCTCTGGCCTGCTGGCTCTCTTTCAAAGACCGTCAAAGTTCCTGTGTTGTTCACTGGCGGCACCCTTGATCTGATCACGCCGCCGCTCAGCGAACAGTTGGGTTTGTTGTTGGCAATGCCTGCCGATCCTTCTAGCCGCGTGGTGCTTGTTGAGGGGGCGAGTCATTTTTCCCCCGTGCGCGTTGAGGGGCAGAGGCAAGGTGGACGCGGTGAGGATCTCTTCCAGCTGGGTGAAGAGCTCGTGGGTGTTCAGCCGCTCCAGGTGCAAGCGCTCTTAGAGCAGGAGGTGGTGCAGTTTTTAGTGGAACAAGAACAGAGCAAAGCTGAGCATCAAACTCCTGCCAAGACGCTGCATTTGAAGCTTGGAGAGCTTCACCTTCATCGGCTCGATCGAGACGCGGCGCAAGCCCTCGTGGCTCAATAACGGATGCGCGGATCGAGCACGGCGACCAAGAGATCAACCGCCACGCTCACCATCACAACAAGGGCGGCAATGGCCACAACGATGCCTTGGACAACCGGATAGTCGCGTTGGTTGATGCTTTCTTGAAGGCGCATGGCAATGCCTGGCCAGGAGAAGGTCACTTCAATGAGCAGTGCTCCACCGATCAGTGATGCCACCGTGATCCCTGCAATCGTGAGCACGGGCAGCAGAGCATTGGGCAGGGCATGGCGCAGTACAACTTGGGTTTCACTCAGTCCACGGCTTCTCGCCGATTCCACATAATCCGACTTCAGGGTGCGGTTCAGATTGAGACGGAGCGCGTTGGTGAACACTCCACTTAGGAGGAGCCCCAAGGTGCCTGCCGGCAGCACGAGGTGTCGAATGGTTCCTTGAAGGGCAGACCAATTGCCGCTGATCATGCTGTCAAAGATCAGGAAGCCGCTGCCCTCTGGGGGAATCAAGCTGGGAGGGAATCTGCCGCCAACGGGCAGCCAGCCAAGCATGACCGCAAACACGAGTTGGATCAGCATGGCCGCCCAAAAGGGGGGTAATGCATAGGTTCCAATTCCATAGAAGCGGCCGGCGAGATCAAACTTTCCCTCGGGTCGGGCAATCCCGCTAAATCCCACGGCCAAGCCCAGAACGGCCGAGATAATTAAGGCGGTGATCCCTAGCTCCAGGCTTGCCGGGAGCGTTTTACTGATGATCGAACGGACCGGCTCGTTATTAATCAGGGCAACGCCTAAATCTCCGTGAACCAGTCCGCTGAGAAAATCTAAATATTGATTCCAGAGCGATTGATCGAGACCCAGGCTGCTCCTTAGAGCGGCTTTAGCTGCCTCTGGGGCCCTGCTGCCAAGAACGGCATCCACCGGGTCCCCTGGAGCGACACGGAGAAGCAGAAACACCAGGCTGGCGATCAGCCAAAGCATGAGCGGAGCTAGCGCGAGGCGCGTTGCGCAGTAGCGAAACAGCTCCCTTCCTCTTGCCATCAGCGTCGCTCACCGAGTTGGGCCAGATTCACCAGTCCGCTGCCGTTAAAGGTGGGAGGGTTCAAACGAAGCTGGGCCCAGGCTTTTGGAGCCACAAACCAGACCGGGATGTAAGGAACTCCTTGTGCTGCCATTGCATCCACGCTTGCTAGCTCTTGTAGACGTGCCTTGCCCTGAAGACTGTCGCTACGGCGCAAGGCGTCTTGGAGCCCTGGTTCGGTCCAGAACGTACCGCCATCCACGGCTTCACCCGCCTCACAAACATTCCCTTCTGAGCGCTTGCAACTGAGCAAGGGGGAGATGTAGGCCTCAGGATCTGGGTAGGAGCCACTCCAATCAAGAATCACCGCTTCGAATGATCCTTCGCTGAGCTGTTTGTAGACCGTGGTCGACTCCACTCCGTTGAGGGTCATTTGGACGCAGTTGGGCAGATCTCGCTTCAGCTGAGCTTGCCAGGTGAGGGCCATCAAACGATCGGAGGGAACGTTGGTGCGAAATGTGAATGGCACTTGCAGCCGACGGCCTGAGCAGTAGCCAGCTTGTTCAAACAACTTGCGGGCTGTTGCAAGGTTGTAGGTCGGCCAGGGCTCGGTTTTGCCTCCCCGCAAACTTGGGGGAATGAGGGAGCGCAATGGCTCTCTTTGGGTGTAGCTAACGCGGGCGCTGATCAACCGGCGATCCAGGCTGTGGGCGAGGGCCCGTCGCACGGTGTGACGTTGCATCGGCGGGCTGTTGGTGCGCAGGGTCACAAACGTGATGTTCATGGCCGGACCTTTGCTCTCGTGGAGCAGGGTCTTGTTAGCCCGTTCGCTCAAGGCCCGTTTCTGATCTTCATCGATGGAGTTCGACAGCAACACATCCACCTCGCCGCTGACGAGGGCTCCAAACAGTGCTGTGGAATTGCTGAGATTGATGAGGTCGAGCCCAACATTGTTTGGAGCTGCTCCCCAGTAGTTGCGGAAGGGGAGAAGCCTTTGCTGGGTATTGCGAAAGCTGTTGAGGGTGTAGGGCCCCGTTCCTACAAATCGATCATTCAGGAAACGATCGGCATAGTCGGCGTAGGCCTTTGGGGATACGGGGGTGAGATAAGGGGAGGTCAACAGGCTCTCGATCGAGCTGGAGGGCTGCTTGAGGCGCAGGCGCAGTTCAAAGCGCGTGGGCGTTTCAATTGCCGCAATCCGATCGTTCAGCAAATAGCGCTGGGAGCCGATGCGTAGGAAGCGCTTCAAGCTGAAGGCCATTGCTTTTGCGTCGAAGCGAGTGCCGTCGTGGAACAGCACATCGCGGCGCAAAGGGATGGTCAAGCTGAGACCGTCATCACTGAGCTCAGGCTTGGATGCGGCCAATTGGGGCTGAAGCTTTCCGTTGGTGCCTCGGATGTAGAGCGTGTCGCCGAGGGCACTCAAGACTTGCAAGACCCCTGTCGTGCTTGCCAGTGCTGGATCAAGGGAGGAGATGCGACCGGCGCTGGCCACCGTGAGTCGCTCGCTCTGGCGTTTGGGTTGGCAGGCGCTTTGGCTGAACGCAAGGGCCAATCCGATCAACACGCTGGCCTGAAGGCGAGAGCGACGGCGATCAGTCACGCAGCGATTGTTGATATCAACTGCCATTCAACGTCCTAAGGGCCCTGTCGTCCTTAGTCGATCTCTCCTTTAGGGCTGGAGATCTGTTCAAGCGCGACTTCAAACACAGGGCAACCATGGGAATCCAGGGGCCATTGGCGAATCCAACAACGGTCATGGTCGTCATCAATCCCGATGACTTGAAACGGACCTTCTCCTGAGCGGAGCTTGATGCAATCACCTTGATGAAGCGTCATGACAGACCGGGAACTCTGCTGATCGCAGTGTGATCCGAAGGCCAGTGTTCGTTCGTTCGACATGAACGGTTGAGAGCACAGATCTGCAAATGCAAATTTGCTCTGTAATAGTTCTTACAACTCTGCCTCATCTTGGTGCTTGGCCGCCAGGGGAAGGTTGGTGATGTGAACCTGCTCAAAGACAGCCGAGATGGGCATCCAGGCTTAAAACTCCTGGAAGTGCATGAATGGCTTTGAGCGCTGCACTCATTTGCCCATTTCCAACAACGTGCGTGATCACAACGATTTCAGCTCCCGCATCACCGGCTTCAAGCTGAACGATCGATTGAATGGAGACGTTGTGGTCGCCGAAGCAGCTGCCAATGCGGCCGATCACGCCTGGTGCATTCTCTGTTTTGAAACGCAAGTAGTTTCGTTGGCTGGTTTGCTCCTTGTTGGCCAGGTGGCAGGCGCGCCAGCTGGAGGCTGCGAGCAGGGGGTCGAGGTTTCCGTCTGCTGGTTTGAGTTGGCGAATGCCAGCAATGTTGAGGATGTCGGCAACCACGGCCGAAGCAGTGGGTCCTGAGCCAGCGCCAGGTCCGTAAAACATCACCCTTCCGATCGGATCCCCCTCAACCAAAATTGCGTTGTTCACCCCATTCACTCCGGCGAGGGGATGGTCATTGGGGACCAGGGTGGGTTGAACGCTGACCGCCAGAGGTAGGGAGGTGGGATGGCTGGGGTCGGGCTCCATGCTTTCGGCTACGGCGAGCAGCTTCACGCCGTAGCCCAACTGGGTGGCGTAATCCACGTCTCTGCTTTGCAGCGTGCTGATGCCTGCCGTGTAGATGCCATTGCGATCAATGGGTCCCCCGAAGGCCAATCCGGACAGGATGGCGATTTTGTCGGCGGCATCAAATCCCTCAACATCTGCGGCTGGGTCCGCTTCCGCGTAACCCAGATCCTGGGCGTCGCGAAGGACAGCGTTGTAATCCGCACCCTCCTCGGCCATCCGACTCAAGATGTAATTCGTGGTGCCATTGATGATTCCGCTCACGCGCTGAATGCGGTTGCTGCCGAGCGATTGCTTGAGCGGCTCAATGATTGGAATCCCGCCGCCAACGGCGGCTTCAATCAGCACGTAAACACCAGCGGCCGCAGCTGCTGAGGCAATCTCTTCGCCATGTCTGGCGATCACCGATTTGTTGGCGGTCACAACCGACTTGCCAGCAGAAATCGCGCGCATGATCAGGGTGCGAGCTGGTTCGATGCCTCCCATCACCTCCACCACAACGTCCACAGCTGGGTCGTCGACGACGGCTTCAGGGGATGTGGTGAGGATGCTTTCGTCTAGAGCAATGGGCCGTGAGCGGTTTCGATCTCTTACCGCCACACGTACCAGATCCAGATCAGCGATCAGAGGATGTCTCCCCTCTGGTGTCTGGAGAATGCTTGCCACTCCGGCACCCACTGTGCCGAGACCGAGAAGGCCGATTCCGATCCGGGTGGACATTGGTCAGGTTCCGTTTGCGTCGCTAATAAACAGACTCTATGGATCCACAGCCTCATTGGTGTTTTTAAGGGCAAGAGCCTGGGATTGCATCGCCCGCAAAATGTTCAAAAAGCCGTTGGCCCTCGAGGGAGTCAGGCTTGCTTGCAGGCCAGTCGCGGCAATGAAGGCAGGATTGACGGCTAGGACTTGATCAGGGGTGAGATCACTCATCCCTTTGATCAATAGGGCGAGCAGCCCTTTGGTGATCAAGGCATCGGACTCTCCTGTCCAGCACACGCGGTTGTCCTGGAGAGCGGCATGAATAAATACTTGAGACACGCAACCTTGAACCTTGCGGTCTTCGGTTTGCAGCTCTGCCGGCATGGACGGGAGCTTTTTGGCCAGCCAGAGCACGTACTCGTAACGCTTGCGTGGGTCTGGCGTGCCGCTAAGTCGATCTGCCAGGCGGTCTAGCTCCTCGCTTCCGTATTGGCTTGAAGAGCAGCGGGGTTCTGCCATGGACGGATTCAGCGATTCAGGCTGGGTTGGCGCACCTTACCCATCAGGCTGACAAGTCCGAGTAGGGCAGGGGCCCCCAGCCAGGCCAAATGCGGTAGCGCTGTGGATTGGTTTTGCGTTTGCACCACCTCGTCTAGCAAGACACTTCCCTGTCGAATCGGTAGTTCCAAATAGTCGCGATGTCCGGGGCCACCATCCACTTGCAAATCCAAGACGCCTTCAACCAGGTCCGGAAGTGTCAAGACCAGTTGTCCATTGGCTCCGATCTCACCGAGTTCATCTCCAGGGGTTCCATCGGCGTTGATCAGGCGCACAGCGGCACCTTCCACTGGCGCCCCTGTAGAGAAGCTGCTACTGAGCTCTAATTGGCCATCGAGATAACGCAGTGAGCTTTCGATTCCATGGGCCTGGGCCGGCTGGCCTGCCATGAATCCCACACCCAAAGCAGTGCAGGTGACCAGCAGGCGGCGTGAAAACACGGACATGGCAGCAGGCTTAGAAGATTTTCATCTTGCAGAATATCCGCCCTACTGGCTAGCCCTGCGCAAGCTGCAGCCTTGCTCGGTGATCCATCCATCCAAGGGCTGATCCCAGGGTTCTGCCGGTAGCAAGGTGGCATGGACGCACGCCTCTGGTAGGACGGCAAACGTCGGCAGCGTTGACCATCCCGGTTGACTGAGCAAGCGGTCATAGCAGCCGCCTCCATAGCCCAGGCGCATGCCGTTGCGATCGACCGCAAGGGCTGGGATGAGCAAGAGAGCTAGCTCGGTGGGCTTTAACGCTGGTGATGAGAGTGGGGCAGGTATGGAAAAGGCATCACCGCGAAGCTCTGTTGGCGATGGGGCCTCTCGCCACGAGTGATAGGTCACGCTGTAATCCGCTGCCGTTGCAGGCAGGGCCAGGGGTGCAGGCTGCAGTTCGGCCAGCAGGCGTAAATCGGGTTCCCCAGGAAGGGGCCAGGTGATTCCGATCGCTCCATGGCGGTGAGGAGGATCCTGGGCGTTCAGATGGGCGAGCACGCTCTCAACCAGGGAAGCATTCAGCCTTGGCATCAGCGCTTGGCGCAGGCGGCGGTATTCAGACCTCAGAGCCTTTTTATTCATGCGCTTCTATTCATCAGCTTGCTGCGCAGAGCGCGATGCAGTGGTCTGTTGCTGTGTTGAGTGGAGTATCGAGCCATTGCTGCAAATGGTTTGGGGTTGAGCTTTAAACCAATGACCTTGGCCACCACTTTGCAAGCACGTTGTGAGAGCGATGAGGGTCTGGCTGTTTTCTGGGTTCGAGAGGGTCACGGCTGAGGTAACTTCGCGATATCACAAAGATGAGGACTGATGAACAAGCTGAAAACTTGGCTGAAGCAGCTCAATGCTTATGCAAACAAGCATCTTCAAACTTGGGAGATTGAAAGAAAGCGCTGAAGAACTGCGGTCTTGAAGATTTGATCGTTGAGCTGCATGGTGATCTTTCCTGCTGTGCCTCCTTCTTGTCTAAAACCTGGATAACACGTTGCGTTGTAATGATGAAAGCCGTTTCCTTTTGTGCATCTCTGCTGCTGGCCTTGCCTATGGCTGCAGCTGAGAAGGGCGCATCGACCGCCCAAGGTGCTAGTCAACAGATGGCTACGGCTCAAGCGATGCGGAGTGTCCCCAAGGGGGCAACAGTTGTGGATACCACCTGCAAAGAAATTGGTGTTGGTGCATTCAACTATCGGTTCCAATGCGCAGTCCATTGGGCTCAATAATTAGAGCAGCTTGCACGTCCATTCTTGATCCCAGCCTGGGTGGTTTGGCATTTCGATCAGATGTAAACCAGGTCACCAAGTTGTTGCCTTGGTCTCTGTTCACGACGCCCTTGTGAGGATCGATTTACAGGTTCCAGCAAAGAGTTCTTTGCCAGTTAACAGATGACTTGACTGTCTCTCATCGGCCTTGCTTGTTCCCCCTAAAGTCAGTCTATTCCTTTGATTTGGAGGGGTGAATCAACGTTCCTACCGACTTCATGGGTTTGCTCATGGAATTGAATGAAGAGGATGCTCTGAAAGAGCTGATGCACCAGAAGTCATCGCAAACGCAAACTCAGACGATGGAGACCTTGCCTGAGGCAACGTCGAAATACCCGACCACGATTTGAAGATCTCCAGATTGAACTGCGTTGGCCAATACATCGCTGCGTGTTGTGAGCTGTTGAGCCGTTGCATTGGCATTGTTCTTGATGGCGTTCTCCAAGCTGTCTCCTGGTACCAAGTTGGCTCGAATCGGCTTGATCAACTGATCGAATAGTGGCGTGAGTGTTTTACTCGCTCGAGCGGCTTGAACAGCGCCACAATTGCTGTGGCCCAATACCAAGATCAAGGGCGTTTTTAAGACCGCAACGCCAAACTCGAGAGAGGCAATTCCCTCGTCAAAAGGAGTGTTGCCTGCGCTGCGAACGACAAACAAATCACCGGCAGCAGCATCAAAGATCCATTCCGGAGCAACTCTGGAGTCAGCACAGCTGATGATGGAAGCCCAAGGAGATTGAGACGCTTCCAGAACGCTTGCAGGAAGGAAGCAATTGTCTAACCAAAGGTTCGACATCACTTGTGCCCGTTCGTTCAAACTCGTTGCCTTGTTCTTCGCTTGCCAAGCTGCCGCAAACCGCGCATTTCCAGCGATCAGGGCCGTGAGTGAATCGTCTGGCCGGCAGGATCGAGCGGATTCCTTCGGCTCTAGAAACGCTGCTTCGGCCCTAGCCGGCTTGATCAACTGCATCGCAGCCGCGAGACCAAAAGCATTGAGCCCACCACGAAACAGAAAAGAGCGTCGATTGAGGGTCACGAAACCTGCTTGTTGTGATACTCAATTCCCAGGGTGCGGATCAAGACCCAGTGAGGATGATTTGCAAAGTTTAGACAGGGCTTTCCAGCCAATCACAGGTTTTGAAGTGCTGTGAACACACTAATTCCAAGCTGTTAGCGGCATTGATTTCAGTCAGGTTGGCTTGCATGGTGATGTTTACAGCCCATTTGTGAGCCTTAGGACCTTCTCTAGATCGACCGATGCCACCTATCAGCGTGAGCGATCCCTTTTTCAATCTCTTCATAATGAGAACCGATTTGGATCTTTACTCCTTCTGTTCACTGGTTTTTATCTCATCGATTCCGCGCGCTGGCGCGCTCATAGATGTAGGGGGCTTTTAGATCGATTCTGCGGCGAGATACAGCGAACCAGCAAATCCATCGCGTCGTTTTCGATCACCCCATAAACATTGCAGATCCCCATGTGTTTCCTTGTGATAGAGATCTTCTGCGAGCCGCACGAGATTTCCGCCGGTCTGCAAATAGTCATCGGCGCTCTCGTATCCATTGTTTTGGAGCCACTGCACGGTGAGGTTGATCGCAGTTTCTTCGACCCTGGTCATTGCACCGTCACGTCATCTTGACGTTCTACTCGGCTGATCACTTCAGTGCTGGGCAATAAAAAACCCCGCTGGTGGCGGGGCTTAACTCAATCGTTAGGAGAAGGACTCAATCGTCGCCTTCTTCCTCAGAACCCACAGGAATCAAGCGAATGGCTTTTTTGCCAAGCTTGATGGTGAATTCGTCACCAACTTGGAGATCGAGCATGGCGGTGTAAGCCTTGCCGATCAGAAGATTTCCGTTGCCTTGAACTGTTGCAACGTAAGAAAGCTTGCGTCCGCCTTTACCAACGCCAGCACTTCCGCCACCGAGGTCAATGCCTTTGGCATTGAGGAGAGCCTCATAAAAGGCGGTGAAATTGACCCGGTCACTGCCGTCTTTCTTTTTAGAGACGTAGCCACAAGCTGTGGCGAGATCAGTCTTGGATACATCGCCTAGGTCTTTTACCTTGGCGAGCAGGTCAGAACCGGTAAGCATTTGAAAATTGCGTTTCACTATTACTAACAAACTCCATGCCTACTAGTCAACTATTTGCCCATATCAGTTGTTTTTCCTCTTGCCTCTTTCTCTGGCCGAAAACGATTCCGATTCAATAGTTCTTCATCATGAGGGATGCTCCGACCCACTTTTATAAGTTGCCGCAGTGCTTTTGCGGTTTTGGGGATAATGCTCTCTCCCCAGAGCAGGGTCAGATGAAGATCTTGATTTTGATACCGGGCTCATTTGCGGCTTGATCCAGCCCGGTGGCTTACATCCTCATGGTGTGGGGCTGATGTGGTCGTTCCTTGTGCCGAACATCAATGGGATAAACAAGCGCGACGAATGGTTTCGGTTTGCCTTGACTACTAAGAAGGTTGTCAATTTGGTGGTTGCCTCGGTTGTGCTCAGTTGAGCGGCTGTTGTTACCAACCTCTCCGCAGCAGCTTGATCTCCGGAGATCAATTCAGCATCAGGATGCAGCTCACCAGGTCAGTTCAAGTCAATGGATTAGGCAGGCCTCGCGAATCCGTTGATCATTGCTTGCGTATCGCAACGGTAAAGACAGTGCAGCACTAAGTCAGGCTCTGCTCGCTCTGAAGTCAATATCGATGCGCTGAGGTTTGTGCTATCGCATGATGCATTGACTAAAAAGCTTGATGAGATCGTGCTTCTTAGCTCTAACGCTGCACGACAGCAATCAATCGCTATCGATTTTTACTCAGTGAGTGGATTTCAAGATTGCAGCGCTTTCCTCTGCGTGCTGTTTCAGTATTCAAAATCTGAGTGAGCGGCCTGTGCAGCTTGATCACATCGCCTGCCATCAAGCTTGCACGGGGTTTTGACACATTTTTGGGCAATAACTCGCTTTTTACTGCCCTTTTTGTGATATAGATCGCAAATCACGTCAGTGCTGGATGGTGACCGCATGACGAGGTTGTTGGGGTAGGCCAGTTTTGCTTCAACAGGCGTCGCTTGATCGCTCACGGGTGATCAAGCCCCTCAACCCAGCCTTAGTTTGATATCTAGCCCTGTCTTTGCAGTGGTTTCTCAGGTCAAAGTCTTGGCTGCAAGGCTGTAAGGCTGTGAATCAATGTTGAGCTCGCTCCTGGGGGAGAGCGATGCGTGATTCTCGGAATTTAATCGAGCAGCCATTCGGCCGAGTGGGTCGCTGGGCCCTCCGATTGTTTGCAATTGCAGTCAGGGGCGCAGGCTCTCCCCTGTTGTTTCAGGTCATCGATGGTTTCTGTCTCGAGATTTGATTAGAACCTGAGTTCCGCTGGTCAGTGAATGCCTGCACCAAAATCCACGACACAACCCAATGCCCGTTGCTGGGTTTGGTTCAAGGGCGATCCTCTCAAGACGGAGGGATGTTGGAAGGGGGGCTGGTACGGAGCTCCTTCCGTGATTGGAGGTGTGAGGATTGAGCATCACGATTATGTGCCGTGCAGGGTCCCGGAGTGGAGGGTGGTTTTCGCGGAGCCTGCTGATCTGCTATCACCTCCCTCTGTTCCAGATGATGCGGAGTGGAAGCTGTATCCCACTGAGCCTCAATGATCATTTTTCAAATGTCCAGGTCGTTTGGATCTCCCGTTTACGGCTTGCCATCCATCCATGCCAACTGAATAAAACAAACTATTCCCGATCGAGGCGAGAATGGTGGTGGGTTTATTTACGATCAAATCACTCTTTTATGGCTGATTGTCCTAGTAATTGCAGGCTTTCTAGGCTTTTGAGTGTTTGTTGTGCCTCCGCCAGCATTGGACGTCCCTGGGGGACACAATCTGCGATTAAGGATACTGCCAAGGATGCTTCTGTTTTGATCAAATTGATACAGTGATCAATTCGCCCAATTGGATCTGCGGCCATAGATTCACTTTTCTTGCTCAAAGCCGGAGAAATCTCATTAAGAAGTTGATTGAGCGCGTGTTGTATTGACTCGATTCTTGCTTCTGTTGGCACTAATCGTTGATCAGATGGGTTCATTGCTGTTCAATTGATGTTTTAATTGGTCGCTTGCTAGCTAGATCGTTCGGCAGTGCGTACACCTATATCGATGAAGTGAGCTAAAAACTATGATGAGCAGCTGTAATGGGATATACCTCCTGCATTGAAGTACTGATCAGGTTTTAGACGATAGTATTTCTCTTCGATTGCTTTTGATTGCTCCTCGTAGGGATGGCTAAAGACCTCCTGCTGCTCTTTGATTAGCGCATAGTCGCCTTGCTTGGCTTGTTGGTACGCAGGAGCGATGAGCCACTCGCGCCAAGTGTATTTCGGATTAACTCGCTTCATCTTTTCCGCGATCTCGGCTGGATCCCCAATGCTCTGTATCAGCTCGTTCCAGTGTTGGATCCAGGTTTGCCATTTCTCTTCCACTTGTGGAGAGATCGATGAATAAAAGCTTATTTTTAAATTAGATAGATCATTTGGAATCTGGCAAAGCTCGCGGAAGAAAATTGTAAAATCAACTTTTGTCTGCACCATCAGTTGGAATAACTCCTGGACCACTTCATCGTTGTAGTCAGTTAGGCCAAGCTTCTCTGCCCACATCCGTTGAATGGTGGTGTTGATTTCTTTTTTAAAGTCAGCACAGGCTTGGTCTACTTGTTCTAATGCCAGAGCATCATCTGTGACAAGCAGTCTTATGGCTTTCCAAAACATATAAAAATTGGCTTCTGCTGCGACAGGCTGATTAAAGAATGAAAAGTGTTCGCCACCCCCAATCCAAGGCTGGTATTGGGGGTCAAAGACCTCACAAAAACCGAAGGGTCCATAGTCCAGCGTAAAACCACCAGCTGCACAGTTGTCACTATTAAAATTGCCTTGGCAGTAACCAATGCGTAGCCAATGCGCAATCAAGGAAGTGAGGCGTCCTCGATACAGTATTGCCAATTGAATTAATTGAGCGGAAAAATCTAAAGTCTGGTCTATTTCGGATTTGTATTCTCGATCAATTAAATGCAACACGATCATGCGTAACTCCTTTAACACGTCTGGATGGTCACTGTTTCGAGCACGTCGAGCAAATAATTCCAGTTGACCAACGCGTATAAAGGAAGGTGCTACACGGGTTGAAATGGCAACCGGATCCTCCACTAAAATATCGGGATCAGAAGAGTTGGAGTTTTCTGAATACCAAGGCCGCCTAACTGTCTCTGTTTGTGATACATAGAGTGTCAAAGAACGCGACGTAGGGACTCCAAGGGCATGCATCAATTCTTGTGCCAGAAACTCTCTCACGCTTGAGCGCAGAACTGCGCGGCCATCAGCACCCCGGCAGTAAGGAGTGGGGCCTCCACCTTTTAATTGCATCTCCCAACGCTGACCTTTAATGATCCCCTCAAACACTGAAATTGCTCGGCCATCCCCATAACCATTTCCATTTCCAAATGGACACTGTTGATTATATTCAGTCCCGTAAATAGATAATGCATAGCCTGTAGCCCAGCCAAAAGGGCGCATCGGATCTCGAGTTTCAGAGAGATCACCCGAGAAAAGTTTCTTAAATTCTTCGTTGAAGGCTAGATCTTGATCCAAGCCAAGTTCGGAGAAAAATGTTTCGCTATGGCTTACATAGATGGGCTGTCCCAGGGGCTTCGGAGTGACAGGAACAAAATGACCTGAGCGGACCTGGCGAGGGCGATGATCTTGCCCATCTTCTGTTGATTCAGGATCAGGATGGAGATTATCTAATAACGAATAATTTGCAAGTTGTATGAAATTGTTAAACGTGGCTAGAGATTCTTCTGAACTGGACTTTGATGAATGTGACATTCTTGTTGCCAGTCCTTGTGCTCTCCACACCATCATACCTAGTTGCATTTCCTATCGTCATCTCGCCGCCCTAAAATTTTTCTTATCTATTGATTTAGATGTGATCGGTGAGTATAATTCAAAAGATAAAAGGCCTGCTTCTTCTTTTGGGCTTTTTAGTACTTTCCATTGACGATGGACCTAATCCAATCCAATGCTATTACCACTCTTCATCGACTCGCATCGGTTGAAGATGTTGTGCAATTTGTACGCCTGTGCGTGGACAAGAGTCTCGTTATAGATTTTATTCTGAAGGAGGAGCTTGATGCTTTTATCAAGCCAAGCAATAACTCTGGCTCTTGGGTTCGACAGCAAATTGATGGTGTCAGGGTTAAGGCGGTTGATCAAAATGGTTTTACGATTTATGCGATTTGGATGAGAGAGTCTTTGATGAAGGATTATGTGACGTATTTAGAATCGATTACGAAAACGCTTTCTGATGCTTCTGTCTTCTCGTTTCCAGTGATTTAGGAGTTGCCCAAAGATTATTTGCCTAACAGATTGAGAATTCTCCGACATGTTCTCTTCTTACGCCAATATAGTCTTCTAAAACGGCATCCTCGTTGAATTCCCCAGTGAGGCATTCGATAACCTGTGTGTGGATAAAGGCAGATTCTTCGGCTTTGCCTTCTTGGTACGCAAACCTATCTGGGTAGAGGGTTCGGTATGCATTCGGGATTGTGATAAACCAGCTGCTGTCGTTACCTGCGTAATAAATTTCACCGGCAATGCGGTAGAACTCGCCAAATTCTTTTGCAGGTTCGGGAACCTTCTTGTATATCTTTGCCTGTTCGTCTGCGGTGAGCCCAAGCCAGTTCAGGCTCTGTTCCATCTTCTCGTTCATTAGAAGCAGGACAACCAATGTCCTATTGATAGCAGCTTTCCTTCGTGGTTACTGATCAAAAGCACACCTATTGCTGGGAGCTTGAGAAGGTTTGCTTCAACAAGCTGCAGGCTTTCTAGCCGCAGGCACCTATGCACTACAGGCTTCCAGTGCTGGAGGCTGCCATCTCCATGAAGAGGATCACAACCGTTGCCGCCACGATTACCACTGGCCAAATTTCCGTATCAGATCCCATGTGGCAATCCCATCGCTGCTTCTAACCATCCAAGCTCATAATCACTAGCTCGTCACGATTGATCCAGTTGGCCTGGGGCGCTAAGTGCAGCTGAGTTTTGGCTTCGCTGCCTGCGATTTTCGGTTTTGCTGCAGATTTCGTCTCGCAGTGTGGCGTTTGTATTTGTCAAAATATGACAATGATTACTCTTTCGGTCGCTGGGCTGCTGCTTGCCCTCAACGTCGCTCTCATCTCTTCAATCCTCTCCGTCGATCAATTAATCGGTTGAAAATTGGCAGCAGCTGCATCAGTGGCTTGTTTCTTTTTCCACTTTTTTGATTTTCAATATCAGTCCTATTAGATTTTTGTTCGGATTTTCCAAATACTGAATTCGGTTTCACATATGACTAACCCTTTCAAGTATTAAAATTGGGTTCATTTTTCTAACATAGTCTTACATCAGTCTTTAATGTAAATGGTTTTTTAAATACTTCTAGATGCCTTAGTTTAGTTTTTTGTTGCTCAGCCTTTCCCTCTATTTAACGTTGAAACCAACCAGTAAGTGCTATTGCTAAAGCATCGGCAGCATCATCGGGTCGCGGTGGGGTTTCGAGATTAAGTTCCCGCATCACGGCCTCAAGCACTTCGTCTTTGTCTGCGTGGCCATGTCCTGTTAACGCCTGCTTAATTTGCATCGGCGGGAATTCCACGATCGGAAGCCCAAAGCGTGTGAGCGTCATGATCAATACCCCGCGGGCCTGCACAACGGCGATGGTGTTGCTTGAGCGGTAGAAGAAAAACTTCTCCACGCTGGCCAGTTCGGGTTGATGGATGCGAATGATTTGGCGCAGGTCACGCGCAATTTCCACCATTCGCTCTCCCTCGCTTCGGCCTGGATCGGTGCGAATGATTCCGCAGTCGACCATCCGTTGTGAGCCTTCCTGTGTCCCCTTGCGCGGCTCAACATCGATCACCCCGTAGCCGACCCGAGCCAGGCCTGGATCAATGCCAAGGATGCGCAACGGTAATTAGCTGGCCAAGGCCAGTTCGAATTCAGAGCGATCGTCTGATTCGTTGCGCTCAAACACCTTGCAGAACACCTTCACGACCCGATCACCGGAGTCAATTTGTTCTAAGGGATCTTTGCGCAGTCGATGGCGCAGGCTGCAGGACACCACGCGAGCGACGTCGTCTTCGCTGACCTCTGTGCGCCCTTCAAAGGCGGCTAGGGCACGGGCTGCTCGGTTGGTCACGATGTCGCCACGCAATCCATCCACGTCCAATTCTCCGCAGACCGATGAAATGCTCAGACGCAAGTCATCGTCAATCGTGACCTGCTCTAGGCGCTGCTGAGCTTCCATCACCCTGGCTTGCAGAGCTTCTTGGGCTGCCGTCACGCTCATGCTGAAGGCGTCAGGGTCGCTGTCGAAGGCCGTGCGTTGGTCCACGACTTTCACTCTTAATTGTGGATCGCGAACGGTGCGCACCTCCACACTCATCCCAAATCGATCGAGCAGCTGGGGGCGCAGCTCCCCTTCTTCCGGGTTGCCCGATCCAATCAACACGAAGCGGGCGGGGTGACGCACGGAGACCCCCTCGCGTTCCACGGTGTTCCAGCCAGAGGCGGCCGAGTCGAGCAAAACATCAACCAGGTGATCGTCGAGCAGGTTGACTTCGTCGACGTAGAGAAGGCCGCGGTTGGCTTTGGCGAGTAGGCCTGGTTCAAAGGCGCGGACGCCTTCACTCAATGCTTTTTCGATGTCGATCGTGCCGCAGAGGCGATCTTCTGTGGCCCCCAGGGGAAGGTCCACCATGGGCACCTGGCGTTGCTCCGTACCCAAAGCTTCACCGTGTTCCAAGCGCTGCCTCACATCACTGCTCTGCAGGTCAGGGTCGGTTGGTGAGCTGTTGTAGGGATCGCCCGCAACCACCTCAATGCCGGGCAGCAGGTCTGCAAGCGCTCGGATCGTGGTGGATTTGCCCGTGCCGCGGTCTCCCATGATCATCACGCCGCCGATGCGCGGGTCGATCACGTTGAGCAGCAGCGCCAATTTCATCTCTTCCTGGCCGATGACGGCGGTGAAGGGAAAGACTCTGCGCTTGCGCGGTGAACTCACGGGTGAACGTCGGTTGTTGAATTGGATTGTTTCACAGGCAGCACGCTGAGCACCTGCGGTGGTGTGGCATCGGCGGGATAGACCAGTCGCACGCGCACTCGCCGGCTCTCTCCTGGCGCTAGAGACACAGTCCCCAGTTTTGGTCCTTCCTGACCACGTCGCAACACGAGGTGAAAGCGCCGCCGTCCCATCCCCCTGCCGTTGGCTCCATCAAGGCCCGTCACCTCAATGGGGCCGCGAAACATGACAGGGCCACTGTTGCCAGGTTGGAACTGCAATTTGCCGTTGCTGCTGCCCCGTTTGTCGGGGGATTCCAGGGCGATCGCCACCGTTCGTTGGCTGTGCTCGGGGTTATGCAGAGGAAGGCTGAGGTCGTATTCCACGCCGTAATTGCCGTGGGCGGCCCAGGCCGTTCCTTTGTCAAATCTTTGGAGTTCAGCTGTTTGCACTTGAGCGGTGCCGAGATCGCCGCGCTCCAGGCTGCTGATCGGCCACGAGATCGGCGCTTCGTTGATGTTCAGGGTGTTGGAGCCTGGATCAGTCAAGCTTCCCGTCCAGGTGCTGCCGATTTGAACGCCACTCACCCGCGAGTAGATCATCCGACCCTTGCTGCCTCGTGGCGTGGGCTGATGTTCTTTTGGGCTGAGTGTTCCTGAGCTGAGCAGTGCTCTCCAGCGTTGATCGCTGGGTGGAGAGTCGTTGTTGCCGTAGGCCGCCACGGTGGCGACATACACCGGTGCGGAGCTGTTCAGCCGCAGCTGCAGGTTTCGGCCATTGAGCAAGGGGTCAAGTCCTGCCACGGGAATGGGAAGAACCAGCAACGCACTGGCATGCCCAGGGCCAATCTTGATTTGCTTGGGAAGCTCGGGCGCCTGATCGCCTCGAAGCAAGTCCCCAGCCACCCTGCTTCCTGGTCCAGAGGCGATCGGGGTGGTGGTTTCCGCCATCAGGGAGGGCAGAGGGAGGAACGGGGCTGCTGTTTGCCCTGGCTTGGTGCCCTGGGACAGCGAGGTGCTGCCGCTGATCACATCGAGCGTGACCGGTTCCGTTCCAACTGGTTGTGCAAGCACGGCAAGCCAGAGGGTGGAGGCCAGCTCCTCTGGCTTGCCGGCGTACACGTGGTGGCTAAACAGGTCAAAACGTCCGTCTAAGGCAACATTGAGCCCCTGGTTGGCGGGAAAGGTAGACAGCAGCACCCCTTCAGCAGTGATCAGCTCGGGGTTGTTGTCATTGAGCAGCAGCAGCTCATCCAATTGGCCGGGAAGTGGACGCAGCTGCTGCTCGCGTAGGAACGGACCTTGCGCCTGGGGGGCCGCACGGGATGGCACGCCAGGGATGGTGATGAGGCAGAAAGCGGCGAGGGCCAGCAGCGAAGAATGACGCATGGTGAAAACAGGAATCAGCGTTGACGTGGAGGCGCTGGCTTGGGTTTGAGCATTGGTGCCATGGCGGCAGCCATGTTGCGGATTAGTTCCGTGGAGCGGGGATCATTGAATGGACCTTTCACCACGAAGGCCGCAACGGCACGGCGACCATCGGGGAGTTCGATCAGCCCGGCATCGGCATAAGCGATGCCGATGTCGCCGGTTTTGTTGAACACGCGATAGCCCTTGATCATCAGGCTGTCATCGGGTTTGCCCTGGGAGCCACCCAGGCCTTTGAGCAGTCCACCGGGGAGCAAGCGGTTGGTCACGGAGGTGCCCATCACTTCTCGGAATAAATCGCGGCCGCGAATCGAGAGCGCTTCTCCGGTATCCACAAGGGCGATCGCTCTGGCTAGATCACGGGCGCTGGTGGTGTTGGTGCCCTTTAGGTCCGGAAGCCAGTTGTTCACCTTGGTGGCGCTGAGCCCCAGGCTGGTGAAGCGGGCGTTGAGATCCTCTTGACCCCCTACCCGTTCAATCAGCAGATTCGTTGCGGTGTTGTCGCTGATGCGAATCATCTCTGTGGCCACTTCATGGGTGGGGAAGCGGGTCCCCAGTGGCTTGCTGGCCATCCAGCCGGCGCCGCCTCCCACCACCGTTTTGCTGAGGGTGAGCGGTTCATTCCAGCTCAACCTGCCGGCATCGATTTCCTCGAGGGCGACCAGCAAGATCGGAGTTTTAATGGCGCTTGCGGCCGGCAATGCCGTGTCTGGATTGAGCTGGGCGTAGCGGCCATCATCGAGCGCAAGCATGAAGGCACTCACCTGGAGGTCTGGATCCTGGGCTGCTAGCACCTCCCAGCGTTTGCTCAATGCGCTGAGCTCTTGTTTGGTCTCAAAGTGCCCAAGCGTGTCGGTGCTGCTCGTTGAAGTGATCACAGCGGCCGCTGGATCTGGTTGTTCTTGTTTGGCTGGTGTGATTGTTGGCGTGAGCCAGCCGGGAAGGGTGAGATCTCCGCGTTGGACAGCAGGACCTGCCAGCTTCAGGGCCGATCCTGTGATGACGCCCAGGCCCACACCCATCAGCACCAGGCGCAGCAGCAACCTCAGTGGACGCCCCCAACCTGGGGACTGTTGACTGGAACGACTGGAACGACTGGAGCCCAAGGGGGTGGAGCAGGAGAGCCTGAGGTTACGAGCGGTTGCGCCTCGCTGCCCAACGCAATTGACGCACCATGCCGCGCAACAGAGCCACTTCATCGCTGCGAATCAGGCCCCGTTGCACGAGGCCTTTCACCTTGGCCATTCTCGCCCTTGCTGTGTGCTCCAGCAGGAAGCCCACCTCGAGCAGAAGCTCTTCAGCATCGCGCAGGCAACCATCGAGCTCAGGAGCACTGGCAGGGATCTCGCTCACTGGTGCAGCTGGTTTGGCCTGCAAGCGCCGTTCTCGCTCCAACTCATGCAGCACCACAGCGACGGCATGGGAGAGGTTGAGAGACGGGTATGTGTCTCCGGTGTGCAACTTGAAAACCCGATGGCTGATCAGGAGTTCTTCGTTGGAGAGCCCTCGATCCTCCCGCCCAAACACCAGGGCCGAGCGCAGACCTTGCGTCCTACCCGTTTGAATCCAGGGCGCGATCTCCTCGGGGGATTGCAGGGGGATCTCGCCGTGATCGATGCGCCCGCAACTGGCCACCACCTGTTGACAATCCGCGACAGCCTCGAGCAACGAGGGAAAAATGGCGGCGTGTTGGAGAACGGCATCACCGTGGACGGCCATGCGCACAGCCTCTGGATCGCTGGGGTCACAGCGGGGGGCCACGAGCCTGAGATCTTCAATGTTGTAATTGGCACACAATCGAGCCACGCTGCCGACGTTGAGAGGTCCCGCCGGCTCGACCAGCACCACGGTCAATGTCAAGACAGTGTTTTGAGATAGGCGAGCAGATCAGCCATGTTTTGTGGCTCGATTTCAAAGCGGGGCATCGGCGGTGTTTCACCACTCACCACCTGGTGAATGATCTGCATGTCCCTGCGCCGATCGCTCACCCCTTTCAGGCTCGGCCCAACCAGGCCCTGGCCTGCGATGCCATGGCAGCCGGCGCAATTGATGCGGAACATCTGACCACCGTGTTGCTCTGATCCTTCGAGGGCAAGCGTTGCTTTGGTGTATGGATCTTGTCGTGTGTTGCCCAGCATCCACACCAACAAGACGATGCAAGCCATCGCCGCGAGAACGGTGAGGGCCGCGATCAGCCCTCGACTCCGCTCTGGGATTGCTGCAGCAGTTGATGACGGTGCCGTCACAGAAGAGACCAGGCCATGGAACAATTGTGCTCAATCTTTTCATTGGGCGCGACGACATGATCGAACCCCTTCTTTGCGGCATTGTTTTGGGGTTGATCCCGATCACCCTGATGGGGTTGTTTGTTGCCGCTTGGAATCAGTACCGCCGGGGTAGTGCTCTGGGGGGCTGAGCAGCAAGAGGGCGCTCGTTCCATATCGTCGTTGATCCACCACCGTCCAGGGCGATGCTGCGGTCAATTTTTTATGGCGGGCGTGTTCACAGATCACTAATCCCTGGCTGGTGAGCCAGTTGCCCTCCAGCAATGCAAGCAAGGTGGGCTCATACAGCTCAGATCCATAGGGAGGATCGAAATAGGCGACATCGAACGCGGGTAGGGAGCTTGGACGGCCTGTTTGCAGCCAACTCACCAGATCACGACGGATCACTTCAACGGTTGGAGAAGGCGAACGGCCTCCAGCAATCAGCATCAGATTGTCTCGGCAGACGGAGGCTGTTTTGGGATCCTTTTCCACGGCCCAGACCCTGCTCACGCCGCGTTCGATGGCTTCGCATCCCATCACGCCGCTACCGCTGCAAAGGTCGAGCCAGGAGGCGTCCTGCAGCTCTGAGGCGAGCATGTTCATGACCGCTTCGCGCACACGGGCTGTGGTGGGCCTGGTGCTGGTCCCAACAGGACTGCGTAGGCGACGACCCCCGCTGAGACGTAGCAGGCCGCTCACGGCATCCTCACGGCATTAACGGCGCGCCCTGGTGCAGCCATTCCAGCCATCGCGACAGCAAACGCTGCCCCGTGAGGGCGGATTTTTCAGGGTGAAATTGGCAGGCCCCCAGCCGATTGCGCCAAACCGCTGCCGTGGCATGCCCTGAACCGAATTCAACGCTTGCCGCTCGATCCTGCGCTTCGTGGGGCTCAGCGGCGAATGAATGCACGAAATACATCCATTCCGTGCTGGAAGGATCAGGAAGTAGGGGGGAAGGGCGATCGATCTGCAGCCTGCCCCAGCCCATGTGTGGGATGCGCTCTCCCTGGCCCTTCGGAAGTGCTTTCACCCGTCCAGGGAGCAAGCCAAGTCCCTTGCGTTGGCCTTCTTCGCTGGACTCAAACAACAGCTGCAAACCCAGGCAAATCCCTAGGAGTGGACGATCGGCTTTGTTCCAAGCGAGTAATGCAGGGATCAGCCCTGTAGCTTCCAAGCGATCCATGGCTGGGTCAAAGGCTCCAACACCAGGAAGAATCAAGGCCTGGCAGCCTTCTAAATCGTCTGGATGTTGCACAGCCTTGAGGGAACTCCCCAAGCGCTTAAAGCAAGTTTGAACAGAAAAAAGATTCCCCATGCCGTAATCGATCAGTCCAATGGTCTGAACTGAACGAGACATGGGGATGAGTAGCAAGGCGAATAGCGAAGACCCGTTTGGAGTCAGAGATGCTTCGAAATCGTGCCGGAGAGGGTGGCTTTAGGAACGGCACCAACAACGGTGTCAACTTTTTGCCCACCTTTGAACACCATCAGAGTGGGGATGCTGCGGATCCCGTACTGGCTGGCGACGTTGGGGTTCTCGTCGGTGTTGAGCTTGAAGACTTTGATCTTGCCTTCGAATTCCTTGGAGATCTCGTCAACAATCGGAGCCACCATGCGACAGGGGCCACACCAGGGAGCCCAGAAGTCAACTAAGACAGGAACGTCACTTTGAAGGACATCCTTTTCAAAGGATGCGTCGGTTACAGCGGTAGCGCTGGACATTCCATTTGTCGTCGTTATTCAAGTGAATTTAGCAACGACTTCCGAAGATTTCTCGGATTCTTAGTGGGCTCTACAGAACTGTGACGGTTTCGAGTTCTGAGTTGAACGACGTTGGGCGAAGACAAAAAGCCCGAACGCGTCGGGCCGGGGGGTGTGAGGAGTGTGTGGGCCGAAGCCCGCACGCCCTGAGATTAAGGCTTATTTGCCCATCCCTAGCTGCTGGGCTTTCTGATACACCTTTCCTTCTGTAAGCAGCGATGGCGCCACTACAACTTCAACCTGTTGCATCTCCTTGATGGTGCGTGCGCCGAGGGTTCCCATCGAGGTCTTCAGGCAACCAAGCAAGTTGTGGGTTCCATCGTCGAGTTTGGCTGGACCTCGCAGGATGCGTTCGAGGCTGCCGGTGCTGCCAACATTGATTCGAGTGCCACGCGGGAGCACTGGGCTTGGGGTGGCCATTCCCCAGTGGAATCCACGGCCTGGTGCCTCTTCTGAGCGGGCAATGGGGGATCCAATCATCACGGCATCAGCACCACAGGCGATGCACTTGCAGATATCACCACCGGTGACGATTCCGCCATCAGCAACGATCGGGACGTAGCGACCGCTCTCTTTTTCGTAGTCAACACGTGCAGCGGCGCAATCGGCAACCGCGGTGGCTTGGGGAATGCCGACGCCCAGGACGCCACGGGAGGTGCAGGCAGCACCAGGACCAATACCCACCATCACGCCTGCAGCACCAGCGCGCATCAGTTGGAGAGCCACCTCATAGGTGACGCAGTTGCCGATCACCACGGGAACACCCATGTCGCGGCAAAGCATTTCCAAATTGAGGGTCTCTTGTCCTTCAGGGCCGATGTGGTTTGTGGAGACCACGGTGGCTTGCACAAAAAACAGATCGGCTCCCGCCTCTGCAATCGCCTTGCCAAAGCGCAATGCCGCAACGGGGGTGCCGCTCACAGCTGCAATTCCGCCCTGGGATTTGATCGCTTCAATGCGCTTGCGAATCAGGCTTTCCTGAACCGGTTTGCTGTAGATCTCTTGCATCAACGGCACAAAGTCGTCCTTGCCGACGGCTGTGATGCGATCCAAAGCCTCGGTGGGATCCTCGTAGCGGGTCTGAATTCCTTCCAGATTTAAGACGCCAAGCGCTCCGAGTTGGGAGAGCCGCACCGCCATTTCTACGTCCACCACTCCGTCCATCGCACTGGCAATGATCGGGATTTCACGTTCGATTCCGCCCAGGGACCAGCTGGTGTTGGTGACCTCCGGATCAACCGTGCGACCCCCTGGCACCAGGGCGATCTCATCGATGCCATAGGCCCGGCGAACAACTTTGGAGCGTCCGAGCTGAATGTCCACCGGGAGTCGTACTAAAGATCAGCACAAACTACCAACCTGTCATGCAGTCCGTGACAGTGATCAGGGACGGACGGAGCCCCTGAAGGCGGACCAAATCCCGCCCACGTTTGCAATGAGAGCTTTTCGCTCTTCGCTACGAATCAGCCTCGTGGTTGAGAACCAGATCACCCACCCAATGCCTACCAGTTCAAACAATCTTGGAGCGAGAGGGATGCTGCCAATCGCCGCCAGGATTCCGCTGTAAATCCTGATCAGCAGGGTCAAGCCAATCAGGCCAACAACCAGAAACACTGGCCTGCGGGAACGTTGCCAGAGCTCAACAAGGTTGTTGTCATTCCACCACTGGCGCACTTTGGAGCTCAGGAGATCCCACTCCCCGCCATCGCTGGAGGTGTCTTCCGTACTAGCGGTGGCTGCTACTTGGATGCGCTCAGCGATCGCTTCAGAGGCTGCGGGCGTTGGAATGGATGCCACAGCAGGTTCCTTGGCAGTCTCTGGTTCCTGAGCAATCACAGGGACTGGCGCGATCGGGGCCACTGGACTGACGGGTTCTGGTGTCTGTGGCTCCGCTTGAATTGGTTCTGAAGGCTCTGGCGCAGCTGCTGAATCTGCTGCTGCAGGCTCAGGTGCTGGCGAACCTGATGCGATCGGATCGGTGCTGTTGATCTCCATCGATGGGGTGGAGTCAGAGGGCGACGGATTGATCGGATCGGTTTCCATGGCCTTGGTAGCACTGCGCGGATGCGCAACTTTAAGGGCGTTTTCTCGTGCCGTTTTGAAGACGCAGCAAACCCTGACGTATTTCAGCGTCCTTCCCGCGATAAGATGAGGGAAGGCAGTTAGGTCTTGTATGGCGGATCCAGTGGGACCCGGCAACGGCGGTCCCGGCGAATCCGACGAACGGATCATCCAGACAGATTTGCGCAAGGAAATGTCGCGCTCCTATCTGGAGTACGCGATGAGCGTGATCGTTGGGCGTGCGCTGCCCGACGCTCGAGATGGGCTCAAGCCTGTGCACCGGCGAATCTTGTACGCCATGTACGAGCTCGGGCTCACCAGTGATCGGCCCTACCGGAAGTGCGCCCGTGTGGTGGGCGAGGTGCTTGGTAAGTACCACCCTCACGGTGATACGGCGGTCTACGACGCCCTGGTGCGCATGGCCCAGGATTTCTCGATGTCCATGCCCCTGATTGATGGGCATGGCAATTTCGGCTCGGTCGACAACGACCCACCGGCCGCCATGCGTTACACCGAATCGCGGTTGCAGGCGCTCACCACCGACAGCCTCCTTGAAGATATCGAGGCCGAAACGGTTGACTTCGCCGACAACTTTGATGGCTCGCAGCAAGAACCCACCGTTCTGCCATCACGGATCCCCCAGCTCCTCCTGAATGGATCAGCTGGGATTGCGGTGGGCATGGCCACCAATATTCCTCCGCACAACCTTGGAGAACTGATCACTGGTCTGCTGGCCTTAATCAGCAACCCGGAGATCACAGAACAGGAGCTGATGACCCTGATCCCAGGGCCTGACTTCCCCACCGGCGGTCAAATCCTGGGTCGCAGCGGAATTCGTGAGACCTATCTCACCGGGCGCGGCTCGGTGACGATGCGAGGGGTTGCTGGGATCGAAACGATCGAGGCGACCGGTCGCCCGGATCGTGATGCGGTGATCATCACGGCCCTGCCTTACCAGACCAATAAGGCGGCGATGATTGAACGCATCGCCGAGATGGTGAACGACAAGAAGCTGGAAGGCATTTCCGATATTCGCGATGAAAGCGATCGCGATGGCATGCGCGTTGTGGTGGAGCTGCGCCGCGATGCTTATCCGCAGGTGGTGCTCAACAACCTCTACAAACTCACCCCGCTCCAGAGCAATTTCAGCGCCCACATGCTGGCGTTGGTGAACAGCGAGCCGATCCTGCTCACCTTGCGCAAGATGCTCGAGGTGTTCCTCGAGTTCAGAGTTGAGACGATTGAACGGCGCACGCGCTATCTGCTGCGCAAGGCGGAAGAGCGCGATCACATCCTCTTGGGCTTGTTGCTGGCCCTGGATCAACTCGACCCGATCATTGCCCTGATTCGTGCTGCGCCCGATGCAGCAACAGCGCGCACCCAGTTGCAGGAGCGCCATGGTTTGTCTGCTGTGCAAGCAGACGCCATCTTGCAGATGCAGCTCCGGCGTCTCACGGCTTTAGAAGCGGACAAGATCCGCTTGGAGCACGAGGATCTTGTCACGAAGATCGCCGACTACAAGGACATCCTTGGCCGTAGGGAGCGGGTGTTCGGGATCATCGAAGACGAGCTGGGGCAGCTGCGCGATCGCCATGCCGTACCTCGCCGCACCGAGATTCTTGATCTTGCCGGTGGTCTGGAGGACATCGATCTGATCGCCAATGAGCGCTCCGTGGTGTTGCTCACCGAAACGGGGTATCTCAAGCGGATGCCGGTGAGTGAATTTGAAGCCACCAGCCGTGGCACGCGCGGCAAAGCCGGGACCCGCAGCCAAGGTGAAGAAGCGGTCAAGCTTTTCATTGGCTGCAACGACCACGACACCTTGCTGCTGTTCAGCGATCGCGGTGTGTCGTATGCCGTTCCTGCGTACCGGGTGCCTCAGTGCAGCCGTACTGCCAAGGGCACACCGATTGTGCAGCTGTTGCCGATCCCTCGGGAAGAAGCGATTACCTCGCTGCTTGCAGTGTCGGAATTCAACGATGACACCGATCTGTTGATGCTCACCACGGGCGGATACATCAAACGCACGCGTCTTTCAGCCTTTAGCAACATCCGCTCCAACGGCTTGATTGCCATCGGCCTGGAAGAGGGTGATGCGCTCACTTGGGTGCGGCTTGCTGTACCGGGAGACAGCGTGCTGATTGGGTCACGGGCGGGAATGACGATCCACTTCCGGCTCAATGACAACGAGCTGCGCCCGTTGGGCCGTACGGCTCGAGGTGTGCGCTCGATGAATCTGCGCGCAGGCGACAGCTTGGTGAGCATGGATGTGTTGCCGGTGGAGTTGGCGGATCAAATCGCTGCCAGTAGCGAGGAGGGCGATGAAGGCAGTGATGAGGGCGACACTGCTGCGGTGGCGGAAGGCCCTTGGGTGCTGGTGGCCTCGGCCTCAGGACTTGGCAAACGGGTGCCGGTTACGCAGTTCCGTTTGCAGAAGCGGGCTGGCATGGGCCTGCGCGCGATCAAGTTCCGCACCGATGCCGATGAGCTTGTGGGCTTGCGGGTGTTGGGTGCGGGTGAAGAGCTGCTGCTGGTGAGTGAAAAAGGTGTGATTGTGCGCACCAGTGCTGATGCCATCCCGCAGCAATCCCGTGCTGCCACGGGTGTGCGCTTGCAGCGGCTCGATAAGGGTGACCGTTTAGCCGATGTGGTGCTGGTTCCACCTGAAGCTGAAATGGACGACGACAACGAAGGCAGTGCAGAGGAGTCGTCTGAACCATCAGCTGAGGGCTGACCTTGGCTGATTGCGCGGATGTGCTGGTGATGGGTGGCGGTCCTGCCGCCCTTTGCATCGCCTCCGAACTGCATCAACGCGGGGTGCGGGTTGAGGGAATTGCACCGAATCGGGTGGATGCCCCTTGGCCGAACACCTATGGAATCTGGGCGAAGGAACTTGAGCTGTTGGGTCTTGAGGAATTGCTCGAGCACCGCTGGAGTCACACGGTGAGTTTTTATGGCCCGGGTGGCTCTGATGCAGACGATCAACCCACGCAGCACGGGCTGGATTACGGGCTGTTTGATCGCCACAAGCTGCAGCAGTACTGGCTGGGCCATGGCCAGGGCATGACCTGGCATCAAGACAGCGTCGATCGCATCGAGCTGAAGGCTGATCGCACTAGGGTGGATTGCGCCTCGGGGAAGCGGCGCCTGGCCCGGGTGGTGATTGACGCTTCAGGTCACCGATCGCCGCACATCCGCCGGCCGGACCAAGGGCCTGTCGCTGGGCAAGCGGCCTATGGCGTGGTGGGTCGCTTTGAAAAAGCTCCGGTGGAGCCTGGCCAATTTGTGCTGATGGATTTTCGCTGCGATCACCTCAGCGAAGAGCAACGCCAGCAGCCCCCTACCTTTTTGTATGCGATGGATTTTGGTGATGGGGTGTATTTCCTGGAGGAAACATCGCTAGCCCTCGCACCGGCTTTTCCTGAAGCTGAGTTAAAGCAACGCCTAGAGAAACGCCTGGCTAATGCGGGGAACGCGATCACCGAGGTGATGGATGAGGAGCATTGCTTGTTCCCCATGAATTTGCCGTTGCCGGATTTCCATCAGCCGGTGTTGGCCTTTGGCGGCGCGGCGAGCATGGTGCATCCGGCTTCGGGCTACATGGTGGGAGCGCTGTTAAGACGCGGGCCAGGTTTGGCAGAAGCCTTGGCCGCGGCTTTAAAAGAGCAACCAGCAATGGGATCTGCAGCGCTGGCGCGCGTGGGTTGGCAGGCGCTGTGGCCGATGGAGTTGGTGCTACGCCATCGCCTGTTTCAGTTTGGTTTAGGCCGTTTGATGCGCTTCGATGAACGGCTTTTGCGCCGCCATTTCACCAGCTTTTTTAAGCTGTCTCAAGAGGATTGGAGTGGCTTCCTCACCAACACGTTGCCGTTGCCGCAACTGATGGCTGTGATGCTGCGCTTGTTTGCGATTTCACCTTGGGATGTGCGGCGCGGGTTGGTGCTTGGTGCACCTCGGAAGTCGTCGTGATCAATTTGGTCAGCTGTTGACAGCCACTTGTTTCCAATCAGCCGGTTGAATGAGCGGGAAGAGTGAATCTTCTGCTTCCACATCGTTCAGCCACGCTTCATTCATTCTGTCTCGGCCATCGATGCAGGCCATCAGCGTCCAAAAGCGTTCGAGGTGGCGTTCGATGCGTTCTTTGGCCAGTCCAGTGGTGGTGCCTGCGCGCAGGATGAAACTCCAGTCCGATGACTGAGACAGCAGCAATTCGCGGCCAGCTTGATGGAGCATGCGCAGGCCTTGTTCACTGCCAACCCCGCGGCTGCAGCGTTCTTTCATCGCTCTGCCGGCGCGGCTCCATTCCGGAATGATCCAGGCGTTGCTGTCGTTGAGCCAATAATCATGAAAGCCCCCTTGCCCCCAGCTGGAGGGGGAGGGATCGCAGATTTGCAGATTGGGAGTTTTGCTGAGGACCCCGCGCAGGGTGGTGAACGTCACCTGTTGCTCCGGTCCTTGCCGGAACAGCTCAGCTAAAAACGATGGGCCTTCATACCACCAGTGGCCAAACAGTTCGGCATCAAATGGCGCCACCAATAAGGGAGCCGTTTCCATGCGCTCTTCTAGGGCCTCGAGTTGGAGACGCCGGCCCTCGAGGTAATGCTTGGCATGCTCTTTGGTGCGTGCCTGCGCAAGTTCTGGTTCGTAGGGCTGCTTGGCATCCAGCGGAGCGCGTTGGTCGCTAACGCGATGCAACTTGAGGCCCAGCGGTCTTTGGGTGGGCAGTCCAAAGGCTTCGATTTGCTCTTGAGGGAGATCCCAGCCCAGATCACGGTGGAATTCCCGGTAGGCAGGATCGCCGGGGTAGCCATCACGCGCGGACCAGACGGGCAGGGTGGCATCGCTGTCGCGCCCGAAAAAGGCCACACCATTGCGGCTGCTAATCGGGGCATACACCCCATATCTGGGGCGTGGTTTGGCGTGGAGCAAGCCATGGCCATCCAGTACCGCGTAGCGCAAACCGGCATCGCGCATCCATACATCAAGGCCTTCGTAATAGGCGCATTCCGGCAGCCAGATCCCCAGTGGTTGCTGGCCGATCAGCCGGTGGTGTTCTCGAACAGCGGTGCGCAACTGGGCCCGAACCGCTTCCGGGTGTTCCCGCAGCAACGGCATGTAGCCGTGGGTGGCACCGCAGGTGAGCAGGTCGAGCACCCCTTGTTGTTGCAGGGCACTAAAGCGCCCGATTAGATCACCGTTGCTGTTGTGCCAGCTGAGCAGATAGCGCTCAAAGCAACTCTGTAGATGCAGGGCAGCGGCTTTGCGATCGCTGGGGGCTTGTTGCAGCAGCTGCAAGCGCGCTTGAACCCAGTTCGGGAAGCGTTCGTGGAGGGTGCTGTCTGCGAGCAGCGACAACAGGGTTGGTGAGATCCCCATCGTGAGCCGTGCTTTCTGATGTGGATCGCCCGCAGCTGCTTCCAGCATCTCCACTAAGGGGAGATAGCACTCAATTAATGCTTGAAAAAACCAGTCTTCTTCCAGCGAATTCGCTTCGCTTGCCCGCACATAGGGAAGGTGTGCATGGAGAACAAGGGCTAGTGCTCCTTGGGCCAACGCTCACCTACTTGATCACTGATGTGAATGTACCGGTATTTCTCCCTAAAGCCGCCTGCTCGTAACGCCTATCTCGCTTAGACTCGGCTAACTCATAGTCATTCCGACTAAAACCCTTCGAGGCTTTAGCCATGGCCAAGGATCCAGGCCGCGTATTGATCTTCGACACCACTCTTAGAGATGGTGAACAATCTCCCGGAGCCAGCCTCAACCTCGAGGAGAAGTTGGCGATTGCGCAGCAACTGGCCCGTCTTGGCGTGGATGTGATCGAGGCCGGATTCCCCTTTGCGAGTCATGGTGATTTTGCTGCTGTGCAGCGTATTGCCCAGCAGGTTGGTGGCGAGAACGGCCCGATTATTTGTGGTTTAGCCCGCGCCTCCCGCGGCGACATCAAGGCCTGCGCTGAGGCCGTAGCACCGGCCCCAAAGCGACGCATCCATACCTTTATCGCCACCAGCGACATTCATCTCGAGCACAAATTGCGCAAGAGTCGTAAAGACGTGCTTGGCATCGTTCCCGAGATGGTGGCCTATGCCCGTTCCTTCGTGGACGACGTTGAGTTTTCCTGTGAAGACGCGGGTCGCAGTGATCCTGAGTTCCTTTATGAGGTGATCGAAGCGGCGATTGCTGCTGGTGCCAGCACCGTGAATATTCCAGACACGGTGGGATACACCACACCGTCTGAATTTGGGAGCCTGATCGCGGGCATCAATCAGCATGTGCCGAATATCGATGACGCGGTGATTTCCGTGCATGGCCACAACGATCTCGGGCTGGCCGTCGCCAATTTCCTTGAGGCCGTGAAATCGGGAGCGCGTCAGCTGGAGTGCACGGTGAATGGCATCGGTGAACGCGCTGGTAATGCCGCTCTGGAAGAGCTGGTGATGGCCATGCATGTGCGCCGGCGCTACTTCAACCCCTTCTTTGGACGAGAAGAGGATTCACCAACGCCACTTACGGGAATTCGCACGGAAGAAATCACCAAGACCTCGCGTTTGGTCTCCAATCTCACCGGCATGGTGGTGCAGCCCAACAAGGCGATTGTGGGTGCCAATGCCTTTGCCCATGAATCGGGCATTCATCAAGACGGCGTGCTCAAAAACCGGCTCACCTATGAAATCGTTGATGCCCGCACCGTCGGGCTCTCCGACAACCGGATCTCCTTGGGCAAGCTCAGCGGCCGCAGCGCTGTTCGCGCCCGCTTGGAAGAGCTTGGCTACGACCTCAGCCGCGAGGATCTCGATGATGCCTTTGCCCGCTTTAAGGACCTTGCTGATCGAAAACGGGAGATCACAGACCGCGATCTGGAGTCGATTGTTAGCGTTCAGGTGCAACAGCCTGATGCCAAATATCAGCTCAAGCTCGTGCAGGTGAGCTGCGGCAGCAGTCTTCAGCCCACAGCCACGGTGACCCTCGCCGATGAAAATGGCCAGGAGCAAACTGCGGCGTCTGTGGGCACCGGACCGGTGGATGCGGTGTGCCGTTCCCTCAACCAACTCGCAGGGGAGCCCAATGAATTGGTGGAATTTTCCGTGAAGTCGGTCACCGAAGGGATTGATGCCATGGGTGATGTCACGATTCGTCTGCGCCGTGACGGCAAGCTCTATTCCGGTCATTCCGCTCACACGGATGTGGTGGTTGCCGCCGCTGAGGCCTTTGTGAATGCTCTGAATCGTCTTGTTTCCGGAACGGCAGGCCCCACCCTTCATCCGCAACGGGATATGGCTGAGCCGGATTCCAGCCCGGTCCATTAATAGGCCCGATGTCGCTCAAATCCACCCTGCGTCCGGCTCCCCTGCTGCAGTTGCTGCTGCTGATCCTGCTGGCCATTGCCGTGCTGGTTCCTCTGCTGTGGCTGGTGAGCACCTCTTTAAAAGGCCCAGCGGAGGACATCTTCACGAGCCCTCCATCGCTCTTCCCAACCCAGCCCAGCCTCGATGCCTACGGGCGGCTGTTTCGTGATAATCCGCTCTGGACCTACATCTTCAACAGCTCCGTCGTCAGTTTCCTGGCGGTGGTGGCGAATCTTTTGTTCTGCTCCCTGGCGGCTTACCCCCTGGCGCGGATGCGCTTTTTTGGTCGGGGTCTTGTGTTGGCCCTCGTGGTGGCAACGATTCTCATCCCTTTCCAGGTGGTGATGATTCCGCTGTATCTGCTGATGGTTCAGCTTGGCCTGCGCAACACCCTGATGGCGCTGGTGATTCCTCAGGCCGCAACCGCCTTTGGCTTGTATCTTTTGCGGCAAAGCTTTCTTGGTGTGCCCGTTGAGCTTGAGGAGGCCGCACGCATCGATGGTTGCAGCAAGCTCGGGGAATGGTGGAACGTGATGATCCCTGCAGCGAAGGCTGATCTGATCACCCTGGCGATGTTCGTGTTCATCGGCACCTGGAGTGACTTCCTCTGGCCCTTGGTGATCCTTGATGATCCAGGTCTATTCACCTTGCCGCTCGGACTGCAGCAACTGGCCAGCAGCTTTTCCCTTGATTGGCGGATTGTGGCTGCCGGTTCGGTGGTGTCGATCCTGCCGGTACTGGTGATGTTTGTGCTGCTCCAGCGCTTCATCCTTCCCAATGCCAGTGGAGATGCGGTTAAGGGATAGGGATGAAGTCCAGGCTGGTGTCTGGTTTGAACACGGAATCCATCTCTGGTTGTAGGGGCTTGGGTGCTGACTGATGGCTCTGGCGTCGTTGACGTTCCTGCCTGAGCCAGTACTGCTGGGATCGCCTCGATTGGCCGATCTGTTTCTCGAGATCCTGTTGACGGCGTTGCAGAAATTCCATCTGTTCCTTCATCAGGTTCGTGTTGGTCACCTCGGTTGGTTGTTGTTCGAGCTCGTGGAGTTGAAGTTGCAGCGCACGTATCGCATCGGTGTGATGACGGAATCCTTGCCAGAGCCCCAGGAACAACATGATGAGCATGGGTAGGGTCACCGCTTCGATGACACGCCATCGAGAAACCATGGTCGGCGAGAAGGCTTGTTTCTTGTCTGCCCATAATTGCCGACATCAGGTCTGCCCTGCCTTGAACGGTGTCAGCTTGTTGCGGGCTAAACGCTGAACGGGTGGGTTGCTGGTGTAGATCAATTTCAGTTGCCCCTGGGCCATGTCGCTGCAAGATCTCGATCAATTGCTTGGTTTGCGTCATGACGATCCGGCTTTGGCCGAGCAACTCGCCCAGCCATTGCCCTTGGAAGAGTTGATCACCCTGGCCCAATCTCGTGGCCTCACGATCACGGAAAACGACGTGTTTCAGGCTCAACAGCGTGAGCAGACCAAGGCCAGCGCCGCTGATCTGCAGCAACAAATGGCCCCTGAGTCCAGACGGCTCAGGCACTTCATTCCAGGTTGATTTGGGCGCTCAGCGTTTGGGATCTCTGACGATCCAAGACCACGCTCTTCTCCCTCGTTAAAAAGAAGCTGATCTCTTCATGAGTCATGGCTTCTTTCACAATCAACATCGAAGGTGGATCCAGCTTCAGCTGCGCCGATGATCAATACATTCTCGATGCTGCTGAAGAGCAAGGCATTGATCTCGCCTATTCCTGCCGAGCAGGTGCGTGCAGCACATGCGCTGGAAAAATCCTTAATGGAAGCGTTGATCAGGCTGACCAAAGCTTCCTGGATGACGACCAGATGTCGAAGGGCTTTTCCTTGCTCTGTGTGAGCTATCCGCTGAGCGATTGCTCGATCAAGACCAACGTGGAAGACGAGCTCTAAGCGAGCTTGATCACTTCAGGGGTTTCACCATGGGTCTGGCCGATTAACAAGGCATGGCTCACAGCCCCTTCATGGCTGTGAAAACTCCAGGCGGCTTCAACGCTGGAGACCCCTTCAATCGACTGAGTTTGATGATTCAGGCTCAAGTAGCTCCCTGTGCAGTTTTGACGCAGCACATAGCGTTCAGCAACGGGGGCTCTCATGGCGTTCTCATCAAGGCTTAATTCAGGGTTAGCGGTGGCCGAAGCTCGATCTTTCGGCCTACAGGATTTCCTTTGTTTTTAACCCTTGACATTGTTACTGAGCACCCAGAGTTTGCTGATTGAGCTCTGATGCATCGTTTTCGGCAGTGAACGCAGATCGGCGGGTCCAGATCAATCCATCAGGGGCTGGCGCTTGCTGTTGATGCCCCCCATTCCGGAACCAGGGATCATTTAACGCCTCGAAGCAGCTGGGATCGAGCCCCCAGGTGTTTTGGAGGTAGTCGGAGCACATCTGCTCTGATGCAGCTTCGTTCTGATGCCAGTGCACCAAGGCAAGACGCGTGGGCCGAATCGTTACGACCGCAATCTTTCCTTGCGGTGCCCTCTCCGGGTCTGGTTCAACCGATTCTTCGACCTGTTCTTCTGCCACAAATAACCGCAACGCACTGCTGCAATCGCGCCCATCCAGGGGGTATTTGTCGAGGTAGAGGCGTCGTGCTCGCTTGAACAGTGCTGAGGGCGCGCGCACCATCAGCTGCTCAAGCGCGTCTTGGAGTTGTGGGTGGCTCATCGTGAGCTGATCGTGACGTTTCGGCTGTCTTCTAGCTTCCCTTCTGGCGTTGTTGCACAGAGGTGGAAGACTAGGGACAGCTGCGTGATTGGAACATTGCCGAAACTTGTTCGTTCTTTATACCGATTGATCGCACTAGACGGCAGTCCTCATCCAGTGCTGGATGCTCCCTATGAATCGATGGATGCTGCTGAAGCGGCGGCCCAGAGCTGGTGTTCTGGTCAGGGGCGTGATCTCTCCCTTCAGCAGCGTGGAATCGGTTTAGAGGTGCAAACCAGTTGTGGTGCTTGGAGAACGATTCGCTATCCGCAGGCTTGTCTTCGTGATGGCGAAGACCACTCCCCTATCCATTGAGCTCTAACCGATGAACGTGAGCGTGGATCTCTGTGTTGTGCCTGTGGGCCTTGAAGGTTCGCTGGCGCCGTGGGTGGCGATCTGTCACGAGCTGATCAAAGAGTCGGGGCTTGAGTACGAGCTCGGGCCCAATGGAACTGCGATTGAGGGGGATTGGGATGCTGTGTTTGCCTGCGTGAAGCGCTGTCATGAGCGTCTGCATGGGGAGGGGGTGCCGAGGATTCACGCCACGCTTCGCGTGAATACACGTGTGGACCGAGAGCAGTCGTTTCGCGACAAAGTTCCCAGCGTTGAGCGTTTGATCCAGCACTGAGTTTTTGCGACGTTGAGCCATTTTTCGGCGTTGAGCAGTTCTTTGCGTCTGGCGCAAATCTGTAGATCCAACATTGCGCGTTCTCATTTGTCTCTTCCGTGTCTTGAATGAGAACAAGCGCCGGTTAGGCCGTTGATGTGGCAATCCATTCTTCGTTCCTCATGGTTCGTCCTCGTGCTGATTGGAACTCCAGTGCGTGCCCAGTCATGGACTGATATCGGTAGCTATTCCTCCCTTCTGCGTCGAGCCGGTACCCAAACCTTGGTGGCAAAAGATTGCCCCTCTGGACTCTTCGGTGCCTTTCATGCAGGACGGAATGCCTTGCTCTTGTGCTCCAACAACCTTCAAGACGATCCTGCACAGGTGTGGACTGTGCTGGCTCATGAATCAGCGCACGTGATGCAGCATTGTCACCAGGGTTCTCTGTTGCCTGATCATCAGATTGGCAGCGCCCTTGCCCAGCTCGAGACGCAATCGTTGAGCTCGTTTCAGGAATTGCGCTTGTATCACCAGTCTCAGCGCCGCGATGAAATTGAGGCAAGGCTGGTGCAGGACTTGCCGATGGCTGAAGTGAAAGCGCTGTTTCGAGGCTTTTGTGGTGATCGCCTGAGGCGAGGTGCTCCCAAGAGCATTCCTTTGGCGGGGTTTGGCGATGGATGAGGACGCACCGATCACGCCGATTACCGGTCCCAACATTGATGCTGAGGGCCGCCTTACCTACATGGGGGAAGACGGCCAACGTTATGTGGTGGTGGATAGTGATGAGCGGGATGAAACGTCCTCAGCAGCTGTCATGGAGGCACTGCGTAGTGCTGGACCCTTGTTTGAGGAAATTGAAACGCTCTGCCAGGGCTGGGTGGATGAGGTGAGTGACGCCGCTTTAACCAGGGCAGAAGCGGTTGCCTTGCTGCTCGCCACCCTCGAGACCTTGCTGGATGAGGAGAACTGACACTCCGGTGTTTACGGTGGCCATTCCTGGTTTGATCTTCGATGGGTCCCAAGTTGCCCGGCTACTGGTTGATGACCTGGCTTGGACTCACAGGGAATTTACTGGCTTTGCCGGTGATTGGTCTTGTTGCTTTCCAGGCATCCAGCCTTCAGGCTGCAACGATCAGCGTGGCGTTTGCGCTCGCCTGGCCGGCGGCGATCGTAGGGATCGTGGCCTCTGCTGGTTTGCTCGGCGAGCGGCACTGGGGTGTGATTTTGGCCATCGTCTCGTTGTCGATGGCATTGGCTGGATCCTTGCCCTACGGCATCGTGCGCCTCTCCTTGCTTGCGTTTGGGGGAGGTGAGCAAGCGATTGCCTTGGGTGTGGCCTCGATTGTGTTGGGGGTTCTCAACGTGATGGCCCTGCTGTATTGGTGTCGTCCCGGCCATCGCCGTGGTGGTCGCCTCTGAGCTGAGCGATGGCCGAGGCATCGGAATCGATTGAAGGGCCATCCCTCGCCGGGCTTCTAGTTCGTTTCTGGCATCCTCATTTTTTGGTTGTGGACAAGCCTTCCGGGTTGCTCAGTCAGCCCGGTCTTGGCGACGCCCAGAGCGATTCCTTGATCACCCGGGTTCAAGCTGTTCGGCCGGAGCTCCGGCTCGTGCATCGTCTTGATCGCGACACCTCCGGTTTGCTGCTGCTGGCCAGGGATCAAGCGAGCTTGAAGGTTCTTGGAGGCTTGTTTGCCGATCGCAAAGTGCACAAGTTGTATGCGGCCGATGTGCATGGTCATCCCGAGGCCCTTTCAGGGTCGGTGCGCTTGCCATTGGCGCGTTTGTCTGCCCGCCCGCCCCGTTATGGGCCTCATCGGGAGGGTCGCACTTGTTTGACCTTGTGGCGTTGTGCCCAGCGGGGAACCAACCGCTCACGCCTTTGGCTCGCTCCTCGTACAGGCCGCTCCCATCAATTGCGGGCGCATTTGGCAGCGATTGGCTACCCCGTGATCGGCGATCCGATTTATGCAGCGCCTGCGCACGGCTCCTGCCTTGATCGTCTTTACTTGCATGCGCTCGGCTTGAGCTTTGCTGACCCATTCAGCGGGCAGCGCATTCGGGTGCGCTCTCCCCTGCCTTGGCCCTAAGGATCGCTTAGGCGCTGAAGCTGCGTTTCGCCGGGATTGGATAGGGAATCCGGCGGTGCCGCATGCGCCTCCAGACGCGCACAAAGGCATGCATCACCAGGTCAACTTCGGCGCGACTCAGGCCGCTCTGACTCAGCTGTCCGTCGGCTAAGCGCGCTTCCAAGATGCGCTTCACGGTCGTTTGCGCTTCGCTGTCGCTGGTGTCGGGGGGAAGTGATCGCAAGGCGGCCTCACAGCCGTCTGCAAGCATCAAAATTCCGGTTTCTTTCGATCGAGGTGTGGGGCCTCGATAGCGAAATAAGTGTTCTGAAACCGTTGGATCCTTTTGCTGGGCTTGATGCAAGAAAAAGCCCATCCGCAAGGTGCCTTGATGCTCCGGAATGAAATCCGCGATCGGCCGCGGCAAGCGGTAGCGCCGAGCCAGTTTGAGGCCTTCGTCCACATGGGCCTGGAGCACTCCGGCACTGGCGACCGGGTCGTTCAATTTGGTGTGTGGATTCTCTTCTCCGGTGGTTTGATTTTCGATGAACCAGTTCGGAGCATGGAGTTTGCCCACATCGTGATAAAGGGATCCTGTTTTGATCAGATCCACATCGGCCCGAATCGCACGCGCTCCCTCCTCTGCCAATCCGCAGATCATCAACGTGTGTTCAAACGTTCCAGGTGCTTCTGACGACAACCGGCGCAGCAGCGGACGCTCTTGATCGGCCAGCTCCATCAAACGTGCCCTAGTGAGCAGGCCGAATGAGCTTTCTAAAAGCGGAATCAGCAGGATCGTGAGCATCATCAGCAGACCCATCAGTAGAGCCTCGGACGCGAGTTCTCCGGTATCGGGTGTGAGCCGTGTCCAGGACAGGTTCACGGCTTCAAACGGTTCACGCAGCATCACCATTTCGG
This sequence comes from Synechococcus sp. PROS-9-1, assembly GCF_014279775.1. Lineage (NCBI taxonomy): Bacteria > Bacillati > Cyanobacteriota > Cyanophyceae > Synechococcales > Synechococcaceae > Synechococcus > Synechococcus sp. PROS-9-1. The sequence goes on from NZ_CP047961.1 coordinate 804,638, forward strand.
CGACTAACGCTCCCAATGGCAGCAACACAGCTAGTTGCAACAACTGAGCTCGGCTGCGTAATCGTCCGGCCTGAATAGCGGCGATCGCCGCAACGGCAGCCGTGATCAGCAGCCGGCCTTCGCCCAATCCGCTCACTGGAGTGGGCCAAAGCAAACAGCTCACCGCCATCCAGGCCAGGCCACTGGTGGTTCCAAGGCCTTGGGCTAAAAGCAGCGTGGGTGGCACGATCACAGCCAGAGGGCTCACCGCTGCACCGAACCAAATCTTGCTGAATTGGCTGATCAACAGCAGGCCGATCGCCAGAAACCCATGGGAGGCCTCAAGGCAGGGCCTTTCCCGTTTCATCACGAGCAACATCACTCCGCAACTCGCGAGTGCTTCGGTGAAACGCAACAACCAAATTCCTAGTTTCGGACTGCGATTGATCAGCCCAAAGAAATCGAGCACGTCATAGGCCTGGGAGCTAATCGGTTCGCCTTTGCGGGTGATCAGATCGCCAGCTTTGACTTCGATGGTTGGAATCCCTTGCTTGGTGATCAGCTCTTCAATCAGTCGTTGGCTGCGCAGCGGATCGGTCTGGAGGTTGCTGGCGCCTTGAAGTGTTGTCGTGGCGATCTTGCTGCCGAGGGTTCTTGCTGGAGCGTCCTCAGGTCCCAGCGCTTCGAGTTGCAGTGATGAAGCCTTTCTGAGCTGTTCAATCGCAACCGTGTTGACAAGACCTTGGCTGAGCATGCGATCCACAGCCTTGCGGATCGTCATGTCCCAGTTTTTGCGATCGTCTTGCGAACGTTTTTCCAGCCAAAATTGTTCGTCTGTAGTCAGATTGACGGGGCCAATTCGGTCGATGTTCTCGCTTCTGGCGACGCGTTCTAATTCGGCGAGATGTCGCTCGAGCCTCAGCTTGAGGAGGCTTGATTGCTGCTCATCCACCACCTGCACAAAGGTGTTGGGCATCAAGCTCGATCGCCTTTGATCGAGCGCTTCGCTGTCGACGACCCGCGCTGCCTTCGGGGCAATCGAATCGAACGGTGCTGGGATTCCTGGTCGTAAGTCGGGTTCCACCAGCCAGGGCCAGCTGGAGACCAGGGCTACGGCAATGCAGACCAAAAGCAATCCAGCCTTTTGAAGGCGGTTCCAACGCAGCACAGGGCGTCGCGGTGACTCACTCCGCAACCAGCTTCTCCAGAGCTGGGCTAGGGGATGAGATCGGAACACAGCTGTTGACCACTGATACAGACGCTAACCCCACTGAGGAAGCAAAGTGGGGGGAGTGTCAACAGACCTCGATGGCTCTCAGGCTGGATGGCAAGCAGCTCGCCGCGCAGCTTGAAGTGCGTTTGCAGCAGCAAATTCAAAATGGCATGGCCTCAGCAGGGCGTTCACCAGGCCTGGCTGTGCTTCGCATTGGCGACGATCCCGCCAGTGCGGTCTACGTGCGCAATAAAGAGAAGGCCTGTGCCCGCATCGGGGTGGAGAGCTTTGGTTCCCATCTCCCGGCCCATGCTTCACAGCAGGAGGTGTTGACAGCCATTCGCGAGCTCAATGCTGATGAGCGGGTGGATGGAATCCTGCTCCAGCTGCCGCTGCCGAAAGGCTTGGACGAGACCCCGCTGCTGGCTGAAATCGATCCGAATAAAGATGCTGATGGACTGCATACCTTGAATCTCGGTCGCCTGTTGAAGGGGGAACAGGGTCCAAGAAGTTGCACACCTGCAGGGGTGATGGTGATGCTCCGTGATCAGGGCATCGATCCCGCCGGCAAGCGTGCCGTCGTGGTGGGCCGCAGCATCCTGGTGGGTCAGCCGATGGCCCTCATGCTTCAGGCGGCGAACGCCACCGTCACGGTGGCCCATTCGCGCACGAAACATCTGGAATCGATCACCCGTCAGGCTGAAATTCTTGTAGTGGCTGCAGGTCGCCCCGAAATGATCGGTGCAGATCACATCACACCGGGTTGTGTGGTGGTGGATGTTGGTATTCATCGCCGCCCTGAAGGCGGACTTTGCGGTGATGTGCGTGCTGAGGAACTAGAACCCGTCGCTGCAGCGCTTTCTCCTGTCCCTGGAGGGGTTGGCCCCATGACGGTAACGATGTTGCTGGTCAACACTGTGGTGGCCTGGTGTCGACGCCATCAGGTTGCGATGGAATTGTCCGATTTGGTGGTTTGAACCCCTCGGCCTGAGAGAATTGCCTCAGCACTGCGCTCACCATGTCCGCTGCGGCCACTAGCCCCGAAAGCGTGCCGTCCTCCGGTGAGCTCCCCTGCACGTTTGACTTTGCGGCCTACCTAAAGCTCTCCCGCGATCGCGTGGAGATTGCCCTGGATTCCTCGATGGGACCCGAGCGGCCTGAATCCTTGCGCGATGCAATGCGCTACTCCCTTCTGGCGGGGGGGAAACGGTTGCGACCGATTTTGTGCCTTGCGGCTTGTGAATTAGTAGGGGGATCCTCCGAACTGGCCATGCCAACGGCGGTGGCTCTGGAAATGATCCACACCATGTCGCTGATCCACGACGACTTACCGGCCATGGACAACGATGACCTGCGCAGGGGGCGTCCGACCAACCACAAGGTGTATGGCGATGCCATGGCCATCCTTGCGGGTGATGCCATGCTCAGCCGTGCTTTTGAAATGGTGGCTGTCCGCAGTCCAAACGTTCCCGCGGATCGCTTGTTGCGGGTTGTTGGTGAGTTGGCTCTCGTGTCTGGAGCCCCCGGTTTGGTTGGAGGTCAGGTTGTTGATCTTGAATCAGAAGGCCAAGCGGTTGATCTTGAGACTCTTGAATACATCCACCTTCACAAGACCGCGGCCTTGCTTCGTGCCTGTGTGGTGACCGGAGCTTTGATTGGAGGAGCGAGTGATGACCAACTGCAGGCGATGCGCACCTACGCCAATGGCATTGGTTTGGCCTTCCAGATCATTGACGACATCCTTGATGTAACGGCCAGCAGCGAAGTGCTTGGCAAAACGGCCGGCAAGGATCTGCTCGCCGATAAAACGACCTATCCCAAGCTTTTGGGACTTGAAGCGTCGCGGGAGAAGGCGTTGCAGTTGGTGCGGGAGTCGAAGGCTGCTCTCGAACCTTGGAGTAACAAGGCTGCACCCTTGTTGGCTCTCGCCGATTACGTGGCGAGTCGCGATTGTTGACCATGGCGATTTCAATGATCTCGACGCTATCCATGCCTGTTCAGTTTTTGGATAATGCTGTGCTCGCCTGGGGATTGGCGGCCTGCGGGTTGGCACAGTTCTCCAAGCTGTTCCTGGAATTGGTGCTGAATCGGCGCTGGAGGCCGGCTGTGCTCTTTGAAACTGGAGGGATGCCCTCGAGTCACTCGGCATTGGTCACTGGCACAGCTGCTGGAGTGGGCTGGCAGATGGGTTTTGATCAGCCTGCGTTTGCGCTGGCTGCCACGGTGGCTTTTGTGGTGATGTACGACGCCAGTGGGGTGCGCCGGTCGGCAGGATTCACGGCCGCTCGCCTCAACGAACTTCCTGATTCGCTCTGGCCCAACCCTCCTGAGAAGCCACTAAAAGAAAGGCTTGGTCATACCCGCACGGAGGTGTTGGTGGGCAGTCTGTTGGGACCTTTAATCGCTCTCCCTGGACTCTTTTTTGTGGGGTCTCCCCTTCATTTGGCCCAAACGTTTGGTTTGTTAATCGGGTGAGCAGGCTGAAGCCCTCTGAGGCCATCCTCACCAATGATCAGCAGACGGCAGCTGCATTGTTTGAGACGTGGCTGTCAAACGAGGACCCTGGCATTCCGTTTGTGTTGAGCGGTTATGCCGGCAGTGGCAAAACCTTCCTGTCGATGCGTTTGCTGCGCCAAGTCGAAGCCACAGGTCTGTGTTGGACCGTTGTGGCCCCCACCCATAAAGCGGTTGGTGTGTTGCGCCATGCCCTTGATTTAGAGGGGCTCCGCCCCACTTGGTACCCCTCCACCATCCATCGACTGTTGCGTCTCAAGTTGCGTCGCCAGGGGGATCGGGAGGTTTGCGAATCCACCGAACAAACGGCGGCATCGTTGGAACATCTCGGCCTGATCCTGGTCGATGAATCCTCCATGGTTGATGGCTCGCTGTTGTCGGTCGCACTGCAGTGCGCTCATCCTTTTAAAACTCGGCTTGTGTTCGTTGGCGATCCGGCCCAGCTTCCGCCCGTGGGAGAAGCGGATAGCCCTGTGTTCTCAATGGACCGTGCGATTACAGCGTCGCTCAAGCAAGTAGTCCGTCATCAAGGCCCTGTGCTGCAGCTGGCGAGCTGCTTGCGCGATGGACGACTGCCCTGTGAGCTGCCGCCATTAATGCCTCCGCTGCGCAGCGAATTGGGTCAGGTGGGTGTGCTCAATCGCTCGGCTTGGTTGATCCAGGCTCAAGATGGCCTGCGCCGTGCTGCGGCCTGTGACAACCCAGATGCAGCTCGCATTCTTTGCTACACCAATCGCACCCTGGATGCGCTTGTGCCCCATGCACGACGAGCCATTCATGGTGAGATGGCGGATCAGATGGCCGTTCTTCCTGGCGAAGTCCTGATCAGCCGTACGGCGGTGATGGCGCCTGCCTCCCGCGATGGGGCAGAAACGGGGGAAGAACCCGATCTGGTGCTTGGCTCGAATCGGGAAGTGGTGGTGGAGGATGTCACCCCAGAACGTTGTGACCTCGCTGAATTTGGGTTTGCGGGGGAGACGCAGATGGCACTCGCTGGATTCGAGGCCCCTGTGATTGACACCGTCACGGCGAAGGTTCGTAGTGGAGAGCTAGAACTCAGTTTGCGTTTGCAGCCGCCTTCCGGGAGTGCTGCTCGGCAGCGCCTTGATGGGGTCCTTCAGGGCTTACGCACTCAGGCCAGGGATGCGGGAAAGAGAGGAGGGCGGCCGCTTTGGCGTCGTTATTTTTTAATCCGTGATGCTTTTGCCTCGTTGGGTCCAGCAGCCGTGCTCACTGTTCATCGCAGTCAAGGGAGCAGTTTCGGAGAGGTGTTTGTCGCCGATGACGTGTTCTGGCCGCAGGACCTTGTCCTTCGACGGCAGTTGGTTTATGTCGCTGTCAGTCGGGCGCAAGAGGCGGTCTGGATGGCGGGAAGGTCGTCCTCAGTCAAAGCGGTGGAACGCTGGACGCGGGCGCTGAGGAATGAATGACACCAATGAAAATTCTGGTCTTAACCCGCTGAGCTACCAAAGCAATTGTGGGGATTTCATCCATAGATTTGATCCCACCTCATACAACAAGGCTTAGCCATCAGCCGTCTTGAGTGACAGCAGATCTAAAGCTCGTGTGCATTTCTTGATGCTCTATATATTGCCTCCTGTCAAGAAATGTCAGATATTTCAAATTGATGAATCGACCAAAAGTGCCTTCCAGACTTGATTAAGCACACAATTTTTGCTAGCCCAATGCCCTCAGTAGAAGCTATCAGCTTCGGCGATTCACGACAGTATTGTTTTAATGAATTGATTGACTTTGATGTTTGCCTATGCTTTAATTGAGCTAGAGAGAAAGGTGAGTAATTATGCTGACAATTAATTGGGTTGGAACTGTAGTTTTGATCGCCATGATCGCAGGAATGACATGGGTCTCTTACATAGAAACCCATCCAAAATGTCTACGTGGGATTTGCGATAAGCATTAATACCTGGGTGTATTGAACGCTTATCTCTCCCTACTATCTAAAGTTGTCCCAGGTTCAAGATGCTTTGTGATGCACATCGTCACGCATACTCCATCGTTAAGGCCGCAACTTGTGACGCACTCAAGATAAGCGTCAACGGCATCCCATCGCTCGCTGATTGACTTACAGGTGTGTTCATTTTTAAATGCTCTCATTTTTCGCTCCCAAGTGGGAATTGATTACGATGATTTTTATTTGCTGGCAAGTAAATTATTAAGATATGAATAGTTCCTAAGTTTATTTGCTTACTTGAAGTGAATTAAGTCCAAAAAGATAGGTCCGAAAGCTTTATATTTTCTTAAAGATTGCTGGTTATTGGCTTTTCGTTCACAGTAAAAAACCGCCTGTACTGTGGGGCACAAGCGGCATTTTTTGTTGCAGTGGTTTTGAATTTGAATTGATTACTGCATAATATGTGAAAAACAAAGATGAAATAATGTGTATGTAATGATACCAATTGAGATTGCGGGAACTGTAAAGTTCATTGCTACTCCTGCGGATTCCATTAACTTAATAGTAGGTATTTGCGTCTTCGGCATCAAGAACTACATAATTCTTCTAAGGAGTGATAATGCCTAGTGCCTCTGTTTGGGGCGCTATTGATTTCAGCCTCATTCTTAAAGCTGATTCAGTGTTCCCAATGCTTCATGGTGAGGATTGGCTCTGTTGTGATCCAGCCTATAAGGCACATACCGGAGGCAATGAAATATCGGTATGGTCGTATGTTAGATCTCCACTTTGATCATTATTCTGGGACGATTCAATCACCTTGCTAACCACTTCTAAAGCCAAATGCATCAGTTGTCCATTAGGGATTTCTTCATTTGTTGGGGTTTTTAGATCCACCACAAGTATCAGCATTGTGAATTATTTGAGGATTTTATGAGTTTCCTTTGAGGCGGTTTGTATCTATTAATACTCTCTTTGGTTTAGAACCTGCTGGAAAGTAGTCCTAGGAGAATAAGGCTGGTTGGTCTTTGATGTTGAACGCTTAAAGATTTTGCTTAGTCGCTGAAGTTACTCAACGCTGACTCTTGAAGTGTTTGCTCTCAGCATTGGCTTCCCTCAAGACAGATCAGTTGTCTATTCCTGTAGCAGCGATCGGGATGGAAGGGACGAAGCTGTTTGTACCCCTGCCAGATCTTCCGTTACCCCACTGAACCGCCCCTACCCAGAGAATCTGTTGACGACGTGCCTGCTTTGGCAAATTTGTGATCGAAGGTTTAGTTCTTCGTTGGCGTGTGTGTATTCGAATGATTGTGGAGCTCGGCCGCCAATAGATCCTTGGCCAGCATCGATAAACCCACACCCATCAGAGCAAGAGCAACGCCTCGATGGTCGTCTGCACTGTTAGATACTTTTCTGGAAAGCTCTAGGTGTTGTTTCCAAGAAAAGTGCATTGAAGCCAGGCGTCACAATGCTTTTTAGACTAATTAGCGGTTTCAATCAAAGGGATAAGAGACATTAGGCAATGATCTGTAATAAGCGAAATGTAGTGAGTTGAGCATGTAATCGTCAAATCGGTTGCAATCACTACCTGATTGATTTGCGGTGTTATGCCGTACGGGTTAACTTCAGCTCGCCAAGCAAAAAGACCAATGGATCCAATTGCTTTGACGATCGGGCAAATGTTCGAAGTCGAGAAGTTTTCAAGAGAGATTGATGGCTCTAAAGACGTTGAGGAGCTGCAATCAATTGCTAAAAACCTGCTGCTTGCTTGGAAGCAGCAACAAGCTGCATCAGCTTGGATCATCCGTCAGCAACAGGGACTTTGAGTGCATCGAAACAAAACATTGAATGGGTTGAGAGGAATGGTTGCCATTCCTTTCGCTTGAGATTGATAAATTTAGAGCCCTGAATGGAAGGTCCTGAGGTGCCTAATTCCTAACGATAGATTTGGTTTTCTGTTTTGGTCCTCGGCTTCCAAGTCCTATTCCTCACGCTCAGGTGAGGGCAAGACCACTGATTCCTTGCCAGCCGAGATAGCCCCCGATTCCAAGACTGATGGCGGCTACAACCAGCTCGCCTCGAGCAAACAGCACCTCTTTTCCGCGTTCTAATACAGGCACGACCTTTTCTCGACCAATCGCAACGGCGATCAAAGGGGTAAGCATCAACAGGCTTGCCCCGATCGTGAAGGCCAAAAGACCAATCAGTTCTTGCCACGTAGGCAGTTGAGCCGCCAAGACAACGCTTGCTGATTTCGCAAACAGCACGAGATCATCAGGACTGGCAATTTCTGCGATCGCACCCAATAACAACAACAGAGGAAGGGGCATGTTCACAAAGCGATCCACGCTTGCGGTCCATGCCGGTGGTCTGTCTCCCTCGGTCAACGATCGCAGCAATTCCCTACCGCCAACGGCGATTAAGGCTCCACCTGCGAGGAGATCCAAGCCCGTGCGGTGATGGGAGCCTTGCGTCATGTCCAGCACCAGTGAATGACCCACAGTCACCAATAGAGCTGAAGTCGTCATTGTGGTGACCACCCATCCCGCCACAAACCAACCTCCGCGGCGCAATGGTTGTGGTCCTAGGAGAAGCAGCAGCAACACGGCAATGTGGATCGGGGATAGGCCAATACCAGTGCCATAGGCGAGTAGCTCAGCCCAGAGCGTGGTGTCGCTCATTGTTAAGTCGAAACACTAAACGCCAGATTGATCGTATTAGGGCTTGGGCTCAAGCAACCGCTTAAAAGAAGAGCTGGCCCAGTGGTTAGCTGTTCAAATCCCATACCGGCACAGGATCTGAGCTCAGATGTCACTTCAACACGCTGAACATTTAGACAACATCTTTGAACAACAGCAGATCAATAAGTAGATCAATAAGCAGAGCTGAGGGAATGGGGCTGATGGTGTAGAAAACCCAGTCCTCTTCTCTTAACGAGTCAGAATTTTAAAGACTCAGTGAGGGATGAGAATATGCGCTTTTCACCTACTCATATCTAATGATTAAAGCCTAATGGATTATCGAATGTATCCAAGAGAGGTTATTACTTCTCTTCTTATACTGAATAGAAAACTGACTGAACGATAATCTTAAAATTGTTCAACTGGTCGATAATTGTTTTGATGCCGGCTTCGTCATCGTCAGTAAGCAAAGGATACTGGCGATGAAAAGATATAGTGAATGATCCATCTGTGCTAATAAGCTTAGTTCTTTCGTGATAGATGAACGAAGAGCATAAGCGCTTTGTTGCCAGTTGAGCCATAGCCTCTTGCTCCTTTTTAAATACCCTGTCAATCTGGAAGTGGATGTACTTGTCTTTTTCTGCATTCGCTTGTGAATTGAATTCGCCTTCGTCTGATTTTCTAAAATCAGCTTCTTCAGAATTGCTTTTTCCCACTTCGTCAATCCCCTCAATTGTCCAACTCATTCCATCAAGGTGAACATTTACTTTTGCCCACTCTGGTTCCTTCATCCAGATATCTAAGCTGCACTTATATCCCTCTTTCTTTAGTCCTTCGTAAATGTTTCGGCTTGTCAGTTCAAGAGTTACCAATAGGTCACAGAATTTATGTCAATGCAACCCTAACCGGGTTGCAGGAGAACCGGATTTGTGTTTGTTCCAACACCTATTTCTTGCTTGGATCGAATCAGTCATAGGCCTAATTGATTGATGTGGATGCACTGAAGCAACTCATTGTCGTCGAGCGCGCAATCTGTATGATTTGTTACTAACTAGTCGGTAGCCACGCTAACGCTCCATCAGCGATGAGATGGAAAAGAACCATTAGCTGTTTTCACTGCTCGTTTTTGACATGAGAATCATTCATGTCTAGCTCGCATTTAGCGGTAGATTCGTCATTGAATAAAAGCGAGGGTCTTCTACGACGAAACTTTATGGAAATAAATATGAGAAAACCGTTTAAAACCCAATCAACAGTGCCTATTAGACTATTACTTCGGAAAAAACATACCCAATGATGACGACAAAGGACAGATAGGCTAGGAATAGAATGGTAAACATAGAGTCTATAAATGGTCTCGACTTTTTAATCATACATGCAGTCTCTATTTGCGAGGTATGGAAAAATACAATTATAATGGCTCGGTTTTCGAATACAATGTATTAATAAGTACATGTAAAATGGTTTTGCTGCCAACTTCAAGGCGACTTCTTCCCTTGCTCTTAAAGGTGATTGAACAGAAGAAGGGTGAGCAGGAGTGCCGAAGTAATGGGTCAAGTCTGACCACGGCTAATCTGCTTTAAACAAAAAAGTGGGAAGTGTGCTCATGCTTCCCACTGGAACTTGCTCTCGCTCAATCATTTTGGGTGCATGAATTTAGAAGACTTGTTTTGATCAATACCAGCGACAGTCGTGACGCTTACTTGATGCCTCTGAGGCCTGATTGCCACTCCCGTTTTCCCGTCTTAGGCCTTTGTTGACTATTTGTATGCATTGATACGAACGCTGCTTGAGCACAAAAAAACGAGGCCACAACAGCCTCGTTATATAAAACCTCTTCCCAAAGGATTTACCTGGACGAACCTTAACTCGAATATTGCTTATTGTAAAGCCCTTCTCTTTTGTCCTTCCAAGGGTGCTGCAGCGGTTAAGCGTTCAGTGGCAGGCCATCCATCGATTGGCCCTGAGCACATGCACTCCTGATGGGTAACGGATGGAGGAATGGGGATGACGGGGATGTGACCGCTTAAAACAAGCTGTTGGTGGGCGCATTCCAGCGCGCGATTATGCGCTGGCCTCGCTCGAAGCCCAGGATGCAGATCGTTCCTGTGCCGAGCTGGAAGTAGCGACCAGCTGTTGCACCGAGTCCCAACCAGGTCCCTGTCAAGGCGCGCAGCAGGTGCCCATGGGCAAAGAGGGCAACATCTCCCTCGCCCGGTGCCGCTAAGGCGATTTCAATGGTTTGTTCGCAGCGTTGTTGCACGGCTTGCGCATCTTCTCCATTCGGGCAGCCATGGCTCCAAACGGTCCAGTTCGGAATGCTCTTACGAATCTCGGGGGTTGTGATTCCTTCGTAATCCCCGTAATCCCACTCGCGCAAGGTTTCCATGATGCGTCGTTGTTGGCCAAGGCCTCCCAGCTCACACGTGCGTTTTGCTCGTTGCAGTGGTGAACTGAAAACGGCTGCAAACCGATGGGATGCGAGTGCAGGCGCAAGCTGTTGTGCCTCTTCTTCGCCCTCAGGCAACAAAGGTAAATCGGTGTTGCCTGTGTGCCGTCCGTTTATGGCCCATTCAGTGGCTCCGTGTCGAAGCAACCAGAGCTGACGTTCGTTGCCCATGATTTGGATCACTACGTTGTTGTCTTGTCCCTCTTAACTGCGAACGTCAAACCAGTCATGTCCAGTGACGGGCATTTTTGAGAACAGCACCCTTGTCACGCCTGCTGTGCTTGGGCCGCGCTCACACCACAGACGCATGGCATTCAAGGCTATTTCGCCTCCCTCCGCCTGAACCTCCACTCTCCCGTCTTTGAGGTTGCGAACCCAGCCGCTAAGACCAAGATCGACGGCGCGTTGTCGGCAACTCTGTCTGAATCCCACCCCTTGCACGTTGCCTTCGATGAGAAAGCGCCAGCGTTCTTTTAATGGCTGCTGTTGCTGACGCGTGGTCTTTATGAATCCGTCGCGATCTGTGTCGCCAGAGTTTCGAGAGCGGCGCGCCATCGGCATGAGATCGTCGAAGAGCTGGCCCAGTGAAGATGCACCCAGCTTGCGTGAACGGTCGGAAGTGCCCATCCTTCTTCTCTGCGATCAACATGCCAGCCATCAACCTGCCACAGCGGTTGCCATCTGCCCACAGGTTCCTCACTGAGCTGCCAGCGGTGAAATTCATGGCCCATCCACTGATCACCCGCCTTCAGCAGCAAGCTGTCGCGGGTTGCCGTTAGGCGGCGATACCCCACCTGTAACCTCCCGCGTTGGGCGTGGAACGGTAAAACCCCCGCCATTGCATGGGTTTGTCCCTCCCCGTCCATCAAACTGGTTCCCAGCATCAACATGCCGCCGCATTCGGCGTACAGCGGTTTGCGTTGCACCCAGTCGCGGAGGCTTAAAAGGCTTTGTTGGCAACGGCTGAGTTGTTCGGCATGCAGTTCTGGGAACCCTCCAGGGATCACGAGTCCATAGGCCGCTTGCGGCAACGGCTCATCCTCTAAGGGGTGCCAAGGGATCACCGGCATCCCCAATGCCTCGAGGCAATCCTGCATCTCGGGATAACGGAAATGAAAGGCGTTGTCTTGGGCGACGGCCACTGGCAGTGGTTCTCGCTGGGTGTCCTGTGCCAAAGCCTCCGCTAGCACGGTTTGAATCGGCTCTGGACCCGGAGTTGGCGCTGCCATCAACCTCTCAAAGACCCCCATCTCAAGATGTTGATCAGCGATCGCTGCCCATTGCCCCAGACGAACATTCAGTTGATCGAGTTCATGGGCTGGAGCTAGGCCCAAATGCCGACTGGGTAGTTCGAGGCTTGAATCCCGCGGGAGACATCCCAGGCAGGGCACCTCAATGGCCGCCAAGACATCTTCGAGAAGCAAGCGATGGCGCTCAGTGCTGACTCGATTGAGCACCACACCAGCAAACTTCACGTCGGGGTCAAGATCACGAAATCCGCTCACAAGGGCGGCGAGTGATCGCGCCTGTCCGCCAGCATCCACCACCAACACCACCGGCAAATGCAGGTGTTTGGCTACGGCTGCGCTGCTGCCTTCGCCCGTTGAGCCGATCCCATCGAACAGGCCCATCACCCCCTCCACGAGGGCTAAGTCGCAGCGACCTCCATAGCCATGGAAACTGGTTTTCACCCAGTCGGGTCCGCATAAGGGCAGGTCGAGGTTGCGGCAAGGGCGCCCTGCACTGGCCCCAAGCATTTGGGGGTCGAGATAATCAGGCCCCACCTTGAAGGGTTGAATGCTCAATCCCTTCTGTTGCGCCCAGGCGATCAGGCTGAGGCTGAGCAGGGTTTTGCCGCTGCTGCTCGATGGAGCAGCGATCACACAGGCCATGCTGCTCAGCTGGGAATTAAGTCAGAAGCTTGGCAGCCAGAGGGGCAGCCGCAGCCAAGAGTGGGTTTGAGGAATCGTGCCCACCCTCGAGGAGGCGAGCCATGTCGGCTTCCACGTGTGTATGGAGCAAGGGCACCACTTCTTCCACGAGTTCCATGCTGGCCATGCCCCCAGCTTCAAGGCGCATGCAACCACCAGATTCCGCGCAGAGGATCACACACATCGCCCCGCCATGCTCGGGTTTGGAAATCATCCGTAGCCCCACGATTTGTCCTGGATGAATACTGGGTTGCCCCATGGGTACGGGAGACACCCGCAGCGGCACCTCGGTTCCATCAGGACGTTGGAACATTGCGCTGATGCTGGAATCGCCGGTTTTGGCATCATGCCCATGGGTCTCTTTGAGAGTCCAGCCCAGTCGATCGGCAATCCAAGAGGCCAACAGGAGGCCTTGGACCGGGTGATCTCCCTCGACATCGATGTCGAGTTGCACCACATGGCTCAGGGCATCGCGACGGTGCGGAGGATCAAACACCATCGCCAGCGTTTGATGCCAGCTGCCCAGCCTTAGCCAGTTGAGATCATTCACGGCCTGGCCGCTTGCGAGCCTGGTGGCGAGAAGGTTCAGGCAGTAAGAGGGATTCCCAAGAGCAGAATCCAAAATGAGCCTGCGAGGAGCGATCGAGAGCTTCTCCAATAACTCAGGCGATTCATCGAGGGGCCCGTTCCACCACACCCAAGAGGGCAGGTCGTCGGGGAGTAGGGGCTGCAATGTGTTGAGTCCTTCCTGCAAGGCCTCTGTTCCGCCGCGGAGCACCACCACATCTCCGCAGGCAACAGTGCCCCCCCCCTCTTCCGGTAAGGGGCAATAGGCGGCCACCAAGGTTTCCAAGGGGCGGCTGGAATCCAAGCTTGGTGCCAGGGTGATCAAGCGCCGTGGTCTGAGCGTGCTTAAGGCCTCATCAACATGTTGACCACGAAGGTCGTCACTGGTTTTGCTGCCATCAACTTTGGCCAGACTGTTTGACACCGAGCTCCCAAGGGGCGGGGTGCTGAGGGGGAGATCAAGCTCGAGGACTGCTTTCCGCCCAGCCTCTTCCACCTCGTCGCGTTGCACGCCCATGATTGGGCCTTCGATTCTGCCCGTGCGCACCAGCTGCTGTTCCACCCAGGCTGGCTGCCAGATCAACAGACAGAAGGTGTGGGCCCCAATGCTGTTGGCTTGATCGCGGGACCACAACTGATTGAGGTAATTGGGAACTTCCGATGGAGGGAGCTCGAGGGGAGTTTGAAGCGTGAGCTGAGGGGACATGCTGCGGCCTGAGGAAGGGCGGTATCGAGGTGAGCTTGGATGAGGTTCTGGCTGCTTTTAGGGGCGACGCCAGAGCAGGCCGTCTCGTGCCAGCAGGGCATCTGCAGCGGCAGGTCCCCAGGTGCGTGACTCATAGGGGTGGATGGGCAGCTTCCAGGGGCTGTCTTCGATGAGTTCCAACAAAGGGGTGTAGAGCCTCCAAGCTGCCTCGACCTCATCGCTACGCGTGAACAGCGTTGGATCGCTCAGCATTGCGTCCGCCAGCAGGCGCACATAGCCCTCGTCTGATGGTTCGCCAAAGGATTCGTCGTAAGAGAATTCCATCTCAACAGGGCGGCTGCGCATGCCGGAGCCTGGAGACTTCACTTCAAATTTGAACTCAGCACCCTCATCGGGCTGAATGCGCAGGATGAGCTGGTTGGCGGTTGGACTACCACCAGCAGCATCGAAGAGGTGAACGGGTGCTTCACGGAAGGTCAGCACCACTTCGCTCAAACGCTTGGCGAGGCGCTTGCCAGTGCGCACATAGAAAGGCACGCCCTGCCAGCGCCAGTTATCGATGAACAGCTTCATCGCCACGTACGTTTCCGTGGTGCTGTGTGGGTCGACGCCTGGTTCTTGCCTGTAGCCGCTGAGAGGTGCGCCATCGCTTCCTCCGGGCCCGTATTGACCGCGGATGCAGCAGTTCCAGGGTTCAAGTTCATCGGCCAGGCGTGCCGCTTGAAGCACCTTGGCCTTTTCACTGCGGATGGCCTCTGGATCAAAACGTCCAGGGGTTTCCATGGCTGTGATCGCCAACATTTGGGTTAGGTGGTTTTGCACCATGTCGCGCAGGGCGCCCGAGGTTTCGTAGTAACCGGCCCGTTCTTCCACTCCAACGGTTTCAGAGGCCGTGATCTGAACGCTGGAGATGTAGTTCCGATTCCAGATTGGCTCGAAAATCGCGTTGGCGAACCGCATCACCATGATGTTTTGGACCGTTTCCTTTCCGAGGTAGTGGTCGATGCGAAAGATCTGGTTCTCTTGGCCGCAGCCTTGAACCACCCTGTTCAGGGATTGGGCGCTGCCGTAGTCCCGTCCGAATGGTTTTTCAATCACAACGCGACTGCGTTGGGGATCCTTCAGCAGGCCTGCATCAGCCAGGGCTCGGCAGCCACCCGCATAAAACTTCGGCGACACCGACAAGTAAAAGGTGCGGTTGCTTCGTGTGGCTCTTTGACGGTCGATCTCCTGAAGTCGACCCCCGAGCTTCACGACGTCTTCAGGTTTCTGAAGGTCCACCGGTTCGTAAAACATTCCGGCGGCAAATTGCTCCCACGCTTCGGGATGGTCGCGAACCTTGTCACCCATCGCCTCCGCCATTTTGCTGCGGAATTCTTCGTCGCTCCAAGGTCTTCTGGCGCAGCCCAGGAGGGCAAATTCGCTAGGAAGACGTCGTTGCTGAAACAACTCGAAGAGGGCTGGTACCAGCTTGCGATGGGTGAGGTCGCCGCTCGCCCCAAAAATCACCAGGCACTGTGGAGCGATGACCCGTTCCTGTCGCAGCCCAACCCTGAGTGGGTTCGTGATCGTTGCGGTCATGGCTACAGCAGCTCTTAGGCAGGTTTAACCAGGATTTCTCGATCGGACAGCGCAATTGTTCCTGCAGGCCGTGTTTTGTGGCTGTCTCCTGAAAAACAACAGGATTAGACATTAAAAAAGCCCGCTTTTGGCGGGCTTGATTCACTCATCTCTGAGTTTTAGTAGGTCTCAACGTGCCAGCGGTGAGCCTTCTTGAGTGCAGGGCGAAGCTCGGACCAATCGAGGCCTTTGGCCTCGGCTGCCGCAGACATGGCTTCATCAATACCCGGTTCCATGCCACGCAGGCCGCAGATGTAGACGTGAGTTTTGGGGTCTTCGATCATCGCGAAAATCTCATCAGCGTGTTCAGCCACCCGGTCTTGGATGTACATCCGACCGCCTTTTGGATTCTGCTGCTCGCGGCTGATCGCTTTGGTGTAGCGGAAATTGTCTGGGTATTCCTTCTCGTAATGAAGGAAGTCCTCGTCATAAAGCAGGTTGGCTGTCTTGGGTGCTCCCATAAACAACCAGGCCTTGCCTCGGAATTTCCAACCGTTCTCTTCTCGTTCTTTCGCCTCAAACATGCGACGCAGGTAGGTGCGCATGGGGGCGATACCGGTGCCGGTGGCCAGCATGATCACATTGGCCTCTTCGTCCTCGGGGAGGAGCATTTCCTTGCCAACAGGTCCTGTGATCTTGACCTTGGTGCCAGGCTCAACATCGCAGAGGTAAGTCGAACAAACACCGTTGATGGTTTCTCCATCTAGTTCGTACTGAAGGTGTCGTACGCAGAGGGATACGGTGTTGTCCTCAAGGTTGTCGCCATGGCGCGTGCTGGCGATCGAGTACAAGCGCAATTTATGTGGCTTCCCTTTGGCATCTTCGCCAGCAGGAACGATGCCGATGCTTTGACCTTCGACGTATTCAAGATGTGGATCACCACCGCTCAAATCGAAGGTGATGTGCTGCACCCGACCAATTGCCCCTTCTTTGAGGAGGGAATAATTTTCTGTGACTGTTCCTAGAAAGGGGGTTTTGGGTTTGTAGAGATTGACCGGCACTGCTTTGGCCGCGGGCTTTGGTTGGGAAGTAGTCACAGGCTTCGATCGTGCTGGGGGTGCAGATTTAATTGGTGCGGCTGCCGGCTCTGAGCCCGTTGGACTCACGGACTGAATGCGTGCTCCCTTGGAGAGAAGCACGCAGATCGTGTCCCGAAGGCGGCTGTAAGAGACGTTTAAGCGAGATAACTCTGCACGACGACCACTCAAGCCTGTGAAGACAATCGAGAATGTCCGTTCATCAGAGGTTGACTGAGGAGTCGCGCTTACTCGCATTGAAAACGTCTTGGTAAGGCGCGACTATAAGCGTCACCACTGACTTTGACATCAGTTTTCGCTGAATTGAAGTTTCTTCCTTAGTATCAGTAGTGACAATCTCTCAGGATTAGAAGCGGAAAAGGTTTGGCATCTTTCAGTGGTCTTACACAACTGAAGCTCGGCGAAATGCCCACAGGAGAGGCGATGTCATCACATCACCAGCCTATTGAGCAAACTGTAGAGAGGATGGCTGATGGCGTACGCCGCCTAGCTGCTCAGCTGCTAACACCGGTTTCTGCAGATCAGATCTGGACTGTTCTGACCGATTACGACCAACTCAGTGCCTTCATTCCCAACCTCGCAAGCAGTCGGTTGTTGCTTCGAGAAGGCAACAAGGTGCATTTGCAGCAAGAGGGATGTCAGCAATTCCTGGGAATGAAATTCTCGGCCTCCGTCGAGCTAGAGCTCGAGGAATTTGCTCCTGAGGGGACGCTGAAATTCAAGATGAAAAAGGGTGATTTCCGGCGCTTTGAGGGAACCTGGCGGCTGAGATCCATGCCAGAAGCAACCGCCCTTTTCTACGAACTGACGGTTCAAGGTTGTTTAGGCATGCCGATAGGGCTGATCGAACAACGGCTGCGTGATGATCTCACCACCAACCTCAAAGCTGTTGAAGCTGAGGCGCGCCGCAGATCTCGTTAACGGTTTGCAGATCTCTCTAGAGAGCCTGTCGACAACACATTGGCTTGGAATGTGTGCTGCTGTGATTTGTCTTCTTGATCTATAGATCTTGCTTCTATATGCATTGGCGTTCATTTCGAATCTCAGCTCTAGGACGTCCTTGTTGGGAGAGGGTTAGCTGCCCACTTGTGAGCCATCTCTATGGCGTAGTTATTGACGGTGTTGCATAAAAAAACTCCCCCCGAGAGGAGAGTGTTTGATGGAACTCGATGAAGTTTCATCCAGTTCTTCAGTAGCCCCAAGGGGATTCGAACCCCTGTCGCCTCCGTGAAAGGGAGGTGTCCTAGGCCTCTAGACGATGGGGCCAAGAACGTGATCGAAAAGTCTTCTGAACTTCCGGCACCTTGTGAAATTACGGTTCAGCCTGACCCTCCGTCAAGACAACGTTCTCCTTCTCTTGACCTTGGCCTTGCCAGACGGGCACGTTGAGGGTGAAGCAGGCTCCTTTGCCTGGTTCCGAGATCACCCAGATCTTGCCGCCATGGACTTCAACAATGCGCCGGCAAACCGAGAGTCCAACCCCAAAGCCTGAGGCTCCTGCTGATGTTTGAGGGAGCCGGACGCGATCTAGAAAAATGCGTTGCTGCTCTTCTTCCGGGATACCTGGTCCGCTGTCGCAGATGCTCACCTGCACCCACTGGCTGGTGCGATGAAGCATGGTCAAAGAAATCAAGCCTCCGTTGGGTGTGTATTTGAGGGCATTTTCCAGCAAATTCAGAAGCACCTGGCGCATCCTGCGCTGATCGGCAAACACCTTGGGAAGATCTGCAGGGATGTCGGTGTGGATGGTCACATCTCTGCCGAGCCAGAGTTTCTCCAGTTCCAGAATCGCTTCAGCGGCAACACTGGCTAAATCGAGTCGCTGAGGGTTGAACAAGGCCTCCCAGCTTGTGCTTCCCACCTCCAACAGATCCATTGAAAGCAGTTCGATTTCCTCCAGGCGTCTTTTGAGGACATCCCTGAATCGATGGATATCGATTTGACCTAGCTCTTGACTTTGCATGGCAAGCGTGGCCGCGGTGAGTGGCGTACGCACTTCATGGGCCACCATGCGCAGCAAGCGCTCTTGGGCTTGCAGGCGGTCAATCAAGGTTTCGTTTTCTTGACGCAGCACCAGCAACTGATCTTCGAGCTGGAGCTCCCGTTGGGTGCGGCTGCCATCGAGTTCTGTTGGCTTGAGACTCAAGCCAAGGCCACTCACTACCTCGTCTTGCTGCCAGCGCGGCAACCAGCCACGCAATTGCTGAAAGATGCTGCTGCCCGCAAACACCTGCTTTGGCTGCGGTTGTAATTTCACCAACGAGGGGGTGACAACCAAGCGGTGCAGTTCCAGCAACTCAGGTTGTTGGGTTGGATCTGAGATTTGAAGACTGACCTCAAACCCGCAATCTTCGTTCTGCAAAAATTCGACCAACTCGCGAAGGTCGCGGCTGGACAGATGGTGGCGACTGGCAACGAGTAACAAACTCAGTTGCTGGCGCGGATTGCGATCAATCCCATCCACCGACGGAGCTTCGCAATGTTGAGGCTTACCTTATGGGTTTTTGACCTGACCCGCAGATCCGCTAAGAAGAAGGAGAACACTCTGTTGTTACTAGGAGACGGCATGTCCCTTCTGCCGCTTGAACAACGGGGCTCAAAGCCACCTAACGGAGAGCCTCCAGTCTCTGAAAGGATGTACCTAGACAGCAATCTGAGGCGGTGGTTTGCACGGAACCTTGGGCTTTGGAGGTCTAGGCGTCAATATCTTTTCGATAATGAGGAAGTCTTTTTCCTGGACATGATGATCCGGGTTGAGATCTTTGCAGAATTTCAATTCGGCGAGCCTCGCTACCGATTTAGTTGGTGGCCTGAACGCGACACCGACTTTTTTGATCGGAAACCCCGTTACGAGAAGGCCGGCGTGATGGAAGCCACTTTGATGGGCCACCAACTCAAGCGGAATCGCGCATACCTAGAGCCAACGTCTCACCGTACGCAGATCAGGCAGGTGGATGAACACGAGATGATCTTCGAATCTCATTACGGAGACTGGGATGTGCAGGAATACACCCGCATGATTTACGACGACCGCTATCGCTCTCGGGCCATTTACAGCTGGCAAAACAACGTGCTCGAGATCGTTGAACATCACCACGAAACACGCATGGAAGATGCTTCAGCTCCGATTCCAGTTTGAAAAAGATCCGATTTGGTTCAGATTGGTTCAAATTTGGACATCTCGCTACTAGCACGAAATGGTGAAGATGAGGCACCATGGCTGCATCTTCCGGTTTGATCCTTTGCGTCCCTTTAACCGACTTCGTTCTGCTCTGTCGGCACCGTTGCTTTTGCTGCCTCTCTTCATCGCAGCTCCTTCTGCAATGGCTCAGTCGGCCGGCAAGGCGCCATCGGCGCCTGCCAGCAATGAAGACGTCTTTCTCTATCGCGGCATGGGGTCGTCCTATGTGTGCAACGCCCGCACGGCAGGGATTGAGTTTCCGAAAGCTGTTGGCGTTGCGGCGGCAACCTACGTCCAACTCTTGAATGGACGGCACGGTGGCAAGGTTGCATCCACAGGCAACAAGAAGCTGACCAATGAGCAGCTGTTTGCCGGTGCTGAATTTCAAATCATTACCGGTGCTATTCAGTTTTGTCCCGACAAGGTGCCTGATGACGTCAAGACCAAGGTGAAAGAAGCGTTGAAGAAAGCGAAGGCTGCAAAATAATCCGACCATCTCGGAGTGAGTGTGGAGTCACCTAGTCCAGGCTTGGTGTCTCCACGGAGGTAACGTCTGCACGCCAAGATCGGTGAAGACACGTCTGCCCATGGCTTCCGCCTCCACCACTCCAACGATCCGGCTGAAGGATTACAAGCCATTCCCCTGTCGTATTCCATCCATTGCTTTGGATGTGGTGATCGGGTCCGATTCCGTTGCGGTCACCTGCCGCATGGAGCTGACTCCGGTGTTGGGATCGGAGCTCCAAGCCCTTGAGCTTCAAGGGGTGGATTTGCTGTTGCAATCGATTTCCATCGATCACAACGAGCTCAAGCCTTCGGACTACAGCATTACCTCGGAAAAACTGGTCATTCACCAGCCCCCGCAGGTGCCTTTTCAGCTCACAACGGTGTGCAGGATTGATCCGCAGGCCAACACCTCACTTGAGGGCCTTTATGCCAGTGGGGGGATGTTGACCACCCAGTGCGAAGCCGAGGGATTTAGGCGTATTACGTACCACCCGGATCGCCCCGATGTGCTCAGTCGGTTCACCGTTCGCATCGAGGCCGATCGCGAGCGTTATCCGGTGTTGCTCTCCAATGGCAATGCCTTAAGCGCTGGGCCACTCGCTGGTGATCCCGCCCGCCATGAGGTGACTTGGGAGGACCCATCCCTAAAGCCTTCCTATCTGTTTGCGCTAGTGGCCGGCGATCTTCACGAGGTTCGGGATCGGTTTGTCACCCGTTCGGGACGCAACGTGAGCCTGAGGCTTCATGTGGAGCCAGGCGATGAGCCTTTCACTGCTCATGCCATGGAGTCGTTAAAACGATCGATGGCGTGGGATGAGCAGGTGTATGGCTTGGAATATGACCTTGACGAGTTCAACACCGTTGCGGTGCGCCACTTCAACATGGGCGCGATGGAGAATAAGAGCCTCAATATTTTTAACTCCAAGTTGGTTTTGGCTGATGCGGAAACAGCATCAGATGCCGAACTTGAGCGGATTGAAAGTGTTGTTGCCCACGAGTATTTCCATAATTGGTCAGGAAATCGCATCACCTGCCGTGATTGGTTCCAGCTGTCCTTAAAAGAAGGACTCACTGTCTTTAGGGATCAATGTTTTACCGCTGATCTTCATTCAGAGGCCTTAAAGCGGATTGAAGATGCGGCCATGCTTCGCAATACGCAGTTTCGAGAAGATGCAGGGCCCACAGCCCATCCTGTGAAGCCCGATGCGTATCAAGCAATCGATAATTTTTATACCACCACGATTTATGAGAAGGGCGCTGAGTTGATTCGCATGCTCAGAACACTTCTGGGCGAGACACGATTCATGCGTGGCATGGAACTGTATTTCAAACGCCATGACGGTGAAGCTGCCACGACGGACGATTTTGTATCGGCGATTGCTGAGGGGGCGTGCATTGATGGTGAACGGCTTGGTTTCGATCTAGAGCAGTTCAAACGTTGGTATGACCAAGCCGGTACTCCCAAAGTGACCGTGACGCGCACCTGGGACTCCACTCGCGGAGTGTTGCGCCTGAACTTGCGTCAAAGCACGCCGCCAACACCAGGGCAGCCGCTTAAGCAGCCTCTTGTCATTCCTGTGTTGTGGGCGGTGATACCAGCCAATGGTGAACCTGGAGAAGAACAGCTTCTTGTGCTGGATCAGGAGCAAAACACTGTTGAACTCGGTGGCTTCCCCTGCTCTGAACAGCCACCGGCGCTCTCTTTATTCAGGCAGTTTTCTGCTCCAGTGCACTGGGAAGCCAGTCAAGAGCCCGCTGAGCTGTTCACCCTTTTGGCCTGCGACAACGATCCATTCGCCCGTTGGGATGCGGGACAGCAACTCTGGCGAAGGCTATTGCTGGCTCGGGCCTCTGGAACCCCCAACGCTGATCTAGAAGGCCAGATGTTGGAGGCTTTGACCGTGCTCCTGGCCCCAGATGGAGAACAGGATCCTGCGGTGCTCTCCACGTTGATGGCCTTCCCCGGTGGCCCTGAGTTGGAAGCACTCCAGCAGGAGGCTGATCCGCCAGCTTTATACCGAGCGGCGTGCGAGCTGCGCGAGCAATTTGGTCAGTCTTTGGCCCCATTGCTGCGAGAGCGGCTAAATCTTGTTGAGGCCGCTCTTGTACTGGCTTGGCCCGAGGGGCAGGGGCAGCGACAACTCACCGGTTTGATCTGGGCCTGGCTTGCTGCAGCTGGTGATTCAGCGGTGCGCGCCGCTGCGTTGGCTGCTGTAGGTGGTCCGTCGATGACCTTGGCGCGTGCTGCTCTGCGGGCACTACAGCCTTTGGATTGCCCAGAACGAGAGCAAGCATTGCGCCAATTCCACGATCGTTGGCAAGAAAAACCTGTGATCTTTGACAGCTGGTTTGCCTTAGAAGCATCCACGCCTCGGGCGGACGGCTTGCAACGGGTGGCCTCTCTTTTGCAGCATCCACGCTTTGATCCGATGGCGCCCAATGCGGTTCGTGCGGTGTTGGGTGGATTCGCTGGCAACCTTTTGGTGTTCCACGCTGAAGATGGCAGTGGCTATCGCTTCATGGCGGAACAAATCATTGCCTTGGATCAGCGCAACGCAATTACCGCGTCGCGCTTGGCCAAGGTCTTTAGCCGTTGGGGCACCTACAGCCGCAAGCGCCAAGTGCTTGTAAAGGCAGCTCTGGACCAGCTCTCCGCAGCCCAGCTTTCCTCCAACACACGGGAAGTTGTGCAGATGATGCTGGGATGAAGGCCTCTCTCTGAACCTTCAAACTTTCAAGAGATTGAGATCCATCTAGGTTGTTTCGCTTTTAGGGCGTAATTATTATTTGGTTCCCATCTGTTTGAATACTTGTTTGCGGTATTGAGCCCCTTCTGATCCTGAATGTTTCCCCCATAATCCTTCCCAGTAAAAGTAAATCACGCCGTAACCACGATCATTCGCTAGCCGCACCTTTTCTTTCAAGACAGGCATGGAAGTTGTGCGTTTGCCAAAGCCGGCTAAAACACCAATTTGGATAGGGATGCCCCATTCGTGGGCTTTGCGTAAGGCGGGCTGGTCGAGATCTTTGGCATACCCCCTGAGGGAATAGGCATAGTTTTGAACCACGAGATCATCAATCAGCTGTCCTACGGCCCAGAGCTCCCAATCTTGAAGCCAATTGTTGTAGGCAAACCGAAATGGTCCTGGCGACAAGCTAATTTTTACTGGTAGTGACTCTTGTTCCAAGCGAATACGAAGTTCGCGAAGTAAGCCGGTGAGTTTGCGGCGACGCCAGGTCATCCAATAACGATTGGTGTAGTCGCGGGGTGGAGCAATGCCGAATTCAGCTTTATAAAGCCCTGAGTTGTAAGGGTCGTAGCCCAATTCCACAGGCCATGCGAAGTGGTCATCGAGTTGCAGCCCGTCCATCCGGCACCGTTTCATGACTTCAACCACGAGACCGATAAATCGCTCGCGCACTTGTGGGTGTGCAGGATTGAGCCACACCATCTTCTTACCGTGCATCTTCATCACCGGGTCTCCATTGGCCCGTGACAACACCCAGTCCGGATTGTCTTGAACCACCTCTGCAGAGGCGGGCTCCATTAATCCGTATTCAAACCAGGGGACCACTTTCATCCCGCGTTTGTGAGCTTCTTTGCTCAGGGTGCAAATGGGGTCAACCGTGACACCAGCGGTCTTTAAGGCTGGCTCAAGCGGTGCAAATTCACTGGAGTGAAAGGTTGTTCCACGACTCCAAACATTGGGATACAACACGGAGAATCCTGATTGCTCGAGCTCATCGACGGCTTGCTTGATGTTCCGCTGGTGGTAGTACAGCGGGCTAGGACTATTGGTGAGCCAGACCCCAAGCGCCTGTTTTCGTTCAACACTCGGTAACCGACTTTTGCTCAGTAGGACGTCTGTGCCCTGGCTAAACGTGGCTGGCGGGGCCATGAACAGGCTGAATGGCAGGCAGAGGGCCAAAAAAAAGTGACGCAACAGCACAGATCAAGCTTGGGTTGAGTTAGCGGAACATCGAGCTGACAGAACTTTCCTCATGGATGCGCCAGATCGCTTCGCCGAGCATGTTGGCGACAGACAGCACATGCAGCTGGGGAAAGGCGTGATTGGATGCGATTGGAATGCTGTTGGTGACCACCACCTGCTCGAACAGCCCTTCCGTCGACAAGCGTTCAATGGCTGGTGGAGAGAAGACGGGATGGGTTGCACAAGCGATGACGCCAGTGGCACCTTGCTCTCTCAGCAACTTGGCACCAGAGCAGATTGTGCCTCCGGTATCGATCATGTCGTCGATCAGGATCGCCGTGCGTCCGCTCACATCGCCAATCACGGTGAGGCTTTCAGCCATGTTGTGACCGGTTCGGCGCTTATCGATGATGGCCAGAGGAGCACCGTTCATTTGTTTTGCAAAGGCCCTGGCTCGGGCCACGCCACCCACGTCTGGAGACACCACCACCACTTCTCCAAGGTCTTGAGCGGCGAGGTGATCCACAAGCACGGGGGAACCGTAAATGTGATCACAGGGAATGTCGAAATACCCCTGGGTCTGAGCTGAATGCAGATCCATCGCCAGCACCCGATCGACTCCCGACTTGACGAGCAGATTGGCGGTGAGCTTGGCCGCAATCGATTCCCGACCGGCTGTTTTCCGATCCGCGCGTGCATAGCCGTAATAGGGAACCACCGCGGTGATCTGTCGCGCCGATGCCCGTCTGCAGGCATCCACCATGATCAGCAGCTCCATCAGGTTGTCGTTCACCGGAGCGCATGTGGGTTGGATCAGGAAGACATCGCAACCGCGAATCGATTCCTGAATTTGCACATACAACTCACCGTCGGCGAAGCGTTTGCAGACCTTCGGGCCATCGGGGACTCCGAGGTAGGCCGCAATTTCGCGGGCGAGTGAGGGATTTGAGGTGCCGCTAAACAGGCGAAGACGTCTGGTGTCGTGCTGCAGCTTTTCTTGCTCGGCTCGGGCAGCGGTGAGAAAACTTGTCACGATGCCCGCGCTTGAGAACGGAGATGAACCGATCGTAGTGCTGCATCGCCTTCCTATCCATAAACGGTGTGGATCGGATCTCCCTAAGGTCTCGTCATGCTCGATTTCACGATGGCTCTTGTTGGAGCTGGCCCCCTTCCTGAGCTCTCGATGCGCGAGGGGGCACAACTGCTTGCGCAGCGCTTGTCGGCTGAGTTGGTGCCATTGGCTTGTGGGTCGGAACCTCACAGCGGCTTGCAGGCACTGGCATCGCCTCAGCGCGAACGAAACCGTCCCGCACTGCTGCGTTTGAGCGGTGATGCGGCGATGGCGCAAGGCTCCTCTGGAAGCTGGCTTGATGCTCTTGCCGCTTGGCGATGTCCTGTGTTGTTGTTGGCCCAGCCCAATGCTGCTGGTTTGATCTCTGGCATGGCACCTGCCTCAGTCGCCTTGTGTCACTCGCTCAGCATTCCTTTGGTTGGTTTGGCACAACTTGGGGGCCGCTGGGATCTGTCGGCCCGCCGAATGGATGGCTTGCCCTGGTGTGGCCTCTTGGACACAACAGATGATGGTGGGGCTGCCTCTGATGCGCTGGTCCGTTCCATCCAGCAGCGCTGGAAACGCATGAACCCAGCGATCAGTTCTGATCTGGCCAGATTGGCAGGCTGAGATTCGGCTTCAACTCGCGCAGCCTCTGTTGACCGGCCCGAGCTGCAAGAGGAAGCTCCGTAATCACCGGTGGCGAGGGCGCACTGATCGCTGCTGCCATCAGGCTCAGCATCTCTGTGCTGCTGATATCTGTTCTGACCTGATTGGAAAACACGTTCAGCAGCTCAGGCAAAACGGTGACCGTATCGATTTCCGCTAACTGCTGATGCACGCCTTGGAGCAGCAGCTGTTGCCTCACTCTTCGCTGATGGTCTTGATTGGCCTTGGGTTTGTGGCGTGCGAGTTGTTCTGCCTGAGCACCGTTGAGTGTTTGCAGTCCGGCCTGCAGATTCACGCTGTAGCCCTGGGATTTGTCCTCGTACTTATAGGTCTGGTCCAGGGTGACTTCGATGTCTCCAAGTCCTTCCACAAATCTGCGCAAGCCTTGTCTGGAGAGGACTAAGTAGCGATCCGGCTTGTTCAAAGGCAGATCGATGAGCTCGCCAACGACGTCAGAGGTGAGTGCGATTCCACCGTGTTGCCACGTTGTGGAAAGAGCTTTCATCTCCTCGATCCCTGGCAGTTGAACGGCCAGTTCTGTCGGCAACTGCAAAATCTGAACGGGTTGTTTCGTGCTGATATTGACCAGCATCAAGCTGTCGGCGTTGGCAGGTCCTTGAGGTGCTGCGTTGTTGGAGGGGGCATTGATGGTGTCTGCATCGAGGCCGACGACCAACACCATCACGGCTTGTTCTGGGAGCGGAGCGAGGCTTAATGACACGTCGGATGACTGCACATCGGCGCCGACAGGGTCTGGTTTGGGCCAGATCGTTGCAAGTGCTGTGCCCGCTAGGGCTGTGCCCAGTAAGGCAGCACTGATTCTCAGAAGACTGCGTCCGGGGCGGTCGCCCAACCAGCCCTTGCTTGGCTTTTGCTGCGAGTCCTCACTCAACGCTGGATCCCCCATGCGTGATGGTTTGATGATTGGTCAAACAGTCTTGCTCAGCCACGCTGAATTGGGAATCGAAGTCCTAGGCGCAAACGGCAACTGGACCTTGATCAAGGGTTGGCGACTCGATTAACATCAGTTGATGTCAGTGTTGTGAATTGATTTGAGGGCGATGAATTACTTTATTCAGGATTAAGTCTAGGGAAATGATTGCTTTTCCAGTGAGGATAGAAGGGCTAGTTGGTATTTGTCTATTCTGATTATATTTCATTGTTAATGTTTGCTTGGGTTGCTTTAGGGAATGTTTTTAAAATAGAGCAGCATCCCCTAATTCTTGTCCGGCCATTCCTTCTTTGTAGACCCTTGCAAAAAACTGTTCGAGGGTGTCCTCTCCAAAAGAAGGGGTTGCGTCGGGGTCGTAGCAATCACGCTTCTCGTCCCAAACCAACATGGATTCACTGGCGTAATAGCAACCGATACGGGCGAATTCAGCCGTGTCTTCCACCGCTGGTAGGAGCGTTGCCACTTTTTCTAAAAGTGCAGTTGGGGCATTCATTACTGCCATCGGTAACGAAAGCATTCTGGGCGAGCGGCCTAGCGTTTTAAAAAGCATTTCCCCTTGCGTGCGGGCGCTGAGAGCTGGACCAGGCCCTCCGATGGGCAAAACTTGATTCACTTTATCGGTTTGGCTTACACAATTAGCCAAGAAGCATGCAAGATCTTTTTCACTGATTGGCTTGCAACTTGTGAGCTCTCCATTGCCAAACATGACATATGGTGCGCCTTTCCTGCAGCTCTCAAATTGTCCGGCAATGCTTTTGAAAAAGGCTGTGGGACGAACAATTGTATGGGTGATTTCTGTGTCTTCCTTAAGCCGAGTTTCGAATGCAAGCTTTGCTTTCTGAAATTCTAGAATTGGCTTTTGTACGCAGATAGCTGAAAGCATCACGAAATGCGCTACCCCAGCCTTGCGACCCTCGTTGTAAGTGTTGAGATTGGCTTGATAATCAATCGCCCATGAATCCTTCTTGCCGCCCGTTCTTGATGCAAGGCAAGAAATCACCACATCGGTGGGTGCGTTGAAGGCGTGGGTTGCGAGTGACGCCGGATTGGTGACATCACCAAATCTCACTTCTGCGCCAGGGAAATCGGCCATCACATCGGTTTGACCCTTGCGCCCTCCGATTCCACTGGATTCGCGGGCGAATGCCATCACCTGATATCCACGCTCGACCAGCTCTTTCACGACAAATCGTCCGATGTACCCAGTGGCCCCGAACACGGCCACTCTCACTTGCTCTGGAGAACGTTCTCGAAAATCATGGCTAGGTGAGAGGGGGGGGAGCACGTCGTGACCAGATCGATCTGAACCAACGCTAAGGCGTGAATCTTCCGTTTACAAACGAAGCCAGCTAGGAGATCTCAGTCATTGCGAAGAGCCTGAGGAACCAGCTTCGAGCGTTGTGAAGACGATCCGTAAGATCACAAAGGTCGGATCATTTTTTATTCCCTTCGACCGTCTGGCACCCCGAATGATTTGCTTCGATGGTTAGTGACTCCAGAAGCGAAAGGGATCGGCGGGTTGGTGTACTCCTTCATCCCACGGCTCTGCCTGATTCACCTGTGTGTGGAAGCTTTGGACGGTCAGCCCGCGAATGGTTGAAGACTTTGGCGAGCCATGGAGTAGCGGTTTGGCAGATTTTGCCCCTTGCTCCGCCTGATGGCACAGGTTCGCCGTACAGCTCACCCTCCAGCTTTGCATTGAATCCTTGGCTCTTGGATGCCGAAGATTTGGCAGAGGAGAGCTTTTTGGCGTCCAGTGATCTTGGGAGTCTTCCTGGAGCTGAACCCAAGGCGGAAGCCTTGTCTGTGCTGGATTTTCAGCTGGCCGATGCGCGTGCTTCGGCACTGGCCCGCGCCCTTGCAGCCCATTGGCCTCAGCAATCCTCTGCGCGCAAACAACAATTTGCACGCTGGAGGGTTGACCAAACGCATTGGCTGACAGATCACGTCAATTTCGTGGTGCTGCGAGATCAACACAACGGTTTGCCTTGGTGGTCTTGGCCCCATCCGCTCGCTGTGCAACAACCTGATGCCTTGGCTCAGTGGCGGCTTCAGCATGGTGAGGCTTTGCTGGAGCAGGAACTTCTCCAGTGGCATCTCGATCGACAGTGGCAACGCCTGCGCGAGCAAGCACGGGAGTTGAACATCGAGATTCTTGGTGATCTGCCCTTTTATGTGGCTCGCGATAGCGCCGATGTTTGGAGCCATCGATCCTTGTTTTCGATTGCGGCTGATGGACGCTTACGGCTTCAGAGCGGCGTGCCACCCGATTACTTTTCGGAGACCGGTCAGCTCTGGGGGACGCCGGTTTACAGCTGGGCGCGCCATCGGCGCACTGGATTTCGTTGGTGGCGCAATCGCTTGAAGCGGCAGTGGATGCTTGCCGATCGCTTGCGCTTGGATCATTTCCGCGCTCTCGCTGGTTTTTGGGCGGTCCCTGGCGACGACGACACGGCTCAAAATGGGGTGTGGCAGCGCTCACCCGGCCATGAGTTATTGCGGCTCCTACGTCGCGATGCGGGAGGGAAGCTTCCCATCGTTGCCGAAGATCTTGGCGTGATCACGCCAGATGTGGAACGGCTCCGTGATCGCTTTCGTTTACCAGGAATGAAGGTGTTGCAGTTCGCCTTTGATGGCAACCACCGCAATCCCTATTTGCCAAGCAATATCAAAGGCCGCCGATGGGTGGTCTACACCGGTACCCATGACAACCCCACAACGATGGGGTGGTGGCAGCGACTGGATGAATCGTCTAGGCGCCAGCTTGGTGAGGTGCTGGGCTGTCATGTGGAAGCACCCGGATGGCAATTGATGGAGCTCGCGATGGCAACGTCTGCTGAGCTCGTGGTGTCTCCTTTGCAGGATTTGCTGCATTTGGATGATCAAGCACGATTCAATACTCCAGGCACCGTTGGCGGCAATTGGTGCTGGAGGATGGGCACTTTTGATGAGGCCTTGCAAGGGGCCCTCAAGGGTTACGGCGAGAGGGCTGCGGTCTGGGGCAGGTGATAAATACCAGGTTGATTGGTCCTAGGAGCGAGGACCTGTCCGTTCCAGCTCACGGAGTCGGCCTCGCCTGGTGGAGGCTTGATGCTGAGGTCAACTGGGGGTAGCAGCTGCAAGGTCACTGTTCCGGTGGCGCCCTGAAGGTTGGTTCGATCTCCTCCTTCACTGCTCAGGCTGATCTGCCGTGGTTGGTTGAGGTTGATCTCGAGAACGCCAGGTCTTGTGAGTTGATCGAGAGGGAGAGCCCCCTGACCGAGACTGGCAGTGATCTCCTCCTCCAGCGGGCGCAAGCCCTTCAAAATTTGATCAGAGTCCAGCGGTGTATTGATCGGGATTGGCTTTGGCGAGAAGGCATTGATGTTGATCAGATGACGTTGTTGATGGTTCAGAGCCAGAATCGATCCGATCATCACAGCGCCATACACCACGCTCCCTTGCCACGTGGTGAAGATATCGATGCTGCCGAGAGTGAAGCGCGAGCCTCGACCATTGGTCGCCAATCGATTCGATCCAGGGCTGTTAGGTAGGGCTGCACTAAGGCTGTTGCTGGGGAGGTCTAAATAGGTTTCCAAGCGCTGCAACATCGCCACGAGATAGGCGGTTTCTGGTAAGCGGTCTTGCCAGCCGCGTTCGAGGGCCTCTAGCACAGGCGTTGTGATTCTTACCTCGTTCGAAAGGTCTCGGATGCTGAGCCCCTTTCGTTCCCTTTGTTCGCGCAAAAGTTCTCCCGCCTCCTCCAGGGAGTTGTTGCTGCTCTCAATCGATGGGGGAGCGAGTTGCTTGTTGTTGTGACGTCGCCAAGGGAGGGGAAACTTCATCTCGGCGATGCCGTTATGAGGGGCACTCGTTCCGTTCTAAACGGATGGAGGTCCATTCTGAACGTGTTAACTCACGCCAGTGGCCCTCGGGCAAAGAACCAAGATCAATAGACGCGATTGCTGTTCGTTGAAGATCCAGCACCGGGTGACCAAGGGCATCCGCCACCCTGCGGATTTGGCGATTCCTGCCCTCCCTAAGGATCACTTTTAAAAGGGTTTGGTTTGCTCCTTGTTTCAGCAGAGAGACCTCTGCCGGCTGTGTGGGGATGCGATCCAGTTCCACACCGTTGCACCAGCGGTTCAGCGTTGTGGTGGTGGGTTTCCCTCTGACCTGAACCTTGTAGGTCTTGCGGTGCGAGTAGCGGGGGTGGGTGAGCTGCAAGGTGATTTCACCTTGATTGGTTAGGAGGAGAGCTCCGCGGCTGTCTCCATCCAGCCGACCAACGGGGTGGAGACCTCGCCTGAGCGACTTTGGAATGAGATCGAGAACCGTTTGGCGTCCTTGAGGATCACTGCAACTGCTGATCACACCTGGGGGTTTGTTGAGCAGGATCAGCCTTGGGCTCGATGGCTGATCTAGGGGACGGCCATCCACTTCGATGCGGTCTATGTTCGGATCGGCTTGGTCGCCAAGTCCAGCGGTGATCTGATTCACCTTGACCCTGCCTTCGCGCAAAAGCTCCTCAGCGTGTCGTCGTGAACAGATTCCTGCAGCTGCGATTAGTTTTTGCAACCGTTGGCGGGTCACCGGTTCACTCCTTGGCATCGATCAGGGATCAGGGTTGTACCAGACAAGAGCCAAGGCCTTCGCTGCCGTTTTGATGCAGTCATGGCTCATTCTGTCAAGCGGTAAGGGGGGGGGGCGCCAATATGAAGAAAATCCTAAAAAGTGGTAGATTAGGAAACGAAAGTGTTTCGTAATTGTCGATGGCGCCCTTGGCTGTGCTCCCCGATGCGGACCTCGTTCGTTCGTACTTGCGAGACATCGGCCGCGTGCCGTTGTTGAGCCATCAACAGGAGATCACGCTGGGCCGTCAGGTTCAAGAGCTGATGGATCTCGAGGCGCTAGAAGCTGAGATCAAGGACCAACGCGGCGGGGAAGAAGTCGCAAGAGAAGAGGTCGCTAAAGCGGCTGGTGTGAGTGCCGCGCAACTAAAGCGCAAGCTGCAGGCAGGCCGCCGCGCCAAGGAGCGGATGGTGGCTGCCAACTTGAGGTTGGTGGTGAGCGTCGCCAAGAAATACACCAAGCGGAATATGGAGCTGCTGGACTTGATCCAGGAGGGAACGATTGGTTTGGTGCGTGGTGTGGAGAAATTTGATCCCACCCGGGGCTACAAGTTCAGCACCTATGCGTATTGGTGGATTCGTCAGGGCATCACGCGTGCGATTGCGGAGAAGAGCCGCACGATTCGCTTGCCGATTCACATCACCGAGATGTTGAACAAGCTCAAGAAAGGCCAACGGGAATTAAGCCAAGAACTGGGCCGCACCCCATCGGTATCGGAATTGGCCTCGTTTGTGGAACTTCCAGAAGAGGAGGTAAAGGATCTGATGTGCCGGGCGCGCCAGCCTGTGAGTTTGGAGATGAAGGTGGGCGACGGTGATGACACCGAACTACTGGAATTGTTGGCCGGCGATGGTGAGCTGCCGTCAGAACAGGTGGAAGGCGAATGCTTGAAAGGAGATCTGCGCGATCTGCTGAGCCAGCTGCCTGAATTGCAGGGAAGAGTGTTGCGAATGCGCTATGGGATGGATGGTGAAGAGCCGATGAGCCTCACTGGTATTGCCAAATTGATGAAGATGAGTCGTGATCGGACGCGAAGACTTGAACGCGAAGGCTTAGATCTGTTGCGCCGAGGTGATGCACAACTCCAGGCTTATGTTCTTGTTTAGAACTTGATTTAGAAGAATTCGTCGAAGTTATCGAAGTCAACAGCTTTGAAATTCCCTGACTCCACTTGAGTCATTAACCGTTCCAGTTGCACCCATAAAGCCCCACCTGTGAGAAGCGAAAGCAGCATGGAAACTAAGTATCCAGCTCCAGAAGCGAATCCGAAGACCTGAAGCGACCCTCCGATGAACAAGGTGATGCCGAGGAGAGTGCCGGCATAACTCATCGTGACTTCTGCCGTACCAAGGGGCAAAAGAGCGAGGCGATCTTGCTTCCAACCGTCTAAGCGAATCTGGATCAGCTTCGCAAACGTGAGCCCGCACAACACACCGATCGCTAGCCCCAGGCCCGCTACCAGATAGGGCGGCTGGCTAATGGGCGCGTATTCCAGAAAAATTTCACTTGGATCGAGATCACCAAAGAAATCACTGAGTGCATCGAGGTCGGCTTGCTCTAACTCGATGGGCATGAGGTCTGGGGCTAATCCCATAACAGTGAGGGTGTGAGTGTGAGGTGAAAGCGTTGGAGGGACCCTAAGCGGCAGCTAGTGGGTTCAGTTGTTGCAGCATGCGCCCTGCAATCCGGCGAGGATTAAAGGTTCTTCCGAGCAAGGAAGTGAGCGACCTGAGGTCTTCTGTGCTGAGGCGATCGTCACGCACAAGCGTGAGCAGCATGCGTCTGCGTAGGTCGGCGCCATCCTTACTCAGCAATAAGCGCAATCCTGCTCCCGCAACTGGGATCAGCTCAGCGCCAGGTGTGGGCGCATCGCTACCCACGACTTGAAGGAGGCTTTCCAGTCGTTCGAGGCGAAGGTGACCCTCGGAATCAAACAAGACCTCCAGAAGCTTTTCGCGCATCTCTTTGGTGTCTCCAGCCAGGAGTCGTTTGGCCACGTAGGGGTAGGCCACAGCAATGATTTTGAACTCTGGATCAAGACGAAGGGCCAAACCTTCCTGGCTCACAACGGCGCGGATGATCAGGGCGAAGCGAGCTGGCACTCGGAAGGGATACTCGTACATCAATTCTGAAAAGCGATCGGTAATCGCTTTGAAATTGAAGGTGCCAACAGAGTCACCCAGGCTTCCTCCCAACACTTCCCTCAGAGGAGGAATGATCGACTCCAGGTCCGCATTGGGTGCCAAAAATCCCAACTCTTGAAAATCGTTAGCCAGCGCTGAAAAGTCCTTATTGATCAGGTGAACGACCGCACCAGTGAGCGTTAAACGGTCAGAGTCACTGATCGAGTCCATCATTCCGAAGTCCACATAGGCCACATGACCGAGGTCTCCCGTTTGACCGCTCAGGGCAAATAAATTTCCTGGATGAGGATCTGCATGGAAGTATCCATATTCGAGAAGTTGTTGGAGGCCGCTAATCACACCCGTGCGGATGAGGGCTGGGGGGTTGAGACGTTGAGATTTCAACTCCTGCCGGTCTCGCATCTTGGTGCCATGAATCCAGGAGGTGGTGAGCACGCGCCTGGCGGACAACAGTCGTTCAACCTTTGGAATCGTGACGGCTGGATTATCAGCAAACAGGGCTGAAAAACGTTCGGCATTGTCGGCTTCGCAGTAGTAATCAATTTCTTCAAACAGGCTGCGACCAAACTCATCGATGATTTCTCCCAATCCGAAGCCCAAGTTGAGAGGGAGGAACGGTGCTCCCAACACTCCCAAGGTGCGAATCAGCACCATGTCGCGGCGCAAAATAAAGGCGAGATTGGGCCTTTGCACCTTCACAGCTACCCAGTGCTGACCATGCAAACGCGCCTTATAGACCTGACCCAGGCTGGCTGCTGCAACAGGGACGCCTGGAAACTCGTCGAAAAGTTGCTCCACCGGAGCGCCTAGCTCTGCTTCCACGGTTTGGAGAGCGATCGCGTGGTCGAAGGAGGGGAGATCGTCCTGAAGCTTGGTGAGTTCATCGAGCCAATCGCGTCGAATCAGATCAGGCCGAGTGGATAAGGCTTGCCCCACTTTGATGAAACAGGGCCCCAAATTGGTAAGGGTGCGGAGCAGGGTTCTGGCCAGTTTGCGCTGGACCTCGGAATCTTTGCTTCTGCCTCGCAGGAGCAAGCTGATCAATAAACCAGTGAGCGCCCAGATGATTTGAACCACCCGCGGCAAATAAATCCAGGGTCTCAGTAAGAGCCATCGCGCATCTTTTCCAGGTGCATAGCGCATGCGTGCTTCAGAAGCTTCTTTCGATTGGCTGTTGTTGGCCAAACTGGTTCGCACTGCCATATCCAACGCGTCTCGAATCTTCAGATCGTGAATCTTAGGCAGATCGTTCCTTCAAATCGTTTCATTGGTCATTGCATTGCCATCGTTTGCATTGCCATCGTTGTTCTGAATGATGATCACTCCTCGCGATCAAGTCTTTAAGGCGATCGATTTGGCTGGACTGAAGAAGCGCAGGTCCTTATGCACTCCTTAATTCCCTTGCTCCGGCCTGATTGGCGGTTGCCTCTTCACTTGCCGGCGCATGGTCGGGGCAGAGCCTTGCCTCCCGCTCTAAAGCACTTGCTGCGGCAGCCACCCGGTAGTTGGGATCTCCCAGAACTTCCAGAGATTGGTGGTCCCCTTGAGGGGGAAGGTGCTGTTGCTGATGCGCAAGCACGACTGGCTTCTCTTTTGGGTGTTGATGGTTGTTGGTTCGGTGTGAACGGGGCAACCGGTTTGCTCCAAGCAGCACTATCGGCTCTGGCTGGACCTGGGCAGGCGGTGTTGTTGCCGCGCAATGCCCATCGCAGCTTGATTGCTGCCTGTGTGTTGGGAGGGATCCGCCCTGTGTTTTTACCCGTTCCTTTCCTGTCTGATCGTGGACATCCCGGTGCGATGTCTGCGCAGTGCTTGGAGAGAGCGCTCAAGGCCCTGCCTTCCATCCCCGAGGTAATTGTGGGCGCCGTGTTGGTGCATCCCACTTATCACGGTTATGGCTCCGATCCCACGCCCTTAATCGCAGCCCTGCATCGGCGCGGCTTGCCCGTGCTTGTGGATGAAGCGCATGGCACCCACTTTGCTTTCTCCGCTGGTGAGGCCTTACCTCGCTCCTCCTTGCATGCGGGCGCTGACCTCGTGGTGCATTCGTTGCATAAATCAGCGCCTGGTCTCGGGCAGACAGCCGTGCTTTGGCTTCAAGGCATGCGTGTGAGTGCTGAAGCCGTGAAAGCGTCGTTGCTCAGATTTCAGACCAGCAGCCCTAGTGCTCTGTTGTTGGCCTCTTGTGAGGCAACGTTGAATTGGATGCTGAGCCCGGCGTGGGAGCGCCTGCTGCAGCGAAGACTGAAGGAGGCGCATCAGCTTGCAGATCGCCTTCGTGCTGCAGGACTGCCGTTGAGCCGAAGTGATGACCCCTTGCGTTTGATTTTGGTAACTGCTGAAAAGGGAATCAGCGGTCTGGATGCCGATGCCTGGTTCATGCAACGGGGATTGATCGCTGAACTCCCGGAACCCTTTTGTTTGACCTTTTGCTTGGGCTTGGCATCCCAGCGTGGCTTGGCTGCACGGATGCAACGGCTTTGGCGAAGACTCCAGATGTCTCAACCGAGTTCTGGGCCTTTGGAAACGCTTCTCTTGCCGCCTTTGGAGACCAGCTCAACTCCTGAACTGCTTCCAGCGCTTGCCGTTAGGGCTCCAGCCTGTGAGCTGTCTCTTCAGGACAGTGGTGGCCGAATTGCCGCCGAAATGATTTGTCCTTATCCCCCAGGGATTCCCTTGCTCATCCCTGGAGAAAGAATTGGATTGGATCGTTTGGAGTGGTTGTTGGATCAGCACCGGAGATGGCCGGAACTCGTGCCCGGTAAGGTGAAAGTTCTGGCTGAAGGGCCGCAGGTGCAACTGGGGTGATTTCAGACGTAGCAAGCAGCAGCCAAGGCAAAACCAGTAAGGGTTTTGATCGCAAGCGCTTGCTCAGTGGCTTGCTGGCCGGTGCTTTTGGGTTACTGGTCGTGGGCCTTGGCGGCTGGTGGTTCACGCTCGCGTTGGGGGTGATTGTGCATTTGGGTTTGTTGGAATTTTTCCGAATGGCCCAGTTCAAAGGCATGAGACCTGCCACGAAAACAACGCTTGTGGCGTGCCAGCTCTTGCTGTTCAGCACCCAGTGGGCCAATTCAGGAGGTCTGCCTGCTCTTTTGCCTGATGCCGTGCTGCCTTTATCGGGTGCAGCAATTTGTGGTTGGTTGCTCTTGCAGCCCAAAACCGGATCTATTGCTGATATTGCAGCATCAATTTTTGGCTTGTTTTATCTCGGCTTCCTCCCAAGCCATTGGTTAAGGCTTCGCAATCTCACAGATTTTGATGTTGCTCCAATTTTGCAACGTTTAAGTATTGATAATTCCTGGCTTTCATCGGGCTTATTAATCACTCTTGCTGCCTGTTTAATGGTTGTTGCTAGTGATATTGGCTCTTACATGATTGGTCGTCAGATCGGACGTCATCCCTTGTCCCCAATCTCTCCGTCGAAGACAATTGAAGGGGCGATCGGAGGTGCACTCTGCTCTGTGATTGTAGGAGCTTTGATGGCAAGCCTTATGGGATGGACCTTGGCTTGGCTAAGTGGGGGTTTGCTTGGAGCGCTGGTGGCGTTTTTTGCTCTTGTGGGTGACCTAACTGAATCGATGATGAAACGCGATGCAGGTATTAAAGACTCTGGCGATGCCCTCCCCGGTCATGGAGGGATTCTTGATCGGATCGACAGCTATTTGTTTACCCCTGCGGTGGTGTATTACGCCTTGATTTTGATGATTCCTTTGATCGCAAACTAGCGCTTAGAAACTGAAGGTCAGGGACTGATCGTTGCCTTCCCTTCAAGAATGAGTTGGCCTGCTTTGAGATGCGCATTTTGTATGTGAATGCCAGGATCCATCGGCAATAAAAATGATTTTCCTGTTTCGAGATGGGTGATCTCGATGGTGCCCTCTGCGGCCTGAAGACGAAACCGAGCGCGAACAGGATCTTGCGTTGCAATCACGGCAGCCTGCAATTCCAATAAGTCGTCGTCGATGCTCAATGAACGGAGAGGCGTCAGCCCCATCAATTGCTCACTGAGGAGATCTCCCAGCCACCTCCAACGATCATTGGCGAGAGTGCGATTGAGATCGATTCCGCTTAAGACAACTTCCCCATCAATGTTGAAGGGATGGGAGAGCTGAATCGGCTGGCCAGGATGGGAGGGATTGATGTGTGCTCGAAGGGCACCCGTTTTGAGCTCAGCACGCAGAAGGGGGAGTTTCTGAAAACTCACTTTGCGGGCCGTCAAGGACACACCATCCAGCTTGCCCCGTAGCAGTTGTAAAGCTGAACCTTGCAGGTTCAGCTTTAACTCACCTACGTCATCGCATTGACTGCGTATCCAAATCTGCAATCCATTGGAGAGCAGTTGAAGCAGCGGGCCAGAGCTAGTTGCATTCATGGAGGGCATTCTGATCCCAGCCAGCGTTTTGCCACCAACTCCGGCTGATCGATATGGGGAAGATGCCCGCAATTGGCAACCGCTTCCAGCTTGTCTCCCAATAAGTCCTGAGCAGCCCGTTTTTGAGGCGCGCGCAGAATCCGATCTTGTTCACCCCAGAGCACATGCAGAGGCTGGTAGGGAAGTGGGGTACCACAACCGGCAAAGCCTCCGCTGCGGGCGAAGGACGCCAGGGAACGCGCCCACCCAGGCACCTGGAGATGCAGGGATGCAATCTCAATTTCAGGGTCTCCAACGTTGCTGTCTGGATCGGCGAAGGCTTGTCTGCATAACCCTCGTCTGACGCCGGGTCTGCCTAGAAACCACACCCCAAGTTGGTCGAGCACCGGAGGCAGTGGCATCGGTTTGCCGTCCAGTCCTGCTGGAGCTAGAAGCAGCAAGCGGTTGATGCGCTGGGGATGCCGCCGCGCGAGTTCCATGGCAACAGATCCCCCCATTGATGCCCCGATCACACCGATGCCTTCGTCTGTTGGCAAGGTGTCGAGCAGGGCATCGAGATGGTTCAGCACCAGCTCAGGTCCATAGCTGGTTTGTTCTGGTCTAGGGCAGAACCCGAATCCGAATAGATCGGGAATGATCAGCGTGTTGTTGGTTTTGAGCAGGGGCACCAAGCGTCGGAACTCCAGATGGGAGCTATCAAATCCATGCAGCAACAGCACCGGTGGCCCACTGCCCACTGTCACTACTGGGTAGTGGTCTGGCCCGATATCGGTGAAGGAGAGTTCCAACCAGTCCAAGCCTTGGAGCTGCTCACGGGCTAGAGGATCGAGAAGTGTGGAGGATGCGTTCTCGAGAATGCGCTTGCTGGTCAAGCTTCAGTCTCCAGTGAAGGGCTCATGGAGCGACTGTCAGCGTCGGTACTCACGAGAGCTTCAAGCAGATCGGTCTCTGTGACTTCGAAGGGGAGATGGTGTAAGTCGGATCCTGGCCGGCAGGCGAAACTGCAAATGGCGCGCAAGTCATGCAACCCGGTTTCTCCAAGGCCAAGGTCTTGGAGCGTGACTGGGACTCCAAGCTGCTTGAGCAAGGGCAGAAGTTGACGACGGGATTGAGCAGCCAATTGATTCCCACCAAGGCGTTCTTCAAGTCGGAGCTGCACAAGGATGCCGAAGCCCACTTTTTCACCATGCAACCTGCCGTGACATGCCGGCAATTGCGTTAAGCCGTTATGAACCGCATGGGCTGCCACCGTTCTGCACTGCGCGCCTCCAAGCCCACCGATCACACCGGCGGTAAGGCCACAAGCTTCAGCAACCCGTACCCAGGCCTCACTATCAGGATGCGAGATGGCATCAACGGCATCAATCAAGAGTTGATCGCGAAGCACCCTGGCCATTTGAACGGCCTGTTGGATGATTCCGTCTGTGCTGGATCCACTACCTACGGAGGCTTCATACCACTTAGCGAGGGCGTCAGCGATGCCACTGGCCAGGGTTTGCGTTGGGGCTTGACGAATGAGCCCATGATCAAAAATCAAGAGATCTGGACAAGCATCGAGTGCCTCGTCGGAAACAAAGGCTCCATCTTGGGAATAAATGTTGGCAAGAGCTGTCCACCCTGCGCAGGTTGCGGCACTAAGAGGCACCGTGATGCAAGGAAGTTTGAGGCGACATGCCAAGAGTTTTCCTGCATCTAAAACCTTTCCTCCACCGGCTGCAATCACGCAATCGCAGGCCGCTTCCTTCAGAACAGCTTCAAGACGAATGAGGTCTTCCTCGCAGCAGTCGAAGTTGAGTTGGGCCTCCACAACTGTGAGATCTCTTGCAGTGAGATCGGCCTTTAGTCCAGCACGAATGGCTTGGGTTGCAGGGCTACGTCCAAGCAGTAAAGGTCTCTTACAGAGATCAGCAATGACAGGAAGGCTTTGTTGCCACGCATGCCCTCCCCGGATGACCCGAGAAGGAGCGATGGCATGGGTATGACAAACCAACGACGTGGTCATGCTTGCCTCAAACCCCAGCGTTGGCCAGTTGGGGTGTTACTGGGGTGGAGGTGTTGAGGTGGCGAACAACCACTTTTTTGTCGTGGTCGATGTCCACTTCAGCAGAATCACCTTCCTTAATGCGGCCGGTGAGGACTTCCTCCGCCAGGCTGTCTTCGAGAAGACGCATCACCGCACGACGTAAGGGCCTTGCTCCGTAAGCAGGGTTGTATCCCTCCTCGACAAGACGCTCTTTGAAGGCATTGGAGACCGTCAAGGTGATTCCCTTGTCGCCGATTCGAGCAAAGACCTCTTTGAGCATGATCTCCGCGATGTCTTTCACTTCCTCGCGATTGAGTTGACGGAACACAATGATTTCATCGAGACGATTAAGGAATTCAGGCCGGAAGTACTGCTTCAGTTCCTCATTTACAAGGGATTTAATCCTGTTGTACTGATTCTCCTCGGCATTCTCACCAGAGAATTCGAAGCCCAGGCCGCCGCCTCCTTTTTCAATCACTTTCGAACCAATGTTCGAGGTCATGATGATCAAAGTATTTTTGAAATCAACAGTCCTTCCTTTGGAATCGGTCAGGCGACCGTCTTCTAGAAGTTGCAGAAGCAAGTTGAAAACATCGGGATGGGCCTTCTCGATTTCATCAAAGAGCACAACGGTGTAAGGACGACGACGAACTGCTTCTGTGAGCTGTCCTCCTTCGTTAAATCCCACGTATCCCGGAGGAGAACCGATCAATTTGCTGACCGTATGTCTCTCCATAAATTCCGACATATCCAGACGGATCATCGCTTCTTCGCTACCGAAGAAGTACGCGGCTAGGGCTTTGGTGAGCTCTGTTTTGCCGACGCCTGTAGGGCCCGAGAAAATGAAGCTGGCAATAGGTCGATTGGGGTTTTTCAGGCCAACCCGCGCACGACGAATCGCCTTGGACACTGCCTTGACGGCTTCATCTTGTCCGATCAATCGCTGATGAAGAGTGTCCTCCATGTTCAACAATTTGAAGGACTCACTTTCTGTGAGCTTCTGAACTGGAACTCCAGTCCATGAGGCCACGATGTGTGCGATATCTTCCTCATCCACAACAGGAGTGGTGAGGAGTTGAGGTTGTGCTGTTGATCCTTCAGGTGCATCAGAGACCACGGCTTCTCCCACTGCTGCCTCAGTGGTTTGAGCCTCATCACCAGTTTTGACGGGGGTTTCTTCTCTGCTGCTTTGCAGCAATGTTCGGATCTTTTCGCGCAACTCAACTTCTTTATCGCGTAGTTCTCCTGCGCGACTGAAATCTTGTTCGCGAACAGCGTCCTCCTTTTCCTTCTGGACGGCGCGGAGCTCTTTGTCGACTTCCTTGGCTGCAGGAGGCAGCTTGGAATTCAGCAAACGAACTCTGCTTCCAGCTTCATCAATCAGATCAATGGCTTTGTCTGGAAGGAAACGATCGGAGATGTAGCGATCCCCCAAGGTTGCAGCTGCGTCAAGGGCCGCGTCGGTGATTTTGAGGCGATGGTGCTGCTCGTAGCGCTCACGCAGTCCCCTCAGAATTTCGATGGTTTCCGGAATGGAAGGTTCGCCCACCGTGACGGGTTGGAAACGACGTTCCAGAGCTGCATCGCGCTCAATGTGTTTGCGGTATTCATCGAGTGTGGTTGCTCCAATGCATTGGAGTTCACCTCGAGCCAACGCTGGCTTAAGAATATTTGCTGCGTCAATTGCACCTTCAGCTGCGCCAGCACCGATCAAGGTGTGAACTTCGTCGATCACCAAGATCACATTGCCGGCTGATTTGATCTCTTCCATGATCTTTTTAAGCCGTTCCTCAAACTCCCCGCGGTATTTGGTGCCGGCAACAAGCAAGCCGATGTCGAGGGTGAGAACTCGCTTCTCTTCAAGAATGTCTGGGATATCGCCTTGCTGAATCCGTTGGGCCAAGCCCTCGGCAATAGCCGTTTTGCCAACGCCAGGTTCACCGATGAGAACAGGGTTGTTTTTTGTGCGACGGCCGAGGATTTGAATCACTCGGTCGATCTCTTTGTGGCGTCCCACAACCGGGTCCAACTTGGCTTCAGTTGCCAATTGGGTGAGGTTCGTACCGAATTCGTCCAATGTTGGAGTTTTGGTGGACCCTTTGGCTCCACCGCCACCACCAGCACCCACCTCAGCTGTTTCGCCGAGCATGCGAATCACTTGTGTACGCACCTTCGCCAGGTCGACTCCAAGATTTTCGAGCACTCGTGCTGCAACCCCTTCACCCTCGCGAATGAGTCCTAAGAGGAGATGCTCAGTGCCGATGTAGTTGTGACCGAGTTGCCTTGCTTCTTCTAGAGAGAGTTCAAGGACACGCTTGGCACGGGGCGTGAAAGGGATTTCGACGGCAACGAAGCCGGATCCCCTGCCGATAATTTTTTCAACTTCAACACGAGCATCCTTGAGGTTGACCCCCATCGACTTGAGCACTTTGGCGGCGACGCCAGTGCCCTCACCGATCAAACCCAACAAAATTTGCTCAGTTCCAACAAAGTTGTGGCCGAGGCGACGGGCCTCTTCTTGGGCCAACATGATCACCTTGATGGCCTTCTCGGTAAACCGCTCGAACATCTTGAGGGCCGTTAATGGTTAAACCAAGCTATCAGGGATAAAGGGTTGTTGTGATCACTCTCGATACCAACCCAGATCCCAGTAGTGATTTGGGGTGAGACCCTGAAAAAGTGTTAATCAATGCAGAAATGTAGTGCGGGTTTCTGTTCGATCAGGGCGGGTATCCCTACCAGCTGAGTGCTGAATTGATTTAATTCAGTTTCATGTCTGTTTGCATCTCTAGCGACTGAATCAAGGCGTCCTTGCCGTCGCGGTAGTAGCGGTCCCGGCGACCAATGGTTTGGAAGCCAAATGCGCCGTAAAGAGCTTGTGCTCCCAGGTTGTCTTCGGCCACATCAAGAATGGCGTGTCGCGCCCCAGCGTTGGTGGCATCCAGCAGCAGCTGTTTCAAAACAGTGCGGCCGAGTCCGCGGCGCCGTTGCTCTGGTTCAACAGCAAGCAGAGTGATTTGGAGTTCATCCAAAACAAGCCAGCCGCAGGCCACTGCCAACAATGTGTCTGCGCTAGCAGCAATCCCGATACAAAGTCGCTGAGGATCGCAGAGTTCTCGCACCCAATGGTCTGAAGTCCAAAGGCCATTGAGAGCTCGGGCATCGAGTTTCAGGCATGCCAAAGCATGCATTCGATTGAGCCGGATCGTTTGGGGGGAAGGGTTGAGAAGCATCGCTTCCTAGATTGCCCCTATCGCCTATTCCTGACGACGCCTTGGCCACACCTTATGAATCCGGCTGTGATCCCGTCAGCCCCAATCGAAATCTGGCTCCCGTGTCGGCTGAGCTCGATGATCAGGGCCGTCTGATGGTGGGCGGCTGCCGCTTGAGCGAACTCGCAGAGCGATACGGCACGCCGCTTTACGTTCTTGATGAGCTCAGCATTCGCGCCTCGGCTCAGGAGTATCGCGAAGCCCTCAGGCGTCATTACCCCGGTGATTCCCTTGCCGTGTATGCAT
Organism: Synechococcus sp. PROS-9-1; assembly: GCF_014279775.1. Lineage (NCBI taxonomy): Bacteria > Bacillati > Cyanobacteriota > Cyanophyceae > Synechococcales > Synechococcaceae > Synechococcus > Synechococcus sp. PROS-9-1. The sequence goes on from NZ_CP047961.1 coordinate 848,204, forward strand.
CTAAAGCCCATAGCTCACTCGCATTAACCGGCCTCGTGGCCTCAGAAGGGCTTGGCCTTGATGCCGTTTCAGCTGGAGAGCTGCTCACAGCGCTCGATGGAGGCATGCCACCAGAACGCATGGTGCTGCATGGGAACAACAAATCTGTTGAGGAGCTCGCCCTCGCCTACAGCCATGGCGTGATGGTGGTCGCTGATAACCAACACGATCTGGATTGCCTGGCTGAGCTCGTGCCTAAGGGCGGAGCACCAGTTCGCTTGATGTTGCGGTTCACGCCGGGGATCGAATGCCATACCCACGAGTACATCCGTACCGGACATCTAGACAGCAAATTCGGGTTTGATCCCGATCAATTGCAGCCCGTGCTCACAGCGTTGGCAGGGTGTGCCTGGGCTCGTGTTGAAGGTCTACACGCGCACATCGGGTCGCAGATTTTTGAACTGGATCCGCATCGGGATTTGGCGGCTGTGATGGCTGATGCCCTCAAGTTGGCCCGTGAGCTCGGTCACCCAGTGCGTGATCTCAATGTCGGCGGCGGACTCGGAATTCGCTACGTCGAATCCGATGATCCTCCGTCGATCGATGCTTGGGTCAAGGTCGTGGCAGAAGCCGTGACCGTGGCCTGCCGGGAGCGCGGTCTTGAATTGCCGCGTTTGATGTGCGAGCCGGGTCGTTCACTGGTGGCTTCCAGTGGCGTGACGGTTTACACCGTGGGCGCGCGCAAGGTGGTTCCCGGCATTCGCACCTATGTCTCTGTTGACGGTGGGATGAGCGACAACCCGCGTCCGATCACTTACCAGTCGCTTTACACGGCATGTCTTGCTGACCGCCCCCTGGCGCCGGCAGACGAAACCATCACCTTGGCTGGGAAGCACTGTGAATCCGGCGACGTGTTGCTCAAGGATTTGTCGTTTCCGTCTTGCTCCAGCGGTGAGGTGCTGGTGGTTTTGGCCACGGGTGCTTACAACCTCTCGATGAGCTCGAACTACAACCGGATTCCGAGACCCGCTGCTGTGTTGGTGCATCAAGGAGAGGCTGAACTGATTCAGCGGCGTGAGCAGCCAGAGGATTTACTGCGTTATGACCTGATGCCAGATCGCCTGCGCTCGTTACACTGAGTTTGAAATTATGAGAGGTGCATAAACGGAATGGCGGTGTTGCAACTTCGCCTGCTGATCGACGTTTTATGCGCCTCTGCTCTCGGTTTTCTTCTCTTCACGAGAGTCAACGAGCAGCGAACCCTTTGGCTGTTGAGGGGGTACCTGTTTCTCGTTGCTCTTGCGTGGTTCGTCAAGCGGTTCTTCAATCTCCCGCTTACATCGACGTTGGTCGATGCCTTGGTTCTTGCTTGTTCACTTTCTCTGGCCATTCTTTGGCAGGGCGAATTGCGCCGGTTGATGGAGTTGCTCGGTACAGGGCGGCTCGCCGTCCTGTTGGGCAATCCGCAAAGCAAGCTCAGAGCTACCGCCAGCACCGTCGCTCAACTCACCGATGCTGCAGGTCGCCTGTCTAAGTCGCGCCGCGGTGCCTTGATGGTGGTGGATTTGGGGAGTGATTTGCGCCCGGAGGATTTCCTGAATCCTGGGGTCACCGTTGACGCTCAGTTGAGCAGTGAATTACTTCTCAATTTGTTTGCCTCCGACACACCTCTCCATGACGGTGCCGTTGTGCTGAAGGGAAATCGCATTCTTTCTGCTGGCGTGATCTTGCCGCTGTCGCGTCAAGGCTTTAGTCGCTATGGCACAAGACACCTCGCGGCCTTAGGCATTACCGAACGCTTCGACCGCTGCATCTGTGTCGTGGTGTCTGAGGAAACAGGCACGTTGTCGCTCGCGAATCAGGGCAAGCTCGAACGTCCGATCACCAGTTCGCGTCTTCAGGATTTATTGACCGAGTTGATGGCGGCTCCGGTGGCATCAACCACAGCGAAAACAGGGTCTTCACGTAGCGTGAAAAATGCTTCCCAGGACTCATCGCTTTGAGTCAACGCTTGGTCACTAGTTCAGATGACGCTCGGATTGAGGCTTGTCCTGCCGAGATCAATCCTCAGCGTTTGCCAGCCCATGTGGCAGTGATCATGGATGGCAATGGACGCTGGGCCCAATCGAGGGGATTACCGCGTGTGATGGGGCATCGGGCAGGTGTTGAGGCCCTGAAAACCACCTTGCGTCGGTGCAGCGATTGGGGTGTGAAGGCTCTGACCGCCTACGCCTTCTCTACGGAAAACTGGTCTCGCCCAGGCGACGAAGTCAATTTTCTGATGACGCTGTTTGAGCGGGTGCTCGAACGCGAGCTTCAGGCCTTGGAGTCGGAGAGGGTGCGGATCCGTTTTCTTGGCGATCTGGAGCCCCTGCCGTCCCGTCTTCAGTCCTTGATCGAGGAAGCGACGAACCGCACCGCGTTGAACGATGGAATTCATTTCAATGTCTGCACCAACTACGGAGGACGGCACGAGCTTGTTCTTGCAGCCAGGCGGCTTGCTGAACGGGCCGCAAGTGGGGAGCTTGAACCCTCCGCGATTGACGAGCACACCCTCGCTGCCGAACTGTTCACTGCCGGTGAAATCGATCCCGATCTCTTGATTCGCACCAGTGGTGAACATCGAATCAGCAATTTTTTGCTGTGGCAGCTTGCTTACGCTGAAATCCACGTCACCGATGTTCTCTGGCCCGATTTCGATCGTGAGGCCTTAGTGGGCGCGTTCTTGGATTACCAAAGCCGAACCCGTCGCTTTGGGGGGTTAGTGGTCTAATCGCCGATGCTCTGGGATCCTGAGGGTTCGAGGTTCTTCTCAGGGTTGATGACGGAAGCGGTTGAAGTGCGCCATGACTGGACGCGAAGCGAGATCGAAGCGCTTCTGGATCTTCCCCTGATGGATTTGCTTTGGCGTGCTCAGGGGGTGCATCGTGCGTCCAACCCTGGATATCACGTCCAGTTGGCCTCGCTGTTGAGTGTGAAAACCGGTGGTTGCGAAGAAGACTGCGCTTACTGCCCTCAATCGATGCATCACAGCAGTGATGTCACTGGCCAGCCCGAATTGCAGGTTGCTCCTGTTTTAGAACGTGCCAAAGCGGCCAAGCAGGCAGGTGCGGACAGGTTTTGCATGGGCTGGGCTTGGCGTGAAATCCGCGAAGGTGCCCCATTCGACGCCATGTTGCAGATGGTGAGTGGCGTGCGTGCCTTGGGGATGGAAGCCTGCGTCACTGCCGGCATGCTCACCGATGACCAGGCGAAACGTCTCGCTGAAGCCGGTCTAACGGCCTACAACCACAACCTCGACACCAGTCCTGAGCACTACGACAAAATCATCACCACACGGACCTTTCAAGAACGTCTGGAGACGCTTGAGCGGGTGCGTCAAGCGGGTGTGACCCTCTGCTGCGGCGGCATCATTGGCATGGGGGAAACCGTGAAGGACCGGGCCTCGATGCTGCAGGTGCTGGCGTCGATCAACCCCCATCCGGAGAGCGTTCCGATCAACGCTTTGGTGGCGGTAGAGGGCACTCCGCTCGAGGAACTCCCCCCCATCGATCCCATCGAGTTGGTTCGCATGATTGCCGTCACGAGGATCCTGATGCCTGGCAGTCGGGTTCGCCTGAGTGCGGGTCGGGAACAGCTCAGCCAGGAGGCACAGATTTTGTGTTTGCAGGCTGGTGCGGATTCGATCTTTTATGGCGAAACGCTTCTCACGACTGGAAACCCGGCGGTGGAGGCTGATCGTGAGCTGCTTCGTACGGCCGGTGTAAAGGCCAACTGGCACTCCCCTGCGGCTGCCTAATGGGAGCTGCGATGGGAGCAAATGGGATCCAGGATGATCTGCTTGTTGCAGCGTTTTATGCCTTCACCCCGTTGGCTGAGACCGATCAACAGGAGCTGCTAACCGCTCTGCCTCCCCTGGCGCAGGCTGAAACCGTTCTCGGTTCGGTGTTGATCGCTGCTGAGGGTGTGAACGGCACGGTCTGTGGTCCTTCCTCGGGAGTGGAGCGATTGCTCGCGCTCCTACGCAGCCAACTTGCACTGGGTGATGCCCATTACGAATGCCTTGAGGTAAAGCGCAGCTGGAATCCCGATCAAGTGTTTCGTCGCTTTAAGGCCAGGAGCAAGCGAGAGATCGTGACGCTTGGACAAGCTCAAGTGGATCCTCGAATCAGTGTTGGCACCTATGTGGATCCTCAAGACTGGAATGCCTTGATTGATGATCCCGACACGCTGGTGATCGATGCGCGCAACACCTATGAGGTGGCGATCGGCAGTTTTGCAGGGGCCTTGAATCCGCAAACGGAAAGTTTCCGGGACTTTCCTGACTGGGTGGATCAGGAGCTTCGCCCTCGCATTGAGCGAGAGGGACCTCAGCGGATTGCGATGTTTTGTACCGGAGGCATCCGCTGTGAAAAGGCCAGCAGTTTTCTGCAACAGCAGGGCTTTGGCGAAGTCCATCATTTGCGTGGAGGCATTCTTCGCTATCTCGAAGAGGTTCCAGAGCAGAACAGCCGTTGGCGAGGGGAGTGTTTCGTGTTTGATCAACGCGTTGCGCTCAACCATCAGTTGGAACGAGGTGACTACTGCCTATGCCATGCCTGCGGTTTGCCGGTTTCCTCGGAGCAGCAGACCTTGCCGAGCTACATCAAGGGCGTGCAGTGTTTGCATTGCATCGATCAATTCACAGATGCAGATCGCCGCAGATTTGCCATGCGCCAACAGCAGATCGACCAGCTTCAGGCCTAGTGCTTCAGTGGCCATGACTTGCTTTCAGGCTTCGTTTGCTGCCCATCCTTTACAGCTTTCGCCGTTGTCCCTATGCGATGCGTGCTCGCTGGGCCCTGCTGCAGGCAGGGCTCATGGTGCATTGGAGAGAAATTGAACTCAAAGCCAAGCCTGCAGCGATGCTGGAGGCCTCTCCTAAAGGCACGGTTCCGGTTCTGGTCTTAGCTGACGGCAGCGTGATCGATGAGAGTTTGGAGATCATGCTCTGGGCTTTGCAGCAGGCAGACCCCCGAGGCGTGTTGGAGGCTGAAGACTCGGCTGTTTTGATTGAACAAAATGATGGGTCGTTGAAGCATCATCTCGATCGTTTCAAGTACACCGATCGCTATCCCGGAGCCTCAAAGGAGGACCATCGCCTGGCTGGTCTTGTGATCCTGCGCAGCTGGAGCGAACGCATCAGTAGGAACGGTTGGTTGCTGACTGATCGGATGGCGTTGGCGGATGCGGCCCTATGGCCCTTTGTACGGCAGTGGCGCCTGGCCGATGCGGGTGGATTTGATGCTGATCCTCACTTGACCCCGTTGCGGGAGTGGCTCATGCGCTTTCTCGATGACCCGATGATGCAACGGTTGATGCAACGTGCTGATCCCTGGTGGCCAGGTGGAATCGAACCGATCTTTCCCGCTGATGCCATTGCGATTCCCATGGATCAACCGCTGTTTCATCTCGCCTTGGAATCCGATTGGCAGGATGCTGTAAAGCGAGGCGACTATCGCGTTTCAACGCGCGGCTTGTCCCTCGAGCAGGTGGGATTCATTCATCTGTCTTGGCAAGAGCAGGTGCAAGCCACGTTTGACCGGTTTTATGCAGACGCTGGTGCCGTCCTAACGCTCAGAATCGATCCAAAGCTGGTGTCTGCCCCCCTACGAGCAGATGCCATTCATACAGGCGTGCTTTTCCCCCATCTGTATGGCCCACTTCCCATTGCCTCGGTGGTCGAGGTGAGCCCTTTCTCTTCTCTGCCCGCGTGCTGATGCTCAATGATTTAGAAGCTCAAGCACGAGAACGTGGCTTGTTGCTGCGCCTCAAAGTTGGACGCCCCCTAGGGCTGTGGAGTTTGCGCTTGGTGGTGGCTGAACAGCTTGCTGCTGATCGCTTGCAACTCCAGGGCGAGATGAAAGCCTGGGCCTATGGCGCCACGACTGGATTGCAGCTCGACACGATGCGAGTTCGGCCCCAAGCTCCTGCTGGGACGGGAGATCTGATCTGGGCTGCCACCATGGCTTGGGCGCTTGAGTCCACCCCTTGCCTGAGGGCCAGGTTGTTGGCGATCCGCGATGCAGAGGGTCAGCATCGGCGTTTGGTGCGCTATTTCCAGCAACGTGGCTTCAGCACGGTGCATGAGGTGGAGGCCGCTGTTTGGGACTTGCCTCTGAGGATGGTTTGGGGTGGTGCTGGTGCGCTGATGACGGCGGATTGTGCCGAGGTGCAGCAGCGAGCTGATCAGCGCTGGTCGGCTCAGTCGCCCGCCGCGTGATAGCTGCTGCGGACCAATGGCCCACTGCGCACTTGCGTAAAACCCAGGTCGGTGGCAATGGCGCCAAGCTCTGCAAATTCCGTGGGATGCCAGTAACGCGCTACGGGGATATGGGCCAAGGATGGTCTGAGGTACTGGCCGAGTGTGATTCGCTGACAATCCACACTGCGTAGGTCTTTCAAGGTGTCGACAACTTCATCCTTGCTCTCGCCCAAGCCAAGCATCAGGCCGCTTTTGGTGGGTATTGATGGGGCAAGTTCTCTGGCCGCGGCAAGCAGCCCAAGCGAGCGGGTGTAAGTCGCTCCACGGCGGACTTCTGCTTGAAGTCGCTTCACCGTTTCAAGATTGTGGTTGAAACAAATGGGCTGTGCCTTCAGAACAGTGGCTAGGCGTTGCTGTTGAGCTTGGAGGGCTTTGGCTTGATCGGCCACACCGCCCCAGAAGTCTGGGGTGAGCACCTCGATGGCGATCAAGGGATTGCGGGCACGGATCGCCGCCATCGCGTTCGTAAACAAGCTGGCCCCATGGTCTTCAAGGTCATCGCGGGCTACGGCCGTGAGGACCACGTAGCGGAGTCCCATGCGAAGCACGGCTTCTGCCACCCGTTCCCCTTCCTCAGGGTTTACGGCTTCGGGCGCACGGCCTTTATCGACTTGGCAGAACGCACAACTACGGGTGCAGATGGAGCCACCAAGCAAAAAGGTTGCGGTACCGGCTGCATAACACTCCCCCCGATTAGGGCAGCGGCCCTCCTCGCAAATCGTGTTGAGCCCATTTTGTTTGACCAGGGTTTGTACCTGTTCAATCGCCGAGGCATTGCCGATGGGCCGTCTCAACCATTCGGGTAAGCGCTCGCTGGGGCGGATTCCGCTGTAACGGCTCATGCTCGTTTTCATGACCGCGTCTCTGGGAGTTTCATTCAACTGCTCGACGTCCTTCCAGAGCCCGACTCAAGGTGACGTCGTCGGCATATTCCAGTTCGCTTCCAACTGGAAGGCCGTAAGCGATTCGACTGACTTGCGTAAACGGTTTGAGTAGGCGAGCCAGGTAAAGGCTGGTGGTATCCCCCTCCACGCTGGGGGTGAGCGCAAGGATCACCTCTTTGATTTCGTCTGCTGCGACCCTTTTTACGAGGCTGCTGATCTGCAGCATTTCTGGACCGATGCCGTCCATCGGAGAGATCAGGCCACCCAAAACGTGGTATCTGCCTGCATATTCTCTGGTGCGTTCGAGGGCGAGCAGATCCCTTGAATCAGCCACCACGCAAAGCAAGCCGTTGGAACGCTCTGGATTTCTGCAGATCTCACAGATGGGTTCTGCACTGAGATGGAAACAGGTTTGGCATTCCCCCACCTGACTCCTTGCCGCCAAGAGAGCATCAGCAAAACTATGGATCTGCTCTTCTGGTTGGCGCAGCAAATGGAGAGCCAGCCGTTGTGCGGTCCGTGGACCAATGCCGGGGAGACGTTCGAACTGGTCGATCAACCGTGCTAATGGTCGGGTGAAGCCGCTCAGAACTCTTCTGCAAGTCTCTGAAATCTAGGCAGGGAGATCTCCGGGCAGAATGGGATGGATTCATGAACGATTCGATGCGCTTTCCGTTGCAAGTTCCGCTGCGATCGCTTCTCAGCGTTGTCTGTGTTGTGTTGCTCACCGCCTGCAGCGGTGCTGGAGCTGGCCTTAATTCGTTCCAGAGCCCTGACGGCAGATATGCCTTCCTCTATCCAACGGGTTGGACGCGAGTAGCTGTAACGGGAGGCCCCACCGTTGTTTTTCACGATCTGATCAACAGCGACGAAACCGTGAGCCTTGTGGTCTCTGATGTGGATGCTGATAACGACTTACAGACACTTGGCAGTGCTGTTGCCGTTGGCGAACGTTTGCGCCGTGACGTGATCGCCCCAGATGGCAGCGGCCGCAATGCCGAGTTGATCGAGGCAAGAGAACGGGAGGCCTCAGGTCATACGTTCTATGACCTGGAGTACGCCGTGCATCTTCAGGATCGCGATCGCCATGAGCTGGCCACCGTCGTTGTCGATCGGGGCCGCTTGTACACCCTTGCCACAAGCACGAATGAAAGCCGCTGGCCTCGCGTTAAAGACTTATTTGAATCTGTGATTACATCGTTTACATTGTTGATCTGACAAGTCTCTTCAACTGTGGAAAGGACTTAGCCTTTGAACATTGACGATAACCTCTTGATGTTCAAAGGCAAGATTGTTGTTATTCATTCTGGAAACATTTACTTGTAGGCCTATTCAAAACAATATTTTGAAGCGCTTGCTGCTGGATTCGCTCGCATCAACTCCCTTTGTTGTCTTCTGCGCAGGCCATTGTGTATCGAGATAACTCACTCCATTTTTATAAAAAGGACGGGCTTTGAGTCGATCTGTTTGGAGATCTGTTGTTCCCATGGTGGTGATTAATTTACCCAACTCCATAGGGCCAAGATCTGTTTCAAGATTACGTCCAGCTGCTGTGAGCAGGGCTGGTAGACGGATGAGATGCTGAGGTTGGATGAGTTTATTGAACAGACTTTTGAGCACGAGTTGTTGTCTATCAAGTCGTCCTAAATCACCCTTTCCATCGTGGCGCCAGCGCAGAAACCCTTCGAGCTCACGGCCTTTGAGGACCTGGCGCCCTGGTTGAAGATCGATCAGTAATCCTTGGCTTTTGTCTTGGTAGTAGAGGCGTTTTGGTACATCAACCTCTAGACCTCCAAGTAAATCACTAATAGTACGAATTCCTTTTAGATTAACCAATATATGATGATTGATCGGACGCCCCATGAGCCGTGTTAGTTCTGTTTTAACAGCATCTGGACCGCCTCTGGCATGGAGTGCATTGGCCTTCATGGGCCCAAAGCTGCGCGAATCGATATAGCTGTCTCTTGGGACTTGAATGATAGAAGTTTCGCCGTTTTCAATGCTCAGGATGAAAATAGTGTCTGTATTACCGCCTCCAGCATCCATTCCGAGAACCACGATATTCTCATCATCAAAGATCGACCAGCCTTTAAATGGGTTGCTGATTGAGGTCAGCGTGGGGAGCTCTGTTGATGGAATGAGAGATCGGCTGAGAGGTATCGACAGCAGCAATCCACCAAAGAGTCCAAGCACTGCTGCTGTGAGCAGGGATTTTTTATTTGGATTCCTTTGGACGTTCATCTACAAATCTTAGTTCTGTTCCTGCAACTGTTGGATTGTGTTGATGTTTGTGTGGTGAGAACCATGATTAGGTGAGTGGATCGCTGATCATTAGTGCCGGACAGGCCAACTGATGCACCAAATTGCTCGTGCGATCACTGGCTGGAATGGGGAGTCCGGCGACCCGCCGCCGTTGTGATCGCAAGATCACGAGATCTTGGTTTTTGCTGAACCAGTGGATTTTCGAATCGATGCCAGGTCCCTGCAGCAGTTTGATTTGAACTTGATGGCTGGCGATGTTACGTGGACACCAACTCATTAGTTGTTGCTCCATCCAGGATCGTTCGTGTCGGTTAAAGCGTGGATCATGGATGTGCAGAAGACTGATGATGGTAGATGTTGGGTCTGGTGCGGTGGATAGGAGCCGTAGGGCGAGTTCAAATTGTTCGCGTGCACTCGCCGATAGATCTTTAATTGGAACCAGGATTTGGTTGAGATCATTGAGTTCTCGCCGCCCAAGATTGGCCACCACCACGGGGCAATGCGCGGTTCGGCAGACTCCGTCGACCAGGTCTCCAAGGAGCCATTTGCGTAGAGGGTCAGGGCGTCCTGCTCCGATCAACAGCAGATCGGCTCCCTCCTCTAAAGCGCTTCGGCTCATGCCCGCAGCGATGTCGTCATCCACGCGCAATAGACAACGGGTGGTTGCAGTAAGGCCCTCTGCGTTGGTTGCCGCCTGATTCAGCCTGGTTCTCGCTGCCGATAGGGCTCGATTTAAGCCACCGCGCGCCTCCTCGAGGCTTGGACTCACCAGTGCGAGGGGCAGGAGTTGTCCGTTGTGTTCGCCCTCTCCCTGGGAGAGTCGGGCAGCCAGCTTCAGCAGGCTCAACTCGGTGTCTGGATTGGCAACTGGTACCAACACTTTCAGGGGGCGGCGTACCACCTCTCCGGGGACCTCCTGATCTTCATCGAGTCCTGTTGTGCCGTATGGGGAGCGCTCATTCGGTTCCATGAGGGCCACGACGGAGCGTGTGGTGAGGGTTGGACCGAGCGTTGCCGTCACAACCATCACGGCAAGAACGGCGTTCAGAACTGTGCTGTCGAGTAAGCCGGCCTGAAATCCAATGAACGCGGTTGCAAGCGTGGCCGCCACCTTGGGCATGGCGAGTGACCACATCAGCAGGATTTGATTGGGGCTGTAGCGGAACCAGCGCCCAGCAATCACTGCAGCAAGTGCCTTGCATCCCAAAGCTCCAGTGAGCATTAGGGCTGTGAACTCAATGTTGCTGATGCTGTCGGCGAGGCTGCCGAGATCGAGCAGCAGTCCCAAATGAATGAAGAAAATGGGGATGAATAAGGCTCCCCCTACAAAGATCACTTGCTCCTTGACCTTGCCTTCTGGAAGGACAGAATTCACTGCGAGCCCAGCCAGAAAAGCGCCCACGATTTTTTCCACCCCTGCAAGTTCAGCGCCGAGGGAGGCCACAAACAAGGTGAGTAACACCGCCAGAAACACCCGGTTTTCATCGATGACGTTGCGCATCCATAGATGCCGCCCAATCATTCGAATGCCCAAGACGACGAGACAAGCAAACACGCTGATGCTGATGAGCAGCGCCGTAAAGCTGCTCGGTGTCAGGTTTCCCTTGCCCAGCCCTAGGGCTACAGCGAGCAATAACAGCGCTGCAATGTCGGTGAAGATCGTGCTTCCAACGCTCACGATCACGGATTCGTCACGCTGAGCTCCGTAACTCCTCACGATCGGATACCCGAGCGGGGTGTGCGTTGCCATCAGGGCTCCTAATAGGAGACTGGGCACTAAGGGGAAGCCAAAGATCTGGCCGATCCCGAACCCTGTTCCAACTCCGAGCACAAAGATCAGGGCCCCAAATGTCACGGAGCGTCTTTTGACCCTGTTGAACTCTTCGAGGTCGATTTCCAGCCCAACTGTGAACAGTAAATAGATGGCTCCGATATCGGAGAGAAGGGTGATCGTTTCACTTTTGGCATCGATCCAATGCAACACATGGGGACCAACCAGGACGCCAGCGGCTAAGAGTCCGACAAGATCAGGAAGCCTTAACCGTCTTGTTAAGGGCGGAATTAAGACGCTGATCGCAACAAGCTGGGCAAAAATGCCCAGTGGATGATGCATCAGGTGGGACAGCGAAGCAGCCATCGGTGAACTCTTGGATGAAACGTTTTGGCGTTAAAGGCTCAGCGCTTCGCCACTGCGTAAGCCAGCTTGAACCCGCCAGAGGTCGGCGTAAGCGCCTGGTTTGTGCAGAAGTTGATCATGGGTGCCCTGTTCCACAATGCGTCCAGCATCCATCACAATGATTTGATCAGCATGTCGCACGGTGCTGAGTCGATGCGCAATAACCAGTGTGGTCCGATTCGCGGTGATGCGCATGAGCGAACGCTGAATCGCGGCCTCTGTTTCATTGTCAACAGCCGCCGTTGCTTCATCGAGGATCAATACGGGTACGTTTTTTAAAATGGCTCTTGCCAGGGCGATTCGTTGGCGTTGACCACCAGACAAACGCTGACCACGTTCCCCTACAACCGTGTCAAATTCTTGAGGTAGGGCTTGAATAAAGGCTAGGGCTTCAGCTTGTTCTGCTGCCCAAATAACGGACGAACTGGATGCTTGTGAAGATCCGTAGGTAATATTTTCGGCGACGCTTCCATGGAAGAGGTACACGTCTTGACTCACGAGGGCAATGCAGCGACGAAGATCTTGCAGATGAAGCGACGCAATCGGGTGGTCGTCAAGAACAATCCTGCCGCTACTAAGCGGATAGAGCCTCAGTAGTAATTTGACCAGTGAACTTTTACCTGAACCTGTAGCACCCACAATGCCAATTGTTTGTCCTGCCTTAACCCTTAGGTTGAACTTGTTGAGCAGTGGTTCGCGATCTTTATAGGAAAAGCAAACGTCTTCATACCTTATTTCTCCTTTGATATCACTTGGGCTGAGGCGAGTGTTACCGCTGGCGATCTGAATCGGTGTGTCGATGAGATCGAGAACGCGTTGTGTGGAGGCCATCGATCGTTGGTAATCATCCAAGGTTCGTCCCAACGTGGTGAGTGGCCAGAGCAGTCGCTGCGTAATGAAAACCAAAAAGCTGTAGGTTCCTACGGCGATGACTCCTTTCCAGGCTTGAATGCCTCCGATCAGAAGAATCGCTAAAAAGGCAAATAAGATCGCAAAGCGAATCAGGGGGATGAAGGCGGCAGAGATTCGAATTGCCTGGCGATTGCATTGTCGGTAGGCATCACTCGCTGTACGAAGTTGTTCGAGTTCCCAGGCTTCAGTTGCAAAGCTTTTGATGGTGAGCATCCCACCAAGATTGTTAGACAGTCGGGAGGCGAGATCTCCAGCTCTTTGGCGGACATCGCGATATCGCGGAGCGAGGCGACGTTGAAAATTGAGTGATCCCATAAGGATGATTGGGATCGGTAGAAATGCGAAGAGTGCCACTCCTGGCGCCAGGAGTGCCATTGCGCCACCGACAAGTAGAACGGTGGTCACCAATTGCAGGATTTCGTTGGCGCCACGTTCAAGAAAGCGTTCGAGCTGATGGATGTCATCACCAAGAACGGTGAGTAGGCGCCCAGTGCTATCTCGCTCAAAGAAATCCATCTCAAGCTTTTGGAGATGGTCATAGGCTTCCAATCTCAGACTGTGTTGCGTGGTTTGTGCAAGATTGCGCCACAAAACGCCGTAGAGATATTCAAAGAGTGATTCTGCTGTCCAGACCAGGAAGGACAGCACCGCAAGCACGATGAGTTGGCTTGGCACTGTTGTGGCACCCAAGGCTGCAAGCCACGATGAATCCTGTCGCACCACAACATCAACGGCCAGGCCGATCAGAACAGGAGGAAGTAAATCAAAGACTTTGTTGATGATCGAGCAGCTCACCGCCATCCATACCCGTCTTTTGTAGGGCTGGAGATGGTTCAGAAGCCTCGGCAGGCCAGGCTTTATGCGTCTATGTGGGATTGGATCGGCCATCATCTATGGCAAGACGCTCTATTCAAGCGTTGTGTTGCCCAACAGCGTCAAATCTCTTGAAACGGTGTAGACCAGAAATAGAGATCGAGGAACTGTATGACTCGTTCAAGAGCGTTCAATCGTTTTCATCGCTTCTTAGCGCGGAAGCATCGTGATGAAGTACGGAATTCAGCTTCTGTTTTGCCTGCTGACGAAACAAGACCTATCGATCACATTCAAAAATTGATTGAGCGCCGTTTCGCCTTGGATGACAGGCTTGAAATGGAGGAGACGGCTCGATGAACTGTCTCCTCCGCTGGGATCACCAGCGGTTGCCGCCGCCGTAACCGCCGCCGCCGCCGTCGTTGCCGCCGCCGCCGTAACCGCCGCGGCCACCACCGCCGCCACCGCCACCGCCGCCAGTGCGCTCACGTGGGGTTGCTTTGTTGACGCGGATCATGCGACCCATCCACTCCACGTTCTGGAGGTCGTCGATGGCTTTTTGCTCATCTTCGTCTGTCGCCATTTCAACGAAGCCAAAGCCGCGTTTGCGACCTGTTTCGCGATCGAGAGGAAGACTTGCGCTCTTAACCTCTCCGTATTGACCGAATAGATCGAGAAGATCTTCCTGTTCTGCCTGAAAAGACAGATTGCCGATGTAGATGGTCATTTCCTGAGGGGACCGTTGGACATTTGATCAGAGAAGTTTTGGTCCGAAAAGGAAAGTCCTTGATGCTGAAGCCGGAGAGCTGAAGCTTGGGGGAGCGAGCCGATCAGAGCCGAACATGAAGCTGATGCCTCACCACGCTACAGGCTTGCCTGGTTCAATATCTCAACATTCGAAGAGAAAATCGAAAAGTTTCATTTTTCTCGATCTTCTTTTCGATCATCAGGAGATCCTGACGATGCGCAGCATGTTTTTTCCCTAATCAAAGGTTTGCTGATCGAATCAGACCTGGCCAGAGGTGAACGAGTTCTTAGCTAGCTCGTCAACGACTCGTCAGCGACTCGTCAGCGACACTGTCGTGGTCAGAGCAGCTCGACTATGCTCGACTTCACTGTGTTTTTAGGAGAGGCTCGTACTTCTCGGCAGCACGTTCTTTGCAGATTTTTTGGGCTTGAATAATGAAAGCAATGCCTTTCCCATTCATCTCTTTGGAGAAGCATGAACAGGTGAAATCACCCATGCCTTCGGGAAGAGTTAGTCCAGCTTGAGACATTGCTCCCGTGACACTTGCCATGCAGAACTTTTTGATTTCTGCCGAATCATCCGCAGCTTGCGCCAGCGATCCAGCGGTTGTGATCAGCATGGGTGTTAAGCAGAGGCTGATCACAAACCGGAGACGATGACTCAAGAATTAGGAATCCTTGCGGATTTGAAGCTCCTGGTTCATCACTTTGAGCTGGCGAAGAGAATTAAAGACATTCTCTGGCATGCCTTTGGGAAGGTCTACAAGGCTGTGCGTTTCAAAGATCTGAATCCGACCAATCATGCGTCCTTCCAGTCCTGATTCATTGGCAATCGCCCCAACCAGGTTGCCCGGTTTCACGCGATCGCGATGACCGACTTCAACCCTGAACCGCTCCATGTCCTCTTCTGGCTGGCGTGAGGCACGCTCCGGTCTCCTGCCGCGGTCGTTGCCTCGATCTCCGCGTCGGTCATCGCGTCGGTCGTTGCGCAAGGGAGCTTTCAGCCAGTTTTCATCGCCTTGGACCAACAGCGGGCCTTCACCAATGGCCAACCTCATCGCGGCCAGAGTGAGTTGTCCGGGCTCTACCTCGAGCTCTTGGGCCACTCTTTGGATGAGTTCCTGAAGCAGTGCGGTCTCTTCCTCTGGTTTGTTTTCGCTGGTGGCTTCAGCGCTGAGGCGGGTGCGAAGACGGTCAAGACGACTCTGGTTGATTTCGGCATTGCTAGGGATGTCCATCGGCTCAATGGCCTGTCCCACGGCGCGTTCGAGATTGCCGACGAACCTCCGCTCCCTAGGTGTGATGAACAGGATGGCTTCCCCGCTGCGTCCAGCTCGGCCAGTACGACCGATGCGGTGCACGTAAGCCTCGCTATCGAATGGCATGTCGTAGTTGATCACAAGACCAATGCGGTCAACGTCGAGACCACGAGCTGCGACATCGGTGGCAACCAGAATGTTGACGGTCCCTTTGCGCAGACGTTCCACGGTGCGCTCCCTTTGATTTTGGGGCACGTCTCCATTGAGCACAGCCACGTCGTGACCGGCGGCTTCCAGGGATTCCGCAACCGTGAGTGTGATGGCTTTGGTTCGCGCAAAAATAATTACCCCTTCGCCCGTCACCGCTTCAAGGACACGGTTAAGTGCTTCGATCTTGTGAGAGTTCTGCATGGTGATGCAGCGATGACGGATCCGGCGTGCCTCTTTGTCCTTCGTCTTGATCGTGATTTCTGCAGGTTCACGCAAGTAGCGCTTGGAAAGCCTGCGGATTTCGTTCGGCATCGTCGCTGAAAACAGCACGACCTGACGTTCTTCCGGTAATTGCTCGAGGATCCATTCGACGTCGTCGATGAAACCCATACGCAGCATTTCATCGGCTTCATCTAATACCAGGCTGCGCAATCCGCTTGTATTCAGCGTTCCTTGGCGCATGTGATCCATTACGCGTCCTGGAGTACCAACCACCACGTCAACGCCACGCCTTAACGCGTTGATTTGGGATCGGAAATCGGACCCTCCATAGATCGCCAGCACGTTGAGGTGGGGATGCCCAGCGGAATACGCCTTGAATGCTTCCGCCACTTGCATCGCCAGTTCACGGGTTGGTGCCAGTACAAGCACGCTTGGGAGCGGGCTATCGCCTTGCAATCTCTCCAGCAAAGGCAGAGCGAAGGCGGCGGTTTTCCCCGTGCCTGTTTGCGCTTGGCCCACGAGATCGCGTCCCAGCATCAACTCTGGGATGGCCGCCTTTTGGATCGGTGAAGGTTCCTTGTATCCCTTGTCAGCAAGGGTTTTGAGGAGTGCGTCACTGAAGCCGAATTCCGAGAATCCCGAGGGGGGTTCTGGCTCTTCGACGGTTTCAATCACTGTTGTATAGACCTCTTCGGTGGTCTCCGCTGCGGTGCTCTCGGAAATCTCAGACATGCTGAGATCCACGGAACAGGACCCTGAGTCCTGAGCTGGTGTATTGGTCATTCTTGAAAGGCAATTGCCTGATTAATCCTTTAAATCAGGCTTGCAACGTCCAATCGGCCTGAACCGCGCTGTATTGCTTGCCTTTCGATTAAAGGTTGAAGATCTATCATAACACTCTGCCGTAGTCATCCTCTAAGCGTTCGATATCGCTTTCTTCGAGGATCGAGCCATGCTGGACCTCAATGATCATTAGGTCGCCATCTCCACCGAAAGCACGGTGGACGGCTCCCTTGGGAATATGCAGCGTGTCTCCGGCTGAGACCTTCGACCATTGACCTTGGCAAAACAGCTCCCCGCTTCCTTGGGCCACCGTCCAGTTTTCGCTGCGATGTTGATGGCGTTGAAGGCTCAAACGTTGCCCTTGCTGAATCAGCAATCGCTTCAGCTTGTAACCCGGGCCACTGCCTAAATCCTCGTACCAACCCCAAGGACGGATCACTCTCTCGGTCTCCCTCACCTACTCATCCACGATTTTGCCTTGATCCTCAGGATGCCGAGATCCTGTTGAGCGGCCTAGATCCAACGCCGTTGGATCTGCAAATAAAAGCAGTTGCTTTTTGGCGCGTGTCATAGCTGTGTAAAGAAGCGAGCTGCTTTGGCGATCGTCGAGGGCAGGCCAGAGCAGTAGCACTTTGTCCATTTCACAGCCCTGAGCTTTGTGAATGGTGAGTGCCAGAGCTGGCTCTAGGTGGCGAAGACGGGCTGGATGCAAAAGCGCATGCCGGCTCTCGCCAGAGGGCTCGCTGCTGAGAAACAGGGCCCGTTGATGAGCCCCCTCTCCGACCATGATCCCAAGATCTCCATTGGCGAGTCCGAGTTCCGGCTGATTTTCACTGCAAAGCACTGGCAAACCAGAGGGCCAGCGTTGCGGTTCAGAGCCATCAAGCAACCGTTGATGGACGGCATCAACACCCCATGGCCCGCGTCGACGCGGGCAAAGCACCATCAAGGCGTCAAGCATGCGCAGAAGGTCCTGGGCTTGTTGTTGATGGGGTTGCCCATGGGCGTCGATCTCTAAAGCGCTTGCTCTCGCCTTGAGATGGTCAAGATGCTGGATGAGTGCGGCATGCACAGCCTCAGGAAGCTGTTTTGTTTTGAGGTAATCAACGCTGATGTTTGAGGTTTTAGGCAGCGAGCTGAGTTGGGACCAGAACGGCTTCAGGCCTTGATCACGGAGCAGTGCACTCATCTGAGCGAGGGCACCTCGATTGCGATACACCTTCGTGAGGGTGATGGCCCCATCGTTGAAGCGCCTGTTTTGAGCCGGTTCCTGGAGATGCTGCCAGACGGCTCCTGCACCAATCGGTGGCAGCTGAGCGCTGTCTCCAACCAGGACCAGTTGGCAATGGCTTGGCAGAGCACTCAACAGGGCACGGCCTAGCTCCAAGTCCACCATCGACATTTCATCGACGATGAGCAGGTCCAAAGGCAGCGGGTTGCGTCGGTGACGGCCAAAGCCTCCAGGGCGGGCCTCCAGCAAGCGATGAAGAGTGGTGCAGGGCAAGGATGCGGTTTTTGGGTGGCTGCGAATGGCGTCCTGGAGGCGACGTGCGGCCTTGCCTGTGGGAGCGGCTAGCCGAGCCCGAAGCTTGGGTTGATTCTCAAAAGCGCGGAGCAGCATGTGCAGCACCGTGCTGGTTTTACCGGTTCCGGGTCCGCCGCTGAGCAGAACCACGCCGTAGTGATCGATGGCATGGACAGCCGATTGCTGCTCCGGACTGAGATCGTTGGTCTTGGTTCGGCGGCTGGACGTGGAGCCGTGGGGTGTGGCATGGATTGGAGCCTGGAAACAGCGGCGCTGAAGTTCGAGTTCGAGCTCTTGCATGGCTCCATGCCAGCGCCGCCAGGACAGGGTGTTGTTGCTCAGAACCAAAACGGATTGGTCACCCTCCAGCCATCCACTGGCCACTAAGGCTTCACGGTGAACCCTGGGCCAGCCATCACTTTCAATCCCCTCTGGAACCTCGGCTTCATCGTGGAGTTGAAGGGAGATGTCACCTCGGCTAAGGGCAAGGGTGAGTGCACGCACGATCTCGAGGAGCGGTGCACTGCTTTGCTCCGGCGGCATGCGCCGCTGAAGCGTGGCGAGCAATCCACGCTCAAGGGCAAAGAGAGCATCCGTCGCTGCAGATTTCATGACGACAGCCCCTCAAGCCATTGGTCCAGACGGCGGATTCGCGTCAAAGGTGCAGGCTCGATCACCACCCCAGAGCCTCCTTCGGGGCTGATGCCCCTCAGAAACACATAGGCGTAACCACCGAGGTGGCGGTCTGGGTTGTAACCATCGAGCCTCCAGCGCAGGTAGCGATCCAGGGCCAAAAGGTAGAGATGGGCTTGGAGTGGATAGTGATGGGAGAGCATTTGCTCCTCCATCGCGGCTTGGCTGTAGTGCCGAGGGCCACAGGCGATGCCACGGCCAGAGTCGTCCCGTTCACCAATCCAATTGCTTTTCCAATCCGCTACCCACCACCGGGCTGTGGCGGGATCATCCCCATCGGTGAACACCAGATCGATCGATCCCGTCAGAAACCCCCGACTGCAAATGTCCAATTGGCGCAGGCTTTGCGCGTAGTTCTTCCCAAAGCGGTGGTCGTTGTCTGCTTCGAAGGCATGGGCTAAACCAGCGGAGCGCACTGGATCGCCTTGCTGGGCAACGGGCAGATCAAAGCTGAGTTCATGAAGACGCCGTCCTACGTCCAAATCGGACAGCTTCAAGTCTTTGAGAGGGCCGCCAAGGGGTGCGGTCAGCACAGTATTGAGCGCTGAGATCACGGCATCGCCATGCTCGAGGTCGATTCCGGCTCGGCCGAGCTCTTCAGCCACCACCACCTGATTGGGAGCTTGGTCTGCAGGGCCTTGAAAGCTCACCTGTTCAAGGATTCTGTGCAGACAATCGCCAGCTCCCGGACCTTTCGGGAACTCTGCAAGAGGACCATTCTGGTTGGCTGAATCCAGCTGGCTTCCTGGAGCTTCGCTGTTGGCTACGGCATCGGTGTCGACTACAGCATCGATGTCGCGCCCCTCTTCGAGATTGCGTGGATCAGCAGGAGCCGGTTTGTGATGTCCATTTTGAGAGGAGATCCAGGCGGAGTAGCTGCTCCGACCCCAGCTGCGGTCGAGGCTGCGTTGAGGAACGTCCGACAGCTGCAAGGTCTCGAGCCTCGGAGCTGGACGCCAGAAATGTAGGCGTGTGTTTTCTGGTGGTAAGTGGAGACTCGCGAGGGGGGCGTCGAGCCTGGAGAGCTCCGTCATCCAGCTGGCCAAAGGATTGGCGTCCTGTCCAGCAGCGGCGACCCAAAACACCACGAGATGGCGCTGCGCGCGCGATAAGGCCACGTAGGCCAGCCGCTCTGCTTCTGCAGCACTGTCGAGTTGATCTCGTTCAGCGGCCTTGTATCCATGGCCCCAATGGGGGTTGAGAGCCACTTGCCAGGTCCCTTCTGGATCGTTGGGAGGGTTTCGCCAAAGAGGGCCTTTGCGATCAGCTGGTGCTTGCCACAAATAGGGGCAGATCACTACGGGGTATTGCAGGCCTTTGCTTCGGTGCACGGTGACAACGGCCACCGCGCTTTCCGCTAAATCGCTGTGGGGCTGCCTGATGTCAGGGGTGGGTTCGATGGGTTGTAGGCGTTGTCGCCTCAGCCAATCTGCGGCGCTGCTCAGGTCCAGGCCTTGTCGATGCATGGCGTCTTGCACCAGTCGCGCACATTGCTGAATGTCGCCTAATAAGCGCCCGCGGCTGGAGAGATCAGCGAGCATTCGGCCCTCGAGGAGTTGGGACAAGCAACCGAGCAAACCCAGGGAAGGGAGGACGTCCTGCAGGTTGCGGAGTTGCCCTGCGAGTCGGTCGAGATCACTGTTGGTTTCCGCCTCCTGCAACTGACGGCTTGTCCATTGCATCAAGGCAGAACAGGCGAGTCGCCGCAGTCGTCCGCCATCTGCGGGGGTGGTCAGGGCATCGAGAAAATGTTGCAGCTCCGTCGCGCCGGTGGTGCTGAGGACATCTCCAGGACTCACGAGTCGGCTGGGTAGGCCTCGTTGCGCGAGCTGTTCTCGCACCGCCTCGGCTTGTCGATGACGACTGACAAGAACGCAAAGATCCGATGGGGTTAGGGACGGATCGTTGTCCAGCAGGTGGAGGGCATGGCAAGCGACCAGGGTCGGAATGGTCGATTCGAGTGCTGTGCGGGTGGGGGGGTGATCGGGGTCATCGACCTGTAGATCAATGAGTTGGAGAGGTTGCTCACCTTCCGGGAGGTCCAAGGGAAGGGCGCTGGCACAGGGTGTAACAGGCGGCACTTCGAGGTTTGAGAGGGTGAGGCCTGGAGCCATCCATTGGTTCATCGCCTCCATCAAGGTCGGGGTTGTACGCCTGTTGTCGAGCAGATTGTCGATTCGATCCGCTGTTTGTCGGGCTTGTTTGTAGGTGTTGAGATCTCCTCCTCGAAAGCGGTAGATCGCTTGCTTGGGATCACCCACCATCAGCAATAGATGGTTTGGGGTTGCGAAGCAGGCCTGGAGCAGACGCCACTGCAGTGGATCCGTGTCTTGAAATTCGTCGATCAGAGCCACGCGATATCGCTGCTGAATCGGGGCCAGCCAGCGTTGCGGTTCAGCATCTGTCGCATCTGGATCGAGGGCATCGAGTAAGCCAGAAAAGCTGATCACGCCCTGTTGAGCGCGGCGGGCGGCCAGGGTGTGGAGTCCCTGGGTGAGCGCATGGCGCCACACCTGCTCAGCTGGTCCATCCCACAGCGTTGCAATGGCTTTTTGCAGGGTTGGTTGGGGAAGGTTTGGATTGATTTCGCTGCAACGGCGGGCTGTTTTGCTGAAACATCCGGGATGGAAGTAGTCGCCGAGCAGACTCTGTTTTCGCACGTCTGCGTAACTAATACGTGACGGCTGCGTGCCAGTTAGCTCTGAGATCCAATCGCTGAGTTCGCTAGCGCGATCTTTTTTGGGTTTTGGTGAGTAGGGCTTGGTGTCGGTTTGGCCTTGGCTTCGCCAATCCGTTGCGCAGTCGCGAAAGGCCGTTTCTAAGCCGTGACCGTTGGTCTTCCATTGCGCTTCGAATTCTGTCCAGCTCGATTGGAGCCAGTGCTCAAAGCACTCGATCAGGGGACGCTCTTGATCTTGAGCCCCCTCAGTACCGGCGATCCGAACAGCGCAATCGCTGTCCAAGCGGCTGAGGGCATGGCTCAACTGATCAGCTGAGAGGCCAGCATGCAACAACCCTGAGACGTTGTCGGCAGGTAGGGCCAGCACCTGGTGTTCCCAGTAGTCGTAGGCCACCTCTTGGCACAGATGCTGGCTGTCACTCTCAAGACATACCTCCATCGCTGTGCCGTTCTGGAGTGCTTGCCGGCGAAGGCTGCGCCGGCAGAAGCCATGGATGGTGGTGATGTCGGCTCGCTCAAGCCCCTCCAGTGCTTCCAGCAGGTTGCTGGCAATCGTGCGACGGGTGTTGGGATCTTGCCCATGGAGTGCCAGCCACTCCTCCATCACTGCATCGGGGGGTGGGGCGTTGGTTTGGGCGTCTGAGTCGTTGGCTTGATCTTGGAGCAGGGCTTTCAAGGCATCGTTGAGTCGACGCCCAATCCGATCACGTAATTCCGCAGCGGCTGCTTCTGTGAAGGTCACGACCAAAAGCTCTTTGAGGTTGAGCTTCCGCTCTGTCACCAGCCGCAAAACCAGGTGGGCTAGAGCAAAGGTTTTGCCCGTTCCGGCACTGGCTTCTAGGAGACGAACGCCGGCATCTAGGGGGTACTGATTGGGTTCAAAACGGCTGCTCATGGCCGTTGCGCCTCCAGCATCGGCGCATACAACGCTTGAAAGGCTTCTTCAAAGCAGGCTGTGCTTAAAAAATCGTCTGCTTCGAAGTGGTCGCCAAAACAAAGCTGCATCTCTGGACGCTCCCGCTCTCCCATGCCTGCGAATCCCCCATCCCAGCGACTTGCAAACGCTCGGTTTGCTTTATCCAGACTTTTACTCAACGTGAGGGCCTTGGCCAATCCACTAGAAGGGGGCACCGGCCAGCAGGATTCAGCTCCTGCGATTGCTAAGGCATTGAGAGAAAAGAGAAGCTCCTGAGCTCGGCCTGGATCCAGTGGTTGCCAATGAAGGGCAAGCTCAAATTGATCAGTTTTGGCGCTGCTGTCACATCGACAGACCACAGCCGTTGAAGTGGAGACTCCCGACGCTTGCTGGATGAGGTGGGTGAACCAGCCGCCAAGAGCAGTGCGGGACTGAAGCCGGCCTGCGCTAACCAAAACCGTGGTGGCCCCAGCTCTCAGCACAGAGCGTGACTCGGTCTCTGTGCGGATGGATTCACAGTGCAAAGCCCCAAGTTTTAACAGGGTTTGTTGCAGGTTCTGCCAGCGCTGTTCGAGGCGATTGGCAGCCAGTAGGCCTGCTGCGCCAGGCGGAAGCAACCCTTGACCTCGAAGCTGTGTGCTCCATTCCCCCGGAAGAGCGTGGTCCCAGATCAAGCTCGAATCGGTTGCCAGCCAGTCGAGCTGATTGAGGAAAGACTGGTTCAGAAGGGATTGACGCTCCCGCTCCTCGAGTTCGAGCGCTGAGAGATCTTCCACGGGGGTGGACCACTCCCGTGTCTCCAATCCCCGCGCTTTGAGCCAATAGCGCTGGGGAGCCTCAATCCAACGACTGACTGCGTCTGAATCAACGGCGTCTGAATCCAAACAGTTAGGGGTTGCAATTGGACTCCAGCTCAGGGGGTGGGCTAGGCCCAGGGAGCTTTCGCTGAGGCGATGGTGATCGCGGCGATCGAGATTGCGCCTGGCGTCGAGGTGGTGACGATCAGAACTGAAGGCTGAGCCGGAGCGATTGACGAGAAAATTTCGAGGATCCAAGGGATTCGCTGGTTGTACCAACACCACTCGCTCGAACTGTTCGGGTTTGAGTTGCTCCTTCAGCAAGCTGAGCCATTGTTGAACCGGCGGCGCGGGGGGAAGCTCTTCGCCCTTGCGTTCATCGCGTGCATTCCAGCTGATCAGCAGATGTTGTCGCGCCGACATCAACGCCTCCAGCAGCACGTAACGGTCTTGATCTGTGCTCGATGGATCTCCGAGTCGGCGCTGCTGTTCCAGGAGGTGAAAGCCAGGGCGTTCCCGCTGACGCGGAAAGCCTTGCGAATCAAGCCCCATCAGCACGATCAGCCGATGGGGAATCGCCCGCATCGGCTCTAGGGCGCTGATCGTGAGGGCACCACTGCGGTGGCCAAAGCGACCGCTATCGGCGGAGAGGGCCTCATCAAGAATGGAGACCACAACGGAGAGATCAAGGTCAAGAGTGCACTCAGAGGCCTGTTGCTGCATCGTGTCGAGTGCTTCGACGATCGCTTGTTGCTCCCAGGCCCAGTCCCCTCCATCGCCATAGAGATGCTGGAGAAGCTGATTCAACTGCGTGGTCCAAGCGCTGGGACTGTGGGGTTGACGTAGGCGAATGATCCATTGCGCGAGTCCATCCAGAAGCGGCCACCATTGTTCAAGTTGCTGAATGGTGAGACCTCCCTGGAAGGGGGCGCAGCCTCCAGGAGCGAGACCTGGCTCGGCAGGCAGAACGAGGCCAAGCAGCCAGCGATCAAGACACCAATTGAGGCTATGGGTGTCATCGCCTCCTCGCTCCTTGCCATCCACCCCCCAACGGAAGCCCGTCTGCTGGAGGCACTGGGTGATCCGCAAGGCATCCGTGGCCGTGATGCCTTGAAGCACTTGGAGAGCTGGGTTAGCCAGAAGAGCCTCTAACCCGGATGCCGTGAAGCGCTCACTGGCCAGCCTCAAAAGGGCCATAAACCCTTGGCTCAGTCCTGGGGTGCTCTGTTGGCTTCGGTCGGTCAGTCTCCAGGGAATGCTGACTCCAGTGGCGTCGTGATCACCGAAGACGGAGCTGAGGAGCGGGGCATAGCGCTCCACATCCGGAGTCATCACCAAGACATCGCGAGGCTCCAGGCTTGGATCGGAGGCCAGCCATTGCAGGATCTGATCGCGAACCAGTTGAACCTCGCGCCATGGTCCTGCGCAGGCCAAAAAACGCAATGAGCTGTCTTGATCAACAGGGGTGAGGAGTGGTGCGCTTCCATCCACCAACTGTTGTTGCACTTGCTCTAAGAGCGTGGCTGGCCGCTGTTCGGATGCAGCGATCTGAATGGGCGCTGCGAAGAGATCGCCCTGATCCCATTGGCCGAGCGAGCAGTCTCCGTTGCCTTCCAAAAGCAACTGAAACTCAGCCCCCATGCGTCCCAAAATCGCCTCCAGTCTTGGTGATTCCAGGAGCCAGGGCCCATCCGGTGGTGTGTTCCACGCTTGTCCGAGCGTTTGTCTCCTCTGTTCGGAGCGTTGCCACAGCTCAGGGCATGGCGTGAGTAGGTACAGCTCAATCGCCATCAGGCCCGAGAGGCCTTGCAGGAGTTCCACCTGAACAGGGGCGAGATTGCTGATGCCAAACAGGCGTAATCGAGGCGGTAGAGCGGCTACTGAAACATCACCTGTTCGTAGACGTTGAACGGCCTTTTGCACCTGAAGACCAAAGGGATCACAGGGGAGGAGTGCTGCAAGGGCGCGAACGAGCTGTGGTTGCCAGTGCAAATGAGCCGGCAGGTCAGCGTCTCCATGACCTTCAATCCATTGGCTCAGTTCCTGCGGTCGGTAGAGGGCGTAGTCATCCACCGCATCGGCGAGGCAGCGCGCCAGTTGCCAATGATCACGATTGAGCCGTCCAGAAACGCTTGCGTGTTGCTCCCACCAAAGGTTCAGGCTTTCAGCAGTTGGGTGGTCGAGAAGACCGGGGAGCACCTTTAAAACAGACCAAACCAGTCGTTCTGCGCGCCAAGGATCTTCAGTGCTTGGATCGAGATCCAAGATGCAGCGCACCAGCTGACGTAAGCGTGATCCAGGAAAGGGAAAACGCACTAGAGCACTAATGCCGTTGGCTTTGGCAAGCTGCTCGCCGAGCCATCGGCTTGTGGGCCAGGTGTTGACGACAATCTCCAGCTCCTCAAACGGACCTGGTGGGTCAAGCGTCAGCGTCTGGGCCAGAAGCGTTGCCAGAAACTCTGTGCGATTGCTGCGGTAGACCGTTAGCAAGGCCCTACCTGCAGCGATGGAGCCGTCCGATTTCGTGGAGCAGCCGTTGCCCCCCGAACCCCCTCCACTTGCACAACAGCTTCTGTTTCTGGGCAGTACGCCGAGAGTTTTCCTCCAGACACCGCACCCGTATCCACCATCACGATCCGACCGTGACGCTCCACATCAGGTCGGGGGGTATGACCAACCACCACAAGTCCATGGCTTCCGTCGTAATGCTCCCAGAAGGGCTCACGAATGGTCAGGTCGGGATGACCGTTGGAATCAAATCCTGCGTGGGTTGCCACCCAGCCATTTCCCCAAAAAACAGTAGGGAGATGCTGGAGGCGCGTTAGCCATGGGTTGGGACTGTTGAGCGCAGGATCCGCGAGGGTCTGTAAGAGGGCCTGCTCATGATTTCCTCGCAGCCAGGTTGCCTGTCCAGCAATAACCAAGGACCAAGCCAACTGCATGGTGGTGGTGGTTTGGGGCCCACGGTTGATGACATCACCGCAAAACACGACGTGATCATTCTTTGGCAAAACGCCGAGCAGTCGCTGCAGAGGCTGGTAACAACCATGCACGTCACCGATCACCCAGTGATTGCCCGTGAGTGATGGCATGCCATACAGCAGGTGGCCTGATCACATTAATTCCCTTTGCTTGTGCGAATGAGATGCGTGGAAATGCTTACTCTGATGGCCCTTGTGAACATGGTGTGGACCCACGATCATTGCCAGTGGCTCGCCGCGTGAGCCTGCTCGTGAACGCCCTTGATGGTGCCCAACGCACCAATGAGGCTCTTGCTGCATGTGCCAATGGTGAAGAAATGCTCGACGTCCTCCTGGGAGCATCGATGAAATTAAGGCTTGCACTGACGCGCGAGCAGCTCCGCAATACACCACCGATTCGAGATTGGGTTTGGTGGAAAAATAAAGAAGCAATTATTACGATTGGGAATTAAAAAATGACTTGCCTTATTATTTATTTTTTCTCTTAAGAAATCCCTAGTTGGTTTGATTAAACTCTGCTATATCCAAGCTTGGATGGATAAATCTTAAGGGGAAGTCCGAAGGACTCCATCAGCTTTCTGCAGTCATCGCCAACAGTTCCATAAACTTCGATGCTGAAGCCATCTCCAAGTTCAGCGTGTTTTTGCAAATACTCCTGAACAGGGGGGTTGGAGACGTGAGCCGCAAATGCTTCGTCATTTGCATAGGCCTCTGACCACACAAACGCTTGTGGGTCTTCTGGATCTTGATCAAAGGTGTGATGAAGCATGCCAGGTTCGGAAGACTGAACGGCCATGTCAGTGATCCGGGCGAGTTCCAGATATTGATCCACGCAGCCCGGCTTGACGTGGATGCGTGCAAGAAGGAGGAAGGGAGTGGATTGATCAAACATTGTCATGAACGGCTCAGTCGTTTGATGCTGTGTTCGGTCATTTTATCCTTCTCTTTCAACCTGGTAGCTATTCCGGTCTAACTTTTTTCAGTTATGACTTCCTGAACGACAACGTCTCCATCACCTAAGGCTTCAACCATTTCCTCAACAAAATGGTCTGCATAGAACTTGATGTTGTCCAGCTTTTCGGAGGGATTGTGATCGTTGGTGACCTCATCAACAGCCTCATCTGCTATTGCCTTTCTCATCTCATCCTTTGAAAGTAAGTGTCGAGCTTCTTCGACACTCATCAATGGGTTCTCAGTGGTCACGCTGAATGCATGAAAGGCCGTGAAGGTGAAGCCGATGGTGTGTGTGTACTCAGCCATGACCTGCAGTTCGAACACTGATAAGACCCATTCTTGATGCCAGGGTGTCCGATTGCTCTCGTCGTGCTGATACACAAACCTTGGTGATCATGCGTCTGTGCTTGTGGCAACGAACTCAGTCTCCTGTCGCCATGATCGATGCCGTCTACATATCCAGCAGCTAGCTCACGAAGTCTGCTTCTGAGGCTGCTTTCACCACTTCCAGATCATCAAACGACGTCGGCTTCAAATGGTCAATGAAATGAATGCGGGCAGCATCCGACTTGATCCATTCATTGAGCTGTTCTCTGCTCTGAAGTTCGGGGACATTCAAATTCACTGTGATGGTGGCAAGCAGGGTTATCTTTTGCGAGTAATCCATTGTTTGAAGTTTAAAGTTGAATAAGTAGTGCTCGAGCGAATAGCAAGCGAGAATTACAGTTCTTCGATGTATTCTCTTTGACTATAGTAATATAGTCTGGCTGTGCAATTAGTTGCAGGGTGCTGTTTGCACTTTTTGAATCATTGCCTTTGGCTTTCGCTGAGGATGCTGCGCTGCATATGTTTCCCCTAGCAAGGCTTTATATTGTTTTCTTCTTGCTAAGTAGGCACCCTAGAACTCAATGGACTTGCTGTTAAGTTCGTGCCTATCTGTTTGTTTTTAATCTCTGCTGTCTCATAGGATTAGTGTTCATCACTTTCTCCTTAGAGACCGATACTCCCTCCAGGTGAAACGTGGCCCCTGGATGAACTGTTGAACAATGGGAGCATTGAATTCAGACAAGGATGTGCTTGCAGATTTAGATCGCTGACCCGCTGATGCAATGATCCGTACCTTTTCACGGCCTCAATCCAATATTGGATGGGACTTGGAGGAGCAGTGATGAATGGGTTCCCTGCTCCAGAGGAACCATCCGCTTGTGCAGCTGGTAAAGGGCAATAAAAAAACCCCACTCAAGGCGGGGCTGTTTGACGTGAACCCTTGAGCTCACTTCGTGTATGACAAGCCGCGATAGGTCAGTTGTGCCTTCTTGGTTGCATCAAAACCAGCACCTTGAAGTTGCACGTACTTCTTGCCGCGATAGGTCAGTGTCATTTGAGGTTCCTCAGAAATCCAGGTCCCCGTTCCGTGGCCTGGCGAGTCTGCGCCTCACAGATGTGAGGTGAACGTTGTATGTAGCTGTTGCTACTCCACCTTTATAACCATATGAGGAGCCACTCAGTAGTTCATTGCGATACAAGAGTGGGATTGGATTTGGAGATTTGTATCTGGTTAATCCAGGAAAATAAAACCCCCTGCTCCTGGTAGGGCTAGGCATGGATTAGTGCCAGGTATTGAACAGCTGTTTAGCTGCCTTTAGGCGCATATTGATGAGGCGTAAAACAACAGATGGGCCCGTAATCATTGGGGTTCCCAGCCATGTGGAGTTGCTGCTGCCCGCTGCACTAGGCCGTTTCAGCTTTGCTGGTTGACGACATCCCCCTTGCCGAGCTAGTACATATGTACTGCGGCTGATGGGTTATGGAGGAGTGGGGTTATGTGGACGAGCGGGAGCTGAGCAACTGCCGATGTTCCAGTGTTTGTGTGGCGTGCCAGCACTTTCGGCATGGCGTGGACCAGCACTGCCACACCTTGGTGGCGTGCAACATTCGGCAGCGGTTATTGCAGCAGGGCCATCACCTCACCAAGACCTGCAAGCTATGGGCGCCAACTTGGCAGAGCACCGCTGGCTGGGCTCCTGAGATGGGCTAAGTCAAGGCATAAAAAAAGATCTGCTTCCACACAGATCTTTTTTTATTGATTGAAAGACCGCTCCCTCAAGCGGCATTCGTTCGCGGATCCCGTCCAAGGAACGCTTTGCATACCGTAACATTTCTGTAACGGCTTGTAAAGATCAGCGTTGTGGCTGTTGGTTCAATTTGTAGATGTTGAGAGCGAAGCAGGCGGTCCCGAAGCTCACGAGCAGAACGAGAAGATCTTGTGTGGTCATGGTTTGAACCGGTAAGAGTGTTTCTGGCTGAGACTCAGCTTTGAGCTGCTTTTGCTTTTTTTACGACTGGCAGGTCGGAAGGCTGGGCAAGGATGTAGACGACAGCAGCGGAGACAACTCCGGTGAAGGCGATCAAACCAAAGATGGCGGTGGAGTAGTCGGTCATCAGTAACGCTTGTGAACTTATGTAACAGACTCTAGGGGACCTAGTGACGGTTTGTAAAGCAGGCTGGGCGTGTGCCTGCTTCTGGCTTGAGTGACCAGGCATAAAAAAAGAAGGCGACGAAGCCTTCTTTGGGGGTGTGAGGAGCCAAACCTTGTGAGGAGTTGGCTAAGCACATGCTGAGCAGGTTGCGTAGGTCAGTCAACCAACTGATACGTCGGGACTTGCTCAGTGGGATTTCTGAGCCAAGATTCATCTGTGAGGAGGGCTTCTTCACGGAGTGGAAACAAGGCAACACGCCCAAAGAGAAGCCGAGAAACCCTGCCTTTGGCGGGGTTTTCTTTTGGCTTTTTGCCAGCGCGCCAAGAGCTGTTGAGCGCATGCACGATGCTTCCGTTGCAGACGAGTGACTGCTTTCCTTCAAAGGTGTTCGGCCAACTCGGCATCATCAGCTTGCGCTGACAAGCTGGGCTGATGAAATGCTTCTTGCTGCTTCTTTCGCTGATCGGAACATCAGCACTGGCTCAGAGTTTTCAGACGATTGATCGGGTTGATGGTTGGTTGATTGAGCGCAAGCTAGATAGCGAACAAAATCATGTTTGCCGTGCATCAGTTGCTGGCGGTGGCTCCTGGTTCTCTGCTCGGGTTCGCCTGGATCGTGATAACGCAGTTGTGGTTCCAAACGGTTTGACCATGCCAAACAAGGCATCGCTGGATTCGGCACGTGAGGCACTGCGTCTGTGCCGATCAAGCCTTCTCTACTTCTAAGCAAATTTGAGCTGATTCAGGTGAAGGCCCAGTTGGGACTTTGTGATGGACGTGATGGTGATCAGGATTTTCCAAAGATCTTCTCCAGGACATTCCGATCGTTCTGAAGTGAGTTGGCTCGCATTGGCTTTGAAGTGCCCATGGGTCTGGGCTGCCGAGGTCGATTTAAAAAGACTTTGCTGAGCCACCAAACCTGGAGACCAAGAAAAAGGATGGCAAGTAGCCCCAACTCAAATGCGCCCTGCATTAGTAGTGCTTGCCTCGGTTCTCGATGGCATCCCTTTTGAAGCACTCCAACTCTTCCGGCGTATGGAGCGGGGGCTTCTGTGCTTTGCCTGTCAGTCGCTTAAGGAGTCGCAATAGACGCTTCATGTCGTCAGTCTGGCTCGGACCGTCTTGATCGAGATTGTGTCGTACCCCGCCTACTTGCGGTTGAGGACCTTCCATCCTGCCCAGATGATCACGGCGAGAACGATCCATCCGAAAAAGGCTCGGAGGAGCATTAAACCGATCAAGAGCACGAATGCCGTGCCAGCGACGTTTTTAACGATTGCTTTGCTGCTGTCAGACATGTACTGCCAGCGAGGAATCAGAGCCATGGCGCCACCTCATTACATAGCCACAGTGCCACCGGCATCCATCTCTGTCACGGATGACTCGTTGCTGTCAGGGCTGCTTGTTCCAGTGAAGGAGTCACCACTCGCTATTCATTTCAAGACCATCAAGACCTCAATGATCTTTGGCTGAATCTGCTGTCAAAGCATGCAGCGCTGAATAATCGCCTGCATCAAGGGGTGTTCCTTTCGCGAGAGTTAGGAGTTCGACCAACCCCTCGAGTGCCTCAGCATTCACCCCAGCCAGAGCCGCCTCACGAACAAAGAGCTGCAAGTCTTTGCGCAGCAGCGCCGTACTGAAGTTGGGATTGGTGAAGTCGTTCGAGAGCATCCGGTCGAGTTTTTTATCGACAGTTGGTGCATAGAGCGCTGAAGGGCGAAGCACCTCCATAAAACGTTCTATCTCTAAGCCTGAGGCTTGAACCAATCGCAAGGCCAGGGAATAGCCGTGGGTGAGGCTGGCAATGAGCTGGTTGAGAGCCAGCTTGCTGGCAGCTGCACTGCCGGTTGGCCCCATCCACTTCGGATCAGCAGACAGCAGGCGTAGCAGCGGTAATTGCTGTTGAAAGATGGCAGCATCGCCTCCTGCCATCACCAGCAGCGTGCCTTTGAGTGCCTCTGGTTTGCTCCCCAAGACTGGAGCTTCCAGGTAGAAACCCTGCTGCCCTTGAACCTGCAGTTCAAGTTGCCGCGATTCGCTGATGCCCATCGTGCCCATCGGTAGGCAGCAGACGGCATCGAGGTCACCCAGCTCAGCAATCACCTCTGCACTCACGGGCCCGTCACGCAGCACCGTGATCACGGCTTGGCAGCCCTTCGCTGCCCCATCGAGGTTTTCAATCTGCTCAGCCCCCTGCTTCAGGAGTGGCTCACATTTTGCTGCGGATCGGTTCCAGATTTTCAACGTCACCCCCTGCTCGAGCAGACGGTGGCCGATCGCCACACCGAGCAGACCTGTGCCGAGCAACGCAATGGTGGGCATCGAATCGAAAACTGTTGAACTCGATGATCATCATCCAGCTAGGGCTGCTAACTGAGCAGAGACGTTGACTGCGCAAACCTTGGATGGATCGTCTTTGCCCACTCAGCACATAAAACAAGCTGAATGTTGTAGACAATAATGATGTAATCCATAGAGAAGTGGGCGATGGCCTGTTTGCCTTGGTGTATTAAATAATCAAGTCTGTTGTCTTCAAAGTTGGAATTTGTGGCGATACATTCTCAATTGAAGCTGGTTGCTGTTCACTGCACGCGGTGCTCTGACTACGATGGTCGAAGTTAAGCAGCTTCATGAAGTGCCTATTCGTAACACCGTAGTCGCAGTTTTGCTCTTCTTGCTTGCATTTTTATCGGCTGGTTTCACTACTCCTGACCTGAATGACTTCACTAGCGGTGCGGAAAAGCTTGGATCTGGTGACTATCGAGGAGCACTTGTGGACTTTAATAAAGCAATAGAGCTTAATCCAGAGGATCCCGAAAGTTTCTTTTATCGTGGTCTCGCCAAAGCGAAATCAGGAGACTTTCAAGGTTCTATTGTTGATTACGATAAAGCAATTCAACTGAAACCAAATTATCTTGATTCCTACGGAAGCCGCGGAATTGCTAAAGCAAGATTAGGTGATCTTGAAGGTGCAATTCAAGATTTTGATAAGGCAATAGAGATTAGCCCGAAGGATGGCAATGCTTACTTCAACCGTGGCATTGCAATGGAGATGTCTGGTGTCATGAGCGATGCATGTGTTGATTGGAGAAAAGCATTAGATCTGGGCCATGCTCCTGCTGCTAAATTCTTGAGCAAGAATTGTCAGTAACTCAAGTTTGATTGGATATTGGTAAAGATATGATTCACTGAACAGGCTTTGTCCGGCTGAATGAAATCTATTCCCATGATCAATCGATAAGGTTGCATGGTAAGCAATCATGCCGATTTGCTATGTTGTTGACACGTTTTTTTTGAGGTGCGGCATAATGTATGATCGATCGTTATGCTCCTGGTGAATATTTAGTTTGGAGAACGTTGAATAATTTACCCTCCAGCCTTGTGTCATGGCTGCAAGTGTTTAATTTTGAATTCTTTTTTCAGAAGAAGGCTGATTGAACGGCTGATGCTTTTGCGATAGAAGCAGTCCTGAGCCTAAAGCAACAAGAGCAATAATGGTTAGCGCCACGGTTTTTTTAGGGAAGAATGAACTTGCATTTTTATCTATGATGCTTTTGTTGAGTTGAGCTCTTCGTTCTGAAAGCTCTTTGATTTCTAGCTTGAAGCTCTCTTCCTCTTTGTCGAGGCACTCCATTGTTGAGGTAAAATCATCTTGAATATTTTCTATACTTAGAAGTTCATTGGTTGTATTCTTTCGCAGTTTCTCCATTGCTTCAAGATACGACTGTCTTACTCCTTGCTTTTGGTCAATAACCTTTTGAACGCGCTTTTCTTTTCTTCTTATCTGCTTGTTTAGGGAAGAAATATCTTCCCTTGGACTAAATGGTTTTGTCTTCTTTCCGGCCATTGATGTTCTGAACGTATTGGTCAAAGTATACCGTTCTTAAGATGCTTCTTCGCTTGATGTCAAGACTCAAGTCGTAGCAACTCAATTGCTCCTAGGCGAGTGAGCGCTTGCTTGTTGAATTGAATCAATATCTAAAAGGCTTGACAGTCTTCTGAGTTGTTTCATTTTCTTTCGCAATCCATGCGCTGTTCCCTATGGCATCATTCTTTATGTCTTTGATTAATCACTGTGCCAATCAATGGAATAATTACACCTAGAGATAACAAGCCAATGATCATCTTATCCTTCCAAGACTGCTCATTTTGAAAGTGAACCTGTCTCTCTCTCGCATGTGATCTATGCAGAGGCCAGGCTTTTACTCAACAGTCCGTGTCTTTATGAGCATTTTCTTTGTCCAGGTTGGTTCCTAGACCACCTGCCACCTCTCTTTGAACAATGCCAGGCCAGAATGACTAAGTAGCTCACTTGCTTGCCGTTCCCAATGCCCTCCAAGCCCCGGAACCGAGTTGGTGAGGTATACGGAAAGCTCACGGTTTTCCGTACTTCAGAGCGTCGCACCAAAAGCGGAAATGCCTATTGGTGGTGTCGATGTTCTTGTGGTCAGGATCGTGAGGTTCCAGGTGACAAGCTTTCGCATAATTCAGCCCGTAAGAAGCCAATAGTGACCGCCTGCTTGGATTGTTCTCGAGAATTTCAAGTTGAAGGTGTCTGCGCCAAAAATGACCGTGAAGAGCATCAACGACGAATTGATGCAGAGCAGCGGCGATCTCAACTGAAAGGTGACGTTCCCGATGGATGGCTATCTCTGCCGCTTACAGATGCCCATGCAAGGGAGTTGGGTCAAGTGTTGTTTTTTCGGGGCACACTATGCCTCCGAGGGCATCTTGCGCCGTATCGAATTAATGGTGGTTGTTTGACCTGCTCTGGTCAAAAGCCTTCTGCGGCTGTTGATCGTTGTGCAGCATCTGATTGATTGCGGACAACCACTCCTCTGCTTTTACCCTTACAGGGTTTGTATTGCTTTCAGCTCGATCGAGTTGTATCTGGATGAAGACTGCACCATCGCGATCTTGCTCTACCTTGAAGCCGCCAATGCGTTCAGGTTCGGTGATGATGACTAGGTGCTCGCAAACATCCACTACGAATTAATGAACGTCTCAAAGCCCAGGCTCGAAGAGAGCGAACAAATCCGTAAAGAGTTTGGATGTGATGGGATGTGGAAGACCCAAATCACCATCCCTGTCACCTTCACTGTCGAGGTCTTCGGCAACAAGGGGCAAACCTCAGAAGAATGGCTGACAAAGGCAATTGAGCATGGTGCTGGTCTGATCGACATCGACGGAGAACAGCAGTCAGATCCTTGTGAATTGGTCAAGTGGCTGACGGATGGCTCTCGGCACACGACCGACTCACAATTCCGGGGCAAAGTAAATCCTGAGCTGATCAAGAGACTCAAAAAATTCATCCAAGAAGCTGAGTAACAAGCAACGCCCCTTTCTTCACCGCATTAAATCGGATAGTTATCTTTTGGGAGCTATCTCCCAAAAGGGCTAAAGCCTAACCATTAATTGCTGATCGATCCGCTTTTAGTTTCAACCTTTTGCAAGTAATAACCACTAGCGATGAAGCTTGTAAATCTTTGCGCTCATCATGCTGTTGCGTATCTAGTCGAATCACTGAATAAATAGTATTCAATTGGCTCCATATTTAACATCCTTAAATCACATCTACCGACCTCTACTTCAACCAAATTGAACTCTTCTGGTCCTTCGTTGATTGCTTCATGGTAGCTCGCCAATGCTTCAAAGATATAGTCGTAATATTCAATAACCATTTCTTCACCATCCTCGTAACTGACATAGTAATGCCAGGGTTCATGATTGTTAGTCAATGACTATCCACTCCCGTTGAGCATCTATTATCTCATAGTCATCTAACACTTCATCATCCTTACAAAGAACTAACTCCATATCTATCTTGCTGAACTTATCCTGTTCGTCCTTCTCCTCTTCCCATAGCTTCATAATCTCCTCATGGGATTCAGAAGACCATTGCGTTTGTGTCTCACCTGTTGTTTTATTGAGGATGATTTTATAGAGAGTCATTGCCTTTACCTAGAACCTTTGACGCAATAATAGCTTTTATCATTGCTATTGATTCCATCTGTCGCTGTTGCCTTCCAGCGCTCACCTTCCTTCTCGCGCTGATTGATATCTGGCAAAGCACTAAAGGCTTATCAAAGTTTATCATGAAACAAAGAGTATCTTGTTGATTCGATCATGTATTGGTCTGGCAATAGTATGTGTTTTGGACTTCCCGTTAGTTTTTACTGTCTCCTCATTAGAAAACGCTCCAGCTCTCTTTGTGCAGCTTTCATATGCCGATGTTTTAGTCGCTCAGGCCGATGATGCTGATTCATAGCCTGTTGAGTAATTAGAACATGTTTCTGTGCTGTAGTTTTTGTCTAGGGTTGTTTCGTTAGTTTCGTATTTCCAGCATTTGCTTACATCGTACGAAGCATCATGAATTCGAATAGTTCTATTTCTTGGTGTTGATGTTAGCACATTAACAACAGGTAGCTGTTGAACTTGTTTCCGCTGTGATGTTGTCTTTGGACCACCAAAACGAACCTTGATGTCTGCAGACACACGAGTGTCGAATGCTTCGTCGTAGGAGAGCTTTACTCCTGCTGTGACGCCACTTGTCATTTCATAAGCCAAGCGCCCGAGTACGCCGGAACCATCTGCTGTTCCTAGATCACCATGTTGGTAGTAATAACCAACAGAAGCATTAACGGCTGGAGTGATGAAATAACCAACATCCAGGCCATAGGTATCAAGCGCCCCGCCTTGATAGGCTCTATTTAGCTGCTGCTCTGTATCACCAACAGGAATCAAGGCATAGGCATTGAAGTTCCAATCATTAGAAACTGCTTCAGCATTGACTGCGACCTGCTGGAAGAAAGCACTCTTCTCTGTGCCGCTCACATTGATGACTGTATCAGTTCCACCTGTATTCATCGGGCGGCTGTCATAACCAGCATTTAGCCCGTACATCCAAGAGCGATCACCATTCAACCAGCGATAACCAAGCCTTGATGAGGTGCTGATTGTGGTGCCAGCAACTTCTGTATTGATGATGCTGCTGTCATTGCCGTAATCAGCAAAGTTTGCATTAAGCAGCACATCAGCAAAGAACACACTGTTCTCGCCAACAGAGAGAGGCAAGAAGCCACCGATGCCTGCTTGATTCGGTGTTCCTGCTCCTTGCAGTGCCCCCTGGAAACCCCAGTTGAACTGAACAGCATCCTTGAGGTTGATCTCCATCACCCCAAGATCATCTGCACCGCCACCGTCTTGAGCAATGGCAGGCAGCAGAGCGCCGTTAGAGAGTGCCAGCGCAGCAACACCGCTCAGCGATAACGACAGGCGTAAGGAACGTTGCATTGATAAGGTTCTATTGCGCGCACAATGCCTTGCTTTGATCGCTGCTCCACGCTGCAATAGGTTGTTTCAGCTTTGTTATGTATTGCAGACTGCAAAAACCCCGCTCGTGGCGGGGCTAGTGAATATTTAGTCTGGAGATCGATATCGACATTGTTGTGATCTTCGACTTGCCTCCGTCAAAAACTTGATTGCGTCTGGATTGGATGATTAGCTATCTTTGACTAACTAGAATTAGACTGGTAACGAAGTTGTGAAAAATCAAGATATAAAGTTTTGGCGTGTATGGGTCAACGATCAAGGAAAAAGTTGTCAGACCCTTCAATCGCTCTCGGGTCATAAGCAATCAGTGTTTGCTGAGGGAGCGGCTCCAATCTGGAGTGCACTGCACTACAGCGGTAGTGCCAAATTAATCACGTTAATTCTGATGCCGGGAGAAATTGGTGAGTGGCATGAAAATCCAATGCCACAATGGATCATTCCCCTCCGTGGACGCTGGAGAGTGGAGACGATGGATGGAGTAATCGTAGACATGGGGCCTGGAGATATCAGCTTTGGTGGTGATCAGGGAACCAATAACAGAAAAGGACATCGCTCTTGGGCAGTAGGAGTAACACCTGCTGAGCTTCTATTGATTCAAGTACTAGACCCTCCTCCTTGGAATCATTGTGATTGAGGAAAAGTCAGGTCCGGCATTAGGTGCACATGTTGTACCTGTCCTTCAACTTTCTCACCATTGGATCTAGAGCGAATCCCCCAAACTGACTAGAGACTCACACCAGCGCCAGCCGCAACCTGAGGCTCAGTTAAAAAATGATGGCGTGGCTGATGGGATGTTGTGCGTAATGCTCGGAAAGTCGTCCGTAAAACCCGTCCCTTACTTACCGCTTTGCGCACATTTTGCGCACACCACTCTCAACCCAATAAAAAAGCCGCCCTGGGGAGGCGGCAACTGAGCCCGTCATGAATGACGTCTCGGGCATCGGGGTGACAGGATTCGAACCTGCGACATCCTGCTCCCAAAGCAGGCGCGCTACCAAACTGCGCTACACCCCGTAGCCCATTCACTTTAAAGGAATGGGTTCACCTGATCCCATAGATGCGTGTCTAAGCTGACAAAAAGCTTTTCCGGGCATGTCAAATTCCTGGACCCCTGGCGCGGTTGATGCTTTAAGGCAGCAACACAATCTCCCTTTTGTTCGAACGGATGAGCAGGGTCAGGTGGTTGAGTTCAACGACCGCTTTCGCCTGATTTATGGCTGGGACGATGGCTTAGTGGGGCAAACGATTGGGATGATCCTGCCCGCATCCTTCCGTGAACTTCATCATGCAGGCTTCTCTCGCTTCAAACTCACTGAGACGTCAAAGCTTGTCAATCACCCCCTCGAGTTGGCGACCATATGTAGTGATGGAGCTGAGATTCGTAGTGAACATTTCATCGTTGCTGAACGCAGTGATGCGGGTGGATGGAGCTTTGCGGCAACGCTGAGGCCCCTGGAAGGCCCCCATGCTTGCTGAAGATAGCTTTTCCGGGTCAGCAGAAGCAGAGTCCAGAGCTCTGATTCAGCAGATGAGTCAGTCGCTTGGGCTGTTGAGAGTTGCCTTTGATTCCACGGGTGAAGCGATGTTGATCCTCGACGAATCTGCAGCAGTGCGCTGGGCGAACCAGCAAGCAGCAGATCTTTGGGGAGGAGGAATCACATTGCAGATGATTGGACGGCCTCTTTCAGCTTTGCTGCAGTTCCACCATCTTGATCGAAGCCCAATGGGGGATGAAGAGCCTAGTCACCCTCTACAAAAAGCCCTAACGGCTGAGGGTCGCAATTCCTATCTCATCCAAGCCCTATCTGATCCTGCTCCTGAAGAGACGCAATTGATTACGCGATCGGTGAGTTGGCGTCAGATCATGCAAATAGA
This sequence comes from Synechococcus sp. PROS-9-1, assembly GCF_014279775.1. NCBI lineage: Bacteria > Bacillati > Cyanobacteriota > Cyanophyceae > Synechococcales > Synechococcaceae > Synechococcus > Synechococcus sp. PROS-9-1. Next base: position 886,986 of record NZ_CP047961.1, read on the forward strand.
TCAGAACTTTACTTTGCTGATCTTTCGTGATCTTGATCCATTAGAGAAAGCCTTGGCAAGACAACGACAATTTATCGATAATCTTGCTCATGAATTAAGAACTCCGCTTGCAATTATTGCTGGAAACTTGCATCGACTGAAGCGGAAAAAACAGTTTTCTAATACTTTACAGCAATCCTTGTCCGATGCTGTAGAGGAAACACAGCGCATAGCAACTCTTGTCGATCATCTTTTGTTGCTTTCTGAGCTAGATACTGATAGCCGCCGATGGAAGTTGCAAATCGATGATTTGCAAAATTTTATTGGTCAATGGATTGTTACGTTAAATCCTGAATCAAGAGGCTGTTTGCAGGTGATCGCCGTCAATGAAACTGATGACTATCAGGTGCAGTTAGACCAAGATGCTTTTCATCTGATTCTTGATAACCTTCTTGATAATAGTCGTCGTTTTTCTGGTTCTAAGCCGTTGATCCAGATCAAATTTGTTCAATCAGTGTCTCATGTGGAGCTGAAATTTATAGACAATGGTCCTGGTATCAAAAATGAAGATCTTTGTGTTGCAGCATTTGAGCGATTTACCCGTATTGAGGAGCATCGAAACGCAGACATGGCGGATGGAGGTGGACTTGGTCTTTCTTTGGTGCAAAGCCTGATGGAAGGAATGGGTGGTTCGGCGAGTTGTTCGTCTCCTGATGCACCAACTGGCTCAGCTCGTCTGGGCCTTGTTGTGACATTGCAATTCCCACGCCCTAAATCATCCCTTGGGATCAAGACCTCTGTTCAGAGATAACGTTCGAGTAATTCGGGTAGAAGCTCAAATAGGTCTGGTTTCAGTATGAAGTCATTAGCTCCGAGTGCCTTGGCTTGGCTGCGTTTGTTGTCTTCATTAAAAGCAGTAACGACCAAAACAGGCACAACATTGCAACGCTCACGCAGTCGTTGTAGACAGGTCATGCCGTCCATCTTGGGCATCATTAAATCGAGTAAAATTAAATCAATTTGGCGTTGATCTAAGAGCTCAAGTAAAGCTTCTCCATCCGAGCAAATAACAGGCTCAACACCCTCGTCAATCAATTCAACTCGAATTAACTCACGTAACCGTGGATCATCGTCAACAATGGCGACGCATTTCATGGTTTTACTGATCCAAGGTTCCTTCACCTGAAACCATTAAGAAAGAATGGAGAAAGGTGTAGCTTTGAACAAATGGGTCGCCTGAGATTCGAACTCAGGACCAATCGGTTAAAAGCCGAGTGCTCTACCGCTGAGCTAGCGACCCGCCGCATGGGCATGCCAATTAGGCACCTGTGGAGGTTATCACTCAACGATCCTCCACCAAGATATTTGCTCCCCGAACTGATGACCAAGTTAGGAATGAACAACCCTTGGCCCCAACCCTGCATCGCTTCCGATGCCTGGATTGCACCTGGAGCCGTTTTGATGGCTGATGTGACTGTGAGTTCAGGGGCCAGCATTTGGCCAACGGCCGTCGCGCGTGGCGATATGGCACCCATTTATATCGGTGCTCGTAGCAATGTTCAGGAGGGAGCTGTTTTGCACGGCGATCCAACGTTTCCCGTTCACATTGCTGAAAACGTGACGATTGGACATCGAGCGGTTGTTCATGGGGCCTTGCTTGAGGCTGGTTGCCTGATTGGCATCGGTGCCGTTGTGCTCAATGGCGTCAAAGTTGGGAGGGGAGCGCTCGTTGCTGCAGGCTCTGTGGTCACGAAGGATGTCCCAGCCCAAACGCTTGTGGCGGGTGTGCCCGCCAAGGTGAAACGTGAGCTGAGTGAGGAAGAGATCGAGGATCAGTGGCAGCACGCAGACCACTACGCCGAGCTAGCTGCTAAGTGGTCTCAATTGATGCAAAACCAAACGGACTGCCCACTGTTGATCCCGGCTTCTCCCAACTGTCCTTAAACTCCTAAAGCTTTTGTAAATGAACTCATGGACCTTCGGCTCGTGCTCGTGGCTTCTCCGATCCTTCTGGCACTTGCCTGGGCTGGGTTCAACATCGGTCGTGCTGCTGTTGGTCAGCTCCAGCTGATGATCAGACGAAGCCGGGCTTGATCTTGATCGATAGGTTGAGTTGAGTTCTCGATCCCATCGTCCTTGAGCGAACAGTCTTCGGTTGTTGTGATTGGTGCTGGCCTTGCCGGTACTGAAGCTGCTTGGCAGATTGCAAGAGCAGGCATTCCGGTCACGCTCTGGGAAATGCGCCCTTTCAAGCGATCTCCTGCTCATCACAGCTCTGAGTTCGCCGAACTGGTTTGCAGCAACAGCTTCGGAGCTCTTAGCAGTGACCGTGCAGCGGGTTTGTTGCAGGAAGAATTAAGGCGTCTTGGATCCCTTGTCATCCAAACGGCGGATCATCATTCCGTCCCCGCCGGCGGTGCTCTCGCTGTGGATCGCGGCCGTTACAGCGCTGCTCTCACGTCTGTCCTAGACGACCATCCCTTGGTGACGATCCGTCGAGAAGAGCAGCTAGCGCTTCCTGATCCTGATCAGATCACCGTGCTGGCCACAGGTCCTCTCACGAGTGAAGCGTTGGCCGATGATTTACGCGCTTTCACCGGCCGAGACGATTGCCATTTTTTCGACGCGGCGAGTCCGATCGTTGAGGGTGAAAGTATCGATATGACCAAGGCCTTTCGGGCCAGCCGCTACGACAAGGGCGATGCCGATTACATCAATTGCCCGATGGATCGAGATCAGTTTCTGGCCTTTCGAGCGGCTCTCTTGGAGGCCGAACAAGCCGAACTCAAGGATTTTGACAAGACTAGCGCCACTTTTTTCGAGGGCTGCTTGCCGATTGAAGAGTTGGCCCGTCGTGGCGAGGACACGATGCGTTACGGCCCTCTTAAGCCCATCGGTTTATGGGATCCGCGCTGGGGAGACGTGACTGACCGTGATGTGCGCCGCGCAAAACGGGCCTATGCCGTTGTGCAATTGAGGCAGGAAGACAAGGACGGACGACTCTGGAATCTCGTGGGTTTCCAGACCAATCTCAAGTGGGGGGAGCAGAAACGGGTGTTGCGTTTGATCCCAGGCTTAGAGCAGGCCGATTTCGTTCGTTTTGGGGTGATGCATCGCAACACCTTTTTGGAGGCACCAGAACTGTTGGAGCCGACCCTCCAGTTCCGCCGCCGTCTTCATCTGCTCGCCGCCGGCCAAATCACAGGCACGGAGGGATATGCAGCTGCTGTTGCAGGAGGCTGGTTGGCTGGCACGAATGCAGCGCGGTTGGTTCAGGGTCAAGACCCGATTCAGTTGCCGCACACCACGATGATCGGAGCACTCACCCATTTCATCAGTGAGGCACCGTCGGGCAAATTCCAACCGATGCCCCCAAATTTCGGCTTAATGCCTGAACTGCAGGAGCGCATTAGAGATAAGCGTGCTCGTTATGGCGCTTATCGCGACAGAGCTTTGGCCGATCTTCAGCGAACCATCGAAGAGAGCCATATCGCCCATGTGGCTTGCACCGCTTGAAGCACGTCTAAAGCTTTGCCGCTAAGGCTGCCCTCAGAGCTGATTCTTACGGCCACCCCTCCCTTCTCCACCACCGGAGCCTCCTAGGGTCTGGATCAAAGGATGAATCGTCGCTCCGATGCCTGACTGGGATGTAATCGTCATCGGATCTGGGATCGGTGGCCTGGTCACAGCATCACAACTGGCTGCGAAGGGAGCGAAGACCTTGGTCCTCGAGCGGTATCTGATTCCAGGGGGGTCTGGTGGGAGCTTTCGCAGAGATGGATACACCTTCGATGTAGGTGCTTCGATGATTTTTGGTTTTGGAGAGAAGGGGCACACCAACTTGCTCACCAGAGCGCTGGCTGACGTCGGTCAGCACTGCGCGACGGTTCCTGACGCTGTGCAGCTTGAATATCACCTTCCAGACGGCCTCTCGATGGCCGTGGACAGGGACTACGACGACTTCATTACTCGAATGAGTGCCCGCTTCCCCCATGAAGCCAAGGGGATTTGCGCTTTTTACGAGACCTGCTGGCAGGTGTTTCGTTGTTTAGATGCGATGCCATTGCTCTCTTTGGAAGATCCGGCCTATCTCGCAAAAGTATTTTTTAAGGCTCCACTTGCTTGCCTTGGTCTGGCTCGGTGGCTTCCTTTCAATGTTGGTGATGTGGCCAAAAAGCACATCAAGGATGAGGATCTTTTGCGTTTGATCGATATGGAATGTTTCTGCTGGTCAGTGATGCCAGCAGATCGCACACCCATGATCAATGCCGGCATGGTGTTCTCCGATCGGCATGCCGGTGGCATCAACTATCCCAAAGGTGGCGTGGGAGTGATCGCTGAAAAACTCGTGGCTGGCCTGGAAGCCAATGGTGGCGAAATTCGCTACAAGCATCGCGTGACCAACGTGTTGATTGAACAGGGTCAGGCTGTTGGCGTTCGGCTTGCTGATGGTGAGGAGCTACGAGCCAAGCGGATCGTGAGCAACGCCACTCGCTGGGACACCTTCGCCGGGGAAGGTTCAGCACAGTCAACTCTGGTTGGCCCTGAGCACACGCCAGCCGCTGAAACCACTTGGCGCAAGCGCTACCAGCCCTCGTCATCATTCCTGTCCCTCCATCTCGGCGTTGATGCCTCGGTGGTTCCGGATGGTTTTCACTGCCATCACCTCTTGCTTGAGAACTGGGCTGAGATGGAAGCAGAGCAAGGTGTGGTGTTTGTGTCGATGCCATCTCTTCTGGATCCTTCTTTGGCTCCAGCTGGACGGCACATTTTGCATACCTTTACGCAGAGCGATATGCGCTATTGGAAAGGTCTCTCTCCATCCGCTTATGCAGAGAAGAAACAGCAGGATGCCGATCGCTTGATCGATCGTCTGGAAGCACTCCTTCCCGGCTTGAAGAGCGCCATTAAGTTCAAGGAAATTGGGACGCCACGCACGCATCGGCGCTTCCTTGGCCGCATGGGAGGTAGCTACGGACCAGTTCCTGCGAACCGACTCCCTGGCTTGTTGCCGATGCCGTTTAACCGCACCGGCCTGAAAAATCTGTATTGCGTAGGTGATTCCTGTTTCCCCGGCCAAGGGCTCAATGCCGTGGCCTTTAGTGGTTATGCCTGCAGCCACAGGATCGGGGCGGATCTTGGCCTAAACCCTTGGTCTCTTCCAGCTTGAGTCGATAGCAGCACCATCGCTCGATCACGCTAACGATGGTTGTCTCTGCTTAAGGTTTAATTCCTCAGGCAACGCCCATCGTGGAGTCCACTCCTCCAAGCGCCGCTGAATTGGCTCGCTATCTCGAGAGCCGGGGGGAGCTGAGTAAGCCTTGGATGTTGCAGATGTTGCGATTGGCCAAGCTCAAGGAAGCTCGCAGCAACATGAGCCAAGAGGAATACATGGGCAGCCTCAAAGAGGCACACTCCGACCTCATGCGCTTGGGTGAATTCTGGAAAGGTCGAGAGGCGGAGGTGTTTGGTGGGGCATATCGCCCCAATGACGTGATCGAGCCCTTACCTGGCTCTGCGGAGGATCGATGAACGACAGCAACCATTGTTTTCAGCTCTCCCCGTTGATTCGCGGAACGTTGATCACCGTTTACTTAGCCTTGGTGCTGCCATTGCCGGCCCTGGCTCCTGAATCTCTGCGCTTGTGGCTGCTTGCCGCTGTTCCTTTGGGATTGCTCGTTGTATTGGCGATGCTTAGCGAACAAGTCACCGTTACTAGCTCTGGAATCACAGTCGGTCACCCTCCCTGGTGCAGTTGGTTACTGCGTCGTGGCTGGAGCCTGAACTGGACCGAGATGAAAGCGCTCGTTCCTGTCGGTACGAGTCAAGGGGGGAAGGTGTTTTACATCACAACCCATGATCAGAGCCAACGTCTGCTGCCACAGCGTCTTGAACAATTTGATCGTTTTCTCGCCTTGATTCAATCCCAGAGCTCATTGAGAACCACCGGTGTTGGCAGATTGACACCCCCTTGGACCTATCAACTGCTTGCTGTGTTGGCTGCTTTGATGCTTGTTGGTGAAGGATCCGTAGCCTTTGCTGTGCAGCAGGGTTTGATCATCATTCCCTGATGATTCGAGTGATCTAGAAGACTCCAATTGAAACTGATTTTGGAGAATTAAAGCTTAAAAAAGATATTTGCTAGGCCTGGAGATAATGCGTCTAAGAGAATGATTTTGATCCGCTTATAATTAACGGCACTGATAGCAGATGGTGGAGATCAGAGCCATGTTTAAGAGAACAAGGCTGCCCGCAATAACAAAACTAGTCATGGTTTTGAGCAGTAACAGCTATGCCATTGGGCTGAGACGGATCCCTGCATAGCAGTATTTTCTGCTGCTTATAGCCATGGTTATTCCACTACCGCTGCTGGTTCAGAAGCAATTGAATCTTCTGCCCGTCTCGTTTTAGGCAGAGAACCTTAAACAGCTGTTTGAGGAAGCAAAGGACCGATTCCTTAGTCCCTGATGTTTTCAAGGCTGAATCGGTAGCCCTGCTGGCGAACGGTCGTGATACCGCCTCCATCTCCCAACCCTGCTTGCTCAAGTTTGCGTCGCAGTGTGAGCACCTGGGTATCAACGGATCGGGGACCTCCACTGAAGGGGGGCCACGCCATGCGCAGCAATTCCTGACGACTCCGCACCATTCCTGGAGGCATCAACAGAGCGCAGAGCAAGGCGAATTCCCGTGGGCTGAGCTCAACAGGCTTCTCGCGCAGGGTGACCTGTCGAAGAAGGAGATGAACCTCTAAAGGTCCCACGCTGACGCGCTCCTGGAGGCCGCTGTGGCCTCGTTTAAGCAATGTGCGGCAACGAGCAGCTAGCTCCTCAAGCCCAAAGGGCTTGCGGAGTACATCGTCAGCACCGTCATCAAGCAGTCCTACGACCGGCTCAGCACCACTACGAGCGGTTAAGACGATGACCGGCGAACGCAATTGCTGTGCCAAGCGCAAAGCTGAACTTTGCTCGAGGAGCTCAGCACAAACCAATAAATCTGGAGATTGGTCCTGACAAAGCTCCTGAGCTTCAGCAGGGGAGGAGACCGCTGCAGTCAGATGACCGTCTTGACGCAGACGCTGAACCAGAACAGTTCTCAGCGTGGGATGGGGCTCAACCACCAGGACCCGGAACGGTTCTCGAGGCTGACCTGCAGACGGTACAAATTGTGATGTGGAGACCAAGTCTGGATTGTTGTCCAGAAGGTCCCGGGATGAGGAGGTCACACAGCAGGGAAAACCGCGCTTACGCTAGTACCTATACACAGATTGCTGGTAGCAGAGGCTGCAGCTCACACTAAAGATGACATCCCTTCAGCATCCTGAAGCCATTCGACACTTCCAGTCGCTGTGCGATGCCTGTCAGGAGCTGACCACCAGATATCACAGCCCGTCTGAGCTGAGGTTGTATGCCGATGGATATTTGCATGCGCTGAGACGCAGTCGTGCACTGGAAACACGCGAAATGGCTCGCCTCGAGTCGCTTGTTGAACGATGGATCATGGACCCATCAAGCTTTATTGGCCCCGATGGGGACGTCAGCACGCTGTACAGCCATCCCCATCGTGATTGGTAAGGGTCAAATCTCTTGGGTCAGTTCTCAACGCTCAGTTTTAGCTGGCGAGCTCAACCTCTAATTTCTCCTTTAATTCTCCGTTGTTATACATCTCGATCAAGATGTCGGATCCACCCATAAATTCCCCTTTGAGGTAAACCTGGGGAATGGTTGGCCATTCTGAGTAATCCTTGATGCCCTGCCGGATTTCCATGTCAGACAACACATCAAAGGTCTCAAAACTCATGCCGAGGGCATTGAGGATTTGGACGACATTGTTTGAAAAGCCGCATTGAGGCATTAATTTCGTGCCCTTCATGAACACAAAAATAGGACTGGACTGGATCAGCGTTTGAATGCGCTCTTTCGTTTGGGAATCCATGGATTAAAGATGGCGTAAAAGGATAAGGACGTAACGAGCGGATGTTTAGCCAGGCGTGGAAGTGGTGAGTGCTAAAGCATGAATTGCCTCACTCGCAAGATCTTCACGCAAAGCGCCATAGACCAATTGGTGCTGTTTGATTCGGGTGAGACCCTCGAATTTTGCAGATACCACCGTCACCTGAAGATGATCTCCACCTCCTGTGAGGTCTTCCACTGACACCTGAGCATCTGGAAGAGCTCGGCGAATCGCCGAACTCACCGCATCTGACTGAACCATGCAACGCGGGATTGAACTGAGCTGATGCTGGCAGATCAACGTCGTGAATGACTCCTGTGGATCACTTCTTATTTCGCTGATTTCGCTCCAGCGAACGGAGTCTCAACAAACCCCAGCTCAATCAAGCTTTGATAAGCCTTCTGACCTTCGCTGCTGGCCGGAGTCATCAGACGGACGACTTCAACGAGAACTGGTACCGCAACTTCTGGTTGATTTTGCCGTCTAAACAAAGCGGCCAAACGCAAATTGGCTTGTGCCAAAAGGGAGAGAGCTTCGCGGCCTTTGGAATCCATCTCTCTTGGAATTCGAGCATCCAGACCTCTGAAAGCACCGCTCAGATCTCTGTAGAAAGCTAGAAGCTGCTTTGCAGCAGTCCGGGCATTGTCGTAATCGGTCTTGGCTTGATCAAGATTTCCTGAGGCCACTGCTGCATCACCGCGGTTAAGCAGGGTGCGGACAGCAGCAACATTGAAACCAGCACCACTTGACGCCAGAACTTTGCTCACAGATGGGTTGGTTCCATCTGAAGACTGAGCCAACACCTGCACGGGGGCAGCAGCCAAGCCAGCCAAAAGGGCTAAGGCGGTGATGGTGAGACGGGAACGCATGAACTGAGCAGGACAGTGGGCGGACTTTAGTGGGTTCTTAGTGGTCGGCCCACCGCCTGTCGGGCCGCTTGTTCAGCCGTATGCATCCGATCTGATAATTGCTGAGTCAAATGAGCTGCAGCTTGCCTACCCGTTCCATCGGCTAGGAGGGGAGCCTCGAAGCAGATTGCAGCACTACCAGAGGCTGAGGGACTGGCCTCGCTGTAGGCGATCCCTACGGGAACAACGCTGACAGGAATTCCATTGGAGTTGGACAGTTGGGCAAGTCGAACGAGTCCTTGTCTCAATCGAATCGGTTCGTCGGTGCGGTTGATGCGCCCCTCGGGAAACACCACAACTTGCTGACCAGCCGCTAATAGATCGATGGCATAGCGAAGCGACGTGAGGGTTGGACGTCCCTGGTCCACGGGAAAGCAGCCGAGTCGATAGAGAAACCAGCCCTGAACACCTTTCATTTCGCTCCTCGTCACCATGAAGCGGCAATCACGGCCGGTGATGCGTCGACCCGTTGCCATAGGCAAGATCAGGGCATCCCAGCGGGCTCGATGGGTCGGGGCCAAAAGCACAGGCCCTTCCTTGGGGAGATGATGGGCCCCGAGCACATGACGCTCTCGGAAATACCAAGGCAATGCCAAGTCTTGCGTGAACAACATCGCAAGCGAAGACCAGAAGGGGTTCATCGCTGAACCCAAAACTTCACCTCTAGTTTTCGGAGCAATGCCCACGGCTTAATACCGCTGTCCTACAGGCTCGGAATTTAGGTTGTCCCTGTCTCCGTATCGCTCAAGCTTGGGCAGTTAGAACGGCGTCTCGCTTGCAGACCACCCGCGCATAAAATTGGATCTTTGGACGAGGGTTGTGGCCAGTCTCGGGGTCAACATTGATCACATTGCCAATGTTCGGCAAGCCAGGCGCACGGTCGAACCTGATCCTGTGCCAATGGCTTTGATGGCTGAGTTGGGTGGAGCTGATGGGATCACGATTCACCTCAGGGAAGATCGCCGTCACATCCAAGATCGCGATCTAACGCTTTTACGGCAAACGGTGCGGACTCGTTTGAATTTAGAAATGGCAGCAACCACGGAGATGGTGGACATTGCGCTGCGAGAGCAACCAGACATGGTCACCTTGGTGCCAGAACGAAGAGAGGAAGTCACAACGGAGGGAGGCTTAGACGTCCGTAGTCAGTGCACAAGCTTGTCTTCCGTGATCGATACCCTTCAGAGCAACGACATTCCTGTGAGTTTGTTCGTGGATCCAGATCGAAACCAGCTGGAAGCCTGTCAGCAAAGCGGAGCCCGTTGGGTTGAACTCCATACCGGACGCTATGCGCAGGCCAGCTGGAGGGAACAACCGATGACCTTGGCACGTCTCATCGAGGCCACGGAACAAGCGCGGTCGATGGGATTGCGGGTCAATGCAGGCCACGGCTTGACCTACCAAAATGTGGAGCCCATTGCTGCAATTCCAGGAATGGAAGAGCTCAACATCGGGCATACGATTGTGGCCCGCGCTCTCTCTGTGGGCTTACAAGAAGCGGTGAGAGAGATGAAGCGCCTGGTTCAGAATCCCAGACGTGACCCCTTGTTCGGAAGCAGTAGCTCATGACCACACATCATTTTGTTGCAGCCAGTGCTCGCTTCTTGACAGAAGAAGAACCGTTGGAAGAAGTGCTCAAGGAAAGACGCAGGCATTACGGCGAACAAGGCAAGGAGATTGATTTCTGGCTTGTTCTCAATCCAAGTTTTCTGAATGCACCTGAAATGTCTGAGATCAAAGCGAAGGTGCCACAACCTTCGGCAGCAGTGGTTTCCACAGACTCCACCTTCATTACATTTATGAAGTTGCGTCTCGAATATGTCCTTGAGGGGCAATTCGATGCTCCTACTGATTCCATCCCAAACCCTCTAGCGGAAGCAGACTGAAGGATCTGGATTGAGCCTGAATCAGAGTGTGATAGTGAAGCAAAATTTCCCCAACTATACAGCTGAGATTTGCTACAAATAAAGACCCAAATACCGAGGGAAAATAGTTTACTTTTGAATAGTAAATTCAAAAGTAATTGTAGTTAGGTTGTTGCAATTATTGGAAGAGTTCCAAAGTTTTCTTTCGGCTTGATTGGTCAGGTTATTCCCATTGATTTCAACATTGTTGGTGTCTCAGTCGCTCGATAATTGTTCGTAGATTTAGGTGTGTGGCATTGGTGATTGAGTCAAAATTTGCGAAAATTGCTAAATGTGCACTATAGGGATCAATTTAGTTTGATGAGCTGGTGAAATAGTGTTTGAATGTATTTTGCAAAGTTCATTTTTTGAGATTTTTTATCGCTGATGGTGATCCGACTTCCTTTGCTAGCAGCTGTCTCCGCCTTTGTTTTGGCTCTTGGCTTGTTAGCAGGATCCAATGCTCAGCAGGAACTCTTGAAGCGGCAGGTCTGTTGTGAAGGCTGTCTAGTTAATATCAAGGATTGTAAGTTTTAAGTCCATTGTTCTGTGCTTAATCTTTGCGATCAAGAATGGGAAGCCGTTAAACATTACTTGCAAGCCTTCTTAAGCACATCAGGTTTTTTTGTTGTATAGCATTGAGAGATTGTAAGTCCAGATGCTGATGCGAATGGAATGAGGGATAGCGATAAACTCCAGCGAGCCGGACAGTCGCGATGCGTAATAATGAGGAAGGTATAGGGATCGTTTGATGGAGTTTAGTCGAAGGGACATTATTCAAGCGCTATGCAATGAATACAATCATTTGTTTAAAGATGCTTATGATCCTGGGATCGATTTGTCGTTTGAAGAGTATCAATCAGCTATGGAAGCAAAAACCCTTGAAGAGCTGATCAAGGAAACCTCAACAGACAGTGAGTTTTACACCCTCGATGACTTTATGAAGCGTTATGGGTGATCCAGGCATCTCATTGGCTTGGCCTGTATCTGTGAGCGCTCGTTCCTTTGCAGTTTCAACAGATTGATCTCCCCTTAGTGCTTTTCGGTCGGTCGATGAGATGGGTATCCCCCTGTTGATGACTTCTCCTGTGCTGTCGCTGTCTTTTGCACGATGAGCTCCAGCGCCCTTGATCTGGAAGACAGCACAGATGCTGGCACCATGCTTGAAAGTTGTTAGTACTAAATAGGTTGCAGCATCCATTGATGCAGATCAGTATCGCCTCAGCACAGCCCATTGGTACCTTGATTCGCGAAGGCGAGCACATGCCCTTTAAGGCCTCTGCGTGCCCAATTCGGGCACTGGATTATGACGAATCCCAGATGAGGGATGACGACGTGATTAGGCATCAACAGCGTTCAGAAGTGGAATTTGACTGCTGAATCTTGATATTGGCTGGCGTTGATGGGGAAATAATCGTTTCTTTCCCACTCATCTTTTCTGAGTTTGATCTCCGCATTTTGTATTTTATCTTTCCCATTCGTTTTTTCTAAAACATTGCTGCCTGATGCCAGAAGCCTCCTGTTTAGATGACTAATAGAGGCATACATTCTAAACTTTAATGCAGCCTGCGATTTGATGCATCAACTCACTTGGAGCCAATTTGATTGGGCGGTTGAGGCAATCACTGCTCGCTATGCCTCTCATTCATTCACAGGTGTTTATGGAGTTCCCCGTGGTGGTGTTTGCTTAGCAGTGGCCTTGAGTCACTCGCTCGACCTTCTTTGGCTCACAGAGCCAAAGCAAGGCTGTCTCGTTGTGGATGATGTGTATGAAACGGGCCAGACTTTGGGCTCGATCCGTGAACAGGTTGATGCCACTTTTGTAGTTTGGATGAGCAAGCTGCCTCCGGAATGGTGGATTGCTGCAACAACGATCTCACCCGATGAATGGTTGGTCTTCCCTTGGGAAAATGTAGACCTTGCAGTAGAGGATGAAGCTCGCTATCGGGCCTCTAGATCCATGACTCTCTGAGACTCTTTCATGATATCGAAAACGATTTATCTTGCTTCTCCGTATGGGTTCTCCGCCCAGTGCAAACGTCTTTTGCTTCCTGAGTTTGTTGCTGCCCTGTCCCATCTAGGACTTACGGTCTGGGAACCATTTGAGCGCAATGGGAATGTCGATACCACCAAGCCTGGATGGGCGTATCGGGTGGCCCAGCAATGCATGCAGGATGTCCGTCACGCTGACGGAGTTTTTGCCATCGTGAATGGAACTCCTCCAGATGAAGGGGTGATGGTGGAGGTTGGAGCTGCTTATGCACTAAATAAGCCTGTTTTCCTGTTCCGTGACGACTTTCGCCGTTGTACGGACTCTGATCAATACCCTCTCAACTTGATGCTGTTCGCTGGGTTGCCTGAGTCAAACTGGGAGGAGATGGTGTACAACTCAATCGATTCGATTAGAGATCAAGGCAGTGCCATAGGGCAATGGGCTCAATCATGATCCTTGTTGTGTTGGATCAATCTGGTTGATCAATCCAACTGAGTGCTAATGGGGTAAGGGCACCTGCTGCGTTGTACTGACGCAGAATTTGATGTGTGATCCCATTGTGATCGCGCCAGCGAATGCCACAGCCTGTGATGTCTCCCTGTTGGCGATCTCTCGGATCAATGAATAGCTCAACGCCTGGTTCTGGTTGCCAAATGAGAAGCGATCCAAAGGATGTTGATTGGCAGTGCAGTGGTTGTAATGGGCTTGCTGGCCCGAGGCCTTGTTTTGCTTCTACGACATAAATGACTTGATCCAGTCCGCTTACGCCATGGCGAACGATCATGCGTCGTCGTTGTTGTTGATTAACGACGCAGAGCTCTGCAACCCAGCTCCATGGTGTAATGAAATCTGGACCTGTTGACCAGTCGCCTGTCTGTGTGACTTGCATGGTTGTAGGTAATGACCTGAAATTCATCGACTGCTGACGGCCACTCTCTGTGTAGGTCAAACTTGTCTGAATGACGCCCTCTGTTTCCTTCACTTCAAGGGACGTAGAAAAGCGTTCCTGTTCTTTAGCAGCGTGATCCAGCCTGATAAAACATCCCTGCCAATGGCCAGTGTTATGCAAGAGCAAGGTGCTTCGAAGGTCATTCATGGGCGGTAAAAAGTTGTGTTGATATCCAGTATCAATGAAGATTCCTGTGATGTGTTTTGGGATTCATCCTTGACGTGTCTATTAGGAGAGTCCCATGACTTCACCTCCATGATGCTCTGCTAAGTGCAACAGAATAGAGCCTGATTCAAATAAAATGAGCGGTTGGCCGTTCTTATCGAGAATGAAATCATCCCTTATTGCTGGAAGCTTACCGAAAGGATTAATAGAGAGAAAGTCATCTTTTAGATGCTGTCCGTTAGCTAAAGAGAGTTCTACAAGTTCGTAGGGAAATTTTGTCGCTAGGACTATGACCGTGATCGAAAGCGGCTTTCTGTGGCAACGGTTCCTTCGCCCTCGTCTGATGTGTCTGGATTGGTTCAGCGTTGGTAGATCGATTAGCGATTCCTCAGCCGATTGTGTTTGTGAGCCTGAGCGTCCCCCACAGATCGAACACGCAAAAGATCACACCGATCACGATTAAGTCCCAGGCTCGATGACGGATGGCCCAGGGAGCAAGAAAAATCTCCGCTATCCCATGAAGGGCTGTTCCAAGCGCTACGTACTCGAGCACGAGCAATCCGTGCGCCAGCAGAAACAACCCGCTTGCAGCGAAGCGCATCAACACTCGCCAGGAGGTAGACACAGCGTTTGAATAACAGATTCAAACCTTACCGGTCTTTATTCCAGTCATGTTCTCCTCTCGCATTAATGGGTACTGTTGAGAAGAGTTGTTCCGGTGCAGACGCCAATGGCCTCGTTGCCAGTTCCGGTTGAAGGGCCTCTTGAGCGTGGGTTGCATCAGGGTGGCAGGCGTTTAACGCCACAGCGGCGCCTGATTCTCGATCTTTTCGAACAAATTGGCGGAGGCACTCACCTCAGCGCTGAGGATGTCCACCGCTTGTTGGTGGATTCCAAGGCGCGAGTCTCCTTGGCGACGATCTATCGGACCTTGAGACTCTTGGTTGAAATGGGGTTTCTTCAAGAGCTTGAACTCAGTGATGGGGGTCGTCGTTTTGAGCTTTCAAGCGGTGATCATGGCGATCATCATCATTTGATTTGCGTTCGCTGCGGTCGCACCGAAGAATTTGAGAGCACCCCGGTTCTTGAGGCTGGCCGCGAGGCAGCCAAGCGTTTCAACTTTGAACTGATCGAATCGAGTTTGACCGTTCGAGCTGTTTGTCCTAACTGCCTTTGACCATTAATCGCTTGTTGGATGCTCTGAGCAGGGCATCCAGAAGTCACCCATCGCGTGGGCTCCTTTGCAGCCTTGAGCCGCGGCTTGGGCTTCTGCTTCGGCCCGGGTGGGGTAAGCCATGAACCTTGGGTCATCACCTTCCTGATGCTGGTTTGTCTGGCCATGGTTATGACCGCTGTGCTCCGTTGCGCTCTTGCCTAATTGCACGAGGCCCATGCTCATCGGTCCTGCTGTCCATACGCCCATGGTGTTAACCCCGATCGCCAACAGTCCCATCCCTACGACCGACAGGTTGATCACGCCCATTGCAACGACACCGATCGAGACCACTCCCATCGGAACAACCCCGATACAAATCACCCCCATTGGCACAACTCCGATGGAGACCGTTCCCAGCGGAGCAATTCCGATTGCGAATTTCTTTGGCTTCGTGCCGCAGTGTCCCCCGTTGGTCTTTGGGTCTGAATCAATCATTGATTAATTATTACTGCTCTTGTGGCAAGCAGAAGGTTCCGTCAATCTGGTGAGTATGGACCTTTCTGGCGTTTCAGGCTTTCACGAAATAATCGTTCTCACACCCCGCGGATTCGAGGAGGGGTTGGACGCTGTCATGGCCGTACGGGAACAACGCACAGTTCTGCTCAACCTTTCAGAGATGGAGGCGAAACTTGCTCAGCGCACCGCTGACTTCGTTTCAGGTGGTGTCTACGCCTTAAATGGTCAAGAGCGTCGCGTGGGAGAGCGGGTGTTGTTATTCGCGCCGGGCTCTGTTGATATTGATCAGCTCAGTTGAGCGCTCCACCACAGCTTGAGCCTCCTCCAGCAGTGCATCCGAAACAGTGAGCGGCAACAGCAATCGGTTGATTGTTGATGGTTCCATTTTGTTGAAGAAGCTCATCCAAGCTCTTTGGCCTAGAACGCACAGGAATGCCTAACTGCTGATTAAAGTCGCAGTCGAATAGGGCTCCGGTCCAGCTAACACTGATCAAACTTCTGCACATCACTGAGTTGAGGTTGGTGTCACGATGAGCTTGATGAAGCAAGGAGTAATAAGTCTCTAGCTCGCCCCGGGCTTTCAATGTTTGCGCAAATCTCTGGATCGGCATGTTTGTGATTGTTAATAACCTGCTGAAATGTATGCCATGGTTCTGCAATAACTTTTTGCGATATAGGAGTTCTAGTTCGCCTTGCGCTGGTGGTAGTTGTGCGCCTGAAGGATTGAACACTAAATCCAGTTCAAGCTTGCTATTAGGAAGTCCGTAACCCAGTGCGTTTAAGCTTTTTAGTCCAGAAATGCTGCGCTGAAAAACACCCATTCCTCGTTGATTGTTCACTCGCTCCTCTTCAAAACAAGGCAGAGAGGCAACCACTTTCACACCTTCATCGGCTAAAAATGCAGCCAAGTCTTCTTGGCCAGGTTCTTGCAGGATTGTGAGATTGCAGCGATCAATCACTTGTACGCCAAGGCCTCGTGCATCGTGTACAAGGGATCGGAATTGGGGATGTAGTTCTGGAGCACCTCCGGTTAAGTCAAGGCAGTTGAGTTTCAGGTGTTGGAGAACCTTGGGAATCAGATTGATCTGCTCTTCTTCCATCATTTCCGTCCGCCACGGTCCTGCATTCACATGACAATGGCTGCAGCTTTGATTGCAGCGGTAACCGAGATTGACTTGAAGGGTTTCAAGTTCGCCACGATTCAGGGCAGGGAATCGCTTCGCGCTTTGTTGTTGTTCAGTCGCTGGAGAGATTGAGGTCAATGTGAAGGGCGTAGAAGAGTGCTTGCTAGTACTTATGAGATCAAAACTAAAATTCCATCTTTGGATACCAGGGTCTTTGGTGTGCAACAAGGCTCATCGTGCGATGCGATTTGACCCCGTGGTCGGAATGACTTTGCCCCGTGAGCTTTCAATTGATTAATGAGGCAATGTTTTAAACCATTCCACATACTCTTCTGGACCTCCCTTCACGAGGCAGTCAAAACGCAGTGGGTCGTCTGGATCGCTGATACCTGACAGCTTGCTGTCGCTCAAATTGGGGCGATCGACTTCTCCATGGCTGCTATCAACAAGAACAACACGGGCTGGGCGGTTATAGCTTGCGCCTAGTTGTTGAAGAAGGGTCAGAAATCCTCTGTCACTTCCTCCTCGCAGCCAACCATCACCCAACGGACAGGGCGTGGACGTCACGGTGTCACCAACTCCAACCAGCATGGGAATGGCCTCCCGTTCAATGTGCTGATGACAAAGATCCAGAAGGTCTTGATGGTTATGGGGCGCAGTGCGCACATTGAACGTGTCACCGAGCGGAGCTGTTCCTGTCTTTTGAGCGATGTGACGATTGATGAGCACCAGCAAACCCACTTCTTTAATGGCTCCCTTCAGCATGAATTGGATGTCAGTGGTTCCAACATCCCCAGGTTCTGCCGGTTTGATTCTTTCCTGACCAGAGTCATCATGTCCCAGGTTTGGAGCGACGTGAAGGAAAAATGACGTGGGTAGGCCAGCCGCTCCTGCAGCTGACATCAGGGAATCCATCAAATCTGACAACATCAACTGCAGCTGTTTCTGCCGCGCTATATCACCTTTGATTCTGCTGAACAGACTGTTTAGGTTGATGGTTGGAGAGACCTGGGTATCAAGAATCGCGAGCTTGAGTTCTTCCTCGAGTTCTTGGCCCTGCAACTCTGGCAAGACTTGACTCAGTTTTATGCGCAACAGATCCCCCATCCGTTGAGGCACGGATTCCAGGAAGTTCATTTCCTCATTGCTCACTCCAGGGTGTGAGACGACCCCAAATCGGTCTTGAAATTGAACGCCTCCGGCGGCAAGCCCTGGTAAGTAGAGGCCCTCGCGTTGTGCCTTCTGGTTGTCGCCTAAAGCTTTTTCAACGAGTCGGTTCACACCACGGCGGCCCTCGTGTTCTCCGTTAGTCAGCACGCTGAACCGGTTTTGCATGCCTGCTGCAGCTTCTACATAGTCAGCGCGAAGAGTGCGTGTGAGCGGATCCTTAACGAGGGGCATGCAAACTCCGTCGAGGTCTTGCACGATCAGTAAGTCTGTCTCCGCCCTCATTTCGTCGCGGAGTGCATCAAGGCTTAGTGGTGCCATTGTTGAAACGGTGTCCTTGCAGGAGTTTTGTAGGGGTTCGATAGCGCGATGCGGTGTTCTAGCTCAGATCTCCCACGCGGCTTGGTGGTTTTTAATTCTGTTCCATTGAGGCGACAACTCACGCTGCTCCCATGGCTTTGCGATAAGCAGGACGACGCTCAGCTGTTCGATCGTTGCTTGGATTGATGGATAGGGGTCTAGATCGATGTGGGGAAAAAGCAAAGGCACGAGATCGCTCTAGCTGCAGAGCTAGCGGTGATGTTGGGGCCGGCAGGTTTGAGCCCCAGTCTTTTCCTTCAAACTGCTGAGCTTGCATGGGCCCGTGTAAGTTCTCATCTCGAACATCGCGGCTAGCCAGGCCTTCTTTAGTGTTGGGGTGTGCAAAGTGGTGTGTTGATGGAGATGCTGTTGGATGGCAACTCATTTTTTTCACCGTCTCTTGATCGAGACGCCATCCACCGCCGAATTTTGGAGCTGGAGAAAGGCAAGGTTGGCCTCTACAGCGTGGGGCTCTATCCCGCCTCCCTGGCTTACAACTGCGCCATGCAGAAAACCAGTGAGGGGCACCTTTTGCTTGCTCCTCGCCCTGGCCGGGACTTGCTAGGCGCGTTCCCCGACGATGTGATTCAAGGCATGGACGAAGTCCATGTGGCAACGATTGAGGCAATGGCCACCCACGAGCTTGCTGGCAAGCGTGTGACCAACTCATTAGCCGACCTGCTCATGCGCTGTGAGTTGGTGATCCTCAGTGCTAATAGCAATCACGTGGAGGACGATCTGCGAGAGGCTTGCCGGCTGCGTGCGGAGCTCAGCAGAGAACAGGTGGTAATCGCTTGTCTTGCAGGCTCCTTTGGTCATGACCAAATTGCCAATGAGTCTTATGTGCTTTGCGAAAAAGAGCCCAATTTGGCTTTTTTCTCAGGCTTTCATCGTCATGGAGCCTTGCGAAATCCTCTCGATAGCTTCACAGCTAACTTCTGTCATCCCAATGCATTAACTGCTTTGTTGGGCGCGCGTTTGCTTGATCGTCTGTCTCCGAATATTCAGGTTTCACCGGGTGTTCACAACGTGGAGGGCCAGTACATCAAGGCGGCTAAAAACATGGCGTCTGTGTTTGCAGGCTTTGGCTATTCATTCCATAAGCAAAATCCAGGCGTTTTGCCTACCTTGCTGACACTTCTCTTGGATCAATGCCTTGATCAGGCGGCCACGGTGTCGATGGCACGCCGCGATCGTCAACGGCTTTACAACCGTCAGCCGTTTTCACTCACTGAATTGGGGTATGGAGTCCCGAGAATTGAAGCGGCCCTTGTGCGTGAGGGGGATATGGAGAAGGTTCGGGACCATACCTTTGCCCAGCTCACGGCGATGGTTGCTGATGTTCGAGGCAGCATGATGATGCCCGTTTCGGGTAAGCCAACACGGAATTTTCAGGTTGGTCAGGTGCTTTCAGACCACATGCATCTTGAGCAGCGCTGTCCGGAAAACATGGAGGAATTGGAAGGGTGGTGTGAAGCTGCCGGTCTACGCAAGGGTGGCTTAGAGGGGCTGAAGGCCTTGCGTTATTGGCCGCAAATTGCACGTAAATATTCAATTCCGGTTCATGATGCATCCATGATCAATTTGCTTTATATGGCTATTTATGGGCGACAAGCGACGAAAGATGTTGCTTTTTCAGTCATGACTGATAGCCGGCAATTATCTACTTACTGCCAGGAATCTGTGCGACCCACCCATAGCCGTCGTTACGCCGAGGCTTTACAGAATCTGGACATGCCTGAAGCCATCGATCTCATTGTTAATGCTGTGATTGCAGATAATGCCCGCCGCTTGATTCGAGGCGATTCAGGCCTCGAGGATATGGAAGTTGATAATGATCCTCCTGCTTACCTCCGTGCCATGAATGTGATTGAAAATGCGCTTTAATCAATCATGATTAATTTGTTGGCAACACATTTGTAAGGATCAGGATCACAACTCAGAACAATGACTTGTAGTCCTCTTGAAACGGCTTGTTGCAGCATCTCCAATACTCCCTTGAGGCGTTGAGCATCAGTGTTGGTGAAGGCGTCGTCGAAGACCAGGGGAAGACATCCCCCATGCCGTTCTTTGAGGGTGTCAGCAATGGCGATGCGTAGGGCTGCATTCAGCTGTTCTTTCATTCCACCGCTGAGTTGATCAAAGGAGAATAGAGTGCCCTCGCGTTGTAGCCCTAGTTGCTGCAGGCCATCTTGTGTATCATAACTAAGAGAACAGCTGTCTGCTGGGTTCCTCAATAAGGGTTGAAGGACCTGATTAATGTTGTGTTTCAAGGGGGTGGAATAGCGCTGAGAGAGATCACTTCTAGCTTGTTGAAAGCGTTGAAGTAGATGGCTACGGGCGCGGACCAAGAGTGCTTCTTGCTGCTCAGCTTGTGTTGCTAATTCAAGCTTTGCTGAAGCTTCGGCCACTGCTGAGTGCAGATCACTTTGTCCAAGTGAGTCGCATCGTTCTAGGAGTGCACCACGCTGGATTCCAAGCTCTTGACGTTGCTCGGTGAGCTGATGTTCCAGGCGATCAAGAGTCTCTAATTCTACTTTTGGATCGCCATTGACTTGGGATGAGGTAGATCTCCGAAGGGCCCCAATATGGGCTTTTAAGATCTCCTGCTGAGAACTTGATGTTTCGATTGATTGTGTGAGTTGTTGCTGAGACCCTACCTCTTGTTCAAGCGATTGATGTTGCTTAAAGCATTGCTCTTTCTCTGCTTTAAGCCGCTCATGCTGGAGGCGCTTTTGCTGCCATTGTTTCTGTTGTGTATCGTGCTGAATTTCAAGCTGCCGGACTTGTTTCTGATGGGTTTCGCTCTCGTCTTTCAACGTTCGGTAGCGAATTCGGCATTGTTCCAGTTCTTTCTCATGATCAGAATCTGGTTTCAGATCACTGGATGGAAGGCCTTGATTCAGTGCATCCAACTGGAAGCGCAACTCCTCGAGGTTGGGAGCTTTTTGTCCTGATGGAGGGATGAGTTGTGTGAGTTGGGCTTTTAAGAGCTCTTGTTGTTGGAGGAGAAGCTTGCGTTGTTCGCTGCGTTGTTGAGCTTCCTCAAGGGAGCTTGCTTTCCACAGTTTCAATCCAGCTTTCAAAGCGATTTGAAGGGCCTTTTGTGTGTCCTCGAGTGAGGCGAGTCCTGTACCTTCACCGGGGCTGATCTTTAGGCGTACATGTTCTCCAACATCAATGCGGAAGACACCTGCTTGATCACACGATTCACCTTCATTTAGATGGGACCCCTCAACTGAAACGGTTTGATCTGTAGCTTCCACCAGGACTGTTGAGGCCATGCTTTCGATGCGGATGGCTACGGCCCGAAGCTCCTCTTGAGTTTTCTTGAGTTGCTGCAGCTCTTGGGCGGTACCGCCTTCGATCTTGTTGAATGCCGTGTTGATTTGTTGTTGTTGTTCGGTTAAGCGTTGGCGCTGCTCAACCTGGCGACTAAGTCTTTCTAGGCGCTGCTTCAGTTCATCGCGGTCCTTTCGTTGTCTAAGCAAGAGGCCCTGTTCTTCCAGGGCCTGTCTTTGTTGTTCGAGTTCTGCCGTCCGTTGCTGTGCCTCTTTGATTTGCTGGCTTGCCGCGTTGTAGGTCGTCTCAAATTCTTTGAGTTCTCGCTCCAAGCGGGCCAGGTTGTGCTCACAGGCCGTGCTGTCAGCCAACAGCTTGCGAAGAGTGGCGCAGCTTTTTTCGAGTTGCTGTTGTTGGAGGGTGAGGGGCTTCAATTTTTGAAGCGCTTCTTGCAGCTGAAGCAAACGTTGGCGCTGCCGTCGCAGCTCCGGTAACTTCTCGAGTTCCAGGTTGTGCAGCTTCGCTTCAACCCGATCGAGCTCCTCACAGGACAGCTCAAACCCCCGCAGTTGCTCAAGGCTTTCCGTGTGATGCGCCTTGGCTGTTTTAAGAGCCTCTTGACGCTTCCAAAGTTCGCTTTGCTGACGGACGCCTCGTGTGCTCAAGCTTTCAGACACCAGGCGTTCGAGTTGCGTGTGAACCCTTTGATCCAATGGCGATTGCAATGATTGCTCGGCCTGTTGTTCCAAGCATTCGATCAAGTTGTTGAGGTCGTAGTGCTCATGGCTGAGGCTCAGCAAGTCGCGACCCGATTCACCCTGCTTCACCCAAAGATGGGCCCAGCGGCTGGGCAATGTTTTATTCACCTGCCGGCTGTTGAGAATCTCGTCAACACCGAGCAGGTGGGCTAATTGATCCTCAGCGGCCGATCCAATCAGGGCCACCTGCCCCTTGGCTTGCAATTGGGTGGTGCCACTGGGACCGCTGAAGCGTTTGAGAAGGGTCCAATGCTGTTCGCTTGTTTCAAATTCCAGCTTGATTTGGGGATGGCCGGCATGGAGTTGGGAACGCAGATCCTGCGCTGCTGTCCCACTGGATGCAGCACGCACAAAAAGTGTTCGATGCAGAGCCTCAACCAAGGAACTTTTGCCGCTTTCATTGGCTCCACCAATGACCGTTAGCCCTGGAGCAAAGTCCAGAACTAGGTCTTGATGGCGGCGAACGCTGGCGAACTCACTGCGAATCAGCCGCATGAAGCCTCCTGATCTTCGACGTCTTCCAGCACAATCCTGTGCAGCTCGAGCATCGCTTGTTCGAGCATGGCTCGATCGATGTCGTTGTGTTCAGAGCCTGGAGCGGTGTTGTCATCCAGCTCAGTCGCAAGATCTTTGCTGATGCCCTTGATCAAGGGCGCATCATCGCGTTGCAGAAAGGTTTGAAATTCTCCTGGCTCCGGTCTCCGATGGGGCATCCCGCGGATTCTGAGGTGGAGGAGTTGTTGATCTAAATCTTGCAAGTGCTGTTGCAACTGTTGGTGCCCTTGAAAAGACAGTTGGCCGCTTAGCTCAAGTCTCAAAAGATCTTTGCCCACCTTTCGTCTCACACAGGATTCAATCGTGTCTTTGAGGCGTTGTAGATCAGCCCCACTACTCACCTTGGTTTCGATCCTGTGCCACGACATGGCACCTGTTGCAATCGGAGTGACCTCAGGAGGTTGTTTCCGTTGCACGTCCACCAGAAGAGCTTGTGAGCGTTGATCGTGATCACTTGTGGGGAAACGATCGGGTTCAGGGGTGCCGCAATACCAAGCGCGCGGGTTCAGTTGGGTCAGAGCATGCCAATCGCCCAGAGCGATGTAGTCCACCTCTTCTTCAGGCCATCGATCGTGATGCAATTGGTTGACTTGTCCTTCTGCACCAAAGCCTTGTACAGAGCCATGGGCGAGTACGACCCTGGGCTGATCGTGGGGCAAAGAACTCCAGTTCAGGGATTCCAGCCAATCCGCGGGGCTACGACTATCTCTTTGGCGCAGTAACGGGCAAGGGAGCAGCACCATTCCTGCAATGACCTGAGGCTCTGCTTGAAGCAAGAGCTGCAAATTGGGGCAACGTTCGCGCATCTGACGTTGCACATCCCGGCGTTGCCAGATGCCACCGGCTCCTCCATGGTCATGGTTTCCAGGAATGACCAGCACAGGGCAGCTGATCGAAGCGATTGCTTCCATCACCTCCATCACCACCGCTGGAGCCACCGTGCTCGAGTCGAACAGATCACCGGCCACCATTACGGCATCCACGTTTTGCTCGCTTGCTGTTGCAGCGATACGTGAAACGGCATTGACCCGTTCTTGCTGAAGACGGGCGCGTTTTTGAGGATCCTCAATCCATTGATATGGCTTGCCGATTTGCCAGTCAGCAGTGTGAAGAAAACGTGGCACCGTTGCTGAGCGGGTGTTCTGACCCCATGCTGCCGCTTCCCGGCTCTTTTTCCGCACACTCAGCGCTGGCGGATCAGTTGATACAAGGCATTGTTTCGTCCTGAGTCTCATGCGATTCGTTATGGCCGATGCCAATACCAGGCTTTATCCATCGCTTGACGCGATCGCAGGACTGTTTCATCCACCCGAGCAAATCACCTCGATTGACACGCTGGGATCTGGAAACGTGAATGACACGTTTTTGGTGTCCTTGACGGCGGATGCGGCGTGTCGGGCCTTTGTGATGCAGCGTCTGAACACAAGCGTGTTCGAAAAGCCTGAGTTGGTCATGCGCAACTTGCTGGCTCTAGGCACGCATGTACAACAACGTTTGGCTAAAGAGCCTCCTGAATTGGCTGGACGGCGTTGGGAGATTCCAACGGTTCTCCCAACACGCGATAGCCAAGGCCATTGGGTTGAGCACAACGGAGAATTTTGGCGCTCGATCACCTACATCGGAGCGTCTACTACGAGTGATGTGATCCGTGATGGTGGGCATGCGCGAGAGGTGGGGTATGGATTGGGGATGTTCCATCACCTCATCAGTGATTTACCCACTTGCGACCTAGCAGACACCCTGGAAGGCTTTCACATCACTCCGAGCTATCTCAAGCATTACGACACGGTTTGCAGAGATCAATCCGAGTGGCTTGAGAAGCGGTTATCGCTCGATCCGCGGCTCAACAGTGCGATTGATTTCGTGGAACGCCGCCGTGACTGTGTGGATGTGTTGGAGGTTGCCTGCGCTCGCGGCGAACTGCAAAGACGACCGATTCATGGAGACCCCAAAATCAACAATGTGATGCTCGATGAGCAGAGTGGTCGTGCAGTGGGATTGATTGATCTCGATACGGTTAAGCCCGGTTTGGTTCACTACGACATCGGTGATTGCCTGCGTTCTTGTTGCAATCCTCTTGGCGAGGAGACCTTGCAGGTTGAGTTGGTGACGTTTGATCTCAACCTTTGTCGGGCGATTCTTGAGGGTTATCTCACGATGGGTCGATCCTTCCTTTCTGACCAGGATTTTCGCTATCTACCAGACTGCATTCGTTTGATTCCGTTTGAGCTTGGGTTGCGCTTTTTAACCGACTACTTGGCTGGGGATCGTTACTTTCGAACAGAACGACCCGCTCACAATTTGGATCGAGCCTTGGTGCAATTTGCGCTGACTCAATCGATCGAAGCCCAAGGGGATGACCTACAGCTCATGATTCGCGAACTTTCAGGAGCGAGCTGAAATGTCGCGCCATCCCGTGATGGTCCGGCAGGTTTGCCCGCTCCTTCCTCAAGACCCCCAAGAATCACCTGATCTCTTGCTTAGCGCTGAGTTTGTCTGGCGTGAAGCAGGCATTCTCGAACTCAGCTACAACCTTCGGCCGGCACAGCGTGATGGAGATTTGTTTGCCGTTTCGCTGCCTTTGATAGAGCCAGTGTCCGTTCCGATGCATGGTGATCGCCGCGATGAGCTTTGGAAGCAAAGTTGCTTTGAGGCGTTCATCGGAGTGCCTGGCTCTCAGCAGTACTGGGAATTAAACGTATCGCCCTTAGGTCACTGGAACCTTTACAGCTTTGAGCGCTACCGCCACTCTGGCTCTGGGTTTGTTGAGGCCTTGCCACCATCCGTGACCGTGCGCCAAACGCGATGGGACTGCCGTTGTGATGTGGTTTTGGATTTACGTCCTTGGTGGCCGATTAAGGGCATGCCAGAACTCGGTCTGACGATGGTTGTGGAGGAAATCAATGGTCGTCTCAGCTACTGGGCTCTTTCCCATCCAGGAGACGCTGCAGACTTTCATGACCGTCGCAGCTTTCTGATCTGTTGATGGATCGTCCACGCCTTTGATGATGACTTCAGTCCGCCGCCTACTGATTTGTCTTCCCCTGCTGTTGCTCCCCCTGGCCTTGGGCTGTAGGCGCTCACCTGCACTTCAGTCCACCCAGAATCAGGAACAGGACGCCCCTGAACAGGTTGAACCAGCTGATCTCGGGCTTCCGGCGCTTCCTACAAGGTCAGATCTTCCCCGCTCTCCTTCCGGAGCGCACTATCCGCTGTTTCTGGCCAATCCCGATCAGCTTGCTCAATTGTTGTCAGACATTGAGCTTGCCATTCGCAACCCCGACGTTTCTGCTGAGGCCATTCCCTCTCTTGCTCATCATCAGCAGGTGATCTATCGCGTGTTGTCGCATCGCTCTGCTCTCTCTGACCAGGTGCGATCTGAGCTCGATGACCGCTGGCGCTGGGTGTTTGATCAGCACATCGCAGCTCGACGCGCGTTTCTTGCCATGCATCGTGGCCCGGCTTCGTCCAGGCTTCCTGCTTGGCGTATCCAGGCCCCAGCTCCTCCAGATCAATTGCTCAAGGCTTATCGAAGCGCTTCAGCATCTACAGGGATTGATTGGGAAGTGCTGGCGGCTGTGAATTTGGTCGAAACGGGAATGGGTCGCATTGATGGCATTTCCGTCGCCAATGCTCAAGGGCCGATGCAATTTCTACCTACGACCTGGACGGAACCTGGGATTGGCCGTGGTGGTGACATTCGTGATCCTTGGGATGCCATCCATGCAGCTGCGCGCTATTTGGTGCGTCGTGGTGGCCTTCAGGACATCCGAAAAGGACTTTGGGGGTACAACAACAGCGATTACTACGGCAGGGCTGTGGTCCATTACGCCGACCTGCTGAAACGGGATCCTCTCGCTTATCGCGGTTTGTATCACTGGCAAATTCACTACGCCTCTTCGGCCGGTGATCTCTGGCTTCATGAGGGGTATAACCAGCCACGCCCTACCGATGTCTTGCAGTATTTGCGTCAGAACCCGCACAGTCGTCCATCAGGTTGAGGTCTAGAGACTGGCGTGATCGCCTTTCACCTCTACGATTCCGATGAGATGAAGGCTGAGCTCTTTGGCGAAGGAACTGACGCACCGGGCCGATGAGCTCAAGACCCTTGGCTGGTCCACGGATGAAGTAGCCCGATACGCCGAGCTTTGGGACTATCGCCAGCGTTGGGGAGCAATGAACCTCGAACGGGAGGATCGTTTGTTCCTGCGTAAGGCTGAAGCCGTACTCCCTGCCATTGTTTCGGGCAAGGCGGCAGCGAAAAAGGCGATCAACGAAAAGTCCTATTACCGCTGGCTCTGTTTTCACTTAGAGGCGATGAATTTGGCTGAAGCCGGGTACGCCTTGCCCCAAGGTGCCCGTGGCGCTTGGCCGATCTTGCTGGAGGAGGAACGACGTTTGCTCGATTACTACCAGCCAGTTCTTGGCCTTCCAGACACGATCAAAGCCAAAGCGTTTGATGCGATTCGGGAAGAATTAGCAGCTCAGGCCGGTCCTCTCGCGGCTGCTGATGGTCAGACAAAGAATTACGACTTCATGTCTGCGTTAAAAAATCTCAAGGCTCAAGAGAACAGCAAGTGGCGTCATTTGCGCGAGCAAGAGGGCGACCAGCCTTATCCAGTTCTCAGTGAGGATGCGGCGGGTTCTTTCCGATCGGAAGTGCGCAGTCGTTTTGGCCCTCTGATGCGTGACACGCTTCCATCGCTTGCGGAGACTGAAAAACCGGCACCTGACGACAATTGGAACCCCTCAACGGAAGTTGCGAGCTAGAACGGAGTTATCCGTAATTCGGCCTTGACATCACAACGTTTCGAGACCCTTCAGTTGCATGCTGGTCAGGTCCCTGACCCCACGACAAACTCTCGGGCGGTCCCGATCTACCAGACCAGCTCGTACGTGTTCAACAACGCTGAGCACGGTGCAAATTTGTTTGGGTTGAAGGAATTCGGGAACATCTACACCCGTTTGATGAACCCCACAACGGATGTCTTTGAAAAGCGCGTTGCAGCACTGGAGGGAGGTGTGGCGGCCGTCGCCACCGCTTCAGGTCAATCGGCTCAGTTTTTAGCGATTACCAACTGCATGCAGGCAGGAGACAATTTTGTTTCCACATCCTTTCTGTACGGCGGCACGTACAACCAGTTCAAGGTGCAATTTCCGCGCCTAGGAATTCAGGTCAAGTTTGCTGATGGCGACGATGTCGCGAGTTTCGCCGCCCAGATTGATGACAACACCAAGGCGATCTATGTGGAAGCGATGGGCAACCCCCGCTTCAACATTCCCGACTTCGCCGGCCTCTCCGCACTCGCTAAGGAACGTGGCATCCCTCTGATTGTCGACAACACACTCGGAGCTGCAGGAGCCTTGATTCGACCGATTGAGCATGGTGCCGATGTGGTGGTGGAGAGCGCCACGAAATGGATTGGTGGTCATGGCACCAGTCTTGGTGGCGTGATTGTTGATGCTGGCACGTTCAACTGGGGGAATGGCAAGTTCCCGTTGATGAGTCAGCCGAGCGCTGCTTATCACGGCCTTGTTCACTGGGACGCCTTCGGTTTCGGCAGTGATATCTGCAAAATGCTGGGTTTACCCGATGAACGCAATATCGCGTTTGCACTAAGGGCAAGGGTGGAATGTCTCCGCGATTGGGGTCCGGCCATTAGCCCCTTCAACAGCTTTTTGTTGCTGCAAGGCTTAGAAACACTGAGCTTGCGTGTGGAGAGGCATGCGCAAAATGCGCTGGCGTTGGCGACCTGGTTACAGGAGCATTCCAGTGTTGCTCATGTGAGCTATCCCGGATTACCCAGCGATCCTTATCACGCAAGTGCCAAGCGCTATCTCACCGACCGTGGGATGGGCTGCATGCTGATGTTCTCGTTAAACGGTGGTTATGACGATGCGGTGCGTTTCATCGACAGCCTCAAGCTGGCGAGCCATCTCGCCAATGTTGGCGACTCCAAGACGTTGGTGATTCATCCAGCCTCCACGACCCATCAGCAGCTCAGTGCTGATGAACAAGCCTCAGCTGGTGTGACTCCCACCATGGTGAGGGTGTCTGTGGGTTTGGAACACATCGACGACATCAAGGCTGATTTTGAGCAGGCTCTTGCGACCTGATTTGGGGAGAGGCGGTTGGTCACTTGGAGCCCAAGACCAAGGTGATCGACCGCCGCTCACATGCATGAGCCGTGGCTACGTTGAACAGAGCACACCTTGTATCGAAAAGGCCGCTCGTCATTGCATACATGATGAATCAAACTCAGTCAGTGGAAGGAATCTGAGCTGATGGCACTGATCCTTCCTAGGAATTATCACAAGATCACCGCTGTTGAACGGAATCGGATCTCTTGGATTGAACCCGAGCAAGCCGAGCGTCAAGACATCCGGCCCTTGCGCATTGGCATTCTGAACATCATGCCTTTGGGGAAGCAGTACGAATTCAACCTGCTTCATCCTCTTGGTCTCTCGGTTCTTCAGATTGAACCGATCTGGATTCGCCTCCAATCTCATGCCTACCGAAGCTGGGATCAAGCCCATCTCAACCAGCACTATGTGAGCTGGGAGGAGGCTCAGTCAGAGCGTCCATTGGATGGATTAATCATCACCGGTGCCCCCGTGGAACACTTGGCGTTTGAGGACGTCACCTATTGGCCAGAGTTGGTTGAGCTGATCAACAAGGCGCGTCACTCTTGTGCCAGCACTCTCGGCCTCTGTTGGGCTGGGTTTGCTCTGGCTTATCTCGCGGGAGTGAACAAGGTGACGTTCGATCGGAAATTGTTTGGGGTGTTTCCGATGCGAAGTCTTGTGCCTGGTCATTCCCTCATGGGAACCCAGGATGATCAATTTCTCTGTCCTCAAAGCCGATATGCGGGATTACCGGATGCGGCGATGGAATCGGCGCAACGCCAGGGACGACTAAGGCTTCTCGCCCATGGAGAGAAGGTGGGTTACACCATTTTTGAAACGCCAGATCAGCGTCAGCTCATGCATCTTGGCCATCCCGAATACACCGTCGGAAGGCTGCAGGGAGAAATGGAGCGCGATCTGGCCCGTGGCGATGTTCCACCGCCTGAAAATTTTGACGCAGATCATCCGAGAACCCTGTGGCGTTCCCATCGAAACCTGCTCTTCCAGCAGTGGTTATGGTTCTGTTACCACCGCGTCAGCCTTCAGTCGTAAATGTTAATTAGCTGGTAGGCTTGTACATACTTAGATCGACTGCTAATTCATTGAGAACCCTTATGATAACTGGAGGGTTGTATTCGTTAGTGACTGTGATGATGAGGTTGGTAAGTGTTAGTCGCTTTATATCTAGGACTAACGCATAGCTAAACATTTACAGGTCATCAAAAAGATAGGAGTCAGATAAGACCAGCCCGTCATCGATCTCTGCCCTGTCGCCTGCCTCGCCCTGCCCTGCTGAGTAGGAATACCTAGTGAATGACCATCGGTTACCTACTAGAAGTAACGCGAACCCAGTGATACCAAGGGATGAGGAGGGGTACCCCACCCCTATCCTTTATTCCTAGCCCTGGGCCACTGACGTGGACCCCATTGCGGTAGGTATTTATTCCCAGGCGGACCCCCACCACGGGGGAAGCGGGTCCAAACGCTATAGAGTACATACCTCAGAAAATTATGTGAAAATACTCTGAAAGATGAGGCGATTAAGGTTTAATAATCGCTTCACTTATTAAAGTTATAAACCAACCAAGCCCCGACAATCACCCCAATAACAAAGAATTCGATAGCTAATACCATCAACCCTTCCTATAAGTCTGTTTCTTCTGGCGCTTAGATAGATCAATGACTTCAGGAGGAGTCAAAGGCCCAGTATGTCCACCACCAAGAGGGCTATAGAGCATCCCCTGATCGTTTGTACGAGGCTTAAAGGACCTGGAGGGGCTAGGAGACTTCTTGTCAGGTTCAACCACTCCAGAGGGCTTCTGAGTTCCCTCAGTAACACTGATCCGATCACCGAAATAAGCACCTAACTCCTCTCTTTCTTCCTTCTTCTCCTCATGCCACTCCTTAGAGGTGGTCATATTGGGATCAAGGTTAAAGATCTCAGCCGTCATGGGGTCTCCTCCTCGGGCTCAGGGTCAGGTGGGGGAGTCTCAGAGCCACCAAACACACGACCTAAGTCAATGCGTTGCTGTAGGCGCTCTAAGAACGTTGCAGCAAGGTCTCTAATCATTGGGAATTCTCCTTAAGTTGCTTTTCAATCTTCCGAAGACGGCGATCCATTGCATTAATGGAGGCCAATAGCTTTGAAGGATCTAAATTCTCGTGGTCTCTAGTTGCCTTCTCAGCATCCTTAATAGCCTTTAGTTCACGATCAGCAGCCTGTTTGATGAACCTGTCAACGTTTGGCGCTGTGACTAGCTTCTGTTCCACGATCTCATCATTAGCCCCACGGATACGAGGCTTGAGATCTGTTCCATATCCACTAATGGGAGTATGTGAGGCAGGGGTGAAGGTTTGAGCCTCACCAATGCCACCTTTAACTGATCCAGAGATGTTTGCCCCAGCTATAGCGGCTTCAATCTGTTCAACTGTTAGTAGGTTATCGATAGACATAGGATTCACAATGCGATCTTGATTACACCCTGCTGACTGAGGCTATAGAGAGCCCTCATCAGGTCAGGATCTTGACTAGCGGTCTTGATTGCCTGAGTGGAACTGATCACACCCTGAGCAACACCATTACCTAGGACGGAGATAGCGTGAGCTAAGTCATCGCCATACTGTCCAGCAATCTGCTGTTCTGTATAGCTATCAATACCTGTAGATTCCGAAGCACTAGCAAAGGCTTGTGGGTTCTTACGGAGGTTCTTGAGAGTATCTAGGGCCGCAACCTTAGTTAACTCATCACCATCAGAGATCAGGTTGTTAAAGCTTCCTACAAGCTCTTCAGACATCACCTCAGATGCATACTGAAGATCAGCCTTTACCTCAGGATTGCTATTGATGTATTCCTCATCAAAGTTCTCAGGCTCAGTTGTATCATCACCATCATCTAATAGACGAGGAGCATCTTCAACACCAACCAGTTGAGCTGCAAGGAATTCAGTCTGTTGGATTAGCTGTTGTTCTTCTAGGGGACCATTGAATTCACCACGCATCAGCTTTTGTTGTGATTGCTGTAGTTGAATCTCTAGTTCTACATTGCCAGTATCACCAGCAGTAGAAGTATGGTTGCCGCGATTAGTAAGTCCAATAGCTGTCTGTTTTACCCGATGGCGATTGATCTCTTCAATCGATGTCGGGGTGTCTGTTGATTCATTACTACCATGAGATACTTCAGAAGCACTCCCAGTAGCAGGATCAAATTGATATTCGGCCATTTTGTTGTTGTGTAAATGGATAACACCCTGTCCCGTAGGACGAACTCGCGATACTGTCGCGGACTCACAACCTAGGGTTTAAGGTTGCGTGTCAATTCCTTAAGATGGGTTTGCACCATCTAATGCCGCTTTAACGGACAAGGCCACGTTACTATGATAGAAAAGAATTCAACTATAATCCTAATTGGAAACTACCGCATATGAAAGGAGGGAGGGGTCGATTCCTCCCTCACAATCTCACCGCATATCCACGCTGGAGAGCACCACTTCTCCAGGCTATGGCAGTTAGTGTCAGCCATTATGACAAAAGATAGGTCATGGATTTGCACCATGAAGATAGACGTTATGAGAGTCAACTGAGCTAACCTCACCTATCAGATAAAAAGGCCGATACACACAATTTGATAAACCTTTTGTATGGGGAGGCAAGACGGCAATGCAGAATCCTCCCCAGCAATACCATGATCTATTCACACAACGATCCAGTAAGTTGTGATGGAGGTGGTTCTCCAATCCTCAGGCATCAGACTGCCCTCCGGAGCTCCCCATTTCCCTAATGAAAGAACAATTGTTCCAATCACTTTGGTGTGTGTACATTGTTCCCCGTGGGGTATAAACACGACCTGGCAGAATGGCTCCAACTTTAAGTAAGCGCCATACTTATTAAACTCTATCTAGAGTCTATTTAGATGATGGCGCTATGGTTGTTAGGAGACTACTGTTTTAGTAGTCCCCTTGTTTGTTTCCACAAGTGAAGTCAATCGCATGGTTTCCCTTCTGCCAAACCTAGTAGGAAACACGCAGAGGAAGATATTAGTAAGGGCAACTCGTCAGCCCTAACATGCAAGAGATTGTGGGATTACGGTACTACCACCGGTTCCCCCAGAGTAATTAGCTCTGGTCACATTTTTAAGCTTGAATTGTATGACCCAAAGCGGCGCTGTGGGAGTCTTTGTAGCGCGGTAAGAATGAGCCCCTGACTGGGATCTCAGCGGCTCTTCGCAGTTTTAGGACATGGTGAAGGGGTGGTCTTTGACCTCCTCGACCTTGGCCTTACCTTCTCTAGGTGGTGTCATATCAAGACCACTACTAGCTACAAGCTTGTGTAGGGGCTTGCTGGTGATGACGTCATAGAGGGCCTGACGGGCTTTTGCCGTCATTGCATCCATTGTCCCAGCCGGTCCGTAGAAACAATCGTGGACTGCGAAGTAGTTACCTTCCCAATCGTGGACTGTGTTCTGAACGATCACCGCATCGTGACTGTGAGTCCAATTTGCGGCTAGTGCTGTTTCTGTTTTGGACTCCTGGATTTCATTCTTGTAGCCAGACTTGAACGAGAGCGTAGCCACCCCATCAGCACGTAGCCCATCATTGTTTTGGACAGCTTGCCAATACTTAGCCCCACCCATTGCATAGGTATCAACCTTGTCAACGTATGGCTCTCGGTATTCCTGAACAACCTTGGAACCGTTAGGTGTCTCCCACTCCACAAGCATCAGCCCAGCCTTCATGCAAGCCTTAGCGAAATTGCGGAACCACTTGTTCACCTTTGCCAGTCTGGGAAACCCATGATCTTGTCCCTGGATGGCTGAGTTAGTGATGATGATCTTTTCGCATAGAGAAGCCTTTTGGCCGTCTGGGTGCTTGAAGACCTTATCCAGCTCATCACTGATGTACTCGTTCTTCGACCTCCAGCTAGCGCCGTAGGCGGTACACATGCTGCTTTTCTTTGTGACCTTGCGGTCAACCACCTCCACAGGAACATTGAACTCTTGCCCTCCAACCCTTAGGGCAGGATCTTCGACCCCAGCCTCTTGTAATTGCTTGATCCTTTGCTCTGCTCTTTCGCGGGCTTTGGCTAGTTCGTTATCTAACCAAGGATCAGACTTAAGGAGAATCTGTGCTTCTTGAGCAACGATTCCATAGAGGTCTTGAGGGGTATCAGCTACGAGTTCGACACCATCAGGGTTCACCCAGGTCTTAGTGACATTGCAATAGAAGCAAGTCTTAGGGTCCTTGATGATTCCACCGATGATCTGGGAGCCGCTATTGGTTGCATCACGGCCATTAGGAACGCGAGCAACGTTAGATGTACCCCACACAAAGATCTCGTAGTACTCACGGAGAGCAGCTAGGAACTGGAAGGGTTCATCACACTCTGACCAGAACTTACGGTTAGATACTGGATCCTCCGCCTCGTCTTCAAGGCTTTCGATGATCTCAATCACATTGCCTTCTTCATCCTTTTCGATGAAGCCAACGGCTCTTTTAAGGGCCCAGGACATCCGACCTTCCATGCTCAGCTTGTCGGACTTACCGGCTGGTGTTTCCACCGCAGCAGCATTAGCCATTGTGATCAGTAGATCCTTCTGAACCTTGATGATGTTCTCCTTAGTTACAGGATTGCCATCTGCAAACTGGAGAAGAGCCTTCTGATAGTCGCTGCCCTGAGGGTTGAGAGTATCCACCATGTAATAGATCCTCAGGCGAGAATCGTAGTAAGTAGGCAGATAGAACCTCTCTACATTTAGGAACCTTGCGGCCATCATCATGACTCGGAAAGGTGTAACTCTCTCCTTGTCTGCTACTTCTCTAGCTTCATGCCAAGCCCTGAGTGTTTTCATGGCCTTCTTGTAGGCAGGCTTCTCGTGTCTGTTCTCATCCCACTTGTCCTCTAGATCCTTCTGATCAATCAGAGGTCTGTGGAGATCATCCCAGCTATCACGCTCATAGGTGCTGAACTTACCTATCTCGTGACTTCCACTTAGCAAACCTTTCATCGTTCCATAGATGAAGGTATTCACTCGGAAGGGCTGGTTCTGCATGTTGTGCAGAGCGCCTAGGGCAGTCTCTGAGGGAACTGATCCCTTGTTCTGTCTGATGACGGTGGAATACTTACCAGGGTGAAGGGTTAGATAACCTCCTCGCTTCTCTGGCTTCCCCTCATCATTGAACTCCCAATCCAGTGGAGGACACACCATCGGCCAGGCCTCATAGGCTCGGTCATCCTGTGCTGCTTGAATCAGATCCCTGTGCTTCAAACCCTCGTGGGAAAGGGATAGAAAGTAGGTCGCATGGGTTGTCTTACCAACCTTCTCCAGGACCTTGTAGGTCTCAAACCATAGGGTCAGAGATTGGAAGTTACCGAAGCACCAGTCACCAAGCTTTGCTCTCTCCTTCACACCCATGAAGTAGTAGGAGAGGCCCTCGGCCATCACCTTGGATTCACCGATCTTGTACTCGTAACCCTTAACTGTGTTCTGTAGGACGTACCGATCAATCTTGCTGAAGGCTTGAGGATCGTTCTCTTTCACATAGTCCAGGAATGCCTGGTGATCTAGGCGCTCACCGATCTGGTCAAACAGCTCAGAGAGTGTTGACTTGACCCGGTTGCCACGTCCAATGCAGTCAAAGACTGTTGTGATGGTGATGTGAGCAATGGTCAGATAATCCAGCTTGGAAAGGAACTCAGCTATGAAGCCGTGATGCCTCCCGCTACGTCCAGCCAGAGCGCTCTTGTGATGTTCCTCTA
The DNA here is from genome assembly GCF_014279775.1 of Synechococcus sp. PROS-9-1. NCBI lineage: Bacteria > Bacillati > Cyanobacteriota > Cyanophyceae > Synechococcales > Synechococcaceae > Synechococcus > Synechococcus sp. PROS-9-1. Next base: position 922,631 of record NZ_CP047961.1, read on the forward strand.
GACGAATAGCTAAGAGAGGTACAAGCTTGTTTCTGAACTCTCTGCCAATTGATGACTGGCTTCCTCTGCCATCATCTACAGCTTTACGGTCTGATTCTCTGTTCTTTTGGACGGCCACCTTATGGGCCATCGTTTCAAGTTCAAGTTGCCAATCTGTCAGGTTCTCACGCTGTAGCTCTAGATGATCTTGCTCCATGTGTGTCAGGAGTGACACCATTGAATTAGGAGCGTGGTGGTAAGCGTGGAATGCAGCCTTGGCCAGCTTGGTGATGCCAGCGTTTTTCATAAGTTCTTGGTAATCAGTGGTGGTCCAGAAGTGGAGATCAGGTAGGGCGTTCTCTCTTTCAAGCCAGCGAGCATTCCCAGGCGAAACAGCACTGCCAGGTATCAGCCCGGATAGGAAGTATTGAGGCCCAGGGGCTGGACCCACCTCTCTGTAGAACTCCTCGAAGGAGGGCCACAGTTTGTTGAAGTGACTCTGAAATGTTCCATAGAGAAGTTCATTAACACCGTGGTGCTTGAGCTTGTCTCTGCATCGCTCACAGTCATCAGTTTTGCGGTATGACTTGCCTATGAAGTACACACCACAAGAACACTGAACTAGCTCCTCTTTGTGCTTCCCCTTCCTAGAGCTGGTCTCCGATGTAGTTGGCGAGGAGGGTACATTGCTGGAGGAGATGCTTTTGGACTTCTTCTGGGTAGTCATTCCTTTCTGCGAAGAACTTTTGGACATCGGCAAGGGTTTGAGGGACGGATAAGGTAAGAGTGCTACTAACTCTCTTCACACGTTCAGCACGGGCAGCGGCATCATCGAACTTGAGCTTCTGTAGCTCTTTCTCGACTCGGGCTTTCTCTTCTGCTTCTTCAGCAGTGTTGAGCTTTTCCTTCTCAATCTCAGCCTCTAGTTCAGCCACTTTTGTGGACTGATCCTTCAATAGACGCTCAGCTCTTTCGAGGGATTCTCTTACACGCTGATAGCCAGGGTTTGATGCATTGCCCCTAACTTCCTCCCATTCTTTGCTTGCTTCTTCTTTCTTTGCAGCAAACTTCGCGAGGACCTCCTCGGCCTTACTGAGTTTTACCGTCGGCTGGGTTGCCAGTTCTTCTATCTCTTTGCAGGTGGGTGGCTCGTCTTGATCCTGAGCCTCGCATAGTACAAACTCGGCTAGATCTTCAGGTAGCTTTGTTCGTGCTAACTGAATAACCTGATGTGGCATCCGCAGAGCAAACTCATCATCTAGCTGCATGCCCATCAGATAAGCCTCGTTTACGGCCATCCTCATGATGTTTGAGTAGTTGCTCATCCCCTCAACTCTTTTGAGACCATTAGCCTCCATCGCAGGGTCCCACATATTCAACGAATGCCATAGTTTCAAGCACTTAGTGTCTGGGCCTATTTCAGCTCGGATCTTGCGAATCTCAGCACCCTTAGCAATCCACTCCTGTCGGCGGACCTCACGGACAACACGCTCAATAGTTCGATCAGCAACTGTCTCAATCCGTAGGTATTCAGTTGCAGCAGATAAAACAGCAGCCTGCTTACTCTCCTCCACTTCCGATACGTCAATGGCGGAGTTGTCAACCTGTACTGGCTTCAGCTCATCATCAAGGGAAACAATTGTGGAAAGAGTCATTTTGCGTATGTAGTAAAGGTTCCTGGTTCCCGTCTTTCGATCTCACACATAAGATCGTTGATGTCCTGGCCAATGTGCTGACGGGTGTAGCTCATGGCCCACTTCAGATGTTCAGGCTCTGGGTTGTAGTAGTCCCCATATCTGAACTCCAAGAGCGCCGTATGTTGGCTTGCTCTCGTGTCTTGTAGATCCTGCAAGTACTCCAGCAGGTGCTGTAGCTTCCACTTCTTGTAGTTCATAGCTTCAGGCGTTAATGAGGTCGTAGAAATAGTCTTCCCAGTCAGCCCAGATTGCTGTCCCTTCATGAACCCCATACCCGAGTTCTGTGACTAGGAAATCGACAATTCGTCGGTCTCGATAAAGTTGCTCATAACCAGGCAACCCCTCCTCCTGTTCCAGTCGCTGTGTCACCTGTATGCAGGGTGAGAACTTGTTGTATTCCCTCAGTGCTCTAAGTAGGTCCATACGTACCTTCTTATCTTTTTTGGCCATTGGTGACTCCTGGAGCCATGCCTTATAGGCTTTCATGATCAACTTCTGATCACCATATTGAGTCTTCTGATAGCGATCAATTAGACGCCTCTTGGTCTCTTCAGGCGGTACGAAATTGGGGCTCCCTGGTGTTGCTTCCCACTCCTCCATCGTCATACAGAAGATCGGGGCAAGTCTTTGAATCATGCTCATCATCCCCAGTGGGAACATCTTCTTTCCGTCAGAATCAGCTGGTACTGCAAGATGTTGTTGGAAGCGATTCCACTCTGCCTGAGTGATTCCCTCCATAGGGATAGTCACGCCATGAGCCTTGATTGAAAAAGTCATAATGAGTCGATTGCGGATTTACGGGCTTTGTCGGAGAGATGCGTATAACGCATAGACATCTCCAGGGTTTTGTGACCTAGGACCTTGGCAATGTTCTGCACAGGGACACCACGCTCAGCGAGCCAGGTTCCAGTGGTATGCCTCAGAGAGTGATAGACAAGCTTTTTGTCCATCTCTAGATAGTCACGGACTTTCTTGAATTGCCTCAGCAGCTGATCGCCATTAGTGAAGTCAAAGATCTTGTAGTTAGGACCTTCGCCATCACACCTAGTAACCAGGATGTCTCTCAGGTTCGGGTGAATGTCAGTGCTGTAGTTCTCCCCGTTCTTTGTATCTCTGAACTCAATGGTGTCATTGATCAGATCTATATCCCTTACTTCCAGGCCCAGCAGGTTGGCTCTGCGGCAGCCTGTATAGAGGGAGAAGAGAATAGCGTCAGCTAGCTCGTTGTACTGAAAGATGTCCTTAGCGGCATGAACCATCTGATCGATGTCCTCCTGTGTGAAGAACCCCTTTCGTTGATTGTTCTCCTGTAGCTTCTTCAGCTTCGGGTGCTTATCAATAATCTCCAGATCCAGCATCTCTGTAAACACAGAGTTCATGAAGGAAAGGATCCTATTGATCGTTGCAGGCTTGTACTTCTCAAGCAGGAGCTTTGTCCGTGCTGCTGCTAGGTCTCCTTTAGTGATCTTCTTGATCTGCTTGTTACCACCGAAGAGGCGAATCACATGATCTCGAAGTGAGTTAGCTGGGGCTATCCATACCCCTTTAGGTGTTCTCCAGGTGGGGCGTGTTTCAGCTGCCAGGTTGATTGCGTCGATCAGTTTCATAGGAAGGAAGTTCGTAGCAGTTGCGGAGGTGATCTAGTTGTTCACAGATTTTGTTGAAGTGTTCCTGTAGCTGATCAAACTCAGGCCCGTCATCCATTGCCGTCATGGTGTGAACTATCCAGACGATGTATTCCTGGGCTGAGATGTTCTCGTACTTCATCCTGTGATCTCCCGTGGATTGATGTATTGAGAGCGAAGAGCTTCATTCCTTACCTTCCTCATATATTCCTTATGCTTGATCATTTGAAGCACGTTGATTGCTGCTTGGCGTGATTCGGTTGCTTCGGCTTTCATCATGTCTTGGGGGCTCATAAGTTTGCTGGGGTTAGTAGTAGTTGTCGCTGGATGTTTTCCATTAGGTGTTCCAGACCTTCTCTGTCGAGTTCGATGACCACCTCTTGGCGAGTCACGTAGCACTCTTCAGTTGGTACAGAGATGTGATAGTGAGTCTTGTCACACTCACCGCATTTGAAATTGTTTAAGATCATTAGTTTTTGAATCCTTGTGCTTCTTGTAGTAGGGCTCCCACCCTTTCTGAGCTTCCATCTGTCATGAACTTGAAGAGCTTCGTGGCGGCCTTTTTGCTTTGCAGCGTGGCCACTTGAAGTAGGCAGATCTGAATGTATGTCTGTGATAGTGACTCAGTCAGCTTGCCTAGATTGATAGCTAGCTCAATGTCTTGCTCAGACAGGATGAGGATGTTCTGAGTGAGAACATTCATCCCAGCATCTAAAGCCCTAAAGTTCTTAAGTGGATTCTTAGTCTTCCCTAGTTCGCTGTAGATTGCTCCTGCAAGCATTGCCGAGCAGAGACTTACTTCCCAGTCGTCAAGGCTTCCGTACTTCTTACTTACTTCTGGATAGTCCTCACAAAAGGAAGTCACTACATCCCTCAGCTTTACCGCATACTCATCCCTCTCCAGGGACTCGGTCACTCCTTCAACGTGATTGATCAGTTTTGTAAGTGCTTGAGGTGCTGTAGTTGTCATAGGTTCAGATAGAAATGCATAAAAAAGAGGCTTCCGAAGAAGCCCCGATGTCAGTCACGGACCTCAGGCTGCGATAGCCAAGGTGCGCTCTGTACGTTTGATGTTGTTGGCGTTTAACCAGAAGAACCATCACCCAGTCGAAAGCCAGGACACCCCCGTAAATGGAGGTGAGCGGAATCGAACCGCTGTCCTGGATGAAGGTGTATGCGTACAAGGCCCACATACGGGCTCTCAATCAATCAGGCCACTTCAGGCCGTTCTTGATGAACCACTCCTTAGAGCGGTAGATCATTGAACCCTTGAAGATCGGCTTCTGTTCAGGAGGCTCGAATGCCTCCTTTAACGCATCCCAGGTTTCATCTTCCCAGGATTTCTTTTCCTCTTCCACGTTTCCAGTCCTCCCAGAATTGTTGATGAATAGGCTCGTCTCGCATGAACTCAGACCAATCTCTTCCGAATGGCTCGCAGTACTTATGCCACCAGTCGTGGCAGAACTTGCAAAGCGTTATCAGATTCGATGGATCTGTCGGATGTCCTCCATCCCTCAATGCGGTCACATGATGTAGCTGAAGGTTTGCCAGGCCAAGCGCCTGATGTTCCTCCAACGTCATCCCACACCGACTACATACCGGTGCAGGAACGACCTTCTTATTTCGACGCGCAAGCTCGTATTGCTTACGCGCAACCTTTACCTCATCCCTCATCACCTAACTCCGGATGGCAGTACATGAACCACTCATCCCTGAATGCTTTGACCCAGTGACCCAGGTCATACCACCTGACTCGTCTCGGCATTCCGTTGATGATGCGACAGTCCCATTTCCCTGAATACTTTAGATACTCAGGATTCCTGTAAAGCAGACGCCAGAAAGATCTGAATAAGAACCTCATGCTGCTGCCTCCTGCTTCTTAAGTACTCGCTTGTCGATCATGTTCATACAGCGATCAACGTCATATGCCCAGCAGAAGCTGCCTCTATGCCAGACCTTGTTACGCCTGTCATACCGCATTCCATGCTCCAGCACATAAGTTGCTGCTCGCAAGGTCCACTGCCAAGTCTTAGGCGGTAGCTCCTGCGTCCTGATCTTCAAGACCTCATTCATTGCCTCGATCAGATCTCCAGACATCTCACCTGATTTCCACTTGTAGCCGACCTTGATCCGCTTCTCATGACCATCAGACCAGATCTCACGAAGATGCTCGCAGACGTTGATCGGCTTGTAATCCGACCCCGCCTCTCCAGGCAATGCTCGCTGATGCTCTCTAACTAGGACCACTTGCCAGCCCTTGTTCTGAATGATGACGCTCATGTCTGCTGTTGCTGTAGTCATTTGAATCTCCAGATGTTTATGGCCCTCTAGTTAGGGCCTGGTTAGGAGGAGGTTAGTTCCCTCCCCCAAAGCAATCAGTAAAGGATTGACTGCATGTATTCGTAATCGTCTGTATTCGGCTCGTAGTCCAAAGGACGCATGCCGGATGCCATAGGCCCATAAAGGAAGATCCCTTCAGGCTGTAGCTCCTCTGCCAAGTCGCATGCATCGATGTCGATGTACAGGCTCGACTCTTGTTCGTAAGACATTTGATTCTCCAGATGTTTAGTGGCCCTCTTCGGGCCGGGTTGGTACCCGGTGATTAACCGGATACCCCTCTCACTACTTACGGCAGAAACAGGCCAAAAACGGCGTATGCCAGTTGCAAGAACTGTCACACCGTCGTCCAGATCCCTTCCGCATGCAGCCAATCCACAGGCTTCAGATCCCATGACTTGATCGTTATCGGACCCGCCATGATTGCCCTCGCCCTTCTCCTTGCTCGATGCAAGTTCTCTCTGCCTGACCTCCCCAGCTGACCCATGCCTGCTGCATTCAGTTCCAACGCTTCCGTTTCCTTAGGCGTCAGACCACCTGCAATCAGATATGCAAGAAGCTCCGAATACGCAACCAGTTCGACCCGCTTCGTATCAGGAACCATCTCTTCAGGATTCATGCCGTCTAACTGATCCTCTGTAAACAGATCCGCTAGATGACAAATCCTGCCCCTGTATGACTGACGCTCAGACCACAGCTCTTCTTTATTAATCAGAAGATTCTTAGGAACCGGCATACCCAGCACCACAGTCTTTGCCTTCAGCCCTCCTCGACTTACTTCACCCAGCGCCTGTCTCCTTGCAGACTGACCGACTCGCCACTCCTCAGGCGTGAAGCCAAGGATGTAGCCAGATCGTTTTGCAACCTGCTTGAAGCTGTCCGGAACTGTCTGAAGTCGGATCGATCCAGGCTGAATTGTTGCCAGCAACCCGCCATCTTTTTGACGACGCTTGCCTACAACGACTGCCTTCTCTGCCCTCAGCTTTCTTGCCTTCAGACATGCATCCATCGCCTTCCTGTTTTTGAAGGTATGAATGCTCCTCTCTGACTTCGCATGATCTTTCCCGCCATTGCTCCACAGCCCTTTGCTGTTTTGCTTTGATCGGATCATCGATCCACTTGCTCGCCAAGGCAGGCTGTCCCAGCCATCACTAAGGATCGGATGATGCAGCTGTCCAATCACGGACACACCCTCGATCTCTGTAGGAATGCCGATCTGCTTTCTATGGACTTCCATCCATGCAGACGCTTCAAGCTGTCGCTGTTTCTTGATTGCTTTGCCTTTCTCGAACATCGGATTCTCCGTAGTTTTTGGCGGCAGGAGCGCCGCCGGGTAGTGATGGCGAGTACCACCTAATAATAGGTTAGTACCCACCGGTATGTCTAGCCAGGATTCGACAGCGTCAGCTTTAGGTAAAGCTTCTCTGCCCCTCCAAGCCCCATCTGCGTTCCGTACTCACAGAGCCAGCACTGTTCACCGCTGATCGGCTCCCAGTAGTTGTGGCTATTCTGTTTATCCGGATGCTCACCAGTTAGCTCCAGTATGCAAGTCGGATCCTCCATCGGCTTTGTACTAATCGTCGCGTACATCTCTGATTGATAGTTCGCGTCCTCCTTACTCAGCTTCTGATACCAGAAGTCCAGCGCCTTCTCCGTGCCGCAGGTAAGCAGCTCGTCGATCTTGCCGTGCTTCCACATATTGAATGCCCAGTCAGGACCGATCTTGTATAGGAACAAGCCGTATGTATCCTGCCCTTTGCACTTATGCGGATCCTCGTACTTCCAGTCCGGATGATGTGGACCTGAAGGCTCAAGCTTGTGCTTAAACATGATGTTAGATGCGGTGGAATAGGCAGTTTCAGGGCATGCCCAGGCCCATGTATTCAGTTAGGCAGCTCCGTCTCCGGATGCCACATCTCATCCCGATAGATCTCCTTTAGCGGTGACCCATCAGGCAGTTCCGACCATGCCTCATAGAGGCTCTGTCCCATGTATGCGCATGCTCTATGCGCGAGGTCCAGCTCCTCCTTCAGATAGTCGTCTGCATACGTTCCCATGTCATTAGCTCTCAGCATTTCTGCCGCATAGCTGATGCTGTTATGCATTGCCCGCAGACTTTCCTGCGTGATCGTGATCTTCGTATTCATTAGATAGATGCGATGTTGATAGGTCTTTTAAGGACATACCCAGGTCCAAGTTGATCAGTCCATTTCCAACATTGCTCCTAACAAGTGAAACAAGTCTTTTGCTGCTTGAATAGGCATCTCGATCTCTGTACCACAGCCATCCGTAGACAACTTATACAAAGATGCTCCGTCACCTTTTGCCCAGAACTCGTTACCCAAGATTAAGGTTGCAGTCTCCTTAGTACCGATTGCGCACATAGATGTTGTTCCCTTATCGTAGAACAACCCTGTATCACCGATTAACTTTTTCTTAGACATGATGCGGTGCTCCGTAGGTGGATGTATTGGCAGGGGACGATGGTTCACCCTGCCTCGGTATTGTTCACGGCCCGATTGCCGAACACTGCGTCTCTCCGATTAAGGAGCCCGGTCTATTCCAGGTAATTCTTTCCTCGGGATAGCAGCAGCCGCCTCCCAGGCGCTAGACGATTTGTGGCCGAAGCCCTCACGGTTACATCGTCATCCGTGGCAACCTCTTCAGCCCCCAAGTCAATCCGCTCACCCTCTCGGGTCACGGCTGGAGGCATCGTTATCAGGATTCGTTTAACGCCCATCCTGAACATGACAGCATTGCCAAAGTCCGCCCAGCTCATCGATCACTGGTAGGCGAAGTCTTTTAACGTCTTACTCAGGACGAATAGTTGTGGATCTTTTTGCAGGCGTCCACATTCCCGCGGGTTAGTGATCCCGAAACACGCCGTCTTTTATATGGGATGAGACGGACTAGCGAAAACCCGCTGCTCTTATATGTAGGCTCGCAGCTGCCCTGACTCATTGGATCTGCGGGAGGTCAAGCCCTCGATGATTTATTAAGGCTCATCGGGAAGCCAAGTGGAGCAGGAGGGAATCGAACCCTCTCAACTCTCGTGGCCGTCATGCGGAATTACGAAAGCTGCCTACCAAGTGCTGTCCCAGAAAAGGCCCTTTTTAAGAGGGGCTAGCTCAGGTTGATTAGTACTTTTTCAGGTGTGTTGCACCATCAAAGAACTGATCACCCAGGAGATCCTTCTCCCATGCAGTTTTATATTCCGCCATACCATGCAGCCAGATATGTTCCGGCGCATAGTTCAGCTTTCCATATGTATCTGCCAGGTCCAGGATCTCCTCAGTTGTTAGCAGCAGGTATTCATTAGGAGCCCAGTAGGAGTCCGATTTATATCGGAAGTCCCAGCCCCCTTTTATACCCCAGTCACCCTCATTTTGGATTGGCTTTTGCCAGTCCAGACATGCCCAGGATGTAGATGTAGGTATTGCCAGCCATAGACCCTCAGGTGTTTGACCCAGGATCATCAGAGGCCGAGGCATTTTTGCCTTACCTTTTTTACCCTGCATTGATGCAGGATTACACCTTAGGGTTGCCCCAGGTGCAGGTTGCCAGGTTGACATTGTTCATTTAGCGATTGGATAGCGGTCCTTTTAAAGAGGGACTAGCTCAATGGAGGTGACGGGAATCGAACCCGCTGGTTGTCGATGCCAAACCGCAACCCGTTACCAAAGCCACCCCCGAAAAGGTGATCCGTCATGTGGATCAGTCATCCCGCTCATTTCACACGCCCCGGGGGAGGCGGAGCTCCTGATTGATGGGCCAGGAGCGGTGCCGCTTTTATGAAGCCTTTGGGCTGGCTTGTTTTGTCCGATGTAGATATGGTACCAACTGGTTAGTACCTTGTCAACCCCTCCTGGAAAGTTAAAGCTGAACCAGACTTCGCGTCGGTGGCTTTGAACTCTCGTGGTGGAGAGGTCTTCGGTAGTAGAGGGGCGGTTGTTTGTCCGCCCTTGCTTCCGATGAATTAAGTATGCCCCCTGATTACCTACCTGTCAACTGGTTAGTACCCAATTAACAGAAGATGAGTAGAAATACTTAGAACTTCATCAGTCCACTCGTTGGCTTCACTGGTCTGATGTCCTGTGTTGCCTTGACCAGATCATTCCATCTCTCCATTCCTCCCTTGCCAGTAATGCCAGCTATGAGGTTGTCGAGGGTCATCAGTCCTTGAAGGGCTTTGCCATAGGGACCACCCACAGCTCCAACTGTTTGTCGGACTGCTTGGCCACCTAACCCTCTAAGTGCTGCCTTCGGATCGAACTGGATCTTCACCCCATCTGATCGTTGCCAGGTGGTAGGTCCAACCCTCTTCGCATCGAAGCCTCCCTTCCCGTTGTTAGCCAAGACACCATTGGTTGCCCTGTCGAAGAAGGTGCTCCTCCTGCCTTGCTGCCCATCTCCCGTGAAGAACTCACCAGTCACATGGTCTCCGATCTTTACTTGATCAAGAGCTCCACCTACTGAGGCATTCATCCGTTGCTGAGCTAACCCCCTTTGCTGTGGGTTGAGGTTGTTAGGAACTTGGAAGGGTGTTCCCCCTTTCCTTTGGTTGATGGTCCTATCCCATGCCATGTCATGAACCTTGACTCCATTGATCCCCTGCTTTGGATGCGGGGTGACATAGGACTCACTGCTCACAGCAGGTGACTGTCTATAGGTCGTGAACTTGGTACCCCTTGGGTTCCTGTTCTTATTGGTGACCTTTGGATTCGATTCACTTCTATGGGCTGCTAATGCCCTCTTATCTATCTGTTGCTTTGAGGTGGGCTGGATGGCTGTCTGTTGGAAGTTGCTCCATAGCCTCCGCTCCTCCTCCTTTGTTAATGGCTTCATCTAATAGTCAAGCTTGATGGTCTTAGGTCTTACAAGGCCGTCGCCTATGCCAAGTCCCTCAGCTCTTGACCTTCTCTAATAAGGAGAGCAGATCCTTGAGTTCGGTGATCCTTTCGGGTGTGAGGCTGTCTAGCCCTGCTCCGATGACCACCTCTCTCTCCTTCTCTGGAATGAGGTCTATATAAGGAGGGACTTCCCTCTCCTTCTTCTCTGCTCTTACCTGAGTCCTTGGGATGTAATCCCTGGTGTCCTCTCTTACTGGGACCTGAACCTCAGCATCATCGAGCTGGGCTCTGTACTTAGGAAGCTTGAGTGCTGTCTCTACTAGCTCAGCAGCCATAGCTGACATGGCCCTCTTGTTGTGTTTGGCCAGGGTTCTGACCATTGCGTACTCCTCTGGTTGGAGAAGTGTCTGAACTCGATCAAGGCTGGATGGCATTGGTTGTTCTCTCGTGGATTAGGTGGGTACTAACGTGACTAACGGTTATTGGCCTCATACTAGCTGCATGTAAAAGGTTAGTACTTTTATAGCTGTTGACAAGAGTAGATCCCTTGCTGTACCTGCGATCTCAGCGATCAGCGTTACTCTTCAGTCGTAAGGGGGAGAGTTTCTCCTTTTGCGTTGTTGTTTCAATTGGCCGTTGAGCTGCTTCGCGATTGAGTTCCCGCTCCAAGGCGGCAATCCTTCTCTCTCTAAGGCAGTGCCGACAGCCTCCTGTGGTTTGGAGATGCTTTTCAGGCGTGATGCTGATCAGTTGGACCGGATGCTTGTTGCAACGAATTTTGACCGGGCTCTTGTAGCTGCGGTATTTAATCTCTGAGTAATCGAAGTGATCACCAAAGCGCTTACGCGCTCGTTTGAGAAATTCCGATTCCGTGATGCGAGCTGCCATGGGAAGAATGTATGGGGTGTTGCCGCGAAGTTTTCGTCTCTGTTATGGCTCGTTACTGGTTTGTTTCAGGCAAGACCCACGATCGATGAGCTGGAACCATCGCGTTGGCTGGATTGAACCGCAAGCTTCGGCTTACTGGTTTGATCGATGTCAGGAACAGATTGTCTGGGAGCAACCCCAAGTTCGGGTGTACGGCAAGCTCCACCGTGTGCCGAGAATGACTGCTTTTCTCGCAGATGCTTCGGTGTCATACCGCTATAGCGGTGTGATTCATCGCGGTCAGGGCTGGCCCGACTGGTTTACGCCTTTGCTGGAGCAGGTGAATGAGAGTTGTTCTGCCCAATTCAATGGTTGTTTGTTCAATCTCTATCGGGATGGAGATGACCGCATGGGCTGGCATGCCGATGACGAACCGGAGATTGATGCCAGATGTCCGATCGCATCCCTTTCTTTTGGTGCCACCAGGGCGTTGCAGTTTCGTCATCGCCAGAGCCAGAGCCGAGAGGAACTAGCCCTTGCAGATGGGGATTTGCTGGTGATGGAACCTGATTGCCAACGGTTGTGGATGCACGCCCTTCCGGTTCGCAAGAGGGTACGCACGCCAAGGTTGAACCTCACGTTCCGAGTCTTTCTCCCAATGTCTTCAGCAGCACAGCCCAAATTGGCACCGTGATCAGTGCCATGAGGGTGCTGCGCCAAATGAGCTGTGCTGCTGCAGTGCTGTCTGCCTGCTCGGTTTCTGCCATTAAGAGCACGGAAATGGCAGTGGGGGCTGCAGCTTGTAGGACAAGGGCCTGACGCGCGAAAACGCTGATGGGAAGGATCAGGCTGAGTCCCAATACGAATGCAGGAAACAGCAGAAGTTTGCACCCCAGAGCAGCATTCAACGTTTTGCGCTGAGCGCTCTGGGTTGCTGCTTCTGCCTGCGGTGTTGTTGATTTCGCGTCTGAAAGGCCTGCAAGTCGCATGCCCACAACGATTAAGGCCAGCACGATCACAACCCTTGAAGGCATCCACAGTGCGGCCGTAATCGTGGCTTGCCATGGTGTTGCCAACACAACCAAGGCGCCCAGGAGTCCTCGTGAGGCAGGACTGGAACTGAGGTGGTTGATCAATACACGCCAACGTTGCGGATCAGCCTCCGGACTTGATCCTGCAAGCCAGATCGGTCCTAGCCCCCATGCCAGGAGCGTTGCGCCGAAGTCGTAGCCGATACTGACTGATAAAGCTTCTGGTGGAAGCAAGGCCAGCGCGACCGGAATCCCGAAATAGGCAGTGTTACCAACGCAACAGCCCAGTTGCAGCGTGGGCGAGAGCAGCGGATCGTCCCCTCGGCGCCAGCGTCTGAGCACCATCAGCATGCCCATGATGGCGGCCGCGGCCACGGCGGCCGTGCTGATCAGGGAGCTGTTCAATCCACCTTTCAACAGCAAGCCCATCAGGCTGATGGGGACGCCGTAGCGCACGAGTGGCGTCGCTAACGGCTTGACCCAACTTGGTTTGAATCGTCCGAGCAGATATCCAACAAGAAGGCCTGGAATGAGTTCAACCAGGAGGCGAAGAATCGCGGTAGCTGCCAGATCTGAGTAAATACTAGGAACACGCACAACGATGTGCCAAAGTTTCAGCTGTCCCACGACAGGTGCTCAGTGGCTGTTTCGGCTCCTTTCTGTTCCATCCCCCAGAGAGTGGTTCAGCTCAGTGAAACCTTGCAAGCTCAACGTGAGCGCTTGCAGGAGCGGTTGGCTGAGCAAATTCATAGCCTTCCCGTTGGCAATGAAAGCTGGCAGCAAACCGAAAGGGAGCTCATAGCTGCTGAACGGGCCCTGCATCAGTTGGATGGCAGTTGTCAGTTAGTCATTTGATTGAGGAAGCGCCTGCTGCGCTCTTCTTTGGCATGGCTGAAAAATGTCTTTGCGTCTGAAAGTTCAACTACTTTCCCAGCGTCCATAAACAGCACCCGGTCAGCGACTTCACGGGCAAATCCCAGTTCATGCGTAACGACCACCATGGTCATTCCTGCTGAGGCCAGCGTGCGCATGGCATCGAGAACTTCCTTGACGCGTTCTGGATCGAGAGCACTGGTTGGCTCGTCGAACAGCATCACCTCTGGATCCATCGCCAAGGCTCTGGCGATGGCGACGCGTTGTTGCTGCCCCCCACTGAGCTGGGCAGGCCGTTTCATGGCCTGATCAGCGATCCCCATTTGGCTCAGGAGCGAGAGCGCCCTCAGCTCCGCCTCTTTTTTCTTTGTTTTTTTGACGCGGATTGGTGCCAGCGTGATGTTGTCGAGGATGGAGAGGTGGGGAAACAAATTGAACTGTTGAAAGACCATTCCAACCCTGCGCCGTATTCGTTTGATCTGTCGTTCGTCATGGTTGGAATCCAGCTGAATCCCTACGATTTCTAATTGACCTTCATCAATGTTCTCCAAGCCATTGAAGGTGCGGATCAAGGTGCTTTTCCCTGAACCAGAGGGCCCCATGACAACAAGAACTTCGCCAAGGTTGACACTGAGATTCACCTCATCAAGAGCACGATGATCGTCGGAATAGGACTTACTAACGGACTGCGCGTGAATGGCGATGGACATAGGTTTTGTGGCGGTACGAACGGTCTTAGGAGCTAGTGGATAAGTGGCCTTGACGTTCAATTCGCTTCGCTAAGAGGGCCATCCCTGAACAGAGCAACCAATACACACCTGCGAGCCATACATAAACCTCCAGATGTCGGCCGATGTATTCAGGGTTTGCGAGCAAGCTTCGGCTGATTCCTAGCAGTTCTATTAATCCGAGAATGGCCATCAAGCTTGTGTTTTGCAGTAATCCAATCGCTTGGTTGGTCAGGGCCGGAACAGCAATTCTCAAGGCTTGAGGAAGAATGATCAGTCTCATGGTGAGAGACGCATTGAGGCCGAGGGCCGCGGCCGCCTCCGCTTGTGTGGGTGGGATGGATTGCAGTCCTCCGCGCACATCCTCTGCCACATAAGCCGCTGCAAATAGTGCAAAAGCCATGACAGCTCTCAACACTCTGTTGATTTCGATCTCAACCGGAAGGAAGAGCGGGAGGAGCAACTGCCCGAAGAAAAGAACCGCAATGAGAGGAACGGCACGCATGAGGTCGATGTAAATGCGGCAAAGCATCGCCACCAAACCCAAATTGGACGTTCTGCCGATCGCAAGCCCTACCCCCATGGGCAGGGCTAAAAAACCACTCGCTGTGGTCAGCAGCAAGGTGAGGGTGAGCCCTCCCCAGGCGCGAGAGGGCACGGCTTGGAGGTTGGCGGCTCCAGCAAGCAGAACAACTCCTGTAGGCACCATCAGGATCCATGCCCAGGGAAGCAAAGGTTGGAGGCGTTTCAGACGTTGAGGCAAGTAATCACTGCCCAGCGTGGTGATCGTTAGCAGCAGGAGAGCGGCCATCCAAACCAAAGGCCTCCAGCGTTGATCAGCGGGATAGCTGCCAAAGGCATAAAGCGGAAGGTTGTGGCTGACCACACGCCAATCAGCCCCAGTGATCAGCCAGGATCCCGTTGACCAGAGAGCCCAAAGAATCAACCCGAGCATGAGAACGCTGAATGCGGCCTCAATCGGTTTTTGCCGCCAACGCTGATAGCGCTGTCGCCGAGGTTTGAACTGGCTCGCCATTAGCTGGCGGCTGGTGGAGCATCCGTGGGCTTGAGCAAGTTCAAGGCGGATAGGAAAAGAGACACTCCAAAGATGGTCCCCAAAGCCCAAAGGCTGTCAGAAGGCCATTCGATCACCAATAGCAATCCGAGGATGGCAGTCACGATTCCATCAACCACCACAAGACCGCTAGCTGGTGCATGGGAACTGGCTCCTGTTGCTAATTCCATCAAGCCTTCTACAAGCAAGAGGACGCCTGCAAACAGGGTGAGGCTGATTTCACTGTCGATGGGGTCGATCAGAATGAAGACAGCACCAACGATGTAAAGCAGGCCTGACAAGCCTTTAAAGAGTTTCCCTTGATTGTTTGGAATATCTCCAATCCGAAGCAGTTGATTGATCCCAGCTACGAACACAATCCCCCCTAAGCCAATGGTGAGAAGGGTCGCTGATGCAAAAGGCAGCAAAATGGCTGCAATAGAGGCCACAATTAAAAAGACTGCAGCGATACGGCGACTATTCATGAATGCAGAGCATACCTTTTCAGCTTAATGATGGTTCTGGTTTTTTAAAACAGCTCGGTTCAGCAGCTGCATCCCTCCATTGATAAGCAAGTTCAGCAGTAAAAAGCTCAGCAAAAGCAGCAAAAATCCTTCAATTGCTCGTCCTGTTTGGGTGATGGTTGTGTCACTCACCGCGTAAAGATCGGCGTAGCCCACCGCAATCGCCAGCGTGCTGTTTTTGGCAAGATTCAAATATTGACTGCTGAGTGCAGGCAAAATTGCTGGGAGGGCCTGGGGAAGGATGATTCGGCGTAATCCAAGTCCCTCCGTCATGCCCAGACTGCGGAAGGCTTCCCACTGGCCGCGTGGGACGGAATCGAGGCCACCGCGAACCACTTCTGCAATGGATGCTCCCGTAAACACGCTGAGTCCGAGAAGGACCGCTGCAAACTCAACACTGAGCGTGACTCCGAGCAAGCTGATCCCCTGATTGGACAGCTGGATCACGGCTCCTAGTGGTGCGAATGGCTGGGAAGGAAGTCCCAGAAAGGCAACGAAGTACCAGAACAGAAGCTGCAATAGGAGAGGAATCTGACGAATGGATCCCACATAGAGAGCTGCTAGCTGCCTTAACAACGGATTCAGGCTGCGGCGCGCAGCACCGGTGCTGACGCCCAGCAGGGTTGCCAACACAATTCCTGCAACGATCACGCGCAAGCTGTTGAGCCATCCCATCAGCAGTGCCCAGGCCGTGCTGTCTGAAGGTTGATAAGGAAGGGAGTGCTCACTGAGCGCGAAACCTGCGGGTCGCCACAGCCAATCAAAACTGAGGCCTAGGCCTGTTCTTATCAGATTGACCGCAAGGTTATTGATCAGAATCCCCATCACGGTGAGGAGCCCCAGCACGATGATGACCTGCAACCACAATCGTTTTGAACGATTCATTGGAATGGGGGTGAGGTCAGTACGCCTCCATTGCTGTACAGATTATTGAGGCCCCTTGGAATTGGAACGGCACTCTCCGGGCCGAGATGTCGATTATAGATTTCACCGTAATTACCTACTGCTTGAATCACTTGGACAATGAAATCGTTGTTTAAACCTAATTTTTGACCTAAATCACCATCTACCCCAAGAAAACGCCTCAGCTGTGTGAGTTCAGGTCGACGTTGGGCTTCCTCCAGCTTGTTTCCGATGTTTTCTTGTGTAATGCCTAATTCTTCTGCAGCGATCAACGCATAGATCACCCAGCGCATGGCGTCCGTTAGGCGCTGATCACCACCTGCTGACAGTGGAGCAAGGGGCTCTTTGCTCAAGACTTCAGGGAGAATCACGTGTTGCTCTGGATTGTTAAAACCCGATCTGGCCGCGGCGAGCTGAGAGCGATCCGATGTCATGGCGCTGCAGCGACCTTGAAGGTAGCCAGCGATGACTTGATTGAGATCCTGATACTTAATTGGTTTGTAGTCGATCCCTTTTGCCTGAAAGGCATCGTTGAGGTTTTGCTCCGTCGTGGTGCCTGAGCCCACGCAGATGGTTTTGCCCTTGAGGTTGTTGAGATTGGAGATCCCACTGCTGCGCTTGACCAAGAGACCTTGTCCGT
Source organism: Synechococcus sp. PROS-9-1 (assembly GCF_014279775.1). Lineage (NCBI taxonomy): Bacteria > Bacillati > Cyanobacteriota > Cyanophyceae > Synechococcales > Synechococcaceae > Synechococcus > Synechococcus sp. PROS-9-1. The sequence continues at coordinate 939,739 of NZ_CP047961.1, forward strand.
CATGAAAGACCACAGGAGCGAAGCTGACGCCATTGCCTCCCGCGGCATCTCTGCTGAGGTTGAACGTGGTGTTGCGCGATAGGAGATCAATCTCTCCGGTACGTAGTGCTGTGAAACGTTCTGGAGCGGTTAGGGACCTGTATTGCACTTGATCTGGGCTGCCATTAATTGCTGCAGCAAAGGCTCGACAGATGTCCACATCAAGTCCAGCGAAGGATCCATCCCTTTGCAGAAAACTAAAACCTGGAATCTTGCCGCTGACTCCGCAGCGAAGCTCGGTTCTCCGTTTAATGAGATCGAGTCTTGAGGCTCCACCTTCGCCAAGCGTGGCACACCCATTCAAAATGAATAGGAAAGAAACCAGTGGCAGTGCAAGAAGACGGACTCTCATCTGATTGTCTCTGGTATGGAACAAGTGTGTCAGAGCTCGTTCGTCAGGGCGGATCGTTCTTGTCAACTCAGAGAACTGGTTTAGCTTTCGCGAGTGTTCGTGAACAGCTTGATGATGCGAACACTTGTAGGATCTGCACTCTTTTCATCTCTAATTTTATTTGGAATGCTCCCCCCAGCTCTTGCTTGGGAAGAGACTGATCAACAGGCTTATTATAATAAAATGTCTCTTCTAAAAGTAATACTTGAAGGGGCGCGAATGAGGGCTGTTGAAACGAATGATTTGCAGACCCTATGTCTGATTATGAGCATCGGTAATGACGTGACGATTCGCTATTTGGAGTTAAATCCGAATGACGTCGAGATCAGCGATCGTCTCGAGGGCATGCGGCATGATATGACCGCTTGTTTGGCACTCCTCTACAACAAGGAATAGCCATCAGGCTGATTCACGATTAACCATGACCTCCCTCAGGTTGGCTCCCGATCCTTTCAAAGAGATTCAAGCTTTCTTTGTTTAATCCTTCAACGTTTACGACGGATCCACCAAGTCTGAGTTTGCGAATGAGTTGGTTGAGTGCTCCAACACCACTTTGATCCCAAATATGTGCCTGACTCATATCAATAGTGATTCTGGCTGGATGATCGTGAACGTCAAATCCTTGTAGGAAATAAATCTTGCTTACAAAGAACAATTGTCCACTGACCACATAGCGGCACTCGTCTTCACTGATTTTGATCGCGTCGACGCGAATGACTTTTGCAACTTTGCGGCTGAATAAAACACCTGCAAGCGCCACACCGGCCAGTACTCCAAGAGCAAGGTTGTGGGGAGTGGTGAGCATGGTGACTGCAAAAGTCATCACCATTACGGCAGTGTCACTTTTGGGGATATTTCGAATATTTCGCAAGCCAGCGATGTCGGCTGTACTGACGGCGATTCCAATCATGACTGCAACCAGAGCTGCCATTGGGATCTGCTTAAGCCATGTACTGGCCAGTAAAATCATCGCTAAGAGGCTGATTCCTGAGGAAAGGGTGGAGAGGCGTGTTCGTCCGCCGTTATCGATGTTCATGACGGATTGACCCACCAAGGCGCAGCCAGCCATTCCTCCAAACAAGGAAGACACGATGTTTGCAATTCCCTGGCCTTTCGCTTCAGTATTTTTGTTTGAATTAGAATCAGTTCTCTCGTCAAGAATATCTTGAGTGAGGAATGTTTCCATCAAGCCGACTAGTGATATCGATAAAGCTGTTGGTAAGACAATTCCAAACGTCTCTAAATTAAGAGGAACCCTTTGGTTGCTTATGTCTCCAAAGGGAATGTTGAACATAGGGAGACCATTGGGGAGTTTGCCAAGATCTTCTACTTTGGGAATATTTAAATCTGGAAATATTGAACTTAGCCCCATGCTGATGGCTGTAATTACAATGATGGCTATTAGCTGGGAAGGAAGGGCGCGTGTGATCCGTGGTAGACCATAAATAATGACAAGGCCAAGTAATACGAGTGGCCAAACCACGGCCATTTGGCCTCCAGTCAGAGCATGCATCACATGGTCATGTCCGGCTTCCCCAAAGTGAATATTGATTCCCAATTGTGGAAGTTGAGCCTGAAAGATCAATAAAGCAAGAGCATTTACAAACCCGCTTAAGACACCTAGAGGAACGAACCTCATCTGATAAGCCAGTCGCAAGTAACCCCAGAGGATTTGGAAGACGCCGGTGAGAATTCCTGCTGCCATCAAGTAGGCCAGCCCCAGTCCTTCCCCTCTCGCATTTCCTGTCGCAACCAATCCGGTCATCAACAGGGCCGTTGATCCTGTGGCAGAGGTGATCATCGCCGTTCGTCCACCGACGAAGGCAATCGTTATGGAGAGACAGAACGCTCCAAACAATCCAACCCTTGGATCCACGCCTGCAATTCCAGAGAACGCGATCGCTTCTGGAATCATGGCGAAGGCCACGACTAGGCCTGAGAGAACATCCCGTCTCGGATTGCTGAACCAGTTCTGAAGTCCCATTGCGGGAGAGGAAGCCATGGGCGTCAGTGCCACTTTCTTTTCAGGGACCGTATCTCAGAGCGGTGGCAGCAACCCATAGGGATCATGATGTGACTTCAATTGATTGAGGCCTGGAAGCCAGTTTTGAAAGGCGTCATTGAGTTCTGCCTTATGGCAGGACAGGTGTGGATGGATCTGCGCGAGGTGAACACCAGGACAGGATTCAGTAAGGATGGTGTTGGCGTGAAAAAGCCAATCCAGTGCACGTTCTCGTCCTTCTTGATCATTTGCGTTCCAAACGGCGTTGATCCAAGGTTTCCAGATCGCATCGCGATGAATGAATGATGTGCGTGACACGGGTACCTGAGAACTCATCCCACCAAGTTGTTGAGCACTGATTTGGCATCCAGGGTGCGGACGCTCGCTCATGAGTTGATTCAGGTCTGCAAGCAGTGAGGGCAAGCGTTGGCCCCAGGCTGGACCGAGCCTGCTGATGACTTCGCTGTGGAAGCGCCCCTTTGCAGCGGTGGAGGTCGCTAAGGCTCCAAATGGGGGCTGAGCATGTTGGCCGGGCACGATGGTCATGCTCGATTCAGCGCAGTGGCCAAGCAGCGTTTTCAGCGTCTGCACCGCTGTCATCGCGGCAGGGTCGTCAGCGCTACAAGCGATGAACAGCTCAATTCTTTCGTTCCAGGCCCATTGCAAGCTGGCGCTGTGCTTCCACTGTTCCGCTGCCTCCACGGCGATAGCAAGTTGCTGAACGCTGCCTACGCTCCGCCAAATCACTAAAGGTGTGAGCCTCTGAGTCCGCAGCCGGATCGCAGTGACTACCGCAAGGAAGGGAGCAGCACCGAGCAGCCCTTTCCACTGCTGCTGCGTTTCGTCCTGATTGTCTGATCCAGCGCTAAATGCTGTTCCAGCGCTTGCAGGGTTGGCCGGCACTGAAAGGTCAAAGATGTCGCCATTTCCCCAGACACCTCGCAGGCCCACGATGTGATCCATGGCAAGGCCCTGTGATCTGCTCAGCGGACCAATCCCACCCGTCAGGACAAAGCCACAGCCTGGAACGGTGGAAAGGCCAACGGGGATCGAGCGTCCCTGGGTTTGAAGACCCTCTAAAACCTCGGCCATGGTGAGCCCGGCCCCAATCTCCACCTCATCTCCTTCTTCGTTGATGATCAGCTGGCGATGGCGCGCTCTTAAATCGAGTGTCCAAAGTCCATCCGCGGCACAGCGACTGCTGGTGCCCCCTGCGCAAACCTGCAAGGGCTTTGGCTGGATCCCTTGGCGTATCAGCTTGGAGAGAGAGATTGCGTCAGCAGAGATCCAACCCGCTGGGTGTGAATCGTCTGCCATTGGATTCCAAAGCGCAGCGTGCTTTGTCACGTTGTGGCTCCCAAGCAAGCCGATGGTCGAGGCAAGACCAACAAGCGCAATTCAACAACGCCGAGGATAGTGTCGTGGGAGTGGAACGAACCGAGTGAGTTCAGATCCGAGAGCGTCGCAACCATCGCCCTATGGGATTTTAATTTGTGGCCATGGCAGCAGGAATCGCTTAGCGGTTGAGGAATTTGAACGTCTCGCGATCGGTCTGCGCCGGCGTATGAGTCCTATTCCTGTTGAACACGGGTTTTTGGAATTTGCCAAACCAATCCTTAGGGATGGTTTGGATCGCTTAAGAGAGCAAGGGGTGGAGCGGGTGCTGGCGATTCCAGCCATGTTGTTTGCGGCAGGCCATGCCAAAAATGACATCCCGTCCGTGCTGAACACCTACAGCGCTGAAACCGGTTTGGAGATCGATTACGGCCGAGAACTCGGAGTTGATCGATTAATGATTGCAGCGGCAGGCGCTCGGATTCAAGAGGCCTTGGACGCCAATTCAGAGGTTCCTTTATCTGAAACCATGTTGGTGGTTGTTGGACGGGGGTCATCGGATCCCGATGCCAATTCCAACGTCGCGAAGGTTGCCCGAATGTTGGTGGAAGGTTTTGGCTTCGGCTGGGGCGAAACCGTGTATTCCGGCGTCACGTTCCCGCTGGTGGAGCCAGGGCTGCGGCATGTGGTGCGCCTTGGTTTTAAGCGCATCATCGTGTTCCCCTATTTCCTGTTTTCTGGTGTTCTTGTGACCAGGATCCGCCAGCACAGTGAACGGGTCGCCAACGATCACCCCGAAGTTGAATTTCTGCATGCCTCCTATCTCGGAGACCACGCAAGGGTTCAAGACACGTTTGTAGAGCGGGTGGATGAAGTGCTGGGTGGTGAGACAGCGATGAATTGTTCGCTCTGTAAATACAGAGCACAGGTGCTGGGTTTTGAAACTGAGGTAGGCCTAGCCCAGGCCAGTCACCATCACCATGTGGAGGGTTTGACCGATGGCTGCGATCTGTGTGAGCTCGAATGCACCGGGGCCTGTCAGCCCGATGGTGTACCCATTCCACTGGGGGGTGGGCATGAGCCTCACACGCATGGAGATCATGCCCATGACCATGGGCATCACCCCTACCCGCATGCAGAGCATCCTTTAGGTCCCAGCACCCTTCGTGGTCGCAGTGCGGATTCGAAGACGGATGGCCCTGAACCCTGAACAACTGCCTCTCTCACTCAGATTCTTGATGAATTCGTCTCATGCAAGTCCAAAGAGACTTGAAGCTATAAGCGAGGCTAATCAATCAAGGATCAAGCTTATGATTCCCGCGTTTTCCACAGAATTTGCCATGTTTTCCACGGACTTTTCACTGGATCCTTGGTCGTTGCTGAGGGGCTGTGGTTTTTCGGTTTTTGCCTAAATCGAACTTGACACCATGCTCGATTCCAGTATCGAGTTTCAAAGAAGCGCTGCATGATCTCCAGACCTACTGGGCTGGAATGATTCTCATCTGCGTCTCCCTCTGGTTGACCTGATTCCTTCGGCTTTGACGGCTACCCCCTTCATGTGTCTTTCTAGGTGGCGAGCCCCGCTTGAGGATTTCCCCCACTCCATGGATCGATATCCCCTAGAGCATTGCGATACGCCCGTTGCTGAATCACACAGTGAAGTAGGAATTTCATTGGTGAGCATGGAAGCAGAAATCCCCGAAGTGCTTTATCGCGGAATGAAAGATTTCATCGGATTAAATCCCTGTTGGGATCAATATCGACTGCTTAGTTCTGCCATTGCTCAATTTTTAGTTCAAAACGGTTGTACCGATCGAGCCGTCACTGAGCGTTATCTCGACGATCTTTTTAGGCGTTCTCAGGTTTGAGCGCCTGCAGGCAAGCTCTCCTCGTAATTGCCATCATTGTCAAGGTTGGGCTTTGCCACGCTGAAGTGGTCCAACATGAGCCATCAACGACCAACACGTTCGGACAGCGCCAGAGGCGATTCCAGGCATCCACAACACTGTTGTTTTCATCGTTGCCCATCGGAGCTCCACCCAGCTCATGCACGTAATAGCCAGGCGGCGGCGCACCTGCTTTCATCGCTTCCATGTTTCCAACAATGGGTTCGATCAGCGGCATCTTGACCAGATCGGTTAGGGGTTGAATCTCCCCTCCCCCTAGGGCAATGGCTTCAGCCATTATCGAGTGCATGTGAGCCACCATCGCTGTTTCGTTCGCTCCCCATCGGCAGCTGATATGAGGGATGGGAACTCCCCAGCGATCCACTGTTTCCGACAAGCTGACCCTGTTCTGAGCGGAGGGAAGCACTTCCCCATGGCCAATCAGAAAACCCAAACGGCAGTCGGGATTTCTTTTTAACCACCAGGGTGGATCAAAGCGATTGATCGCACCCCAAAGTCCATATCCTCTTGAAAACGGAAGAGCTCCAGCGCGTTGTGGTGGAAGACTTCCAAAGGGAAGGAAAAAACTTCCTGCCCCTGACAACTGGCTGGTGGGATCTAGATCTTGGAGGGAGTGACGTCCACTCCTGCTTGGCACTTGAAAGAAGCGGCAGGTTGAAACGTGATCCATCAAGTGATGCCCAAGGCTTGCTGAGGGATCTTGAAAGCCTCCTTCCGTCGCTGAGCGTTCTGAGATCAATAGAAATCGCAGAGAGGCAATGGTGGAAGCACAGAGAACCACCAGCGGTGCCTCGAGCTCAATTCGCTCCCCTTTGCGTTGATCGATGACAACGACTCCGCGAGCGCGACTTTGATCACGGTTCATCAGCAGACGTTCTGCCAGGTGCCCTGACAGCACCTCCACTCGTCCAGTGGAGAGTGCCGTTTTGAGACTGCTGCCAGGACTGCTCGATGGCGGCCATGGACACTCAGCGGACGGTTGATGCGCTGAAAAACCGCGTGAGTGAATCATCTCGATGTCTGCTGTGTCCTGGAGGGCAGCAGCCAGCTGTTGTTCCTCTGGGGTGAAACTCAGGGGTGCAGTGGTGCAACCATCTGGGAGTTGCGCGAGTCCATCTCTGTTGCCATGAACGGCAAATTGCCGTTCCAGAGCGGAATAATGCGGATCTAGATCGTGATGGGAAATAGGCCAAGAGTGACCGTGGCCATCCCTCTCTGCAGCCTTAAATTCCAGATCAGAGAGTCGCAGGGTGATTCCACCCCAGGTCAAACTCCTGCCTCCAACTTGGCGCCCTTGTGTCCACAGAAAAGGTTGATCTTTTGGTGTGGAGTAGGGATAGCGCCGCTCATCGGCATAGAGAAGTGGATTGTGTTTCCAATAACCGGGATGCTGAGCCTGTTGTCGGTGCTGACCGCTGAGAAGGCCACGGACGCGTCGCATGCTGTTGATCGGTTCGCTCCCCAGGGCGGCGTGAGCGCTCAGGTCTGGGCCTGTTTCCACCACCAAAACGCGAACTCCTGCTTCAGCAAGCGTTTGGGCGGCCACACCACCGGTTGCACCTGAACCGATCACGATGGCTTCGAAGGGTTTCAGCGGCACAGCTTCAGCAATGACCTCTACTTAGTGTCCCTCTTCGTCCACTGAGCGTGTGATTGGAGTGGATGTCTCGATACAACCGTTGAAGATCTTTTCTGTCTTGAATTCTGATATTGATTGCGAATTAAGCAGAAGATTGGTCCGTTAAGCCCCTATTTGGAGAAGATTCGTATGTAACCAACCGGCTTATATAGTGTCTAGTTTTGAGCAAATGATGATCTAGGAGCGATATTTTTTAGCTTTTTCTTGCTTTAAAGTTGTGATTTTTTGTGAAATTATTTTGTACTTAACTCTTTTTTGAATGTTGAAAAATGCTGATGGTTCAAGATGCAAGGATGGACATCATTCTTTGATTCTCAAGGTGCTTAGAGATTCAAGCATTAAAAAACCCCTCATCAAGAGGGGCTTTTGATTTGGTGGCGGGGGGGAGATTTGAACTCCCGACCTTCGGGTTATGAGCCCGACGAGCTACCAGACTGCTCTACCCCGCGTCGACTTGAAAAACTATACAACTTGGGGTTCGCACCCACAGGAATTGTGAGCGTTCACGCTCGCAGTTCTCCATTCACTTCGAGTCGGACTCCTGGACCGATGATCAACATCTTGTCTTCCAGTTCGTCCAAGCTCCCCTGAGTAATCCAATCAAGTTGTCGCAGTAGATGGAGTGCTACTGCCTGTTTCGCACGGCGAGAGCCATCTTCCACCTTGATCGCCACTCCTAAGCCATCTCCTGTTCTGCTGAGACACTGAACGCCTTCGGCACCACCTTTGCTGATCACCTGCTTATGTGAGCGGGACATGAGCTCGGTGTCGAATCGGCCTTCTCCGGCAACAAGCTTGGGGTGGGCGAGCATGGCTCTGCTGATTTGCTCCAGCTCAGCATGGGTTGAAGAGCCGAGATGGGCATAGAGCAAGGCCATCTGGGAGAGCTGCAACAGCAGGGTGGGCGCACCACAATCATCGCGCTCTGCGACTAGTTCCTCAGCAGGTAATCCGAGGAATTCTCCGACGCGTCGATTGATCTCTTGCTGCAGTGGATGATCACCTTGGAGATAGCTCTCCAAGGGCCACCCCATTTTTCGTGATGTGGCAAGGAATGCAGCATGTTTGCCGGAGCAATTGTGCTCCAGCGGACTGTGACCCCATGCGGGGATTGGGCACTGGAGAGAGTCCGTTTCAAGTTGGGCGTTCCAAAGCACTCGGAATGCTTCCCTGGCATGTTCAGCAGTTCCGGCATGGGAGGAACAACAAATCGCCAAACCTCGATCGCCAAAGTCATAGCTTCCAGAGGCGCCGCTGCTGAGTGCAGGCAAGGCTTGAAAAGGCTTGAGTGCTGATCTCACAAAGGTTTCATGATCAGGTCGTCCTGCCTTCATCAGGATTCTTCCTTTTGAATCACAGACAACGGCATGCACGCGATGGATTGATTCCACCGATGAACCTCTTTTCAGCACAACCTCAAAAGCGGGGCAGCCTGAATTTCTGGACGATCTGCCGTAGCCAGGAGGAACTGTCATAGAGGGAGTGTTAGCAAAGGAATGTCAGCGAAATGAGAGAGCCTGACAGATGCTGGCTCCACCAAGAATTAGCCCGGTTGTTGTAGCCATGGCTCTTCCGAGCCGTCCCAGGATCGGGCGAACTTCATGTTGGGCAAGCAGTAGATCTCGCTCGCGCCAGGACAAAGGTTTTTCCCAAACTTGCCCGTCATACCAACCAGATTCTTCGTATTCCACGCGCTCAGAAAGTAGACGCTTGTGGACATAGCTCCAACCCAGCCATTGGCGTACCAATAACAGCATCGGTAAAACAAGCCCCGAAACAGCACCTGCCAGCACGAGCCGAATTGAATCATGTCTCAAGCTCCAACTACCGCTCGCAATCAGCACGGTGAGAGGAGCGATCAGAAGCCAACTCAAGAGCAACGCCTTGTCTAAATCGATTTGTCGATGACGCGGCCAGGCAAAAAACCAAGATTGGCTCAACTGGGTGAACTCTTCCTGAGGACGTTGATCGGGAGGAACAGGACAGGGGATTGTCGCAGCCATATGAACAGGTGTCAGAGGCCTACTGATGTCTCGGACGCTAGATGGGGACGGCGTTCACCGTGACTCCAGAACGCTTCCAAGTCGTAATAACTGCGTTCGTGCGATTGCAGGATGTGCACAATCAATTCGCCGTAATCGAGCAGGGCCCAGCGCCCTTCGTTCATCCCTTCTTTGCGTAAGGGGAGTCGTTTGGCCTCTTCTTCCAGACGGTCTTCAACCGATCTGGCCATTGCCTTGACCTGAACGTCGCTCTGACCGCCTGCAATCACCAACCAATCGGCAAGGCTTGAGACCTCATCAACGCGAATCAGCTGAATATCGACACCCTTGCGATCGTCGCAAGCATCCGCTGCAAGTTCAGCCAGCTGTTCACTATCCATAGACATTCTCGCTGGTAACAGATTGATTGGAGCCCTGTTGCTGAGCCATCTCTGCCCTTGCTTTGCCTGCACTTTTGCGGAGTGCTTCAAGCCGATCCTCGTAAAAGCTCCTCTTTTTCTTTTTGCGTGTCTGTTCCACTAATTCCTTCAGAGCGCCACCCAAGCTTTTGTACGAGTTCGGAACGCTGTAGCCAAAGCGGCAGGCCAGATCAATCGCCCGCTCGTCCGCTGAGATCGCATCACGGAGACGCTTCTCGGCATTGTTTTTGAGATAGAGGCGATAGCCAGCAAACCCAGACAAGCCCAGGGCCATAAACAAGAGCAGACCGTCTTGGACCCAAAGCTCACCAATCGCACCGCCCAGGCCGATGGCTAGAGCAGCCATTTCCCAACCATCCCTAGGAATCGTGTCGTTTTGGATCCGACCGACCTCGTGCCAAAACAGCAGGTTTCTGTGATCAAGAGCAAAGCTATCCCACAGATCAAGATCCACCTGAATCTCGACCTCATCTCTGCCGATCTCTTCAAGAGTGATCAAAGCAGGTTCCACAGCAGCAGCAGCTTCTACGAATACCCAGCTCTGCATCTCTGGTGGCAGCAACCCTTTCAGTCGCTGGAGCTCACTCATGGTGGTTTAAGGACTCCTTTCAACTAACGCTAGCGACCAACCGACCGGAAAGGTTGGTGATGAAATCTTTCAAGGGCTCCACATGGGAGTATTGGCTGGTTTGGCTGTATTGAAGGCCCATGCCCAGGCGGAACGATCTTCGTCGCATCCTCCTGTTGGGTTCCGGACCGATTGTGATCGGACAGGCCTGCGAGTTCGACTATTCAGGAACTCAGGCTTGTAAAGCCTTGAGGGCGGAGGGGTATGAGGTGATCCTAATCAACTCAAATCCGGCCTCGATCATGACGGATCCGGAAATGGCGGATCGCACGTATGTCGAGCCGCTCACGCCAGACGTTGTCACTCAAGTGATTGAACTTGAGCGGCCCGATGCCTTGCTCCCAACGATGGGAGGGCAGACCGCCCTCAACCTGGCGGTTGCGCTTGCCGAAAATGGAACCCTGGATCGGTTTGGCGTCGAACTGATCGGCGCTGATCTCAAAGCGATTCAAAAAGCTGAAGACCGGAAATTGTTCAAGCAGGCGATGGAACGCATTGGCGTTCACGTTTGCCCGTCAGGAATCGCCTCCAATTTGGAAGAAGCTGAATCGGTTGGTGCCTCGATCAGCAGCTATCCACGCATCATTCGACCTGCCTTCACACTCGGCGGTAGTGGTGGAGGGATCGCTTACAACCCCGAGGAGTTCATCGCCATTTGCAAGACGGGTCTTGATGCCAGTCCTGTCTCTCAGATCCTGATTGAGAAATCTTTGCTCGGTTGGAAGGAGTTTGAGCTTGAGGTGATGCGTGATTTGGCAGACAACGTCGTGATTGTTTGCAGCATTGAGAATTTGGATCCAATGGGGGTCCATACCGGTGACTCGATCACCGTTGCACCGGCTCAAACGCTCACAGATCGGGAATACCAAAGACTTCGAGATCAATCGATCGCGATTATTCGTGAGATTGGTGTGGCTACGGGTGGAAGCAATATCCAGTTCGCCATCAATCCTGCTGACGGCGAAGTGGTGGTGATTGAAATGAATCCAAGGGTGAGTCGCTCCTCTGCATTGGCGAGTAAGGCCACTGGATTTCCCATTGCCAAGATCGCTGCGAGGTTGGCCATTGGATACACCCTCGATGAGATCGTCAACGACATCACTGGCAAGACACCAGCTTGTTTTGAGCCCACCATTGACTACGTGGTCACGAAAGTACCTCGTTTTGCGTTTGAAAAGTTCCGTGGATCTCCCGCTGTTCTGACCACAGCGATGAAGTCGGTTGGTGAGGCGATGGCCATCGGTCGTTGTTTCGAAGAGTCGTTTCAGAAAGCATTGCGATCGCTGGAAACTGGCCTGTCTGGCTGGGGGGGTGACCGTCCGGAGCCCTCGTGTTCAAAAACTGATCTTGAACGTTCACTAAGGACACCTTCTCCCGATCGAATTTTGGCTGTCCGCAGCGCCATGCTGTCAGGAATGACTGATGCCCATATTCATGAATTAAGCCATATTGATCCTTGGTTCCTTGCAAAGTTAAGGGGATTAATTGATGTTGAGTCTGAGCTTTTAAATGGGCGCAGTTTGGAAGATCTTGATGAGCCAATGCTGTTTAAACTTAAGTCTCTGGGGTATTCAGATAGGCAAATAGCTTGGTTTGTTGATAGCAAAGAACTGAATGTGAGAGAGCGCAGGGATCAGTTGGGTGTGACGCCTGTGTTCAAAACAGTCGATACCTGTGCTGCTGAATTTGCTTCCTCCACTCCCTATCACTACTCAACCTATGAACGTCCGCTTCTTCGTTTGAAGTCAGATGGGCAACTTCAAGCCATGGCTCCATCCACTGAGGTTGCCATTGAAACGAGGCCCAAGTTGATGATTTTGGGTGGTGGACCTAATCGAATTGGGCAGGGTATTGAATTTGATTACTGTTGTTGCCATGCCTCCTTTTCCGCGCAGGAACAGGGTTTTGCGACAGTGATGTTAAACAGCAACCCCGAGACGGTCTCTACGGATTACGACAGCAGTGACCGTCTTTATTTCGAGCCCCTAACACTCGAGGATGTGCTGAATGTGATTGAGGCAGAGCGCCCGAATGGAGTGATTGTTCAATTCGGTGGGCAAACACCTCTCAAGCTTGCATTGCCTCTTTTGAATTGGCTCTCCACACCGCAAGGACGTTCTACGGGAACTCAAATTTGGGGGACCTCACCAGAATCAATTGATCTTGCGGAAGATCGGGAACAGTTTGAGGCCATTCTTCGGAAACTGGAGATTCGTCAACCTCGCAATGGTCTGGCTCGAAGTGAAGTTGAAGCACGGTCGATCGCAGGCAACGTTGGCTATCCCGTTGTTGTTCGTCCCTCTTACGTCTTGGGTGGGCGCGCCATGGAAGTTGTGTACGACGAGGCCGAGCTCAATCGCTATATGAAAGAAGCTGTTCAAGTTGAGCCTGATCATCCTGTGCTCATTGATCAATATCTGGAAAATGCTGTTGAGGTTGATGTTGATGCCCTTTGTGATCATGAGGGCACGGTTGTGATTGGTGGCTTGATGGAACACATAGAACCTGCAGGAATTCACTCCGGAGATTCAGCGTGTTGCTTGCCTTCCATTTCTCTAAGTGAAGAGGCTTTAGCCCTTATTCGGCATTGGAGTGAGGCGTTAGCGACCACATTGAAAGTTCAAGGATTAATTAATTTGCAATTCGCCGTTCAACGGGCTGTCGATGGGGAAGAGAAGGTGTTCATCATCGAAGCCAATCCTCGTGCTTCTCGAACTGTTCCCTTTGTGGCAAAAGCAACGGGTGTTCCATTGGCCCGTTTAGCAACCCGCCTGATGACGGGTGAAACGTTGAGCCAGGTTGGTCTGCTCACAGAACCTGTTCCTCCTTTGCAGTCCGTCAAAGAAGCAGTGCTCCCCTTCCGACGTTTTCCTGGGGCCGATTCTCTTCTGGGTCCGGAGATGCGCTCAACTGGTGAAGTGATGGGTTCTGCATCCGATTTCGGCATGGCTTTTGCCAAGGCAGAACTAGCGGCAGGTGAAGCGCTTCCAACGTCTGGAACTGTTTTTCTTTCAACGCATGATCGCGATAAGACGGATTTGGTGCCTGTAGCGCGCCAGTTGATCGGATTGGGCTTCAAATTGATTGCTACGTCTGGAACGGCTAAGGCACTGCGTGATCAAGGCTTGGAGGTTGAGTCTGTTCTCAAGGTGCATGAAGGACGGCCCAACATCGAAGACCTCATTCGTTCAGGGGATGTGCAGCTTGTGATCAACACTCCAATTGGACGCCAAGCTGCTCACGATGATCGCTATTTACGGAGGGCCGCTCTCGACTATTCCGTGACCACCCTCACCACATTGGCTGGTGCTCGTGCTGCTGTTGAGGCCATTGAGGCCTTGCAAACTCGAACAATCGTGATTCATGCTTTGCAAGACGTCCATTCATCGCTTGCTGGCCAGTAGGGTTTTAAAAGCTTGCTTTTAGTCTCTTGACCACGACCTCTGCGACAGTGATTGCTCCAGGCAGCGATTGCCGGGATGCTTTTCGTGCTGCTTATCAAAACCGTTACACCTGGGATCCAGGATTTGCTGGATATTCAGGTCGCTGCATCTGGCTACAAGGTGATCGCTCTGTTGAAGGAACTTTCAGTGTTGGCGCTGATTTAAAAGCCAAGGTTGAGGGCGTCTCCGACGCTGAAGTTGAAAAGGCATTTGCTTCACAGTTGTGGGAAGTTTGCATTCATCGTGTGCGTCGCACATTCGAACAGACCCATTCTGAAAATACATTTACCGCCGGTGATTGCACCGATGAGGGTCTTGAAGTCATTATTGGCGGTAAGGGCCAAGGTGATAAGTACAGGATTAAAAATGATGTTGTGACGATGGTCCATCGTCACATTCATGGAACGGTGGTAAGCATTCACACCGAAAGCACGACCGACACTGGAGATGGCTATCTCAGCCATTCATACACGAGTCAATACGCTGATCCAGCCAGTGGAGAGCTGCGCGGAGGAATGAATCGCTTTACTGACACCTTTGCACCCGTCTCTGAGGGTGGCGCTTGGGTGCTGAGCGAGCGCATAATTCGTACGGATGCTTGCGCTGATTCCCCTGCTAGTGAGCAGACTTTTCGTTTTATTGACCTGACAAGCGCTTGAAGTGTGGCACCATCAGCTGAGTTTCAGTTGATGGATGGAATCACTTATTTCCGCAGTCAACGATCCTATTAATGGGATCGTTTGGGGATGGCCGATGGTCATCTTGATCGCTGCGACGGGCATCCTTTTGATGTTTGGCCTGCGCTTAATGCCATTGCAGCGCTTAGATTTTGGCGTTCGAGTGCTGGCTACCAGGTCTACTTCCTCTGAAGAAGGAGATATCTCTCCTTTCGGAGCGTTGATGACATCTCTTTCTGCCACGATCGGTACCGGCAACATCGCCGGTGTTGCTGGAGCCATCGCTGTAGGTGGACCAGGGGCTGTGTTTTGGATGTGGGTGATCGCTGTGTTTGGTATCGCCACCAAATATGGCGAAGCTGTGTTGGCTGTGAAATATCGCGAAGTCGACGCGCTTGGAAACCACGTGGGTGGTCCGATGTATTACATCCGCAATGGTCTAGGTAAGAACTGGCAATGGCTTGCTGTCTTGTTTGCCACGTTTGGAATGCTTGCTGGCTTTGGGATTGGTAACGGTGTTCAGTGTTTTGAAGTCTCCAGTGCTTTGGAAGCCTTTGGTATCCCCAGGTTGGTGACTGGATTGGTTCTTGGTGTTCTTGTTTTTGCTGTGATTATTGGTGGTATTGATCGGATATCTCAAGCAGCCTCAGCCTTGGTTCCAGCCATGACAATCCTATATATCCTCGCGTGCATTGTTGTTTTAGGGGTCAATATTGTTGATGTACCTGCTGCCTTCGGAACGATCTTCTCGAATGCTTTTAGTGGAGAAGCTGCTGTAGGTGGAGCGGTAGGACAGGTGGTCCTGATGGGATTTAAGCGAGGCATTTTTTCCAACGAAGCGGGTTTAGGTAGTGCACCGATTGCCCATGCGGCTGCCAAAACGAATGATCCAGTCCGTCAAGGCACCGTGGCGATGTTGGGCACCGTGATCGATACCTTGATCCTCTGCACGTTGACGGCATTGGTGATTATTACCAGCGGTGTTTATGGCGGCGGTGAGTCCGGCGCCAACCTCTCGATCTTGGCATTCAACACAAGCTTGAATGGTGCCGGATGGGTCGTCACTGCTGGCCTTGTGGTGTTTGCCTTCACCACTGTTCTTGGTTGGAGTTTCTACGGAGAACGTTGCACCGAATTCTTGTTTGGCGAAAGGGCGATTAAGCCCTTCCGCTTTGTTTGGGTTGCCGTTGTTGTGATCGGCTCAGTTGCAGGAGATCGTGGTGTTGTTTGGGGTGTCGCTGACACCCTGAATGGCCTGATGGCATTACCAAATCTTGTGTCTTTGCTTCTGTTGTCGCCAGTGATTTTTAAGCTCACCAGCGACTACAACTTCAATCGTTCTCAGGAAGAGGGTTAACTTCTTTTAGGCGCTCGTTGAGCTGCATGGCCATCGACTGCCGTCCTACTGCTAGCACTTTGAGAGTGTCCTCATGCATGCGTAGTTGGGCGTCCGCAACCTGCATTCCTCTAACGAGCTCCTTCAGATCATCCGGGAGTTTATTGAGGTCGTAGCGTTTCCCTTCAAAGGTCAGAATTGGATTCTGGTCTTGGGAAACGGAAGAGCTGGACATCGATCGATAGCAAACGAAAGGATCTTATGAGCTGGTGCGTTGTTTGAAACCATTCATTCGTTGACGCGGATGAATTGTCGTTCGCAGAGTTCTCTATATCTGCCTCCCTGACTCATCAGATGGTCATGGCTGCCCTGTTGGCTAATCCGGCCATGTTCGAGAACAACAATGAGGTCAGCTTCCTGAACAGTTGCCAAGCGATGGGCAATCACAATCACTGTTCGGCCAAGCATGGCTTGCTTGAGCCCAACTTGAACGGCGGCCTCCGCCTCTGCATCGAGGGCACTGGTGGCTTCATCCAACAGCATCACTGCGGGATTACCCAGCACTGCTCTGGCAATGGCAATGCGCTGGAGCTGTCCCCCTGAAACATTGGTACCTCGCTCTTGAAGAAGGGTGTTGTAGCCGTCCGGGAGACGGATGATGAAGTCATGGGCGTTTGCCAGCTTTGCGGCTTGTTGGAGTTGTTCCTGGGTGGCGTGACGTCCAAATCGAATCGCTTCTGCGATCGTTCCAGAAAAGACACTGCTGCGTTGCGGTACTAAAGCAACTTGTTGCCTCAGGTCGCGCGCGCTGACCTGGCTTAGATCCTTGTCATCAAAAAGAAGTTCTCCTTTGTTAACGCGATTAAATCGAAGCAGCAGAGAAAATAGCGTTGTCTTCCCAGCCCCTGAAGGTCCCACGAGGGCCACAACTTGTCCGGCTTTGATCGAGAGATTGAAGTCTTGAAGAACGGGTTGTCCTGGTGTGTAAGCGAATTCGACTTGATTGAAATTCAAATCTCCCCGTAGGCGACCAAGGGGAATCGATGGGACCGTATCTGCCGGTTCCGAGGGTTCCTTTTCGATTTCACGCAGACGGCGAAGTGAGGATTGTCCCTGCTGAAATTCGTTGTAATTCGCCGTGACATGCGCGATCGGATCAATCAGCAGCACCAGGCCAGTGAGATAGGTGATCAGCTCTGGGACGGCAAGATCCCCGGTACTGATCCTGATCGCTGCTAAGACCAGGACTGTGGCGAAACCGAGCACCTCAATGATCCCGACCACGGGATGTTGAAGAGCAACAAGCCGATAGGTGTTGTAGCGAGCTTGCCGGTGCTGATCGATTTCTTGTTCAAAACGGCTCTCTAGCCAGGGTTCTGCGGCAAAGGCGCGTACGAGAGGGAGCCCTTCAATGGCCTCTCCGAGTAAACCTGCCAGCTCACTGACCTTTTTTTGACTTCGTTCTGTGGCGATCATTACTCTCGCTCCAAACAGGCTGATCAGCCAGGCAACAAAGGGTGCGAGTAGCAGGATTGCGAGCGTTAATTTCCAGTCAAGCCAAAGCATGTAGCCAAGTACAGCCACCAACTGCAGAGCACTTGGGATGCTGTCGTGGAGTGTTTTGTAAATCACCTCGCTCACACGATCAGCATCTTCCGTGAGCCGATAGGTGAGATCTCCAGACGACATTTTTTCCAAGGCACCGAGCTGCACCTTCTGAAGCCGTTGAAACAGGTCTCTTCTCAGCGACTGGCTGACTTGTAAAGCAGGCCCTGCAAGCAGGGAGTCTTGGCCAAATTGAGCAAGTTTTTGGATCGCGAACACCAACAGAACCAGACCGATGACCGGCAGGATGCGCTTTAGATCGCCCGATCCCACATCGGGCAACAGTCGGCCCATCAGCCGCATCAACACCAACTGGCTGCTAACAAAAACCAGCATGCAGAGAGTGCCCATCGTCAGGAGCTGCCTGTGAGGTCGCAGCAGTGGAATCAACCTGCGGAATCCCGCTTCTGATGGCTTCAGCATCAGGTCAGACTATCAATGGCGATTGGACTGATTGGTGCAGGAATGAGACTTGATCAATTCCTTAAATGGATGGGCTGGGTGGCGACGGGCGGAGAAGCCAAGTTGAGGATCCAGGGGGGGGACGTGTTCGTCAACGGTGATCTAGAGCAACGGCGTGGCCGTCAACTGAAAGCCGGCGATTGCGTCCAAATGGGTGTCGACTCCGCCGAAGTTTCGGATTCTCTTCAGGCTGGGCCTTAAGTTGTCAGCTGCTGAGCTGCAGAGGACGGAAGCGTGCGCAAACCGGTGATTGCTGGCAACTGGAAAATGCACATGACCTGTGCGCAAGCCAGGGACTGGATGGGCATGTTTCTTCCTCTGATTGCAGAGCTGCCCGATGATCGGCATTTGGTGGTGGCTCCACCGTTCACTGCCATCAGCACACTTGCTGAACTGAGCCATGGCACCCGCCTTGAACTCTCCAGCCAGAACGTGCACTGGGAGGGAGAGGGTGCGTACACCGCTGAGATTTCTCCGAGCATGCTCAAGGAGCACAACGTTGAGTACGCGATCGTTGGCCATAGCGAGCCTCGCAAGTACTTCAGTGAGAGTGATGAACAGATCAATCACCGGGCTCGATCAGCCCAAACCAATGGATTGATTCCCATTGTTTGTGTTGGTGAAAGCGACGAGCAGCGCAGCCGGGGTGAGGCTGAGCGGGTCATCCGTCGTCAAGTTGAACAGGGCTTAGAAGGTCTAGACCCCAGCCAGCTGGTTGTGGCCTATGAGCCGATCTGGGCGATTGGTACCGGCAAAACGTGTGAAGCGAGTGAAGCTAATCGCATTTGCGGATTGATTCGTAGCTGGGTTGGTTCCCCAGATTTGATCATTCAATACGGGGGCTCGGTGAAGCCAGCCAATATTGATCAGTTGATGGGAATGAGCGATATCGATGGGGTGTTGGTCGGTGGAGCCTCCCTGGACCCTGAAGGGTTTGGGCGGATCGCGAACTACATCAAGAGCTGACGTTTGATGCGCTGGCCGAAGGATTGGGGCACGCGCACTGCAGTGATGGGAGTGATCAATCTCACTCCCGATTCCTTTAGCGATGGTGGTCAATTCAATCAAGTCGATCGGGCAATGGCTGAGGCATCGCGTCAGATTGCCTCTGGGGCTGATTGTCTGGATCTGGGAGCCCAAAGCACGAGGCCAAACGCTTTTGAAGTGGGAGCAGATGAGGAACTCAAACGCCTGTTGCCGACGCTGAGCGCCATTCGTGCAGCGCACCCCAAGATTGTGATCTCGGTCGATACCTTTCTGGCTGCGGTCGCTAACCAGGCTCTTGAGGCTGGTGCTGATTGGATTAACGATGTCAGCGGTGGACGACGTGATTCAGAGATGTTTCCTTTGATTGCACGTGCCGGCTGCCCGTTTGTGCTGATGCACAGTCGCGGTACTAGCCGAACGATGGATCGCTGTACTGAATACGGGGAACAGGGAGTTGTGCAGGGGGTTTTGGACGAATTACGGGCAGCAACAGATCGAGCTGTCGAGACGGGTGTGCATCGTGACCAGCTGCTCTGGGATCCAGGCCTTGGCTTTGCTAAAACAACGGCCCAAAATCTCACCCTTCTGCAGCAGCTCAACACCCTTGTGGCTGAAGGGATTCCTCTGTTGCTGGGGCCTTCGCGCAAACGTTTTATCGGAGCTGTACTGGATGAACCAAGAGCTCGTGCCCGTCTTTGGGGTACGGCAGCTGTCTGTGCTCGGGCAGTCGATGCTGGCGTCGCTGTCTTGCGTGTGCACGACGTAGGACCTATTCATCAAGTGGTGACGATGGCCTCAGCCATGGGTTCAGATCGCTAGAACAGCTCTCTATTCCCAAGTGTCGATGATGAGTGAACCCAGTCTCACTCTTTTGTATGACGGAGCTTGTCCGCTGTGTCTTCGTGAAGTCAAGTTTTTGAAAGGCCGTGATCTTCATGGAAGGCTTGCTTTTGTCGATATCGATCAGGACACATACGAGCCTTCCCAATGGAAGGGGATTGGTTATAGAGAAGCGATGGCACGCATTCATGCCATTCGAGCTGACGGAGAGATTCTTCAGGATGTGGCTGTGTTCCGAGAGGCTTATCGCTGCGTTGGACTTGGTTGGATCTATGCCCCAACCCAATGGCCTTTCATTGGAACCTTGATTGATCGTATCTATGCACTTTGGGCCTCGCAGCGTTTGCGTATGACTGGGCGTGCAAGTCTCAATGAACTATGTCATTGCAAGCAGGTAGCACCGTAAATCAGGGAATTAATTAACTCCGCAATTAGGATCATTGATGATAATTTTAATGTTATGTATATGGTTTTGGAAATTAATTTTGATTTAGCGTCTATTCATTGATTCAAGCAATATGTTTCAAGCCCATTTCTTGTTTCTATAGTTCATCGATGATGCTGCAAATAGATATTGATCATCCCTGTGATGTAACGCCTTCAATCCGATCCTCAACCTCTTGATAGAGCTCTTGAAGTTGTTGGATGTTTTCGTCAGATGTTTCCCAGTATCCACGTCCATTTACTTCAAGTAAGGTTCCAACAATGCGCCTGAAGCTGTGAGGATTCAGCTCCAGTAACCGTTTGCGCATCTCTGGATCATTGATGAATGTTTCATTGGCTTCTTCGTATACAAAGTTGTCAACAGAACCACTGGTGGCGCTCCATCCAAGGGTAAAGTTCAAGCGTTTTGCAACTTCTCGTACACCCTCATAACCCGAATCAAGCATGCCTTCGTACCACTTCGGATTGAGCAGTTTGGTACGTGAGTCAAGTCGAATCGTTTCACTTAAGGAGCGAACCTGAGCATTCGCCGTTGTCGTGTCTGCGATGTAGCTCGTTGGTGATTTCCCATCATCGCGAAGTCCCTGAATCAGCTTGGTGGGGTCGCTGTCAAAGTAATGACTAACGTCGGTGAGAGAAATCTCAGCGGAGTCGAGATTTTGGAATGTTACGTCTGCTGTCTTCATGACTGATTCAAAGACCTCACGCTTTTGATCCATTTCGCCGGGGTTGTCGGCATTAAAGGCAAATGTTTTACGTGAGAGATACATCTCCTGAAGTTCACCTTCCTCTTCCCAACTACTGTTTTCAACGGCGAGGTTTACATTAGAGCTGTAGCTACCGCTTGCATTGGAAAACACACGGCAAGCAGCATCACGAAGACTTGTTCCTTCTTTTTCTGCTTGTTCAAGAGCATGTTTCCGAACATAGTTCTGTTCAATGGCTTCCTCAGATTCGGCGGCCATTTTCACACCTTGATCAATCAGGGCCATCTGATTGATAAATAAATCTCGGAATACACCTGAACAATTCACAACAACATCGATCCTTGGCCTCCCCAGTTCTTCAAGGGGAATGAGTTCTAGCTTGTTGACCCTGCCTAAGGAGTCGGGAACGGGGCGAACTCCTATGAACCAAAGGATCTGTGCGAGTGACTCTCCGTAGGTTTTGATGTTGTCTGTTCCCCAGAGCACGCAAGCGATGGTTTCAGGCCAATCGCCCTGTTCCTCTCTCTGTCGTTCGATCAATTTGTCGACAACAATTTTGGCTGCAGCCACTGCTGCTCTGGTAGGAATCGCTTGAGGATCAAGAGCGTGAATATTTTTGCCACTTGGCAGAACGCCTGGATTCCTGATTGGGTCTCCTCCGGGGCCAGGGAGAATGTATTCGCCATCCAGAGCCCTTAAGAGGCTCTCCATTTCCATATCTGCGCAGATTTGTTGGAGGCAGAAACGCAAATAGGTAAAGAGGGTATCAAGCGCAGTGCTGTCGACACTCGTGAAACCAGCAGCAGAACAGGCTCTGAACCAAGGCGTTGGCACTTTGAATCCAAAGCGAGAGATCAGACCCAGGAACCAACCCAAGTTTTCGCGCATATTGACCCGACCATCACCACCTGTGAGTGACCGCACCATCGATCCCACAGCTGCGCGTGAAACTTCTGTGATCGTGCGATTGAGTTCCACATCTTCAAGAACACCATCGTCGTTGCCCTTGTAGATGTCTTCGATCTTGCGGCCGAGGGATTCAGCGAGCAGTCCAGGTAAGGAACGAAGGCCGTCATCTTCACGCTCTAAAGCTGCAATACTCACCAGCGTTGCAATCGCTTCTTCTGCTGTGGGTGGCTTGCCGATGGTATGCAGGCCGCAAGGAAGCAGACGACTTTCAATTTCCATCAATTGGCGATAAATGGCCCCAACAATGGCGTCGCGATCTTCGAGGGTTAAATCAGACGAATCATCGTCCGGAAGTGTGACGTCTTTATCAAGATTGCACAAGCGTGCGGTTTCTACGATCGCATTCACGATCTGAACTCCCCGACCACTTTCTCTAAGTTGTTGATAGGAACCTACCAACTCACCAAGCTCCTTAAGTCCTTTGTAGAGACCAGCATTTTCGGCTGGGGGTGTGAGGTAGCTAATTGTGGATGCATACCCCCGACGTTTTGCGATTGTTGCTTCCGATGGATTATTAGCTGCGTAGTAATAGAGGTTAGGCAAGGCTCCGATTAGGGAGTCTGGATAACAGGTTTCACTCATACCCATTTGCTTACCGGGCATAAATTCAAGAGAACCATGCGTGCCGAAGTGGAGCACAGCATCTGCCCCCCAAACTTTCTCTACGTAGGTGTAATAAGCCGCAAAACCATGATGGGGACTTGCGCTGCGTGAGTATAAAAGGCGCATCGGATCACCTTCATAACCAAAAGTTGGTTGAATGCCTACAAAGATATTTCCAAAATGACGTCCATAAATCAATAAATTTTGCCCATCACTGTTTAAATTACCTGGTGGTTTTCCCCAGTTCTCTTCTAATCGTTCGGAATAGGGTGTTAACCGCTCATACTCTTCAACGCTCATTCGATGAGCGATCGAGAGTTCTGGTGAACCTTGAAGGGCTTCGGGATCATTGATCACTGTCTCCATGAGTGCCTTGGCATCACGTGGCATGTTCTGCACGTCGTATCCCTTGGCCTTCATCTCTTCCAGAACCCTGTGAATCGAGTCGAAAACATTCAGATACGCTGCTGTTCCCACATTTCCCTTGTCTGGGGGAAAGCTGAAAACGGTAATCGCGAGTTTTTTCTCTGCCCTTGGTTTCAGGCGTAGGGATGACCAGCGGATCGCTCTCTCAGCAATCGCATCAATGCGATCTTGAAGAGTGTGGGCTTTGCCCGTGGCGTCATCTCGCCCAGACAAAACAATTGGTTCAATTGCGCCATCTAATTCTGGAATCGCGATTTGCAGTGCTACTTGCACTGGATGAAGGCCTAGATCACTTTTTTCCCATTCCTGTGTGGTTTGAAAGACCAATGGCAGGGCAACCATGTAAGGCCTATTGAGCTTTTTCAGCGACTCAACAGCCTTGGGATGGTCCTGACGTGCTGGACCGCCAACCAAGGCAAAACCTGTAAGAGAGACAATGCTGTCCACCAAAGGCTGCTCTGAATTGAGCGGGTCGTAGAAAAACGCATTGACTGGTTTTGAGAAATCAAGACCTCCGCAGAAGATCGGGATGACGCGTGCACCACGGAATTCAAGTTCTTGGATGGTTGCCACGTAATGGGCGTCGTCTCCGGTCACGATGTGACTGCGTTGAAGCACGAGACCAATCATTGGACCCTGGCGAGCTTTGTCGTTGAGGTCTGGGCGACTTGCCGTCCAATTCAAGTATTCCTTTAAATCCTCAAACATTTGAGGTGCCAGTGGATGCCAAATTCCTAAATCAGGAAAGACTTCTGGATCTGCAACATCTAAATCAGGACGATCACTCCCTTCTGATGCGGGAAAAACATATTTATCGGCCAGCATCAACAGAAAATTTCGCAGATTGTCTGGAGTGCCACCCAACCAATATTGGAAACTCAGCATGAAGCTGCGAGCATCTTGCGCTTTCTCGACAGGCAGATACTTGAGCACTGTTGGAAGTGTGTTCAAGAGTTTGAGCATGGCGTCCTGAAAACCGGCACCACCCGCTTCTTTTCGCTTTTTCATAAAGCCGGCAATCGCGCTTTTGCTCTGGCCGAGTTGAGCCATTGAGAAAGTGCCTAACTTGTTGAGGCGCATCACCTCCGGCATCGAGGGGAAGATGACTGCTGCCTTCAGTCGATCGCGGTGAGGACTGACTGCATCAACAACTTTTTGGGCAAGATCTTCAATGAAAATAAGGGATCCAATAAAAACGTCGGTCTCAGCTATGTCTTTTTGAAAATCTGCATAATTATTTTCATTACGAAGTTCCTCGATGAGATATCCGCAGAGTTCAATCCCAATGGGACCGTCTTGAGCATTGAGACTGATCGCTGCTTGCGTTAACGCACTTTGATATTGCGGTTCAAGAACGACGTAGACGGCCTTCATGACCGATTGATGATTGTTGTTCTCAGCAGGAACAATCCGACGATCAGCGGAACGGACCTGTGTAAACATCAGCGCATCTGAGCAATGTAAAGAAGCCTACGGGTGTGTTTGTCGCTTTGCTTGAGATCTGCATTTCGTGTTACATCCGCGCCTGGCCCCATAGGCTGAGTTCATCTGCAACACCTTCATGAGCGACATCCAGACCGGCTCGATACCCGTTGTGGTGACCGGTGCGCTGGGTCGAATGGGTGCTGAAGTGATTCGAGCTGTGCAAGCGGCTCCTGATTGCCATTTGGTGGGTGCCGTGGACAACACGCCCGGCAAAGAAGGCCAAGACGTCGGTGAATTACTGGGGCTTCATGCCCTTGAGGTGGCTGTAACTGCTGATCTAGAAGGCTGCTTGTGCGCTTCGAGTCAGGCCGTTCGTGATGCAGGGCCAGGGAAAGGAGCCGTCATGGTGGATTTCACCCATCCATCTGTGGTGTATGCCAATACCAGAGCTGCGATTGCCTACGGAGTGCATCCCGTGATTGGGACCACGGGGCTTTCACCCGCCCAACTCGTTGACCTTCAATCCTTTTCCGACAAGGCATCCATTGGTGGGGCTGTGATTCCCAACTTTTCGGTGGGGATGGTGTTGCTTCAGCAGGCGGCTGCCGCTGCTGCTCGGTTTTATGACCATGCCGAGCTGACCGAGCTCCATCACAACCGCAAGGCCGATGCTCCGAGTGGAACCTGCATCAAAACAGCCGAACTGATGGAGGAGCTAGGCAAACAATTCAATGAATCAGAAGTGGATGAGCATGAATCTCTTGCTGGAAGCCGTGGTGGGCAGCGTCCGAGTGGACTGCGGTTGCATTCTTTGAGATTGCCTGGCCTAGTGGCTCATCAGGAAGTGATGTTTGGCTCCCCTGGTGAGACCTACACCCTGCGGCACGACACGATTGATCGGGCTGCCTATATGCCAGGCGTGTTGCTTTGCGTCCGTAAGGTTCGACAGTTGCAGGCACTGGTCTATGGCCTCGAGCGTCTTCTTTGAGAGGTTGGCACGATGTTGATTCCGCTTCGTCCTGGTGAGTTGCATCGGTTGATTCCCGCTGTTGCCACTGGTCAACAATTCAAAGCTTCACTTGGCAATCCTCGAAAAGTTCTCCAGCGTGTGCTGATTGCCACGATTGGGGGAGTGATCACTCTTTTGATCAGTCAGAGCCAGTTATCGAGTCGTTGGGGCTCGATTTTGCTGCTGATGGGAGTTGTGTTTTTGCTCTATGTGCTGTGGGGGCCGATTCTGGAAGCCGGTCAAAAAAACGCCGTTTTGCGCCGGTATCCTTCGGCGGCTCTTTTTGAAGGGGAGATTGTTAAGGCCTCTCGGCAGGAGCGAGTTGAAAATCAAAGGGAGCAGGCTGATGATCGCGGCCAGCTCGAATTGATTGAAAACCGACGGACGTGGATGGTGCTTGAGCTGGCTGATGAGGATGGCTATCTCGGACGGATCTCCTTCCCGATGACCAAGCAGCATGCATCGATTCGCACCGGAGTGTTGATCCGTTGTGTGGTGCTGAGCGACCGCAACGATTTTTCGAGATTGGGCGCTCTAACCGATGCTTGGCTTCCCAGCCTTCGGATCTGGATTGGAGAGTACCCATATCTGCTTCGACCTGCGTTCGAAGACCTCTGCCGAATGCGCTTGCGTAAAGTTTCTTCACAAATGGGTTACACTTCTTAAACACCGTCAGGTTCTCCATGACTCAAGCTTCTACAAACGCAGCAACCATCCGTGGCGCAACTGTGACCACAGAAGACGGCGGCCGTCTCAACGCGTTCGCAACAGAGCCACGCATGGAAGTTGTGGACGTTGAGAGCGGTTGGGGTTTCCATGATCGCGCAGAAAAGCTGAACGGTCGTATGGCCATGCTCGGTTTTATCGCCTTGCTTGCAACTGAATTGGCCATGGGTGGTGAAGCCTTCACCCGTGGACTTCTCGGCATCGGCTGATCTCAGTGATGACCGGCTACTTAGCTCCGATTCGGATCAATGGAGCCGGTCCAACTGGAAGTTTGCTTGCCTTTGGGCTTGCAAATTTTGGTTATTCAATTCATCTCTTTGACCCACTGAGTGCGGACCAAATCTGTTCTCGCAGTCGGGCCTATGCTTTAACTCAATCTTCAAGAAGATTCCTAACGCGATTAGGCCTTTGGGATGAGTTGTTGCCTTATTTATCACCCTTTAAGACCTTGAGTCTTGAAGATCGTGGTATTGACCAATCTGTAAATTTTACAGAATTAGATCTTCATTCAGCAAATAGACCATCACAATCTGTTGGATGGATTTTGGATCATTGTGCTTTGATGAAGCTCTTGATGAGCCATCTAGAGAGTTCTAATAACGTTAAACTTTTTCTCGGCGAAGCGGCCAATCAATCAGCTTTTTTTAGTCATGATTTTGGTTTGGTGATCGCAGCGGATGGCCCTCGCTCACCGACGCGAACACAGTTCAGATTACCTTGGTGGTCTCACTCTTATGCGCAGGGCTGCTTGACTGCAAAAGTTCGTTTTCGTGATATCGATTCAGAAAAAGCTTTCGAATGTTTTAGGCCAGAAGGTCCGTTAGCCATACTTCCTCTGGGCAATAATGATTTTCAAGTTGTATGGAGTGCTCCTTTTGATCGATGTCGCCAGTTAGCTGGTCTTGACACATCGGCCTTTCTTGATGAGCTTTGCACAATTCTTCCCCATGGTCTTGAGCCAGATTCGTTGCTCGATTCACCCGCTGCTTTCCCCTTAGAAATTAGTTTTGCGCCAAAACTGCATCGAGATAATGTTGTTCTCGTTGGTGAATCTGGTCATCGTTGTCACCCTGTAGGGGGGCAAGGGCTCAATCTTTGTTGGCGAGATACTGAAACTCTCCTTCAGTTGATGACGTCTGCTTCCTGTGTTCGGCGTGGGCTAAAAGCTGTGCCAGGCAATTACACCAGGCTCCGCTTTTTTGATCTGATTACCGTTGGCCTTGCCACAGATCTTCTCGTTCGTTTGTTCTCCAACCGTCAGTCAGCACTTCTGATCGTCCGACGACTCGGTCTCTTCATGCTCAAGCACTCTCCCTTGTTTCGCCGTGTTTCTCTTCAGGCGATGTCGGATGGACCAAGCACTCTTCTGCACAACTTGCCAAACTGAGTGCCATTGATTGGTTTTGATGGTCATTAGTAGTGACCCGCAACCCAAGCCATCCGCTGCGTTGCTTGCCTACTTGCAGGGCAAACTTGGATTGAGTACGAGTGCCATCAATCTTGGCCTGCGCCAAGCCGAATTGGAACAGGCCCCCTTGCCAGTGGTGCTCTGGAGTTTTGGACTGCTCAGTTTGCAGGGTTACCAAGATGTTTTGGACTGGCAGCAAGCTCAGGAGTAGTGAATCAAAGATTCAACGTGGATGTCGTCTGGAAGACGCTCGCGTCCTCCTAAAGCTGTGAGTTCCACGATGAAGGCGCAACCAACCAATTGACCGCCAGCCTTCTTGACTAAATCGGCCGTGGCCGAGGCAGTACCGCCTGTTGCTAGGAGGTCATCAACAACCAAAATTTTCGGTTGGTCTCTCATGGCATCTGCGTGAATCTCGAGACGATCAGTTCCGTACTCCAGGGCGTAATCAATTCCATACACCTTCCCAGGGAGTTTTCCTGGCTTGCGTACTGGAACAAATCCCAGCTTCTTCTGCGTTGCCAGACCCATCCCCACAATGAAGCCCCTGGCTTCAATACCCACAATGAGGTCTGGCTTCAACGAATCGCACAGCGATCCAAGACGATTCATGACATCGGCCCAACCCACGGGGTCACGCAACATTGGCGATATGTCACGAAAGAGAATTCCTGGTTTTGGAAAGTCTTGAATATCTTGAACGTAGTGACGAAGATCCAAGGACGCGTTCTGGTGAAACTTGCAGGCAATCATCGCAGATATGGCCATGGATGAGCTTGATTTCTCTTGCGCCTTGAGCAGTTTTGGTTGCTGATCCGCTCCGAATGAATAGGGCAAAAACATGAGAAGCTTGAAAATTGTTCTCATTTTTATATTATCAGCAAATGCTAAAGCATCTTTTGGTTTAGAATATTAGTTTCAATATGCAATTTAATTGTTTTAATTGTTTCCACTCAGCTCGAGTCTCCTTGTTGATGAGTGTAGACCTTTCGCTTTTTAGGGAGTCAATTGAAGGAGCTTTGCTGCTTCTTTGTTGCGTGATTGCTGTTTAATTTTCACAGCGTGTTAGTGATTGGCTAGCAAGATTTTGGAGGTAAGAATCTTCTCCTGCTTTGCTCTTTCGTTTTTTTTGTTTGGCTGGGATCTTGTGTCAATTCAAGCTGTTGCTACCATTCCCTTGAAAGAATTGTTTAAAGCCTTAGAGTTGGATTGTCTCGATAAGGTCAAACATTTCTGGTTGCTGATGAGGAAGCTGTTGCCCGGCTTTTCTGATCGTGTGTTAGCACTGCACCCAGTCTGTCTTGATTGAAATCGAAGCGGTATGACTCGAATCGGTACGCCACCCACCTATGACTGAAGCAACAGTCACTCCTCTCCAAGAAGCGTCTTTTCCAGCAGCTGTGCTTGGTCGTCGTGGGATGGAGCGTCTCGATCTCTTGTTGCTCACTGTGGAGTCTTTGGATTTCAATGGTGGGGAGGCCATGCTTTGGGCCACCCAACAACTCGGCTTCGAAAGTCTGTTCCCTAATCGGGTGGAGCTTTGGAAGCGTCGATGTCACAATCCGCTTCGACGCTCTACGCGTCGTGGAAGACTTGGTTCGGCTGAAACAGAAGCTCTTATCAGGCTTCTCTGTGCCATGGCTGATCGGCTTTATCCGATGCTTCACCAACTTCTGTCAAGTCGTGAACCCGCTGATCTCAGCAAGCAGCGCTGGGCCTTAGTGGACCAACGCCTGAGGGATTTGATTGCTGAGCGCTTCAATCTCCGCCGGGGTGCTGTTCAACGCTTGCTCAGCACTGATCATTCTGAGTCGATTCAACGACAGCTTGTTTTGACCCTGGCGCTTGCTGCAGGTCCCGGAGGAGTGGATC
The DNA here is from genome assembly GCF_014279775.1 of Synechococcus sp. PROS-9-1. Classification (NCBI taxonomy): domain Bacteria; kingdom Bacillati; phylum Cyanobacteriota; class Cyanophyceae; order Synechococcales; family Synechococcaceae; genus Synechococcus; species Synechococcus sp. PROS-9-1. Next base: position 969,041 of record NZ_CP047961.1, read on the forward strand.
GGCTTCGGGCCAGTCTTCTTGACCCAACACCCTGATGATCTCGATGCTCAAACTCTCTTATCGCTATGACCAAACGGCCGCCAGGCTTGAGGTGGATGGACTTCCTGACTTTTCGTCTGGACATGGCGACAGCGTGATTGGGATCTTGTCTGCTTGGCGTCTTCAATTGGTCGGTGCTCCTGAATTGGAGGGGAAACGCGATCACCTCGAAGCGTTGATGGCTGTTGTCTTTCCCTATGCACGCCATCAAATATCAGGAGTTTCACGGCCTGAAGGATGGTCTCATCATCCAGTGAGCATTCGCCCTGTGGATGGTGGACATCAGCTGGAACTCACGAGCAGTCAGCCCGATGTTCCCCCTTTGGAAATCAAGTTGGATGATGCTGATCTGGCTGATCTTTTGCGTTGTTTAGATGCTCTTTGTTCTGACGATCGCGTGGCCATTCCTTGGCCCGAGATCATCAATCACCCCTTGAGTCGTCGTGAATTAGTGGAGCGGGTCCCGCTGGTTCGTCGTTTAGCTGCACCTGTGTTTGGTGGAGTTGCACTTGTTGTGGTTGGGGTCATGGCCATGGTTGTTCCATTGCCCAGCCAAGAGAACAAGGCTCCTACTGACTCTGTAGAGGCTCCTAGTACAGACCCGGTTAGCGATCCTTCACAAGCCGATCCATCGCGTTGAGCCTGTCGCGGTTTTCGCCCATATATTGGCCTTGACTGCTTGTTTTTAATGTCCTCCAGTTGGTCTGATCTGAGACGTCGTGTCGCAAGGATTGGAGCTTCACTGGATGTTGTTGTGCGCAGCGATCCAGAGGTTTGTGGCTTGAGTGGCTCTGATTATCAACTCACCCTTCATCACAGTGGTTATGGAGACTGCACGGTTGGAGATCTCAGTTTGATCGACTGCCCGAATGAGTTGGTTCTCATTGAATTTGAGCGCTGGATGCGTCGCCTGAAGTTGTCATTAGTGTCATGACCCCGAAGAACATCCCCCGTCTGCCTCGCACTCAGAGAGAACGTCGCCTTTTCAGTCAACGCAAACGACAATCCAAGCGGTTGCCTGTTTGGCGGATGTTGTTGGAGTCAGTTCTTCTATTACTTCTAGGGACTGGCCTGCTCGCCAGTTTGAGCTGGTTGCCGACAAAGGTCGATGCAATCGTTGTTGTGAGTGAAGCGATTGCTGATTTGATTCGCGGCCTCAGCCAATTGTTGGAAGCGTTTCTTGGTTTGTCAGCAGTGATTTTGATTGCAGCACTTCTCGTGTTGGGTCTGTTGGCGCTTCTCTCAGGTTTGATTCGATTAGTTCGCACGTTTGCTGTTGTTTTTCGACCATTAGCGCGTCGACAAGCGCTTCAATCTCCAAACGCTCCGACAGGAAGCTCTCGTTCGGCTCGCCAGCGCCGGCTGTAAGCAAATTGCTAATGAAGCCTTGCCTCAACGTGATCGTGGACGCGGGGCGAGTGAACGCTGCATCATCCAAAGTTCGTTCATGGTTAGGCCGCCGTCGCCATTGAGATCCAGGCTTTTGAAATTGCGCTGAAGCCAGGGAAGTGATGCCACCTCCTTGGGATCCAGTTGGCCATCGAAATTTCGATCGGCTTGTTGAAATCGTTTTTGCAATCTCAGCCCGCTTGGGTATTTAGCAGCGGGCCTGATGTCCTCAATCAATAAATATTTGCGGCTTGGATTCCGTTGTAGTTGCCGTTCGAGGTACGGCTTGCCAATGACTTCTCTTCTCTCCAAACGTCCATCACGATTGACATCCATTCGAACGAATAACGCCTCCATCCGGGTGCCGTAATGACGCACAGGGTTGGCTTGCACACCTTGGTCTGGCAGCAGGACACCTGTCCCCAGTGCAACGAGTGTGAAAGTGACCCACTTTTCCATCACAGAAGACTATGGAGTGTGATTGGTCAAGAGATGTCTGCGTGATGACAGATCGTCAATTAACTGTGACATGGTCCACCTCCGCGAGACAGTTTGCTTGATGCTCCATACGATCGGAGCATTCAATTGCTGTGGCGATGACCCAACCTTCTGGCACCGCTTCGAATTCGCCTCCCAAAAAAGCTTCGATGATTTGGGTCGTGGATGACGATCCGGAGCTTCGTCAGATGGTGGGCACCTACTTGATCGATCAGGGCTATGACGTTCGTTGTCTTAGTGATGTCAAGCAGCTTGAGGCAAGGCTGGAATTTCAGCGCCCAGACTTGATCGTGCTCGACTTGATGATGCCTGGAGATGATGGCCTCACAGCGTTACGTCGCTTGCGAGATGCTGGTGACGATCTACCCGTGGTCATGTTGACGGCCAGAGCAGATGGAGTTGACCGCATTATTGGTTTAGAGCAAGGGGCTGATGACTATCTCGCTAAGCCGTTTCTTCCCCGTGAGTTGTCAGCACGCATCGAAGCAGTGCTTAGAAGGCGTAGCTCGATTCCTGCTGGCACTCCCCTTGCTGAAGGCGGTGATGTGACGTTCGGAGAGAATCAATTTGATCTTTCCGCCAGAACCCTGTTTCGCGACGGTACGCCTGTCGTTATTACCAGCGGTGAGTTCAGCTTGTTGGCAGCTTTCGTGCAGCATCCCCACCGACCTCTGTCCAGAGAACGGCTCATCGAGCTAGCTCGCGGACCAGGGTCTGATACGGATAGTCGCAGCATGGACGTGCAAGTTTCGCGGGTGCGCAAGCTGGTTGAACCCGATCCTGCGCGACCTCGCTACATCCAAACGGTATGGGGATACGGCTACGTCTTCGTTCCTGATGGACAACCTCGTTCGCGTTGAGGGCTGGAATGAGCCCACGGGTTTGGCAAGTTCGATTGCGAACTTTATTCGGTTGGAGTGGCCTGGCTCTTGGCAGTTGGGCATTTTGCTTGTTGGTTTTACAGGTGTTGTTTGGACAGCAGCTTGAGCAGCTTCAGACGGTGCAGCTTGGCCGTGATTTGGCGCTCAATGTAAGGCTCACGGAGTTGGCTCTAGAGCGCTATCCACCCCATTTGGTCACTGAACTCACCGGTCTTGATCTCACCGTTGCGGTCCACCCCAAACCGGTTCAAAAGCTTCCTTCCGCAGGCTTTCAACGCCAGGCGAAAGCGCTTCAGACGCAGCTTTGTGAGCGCCTCTCCCATTGTCCGATGGTCGTGGCGGATCAAGATCACGAGGGCGAACGCGGAATTTGGATTGAGCTGATCTCACCGCTGGAACCGATTTGGCTGCGCGTGAATGTGCGTGCCCCGATGAGCTGGCCGCCTGAACCCACGTTGTTGGGGTTATCACTGGTTGGGGCTGGCATGATTTGTGGCGGCCTGTTCCTCCTTGTGGAGGTGGAGGCCCCGTTACGAGGATTGGAAAAGGCCTTGTCACGGGTTGGGGACGGAATCGACCCTGATGCTGTTCCTGCTCGTGGGGCTCCGGAGGTTCAGCGCCTTACGCGCCGTTTCAATGCAATGGTGAAACGTTTGGCCGCCAATCGAAACGAAAGAGCCACCATGCTCGCTGGAATAGCCCATGACTTACGCGCACCCATTACTCGGCTGCAGTTTCGTTTGTCCTTACCTCAACTCAGCGCAAAAGAACGCGAACGTTGTGCCGGTGACTTGCAGTCTCTGGAACGAATCACAGGTCAGTTCCTGTTGTTTGCAGGTGGCGGTGATGAAGAACTCTCTGTGCCCGTTCCTTTGGATCAACTGCTGGCAGAGGTGGCGAGCAGTCATCCCGCCGATCAACTGCAGCTTCAGTTGGACACATTGGAGGTCATGGTCAAGCCAGTTGCCCTGAGTCGAGCTGTTGCCAACTTGATTGACAACGCGTTCACCTATGGACAAGCCCCTGTGGTGTTGAGGTTGCTGCGCACTGCTGATCAGTGCTCGATTGAGGTTTGGGATCAGGGTGATGGCATGCCTCAGCGTTTGTTTGAGCAGGCCCTTCAACCGTTTCACCGCCTCGACTCTTCGCGTGGAGGACAGGGCCACTGTGGATTGGGGTTAGCCATTGTTGCGCATGTGGCGCGTCTCCATGGTGGCCACCTCGATTGCCGTTATGCCGAGGATTGGAATGACTTGAAGGTTCCAGGGCGCTTCGCTATTCGTTTGTCATTTCCGATGGAACTCTTGGTAGAGAACGTTTCGAAAAGCTGAAGCCCTGCTCCTTTTTTTGTTTTGGGAGGCACCAATGGGATGGTGCTGATCACTTTGTTATGGGTCATAAGGAAAACAAAAAGTCAAAACACAACGGCAACAGCAAAGACACAGCCCAACCCAATGCGTCCAAGTCCCTATCTGATCAGGAGATGCCTGTACTTGATGGAGGAGAGCCCAACAGCTTGGCCCGGGCCGAACGACTCAAGAAAAAAATCTATGAGTCTGAACTGGAAATGCTCCAGACACAACTCGTCAAAATGCAGTACTGGATTAAGGAAAAGGGCTTCCGCATGATCATCCTGTTTGAGGGACGGGATGCAGCTGGTAAGGGAGGCACGATTAAACGTTTAACCGAACCTTTGAATCCCCGTGGCGCCCGAGTAGTTGCTTTGGGAACCCCTTCTGATCAGCAGAAAACGCAGTGGTATTTCCAGCGCTATGTGGAACATTTTCCAGCTGCTGGTGAAATTGTGGTGTTTGACCGCAGCTGGTATAACCGTGCTGGTGTGGAGAGGGTGATGGGGTTTTGTACCCCTAATGAGGTTGAAGCCTTCCTTGAGGATTGTCCTCAGTTCGAGCGAATGTTGGTTCGCAGTGGCGTGTTGTTGTTGAAGTATTGGTTCTCCGTGAGTGATACGGAACAAGAGGAACGCTTTCAATCCCGCATTGATGATCCAACCCGGCGTTGGAAGCTCAGTCCGATGGACCTTGAAGCACGCAATCGTTGGGTCGAGTTTTCTGAGGCAAAGGATGTGATGTTTGCCAGCACCAATATCCCGGAAGCGCCATGGTTCACCGTAGAAGCCGACGATAAGAGGCGAGCAAGACTTAATTGTTTAAGGCATGTTCTTAGCAAGGTGCCATGGGAAGATATGACGCCACCAGCGATTGAACTACCACCAAGGCCAAAACAGGGTTCTTATAATAGACCACCGATTAATGAACAGTTTTTTGTTCCTAATCATTATCCCTATGATCAAGCAAGTGATTAATAAGCTTCTGGCCCTTTAACCCTTTTCTATTTATTTTACAAGTGAATCTTATTGTTGGATTTCAAGCAGGCGTCAAGGATCTCTGGAGATTGTGTGAGCCTTAACACGAGTAGGGTTTTTGTTTCAACAAACAAATTTGTTGATTTGTTCAAACATCCAGCAGTTCGAGAAGATTAAGTAATTTCTAAGCAACTCACGGCTTTCTGAGCGGTTTAGCGCTGTGATGGAATCAATTAGTGAAATTTTTTTTGATAACCAACCTACAAAAGGAATTAAAGTTCATTCACGTATGTGCGAGTATGAGCCAAAAGAACAGCTATTTGAGGGCTATGAAAATAAGCTAATTCAAGATCGGGTTTGGAAGGATGCTTATGGAATGAGAGGCAGGATAGAGAAAGTGAAGTCTTTTAGATATTGATCTTCCGTGATTATAATCGATTGAAATTTCGTGGGAGTGTCATTTTCAGTAACTTTGCTCTTGCCTCAGGCTTGCTGTGCTCATGCACGGCTTTGGGCCTCTAGCTTAGATACAGGCCTTGATTTCATATATCACTCTTGATTGTGATGTTTTTTGCCGATACACTTTTTTTAACAACTAAAATTTTTAAGTTAAATCTTAGGGGAACAGATGGATCTTCGTCTTGTTGAGTTGCTTGGGAAGTATCAGGAGGAAGAGCTTGAAGCCATTGAGCGATGGTTCAACCATACACAGCCGTTGGCTCTTGAAATGATGGGAAGCATGAAGATTGCTCGAGGAGCTATTAAAAGGGAGAAAAAACTGTAAATATTTTCGCGAGCTATGGAATGGTGAGATTTTGTAGACTCATAATTCTTTGCCAGGAGAGTTAGTTTCCACATTGTCGGGGCTCTTCCTTTTTTCTGCTTACCGAATTTTAACTTGTTTCAGCCTATAATTGTTTTCTATATGGTTAAATCTAGATCCTAATCTTTCATTCGCTGGCTAAAATAAGTTTGATTTTTAATAATCATGTTTACGTCTTTTCTCAAGGATTGTCCGCAATTGTGTCTTTAGCCATGGAGCTGCTCAAACCAAAATCCGGCGAGCTGCCATGAGCTGAACAAAAAGATCGCAAGAAACAGCCAGTTCACCCAGGCGGGTCGATCGCGGTTCTCAAACATGCAACGAGGGGTTGATTCCCTTCAATTCTGGCCGATCAGCGTTGAGAAATCATGAATTCTTTTGAATGGTCGTCCCTGTCTCATGATTTGGTGGATTCTGAATACCAATCGGCACTCTGAAGCGACACCTGAGATCCGCCGGCTCGTTTGAGATCATGCATTCCTTCAAGCTGTCGGTAGACGGCTTTCAATTGTCTTTGAATGTGATCTGTGTGCGGCATCGCATATAAGGTCAACAGTGCTTCCTCGAGATGGTGCTTTGCATCAATCAACAGCCGGCAATCGGTACTTCCAGGTTCGTAGCCCATAAAGCTTTTATCGTGCTGTTCCATTCAGCATGATTGTTTCAAGCAAGGTTGTGGCATTTTTTACCAAGTGACAAATGTCTAGGGTTCTACTTGCTTGCCACCTGCCTCGATCATGTCCCACGGTCACAATTGGGTGGGATGGGACTGTTCCCCTGCTGTAGAAATTGGTAAGGCTGCACCTATCAGTAGAGGCCGTAGAGCATGCTGCGACCTACAAGTTTCCAGGTTGATGCCAAGACGGGCTCCTTGCTCAACTGACGAACAACATCTCCCGATAGGAAGGAAGCGGCCAACGATCGTCATCGACGAGGCCTTCAAGTCCATCCACAACATCCCGCAGTTGCAGAAGACGCGGCAGAAGAACGTTTGCTGCGTGGTTCATTGATGCAGTGGTGTCGCCGTGATGCAGCTGGTGCAATTCATCGTCGAGAGCATTGATTTGATCCTGCATCCGTTGCTGTAGCTCTGCCGCATATTGCAGAGTTCGTTGATCAGGGTTCAGGCCTACAGCTTGTTGTTGGCTAATACTTCGTGCCAATGAGCCCAGATGTTTCTGAACAGCGGGGCTGATTTGTGTCCGAACAATGTTCAGGGCAACCTTGGCTTCAACCTCTACTGCAAGGGTGTACTGCTCGCTGTACACCTCGTAGCGACTTTCTAATTCCACTGGTGAGATCACAGCTTGTCGCTGAAATAGCTCCTTCACGTCACCCCGGCGCAGCACTGGAAGGGCGTTGGCGGTGTTGCGTAGGTTTTCCAATCCCCGTTGCTCGGTGGCCTCCTGATGCCATGCATCGGAATATCCATCACCTCCAAAGACGGCTGCACCGTGTTGGTCCATCACTTGCTTTAGGACGTCTGCTGCACACTGTTCCAAGGATTGGCCTGAGGCCAAGTGTGTCTCGATTTGATCGCTAATCCATTCCAGTGAATCAGCGAGAACGGTATTCATCGCGACCAATGGACCAGCCACTGATTGGCCAGATCCCACAGCTCTGAATTCGAATCTGTTGCCTGTAAATGCAAACGGCGATGTTCGGTTGCGATCACCAGCATCCTTCTTGAACTCAGGCAGGCTGTCGACACCCAGACGCATCAGATCTCCTGTGCTGCTTCCGGTCACTTCGCCACGCTGGAACTGCTGGAAGACTTCTTCCAGTTGTTTGCCCAGGTACATCGAGATGATCGCTGGTGGAGCCTCATTGGCTCCTAATCGATGATCATTTCCTGCCGTGGCAACGACTGCTCTTAAAAGCGGGCCGTAGCAATGCACGCCACGGATCACAGCGGCGCAGAACAAGAGGAATTGGAGATTGTCATGGGGAGTTGAGCCAGGGTCTAGAAGATTGCCCTGCGTGCTGTTGCCCACTGACCAGTTCACATGCTTGCCAGATCCATTGATGCCAGCGAATGGCTTTTCATGCATGAGGCACATAAACCCATGGCGTTTTGCCGTGCTGCGAAGCACAGTCATGATCATTTGTTGATGATCGGTCGCTACGTTGGCGGCTTCATGGACTGGCGCGATTTCGAACTGTCCAGGAGCAACTTCGTTGTGTCGGGTTTTTGCAGGAATTCCGAGTCTGTACAGCTGGTGTTCAACGTCCTGCATATAAACCTGAACCCGTTCAGGAATCGCACCGAAGTAATGATCGTCAAATTGCTGCCCCTTGGGTGAGGGAGCGCCGAACAGTGTTCTGCCTGCGAGGAGGAGGTCTGGTCGGAGCGTTGCAAATTGACTATCGATCAGAAAATATTCCTGTTCAGCGCCGCAAGAGCTGTTCACTGCAGCCACGTCCTTGTTGCCAAGCAAACGAAGCAACCGTTGCGCTTGGCGATCCATTGCTGCGTTCGAGCGCAGGAGTGGGGTTTTCTTGTCGAGAGCTTCCCCTGTCCAACTTACAAATACGGTGGGGATGCATAGGGTGATGCCATTGGGCGTTCGCATCAAATATGCAGGGCTAGTGATGTCCCAAGCTGTGTATCCACGGGCTTCGAATGTGGAGCGGATCCCGCCATTGGGGAAGGAGCTTCCGTCAGGCTCTCCCTGGATCAGAAGTTTCCCCGTAAATTCATGAATCGCTTGGCCATCCTTTTGAGGACTAATAAAACCGTCGTGTTTCTCAGCCGTTGAGTTTGTGAGTGGGTAGAAGACGTGAGCGTAATAGTGAGCACCATTGTTGACGGCCCAATCCCTCATCGCCTGAGCAACCGCGTCAGCGACCTCCAAGTTCAATTTGCCTCCATCACGGATCACGCGACGAACCCCCTTGAAAGCTTCCTTGGGGAGTGCATTTTTCATGCGCGCCAGTGTGAAGACATCACTGGCCCAGATCTCTTCCAGGGATGGAGTTGTGACGCAAGCCATTGGTTTGCGTTGTTGAATGGCCTGTAGAGCAGCCAGTCGTGATGGATGGGGCATCGCTGCTAGGCCCCTCAGGGGCGTATTTTTGCCAACTAAATTACGCCCTCGCATAAGGGTTACCGCTTTGCTGCTTGTGTTCCATGACATCAGCTCATGTCATAAACAGAGCCGTAGCAGAGCATTGGAACGCTAGAGAGGCTTTTAGGCTGTTTTCAATCCCAATCCCTAGTGCAGGAGACGATGTGCTCCTTGCATCGTTGCTGATCACTTCTATCTCAGATGAACAAGTGCTGTTCACTGAGCATGGTTCAGATCGATCTCCTTGGCCTGTGATTAACATCAATTCGGCGGTGAATGTTAAGTCGGTGGTTTCTATTGATTTGGCAATTTGAAGAGAGTGGTGCAGCACCAGCGGGTTTCTGGTTCAGCTGCGTTGGATTGATCTATTCATGCCGTATGGGGGTGAGCTAATATAGGAAAGTTATTTGTATTATGAGATAACAGCTTGATCTTTTCATTTTGAATTTAACTACTTAATTTCTCAACCTGTTTGTAGTGATGGTTCTACCTTCTGATCAAGATCGTCTCTATTTCCCGGCAACGGAACGGAATCGTGGCCCAATCGGAGATGCACTTGCTGAAATTCTGCCTGAACATGGTGCTGTCCTTGAAATTGCAAGTGGAAGTGGTGAACATGCCATTACTTTTCAGCAACGGTTTCCTGGCATTTTGTGGCAAGCCAGTGATTCTGATCCAGAACATTGCAAAAGTATCAATGCTTGGATTGAGCATGAGTGTCTGAGTGATCAGATGCCGCAAGCCTTATGCCTCGATGTTCTTGACTCGCCTTGGCCGCTTCCCAAACAGATTAGAGTTCAATTAAAAGTTGTTGTTGCGATCAATCTGATTCATATTTCCCCTTGGACCTGCTGTAAATCGTTAATTGAAAAGGCATCTGAAAACCTTCCGATTGGAGGTCGCTTGATTCTTTACGGACCTTTTCGTCGTAATGGCTCTCATACGAGTTTGAGTAATGAGACCTTTGATCAATCGTTGCGTGATCGCAATCTGTTGTGGGGGGTACGTGATCTTGAAGCTGTGGAGAAACTTTGTTTTGATCTTGAATTCAAAAATATGCACGTTCAAGAATTACCAGCCAATAATCTCATTATCAGTGCTTCAAAGGCTGTTCGATCCGACCGTTAGTTTTGCTTTTAGTGTAAATATTGATTGATATACGCTGTTGAAAGTATTATCTGATCAATAATTCTCTACTGCCGTGATTAGTGACTATTGGGAAGGGATTTTATATTGGCTCTCAACATTAAGATGATTCCGAGGCTAACTAGTCATTGAGCTTTAGCCGTTGCTAGGTTTTATTGAGTGTTCGTTGCCATCTCCCAAGCATGCCGCTGAGAGCTTTCTTCTCATCCGTGTAAAAATAATTCCCTCGAGATTGAGGGAGCGTTCACTGGAATGATCCCCATCACCCAGCCCATTGAAGGATAGGTCGATTCCAACTGTTCAGATGAGCTGTTCTCCACGAATTTGAGCTAGCGCTCCACAGATCAGCAAAGCGCAGCTCACTTTTCCCACATGTTGTGGAGAAAGTGAGCTCTACGGTGCTGAATGGCTGATTTTGTGGAAAACAGAGCAAAGTGTGTCATGATTGGCATTCCCCATCACCCGCCCCGCTTAGCTGAGCTATGTGGGGCTTTTTGCTGTCAGCAACAAAGGCAGCGAAGCGAATTTGATAGTACGAATGCGCTCATGCCTGCTTGGTGTTGCCAATGGTTTTATTGGTTGATTGAGTAATTTGTATTCAGGGATCAATACTTTCCGGATTGGTGGTGATATATTGGATGAATTGGCGTTTATAGTATTAACAATTTTCACTCAGTAAGCATCTGAAGTGGTTTACTGGTGAACAAAGGGCGTTAGAGGTAACAATCCATTGAGCAAATAGAGCAAGGGGGTGGTTTGAATGAAAATAGTATCTATTGAAAAACGCTAGTTCATAACCTTCGACTTCTGCCGGGATCTTTTTGAAGGTCACCGTATCCTGTATCCGTTAGGACTATGGAGAGGAATAAGAGGAAGTCGTGCCCGTTGTTTTTGTGGTGTGATCTGAACAATCAACGTCTTGGTTGGTGCTGGAATTCCGATCGATTGCGTGAGTCAGAGCCTTGATCCATTGTCTCGTCAAACCGAGACAGTTTCCTCGATCTGGGTTTCTCCCATGACCTCTGAGCTTGCATTGATCCAGATGATGCCTTGCTGTCTGACGAGACAGATCAAATCTTTGTTGCGAAGAACTCTGTATGTGGAAGGTTCTTCCATGCACAGCTCTTTCGCATAGCTGACGGCAGCATGAATATCGGCGGCCTGGGTGGCACTTGGTTTCCAACCATCAGGAGTAAGCCGTTCGATATCAACCATGAGTAATTTTACTTATTGACGTTAGTTTCTCGCAGGTGGCCCCCAATAGCAAGCAAAGTGTTCACATCCAAACCGAGTGTTGAATACTGGTATGCGAGAAATTTGCCCAGTGGTTTGATCTGATACTTTATGCTCCGACTAAAGATGGTTTAATTCATAATATAAACTAGATCGTCTGTCTGTACTCTCTTCGTGAATGAAGAGTTTTAGGCCATGATGGTAATCATGTTTGAGTTTTGGTGGATTTGTTTAGAATTTGGTAAAGTATTTTCAGGAGTTCTTTGATGTGATTTGGAGCTATCGCTATGCATCATATTCAGTTTTATTATGTTTCTTGAGATCGGACCATTAGCGGTGGGTGCTCCTTAGGAGGCTCGGGTGAGGCTGTTAGCTTGATCTGTATTACGTGTTGATGTGTGGATTCTATTCAAAGGGGCTTCTTTGAGTGGTAGTCGGATGTTTATCCAAAAATTGTTTGACCGATTCCGCCTGAGCCCTATAGGCATTTTGTTTGTCAAAATATTCGGCATCTACAGTTATTCTTGTGTTTGTACTGGATAACCATTTGATCTTCGCATCAACTCAAGTCTGCTTTTAGTCTCCATTCTTTTTGATTGAGAATTTTGCATCATTCAACTGACCCATGCGTGTCTATGAATGATGTTCTGCTCTCATCCTTTTCGCCGTTTAGTCCAGATCAGTAGCGATGTAGCAGCGTCTGCGGAGCTGGTCGACAAAAGCCCTTGCTTCGGTACCTCTGTATTTTTCCTTGAGCTGATCAACGATTCCGCCTTGGTCAAGGTTTTTGCCGTAAGCATCCACCACGAGGTCTAGGGCAAAGTCGATTAGTTCAGCCTCTTCTGCACTGAGTCGTACATCGACAAAATTTTCCATTCGATCCAGATTCCTTTAAGGTGTTACATCAGAATTCTGGTGCACAGCCCTCGATTGTGTCTTGGGTGTGAAGTTATTTCTTGCAGGATCTTGGTTTTGTTCTTTCATGCTCTGTCTTTAAAGCAAGTTATCTTTGCTTAGTTCTTCAAATACCTGTGATGGCCCCAATGATTCGCTGACAATATGTATTGTCAGCCTTAAAACTTCTCCGAGTTTGGCTATTGATGCTTGAGATACCTTGCTAAGAATAACATTGGTTTATCAGCTCAGAGACGATTGACTTGCCCGCTCTTGGCTTTTGCACTCAACCACCTCAGGGGCATTCTCAATATTGATAGGTGTAAATACTACCCCACGTTGAATCCTGAAAATATTCCAATATTCGCTTCTTTGTGCCATTGAATACTTGTGCGCATCATTCAATCGAGCTATTAGAGACATAGTCAACATCCAATCTTGCTATGGCAGTCCTTTTTGCCCTACCCAAAACGCAGTCGATCTATCGTCGCTACTGGGCTTCATCTGCTAAATAAACCTCTTCGACAATTTTAATTCCTTAATGCCCTGCACCCCCCGTTATGCACCGGGGGGGGGTGGACAGTTATCTCAGGATCTAGCTTCTTCCCTACTGTTGCGACTGTCAGTGCCAAAAAGGTGTGACTAGGTGTCATGCAGAAAACAAGACTGTTTATCCAGCTCGATAAATAGATCAATATGTGATCTCAAGGACCTTCGCTGAAGACTCGAACAGAAGTGGACATTGCCTGGCCAGACGCATGGCTTGAGTCTGAGCTCCTCACCAATCATGGTGTCTTTCTGATATGCGAGTCTCTGCGAAGGTGGTGGATTTTACAGTTGCGAATGCCGATGCACGCGATCGTGCAATTTATGGCCCACTTTTCCGAACTGAATGCCATTCATGGTTAACGGCAACATTGATCAGTTCCTAGCCGAGATGGGGCGTATTCCACTGCTCACGGCAGCTGAAGAAATTACGCTTGGAACTGCTGTACAGCTCGGTAAATCACTAGAGGCCACACCTCGCCAACAACGGGCTGGTCAACGAGCCAAGGAGCGGATGATCAAAGCCAACATCAGGCTTGTGGTCAATGTCAGCCGGAAGTACATGCACCGCCAGATGGGCCAATTGGAATCTGGTGATCTGATTCAAGAAGGCTGCATCGGTCTGAACCGAGCAGTGGAGAAATTTGATCCAGAACTTGGCTACAAATTCAGCACCTATGCCTACTGGTGGATCCGGCAAGCGATTAGCAGGGCAATTGACCAAACAGCATCAACCATCAGGGTTCCAACCTCTATGCACCACATGCTTCTCAAGCTGAATCATCTCCCTCCTGGATTGAATGAACAGCAGATTTGCGAGCACCTTCAAATTAGTGATGTGCAGCTACAAAACCTTCGCCATGCCCTAGTAGCAAAAAGAACTACTTCCTTGGATATGAAGCTTGGCAGCGATGGTGATGGTTCAACTCTCAATGAATTGCTTTGCGATGAGCAGTCAACCCTCAATATCGATAAATTCCAGTGGGAGATAGTAAGAGATAGGTTGGAAGTGCAAAAAGAATCTGCCATAAATAATGACCAAGTGCTCCTCCGCCGCAATGTTGTTGATGATGAAAGCCTTCAATCGATTGCCAACGAAATCGGTATTAGCCGTGAGCGTGTTCGTCAGAAAGTCGAGCGAGCAAAAAAACAACTTGCATCAAAGTTGATCGAGCACCGGGAGTTGGTTGCATAAATGTTGGGGCCTTTCCATCGCTGTCCCCACCGTGATCCTCCCAGTCTCCATCTGTAGGGATTGTTCAGGCACTTAGGCAATAACAAACCCAGTCAGAGACTGGGTTTGTTATTGCAACGGAGAGGGTCGGATTCGAACCGACGGTGGGCTTGCACCCACGCTGGTTTTCAAGACCAGAGCCATAAACCACTCGACCACCTCTCCCTGAGGCCTTTATATCTTATCATCTCGCCAACATTAAGGCTGGAACTTACCTACGAGTTTTTTTAAGCCTGTAACGGTATAAATTTTACCAAGGAAGTGATTACTAACTTGTCCAAAAAAGTTAAGGTCTCATGGCTTTTGAGTGCTCTGTGTGCATTGTTGATGTATTGATCCTTTTTGATTTGTATGCTTTGACCAGTTGTTAAACCCATTGCTGTTGCTTAAATTTGTTTCTAGTAAGTTTTAGTTCAATTGCAGTCAGACATAAGTCTTGTGCCATGTGATCTAGTCTTATATTTGTCTGAGGCGATTTCTTGACATAAAAAAAGGACTTAAGCTTTGTGCCTAAGCCCTTTTTGATTGTTTAGCTATTCGGCTTTGCTAACGGTAATAAGCATTTGTCTGAATCACATCCAGCCGGACCTGCTTCCGTAAGCTCTCCATTGTCATACCTTTGCAATGCGTCGAAAAAGTCATTGTTGACTCGGCGTTCAATGACTTCCTTCTGCATGCGCTCATAGGTTTGTGCATCGATTGGTTCGAATGGCAAGCGAGGGAAGGTTGCATTCGCATCGAATCGAGCAAGGAGCGCTGCAGAAATGTATCCACCCCCCTGTTGGATGGTCTTGTGAAGAGCATCGGTTAATGGTTCGATCTCATGCTCACGAAATTCAATCGTTGCCGATGTGTTGTGGGCGGTGAAGTTCGATTGGACTTGCATGTAGAAGTCAAACTGTGCCAACGCCGAAAACGCATTGATCTCCACAGTGTCTGCTCCTGGAAGATTGGCCCAGCTCACTTCTGTTGGAATTTCCACTAACCATTCCGTGCAGCGTGTATCAAATGGATCATTCAAAAGACGACCTTGATCATCCTTGTCCGACTGAGAGGGAACCACGGTGTAGCCATAGTCCATGCAGGCCATTGCTACAGGATCATTTTTGCGGAATGTGATCCTGCGGATAAAGCGTTGAGCTTTGGGGGGATGCCATCCTGGAGCAGCACCTGTGAGCAGGCTTTTTGTACCGGCTGGCTGAACTGTGGTGCAGCGATTTGGACGCCGTAAACCATGGCGGTCGCAATAATCCCAGACGGTTTCATTCACGATCGACTTCCACCTCTTCAAGTAGTTAGCCTCTTGCGTCTTGTAGTTGAGGCCTTCTTCGGTTTCTGGTCTCCCAGCTTCCCACCACTTCAACCAAGCTGTGCCGAAAGCATGAACGAAGAAGTCAAACAAGCCAGTAAAGCTCACACCCACAATTGGATCCCAGGCGCGACTCTGGCGGTAGCGTTCCACCTCGAATTCGTGATTGAGCAGACACGCAACTGAAAGAGCAGCTGCTCTGAAGGCGTCGCGTTGAGATTGCTCGTCTTTAGGGTCAATTTGGTTGAGATGCACCTCTGCGAGGTTGCAATGAAAATCTGCGCCGAGGATTTCACCGCAAGGGTTTAAGCCGTAACGGCTTAGTCGATGCTCGAGTTCCTGTTCAGAGATCGGACCATGATTTTGTTGAAGCCAGCGACCAGCTTCCTGACGGCCTTGGTCGCAGTAAATCTCGATAAATTCGCTTCTTAGTTCTTGTGTAGATAGCAAATCAGCATTAGAGCGAGCAAGTGCTTCGGGGGCGAATTGAATGGCCCCTTCTCCGCTGTGGAATTGCCGTGTGACAGCTTCCAGCAGCACATCTCTGCTTGGGCGGGTGTGATAAACGCGGGTGTGGTTGGCCATCCGCAGCGCATCACGCTCAGGGTCAATCCTCCAGTTCCCTTCAGAATCCTGTTGCCACAAGTTTTCCTTGGCTCCAGCGGCGGCTGTGTCATCGGATGCGAATTGACGCATACCTGCGCTGCGACGGATGTTTCCAGCCACAATCGTGACGGCTGCTTCGTCAATGAGGAGACAGCATTCAATCGATGTGAGCTTTCGGCCAATTGCTTTACCAAGCAATTTGGCGACTCGACCGTATAGATCTTTCAGTTTCACTGGATTCGCCATGCCTCCGAAACCCTTGAGGGTTTCCCCGACGGGACGAACGTCAGAAAGGTCTATCTCAACACTGACGTTTCGCCCTTCGAAACGAGGATCACTACTCAGTTCTAGGAGCAGTTGGTAGCTATCAACCCAACCTCGCCTGGTGTCGCCAACCTTGATTGAAACGTTGTGATCACTGATGCTGTAAGTGGTAGTTTCTTGCCGTTTTTCTGCAGGTGTAATGCCAATATTCGAAACGCTTAAGATATCAATTGGGTTGGTGACAACTGGAAGCTGATCAATGAAATGGGGCTCAATGATGGCGCCTGTTCCACACCCCATCATCGCTAGATCCATCATCAGACCGAACGCTTCCCAATCCACAAGGTTTGTGGAGGTGCAGTTGTAGGCCCCTGAGAAATTTTCAGGCTTTTCGATCCAAGGGGTTCCACCAATCCACTGCCAGCGTCCCGAGGGAAGTGCTTTTTTCTCAGCCTGCATCCTTGCCAATAAATCCATTTCCTCAGCGTTGAGGGAACCAAGTTTCAGGAGACCTGATCGGTTTCGTTCCCCTACTTCACTCCAGCTTTCTCGTCCTTTGGGTAAGCGCCGGCTGTAAGTGCGATAAAACACAGGGTTGGCTGCGGGCGCACTTGCAGGGAAGTCGCCATTGGTAGGAGCGAGTCCAGTGGTTTGCGTATCTAGCTTTTCAGTGCGGCTTGGTGTGAGAGTCACTAGCGATAGTTGGCTTGTCCTATCCCAATCTTAACGCCACCAATGGGGTCCGCAAGTCTCTATGAGCACCATTGACAGTGTTTTGGCTGTGAGAATGGCGTGATTTATCCCTAGATTCCGCTTCGCTGCCACGATGGAACTTTGTACTCAGCGACCATTGGTCATGGTTAAGTGCCTTCGCTGCAGTCACCCACGGAACTGGCGTTCAATGGTTTGAGTGGTCCTGTTTTGTTGTGCTTCTACTCTCAACCATGAGACTCAGATCAGCGCAAGGATGATTAAGTTGACTCAGTTTCAGCCCCCTCTGGATCGCTCCCACGCCAAGAGCAACCATTTCCGCTTGCTTAGAAATGATTTTTTTGTCTTGGTTTGACATTGCTTGGGCTCAAGTTGTTGTCGAGAATGATATTGAGATCTCTTGCCACCACCCCACAGAGTGCTTTGTTGAGTCTCATTGTCCTGAAGTCTGATGCAACGTTGTCCTGAACCGGAGTTGATGAATGCATCTGATCAGGTGATTGCCTATGCAGAGGCAGATTTTAGTTCTGGTGATCACTCTTTTGTTGAACGTTTGCTTGAACTGATTGATCATTTCTGCAGCACTCTCCCTCCAGGTAGTTTGATTCTGGATTTAGGTTGTGGTCCTGGGAATATTTCTGAGAGGCTTGCAGCTTGTTTGCCCTTGTCAGAGGTGATCGGCATTGATGGGGCCTCTTCAATGATCAGCATGGCCAATCAAAAACTATTTTGTCGAAGGCCTGCTATTACGAATTTGAACTACCAACTTGTTGATTTAAGCCATTATTGTCTTGATGATATACAGGATATAAAAGGTGCCTCTGTCATTGTTAGCAATAGCTTTCTGCATCATCTCCATGCCCCCCAAACGCTATGGGCTTCTGTCAAGCAGCTTTCTGCACCCAATGCGTTGATGTTGCATCGCGATTTACGCCGACCCTCAAATGAGCTTGAGGTTGATGCGCTTTGTGATCGCTATGTCAGTGAGGCCCCTTCCGTCTTGCAACGCGACTTTCGAGCATCCCTGAAGGCTGCCTTCACGGTAGACGAGGTCTCTGAACAGCTTGAGCTAGCTGGACTGAGTCAATTCAAGGTCAAGGAGATTGGTGACAGATACCTTGAGGTTTGTGGATGGTGGTGACCTTGATGTTGCCTCGACCATTGACTGTCAGGCTGGTGGTGTCAACAGCGAGATCATGAGCACGCGTTTGGGAACTGAGAGCAGCGAGCCGTTGGACTTATTAAGTGGTGAGGATGGTCTTGCTGAAGCTGTGGCCCGTCGTCGCAATTTTGCGATCATTTCCCATCCAGATGCAGGAAAAACCACGCTCACCGAGAAACTCTTGCTGTATGGAGGTGCGATTCAGCAAGCTGGTGCTGTAAAGGCTCGAGGGGAGCAACGCAAAGTTACTTCCGATTGGATGGAGCTTGAAAAACAGCGCGGTATTTCGATTACGTCGACAGTGCTGCAATTCGACTACTCCGGCAGCACGATTAATTTGCTAGATACTCCTGGTCACCAGGATTTTTCTGAAGATACTTACCGCACCCTTGCTGCCGCTGATAACGCGGTGATGCTTGAAGATGCTGCGAAGGGTCTGGAACCTCAAACACGCAAGCTGTTTGAGGTTTGCAGGATGCGTGAGATCCCAATTTTTACGTTCATCAACAAGATGGACCGTCCTGGTAGAGAGCCCTTAGCTCTGTTGGACGAAATTGAGGCTGAATTAGGCCTGACACCTTGGGCTGTGAATTGGCCGATCGGCAGCGGTGAATTATTTCGTGGAGTGATCGACCGTCGTACACGTCAGGTTGTCCTGTTCAGCCGTGCTCAGCGCGGTCGTCAGTCTGAGGAAAAGCTGTTTGATTTGTATGATCCGCAATTACAAGACTTAGTGGAACCAGAGTTGCTAGCTCAGGCTGTTGAGGATCTTGATCTTCTTGAAGCAGCTGGTGCAGAACTTGATCTTGAATTGGTTCATGCCGGTGAATTAACTCCGGTCTTTTTCGGATCGGCCATGACTAATTTTGGTGTGCGTCCATTCCTGGATGCGTTTATGGATATGGCCCAAAAGCCAGTAGCTCGTATTGGTATTGATGGTCCTGTTGATCCCTTGCGCCCAGATTTCAGCGGGTTTGTTTTCAAACTTCAGGCCAATATGGACCCACGTCATCGTGACCGTGTGGCTTTTGTTCGTGTTTGTAGTGGGAGATTTGAAAAAGATATGTCTGTGCGTCATGCCCGCACTGGTCGTACCATCCGTCTTTCGCGACCTCAGAAACTCTTTGGTCAAGATAGGGCTGTTGTTGAAGATGCTTACCCCGGTGATGTGATTGGTTTAAATAATCCCGGTATGTTCTCAATCGGAGATACGCTTTACACCGGAACAAAGGTTGAATATGAAGGAATTCCCTGCTTTAGTCCAGAGATCTTCAGCTGGTTGCGTAATCCGAATCCTTCTGCATTTAAAAGCTTTCGTAAAGGCGTTAATGAGTTACGTGAGGAGGGTGCTGTTCAAATTCTCTATGACACAGACGAAAGTAAGCGCGATCCCATTCTTGCTGCCGTAGGCCAGTTGCAGTTGGAAGTAGTGCAGTATCGCCTCGAAAATGAGTATGGCGTTGATACTCGTCTCGAAGCTCTTGGTTTTCAGGTGGCCCGCTGGGTGACGGGTGGTTGGTCTTCCTTGGAGGATGTGGGTCGTATCTTTAATTGCAAGACCGTCCGTGATGCATGGAATCGCCCCGTGTTGTTGTTCAAAAACGAATGGAATTTGAACCAGCTAGTTGAGGAGCACCCAGAACTTGAACTCAGTACTGTTGCTCCTGTGGTGAGTGGTGTTGAGCCAATCAGTCTTTGAGTAGCGATCGCTGCTTTAGACCTCTCGCAACATCGCTTCATGCTCGCCAGACTGATCGAATGGATCTGTTTGTGATGCGTCACGTCTGGCTTCTACGTCCATGCTCCGACGGAGGGACGGAGTACGTGTGTTTTCGTCCCGGGCAGGATCGTGTTGAAGTGGTTGAGGGATATCACCTTCCCCCCCAGATGCCTTTGATTAAGCGTAGAAAATGGCTCGACAGCGCTGAAGTGCCCCATTGCAGACTGCAACTTGAAAAGGTCCAAGGTTTTAAGCATGGGCAGCCTCTGTTTTGATTCAACTCAGCTCTCCCGATTGTGAGCTCCGCTCGATACGCTCTTTAAAGACTGAAGTGGATTAATGGCATCAGGGGTTGATCTCGGCTCGAGCTCAGAGTCCCAGGATCCTTATGAAAGGCTCGGGATTTCTGCTGATGCTGGGTTTGAGGAGGTACAAAGAGCGCGTGAAACGTCTCTGAAAGCCGCTGGTGATGATCCAATGGCTAGAGCTCGTATTGAAACCGCCTACGACGCAGTATTGATGGGACGTTTGCGCGAACGACAGTCTGGAACGATTAGTTCCGCTGCCGTCACGGCCTCTCGTCTTGAGGATCAAAGCGCATCGACGCCCGCATCGTCGCCGGTTAATCCCTCTGCTCTCTTAACCAGAATTCGTAACCTCTCCCTGCCAAGTCCCAAGTTGAACTCTGCAGGTTTTCTTCCGAGCTTGAGTTTGGTGGAAGGTCAAGGGTTGCTGGTGAGAGTCATCGCTGGAGGCATCGGTTTGTTGTTGCTGCTTGCGGCTCCAACAGCTGTCGACTTGGTGCTAGCACTCTCCACGATTGGCTTGTTTATTTCTCAGGTCAAGCGTGGTCGAAAACCACTTGGTGCTTTGGGTTGGAGTTTGGCCCTTGTGGCTTTGGGTTTGGTTCTTGGAGCGGTGATTGCTGCCCTGTTCGCCACCCAGTCAGGATTGCCCTTGAATCCGATTCTCCTCGAAGCATTGCCAGCCTACTTAGTTCTTCTTGCTGGAACATTGCTATTGCTTTGAGTTAGAAATTCATAAGCTATCGATCAGTGCCGATAAGTCTTCTTCATTGATTTTGTAAACTTCACTGCAGAAGTGGCATGTGATTTCAGCGCCTTTGTCTTCTTCGAGCATCGTGTTGAGCTCATCCTTACCAAATAATCTCATTGCGTTGATGCTTCTTTCTCTGCTGCAAGGACATGAGAATTGAATTGTTTGTAACGGCTCTCCAGCTGGAATCGGCCGAGGATCTAAATCAGGAAAAACATCTTTAAGCAGATTCTCAAGGTGATCTTGGCAATCACGCAGATGTTCACTGAAGTTTTGGATTTCGCGACAACGTTCCTCCAGTAAAGCAACCAGTGCCGGTTCTTCTGCAGCTTTTGGAAGCACCTGTACTAACAGGCCGCCACTGCATTCTAGCCCTTCTTGATTGATTGTTTCTCCAACAAATACGGCTGAGGGTGTTTGTTCTGAGTGCAGCAAATACGAAGCAACATCTTCTCCAATTCCTCCACGAACTAATTCAACAGTGCTGCTGAATGGTTCCCCTTTTCCTTCGTCCCGTACAACATGAAGGTAGCCCGTGCCTGCAGCAGCATTGAAATCAAAGCTGTAGTGACCAGCTTCATCTTCAATGGGATCTAATTCAAGTTCTGGGTGACCTACATATCCGCGCACGCGACCATCTCTGCCAGCATCGACAAACAGTCCACCGATCGGCCCATCGGAGCCAATGCGTAAGTTCACACGGCCGTGTTGCACCTTCATCGAGCTGGCTAACAACAGCCCAGCACTCATGGCACGCCCGAGCATCACCGTCGTTAAGTAGGACAGGCGATGCCGCCGCCTCGCTTCGCGAGTGGCTTCTGTGGTGATCACCGCCACAAGCCTGATGCCTCCGCCAGCTGCCGTGGCCCGGACAAGGCAGTCACCCATGGCGTTTGTTCATCACAGCGGCAATGGTGACAGAGCGTGGAGACGTCCCTCTCTCAAGCTCCAATGGTTTCCGCTCCACTCTTCAAAGAGATCCGGTTCATGGGTCACCACGATGAGTAACCGATCTGTGGCGAGATCTTGAAGTAATTCGAGCACTTCGGAACGCACAGACCAATCAAGACCAGCGGTTGGTTCATCCAACAGCAACACGTCTGGGCGGCGCAGCAACTGCACGGCTAAGGCAAGGCGTCGTTGTTGCCCTCCGCTCAAGCGTTCTGGGGCCTGTCGCAGATCCACATCGCCTAGCCCTACTCGCCTCAGCACATTGCTTCGCTCCTCACTCGTAAGCCGTTTGTGGCCAAGTTTTAATTCCTGAGACACGTTTAATCCCAGAAAGTGCCGTTCAGGAAACTGAAACACCACGCCACAGAGCCAACGCCTTTGCCGTCGCGTGAGCGCTTGTTGATTCCAGTGGATTGAGCCCTTCTGTGCTCCCGCTAAGCCACTGATGACTTCGAGCAAGCTCGTTTTGCCACTGCCGCTATTGCCTGAGATCAACACCGGCTCGCCTGGCGATGCTTTGAGGTTGATGTCGTTGAGGACCACGCCTTCTGACGTCGCCGGCCGGAATTGAATGTCGTTCAGCTCCAGCATGGGGCTCAGATGCTTCTGTTGATTGCAGTGCTGTGTTCAGCATGATTGATCATGATCATGGCCGATCTCTTTTGAGACAGCGATGATGCGAAGGTCTCCAATAGGCCATGCACGTTCGTTTTCGAGAGGTTGATCCGTTTAATTGCTGGGTGTGGCTTCGATTTAGTGAAATTCCTGGTCAAGGGGAGCGAAATTATGTGGATGGCATCTTTGACAGCTGGTATGTGATCGGTCGGCTTGGTGGCTTCAATGCCGAGAACCTTCAGGTGCATGAAGAAGCCGAGGACCTGAGCTTCATGAGTTACGACAACGACGATGCCTCCTCAGCGATGCCGGCCTTGATGCACAACATGGGTCAGCTGGAGTACCACGAGGAGTGGGCTCGCTGCTGGTTGGATTTGGGCACCAGTGACGGCATTGCTCTAGACGTTTTAATCAACGCTTTGAAGCAACTCAACTCTGATGTTGTGAAGCTGGATCAATTGCTGATCGGTGGCGTCAATGAAGATTGGCCCGTTGAGGATCACCCTGACAGCGTGTTCCCAAACATGAACTGACTCTTTGTTAAATTAAGGCGTCCTATTCACCCCGCACACCTGTCCGTTTCGGGTGCTGGATGTTGTGCTCTGAGTTTTTGCTCACCACACGCCATACCTGACAGGTGGAGGCGAACCCGAAACCCTAAACAAACATGGCTGTCGTCACTCTCGCCGAGATGATGGAAGCTGGTGCCCACTTTGGTCACCAGACCCGTCGTTGGAACCCCAAGATGTCGCGCTACATCTACTGCGCGCGCAACGGAGTTCACATTATTGATTTGGTGCAGACAGCTGTCTGCATGAACAACGCCTATAAGTGGGTGCGTTCAGCTGCGCGTAGCGGCAAGCGTTTCCTCTTCGTTGGCACCAAGAAGCAGGCGTCTGAAGTTGTGGCTCAAGAAGCCCTTCGCTGCGGATCGTCCTACGTGAACCAGCGCTGGTTGGGCGGAATGCTCACCAACTGGACCACGATGAAGGCCAGGATTGATCGTCTCAAAGACCTTGAGAGGATGGAATCGAGTGGTGCCATCGCGATGCGCCCCAAAAAAGAAGGTGCGGTTCTGCGTCGTGAACTCGAGCGTCTGCAGAAGTACTTGGGTGGTCTCAAGAACATGCGTCGGATTCCCGATGTCGTGGTGCTTGTGGATCAGCGCCGTGAAACCAACGCAGTGCTTGAGGCTCGCAAGCTCGACATCTCGTTGGTTTCGATGTTGGACACCAATTGCGACCCTGACTTATGTGAGGTGCCTATTCCTTGCAACGATGACGCGGTCCGTTCGATTCAGCTGGTGTTGAGCCGTTTGGCTGATGCGATCAACGAAGGTCGTCATGGCGGCCAGGATGGCCGTGGCGATGATGGCCAGGGCTGATCATCTGCCCTAGATGCTTAGTTTTCGCCGCTGCGTGCTCATAGCCGTAGCGGCATTCTCATAGACCCCCCACTTAATTCACCTCATGGCGGCCGTTTCAGCCAAGCTGGTTAAAGAACTGCGCGACAAAACTGGCGCAGGGATGATGGATTGCAAGAAAGCCCTGGGAGAAACCAGCGGTGATACGACGAAAGCCATTGAATGGCTTCGTCAGAAAGGCATCGCAAGTGCCGAAAAGAAATCAAGTCGTGCAGCTGCAGAAGGAGCGATTGGCAGTTACATCCACACGGGTGCTCGCGTGGGTGTGTTGCTAGAGCTCAACTGTGAGACTGATTTCGTCGCCCGTGGTGATCTCTTCCAGGGATTGCTTCGCGACGTGTCGATGCAAGTTGCAGCTTGCCCCAACGTGGAATACGTCAGCACCGACGACATTCCTCAAGACATCATTGATCGTGAGAAATCGATCGAAATGGGTCGCGATGATCTGGATGGCAAGCCAGATCAGATGAAGGCCAAGATTGTCGAAGGACGCATCGGCAAACGTTTGAAGGAATTGTCCTTGTTGGATCAACCTTTCATTCGTGACAGCTCAATGTCCGTGACCGATTTGGTCAAGGAAGTGGCTGGAAAAATTGGTGAAAACGTCAAGGTTCGTCGCTTTACCCGATACACCCTTGGTGAAGGCATTGAAATCGAGCAGGTCGACTTTGCTACGGAAGTGGCATCGATGACAAACAGCTGATTTTGACGGCTGAGACTCACTCCACGAGCGGTTACGCCCCCAAGGAACAGTTGCGTCGGCTTCAAAAACGATGCCGACGTCTGGCTCCTTTGCTGTATCGAGAGCAAGCGCTTTATCTACAACTTCTCCGCAACCTCTTGTTGCCTAGCGTTCGCAATGCCCTCGGTCATCTCTTGTGTGAACGGGGACAGCGATTATCGCGGATGTCTTCGGAGCAACAGGCTGAACTTCAGCAGACTTTTGATGGACTGATACAACGCTGCTCCAGCCTGATGACTGTTGAGCAGCTCATGGATCTCGCCAGGCGTCTTCAGAAAGAAGCATCGGAGTTTCGCCAACAAGCCCAACGCGAGGTGAGCCAGTCTCTTCAGGCTGATGCTGAGAGTGAACCGCAAGAGATCAATCGTGGCGGGATTGAGTTGAGCCTTAGCCCTCCCATTGAGCATCCCGATCTTCTGGAGGGTTTGCTTCCAAGAATGGATGCTGCTGTGGTTGAGGACCCATCCATTGAGCCTGTGGAAGAACCGCCTCAGCCTGTTCAAGATCCGATTGATTCTGAGTCTTCTGCCGACGGCACGACGGCTGACTTTGATCTGTTGCGTTCCTTGTTTTTGATGGCTGGTGAGGCCATGCAGCAGGGTGATTCGACTAGCGAACCAGTGAGTTTTGAATCCGATGCCTCTCGACTTGGTGCATCCGTTGTCCCAGCAAATCAGCTGGAGGAGGAATTGCTCCCCTCGATGCCTGTTGAGTTATTGAACTGGCTTGACGGACAGGACGCTGCCTTAAGCCGCAGGATTCGAAATTTGTCCCATGCCCTCAATGTTGAGTTGCTGAGAGCAGGTTTGGTGAGCAGCCTTCTTCCCACCACGCTTCTTGATGCTGCGATCGCTGGACAGCTGCAGGCGCTTCCATCGCCCTCGAATCTTTTACGGCTCAAGCTTCCCTTGCCCATTCCCTCTCAAGATCAGTCGTTGGACATCCTCAGCGTTTTGGTGAGGTCCGCTGATCTTGAATATGACAACGGTTCGCTTCGGCATAGCCGGTACCGATTGCGCCAACATCGCAGCAATCTGCTCACAATGGTGCAGCAGCAGCGGCATTGGCAAAGCCGTCTTACCAGTCTGGAGGTGCAGAGTCAGTGGTGGCCCAATCCGCCGACGACAGCTCAGGACTGACCCCGGCGTTGGATCGTCAGGGCTTGGAATGTTTTCTTGTCTGGCTTCGCCCGCTGCAGCAGTCCCTCTCCTTAGAAGCGGATAAGGGATTTCTCGATCTTCAAGGTCGTCATGAACGGTTTCATACCTTCTTGAGCCGCCAATTGGCAACGCCACCCCCGGTGACTTTGCCCAATGACAGCTTGGTGCGTCTGCAGGCTTTAGCAACTGACTTTGCTGCGTATCCCGAACTCGGTGATGCCGGTCGCCGCAGGCTCGTCACTGGTACGCGGCAGTGGCTTCACGGTTTGCGCGCTCGCCTGGAGCCATCGGCACCGATGGCCGCCCCGCGGATCAGGGTCTCGCCGTCTCCAGAGGCTTCCGGTGGATCTGCTGCCTTACCTTTCACGCTCGATTTGGAGTCACCGCTTGCCAGGGTTCATGGGATTGGTCCCAAGTTGGCGGAACGTCTAGCAAGCCTGGGTCTGCTTGTCGTTCGGGATTTGATTCAGCACTACCCGCGCGACTACGTCGATTACTCCGCCTTACGCAGAATTGAGGCGTTGGAGGCTGGAGAAACCGCAACGATTGTGGCCACGGTGCGTCGATCCCATGGATTCACCAGTCCTCGCAACCCCAATCTTTCGATTATTGAGTTGCAGCTTCAAGACCCCACCGGTCGCATCAAGGTGACGCGATTTTTGGCAGGGAAACGATTTAGTAATCCTGCGTACCTGCATGGCCAGACCCGTCAGTACCCCGCTGGCGCCACCGTGGCGGTGAGTGGTTTGGTCAAAAGTGGGCCGTATGGCGTCAGCTTTCAAGATCCCATCATTGAGGTGATGGAGAGCGCCAACGCACCGTTGCGTTCTCGCCAGATCGGCCGGTTGTTGCCTGTGTACCCCCTCACCGAAGGGCTCACTGCCGATCGTTTCCGAAGCTTGGTGGAAGCGGTTTTGCCCGCTGTTCGTCTTTGGCCTGACCCCCTGCCTGCGTCGCGCCGTGAAGCGCGAGGCTTGCTGGCTCGCGATCAAGCGTTGGTGGCCATCCATCGACCGGAAACCAGTGAGCAACTGCAGCAAGCGCGTCATCGCTTGGTGTTTGACGAATTCCTACTCCTTCAGCTCAGCTTGATGCAACGCAGAGCCGCCCTGCGTCAGCGCTCAGCGCCTGTGCTCCTTGGGGGCTTGGAAAGCGATGGATTGGTCGGTCGCTTTCTGTCTCTTCTCCCGTTTGAACTCACGGGTGCTCAGAAGCGGGTGCTCTCGGACATTGAACAGGATCTGGAGCGCCCCGAACCGATGGCGCGGCTCGTACAAGGGGATGTGGGAAGCGGAAAAACCGTTGTGGCAATTGCTGCTCTGCTGCGTGCGGTGGAAGCTGGGTGGCAAGGAGCCTTGATGGCGCCAACAGAGGTTTTGGCCGCGCAGCACTACCGCAGTCTGTGTAGTTGGTTGCCTCCACTGCACGTCAGCGTCGAGCTGCTTACTGGTTCAACCTCACGTCGCAGCCGACGGCAAATTTTGAGCGATCTCTCCGGTGGCACCTTGCGCATTCTTGTGGGAACCCACGCCCTCTTGGAGGATCCAGTCGAGTTCGAACGTCTGGGATTGGTGGTGGTTGATGAGCAACATCGCTTTGGAGTGCGTCAACGCAACCGTCTTCTCGACAAGGGACTGCAACCCCATTTGCTCACGATGACCGCCACACCGATTCCGCGAACCTTGGCGCTTTCGCTCCATGGTGATCTCGACGTGAGTCAGATCGATGAACTACCTCCGGGTCGAACGCCGATTCGCACCAAGGTTGTGAAGAGCTCTGAGCGTGAGGAGGCCTATCAACTCATTCGTGAACAGGTGCTTCAGGGGCAGCGCATTTATGTGGTGCTTCCCTTGGTGGAGGAATCAGAAAAGGTTGATCTGCGTTCAGCGGTTGATGTGCATCGTCAGCTCTCGGAGGAGGTGTTTCCAGAGTTCAATGTTGGTCTGCTGCATGGCCGATTAGCCAGTGCTGAGAAGCAGGCCGTGATTGCTGATTTTGCTGGCGGTGCCACGCAGATTTTGGTCTCTACAACCGTGGTGGAAGTGGGGGTGGATGTTCCTGAAGCCAGTGTGATGGTGATTGATCATGCCGATCGGTTTGGCTTGGCTCAGTTGCACCAGTTGCGGGGAAGGGTGGGCCGTGGAGCAGCTGCGTCTTACTGCTTACTCGTGAACGACAGCCGTAATCCTTTGGCCAGACAACGCCTTGAAGTTTTAGTCCGTTCCAATGATGGATTTGAGATTGCTGAGATGGACCTTCGCTTTCGAGGTCCTGGTCAGGTGCTGGGTACCCGTCAATCGGGTTTGCCCGATTTGGCGCTCGCCAGCCTGGCGGACGATGGCTCTGTCTTGGAGGAAGCCAGGGATGAGGCGGCGAGCATCCTGAAGGAGGATCCCGACCTCAAGTCTTACGAGCAAATGCGTGAGTTGTTGGAACAGCAACGCAAGCGAGCTGCAGCAGCTGTGCAACTCAATTAGCTATGCATTGGATCAACAGCGCATGCGCGATGCGTCGCCACTAAGAAACTGGCAATCTGCTGACAGCGTTTTCATTGTCTTTTCACCATGCAGCGTCCATGGCATTCGGTCTCGATTGACGATTGCGGTGAATCCTTGCGACCGCTGCGCTCTGTGCTGACCTGCATGGAGCCACATCCCTATGTGTCATTGGGGGCGCCCTACGGGAATGGAGCAGACCCCTTTTGTCTTCGTCAAGGAGTGAGGAGCCGTTTGCTCGCTGCTCAAGTTCATCTTCAAGGAATCACGATGGGGACTGGACTCCACCCACTTCGTTTTGGAATTTTCGATGCTTGGCGTCCTGTGTCCGTTCAAGCCTTCATGGTGAACCACGCCATTGAGCAGGAGTGTGCACGCCAAGGGATTGATCCGGAGGATTCAGAACAGCTGAATCGTTTGGAAAGCGTTCGCTCTGAGGTGGCACGGTTTTGGGCTCCACCAAGTTCTGATTTTTTGATACCGCCGCCCCACAGCACCGGTGCTGCTGTGGATCTCACTCTCATTGATGCAAAGGGCAGCCCCTTGGATATGGGGGGGGAAATCGATGCGATCGGACCGGAGTCTTTGCCGCTTCACCATGCTGATGCAGCAGTGGAGCATCCTGATGGGACCGCTGCTTTATTTCATAGCCGTCGTTGTTTGCTGCATCGTGTGCTGAGTCAGGCGGGATTTGTGCGTCACCCGAATGAGTGGTGGCACTTCAGTTTTGGTGATCAGCTTTGGGCTTGGACCGTTCAAGCAGATCGTGCCATCTATGGACGGGTTCCAGAGTTATTCAGCTTGGAACCTTGAGCATCTCTTGAACGGTGGCATCACCAAGTTTGGTGATGTGTTCGCCAAAGCCACGCCGCCCTCCAGCATCTTTCCAACTCTGAAGCAAGGGTTCGATCGTTGTTTCAAGGTCTTCAAGAGGCATCTTCTGTAGGAACGGACGAGCCAGCTGCTGCAAATTGGCGCTGCCACCTAGCCAGAGCTGATATTGGTTGACGCCGCTTCCTACAAGACCAAGTTCGGCCATGTAAGGACGGGCGCATCCATTTGGGCACCCGGTCATGCGGACAAGAATGGATTTCTTGATCTCTAATTGATTGAGCTGGGAATCCAGTCTTTCAAGTACATCGGGAAGAACTCTTTCCGATTCGGTGACGGCCAGTCCGCAGGTGGGTAAGGCTGGACAGGCAAGGGCATGGCGAACAAGAGGAGGGACCTCTGCTGGCAGTTCAAACCCTAATTCGGCTAGCTCACTTTTAATGGATGATTTTTGACTGGAGCCGATGTTGCAAAGAAGTAAATCTTGATTTGGGGTGAGTCTTATTTCCAACTGATATCTTTCAACAATGGAGCGAATTCCTGCCTTGACCTTTCCTTCAAGCCGGCCGCACATGAAGGGGAGACCCACAAACCATAGCCCTGGCTTTTGGCGGTTCCACCCCAGGTAATCCATTAGTTTTGCAGGTGGTTCATTGATCAAGCTTTTAATTTCTTTTTTGAAATAGTCTTTGATCAAGGTTTCGCAAAACCACTTAATTCCACGATTGTGCAAAAGATATTTCATGCGAGCATGCTTTCTAACTTCGCGATCTCCATGGTCTCTTTGCAACGCCATGATTGATTGCAGTAGGTCAAAGATATTCTCGGCTTCTACATAACCCAAGGGATCGGCGATTCGTGCAAAAGTATCCTCTTGATTATGCGTTCTTCCTAGGCCTCCACCCACATAAACATTGCATCCGCGCATGCTTCCGTTCTTGTTTGTGAATAGAACGAGCCCGATGTCTTGCGTCAGTAGATCGACTGAGTTGTCTCCAGGTACGGTAACGGCAACTTTGAATTTTCTAGGAAGGTATGTATCGCCATAAATTGGTTCATCCTTGCTTCCCGAAAAAATACCTTCATCGAACTGTCGTTCGCGGGCTTTCTTGACAGGCTTTGCGGGCTTGAATCGATAACTAAGGTCACCATCAACCCACATGTCTAAGTAAGAACCCTCAGCTGCTTTTGGGCTCAGTAGATCAGCAATCTCGTCAGCAAGTTTTCTGGCAGCTGGGTATCCATTATTTTCAAATGGAGCTGCTGGTGCCATAACATTTCTATTGATATCACCACAGGCAGCTAGAGTAGATCCCAGATTTTTAATGATTGTGCCAATCACTGTTTTAAGGTCTGCCTTGGGGATGCCATGCATTTGAAAGGCTTGGCGTGTTGTGATGCGTAGTGTTCCGTTTCCGTACTGATTGGAAAGGTCATCGAGAGCCGAAAAAAGTTGTACCGGTACTCTTCCTCCTGGATTCCTAAGGCGAAGCATCATCTGCCAGCACTTAATTTTATCCGTTTTTCTTAATTCTCTATGATTCTGTTGGTAGCTCCCATGAAATTTAAGGAGCTGAACTGCGTCCTCACTAAAGCGAATCTCTTCATTACTCAGCTCTGTTAATAAGGGTTCTCGAAGATGCCCGCTGTAGAGCTTTCGCTTTTCAGCCTTAGACAGAGCTGTGTCGATTGATTCTGTAGGTATTGAAGGGCCATCAAGCATCCGATCACGCCCTGCTTCTTGCGTCCCTGAGGTTGTCGTCAAACCTTCGTTCACGGAATCAAGGGATAGGTCTTTTGAAACTAGCGAAGCGGCTTCCAATACAGTCAATTCCTACATATCCAATCGGCGTGTCCTCAACATTCCTCCTTGAAATCGGTACCGAGGAACTGCCCGCAGAGTTCGTGCACTCGGCACTGAAGCAGCTTCAGCAAATGGTGGTGTCCGATTTGAAGGACCTTCGCTTAAGTCATGGCCAAGTGAGGGTGTCTGGGACGCCAAGACGCCTTGCTGTGGTGGTGGAGTCGTTGATTGATCAACAGCCTGATTTAGAGGAAGAACGCAAGGGACCTCCCGTTAAGCAGGCCCTGGTGGATGGCCAACCTGGTCCGGCTGCTTTGGGTTTTGCCAAGCGTTGCGGTGTGGATCCAGCAGAACTCCAAGCGCGTGATACTCCAAAGGGGCCTTGTTTATTTGCCAGTGTTTGCACCCCAGGTGACACCACCACAACCCTGCTCAATGAGCGCATTCCTGCCTGGATCAATGGCTTGCAAGGCAGGCGATTCATGCGCTGGAGCGATGGCGATCAGCGCTTCAGCCGTCCCGTGCGATGGCTGGTGTCGCTGTATGGATCTGAGCTGATTCCGGTTGCCCTTTCGGCGGCGCAACCACCCGTTCAAAGCGGTCGCTTGAGTCGATCCCATCGTCTCCGCGACAGCACATTGGAGATCGAGCATGCGGATGATTATTTCGATGCCTTAGCGAAGGCAGGAGTGATGGTGGATCGATCCCAACGGGAGCAATTGATTCGCTCAGCGTTGGACAAGGAGGCCACAGCGTGTTCTGCCTCTGTTGATTGTCCTGAAGGTTTGTTTGAAGAATTGGTTGATCTTGTGGAGGCACCCAGGGTGCTGAGTGGGGAGATTGCTGATTGTTATCTCGATTTGCCACCTGAGGTGATTGTCACTGTGATGCAATCCCACCAGCGCTATGTCCCGTTGAAACGGGAGAACGCTCATTACGATCCACTGGCTCTTCAGGCTCGAGACGTCCTGCTGTCCAAGTTTTTGCTGGTGAGCAATGGCCTCGATCGTGCCGACGCAACCATCGTGCGGGGCAATGAGCGAGTGTTGGGGGCCCGCTTGGCTGATGCTGAATTTTTCCTCAATGTGGATCGGAAAAGTCCGAGCGAGGCGCGCCGCGATGCCCTGGATCGCGTCACCTTCGCGAAGGGGCTCGGAAGCCTGCGCGATCGATCTGAGCGGATGTCTTGGATGACTGAGCGATTGATCGAATCGCTCTCTATTCCTTCAGATATTGCCATTCATGCCAAGCGAGCAGCTCACTTCTGCAAACATGATTTGGTGAGCCAGATGGTGGGCGAGTTCCCTGAGCTACAGGGTTTGATGGGTGGCAAATATTTGTTAGAGGAGGGGGAAGATCGCCAGGTCGCCCTTGCAGTGGCTGAGCATTACCAGCCCCGTGGTGCTGGAGATGCTCTTCCCTCCAGCGATGCAGGAGCGCTGTTGGCCCTAGCGGAACGCTTGGAATTGCTACTAAGCATCTATGCCAAGGGCGACCGCCCCAGTGGTTCATCTGATCCTTATGCCCTGCGTCGGGCTGGGAATGGAATTGTTCAGATCCTTTGGGATCGCGGTTGGCGTCTTTCTTTGCAGATCCTGCTTTCCGATGCTGCCTCTTATTGGGCGGAACGATTCCCCTCTTTTGCGGTCCAACCTGAGGCCTTAGTGGCCGACCTGTCGCTGTTATTGCGCCAGCGGATGGTCTCTCAATTTGAGGAGGATGGCTTCCCTGCCGATTTGGTTCAAGCCGTGGCCGGAGAGACCGTTGGCGATACGCGTTTGCTTAGCGATCCAGTGGATGCTCGCGAACGTCTTGTTTTGCTGCATCAGCTTCGTCGCGATGAGCGCCTACAGGCGGTCCAGGCTGTGGTGCAACGAGCTGCAAAACTTGCCGAAAAAGGAGATCTTGGCGTCGATCAGCTCACCCCTTCTGGAGTGGTGGTCTCCGATTTGTTCGAATCAGCAAGCGAAGCGTCTCTATTGCAATCGCTGAACGACCTGTCTCCGCTTGCTCAATCCCGCAATTACACCCAACTTGCAGAAGGGTTGCAGGGTGCTGCGAAAGCGCTGGAGGCCTTCTTTGATGGTCCGCAAAGCGTGATGGTGATGGCGGACAATCTCGATGTCCGCCGCAATCGCCTCAATCTTCTTGGTGTCTTGAAAAATCAGGCATCAGTACTGGCGCAATTTGATTGCATCCAGTCCTGATGCCTCAGCAGGGTTTCAGCCTGCCGTGACCTTGGGGCGCTCTTCCTCAATCTCCGCCTCGCCTTTTTTGGCTGCATGACCAGAGGTCTGCGCTTTGATTGCTTGGGCGGCTTCGTCGGCAAGAAAGTCACCATCGGAGCGACCCACCGCTGAAGGAACG
Organism: Synechococcus sp. PROS-9-1; assembly: GCF_014279775.1. Taxonomy (NCBI): domain Bacteria; kingdom Bacillati; phylum Cyanobacteriota; class Cyanophyceae; order Synechococcales; family Synechococcaceae; genus Synechococcus; species Synechococcus sp. PROS-9-1. The sequence goes on from NZ_CP047961.1 coordinate 1,002,334, forward strand.
GAGTCGTAGGTCGAGGGGGCCAGGGCTTGACCTCGGAGAAGACTGGCAAGGGTGCGAGCGGTGAGCTTCACCTGCTGCCAGGGATTCATCATCACCACTTTTTTGTACAGATAGCTGTCGAACGTCAGCTTCTGGACGTCTTGGTCATCGCACATTTCGACGAATGCTTCACGGGCAGCATCGGTGCGATAGAAGATCCGTTGAAGAATATCGAGCACAATGTACGTTGCTCCGTACTTGCGGTCCCAACGTTTTAGGTAAGTGTTCTTGATCTCCTTTTCAGTAGGCGTCTGGGTGCCGTTTTTGGAGATTTCAACGATCGCTTCCGCACACATGCGACCACTTTTTGCCGCGAAATAGATGCCTTCTCCAGAACTTTTAGTCACGTAGCCAGCGGCATCTCCCACCAAAGCCATGCGGCCCACCACTCGGCGAGGACGGGGATGCTCTGGGATCGGATGCGCTTCAACCTTGATGACTTCGCCCTTGAACAGGCGCTTACGAGCGCGTTCGCGAATGCCTTTCTGAAGACCTTTGATCAGCGACTGATTTTCCTGCATGGTCCCTGTTCCCACGGCGACATGGTCGTATTTAGGGAACACCCAGGCATAAAAGTCGGGGGACACATCTGTGCCTACGTACATCTCGGCGAGATCTTCGTAGTAAGCCATTTCTTCTGCTGGCAGCTTGATGCGCTCTTGGAACGCAATCGCCACTTTGTAATCACCGGCATCCATCGCTTTCGCGACGCGGGAGTTAGCTCCATCGGCACCAATGATTAAATCCACATCGAGGCTTTTCAGCTCACCGGTGGGCCCGCCTGAGCTGTAGTCGGCGTAGTGAATGGTGTAGGGACCTTGGCGTTTGTCACCCGTGTCGATCTTTTGCACCAAGCCATTGATCAGAGTGGTGCCTAACTCGGCAGCCCGATTGCGCAGGAAAGAGTCGAACACCTCGCGCCGACACATACCTATATAGGCATTGTCGTCGTACCCGAGTGGGTCCAACTTGATATCAACCTCCCGATTGGAGGGTGAAATCATCTTCATGTTCCGAACTTTGCGGTCGATGATCGAATCCGGAAGATCGAATTCTTCAACCATGCAAAGCGGAATCGCTCCCCCGCAAGGCTTGGCGTTATCGAGTTTTCTCTCGAATAACCAGGTCTTGATGCCGGCCCGTGCAAGCACTTCTGCGGCACAGGATCCGCTCGGTCCACCACCGACAACGGCAACTCTCAGCATCTCAGCAAACTCCGCCGGGTCATTGATTTCAAACTAATCACGCATCTTGAAAAGGGCTACTAGGCCCTAGCGGACCCCCTTACGATTGAAACAACACTGCATGATTCCTCTGGGAAGGGTCGTCGCTACTCGCCGAAGCAGCAGGGATGACATTCCTGTTGCCCGTCGCTCAAAACCTGCTCCTCGTCAGCGAAGCAGAGGTTTTGGTGTGTTTTTGGCGTGTCTCCTTGTTGGGGGAGGCAGTTTGGCTGCTGTTTGGTTAGGGCCCGGTTTGCTGGCGCGTCGCTCCTTTTTGTTTTCCTCGGCTCCCGTTCCTGAGGTGGAAGGGATTGAAGCGCCGCCAGATCAAGATGGTCGTCTGCTTGGACACTTTCCTTATGACGAGGCGATTCTCAGCCAACTTGTGACTGTTGAGGCTGGAATTGAATTGCATCAGGATGCAGCCCTTGCGTTGGATTCGATGCGCCGTGCCGCTGCTTCAGATGGCATCGATCTGCGGCTGATCAGTGGCTATCGCTCTCATAACTTGCAGCAGGTGATTTTCTTTGATGTGAAATCTGAAAGAAATCAAACGGCTGAAGAACGGGCCAAGGTTTCTGCTCCGCCGGGCTATTCCGAACACAGCACTGGCTATGCGATTGATCTTGGCGATGGCAGCCGCCCAGATACCAATCTTTCGGTTTCGTTTGAGACGACTCCAGCATTCCGTTGGTTGCAGGATTACGCCGCCAGTTATCACTTCACGTTGTCCTTTCCTGAAGTGAATCCACAGGGTGTGAGCTATGAGCCTTGGCATTGGCGTTTTGAAGGCTCCGCCGATGCTTTGCGTCAATTTGAACCCGCACGTCAGTTGGCTCTTGGTCGCTGAAGGCATCATTTTCCCCAGAATTGCTTTCCCATCTGCTCTTGGCTGCAGATTCGGCTGGTGTCTTGAGTTTCTAGACGCCGACCTCGGCTCGGGTTTATTTCTTCCTATTTCTGAGCCGAACAGGATTCAGCGTTAGTGGTTGGTGATTGCTGATTGATCTCGTTTGGCGCCTGGAGCAGGTCTGTGCCCTTCAAGACATTGGGGAGGGAGCGATCACTCGGTTGTTGCCGATTTTGAGCGTCCGACGGATCTCAACGAAGCTGTAGCGATAGGTCGTGGCGTTTGGGCAGAGGGGATTTTGTTAGCCAGGCCCTCGCCCTAGAGACTTCAGTTTGAAGGTTGCTAATCCAGTGAGCTTGCTTTGGTTCCTTGAGACCTGGGGGCTTGGCTTGGGTGCTGGATCGAGTGAGAGCTGATTTTTATTTGAACTTCAGTTAATTGCTTGACTGGTGCAGGCATCTCCACCTGAACAGATCGAAGTGGTGTGGAGCATCCGCTGAAAGTGGATTTTGGCTGTCGCAATACTCAGTTCAACGTCAAGCCCCAGATAGGGGGGGTATACGCCCTGTGGCATACAGGCATCAAACGTTTTTGCTGGGACCTTTTCGATGAAGACACCCAGATAACTCTGCGGTGGGTTCAGCCTTAAAGCGATGCTCTTTTGGGTTGCTCCCTCTCAGCCGAAGTATGGAAGAGGGAATAAATCGATCACTAACTAGGCTTGACGCGTGGCAGTTTGCGCATCGGGCGCGAAAATCAAGCGTTACAAGTCTCACTTTGAGATAGCATGTCGCGGCTGCGCCTGCGGGCGTTACCAAGTTTCCCTTTATAACGTTACGGACCTCATGAGCGCCCCGAATAAGGCGATTCGCAATATAGCGATCATCGCCCACGTGGATCACGGCAAAACCACTCTCGTGGATGCCCTGCTCAGCCAGTCCGGAATCTTTCGTGACAACGAGGCCGTTCCAACATGCGTTCTTGACTCCAATGATTTAGAGCGGGAACGCGGAATTACTATTCTTTCTAAGAATACTGCTGTCACATATAAAGATACGAGAATCAATATTGTTGATACCCCTGGCCACGCCGATTTTGGTGGAGAAGTTGAGCGTGTGCTCGGCATGGTGGATGGATGTTTGCTGATCGTTGACGCCAATGAGGGGCCCATGCCCCAAACTCGTTTTGTCCTCAAAAAAGCCCTCGAACAGGGTTTGAGGCCGATTGTGTTCGTCAACAAAATTGACCGTGCGCGTGTCGATCCAGAAACGGCTGTTGATAAAGTTCTCGACCTTTTTCTAGAGCTAGGTGCTGATGACGACCAGTGTGATTTCCCCTATTTATTCGGTAGTGGTTTAGGAGGCTTTGCGAAGCCAGATATGAAAACAGAGAGTGATAATGTGCGTCCTCTTTTTGATGCGATTTTGCGTCATGTTCCACCCCCTGTTGGAGATCCTGAAAAGCCACTACAACTTCAAATCACCACCCTAGATTATTCAGATTTCTTGGGCCGGATCATCATTGGACGGGTTCATAATGGTGTTATCAGACAGGGTCAAAAAGCAACTCTTATTAAAGATGATGGCAGCGTGAAAAAAGGCCGCATTATGAAGTTATTAGGTTTTGAAGGCTTGCAAAGAGTAGATATCGAAGAAGCATCTGCAGGTGATCTTGTCGCCGTTGCTGGTTTCGACGATGTCAACATCGGCGAAACGATTGCTTGTCCTGACGAACCAAAAGCGTTACCTCTGATCAAGGTTGATGAGCCTACGCTTCAAATGACCTTTGTGGTCAATGATTCGCCTTTTGCTGGAAAAGAGGGCAAATTTGTCACGAGTCGTCAGCTTCGAGATCGTCTGCAGCGTGAATTGCTCACGAATGTTGCTCTACGGGTCGAAGATACCGATTCTCCTGATCGGTTCTCTGTTTGTGGTCGCGGTGAACTTCATCTCGGAATTTTGATTGAAACGATGCGTCGCGAGGGATTTGAATTTCAAGTAACTCAGCCACAGGTTATTTTCCGCACCATCGACGGCACACCTTGTGAGCCTGTGGAAACACTAGTGATGGATGTTCCTGAAGCTGCTGTTGGTAGCTGCATTGAGAAGCTGGGAACGCGCAAAGGTGAGATGCAAAATATGGAAACCGGCTCTGACAACCGCACGCAGCTTGAATTTGTGGTTCCTTCCAGGGGATTGATTGGTTTCCGTGGTGAATTCATTCGCGCTACTCGCGGAGAAGGAATCATGAGCCATTCATTTTTTGAATATCGTCCGATGTTGGGTGATTTTGATAACCGAAGGAATGGAGTGTTGATTGCATTTGAAGAAGGCACAGCTACCTTCTATGCCCTGAAAGGAGCAGAGGATCGTGGTCAATTCTTTATCACTCCAGGCACTAAGGTTTATAAAGGGATGATTATTGGTGAGAACACTCGTCAGCAAGATATGGAAATCAATATCTGCAAGGCCAAGCAGGTCACCAATATTCGTTCTGCTGGTGCAGATGTTTTGGATTCGCTGCAGTCACCGATTCAGATGACATTGGAACGCGCCTTGGAATACATCGGACCTGATGAAATGCTTGAAGTTACTCCTGATTCCATGCGCTTAAGAAAGTTACCTGCAAAAAAAATGGCTAAGCGTTGAGCGCTCATTTCGATCCTCGATTCCAGCAGGCCGTCGATCTTTTCAATCGACGTTCCTGGTATGAAGCACACGATGCTTTTGAGGAGATATGGCATGAAACGGCTGAACCTGACCGCCGTTTGCTACAAGGAATTCTACAAATTGCAGTTGCTCATGTTCATTTAGAGCGGGGAAATCTCAGAGGTGCAACAATCTTGTTGGGTGAAGGTGTTGGACGTCTTTCTTCTGCAGAACGAGGCGATCTTGGTCTCGATTTGCCCTTGGTTCGAGATCAGGCTCGTTTGCGATTGGAAGCACTTCAGCGACAGACCGATCCTGTCTCACTTCCATTTCCTGAGTTACGTGACCACTCCTAAGTTTCAAGTCCATTGCCTGGGATAATGAAAGTGGACTGTTTTTCCATTCCCGCGCGCACAATGACCACCTGGACTGCCAAACTCTCATCCATTGCTGCCCTGTTGGTTTTTGCTGGTTGTGTTTTTCCTGTACGTGCACAGACAGCTGCAGGTGAAGACAATTTCATTACGATTGAATCGGATATGCAAAGTGCCGACAACATCACGGGTGTTGTGACAGCCATTGGGAATGTTCGGATTGTTTATCCCCCTAGGGGCATAGTCTCAACGTCGCGTCAGGCGCAATACTTCAGCAGGGAAGAGAAACTTGTTTTAAGCGGAGATGTAGATCTGGTGCGGGACGATGGAAACAGTATTCGCGCTGAACGCTTGACGTACAACCTTGATGATGAACATGCTCTTGCGAACCCCATCCCAGGTCAGCAAGTTCAGTCCATCTTGTTGTTAAAGCAGAGTCCTGATGCGCAGACTCCCTTAACGCCATGAGTTTGAGTCTTGATCAGGTCACTCTGACCCTTGGTGGCCGTACCTTGGTTCGCTCCCTTTCGCTCACACTGAAGCCAGGTGAAGTGATTGGTTTGCTCGGACCCAATGGGGCGGGCAAGACCACCAGCTTCAATTTAGTGATTGGGTTATTGCGGCCTGATCGTGGTCAAATCCTTTTGGATGGACATCCCGTCGCGGACCTGTCGATGCCCCAAAGGGCTCGTCTTGGAATTGGCTACTTACCGCAGGAACCTAGTGTCTTTCGTCACTTGACTGTTCAAGAAAATCTTGAACTTGTGTTGGTTCAAAGCGGACTTTCCAAGGTTGATAGTCATCACCGACTCCATCAATTAATCGAGGATTTTCATCTCGAGCCTTTCATTCATCGTTGTGGTTATCAGCTCTCGGGTGGTGAACGCAGACGCTGCGAAGTGGCCCGAGCCCTTGCCGTTGGTTTAGAGGGTCCTCGCTATCTACTCCTCGATGAACCCTTCGCTGGGGTGGACCCATTGGCTGTGGCGGATCTTCAGCAAATGATCCATGGATTACGCGAGCGAGGAATGGGCATCCTTATCACCGACCACAACGTTCGAGAAACCCTTGCCATTACTGATCGGGCTTACATCTTGACCGATGGCAGCATCCTCGCTTCTGGTCGTTCCGATGAAGTAGCCCATGACCCACTCGTTCGACGTCATTATCTTGGGGAGGGTTTCCAGCTGTGATCAATGATCTTTGGATTGAAGCTCAATGTCAGCTTCGTAGGCTTGTTCATCGAATTCCATTAATTGATCGTTGGCTTCTTGGTGAACTGATCGGCCCATTGTTGTTTGCCCTTACAGCATTCACTGTGGTGTCCCTATCGGTAGGGGTGATGTTTGATCTGGTTCGCAAGATTGTTGAATCGAATCTTCCTTGGACGATCGCCATTCAAGTGCTGTTGTTGAAGTTGCCAAGCTTTTTGGTGATTTCTTTCCCAATGGCCACTTTGATGGCATCTCTGCTTGCCTATAGCCGTCTTTCTGCCAATAGTGAACTGACTGCGCTACGAAGCGTTGGCGTGACCGCGAGACGGATGGTTGCACCCGCGATCGCCTTGGCATTGTTGATGACAAGTCTTTCGTTCCTTTTTAACGACGTGATCGTGCCACGAACAAATCGTTCTGCGGAATTCACATTACAACGTGCTCTTGGTAAAGCTATTGCAGCTGAAAAGGGTGACAATATTGTTTATTCTCGCTTTGGCCGAGTGTCCCGTCCTGATGGACGTTCTCGAAAGGGTTTAACCCAATTATTCTATGCACGAGAGTTCAACGAAGGAACAATGATTGGTGTAACTGTTTTAGACTTTTCTCGGTTTGGTTTTACGCAGATGCTTGTTGCTGATAAGGCCAATTGGAATGAGTCTCAGGCCAAGTGGGAGTTTAATGATGGAAAAATTCTTACTTTAACTCCATCAGGAAGTACAACTTCAGCTGACTTTGATCGATACCTCTATCCGCTGAGTCCTTCACCATTACGTATCGCAAAATTACCAAAGGATGCCAACAATATGACCGTATCTGAAGCCATTGAGGCTGAACAACTTTTATCTGATGCTGGTGACCGCAAAGAAGCTCGCAGGCTCAGAGTTCGAATTCAAGAGAAATTCACCGTCCCGATGGCTTGTTTGGTGTTTGGTTTGATCGGATCGAGCCTTGGAGCAAAGCCCAACAGCAGAACGAGCCGTAGTCAGGGTTTTGGTATCAGCGTGGTGCTTATTTTTGCTTACTACGTGTTGAGTTTTAGTTTTAGTTCCCTCGGTGTTAAAGGCACCTTGGCTCCCCTTTTGGCGGCTTGGGGGCCTGTATTGATTTCTCTTGCAGGAGGTGGAGTGTTGTTGCGGCAGGCCAGCCGGTAACCAAACGCGTCAGAATCAAGTTGTTTAACGGTGAAGTGGTTCATGGAGTTGGCTGGGATGGATCCGGTTCTTGGGCTCGGATTGTTTGCTTTCGCCCTTTTGCTGTTGGCCTTACCGCTCTCCTTCTGGAAAGTGAGCTCAGAAAAGACGTCTGGCCTTGTGACGCTGTTGATTGCAACGGCCAATCTGGCCTTGACGGCTCAACTCGTTCTTCGTTGGTGGCAGTCGGGGCATTTCCCGATCAGCAACCTCTATGAATCGCTGTGTTTCCTGGCTTGGGCATGCACGCTCACTCAGCTTTTAGTGGAGAGATCCTGGCCAACACCGATTGTTGCGGCGGCGGCGACCCCGATGGGCTTGGGTTGTATTGCTTTTGCGAGCTTTGCGCTTCCTGACCAGTTGCAAGAAGCATCCCCGCTTGTTCCAGCGCTGCGTTCTAGCTGGCTTGTGATGCATGTGAGCGTGATCATGGTGAGTTACGCCGCCCTTTTAGTGGGCTCTTTGTTGTCAGTGGCTGTCTTGGTCACGGATCGTGGTCATGCCTTGGAACTGCGCAGCAGTTCGATTGGAAGTGGAGGGTATCGGCGTGCTGCGCTAGCGACTCCACTAGGCAATGTGGGAAATTCTGAGGTTCAGTTGTCTTCCGTGCAGTTCACTCGGAATGAACTATTGGACAGCCTTAGCTACCGCACGATTACGGTTGGCTTTCTGTTGCTCACCGTTGGGATCATTAGCGGCGCCGTGTGGGCGAATGAGGCCTGGGGTAGCTACTGGAGCTGGGATCCCAAAGAAACCTGGGCACTGATTTGCTGGTTGGTTTATGCGGCGTATTTGCATACACGTTTAAGCAGAGGTTGGCAGGGCAGGCGTCCTGCCCTGGTGGCTAGCGCAGGCTTAATTGTGATCGGTGTTTGTTATATCGGTGTGAATCTTCTTGGTATTGGTCTTCATAGCTATGGATGGTTCTTTGGTTGATTGACTTACCTTTGTAAGCCCTCTATTAAGTTGGCTCCTGTCTTTATTCTAAATCCCCTTATTGTTTTAATAGGCTTAACAGCTAGCCTGGCCAATAGTTCTTGCTAGATATATATTTATTGATGAAATTTGTTTGATAATCTCTTGTTTCTATTTTTACTTTTTAGGGCGTTTGGTTGTTGGTTTAATGTTTTTGTACTGATTTGAGCATGGGAATTGCAAATGGTTTTTCGCGTGACTTGGCTTGACGTCCAGTTTTCTACGTTGTCGCTCAAAGGATATGGGAATGGTGTCAACTAAATAGTATGAAATACTGACATCTTCAGACCCGCACTCAATTCAACCGTGCTAGTTGATACCAGGTCGCTTGATCGACATATTCATTTAATCAATTGGACGCCAACTCTTGTTAAGATGACTATGTTCTTATTTGCTCATCATGACAGACATCACCGATAAGTACGAAAAGTTCAAAGTTCCTTACAGCACAAATGAAAAGCACTCATCTGATGAGTTTGATCCTAAGGAGAATGGTGGATTAGACAATCCAGCAAACCGTCACAATGACAAAGTTCTGGATGATATCTGTGACACCCATCCTGGCTCCCCCATGTGCAAAGTCTTTGATTGCTGATCTGAATCAGTTGATCAGGCAGGCATAGAGAAAGTGCTGCGAGTGGGTCAATGAAAGAGGAGTTCTCACTCGCAGCCTGCTACATCATCCATATTGAGGTTCCAGTGAGGCATTCATAACTTGAATGTCCACTCGTTCTTTCAGGCTATGATACTTTTTGAGGTGATCCTCGATTAATATAGATTGTTTGCCTTTTGATATTAAATCCAATGGTAATTGATGATTCAAAGAGATATTGAGTGATTGACCCCCTCCCTTTTTAAGATACTTATTTTCTTTGTTTCTTTCTTGGGATTGATTGAATTCTGCGTGTTGGTTTTGGGCTCAAGAGCTAGGTGATGTTCTCGTCACTCGTCCCATCTTCTGCATCAGTCGTTACCAATAGGGTTTGCCTTCACCATGATGCGATCTGGCCGAAGCAATGCTCTTCAGGATCTTGGCTTTAGGTTTCCTTTACATTTCGCTATCCAAAGTGGCATTCCCTTGTTGTGTGGGTTAGATCTGTAGAAGAAAGGGCAGAAGTCATGAGTTATGAAGCTAAGGAGCGAATGCCATTTCCGTATGGACAGGTGGCTTATCCAGCCTTTCTGGGTGTAAAGCCCGGTGATTACATCATTGTTAAAGGGGAAAACCAAGTAACTCTCAAGAAAGACCACAGTTGGTGGATGGGACAGGTTATTTCTTGCAAGAAAGAAGCCAGAGATCCTAGTGGTCATCATGTGATTCAAGTTGTTGATGTTGATGATGAGAAGATTAGTTGGGTCAATGTAGATGAAATATCACATGTACTATATGGACTCGATGGATTGTCAAATGATCAATTTTAATTCTACTTTAGTAGATAAAAAAGTTATTGTTTAGAGTATCCTATGGCTTTACTTGACAGGTTTGTAAACGCCTGGGAGGCTAGTTCTTTGCTTGTTTAAGCATCTCTATTCAGTTCATTGATATATTTATTTCTAGTCTAAAGGCTTGCCTATACATAGCGTTCCATGAATTCAGATAGTGTTAGACCTTCTTTTTTGGCGGTATTGCAGCAATCCTTAAAAAGCTCATCATCAGTTTCTGTACGCGCTAAGTCTCGAAATTGTTCGGAAGTGAGCTGCTCAGAATGATTATCTCTGTCGCGCATCAAATCCCATTTGTTACAGAGTGAATCCACCATCTCTTTCCTAGAATAGGGAAGGTTGATTTCGTTCTGCTTTGCCAAATGAAACGACTCCAGTTCATATCCAAATACTAGAGACTAAATGCTTGTTTGGCAGTCATCCCCAGTGTTTTCATTGTTTGGCATGTACTATCTACATGCAGAATGTAAAATAATCTTGTAAGTTATTCTAGATCTACGAGATTATCTAATTTAGGTTATAGCTAAATCTCTGTACAGTCTGCTGATGCGAGTTTCTATAGCGTTGAATTTGAGTTTTCAAATTATTTTCTTTTGTTGTTTGCTAACCAATCATTAATGACGCAATCACTAACTAGCAAGTGTGTCGCAACAATTCATGTCACCGTTCATGCGTGATCTCCATCTTCTTCGTTCATGGTGATCAAGCATGGTACGACGAGATTTTTCAGCCTTAGCAAGGCGTTTGATCAATGCATCGGTGTCATGGGTTGAAAGCTCGCCATCTGAATCCCACTTCATGCAGAGCACACCTTTCTTGGGAGTGTTGTTGTCCATTGAATTTGCCTCATCCATTCAGTCACGGTATGCGCACACAAATCCTTTGCCATGGAGCAAACCTTAAGAAGTCTCGCTTGCGACACTTGCGACGGTTAACAATTTTGGATCCCGTGTCATGTACTTCAGGTTTGAGCTTTTCAGGGTTAGGGGTGGGTTCATGGCAGCCCTACTTTTGGCTCCATTCTTGTGATCGGTTTTGCCACTTGCTTTTGCAATTCCAGTTCGGCTTAACCGCTGATGGAGGAGTTTTAGCCTGTGGGTTTATTTCACTCTAGAACGAGTTCTAGCACTGGCGATGTACAGCAGCTTTGTAGATTATGGGATTAATTATTTAATAGAAGGAGTACTTGCAGCTCCCCCTCGCGCTCACAATCTCCAACCAATCTCCGCCGATAGACCCCAAAAGTTAATCCATTAGCGGCTATTTAAATTCCTCAACGGCTTTCATATACTACATTTCTAGCCTGAAATCCTAGTCAGGAAGTTGCTGCCATTAGCTGCTCTTCTAACAGCATATTGAACTCAAACAATTGTTCGTCACTGAGTTGTTGTCTTGATGTTGCCCCTAGTTTTGATTGCAGGAATGTCTTTGCGCTTTCTTGATCCCATTTCAGTGTCGTGAGCATTTCGTCGCCTTGAGTGATCAAGTCGCTTCTGCGTAGAGGAGTTGGCACTGAAACTGCTTCAGCACCAATTTCGAAACTTTTAAGTTTATTCAGAAAGGAAACTAGATCGCTATATCTCGTTAATTTGTGCCTGCTTCCATGGCCATATGCGCGCTCTAAATACATTTGCTCATGTTCGCGGCTCCAACCGATGCGCTTGAGTTGTAGATCGATAGCTGTGAGCTCTTCGCTCCAATCATCTGGGTCTGTGGGTGCTTCGCTTGGTTCTGCGATTTCTTTTGGTTGTGATGCCTGATCTTGAGGTGGGGCCGATGGCGATGGTTCTGATTTGCTCTGCTCGTTTTTGCCCGCAGCTTGTTGTTCTCTTAGCTGTTTGGCATCGCCCATCTCTTGTCTTTTTATAGGCCTCTCCGCTGGTGGCTTTTGCTCAGGGGCTGCCTCTGCCTTCATGAGACGATCCATTAAGCGCTCTCGAGCACGGTCTTCTGCTTGCTCTGCATCAGCAGCCTCTCCTAATGAGCTGCCGAATTCCTGTTCGCCTTCGAAGCAGCTGACACGTACTACACATCGGTTGCTATCGATGTGGCAAATCTCGACCTTTGTCTTCATGCCTCTGGAGGGGGTTAACCATTTCTAAGCTGTTGGGATGGATTCAGCAGCCTTACCATCTCTAACGCCTTTTCTCGATGGTGTTGATCGATGGGCTGAGCTCTTACCTCTCCTTCCAGTGCTTGTGGCTTTGGAGTTGGTGCTCTCTGCCGACAATGCTATTGCCTTAGCTGCTGTTGCTCGAAAGCAAAAAGACCCGGTTAAGGAAAAGAGAGCTCTCGACTATGGAATTGCAATTGCTTTTTTTCTCAGAGTTGCCTTGATTTTATTGGCCCAGTGGGTGTTGGCATTCAAACCATTGCAATTACTTGCTGGTGTTTATCTGCTGTGGCTCTTCTTGTCTCATATCTGGTTCAAGCCATCAGTCTCCCAAACTTCCACCGGATCCCCAGGGCATTCTTCATCGATCTCCTTCATACGAACGATCGTGGCATTGGCCCTAACCGATTTGGCCTTTTCAGTGGATAGTGTTGCTGCTGCTGTTGCGATTAGTGACCAACTTATTCTTGTTATTACGGGGGCCTTTATTGGTGTTGTTGCATTACGCTTTACCTCGGGGTTATTCATTCGTTGGCTTGACGTTTACACACGTTTAGAAACTGCTGGTTACCTGGCGGTTGCTTTAGTGGGCATCAAGCTTATTTTTACGTTGATCTTTTCGGATTTGCAACCCCCCGAATGGTGGACGCTGTTGACAGTTGCGCTATTGATGATTTGGGGCTTTTCTCAACGGAAAGAGCCGTTGTCACACGAAGTTTGATCTGATGCTTGTTGAATTACGTCAGTCCATCAATCTCGTTTTGCTCGACCGCATGGAGATGATTGATCCTCCAATGCCAGGGCAATGGTTTCTTCATGATCAGGCCAGTTATCTCGTGATGCAACGACGGCATCGATATAAATTACGTTCAGGTCGCTATGAACTCTCTTCGATTGTTCTACTTGTTAAAGCTCAAAAGCAGCCTGCCGATGCACACTTTGTTGGTCATGGTTGGGTGATTGGAGATTCTGATTGCCGCTTCAATGCTTTGACCCCACTGCTTCGTTGCGCCGTGTTGCCAGATGGACCCTGCGATCGCTGTGCGCATAGAGAAGCGCGCTGATGTCCTCCCTTCTCTGGCATCCTGCTGTTCTTCTTGAGGGACACGGAGTTGCATCTGGTCAAGCTTTGAACGCAGGCCAATTAAAGACCTCTCCCTACCCCAAGGGCACGATTGCGATGCAAGCACCATTTTTTGCGGCGTTAGGACTTGATCTTTCTCCGTTTTGGCCTGGCACCTTAAATCTTTCTTTTTCTCCTGCTGAACTACAACTGAAGAATCCAGATTATTTATTTCGCGATCTTCAATGGACCCATTTGCATCCGCCTGAAACCTTTTCGTTTTGGAAGATTCGTTTGCGTTCAGTTGGTGTTCATGATTTTAATGTTCCAGGTTTAGTCTATCGTCCTCATCCAGAAACCAAGGCAAGGCATTGGCAAAATTCATCAGTCTTGGAAATTCTAGTTCCCTATATCGATCATATTCGTTTGAGTGAATGGTTTGAACTTGGAGTGAATCCTGAGACCATTCAAGTCTTACATCCCTAATCACAGGAGACGAACTATTGTTCATGGCTTGGTCTTGTGTAGGCCGCCTTGTCCTTTGGCGTTTAGTCATGGGTGTGATCTGTTCTGGTTTTTATTCTGGTCCTTTGTTAGATGTTTCTGTTTAATCTGACAATTTCCCTTCTTGAGTTTTTACTGTTTGTTTGTTTTTTTACAATTTCTGATCATGCCTAGACCATTGCTCTTCTATGAGCAACACTTTGTGAGTGATTCTAAATCTTGGTGGTTCAATCTTGATGAAGGATGCAGAACGCATTAAAACTCGCTCAGTTCTGCTTGAATTTTTGAAATTCAGGGTGTTAGCAGCGGGTGAAGAGTTTTTTGATGGCACGGGCTTGGAGAACCGACGTCAGTGGTTGGGGATGGTGCATTCGCAAGCGCTTGCCCTGTCGGATGAGGACCTTGACCAGATTTGGAATCAGGCTCGCATCCTTTATACGGAGTGTTGAAGGTGTGGATCTAGGCTGAATCTTTCGCCCTCCCGGCCATTCCCGCTTCCCCTCTCGCATCGGAGTCCGCAACCTCTGGTTTTGATTCCCTTGGTTTGAGTCAGCCGTTGCTGAAGGCTCTGCAGGAGAAGGGATACTCCGCTCCGTCGCCGATTCAGTTGCAGGCCATTCCCGCTGTGATCTCTGGCCGGGATGTGATGGCTGCTGCCCAAACAGGCACGGGTAAAACCGCAGGCTTCACGCTTCCGATGTTGGAACGCCTCAACCATGGGGCTCGTCCAGGGCGAAGTCAAATTCGGGCCTTGGTGCTGACCCCGACTCGCGAGCTTGCCGCCCAGGTGCTGGCAAGTGTTCGTGACTACAGCAAGCATCTTCCGCTCACCAGCGAAGTGGTGTTTGGGGGTGTGAAGATCAACCCTCAAATTCAGCGTCTGCAAAAGGGTGTTGATGTGTTGGTTGCCACTCCAGGCCGTTTGTTAGATCTGCTTCAGCAGGGTGCTGTGCGTTTCGATCGGGTTGAATTTTTGGTGCTTGATGAAGCCGATCGAATGTTGGACATGGGCTTCATTCATGACATCCGAAGGGTGATTTCTCGTCTTCCTGATCGTCGTCAGACCCTGATGTTTTCGGCCACTTTCAGTGCGCCAATTCGAAAGTTAGCGACGGGTTTGCTTGACCATCCCGTACAAATTCAGGTTGCACCTGCCAATCAAACCGTGCGCTCTGTGGAGCAGGTTGTTCATCCATGCGACATGGCCCGCAAAATTGATCTGCTCAGTCATCTGATTCGCAGTGGTGAGTGGATGCAGGTGTTGGTCTTCTCCCGCACAAAACATGGAGCGAATCGCGTCGTGGAACGTTTGAGTCAGCAGGGGCTCTTAGCGGCTGCTATTCATGGCAACAAAAGCCAGGGGGCACGAACCCGGGCTTTGCAGGGATTCAAGGATGGTTCTGTGCGCGTTCTTGTTGCCACTGATATCGCTGCTAGGGGGATTGATATTCAGCAGCTCCCTCATGTGGTGAATCTCGACCTCCCAAACGTTGCCGAAGACTATGTACATCGCATTGGGCGTACAGGTCGTGCTGGAGAAACCGGCCACGCTATTTCTTTGGTTGCTGCTGAGGAGGCATTGCTCTTGAAGGCGATTGAGCGCGTTACGGGTGAGTCTCTACGTCGAGAAAATGTTCCAGGGTTTGAGCCCACCGTTCTCAGTGCTACCCCCCTCGACCTAAGCGGTGGACGGGGTCGTCGTTCAGGAAGTTCATCGCGACGACGACAGGACACCCGTAGCACTAGGACGTATCGTCGTTAACACTTATGCGTCACGTAAACGTGCCGAATTGCTGTTGAGGTTGAGCGTTTAATTGTTGAAGAAGGGAATCGCTTTGGCTCCGCCCTTTCCCCTCGAGCTGTGCTGCACGAACCAGGATCGGACAGCCGCTCGTGCTGACGACGATGCCGAGTCCCTTCTCAGTTCCCAACACGATTCCAGGAGGATGACCTCCTGTAGGCCAGCGCCCGATGAGGGGATGTATCTCGGCCGGGAGCTCCTCTCTCAGTCGCTTGATAAGCGGTTCGCAATGCAAGAGTTTGAGGCGTTTGTCATTCCAAATCGTCACTGCATTGGGATAGAGCGCCATCACTTTGCGGTGAATGGTGAGTGCCGAGGCTGACCAGTCGATCTGATGGTCTTGTTTGCTGAGCATGCGGGCGTAACTCGCTTCTCCAGGGCGATCGGCCTGGTCGATCAGCTTGAGTCGTGCTCTACGTTCGGGCTCGGATCCGTGTCCTGCTGATTCAATCAATGGCATGGCTTCCACCATGAGATCAGCGGTGAGAGCGCTCAGACGTTCGGCCAGGGTGTGGTGGTTATCGAGCAACCCAATCGACAGATTTCGCTCAATCAGAACAGGTCCAGTGTCGAGTCCTTCTTCCATCGCCATCACACCCACGCCAGTTTCGGCATCCCCTTCAAGCAGCGACCACTGAATGGGTCCAGCACCTCGCCATCGGGGCAGCAGAGATCCATGGCCGTTCCAGCACCCCAGTGGTGGTTGATTCAGCACACTCTTTGGCAAAATTTGCCCGAAGGCCACCACCACGGATAGGTCTGCTTTGAGCTCAGCGAGCTGCTCTTGGCAGTTTTCGTCCTGCTTGATGCGTTGTGGCGTGAACACCGTCAACCCCATCTCAAGGGCTTTGGCCTTTACGGGCGATGGAATCAAGGATTTCCCGCGTCCCCTGCGTCGATCCGGTTGGGTGACCACTCCCACCAGCGTATGGCCGGCTTGATGCAGTGCCACCAGAGTTGGCACCGCATAGTCGGGCGTGCCCCAGAACAAAATGTTCATCTTGGGGAGCTCAGGCCTCGCCTGTAATCGCTAAGCCATCCACCCAGACATGTGGTGAAACGCCTTGATGGGTCACCACTTCGTTGGGCTCTAAGTGAACGATTCCTTTCAGAACATCGCGGATGTCGCCAGCGATCGTGGCTGCTTCCACAGAGATTCGCTCACCATCTTTGACGAGCCAGCCATCAAACGGCAGTGAAAAGGCACCTTGGCTGGCCTTCACACCTGCATGAAGTGCGTTCAAACTCTCGATCAACACAAAAGTATCCCCGGCGTTGCGATGGTCGAGATGGCTCGCCGCACCGCTGACTCCTTTGCTTGAACTCACCTCAAACCAATCTGGTCCCACCGAAACCTTGGCTCCGAGTCCAGCGTGACCGGTGGGATGCACACCAAATTGACGTGCCGTTGCCTCGGAATGAAGCAGATTCTCCAAGGTGCCGTTGCCAATCAGGCAGAGACGTTTGGTTGGTGTTCCTTCTCCATCAAAGGCAGCTGCTCCCACATGAGCGGGGTGCAAACCATTGTCGTGCAAATTGAAAAATGGCACGGCGAGTTGATGGCCAAGCGATTCCTTGCTGCTCAGGCTGACGCCATCCAGAATGGATCTGGCATTCATCATGCTGCTAAAGGCACCGAGCAAGTCCAGGAACGCCTCCGGTGTGAAACAGACCAAATAACGACCGGTATCGATCGGTTGGTAATTGAGATGGCTGATGGTGCGTTCGGCGGCTTCCTGAATGCAGCCACCCAAATCAAGATCAGCACTGCCGAGCGCCACGCGTACGGCCCCACCGCTGCGTGGTTTTCTGCCACTTTCTTCGGCACGGGCATAAAGGTAGAGGCTGGCCTGCGTGCGTTGCATGTGGCGGAGTGCCCCCTCGCTGTTGAGGTAAATCCTTTCGCTATTGCCTTCGCTTAAGCCGTTGTAGGGGACGGTTTCGATCGCAGGGTGTTTGGCAAGCAGCTCGCCTTCTACATCTTTCAGAGTGCTGAGCAACGTCTGAATGCTTTGAGAGGGTTTCAGCGGCCGATCAAGCTCGGGGATCGGTGCCGTTGCCAATGGAGAAAAGCCTGGGATGTCTTCTGTATTGCCAAAGGAACTGGCCTGATATGCGCCCTTGAGGGCTTTGTCGAGCCCTCCTGGTGAGAGGTCAGAGGTGCTTGTCACACCAACCAGTCCTTGCTCATTCCAAACGCGCACTGTGATCGAGCTGCGTTGAGCCGCCTTCATTTGCTTGGCTTCTCCCCGGTCCACTTGGACCGAAGCATTCATTCCTCGACTGGCTCCTAGATCCCAATGACGGATTCCGTCTCTGGTTGCTAATGCATGGAGCTGATCCCGCAGCTCTTTCACATTGAGAGGTGTATGGGTCATGGTCAGCGGCCTCCCACCGTGATCGAATCAACCTTGATGTGGGGTTGCCCCACCGTGACAAAAATGCTGCCGCTCACCGATCCGCAGTAGCCAGCTGCTAAGTCGAGATCGTTGGCGCACATGGAAATTCTTGGCATGACTTCCTTGGCTTCACCGATCAGCGTGGCTCCCTTCACTGGACGGCCGAGTTGGCCATTTTCGATGATGTAGCCCTCCTCCACAGAGAAATTGAATTGACCGGTTGGTCCCACACTTCCACCGCCCATGGACTTGCAATACAAGCCACGGTCGACCGATTGGATCAGTTCGTCGGTGCTGTGGGGACCTGCAGCGATATAGGTGTTGCGCATGCGGCTCGCAGCTGCGAAGCCATGGCTTTGTCGCCTACCGCTCCCGGTCCGAGCATGACCGGTGCGTAGTTCTCCTGCGCGATCACTCAGGAATCCTTTCAAGACGCCCTTCTCGATTAAGACCGTGCGCTCTGATTCCATCCCCTCATCGTCCATGGATAAAGACCCAAAGGCACCGGTACTGAGACCTTCATCAATTGCGGTCACAGCAGGGTTGGCGATCGTTTGTACAACTTGATCTGCAAACGGGGTTGTGCCGCGTTCCACCTGGGTGGTTTCGAGCAGATGGCCGCAGGCTTCATGGAAAATGACGCCTCCAAAACGATTGGCAAGGACCACGGGCATCTGTCCTCCATCCACGTAATCGGCATGAAGCATGGTTGCTGCACTACTGCACACTTCATTGGCCGCTGCATCCACATCCCATTCCCGTAAATCATCCGGGCGATCGCTGGATCCAAATCGGCGAGCGATGCTGGCGCGATGTTCACCATCTGCGGCCAACACACTGAGGCCACTGGACTGATGCAAGCGGATGTCGCGGGCATAGGTTCCATCACTGGCAGCGACAAGGACCTCTTGCCAGTCGCGTGAAAAGCTGCCACGACGCACCTCAAGGTGCTGTCCGATCTGATCGAGTCGGGCCGTTCCTTCCAGCAGTCGTTGTGTGATTTCACTGAGCTCAGGTGACTGAGCGAGCCATGCGTCCTTATTGACTCCAAAATCTCTGAGCTGAAGGAGTCCTTCAAAGCCTCTCTGATGCTGAAGAGCGTTGTGCTCCAATTCGAGCATTGCCAAGGCTTGGTCAAGGGCTTGGGCGAGGCCGGATTCACTGAGATCGTTCGTGCTAACGAAACCGTCTCGATGTCCGAGGAAGACGCGGATTCCAGCCCCCATTCCGAAGGATGGAGACACACTTGTGATGCGTTCCTGTTCGGCGAGAACACCTAAGTGATCCGTGCGTTCTAGGAACACTTCAACCAGATCAGCACCAGCACGAACCCCTGTCTGCAGAAGCGTTTCCAGGCGATCTTTCCAGGGAGTGTGGCTCGGATCCAGAGTGAAGGTCTGGTTAAGAGCGGGATGGGTTTCGACCAAGCCCCTCGTCTGCGTCAACCTTGATTATGGAGAATCGCGGTAGAAATCGGAGACAGAGGCTCTGGTCGGTTGCCAGCTCTCAACGAATGCTTGGGTGGTATCGCTCGCTGCGGATCGGTGCCATCAAGAAGAGAGATGCCATCTGAGCGCCGTTGGCCACCCAATGGGGAAGTTTGCGCAGCAGTTTGATAGGTGCAGGGGCTTGCGTTGCATCCACGGCGCTGAGCGCAGCGTTGTTGTTCACCAAGCGTTCGAGACCGTTGAAAAAGCGGGGATTCTTGACATCGAGAACCACTGGGAAAACCCGTGCAGTGTTTTCGTTCGTCTTGTCGATGACCAAGCGGTCGTATTCCCGAGCATCAAGACCCAAGGATTCGTAAAACTCCTTGCGAGCCACATCACGCACATACATGGTGGCGAACACCGCAAGCAGAAAGAAACGGCACCACAGTCGTGCGCGCAATCCCCTCACAGTGTCTGGCTGAGCTTTCATCAACGCGTCAAAGAAATCACCGTGGCGATTTTCGTCCTGACACCAATTCTCGAAGAAGTTGAAGATCGGGAAAATCTTGCAATCGGGATTTTGCTCAAGATGGCGAAATATGGTGATGTAACGCCAGTAACCAATTTTTTCAGACAGATATGTGGCGTAAAAGATAAATTTTGGTTTGAAAAATGTATAGCTTTTGCTGGCTGTTAAGAAGCCAAGATCTAGCTGCAGTCCAAAATCGCTCATCGACTTGTTGAGGAAGCCGGCATGGCGCGCTTCATCACGGGCCATATGCGAGAAGCATTCAGCCAGAAGGGGGTTTTTGGTTTTGATCCGACGGCTGAGTTCTTTGTAAAGCAAAAATCCGGAAAATTCAGACGTGCAACTTTGCTCAAGAAATTCAACGAATACTTTGCGGGTTTCTGGATCGAGCTGCTCTGCAGCTCCATCAAATTCGCCATTGCGTACAAAGTGATGGCGGTTGTAATCCTTTCGAAATTCTTCGCAGATGGCCTCTAGTTCTGCCTCATTCGGACGTAGATCCATCGCGGCCATCGCCTCGAAATCTGTCGTATAAAAACGAGGGGTCAGGATCGTGTCCTTCTCCGGATCTTTCGCCGTTACGTTGGATCCTGGTGCTGCTGTGGCTTCCGTCACGGCTGTTGGAGGCACCATCGGTTGCGTCGTCACTACGTCTCATCGTAGGTCGCCCTCTGGTAACCACGCAGCCCACTGTTACGAGCGCTCAGTTAATTTCCGCCCAGCCATTTCTGGCCATTCAGACGCTGCAGCAATCGGGACTGGAGAAGAGCCAGGTTGATGCGTTTCTCATCGATCAAAAAGGATTCCAGCAGGCTTGGCTCCGTTCCGGATTCTGCAAGTGCAATGGTTTTCCCGGATGTGATCGAATCCGATTCAAAACAGACCCAGAACCGCCGATCGCCTGGTAACTCACCGGCGACCATCCAGCATTGGCCTCCTACAACAGGACGATCGCCTTCGATGAGATCGATCGAAGCGGTGATCTGATGATTGCCGCTCAGCGCTTTGCTGAGGGATGGGATGAGATCGTCCTTAATGAACGCCTGAAAGGGCTTGTCCTCCAGCTTCGGCTTCGGAGCAGGTTTTGCTGCCGGTTTGGCCGCTGGTTGGGCAGCTGCTTTGGGTGTTTCGGGAGTTTCGCTCACCGGACTTTGATTGCTGCGCGAACTGTAGACAGCCCAGTGCTCCCTCTACCAATCATCGCCAATCTGTCGATTCCAATCGTCTGCATCAGATCCAGCTCCTCCCCCTGCAGCGGCAGTAGATGGATTGGCCTGCTGTTCTCTTGCCTGGATTGGGTTGGTGTTTTTGGATTGGGTTGCTGTTGTGTTGGCCGGGCTGCCTCGATGCACCACCCTGAAGGGCACTGAGACGGTTGGGGCTGGATCGCGCACGTCACGTTCAGGCCAGGGCGTGGGTTGAGCTGCTCTTGCCTGATGTGGTTGCTCACGAGGCAAGGGCTCTTGAAGATCGGGCCCTGTTGCCGGACGTCGAACCTTTCGGTGCAGCACAGGTCTCGAAGTCACCATCGCCAATCCACCTACAGCGCTGACGCCCGACCCCAGGACCGTTACGACGGCGATCCAGGCCCCAATGGGCATTGGGGGCAAACTCCATGTGAGCACCCGCAACGATGACGCTTTTCCGAGATTGAGTGAGGCAATTAACAGCATCAACACCACCGGACTCAGACATGGAATCAGCAGCAAGCGTTGAAAGGCTGTCATGGCTGGCGACCCTGCCAACGTTTCAGAGGACTCAAATCCTCGCCAAGGGAATCGAAGAGTCTCACCACTAAGAAATCAACCATCTCATTGAGATTTTGGGGCTGGCTATACCAGGCAGGGATAGGTGGTGCAATTCTTGCTCCCGCTTCAGCCAGAGTTGTGAGATTGCGGAGATGAATCAGGCTCCATGGCATTTCTCTAGGAGCCAGCACTAGTGGTCGTCCTTCTTTGAGATGAACATCGGCACAACGTTCAAGAAGATCACTGGCCACTCCGGCGGCGATACGTCCCACGGTGCCCATTGAGCAAGGAACAATCACCATGCCTCGGGTTGCCACACTTCCGCTGGCAATGGTGGCGGCTTGATCTCCCCAGCGATGGCAAATCAACGATCCAGTTTCAACCTTCAGCCGCGATCTCCAAAAGCGTTCCTGAAGCTCTGGATCGACGGGAACCTGGATGGATTGTTCGGCGAGCCAAACCTCATGAGCCCCACGACTCATGATCAGGTGAACGCTGCGTTCCTGTTGAAGCAACAATTGGAGGGCCCGCTCGGCAAGCGGTTGGGCTGAGGCACCGCTCACCCCTATGACATATGGACGTTCAGATTGCTCCACGAAGGACACGTCCCTAACCCTCACTCAGGGCCACAGGCATCGGAGACTCGTCCTCTACTTCTTCCGAGGACAACACGATGTCCAGGTCGATCTGATTGCGCAGGACGTCCACCTTGGTGACACGAACCGTGACGGGATCTCCAAGTTTGTAAACGCGGCGATTACGACGACCCACAAGTCGATTTTGGCGCGAACGATATTCGTACCAATCGTCGTTCAAGGAGCTGACATGCACCAGACCTTCCACCATGGAGGGGGCAATTTCCACGAAGAATCCATAACTCTGAACGCCACTAATGACGCCTTGCTGCTCCTGATCGAGCATGGGTTCGGCGCTGCGTGCTTGAGCCATCGCAATCACATCTCTGCGAAGCTCTGACTGCTGGCGGCGCCGAGCATTGAGCCGTTGAAGTTGGCGTTCTTGGAGAAGCTCCTGTAATCGTTGTTGGAGCGACCCGCTAAAGAGCGGCCAAGTCATCTTTGAAGCGGCACCTTTGTTGCCCAGGTTGACCGTTTCTTTCTGGCGAACGCTGGGACGATCTTTGCCGTCGTTGAGGAGCTGACACAACACCTGCTGGTTCAATAAATCGGCGTAATGCAGGCTGGGACAGCACCAAGGAGCCAATAAGGGAGACGATCCATCCTGGGCAGGACTAGACATCACATCAGAGTCGTTTGCAGGGTCAACGTCCTCAAGACATTCCTCCGTTTCAGTCGCTGATGCATCGTCTTCACTGGCGAGTGCGATGTGCTTGGCCTTCGACTGGATCAGGCGGTACTGGGGATCCGGGAGGGTGTGTCGCAACTGCAGATTGAGCACCCGTCTCGATGGGCTTGCGATCAAGGCTTGAGCGAGTTCCGACGCCGAGGTGGTGCCCTCTTCATCCAGGGAGAGAGGCAGTTCTAAGGCAATGGCTGCTTTGGCGACATCGTTTAGCGGTCCACTTTCGGGATCATTGGCTTGCAGCACCAGAGCTGGAAGATTGAAATCCAGGCAATGCTGAGTCCAGGTGGCATGAGCCGCTCGCAGTAACACAGCCAAGATTGAAAAGGGATCCTCTTCCCTCAGCGGCTCAATCCACTGCCGATTCCCACCATCAGGTTCGGTGGCTCGCAGGTCTCCCAGAGTTTCTAAACCGGGTGTTGGGAGATCCAATTCGATTTGTCCCTGTCTTAACTCTGCTTCATGAAGAGCTTTGGCACAAAAGATCAAAGTCTCCAGTTGTCCGATGTGATCTTTAATCGATTTCAGTGCTGCTGGGATGGCACGAGATCGAGGCTTTCGCCCCGCCAAAGCAGCCAAAGCCTCCGATGTCACTTCAGCGACAGGTCGAATCTGAGTCAGACAGAATTCCCAGTCGCGAGCTTCGCCTTCAGCATCAAGATCAACACGAAGACTCACCGCAGCTTGTGATTCGCCAACTTTGAAAGCTGCCGCCTTGGAGAGGTTGGTGCTTAGCAGCGGGATCCACTTATTGCCCAAACAAAGCGCTTCGCTTTGTTCGCACAACCATTGATCAAGACTGTTGCCAGGGTTGATGCGTTCAGCGACAGCAGGAGCATGAATCCACAGTTGGGTTCCACCGTCATGGGGGATGACATGGGCTGCAGGTAGGTGGGGAGCACCATCAATCACCCAGTTGTTCAGCAGCAAACAGGGCTGATCCGTGAGGTCTTTGCGTCGTTTATCTGCTGGAGCCTTAATCGTTGTTCTTGGGGCACTAGCCCGGGAGTGCAAATGGGCCTTGGTGAGCAGGAGATCGCGATCAGCATCGACACCGCCGTTGAGTGGCAGCGAACGGGCCACATGGCCGCGGGCTGGGTGTTGAGCGATCGGGTATCGATCCAGCTGCACTTCCACCACTGATGTGGCTGGTCCCTCGAGTTGGTAGTTGCTATCTCCCTCGGGTAGCTCGATGGAGGCGAGAAGACGATCATCGAGGGGAACGGCGAGCAGTCGTTCATCCTGTTGCTCCACTTGGGCCAAAAGGCTCGTGGTTGCTCTTTGCAAAATGCATTGCACCCCTCCCTCTGGAGATCGACGACGGCCCGCATCACGGATGATGCGCACCAACACGCGGTCACCATTCCAAGCGTGATTCAACTGATGGTCACGGATGTAGATGTCTTCGCCGCCGTCATCACGAATGGCAAAACAGAATCCTTTGCTGCTGCAGCGCAAACGGGCTTCAATCCAGCCGATGTCATCGCCTCGGGAGACCGAACTCTCCTCTTCAAGGCTCAGAACACCAAGGCGGTCTAGGCCCTTTAGCGCAATGCTGAGTGACTGTTTGTCGGCTCGATTGGTTAGACGGAGAATCTTCTCGAGTTTGCTGACCTCAAGCGAGCCGTCTTGGGGGACCTGGTCGAGAAGGTCGGCGACCGTAAATTTCATCGGAGCGTGAAAGAAGCCGGCCTTCAGGACCGGGAGTTGAATCAAAACCGTTGCACTCGAGGAGTGGGTAGTGCAATCAATGAATGACAATGCAACTCTAATCGCCGACTGTGCGCAATCCCCCTCTTAGTCCTCGGTCTGGCTGGATCCCAGTCCGGCTTGGAGCATGGGCATGAGCAAGCGACCTCCGATCACCAAGAATCCAGTGGAAGCAACCAGTTGCAGCCAGTCGGCTGGAATGACAGCGGATAATGACCCTCCAGCGACAGCACCAATCAAGCTGGCGAGCACTAAAGCGCTGGAGGATCCGAGAAACACCGCCAGTGGTCGATTGGATGTGCCGCTGATGGCCACTGTTGCCAACTGTGTTTTGTCACCGAGCTCTGCCAAGAACACGGTCACAAACGTGGAGAAGAGAAGGGTGAAGTACATAACAATTTCAGAGTGATTGGGTCTCTATTAGTGACTTCAAGGCCTGACTTCCCAGCCATAGACCCAGTCCAACCATCAGCAAACCTGCCATTTGTTCCAGGCGCTCTGGGGGAAGGATGGTGGAGAGCCAACGTCCCACCAGAACTCCCACCAGGCTTGAACAGATCAACGCCAGCGCTGCCCCGATAAACACCACCCATGGCTCGCCGGATTGGGCGGAAAGGAGAAGCGTGGCTAATTGGGTTTTGTCACCCAATTCAGCGAGGAATACGGTGGTAAAGGTACTAAGCAGAACGGCATTAAAACCAAGCTTGCTGTCGCTACCTGCTTCAGTCATCGGAATTCTGAGGTGAGCGAATCAACCGCTCGAACTTACGCAGTTCCAGGCTTCTTCCGCCATGAACAGATCGAATTTGCTGCCTACAGCAATCAATGGCGAAGTCATTGACCTCCTCCGTAGCTACCGCAAATAAATCGGCTAAACCACTCACCCTGCAAAAGTCTGGGCGCTGCTCATAAATCTTGCAGCGCCTGCCTCCCTGGTCAAAATGTCGACACCATCCGTCCTCTCCCACCATCTCCAGATAGATCGTTTGCTGTTCATCGGATAAAGCTTGAAGAGCTTCCTGTCGTTCAGCCGGAGCAAGCCTGCAACAAGCACCGCAGTGATTCAGGCAAGACCAGTGAAGGGGTGGGCGGCTCATGGCTCAATTCAGATCTAGCTGTGACAAGGCATCACAGTGATACCTCTCGATGAGGGCAATGCGGTGGAACGCCCCGTACCCTTTTGGAGGCATCATGCTGATCAACTGCTTTCCTTCCATGGGATTTGATATCCACCTGATTGCAAATTTTGGGGCTCTTGCTCTTATCACGCTTGCTGGCCCAGCAGTGATCTTCATCCTCTTCTATAGGCGCGGAGCTCTCTGAAGCTTTGCGAGTGCGTGATAAACCGGTGTTCGGGAGACCAGCCGGCCGGTGTATGCGGCGATGACGGCCGTGAGACAAGCGCCTGCAAATAATTGTTGATCGCCCACGAGTCTCCAGGAAAAAATCAAGGAGACCAGAGGCAATTGGGTGGCTCCAGCAAGTCCTGCTGCTAAGCCAAGACCTACACCCACCTGGGTGCTGAATCCAATCACTGCACAGACCGTATAGCCAAGAACGGCACCGAACGTCAGCGATGGGTCGATCAATCCACCTGGTACGCCTGGTGCAAGCGCGAGCATGGGACCGATCACCCGCACAACGGTGATCCAAATGCTCACGATCCCCGAGCGCAAATCGTTGTGCTCAGAGCCAAGTCCCGGCAAGCCACGCTCGAGAAGTTGTTTCACGAGGGCTTCACCATCCGCAGTGCTTGTACCCCAGCTCAACAGGGCGAGCAAACTGAGTGAGGCACCAAGGCATAGTCCAGTGCGCAGGGGACGCTGCCGGACCATTGGAGCCAAACGTGCTGTGGTCCAGACGAGTCCTCGATTGAAGAATCCACCCACAAGACCAGCGGCAATTCCGATCGGAATTGCCAAAAAGAGTTGTTCTTTTTCCGGCGCGAACACATTGATCAGACCTAACCCGAAGATCGGTTCTCCTCCAAGGTTTGAAAATCCAGCCGCGGCGACGCAGACCAGCAAAGCTGGCCAGATCGTGACGATTGAATATTCAGCTGTGAGCTCCTCAAGCATGAACACAACGCCAAGCAGAGGGGTGTTAAAACCACCAGCTAGACCGGCACCTCCCCCAATGGCGACCATCTGTCGTTCGGTGAGAGCTGGCATCCAATTGGGCCAACGCTTTTGAGTGGCTCGTGCCACTGCTGAGCCAAATTGCACCACCGGACCCTCCCGTCCCAGGGGAAACATGGCTGCTGTCGCCACAGACCAAAGGATTCCTCTGTGCAGAGTGCTGCCTGCTTCCATTGCATCTGGCATCAACGATGGATCTTCCAGAGCGTTCATCGTTGAAGGAATTCCTGATCCAGCGCCGCCCCGCCACGGTCCCCGTTGAAGAATCAACAGGATTGGCATCACCACGACGGGAGCAAGGGCAATCAGCAGACCAATGGAGGTCCAGCGTGTTTGGCCAGTTGTGGGCAAGAACTCGAAGAACCACTCCTGAATGCGATCGACGAGATTCAGGGGGAGGCAAGCCAATCCGATCAAGACGCCAACAATGAGCAAGCCAATGCAATGGCGCCCAAGTCGAAGGATCTCGTTCAAGACCGACGCTGGTCCACGGAACAGTGAGCTGGTGGTTTTAGCAGAGGTCATGGAAGCAGGCCGAGGCCAATGCAAGCGTCTTGAATGAGGCGAGCAACATAAGGGTGTCTTGCCCTGTTGTCTTTGCTTTCGAAGACTCCTTTGCTGTTGATCAGCCCAGCCAGGCTCTCTCCAGACTGATTCCGAATCTCTACGGTTGATTTGTTGGGGCTTGTGCAGCGATAAACGACTAGCCCGCGCTGCAGATCCAAGCAGGCGTGATGTTCTCGTAAAGCCTGGATTTCGAGCTGCAGTTTTGCTTCTCCTTGCCAGCGGTTGAGGCTGATCCGAAACGCCACATCCACGCTGGTTGGAAGTGGTTGGGTTTGTTGCCAACGCCAAGCGATGGCTTCCCGCTCACAGTCATCTTGAGTCAAAGTGAGTTTCAGGTGACCGCCGCGGAGCAATCGTTGTGATGTCACCTTGCAACCCCTCGACCAAAACAGTGGCGCTGGATGGCCGATTCCAAAGGGTTCAAGAGTGAGCAACGCCGACCAGAGTTCGTGATTGATTGCTGCTAGCGACAACAGGGCTTCTGGTTCCACCAAAAGGCCTTCTCCACGCGCTTCGATCCAGTCCATTGCCAAGGCATTGAGCTGCTCATGCAGTCGATGAACCTGCTCGGGCTTCACTGTGAACCCTCCTGCGGCGGGGTGCCCGCCATGGCGTTCAAGAAGGGCTGTGCAGTGGTCGAGAGCGCTGTCGACAGCGAACCCTTCTGGAGCCCGCACCGAGGCCCGCATCAGGCCATCGCCATCAGCAGCCAGAAGGGCGGTTGGACGTTGAAATCGTTCCATCAGACGTGCAGCAACGATGCCAATCACTCCGTGATGCCAGTGGCCTTGAGCGAGCAGAAGGAATGGTGGCAAGGGATCACGGTCAGACTCCAATAAGGCCAATGCTTCGGCCTCAATGGCATCACAGAGTTCTCGCCGCTGTCGGTTGAGACTGTCGCATTGCCGGCCGAGCTCAATCGCGCTGTTTTGGTCGTCTGCGGTGAGTAAATCCACCACCAACTGGGGATCGCCGATCCTCCCCACCGCGTTGATTCTGGGAGCCAGTTGAAAACCGATGTCATCGGCGCGCAGGGGGCGATCACCGAGTCCTGCGAGTTGCTGGAGGGCGCGCACTCCTGGACAGTTGCTTCGATGGAGATGAAGCAACCCTTCTCTAAGGAGTGTCCTGTTGGCACCTGTCAGCGGTGCCATGTCGGCCACCGTTCCAATGCAAAACAAATCACGAGCACTGGAGATGGCTGCTGGTTGGCGCATCTGTTCTGCGAGTTCTCTCGCCAGGACATAGGCGAGTCCAACGCCTGCTAACCCCCGATAGGGAGAGTGGTCCGGCGTCGTGGCCGGATGAATTAAAGCGAGAGCTTTTGGGGGTGTTTTTGGGAGCGTGTGGTGATCGGTGAGCACCACCTCCATGCCCAGATCTTCAGCTCTGCTCAGGGCTTCGTGAGCAGCCACTCCGTTATCGACCGTGACAATGAGCCGAACTCCACTGTCATGGAGTTCATTCACCATTGAACAGTTCAAGCCGTAGCCATCAGCCATACGGCTTGGGATCGCTGCCTGGGGTTCCGCCCCCAAGGTGCGCAAGGTGCGCAGCAACAACGCCGTACTCGTCATCCCATCGGCGTCGTAGTCGCCACAGATTGCAACGCGTTCTGCCTTTAAACAGGCCTGACGCAAGCGATGGACGGCCGTTTCCAAGTCAGGGAAGTGGCCATCAGGCTTGGGTAAGGG
This sequence comes from Synechococcus sp. PROS-9-1, assembly GCF_014279775.1. NCBI lineage: Bacteria > Bacillati > Cyanobacteriota > Cyanophyceae > Synechococcales > Synechococcaceae > Synechococcus > Synechococcus sp. PROS-9-1. The sequence continues at coordinate 1,031,309 of NZ_CP047961.1, forward strand.
GGAATCACTCAGCAGTGCATTCACCTCATCTGGTTCTGTCAGACCGCGGCGGAACAGCAGTGCACGGAGGGGCAGAGGAAGGGGAACCCCATCCAAAGCAGTGAGGTCAATGCCCCGCGGTAGTTGCCATTGCTGAATCGAGGCGGCAGACGGCAACGGGCAGGAGCTCAAGCAGCCTGCATTGTGCTTCGTCCTTCAAGCTGTTGCCATCAATTGCATGGCCGTCATGCCTGTCTTGAAGACCGTGTTCTGGGATGTGGATGGCACCCTTGCGGACACAGAAATGGATGGGCATCGACCAGCCTTCAACCGAGCTTTTGTTGAACAGGGTTTGAATTGGACCTGGGACCCAGAGACCTATAAGCGTTTGCTGAACATTCCTGGTGGAAGCCTTCGCATGAAAACCTTTGCGCAGCAGCAGGGTGACGTTTTGAGTGATGCGCAGATTGCTCAGCTGCGCACTTCCAAGCAGCGTCACTATCTCGATGCAGTGCGTGCCGGAGCTGTGTCTCTGCGCCCAGGTGTAGATCGTCTTCTTGGTGAGCTTCAGGAGCGTGGGATTGCTCAATGGATTGTGACCAGCAGCGGTGCTCTTTCCGTATCCGCGCTGTTAGACACCCTGTTTCCCGGTGACGTCCATCCGTTTGCTGGGGTGATTAGTGCCGATGATGTGTCGAGCCATAAACCCTGTCCTGATCCCTATTTGAAGGCGCTTGAATGCAGCAACACCGATCCAGATGCGGCTTTGGCATTTGAGGATTCAACGCCCGGCCTTCTCTCTGCCAAAGCGGCTGGACTTCGTTGTCTCCTGATGCCTTCCCCATGGGATCAGGAGCTCTATCGGTATCAAGCTCGAGCCGAGGCGGTGCTGGATCATCTTGGAAATACCCAGCTTCCATGCCGTGTTTCGAGCGGCCCCCCTTGTGTGGATGGGCTTGTCACGCTGGAGTACTTGCAGATGCTTCTCGTCTTACCTGATTGATGACGACCCATCTCACCCGCTATGAACAGTTTCAGCGACGGATTGGTGTTCAACTCACGCGATCGCTAACCGGATCGTGGCGTCGCCGCAGCCTGGGTGTTCTTTCCCTGCTGCTCGGGTTCCTTTTGGGCAGCAATTTCACCATGTATTGGTTTCAACAGGTCGATCAACAACGCCCTTTTGTTGTGCTCTCGATGGTGTTCGTGATTGAGCTGTTGGTGAGGGCTAGGACGTATGTCAAACGCGAACCCTGGCCCATTGGTTGGCTGGCGATCGACAACATCCGTATCGGGGCTGTGTTTTCAGTCGTCTTTGAGGCCTTCAAGCTTGGCTCCTGATCCGTCTCCAATGGCTCCCAAAGGTTTGCCTTTGCTCCTTGAAGCCTTGGGTTGGTCCGATCCCGAGCGCTGGTGGAGCCTTTGGCAGCAACGCGGTGGTTTTGAGCTTGCGCGTCGCGTTTGGCCCGCAGACGTAAAAGATGAATGGCTGCTGGGTGTGGCGTTGCCATTGCTCTCGCAGGCAGAGAGTCTCTTGGAGATGGGTGGTCGTCCCCTGCTCGGACTGAGTGCTCTCCCTGGATGCGGAAAATCCACCCTTTGCGATTGGCTTGTGCAAGCCAGCTCCGAGTTGGGATGGTCGATCGCGTTTGTTTCGATCGATGATTTTTATTGGCCTGGCCCGGAGCTTGATCGACGGATGGCAGGAAATCCCTGGGGAGTGCCCAGGGCCATACCGGGTAGTCACGATCTTGAGTTGATGGCCACGGCCCTCGATCAGTGGCGAGAGACGGGTGTGTTGAACGCCCCTCGTTTTGATAAATCCCTACGTCAAGGTCGAGGGGATCGCAGTGAATGGGTTCGTTCCACTCCTGATTTAGTCGTTCTGGAGGGATGGTTCGTGGGCGTTCTCGTTTCCGATGAGCTTTCTTGCACACAGAACACCCATTCGCTTGAGCTCACGACGGAAGAGTTGCTGTATCGCGAGCAGCTCTTCCGGCTCTTGCCTGACTATGAACCGATTTGGAATCGAATCGATAAGCTTTGGCACCTCAAATCCCAAAGCGGCACATCAAGCCGGCTTTGGAAGCGACAGCAGGTGGAGACCCAAGCCAAGACAACCGGTGTTCAAGTGCCTCAATCCGCTGTCCAAGATTTTGTTCGGATGATTGAAACTGCATTTCCAGCACCTTGGCTGCAGGATCTGCATCAATCCGATGTTGTGATTGATCTCACGAACCAACGCGCTGTTCGAGAGATCACCTTGAAATGAATTCAGTCCTCGCTGTCATCAGCATCAGCAACGGGGTACACAAAACCTTGAGCGCGGCCACTCAACACTGATTTGCCGATTGACATGGCACGTTGTGCAGCAGTGGCTGCTTTTGCCTTCCAAACAGCATGGCGTTGATTGCGCTTGCCTTTAGAGGTTTTCTTCTTCGGTACAGCCATTGCAGCCGGAACTCATCCAATCGCCCATAATCTACTTTAGAGAGTCCGCTCGTCAAATCGCTACTCTTAATACATCGCAGGAACGGTGTGAGTTCAGGTCAGGAAGATCGTGAAATCATCGTCTCCCAGGCATCTGGGACCGATGCCAAGGAAAGGCCCACCAATGTGTTTGCTCGTTTCGAATCGGATCCACCGCCGAGTTACAGCGAATTATTGACGCAAATTTCAGCGGGAAAAGTCAAAGATCTGCAATTGGTTCCTGCTCGCCGGGAAGTGATCGTGGAATACGACGACGGCCGCAACGCCGTTGTGTCCACGCTGGCGAACGATCAACAGATCTTGCGCACAGCTGAATCAGCTGGCGTTCCCCTGACGGTGAAAGATGTTCGTCAGGAACAAGCTTTGGCTGGATTGGCAGGAAATTTGGCCTTGATCGCTTTGATTGTGATCGGTCTTTCCTTTCTTCTTCGTCGCTCAGCTCAGGCCGCAAACAAGGCCATGGGCTTTGGTCGCAGTCAAGCGCGGATTCGCCCTCAAGATGAAATCACCGTTCGATTTGAGGACGTTGCCGGGATCAGCGAAGCCAAGGAGGAACTTCAGGAGGTCGTGACCTTTCTGAAGCAGCCGGAGAGTTTTATCCGTCTTGGAGCGCGGATCCCTCGGGGGGTTCTGTTGGTGGGACCACCTGGAACGGGAAAAACATTGCTTGCCAAAGCCATTGCTGGGGAGGCTGGGGTTCCGTTTTTTTCGATTGCGGCATCTGAGTTTGTAGAGCTGTTTGTGGGCGTTGGTGCCAGTCGCGTTCGCGACCTGTTTCGCAAGGCCAAGGAGAAATCGCCATGCATCATTTTTATCGATGAAATTGATGCCGTTGGCCGTCAACGCGGTGCAGGAATTGGGGGAGGGAATGATGAGCGCGAGCAGACCCTGAATCAGTTGCTGACAGAAATGGACGGTTTTGCTGATAATTCAGGTGTGATCCTGCTTGCCGCCACCAACAGGGCTGACGTGCTCGATACGGCATTAATGCGTCCAGGACGTTTCGATCGTCGTATCCAGGTCGACCTGCCTGACCGCAAGGGGCGTGAGGCGATTCTTGCGGTCCATGCCCGAAGCCGGCCTCTTTCAGACGAGGTGTCTCTGGCTGATTGGGCCTTAAGAACTCCAGGATTTTCAGGTGCTGACCTGGCCAATCTCATTAATGAGGCCGCGATCCTTACGGCGCGGAATGACCGATCATTTGTTGGCAGCTCAGAATTAGAGGCAGCCCTCGAACGCATCACGATGGGCTTATCCGCGTCTCCACTGCAAGACAGTGCGAAGAAACGGCTGATCGCCTATCACGAAATAGGCCACGCCCTGGTGGCAGCCCATACTCCTCATGCCGATCCCGTGGACAAGGTGACCTTGCTTCCACGCAGTGGCGGTGTGGGCGGATTTACCCGATTCTTCCCTGATGAGGAGGTGATTGATTCCGGCCTGGTCAGCAAGGCTTATTTGCGGGCCCGTCTTGTGATGGCACTCGGCGGTCGTGCAGCAGAGATGGTGGTGTTTGGGCCTGGTGAGATTACCCAGGGGGCGAGTGGAGACCTGCAAATGGTGTCTCAGCTCGCCAGAGAAATGGTGACTCGCTTTGGATTTTCTTCTCTGGGGCCTGTTGCGCTTGAAGGTGGAGATCAGCAGGTGTTTCTAGGCAGAGACTTGATCCATACCCGTCCCTCTTATGCGGAGAGCACAGGTAAAGCGATTGATGCTTGTGTCCGCCAACTGGCAATCCAAGCTCTCAATGAAGCGATCGCCTTGTTAGAGACCCGTCGCGAGGTGATGGATCGTCTTGTTGAAGCCTTGATTACAGAAGAAACGCTATCGAGTTCGCGTTTTCATGATTTGGCCGGTCTTGATGCACCTCTCAACAAAACTGTCCTGGCCCAAAGGCCAGTTGCGACTTGATTCGCTCCACTCCAGTGGCAAAAATCATCCCGACGATGGGGCGTTTTGGGATCTTGTTGATCCCATTGATTGTGATTCTCTCCAGGCTGCAGGTGGAGTGGTATTGGTTCGATCAATTTGAACTCGGGTCTGTTTACGGCAAACGCTTATTTCTTCAATTAGCAGGCGCACTTTTTGCTTTTTTGTTTGTTGGTAGTTGTGCGCTTTGGCGTCAATCTTGGCTGCGCTCACCTGAATTAGAAAAGGTTGAGCGCAGACCTGTCCTGACTGGCTATCGCTACGGCTTCTGTCTGTTGACATCTCTCCTGGTGCTGCTCTCCGTTCTCGCCATTGATACACGACTGGCTTGGCTGGCCTGGAGCGAACCTTTTTCATTGTCGTATTGGTGGAGTCTTCCCTTTTCGACAGGTTGGCCGCTGCTGAGCTTGTCCATTCTGGTGCTGATTTTGATCATGTTCGGCCTCACCCGCAGCCGACGTTTAGGTCTCGCACAGGTTTATGGAAGTGTGTGCATTTGTTTGATCGTTGCGCGCAGCTGGGGGCTCTGGAGCCTTGCTCTTTCGATTCCAGATCTTGGCCGCATTGAACCCATGCTCGGGTCTGATGTGAGCTTTGGGTTGGGTCGTTTTTCTGCGATTGCGCTTGGCCTTGAGTTAGTGCTTTTGCAACTTTCACTCACGCTGAGTACAGCTTTATGGAGTCAATTAACACGTTCAACTTGCCTTAGTGATTGGACCTTTCCAGGATTAACTGTGCGCCAGCGACATGGTTTGAGGCCTGGTTTTGCTTTGGTTCTGATCACATGCTCCGGGTTGATGTGGCTCTCAAGGCACCAGTTGCTTTGGACTCAGGATGGAATCGTTGCAGGCGCTGGTTGGCTCGATGTTCATCTGCTGCTTCCTCTGCGATCGGTGGGTTCGATTGCCCTGCTCGTGTTGGCGTTTGTTGTCTTGCCATCACCCTTTTCCAGTCTTCGTCGCCGTCAGTTAAGGCTGATCCTTGCCTGTATTGCTGTGGCGTCCTTTGGATTGGAGATGGTTTTGTTTCCTTTGATGCATTGGCTTGTGGTGCGTCCGCGGGAATTACAGCTCGAGAGCCCTTACATCAGTCGTGCGATTGAGGCCACGCGTCATGCCTATCAATTGGATCGAATTACCACCCGACAAGTTGATCCTTCTCCTCGCTTAAGTCCCAGGGATCTCCAAGACGGTGCCAGTACGTTGCGCAATATTCGTTTGTGGGATAGCCAACCTCTTCTTGCTACGAATCGACAGCTTCAGCAGCTCAGGGTTTACTACCGCTTTACGAATGCAGCTGTTGATCGCTATCAGTTGCGTCCTGATTTACTGGAACGCCAGCAGGTGATCCTTGCTGCGCGTGAACTCGACCAGGCGGCCCTCCCCAAGCGATCACGTACTTGGCAAAATCGTCACTTTGTCTTTACACATGGTTTTGGATTCACATTGAGTCCAGTGAATTCAAGCGCTGCAGATGGACTGCCTGATTATTTTATAAGCGATATTGGTCGTTCAGCGAGTATTAATGGCAACGAATTTCTTGATATTAGTCGTGACGATGTAAAGAAGAATGTGCCGATTGGACGAGCTGCGCTCTATTTCGGAATGCTTCCATCTCCCTATGCCGTTGCTCCAACACAAATTGAGGAATTTAATCATCCAGAAGGAGACGAAAATACCTACAACCATTATTCAGGTGGAGCTGGCATCCCACTGGCGTCTTTAGGACAGCGGATTGCTGCATCGATCTACATCCGTGATCCAAGGTTGCTTAATACGGGCGTCCTTCAACCTGATTCACGCCTATTACTTCGACGTGATGTCAAAAAGCGTGTGAAGGCTTTAGCACCCTTTTTGCAGTTGAAAGGTGATCCCTATCTTGTATCAGTTCCTATGGAGTCTGGTCTTGATCAGTATCAAGACGATCAACACCAGTACTGGATTGTTGATGGATACACCAGCTCAAACACTTATCCCTATGCATCAACACTTCCAGATGGACAAGAGATGCGTTATGTACGCAATTCAGTGAAAGCTGTCGTTGATGCTTATAACGGCACAGTTCATCTGTATGTGAGTGAACCTGACGATCCGATGATTCGTGGTTGGCAGAAGGTTTTCCCCGCATTATTTCAGCCCTTAGAGTCAATGCCTACATCTTTGCGTCAGCATCTGATGGTTCCTGGTTCTTTGTTTGAATTACAGGTACAGCAATTGCTCCGCTATCATGTTACAAATCCACGCATTTTCTATAGTGGAGATGACGTTTGGCAAGTACCAAAAGAGCTGTATGGAAAGACGCAGATTCCAGTAGCTCCATATCATATTACTGCGCAAGTAAAACCGAGTGTTGACTCTGAGTTTTTACTTTTACAACCGCTTACTCCGCTAGCACGTCCCAATCTTTCCGGTTGGTTAGCGGCTAGAAACGATTCTGAGCATTATGGAGAACTGATTCTGTTGCGATTTCCTAGTGATGTTCCGATCTTTGGCCCTGAGCAGATCCAGGCTTTGATCAATCAGAATCCGGTGATTAGCCAGCAGTTTGGTCTTTGGGACCGTGCGGGCTCTCAAGTGGTCCAAGGCAACCTTTTGGTAGTGCCACTTGGGAATGCTCTTCTCTATGTTGAGCCGATTTATTTAAGAGCACGTCGCGGTGGTTTGCCGACGTTAACGCGTGTTGTAGTCAGCGATGGCAGCCGTGTTGCGATGGCCAAAGATTTACGCACGGGCCTTGATGCTCTTCTTCAGGGGAGTGGAACCAAGGATGTTGTTGTGCAGGAGCTTGATAAGGATTTATAGCCCTATTATTTTGTAGTGGCTTTGGGATTAAATTATTCCAGTTCCGGAAGCAATATGCAAACCTACTAATAAGCACAGGCTAATATCGATAGCAGGGATCAATAAATGAATAACTAATTATTTGACGATATCTTTTGAACCATCAATTCGTCCAAGCTCCCCTTCCCCTCTCCAGCCTTGGATCACTCACTCTCCTTTCACAGCAGAAGACGGTGATGCCAGCCTAACCAGCCACAGCCTGCAGGAACGGCAACGAGGGGACCTCTGATTGAAGACGTGTGGGATGCTCCAGACGATATCGAGTCAGGCGATGCGTCCGCGCATGCGTGACAAGCAGGACTAGTGAAGCGCGCAATCACAGACAGACAAGACATAAAAAATCGGGATAGATCAGTGACCTATCCCGTGACCTCAATCATTTGGCCATTCGACTTAAAGTGCCTGCAAGGGCTGATCCTTAAAGCCTTATGACGGTGTCGATCAGCCGATCGCAGCAAAAAACTCTTTGCTGCCCTTGGGATCAGGCTTCATGGTCTTCTCGCCTGGTGTCCAGTTAGCTGGACAGACTTCATCTGGATTGGACTGCACGTACTGGAATGCTTGAAGTACGCGCAGGGTCTCGTCAACATTCCGGCCAACAGGCAAGTTGTTGATCGTGGCGTGCATGATCACACCCTCTGGGTCGATGATGAACAAACCACGCAGAGCCACGCCTTCAGCGTCATCGAGAACGTTGTAAGCAGTGGAAATTTCCTTCTTCAGATCTGAAACGAGCGGATAGTTGATATCTCCGATGCCGCCTTGATTGCGTGCGGTTTGGATCCAAGCCAGGTGACTGAATTGGCTATCCACTGAGATACCCAGCACTTCGGTGTTTTTGCTGGAGAAATCAGAGTAGCGATCGCTGAACGCTGTGATTTCAGTTGGGCAAACGAAGGTGAAGTCCAGTGGGTAGAAAAACAGCACCACGTACTTGCCGCGGTACTGAGACAAGCTGATCTCTTTGAACTCCTGATCAACTACAGCGGTAGCTGTGAAATCAGGGGCCTGTTGGCCCACGCGCAGGCAACCGTTGTCGGTCATGATGAAAGGTCGATGGGTACGTGACGGAAGCAGCAGACCAGACTCAATCCAAAGTCGGTCCGACTTCTAGTTACATCGCTTAATTTATCACGCCCTACCCTTGCCTGCAGTTGGCGGAATCGCGCATAGCTTGCTGCTGATGGAGTCCTAAAATAAATAGATGATTGATCAACCCATGGCTTGGGATCAGGCCTTATTACGCAAATTCAGCAGTACAGGTCACTTCCGACTCTTAAATCAAGTCCGCAGCGAGCTCAAAAGTCAGCCACTGAATCGTGATGCCCAGACCAGAAAGCTCGTGCTTCAGGCAAGGCCTCATCACGGACAATCTGTACGACAACAGCGGCGCCCCAATCCTGTTCCAGAAGATCAACCAATTTTAACGCTTGAAGAAACGACGAAGGACAGCCCAACATCATTCAGAGAGCGACTTAACGCCATCGAAATGCGATGAGATTCATTCGAATTAAAACAATTTAATTAATAAAAAATGGCTCGGGGGAGACTTGAACTCCCGACCTTGGGGTTATGAATCCCACGCTCTAACCAGCTGAGCTACCGAGCCGTAACCTCTAAATTTTAGACGATCGTCAGGACCTCTTAGGCCCGACGACGTGTTGGAAGCTTTGCCATTGGATCTAATGCTGAACCACCGTATTGGCGTATTTCAAAATGTAGATGAGGTCCAGTGCTTCTCCCAGTACTGCCCATGAGTGAGATTCTCACTCCCTGGGGAATGATTTGTCCTTTGCGGACCAAAAGGCGACTGTTGTGGGCGTAACGGGTGGATGATCCGTCGGAGTGAGTCAACTCAACCAAATAACCGTAGCCACTCCTCCAACCTGAAAATTTCACAACCCCATCTCTGGCAGCAACGATTGGGGTTCCGACGTTGTTTGCAATATCAATGCCCTTATGCATACGGCCCCAACGCCATCCAAAGCCAGAGGTGAAGACCCCTTTTGTAGGCCACACGAAGGTTTGATTCCCAACCGAATCATCCTCTTCCTCTACTCCAGGCAATGGCGGCAGATCTGGGAAGCTTGCACCACCTGAACGTATAGGGCGAATCGCTAACAGAGCCAGCGGTGAAGCTTTGGCAACACGCACTTCGCTACCAATGGTCATACGAGCTAGATCCAGACCGGGATTCAGCGAGCGCAATTCACTCAGGCTGACGCCTTGATCTCGAGAAAACGTTGAAAGTGATTCGTTCGCTTTGATGCGAACAACGGGTGGCGGAACAGGAGGAGATTGGAGCGGTGCGCTGTGGAGAACGGTTGTTGCGTCAAGGCGAGATGCGTTTTCAAGTCCTTCCTCAGCGTCAGAAGGGAGAGCTACCCAAGAGCCAGCCTGGATCGACTCAAAGGATGACTGGTCGTTAAGAGCGATGAGATCAGAGGAGGAATATCCCAGATCCTCCGCTATACCTTTAAGAGTGCTCTGAGTCGAGACCTTCACCCAAATTCTGCTTTGGGTTGCTGGTGCCGATGCCAGAAGAAAGGGTGCTTGTACGCGGCCAGCATCGGCAAAACCTGGATGCTGCGCCAAAACAGATAAAGACGTTCCTGATGCGATTGCCGTAACGAGAACGAGAAGGGGCTTCATCTGAATCAGCGATTGGTACCGCTCCTGGAGAAGCCGCCACAGCTCAGGAACGGCCTGAAAGTAACGGGTGTAGGAGATTGGCGCAAGGGCTGAAGTGTCAGCTTGCCAATTACCACAACTGCAGCTGCGAGCCTGCTTGGTGGCTGACGATGGCACAAGCCACAGAAAGATTGAGGCTTCGTACGCCCCCTAGGCCATCTTCTCCGGCGCTACATGGCATCGAAATGGTTGTGATCTGGGTGCATCGGCTGCGTGTTGCTTCCGATAGGCCGGTGTCTTCCCTGCCGAATAACAAAATATCTCCCCGTTGGAACTGCATGTCTTGAAGAGGCACCCCTCCTCGACGGCTACAGCCAATCACCCTTGAGACTTGGGCAAGGGACTCAAAAAATGCGTCGACATTCTTGTGGATGGTGATGTCTACGTGAGGCCAATAATCAAGACCAGCCCTTTTTAAATAACGATCTTCAAGACTGAACCCAAGAGGTTCAATTAAATCCAACGGCAAACCAAAAGCTGCACAAGTACGGGCAATATTTCCTGTATTTGGAGGAATTCGAGGTTCATATAGCGCCACCCTCAAGGGTTTTTGGATCAAAGGCTTCTCATCCGAAGATTGTTTGCCAGATGATTGATTAATTAAGGATTGATTGATTGAGGCTTTCTTCACGGAACGAGCATGCCTAATTGAGTGAGATTCAAAGCTCTGCCTTGAACAACGAGCCAGCTGTCTGCCGCGTGTTGTTCTAATCGTTGGGCTAGCCAGCCTTGGCGGTCACGAAACAATCCGCCAATCATTGTGGAGGGGACGACACCCCAGCCTGTTTCTTCAATGACGATCACGGTGGGGCGTCTTCGAGTGAGAAGACTTTGAACCAGATCTTCCGCCTCTTGCTCCCACTGAAGATCATTGCGATCGAGGTGCACGGCCGTAAAGCCTCCAAGGGCATCGATCAGCAAGGGTTGATTGGCATCTTCTCTGCGTATGCATTCAGCAAGCTTTGATCCCGGTTCGCGTAGTTGCCAGTGCAACGGTCGTCTTTCTCGATGTAGTCGCATCCGTTCATCCCAGCTTGGATCATTCGAACGATGGGCAGAGGTCGCTACGTAGGTGACCGTCTCTTGAGAGCTGAGCAAATGTTCAGCCCATCTGCTTTTCCCTCCACGGCTTGGTCCGCTAACAACAATGAGCCCGTTGGGAAGCTCTGGGCTTTTTGTGTTTGGATGAGCCAAAGCGTTATCCGCCTCCGTTCATGCCTCGCAATGTGGCGACTGAGGATGGACTGACACGGTTGAGATAGCGGAAGATCCAATATTTGAATATTGTCGCCAAAATCACAGGGAATGTAGCGATGAAAAGCAGGATAAAGTTTTCACGTGCTGGAAATCCAAAGTGATTTGCAATGCCATCAAGAAGCACAGTCCAGCCTTCTGGGCTATGAAATCCAACAAAGATGTCGGTGAAGAGAATAATCGCAAAGGCTTTGGCTGAGTCGCTTAATCCGTATACAGCCTCATCAAAAAATCCGCGAAGAACCCTAAGCTCCTCGCGACTGAACAAGCAAACCATGACGAAGGCAAGCGTGGCTGAAATGTCTGCTAAAACATTTTTCACAGCATGGGTGCTTTCAGTGTCAGCCTCTTCTTTGAGCTCAGCAGCCTTCTTGCCTAATTGTTGTTGTAGTTCTTCTTGGCTTGGGATTGAGTCGCCGCGAAGAAGGGCATCGAATTCAATTTCTGCCTTATAAACTCTCAACTTTTCAACAGCTTGTTCTTCAAGTTGTGGCTTTGGGTAACTCAAGAAGGGCAGGTCTGGAGCAAAGCGGTCTACAGCAGGACTGATGATGTAGGTGCGGCCGACCTGTTGAACTAACAGAGGTACCAGAATCAGTAGTAAAAGAACCTTCAACGAGATCAGGGTTGAATCCCTGCGTCTTCTAAAGCCTGCAACTAATGTCGCTTCTCCGGCAGGATTGAGCTGCCTGCGCACCTTGTCGAAGACCCCGAGCAGTGAGCGCGGCAGCGGATCTGGAGCGCGAGTCATGGTTGGAGCCCCCGCAGCCCGTTTAGGGCTATACCGATTTACGACACTTTCAATCAGCTGAAGTTGACGTAATTCCTGGGGATCCAGCTGGGCTCGCTGGTACTCCAGTTGATCTAGCGACAAACGACAAACATTGATCGCAACTCGAAACTTGCGCAGAACTGTCGCCTGCACTGATTTCGGAACAGAGAGCTCAAGTTCGGGACGAATGGGTCGGTCGCCGTAATACTCCAGTTCCAAGCTCTGGATTAATAAGGCCGCTTCATAGCCCCGATCGAGGTCAGAGTTGAAATCAAGTGCGTTGGCTTTGCCGAAGGCTCCTATCCAATTGCGAAATGCCATAGCTGATCAGCGTGAGAAGACCCACCAGGTGGCCATCGGCACAATGGTTCCGACCACCAGCAGCACAATGACCCAAGTGAAGGCATTGCTTTCACGTGTTTCCTCAACAGTGGGAACGTTTGTGGGAATCGTGGTGCGTTCAATTTCAATCGGTGGGCCTGGATCTTCGCCCCCATCAAGAACGACTGCAATTCGATCAATTCCATCCATGGATGCCTGTCGGAATCTCTCGCCATCACGCATCGGCTGACTCATCGTGGTTCGAGCAGTACTGCGGAGCAACGCGTCTGGTAGTTGATCGCTCAGCTCTGCTGAGATCACAACCGCAGCTTGTTTGTTCTGAGTTTCTTCAAGGAAAAGAAGCAGAGGACGCTCACTCCTGTTGTCGTTATTTGACCAACGTTCCACCAATTCTTCTCCGAATCCCGTGAGACTCAGCCCGTAGTCCAGTTTCCGTAGGGTGATCACCCTGGCGTCCACCTTGGAAGACTCCAGTTGATTCAGTCGCGTTTCGATTTCATTCTTTCCAGCCCGACTCAACACGTCAGCTGAATCCAGGACGGCTTCATCCGGCGGCTGAGCTGGTAAGTCTTGGGGAGATAAGGCAAAACCCGCTGGCACTGCCAAAAAGAAACAGAGACTTGCGGCGATGAGCAGCTGCAGAGACTTGAAGAGGCTAGGCATCATGAGGCGTTCGATTGGTGGAGTCTGCCGTCAGTTGGCAAGGCTGTCGTGATTCAAGGCCATGATCGCGTCCATCACTGCTTGAGCTTTGCCTTGAGGTAGTTCGACGCTTTGAGCGAGCTCGTCGAGAAAGGTTTGTTCCTCAGTGGTCACGGTCCTATCAGCGTGAACCAGCTGCACGGCCACAGCAAGTGCTGTTTCCTGTTGCGATTGTTTGAGTTGGGGTAGGGCGTCTTTGATCAATTGACTTGATCCTTTCTCGCGAAGGCGTTTGAGTAGATGGTCAAACAACATTGCCATCTCACTCTCGCTTCGATCCTTGTAAGGGGTTCGATATTCCAGTTGAAGCCTTAAAGCATGCGCTTCATCTTTGCCCAGAACTCCATCACAAGCCACTGTGGCCAGCGCGATCGCGGCAAAGGCTTCGGATTCGGTCATCAGCTTTGAAGGGTTGACTTCTATTTCAGCAAAAGTGCATTGATCTGACTGCTCATGAGTTGCAAAAAATGTTGAGATCCAACCAATGGTGTTTGCTCGCAGGTGTTCTTGTTTTGGGTCTTTCCATCCTTAACGCCAGCACCGCTGAAACCATTACTCCAAGCCTGGAGCGAGCCGATGTTCTTGCCGGGATGGCAGGCGTTGGCTTGATGCTGGTTTCCATCCTGTGGACGAGGGCCTCTCCACGCAGTCCGGAAGCAGTTGAACTGGAGGGTGAGCAGGGTTTTGTGCTTTCCTCTGATTTGGCCGATGAGGTTCGGGCTGAACTGGCATGGGGTAGCCATCAGTTCCTGACCGCGACCTCTGCTGCCACGATCCTTGTGTTTTGGAAGGACTCGGTCCTGCTTCGCCGGGGCCTTTTAGGTGCTGGTGATTTTGAACCTGGCGAGATCTGTCAACGATCGCGGCAAAAGCAAGAACTGATTTCTCTTGTAAAAACAGCCCTCTACCCAGGGAAAGCTGAATTTGACCCCGTCTTACCCGGCTTGCCTTCCGTGATGGTGCAGCCCCTGGGACAAAGCGGCTGGGTTGTGATTGGTGGTTGGTCAGAACGATGCTTCAGTCGCTCCGATGAACGTTGGCTGAGCGGTTGGGCTGAACGTCTTCAAACAACACTGAGTTCTGCAGAGGCTGAAGAGGAAACCCTGTAATCGCAGTAATTCGAAGTTTTTCTCGTTTGGTTGCCCGATTATTATTGGCCACGGATTCGGAAACTAGGGCAGAGATTATTGCCGTGATCCTGGGGACCCACGTGGTCAAGCGTTTGCCAGGTTTGCAAAAGCTGCCATAACCATGATGGCGATGATCACAGTGCCGCCAAAGAAAGCGATGTTTGGGGAGTGGTTCATATCTGGAGGTCAGGATGAAAAGATCTTAGTCAAAGACCTTTACAAACCGTTACCAAAACATTAAGTTCCTCGAGGCGACCTTTGAACGGGATCCGCAAAAAAAAAGGTCCTCGCGAAAGGGGGCTTTTTTATGCCAATTCCTTATTGGCTCGGCTGGGCAGCGACTTGGTTGCTGGCAAGAGCTGGCGAGGTCTGTGGCAATTCTTAGATTGGTCTCAAATGAGACAGACGACAGGTATCTCCAGGAGAAATGATTAATGCATGTTCGAATCCTTCTCATGAGCATCCTTGCTGTCGCTGGTTTCTTGGCTCTTGCAGCTGTTGTTTCTAATGCGCTAATCGAGCACATCTGATCGCTCTCTTGATTACCGTTTGATGGCTGATATCTATTGATTCATTCATCTCTACCTCTTTGCGAGAAGTCTATGCATGCTTCTCGAGAATGATTGGCGGTTTTGGGGATGTATTTTTTGCGAAAGTTGTGTGCTTGTTCGGCGCTTATTTACGCTCTAATCTAGATCGATAATGTGTAACATATGCAGACAGATTAGCCTTAATCCTAAACCCAAGAATAGCTTGAGGTGTAAGTAGCTCAGTGTCGGCTTGTGTTGCTTTAAGTCTAAAGACGCGGCCATTCTCGATTAAGTCTTGAAGTTCCTTTGAAACGAACTGTTCTAGGCGAACTGACTGCGTATCACTTGAGCAACATGCCATAAGCAGAGATGGCAGTTGCTAATGCATCCGGTCGTAAGAATGATTCAGGGAATGAATATCAGTTAAAACAATACTGGAGGTTTGGAACGTTGTGGCTGTTGATCTTGATTGTTTGTTTGCTCCTCAATGCTGAGTTGAGACCGGACTTTGTTACCTGGAGCAGAAAAGATTAGTGCCCCCTCGTCTCCCACAGATCCGCTCAGTGTTTGTGCCTCCGTAATTTGATTGTTGTCATCGCGTTCCAAGCGAACCCCTCCAGTTGCCAACACGTCGTCCGTTTTCCAATTCCAGCGACATTTGCGAGCTTCTAGCAGTTCACCAGGTTGTTGGATTCGACATCCTTCAGGGATCACCACAGCGCTTTGATCCAGTTCAGCAAGGAAACGTTCACCATTGATCTGGGTTTCATTGATCAAGCCTTGAAATGGGTCATTGCTGCTGAGCGTTTGTTGACGGAAATTCCAGCTGGTGTCTTTGGCACGGAGCAGGCCTTTATTTCTTGGCATGGTCACAATTACGGGAGATTTCACCGTGATCACTCCTTTCTGCGTATTTCCGATCAATCCCCGTCCTTCTAGTTGCTCGAGGACAACGCCCTCTTGATCACGACGTTGGCCAAGAACTGGTCCATTCGCTTTAAGTGAGCCACTTTCAAGGTTCCAGAATGCTTTCCCTGTTCTGACAGCTGTATCTGGTTTGACAGTGAGCGCGAGCTTGCCTTTCCAGTGATCCAGTTGAACGGGACCGCTGAGTGTGAGGTCACTTGTATCTTGCCGAAGGACTGCAAAGGTTGCGGTGATTCTCGAACGATCATCAAAAGCCCTTGGCTGTTGTTCCATCACAAGGCGAGAAAGTTGTGGTTGCCAACGCAATCTTTCTCCTTTAATCAATATTTGTTGCCCGTTGATTTGCTGAAGCTTAACATCTCCTTCAAGTATAACTTGTTCTCCATCATTGACGACTACAGCAATGTCAGCCCTAATTTCAAAAGAAGGTTTGTTGTTGTTATAGAGAATCCCAACGGGTTTCTTGGCCCTTACTAATCTGCGAGAGAGTTCATAGCGTGCTTCAGGACTCGAGAGTTTCCAGTCGATATCTCCACTTGTTTTTTTCTGTTCAAGCTCAAGCTTTCGAAACACAAATGGTGGTGGTGCCACTGTTTTCGAACGGTTTCCTGTTGAGGAGCCGCAGCCCAGCATGAAGGTACTGAGAAGCACTGGAGTGATCCAGCTGGTGCTTTTTTGCAAGCTGCCGGAGTGGAATCGCTGAGCGAGAGTCACAGTGCTTCTTCGAGTTCCAGCCGTAGCATCACAGGCTGTGGCGGGGGGAGGGGATGGCCTGATTCGAGGCCTCCCCACACCAGTTGTCCGGACCAGTGTGCCGTATTTGACGGTTGGTTGAGTTGGCTCAGAATCCGTTCGCTCAAATCAGGGACGAGAGGTTGCAGAAGCCATCCCACCAGTCGAGCGCTTTCTAAAACTCCGTATAAGTCCACTGCGACTTGAGCATCCTGGCCACCCTTCTTCATTTTGCTCCAAGGTGCTTGGTCGTTGAGGTATCCGTTCGCTTGAATGGCAAGCTGAAGAATGGCCTCAGCCGCTTTCTGAAAGGCCATTAAGGGCATGGCCTCGCGGACGCAAGCGATTGCCGTTTCGGCAGCTTGGCGTAACGCATGACTATCACTGTCTTTGGACTCAACGATGGGTGCGGACTCGTTAAACCATTTACGAGACATCGAAGAGGTTCGGTTCAGCAAATTACCAATGGTGTTGGCGAGGTCATTGTTGACAAGATCAACAAAACGCTGTTGTTGGAAATCACCATCATCACCAAATTGAATATCGCGTAAGAGATACCAGCGCACGGCATCTTTGCCGCAGCGATTCAAGAGCACATTTGGATCAAGAACATTGCCAATTGATTTGCCCATTTTTTGGCCTTCTCTGGTCAGAAAACCATGCCCGAATACTTTTTTTGGTAGTGGTAAACCGGCTGACATCAACATTGCTGGCCAATACACAGCATGAAAACGCAGGATATCTTTGCCAATCACGTGGTGATCTGCTGGCCAGCCAACAGCTTTTAAGCGCTCAAGGTCAATACTTCCACCGTCATCTAATAGAGCCGTGAGGTAGCCAAGTAAGGCATCGAACCACACATAAAAGGTATGGCCTTGATGCCCTGGTACCGGTAATCCCCAGTCCACATTGACCCTTGAAATGGAAAAGTCGCGCAATCCGCCCGCTACAAAGTTTTGAATCTCTTTGCGACGACTCGCTGGTGCAATGAAATCAGACTGGTTGAGCAGGGTTTCAATTTTTTCTTGGTAGTGAGATAAACAAAAGAAAAGGTTCTCTTCATCTCTCCACTCCAATGTTTTCTGGTGGATGGAACAAGTTGGGTTGACCGCTTCGGCAGGATCATCTTTGAACTCCTCGCAGCCAACGCAATACCAACCGGTTTGACGGCCACTGCGGATATCTCCTGCCTCTTCACAACGTTGAAAAAACTGTTGGACAAGCGGCAAATGGCGTGGTGACGTGGTGCGGACAAATCGATCGTTGCTGATCTCCCATTCGTTCCAAGCCTTTTCGTAGCTCGCTGTTACTCGATTGCAGTGATCGATGGGACTGATTCCTTGTGCAGCGGCTGTGCGTTCAATTTTTTGACCGTGTTCGTCTACACCAGTGACAAACACCACTTCATGACCTTCAAGTCTCTGAAAGCGAGCCAGTGCATCACAGGCAATGGTGGTGTACGTGCTTCCTAAATGAGGTTTGTCGTTGACGTAGTAAAGAGGGGTTGTAAGGGTATAAATCATGGTCGTCTCGGGGTGATCCCCTTCCGGCCTTGGATCCTAACGACCTCCCTTCGCTTCGTCATGCCACTTCCCAACGTTGCGTTCGTCGATGGAGACTTCGATCCTGAGGAACAGAGGCAGCTGACTGAGCAGCTCAGCCAACCTGAACTTGATTTATTCCGGATCTGGGCCGAGGCGCTTCGCCTCAATTGCGATCTGATGAACAGCAGTCGCGATTCGGCTCAGGGATGAGCGCGCAAACTTGCCATAGCCCAGTGGTGGTCTGGGGTGGTGGCACTGGAGGTGTTGCCGCTTCACTCCAGGCTGCTCGATCCGGCGCCAGCACGCTTCTGCTGACCCCTGGTCGCTGGCTAGGGGGAATGGTCAGCACGGCCGGAGTGTGTTGTCCTGATGGAAATGAACTCGCCCCTTGGCAGACCGGATTGTGGGGTGCATTCCTTAGGGCTTTGTATCAAAACGAGCCAGAAGGCCTCGATCAAAACTGGGTGAGTTGCTTTGGCTATCGGCCAACGACGGCTGAGCGGATTCTTCAAAACTGGGTGCAGGCACTCCCGAATCTTCAGTGGTGGGCGGATTGTCAGCTGCTGGATGTGGAACGTTCTGGATCATCTGTACAAGCAGTGCTGATTCAATGCGCTGGCGATGTCTATCGCATTGGCTGTGACGTGGTGATAGATGGTAGTGATCGCGGAGATTTGTTGCCCTTGGCTGAGGCACCCTTTCGTTTTGGTTGGGAGGCTCAAGAGTTGTGGGGGGAGCCGAGCGCTCCTAGTGAGCAGCGGCTTAAGACAGAACGATTTTTTCGTGAGCAGCCAGTGCAATCCCCCACCTGGGTGGTGATGGCTCAGCTTCAGAGCAATCGACTTTTGGCTGATCCCGCTTCAGGGTTTGATCCAAACGGAGCACCGTTGCTGTTACCCGAGCCGTTTGAACAGGCCTGTGCAGCCTTTGGTTTGGAGCGCACCATCAATTATGGCCGCTTGCCTGGGGGATTGGTGATGCTGAATTGGCCCCTGCATGGCAACGATTGGCATCGGGGATTGGAGAGAGCCTTCAACGCGGATCCCAAGGCGGAACAGGAGCTCATGGCTGAGATGCAAGCTCACAGCCTGCATTTTGCGGATGAGCTTCAGCGATGTAGCTCCGGTTGGTTAACGCGGGGAGAGGCGTTCCCCCAGGAGGCAGGAAGCCCAGCTCCCTGGTTGGCTGGAATGCCCTATTGGCGTGAGGGGCGCCGGATGGTCGGTCTCAAGACGGTGATTGAACAGGATCTTCTGCCTCAGACGACCGGTCAATCCATCGCTGCGCTTCCCTTAAATGACGCTGGTGCGTTGGAATCGATTGCTGTTGGCAATTACGCCAACGACCATCACTATCCCGGACCTGATTGGCCACTTGCCCCAAAAAGCTGTCGTTGGGGTGGCCGCTGGTCAGGGACTCCTTTTTGCATTCCTTATCAAGCGCTGGTGAGTGCTGACCTGGATAATTTGCTGACTGCTGATAAGGCTTTCAGTACGAGCCATATGGCCAATGGGGCGACCAGGCTCCAACCTCTTGTCTTTAATGTGGGACAGGCTTCTGGCGCAGCGGCTGCCCTGTCGATTCGGCTCCAATGTCCACTCGCAACTCTGCCCGTTCGTCTCCTTCAAGAGCTCCTAATCGAGGAGCCCACGGCTCCCTCTGGAATTGTTCCGCTCTGGGACACACCTTGGCATCATCCACACTGGCAAAAAAGACAGCGTGCCTGTCTTGAAACCCCTGAGCTCCTCGGCGGTGATGGGTGTTGGCTCGGTTCTGATGCGCAGTCTGAGATGGCACCTCCTCCCCAGCCTCAACAGGCCGTTTGGTCAGGAATGCTGCTGCCTGATGGCCAAGGTGGATACGAATTGGAACTTGTGAGCGGCCGTCGTTGGCCCTTGATTACCTTGGAGCCGGAGCTGAGCGATTGGCTGGCGAATCAGCAACGCCCTAAGGCCATTGAGTTACTCGCAGTCGCCAACCCCTGGGGGCCCTGGTTACGGGGCATCAGCCTGCATGGCTCAAGGGGGAGTTAGTGAGCCGAAGCCACCAGCCTGAGTTGATCGCGCACCGAGTCCACATGCTGCACGTTGATCAATAGGCCCTCGCCCGGTTCTGAATCTCTAGGGCATTCAGCTGCCACATCCATGGCGAGGTCGTCAATGCGCACCAGTCCAAGCTGATCCTGAGGACGCAACCAGCGCAAGAACTGTGCAGCCCACTGCTCCTTGCAATGGTGTTCAAACCACACCTGCTGCCAGTGTCTTTGGTCTTCTCGGGAAATACCAATGCCTTCTCGCACCGCTGCATCGAAGTCACTCAAGAGGGCTTGAAGTGCATCGCGGTCGAGCGGTTCCTCGCCACTGTCACCGTCACTGAGTTGGGCTTGGAATTGCCGCTGTACAACGAGATCCCCGTAGCGACGAATGGGGGATGTGGCTTGGGCATAGGAGGCAAGTCCCAAGCTGAAATGTGCTGCAGGTTGGGTTCCCATCAGTCCGCGACTGAGACAACGCTTGATGGCGGCGAAACGTACGGCTCCATCGGGCAGTGCCTCCAATTCGGAGCTGGGGGGGAGGTCAGCTGGGAGTTGGCTGCGGAAGGGCAAGGCCAGGTCATGCACCTCCGCAATTCTGGCCACCACGGCACCGGCCAAAATCATCGCTTCAGCCACCATTTGCCTTGATCGACCAGGTTCACTGACTTCGAGAGATGGCTGACCATTTCGACAACGAATCCGGCCTTCTGGAAGGTCCATGAGAAGGGCTCCATTGCGTACTCGGCAGCCTCGCCTTCGACTGAGGAGCGCATCCAATTCTGCTAAATCGGTGTCTTCTGGAGGTGCCAATTCGATCAACTCATCGGCGTCTTCGTAGCTGAGGCGATAGGTCGGTTGAACCCAGCTGCGCTGGATCCCGTGATCTCCGAGTTCACCGTCGCTGCTGAGTTCAGCCCAGATGCTCCAGGCAGCCGTTCGCATCCGTGCTCGCAAACTGAAAGGCCCCGTTGACAAGCATTCTGGAAACATCGGCAGATTGCCTTTCGCTAAATAGAGGCTGCTACCGCGGCGTCTGGCTTCGAGGTCGAGGGCTGAGTCTTGATCGATGAGTCGCCCTGGGTCAGCGATATGAATCCAGACTCTTTGAGTGCCATCCTCGCAACGTTCCAGCGCGATCCCGTCATCAATATCTCGAGTGTCTTCATCGTCGATCGTGACGCAGCGCTGATCGCAAAGATCGATGCGCTCGGAGTCACCGGGGCGTTCGCTCGTGTTGAGCTCCACCAAGCGTTCAGCCTCCTCGAGCAGAGCTGAGCTAAATCCTGAAGACCAGGGAGTGCCGGCCATTGATACAAGTTGATGGGGGTCCCAAAGGCCGAGGTCCACCAACAGAAGGCGAACGTCTGCCCTGTCTTGATCTAGGCGCAGCCCCACCAGGCTTTGCTGAACCACCCGGTCAAGTTGTGCGAATTCGAGGGACCCTGAAACCATGTCCTTGAGCTGTTCAAACCTGGCACCAAGAACTGGGGGGAGGCCTTGCAGATCAAGCGGTTGTCGAGCGGTTAATAGCTTTTTCCAATGCTGCTCGATTTGCTGTTCAAGAGTCTTGAGCCGCTGTTGTCGGCGCAGCGGTTTGAGTTCGGCTGCCGAGCGTGCCTTGATCTGATCTTGCTTATAACGGAACCAAAATTGTGGCCCCATTAAGGCCAACCAACACAGGGCCAATTGGCTTGGATTGCTTCCTCCGCAGACCAGATCACTGAAAAAATCAATCTCAACGGTCTCATCCGATTCCAGCAATAGGAGCCATGCTGCGCCCCAGCTGCGACGATCGAGACAAGATGGGTGGACCTGCTCGGATTTGAGATGCCATGGAGAAGCCCCCAGGCCATCGGGAAGCTCAGCTCCGGATGGCAGGGGGCAAATGAGATCCAATTGCCGCTGAGGTAAGACAACGGATTTGCGATCAAATCCAAGCTTCAAGCGCGCTTTGCTGCCTTGAAGAGATTCGACGACAGCAAGTTGGTTCCCCTTCGACTCTTGGACGCCGACAAGATCTCCTGGTTGGAGAGAGGACGAAGCCAGTGGATCAGCCTTCGGGGTTGACGAAGGGCAGCAACGCCACGATGCGAGCACGCTTTACCGCATTGGTCAGGTCGCGCTGCTGCTTAGCAGTCAGCCCAGTCAGACGACGAGGAAGAATCTTTCCTCGCTCGGTGATGAATTTTTTAAGTAGATCCACATCTTTGTAATCAATGGGATCTCCAGGTTTGATCGGAGAAAGACGCTTCTTAAAGAAGGAACTAGACATAACTCAGGAAAGCTGTTGAACGATGAACACCTGCAAAATCACTTGATTTCCTTGTGGAGAGTCATTTTGTTGAGCTGGGGACAGAATTTCATGATCTCCAGCCGCTCAGTGGTGTTCCGTCGGTTCTTCTCCGTCGTGTACCTAGACACACCGGGAGAACGCTTTTCGGAGGCGGAGGCGGACCGGCATTCAGTGCACTCGAGAGTGATCACGATCCGGACGCCCTTGTTTTTAGCCATAAAGGACGTTGCGCCGCAGAAGCGAAGCGTAGTAACAAACAACGAGTTTACATCTTCAACTGACACTAGAAAGAGTTTTGATGATGGCTCGGAGCTTCGTAGGATCGCCATTCGATTGAATCGTTGACGTGCGGGTCTCCCTTTCCTGGTTGCAGGATCTCGTCCAGGTAACTGAAGCCGCGGATCAACTCGGCGAACGCCTCTCCATGGCTGGCTTTGAGGTCGAGGAGATCGATGATTTGAGTCGCTTGGCCCAAGGCGTCGTAGTGGGCCATGTTCTGGAGCGTGACAAACATCCCAATGCCGACAAACTCAGTGTTTGTGTTGTGGATATTGGGGCGGAGAAAACGGTTCAGATCGTTTGTGGTGCCAGCAATGTACGGGCAGGAATTCATGTTGCTGTAGCGACCATTGGCGCCGTTCTTCCTGCGGTCAATCTCACGATTAAGGCTGGTGAGCTGAGGGGGGTCGCGAGTCAAGGAATGATTTGTTCGCTGGCCGAGCTCGGGCAACCCACCGACGTTGACGGCATTGCTGTCTTAGACGATCTGCTTGAAGGCCTGCCAGCACCTGGTACGGCAGTGGCATCTTGCCTCGGTTTGGATGACACCGTTCTGGAATTGGCAATCACCGCGAATCGGCCAGATGGCCTTTCGATGACAGGAATTGCAAGGGAAGTGGCGGCACTGACAGGTGCCGCCCTGCAGTTGCCAAAGCCAGTTGCTCCGCAGTCGATAGCTGATTTGAACCCCTCAGCCGACCATGCTGCCGCCATGAAAGAGGGGGGTGTGTACGCCTTGACCGAAGTGAGTGGTCTCGATGGTGGGAAAGATGCTCCTGTCTGGCTCCAACAAAGACTTCTCCGCGCCGGGGTGAAACCCGTTAACGCGATTGTGGACATCACCAATCTGGTGATGTTGGAACAAGGTCAACCTCTTCATGCTTTTGATCTCGATGCCTTGGAGCGGCTATGTGGCAGCGACCTGAAGCCAGCTGATTTTGGCCTTAGGCAAGGGCGGGACAAGGAACTCTTTACGGGATTGGATGGCCGCACCATCGAGGTTGACGAACGCGTTCAGTTGGTTACCTGTCGTGATCGACCGGTTGCGATTGCGGGGGTGATCGGTAGTGCTGAGAGCGGAGTGACGGCCACGACCACCAAAATCTGGTTGGAGTCAGCCCTGTTCACTCCCGCCTCGATTCGCAGCAGCAGTCGTGCAACAGGGTTGCGCACGGATGCCAGTTCTCGTTACGAAAAGGGGTTACCGCGTCAGATCACCTTGCCTGCAGCGGGTCGTGCACTCGAACTGATGGAACAGCTCCTAGGCGGAGTGGCAGGCCGCAGTTGGCAGTGCTGTGCCGAAGAAGGCCCGGAACCCGTGGTGACGCTTCGCCGTCATGCTCTTCATCAACTTCTAGGTCCTTTGGCTTCTGAAGACGAGGAGGGATCCGATGTGAGTGATCAACAGGTAGAGGATTGTCTTTCCGCACTCGGCTGCCACCTCAGCACTACTGAGGATGGCTGGACGGTGGTTGTACCTCCCTCCCGTCGGATGGATCTTCTTCGCGAGGTGGATCTGATCGAGGAGGTGGCTCGTCTTGTTGGTTTCGACTGTTTTGGGGCCCACTTGCCCGATCCCCTGGCTCCTGGTGGTCTTACGGACATGCAGCAGGCGGAGCGTCGGTTGCGTCGCCGCCTTTGCAGTGCTGGCCTCCAAGAGATCACTTGCTTATCGCTTACAGGGGCGGACGCCGATGATCCGAATCGGATTCCAATCAGTAATCCTCTATTGGCGGAAACCAGCCATCTCAGAACCGCGCTCTGGCAGGAGCATCTCCAGATTTGCCAACGCAACCTTCAGGCTTCTCAACCCGGTTGTTGGCTGTTTGAAATTGGTCATGTTTTCCATCCCCAGGACAGAGAGATAGTGCAGACAGCACGTCTTGGCGGCGTGATTTGCGGAGAACGGCGTGTTTCACGCTGGGCGACCAGCGGCAAGGCACTCGCTCCGGATTACTTCATGGCTCGCGGAGCACTCGCCACTGTTTTGAACTCCATGGGTCTTGAAACCCAAGACCGGCCCTTATCTGACGACTCGCGTCTTCATCCGGGGCGGGCTGCAGCGGTGGTGGTGGAAGGCCGAACCCTTGGTTGCTTTGGTCAGCTCCATCCGGTGTTGTGTGCTCAGTACGAGCTCCCCGACGCCACCTACCTGTTTGATCTTGATCTTCACCGTCTTCTTGAAGCGGTGACGCGTCGCAATCGCTGGGTGCCTTCCTTTAAAGCGTTCTCAACACTTCCAGCGATGGAAAGGGATCTCGCGATGCTTGTTCCGAAAACATTGCCAGCTGCAGATTTGATGCAGGCCATCCGTAAAGCAGGTAAGCCACTTCTAGAAAGTGTTGAGTTGATCGATCGGTTTGAAGGTGGTCAACTGCCTGATGATCAATGCAGCCAAGCCTTCCGACTTCGCTACCGAGGCAAAGACAGCACGCTCACGGATGAGCAATTGCAGCCAGTGCAAGACAAAGTTAGACAGGCTTTGGTTCAACAATTCAAGGTTGAACTTCGCAGTTAATGCGCTCCATGAGGACAAGGCATTCCAGATGGGTTGTTTGGGGAAAAAAGTCCACGGGATGAATGCGATCAATGGCATAGGGACCGCTCTCTGAGACCAGTCTCTTGAGGTCCCTTGCCAGGGTTGCCGAGTCACAACTCAAGTAGGCCAGGCTTTTGGGTGGACAATTCAAAATGGCGTCAAGCACATCCGGAGCCAATCCTTTTCGCGGTGGGTCCACCACAAGAGCATCATGATCTGGAAGGTAATTGCTCAGCAGCAAGGCCACATCACCAGCTTCAAAGCTGGCATCAGTGATTCCATTCAAAGCCGCGTTTTGTTGTGCCTGTTGAACAGAGGCGGGATTGATTTCAAGACCAACCACACCAATTCCAGCTGCAGCAATCGGCAAGCTGATGGTTCCGATACCGCAATAGGCATCAATTAAGCGATTGCAATCCTTACGCGCGAGAAGCCAATCACGCAAAACAATCACGATCTGCTCGGCACGAGCGGTGTTGATTTGGAAGAAGGTGGTGGTTCCAAGAAGGAGCTGAAGATCGCAGAAACGCTCGCTGATGCAATCTCGACCAGCGAGGGTGTGGGTGATCGCACCGAGGACGGTATTGCTCCGTCGCGGTTGCAGGTTCAAGGTCACACCGCTTACGGCAGGCCAACGGTTCATCCACTCCACGGCCAGCTCTTTCACACCGTTGAGTTCGCTCGTTGCACTGACCAATGTGATCAACAGTTCCCCGGTTCGCACGCCAACGCGCAAGCCGAGATGGCGAAGACCGAGTTCGCCGTGTAAATCAGCATCAGCGGGCCAACCACTGGCTTCAAGATCTTGTTTCAGGGGTTTGATGAGGGCATCGATGCGTGGGTCTAAAACAGGACAACGATTGAGGTTCACGATGCGATGGCTTCCGCGTCGGTAGTAACCCAAACGCAGCTGATCGTTTTGTCGAAGCAGAGGAATGAGGGCTCTATTGCGGTAGCCCAAGTGTTCAAGATCGTGATGGATTGGGGCAGGCGACTGGATGTCGATCCCACCGATTCGTTTCAGGGTCTGTTCAAGTCGCGTGCGCTTCCATTCCGCTTGAACACTTTCCTCGAGGTGTTGCAGTGAACAACCCCCACAGTCTTTGGCAAGGATGCACGGAGGTTTCCTCGCACCTGGAGCTGCAACGATCGTTTTGAGATGGCGCGCAAACCATTGCGACTTCTTGCGTTGTAGCAATTGCACCTGGGCCTCTTCACCTGGAAGCAACTGGGGAACAATCACCACCCAGCCTTGCCAGCGTGCGAGTCCGAGGCCCTGGTGATTGAGATCGATCCCCAGAACAGTGATGATTTGACCAGCTACTGGTGGGTCGCTTAAGGACTGGGCCATTGCAAAGGCGTAACACCAATCGCTGCAACTGCATGCGAAGCGATCGATAGCTCTAGACTCATTCAAGCTTGCCAGCTGACATGAGCGTTGTTCGGGATCTGATTCTCAAAGCAGATGACGATCTGCGTTACCCAAGCAGCGGTGAACTGCGATCAATGGTTGATTTCCTCAGCCAGGGGTCGATTCGTTTATCTGTTGTTCGAAGTCTCACTGAGAACGAGAAAAAAATCATCGATGAATCAGCGAAACAGCTGTTCACTCGTAAACCTGAATACGTTGCTCCTGGAGGCAACGCCTTCGGTCAGAAGCAACGTGCCCAGTGCCTGCGTGACTACAGCTGGTATTTGCGCCTTGTCACCTACGGAGTTCTTGCTGGCAGTACAGAGCTGATTCAACAGATTGGTCTTGTGGGTGCCCGTGAGATGTACAACAGCCTTGGCGTTCCCATGCCTGGAATGGTGGAAGCCATGCGCTGCATGAGAGAGGCGTCCTTGGCCCTCCTTTCCGAAGACCAGCAAGCCGTCGCATCTCCTTACTTTGATTACCTCATTCAAGGAATGCAGACTTCGACCTAAACCGTCTTGCTTTCATCTGTTAGCCGCCCATAGAGGCGGCTTTTTTAATGCAAACGACATTCAAAAATGGATTGCATGCGTCTCAGGTGAGACACTTCATGAGTCCATTTAATAGTCTTAGCTTGGACCTCTGAGAAACACATTTGATTGCTGAGGGCGGGCATGCCTTGCTCTACTGAGTCTGGCTTTTCATAGCGGATTTCAGCTGCGCTTCCCTTCAAAGCGAATCTCGTTTCGGTAGGAATGATCCACACAATCTTTGTTTCATGTCGAGCAAATAAGACTCTTGCTGAGTCTAGAAATAAGACTCATCTGAGGCTGTTGACTCATTAGTTTGATGCGGCGAAAGCTTGCGCCACTGCTTCCATCCCGCGCAAGGGGATCCAGGTTAGTGAGCTGGCAAGGTCGACCATTGTTCTTGCGTCACTGTGTCTACAGCAGGTACGCAAGCTTTAAAAACGAAGCTACAACTTGTATTTGCGTTGGCCAAGAATTGCTTGGACATTGGATTGTCAGGCTTGGACAGGATGTAGGCGGTCATTCGGTTGGTCTTTGATGCCCAACTGGTCTTTAGACCTTGATGATCTATTGCTTGTTGTTGGCTCATTCAAGGAAGGGGGTATTACAGGCGTATGCATTTAAAACAATGGAAAAATGAGTTCATAACAACAAGCCCTTCTGGGTCTCGGATGGGACTCTTACTTAGACCTGCGGCAAGACTCAATTGAGACGAATAATTCTCTTTTGTCTAGCCTGAGTCTTGTGATGCGTCTAGTCTTGGTACTCAGTTGAGACTATTGAGGCTCTTTGTCCCTGTAGAGCTCCCGAAGCATCTGATAGGCCTCATTCAGTCGTCTCATGCCATCCGTAGATCCACCGGCATCTGGGTGCGCTTCGATCGCTTTTTTCTTGTATGCGTCACGGATGGAACGCAGCGTTAGGGAAGCTCCAGCTTGCGTGGGTAGATCTAGCAATCTCAGCGCGCCATGCAGGGTCATGGTGGATTCCAAGGTTTCAAATGACGTCACACGCCGACTCCGTTTGAAGCGGTTCACAAAGCGACGAATCAAAGTTGGGATGCGATCCTCCACGCTGCCTGCGGCAAATGGATCTTCGAGAACTGCAGCAGCGACAATCACATGTTCAAATTTTGGAGACTGTACGGACCAATCAGCGCAGACATCCTGCATCGATTGGTTCACCTGGCTCCAGGTGAAGGTGCGTCCCTCACTTCCATCCAATTGGGGCCAAATATCTCGGGCCATCCAGAGCATCACAGCCTCAAGAACCGTTGCTCCTGGCATGGATCCATACAAACTGGTCCAATGATCGATGGCTTTATTGCAGCAAGCGGTTAGGTGATCGAAGCTCACCACAGGGACAAAGGGACTATCACGCCGATCTTCTTGTGTTTGAGGCTGTTGCAGGCTGGTTCGGATCGCCTGCGTACGGCTTCGCACAAATCCAGGTAAGTCGATGCCACGACTTTTTGTGCTGCTCTCCCTCGCTTGAATGGTGTCGGGGGTGAGCACTGAAGCTGCGTCTTGCTCCTTCGGGTCTTGACTACTGCGAACCAAGACGATGGCCCGGTCTTCGTCGTAAGAGGGTTCTGATGGTGGCTGGTCTCGCTGTAATTCGATAGCAGCAGCAGAGGTGGCCACGGATAAGACCCCTGGATCCTCGTTGTCGCCAGAGTCGAAATCTGTCTCATCAGTCCAGATTTCTTCCAGCAATCGCGTTAAGCAATCGCCTCTGGACCTGATGCACCACTCTTTCTTCAGCTCGTCGAGGCGGCCAACGAGATGATCAGGAAGTTCAAGTGTGATCCGACGCCCCATTCAACCTGCCGCGATGATTCGAGTAAAACCGATGCGCGAAGCCTATCGACCTTGTAGTCGGCGTACCCATTCCTTTTGAGCCTTGATTGCATCGCTATAGCGCTTCTCTAATGACTCATTAACGCGCTGAGGCATGATCATCGCTGCTGGTAACCGATTGGCACCACTTGATGGTGCTGCAATGGCCTGAGCCGAAATCCTTGGGGCTGGTTTGGGATCGGTCTGAGGTGTGGCTTGAGGAAGAGACGTTCTGATGATCTGCTTTGGATTGTTGTTGGTGACTTGAATAAATTTCGGCTGTGCCTGGGTCGCCGGTGGAGGCGTTGACGGAACAACCTTGCGTGTTTTTGCCACTGCTTCAGATTTTTTTGCTGCTTCAACAAAATCTTCACGACGACGAAGCATGGCGAGCTGGGTTGTTGGAACCACGCTTAGCAAGTGCCCTGGCGTGGCATCCGCTGGATAAACAACGCTCACCGTGATGGGATTGACAGCATTTGCCTGAACATTAATTGCACCGAGGGGCAGGCTTTCTCCTGATTTCATCCCGACATGAACTTCTCGATACCCTTCGGTACTTTTAATTCCGATCGATCCTCGGAATGCGGTGAATGGTTTTCGACCGGATGCCACGGGATGGCTTAAAACCAATTCGTGAGTACCAACGCCAGACAGATTTAGTTCAACATCAAATCGCACGCCATAGGTGCCAATATTGTTCAGAGCAGAATCAATCATTCGTGTTGATAATTGATTAACCTGTATGTCGCTCGTTCCAAAGTGGTGCCTGCGAGTACTTGTTAATGGAATGTGTAATGCACCTTGTGAGAGATCATGATTAATTGAGGCCTTATACTCATCACCAAGGGCAACACCAGCAACTCTTGAAAAGACTTTTCCAGTACTGATCTCATTGAGACGCTTCAAATAAACGCGTCCTGGGGCTAGTTTATTGTTCTCAAGAACGGAGATAAGCTCTTGATCTTGGTTGGTTTCCTCTGCCGCTATCACAGCAAGCTGGAAAGGCCCGTTACTACGACCTCTCAACAGCCCGTTCATAATTCCCCTAGCAGGAAGAATTGAACTCACAATCACTTTGCTACTTCGAGCAGGAATCGTTATTTCCCGTGGGAGTTTTCGATCAAGCTCTCCTCGCAGCATTTGCACAGCTGTAGCGTCACCCGGGCCAGTATTCCAAGGGCGACGTCCCAGGGTTTTCACCCCCATCAAACGGTTGGGATGATAAGGAGCTTCGAAACTGTTTTTTACAGAACCTCGTTTAAACTTAAGGATAACGGGTTTGTTGCCTGGGTTGATAGCGATTGCTGCAACCGTAAGCAATCCTCTTGCCCGACTTCCACCTAATTTACTGCTATCTTGAGGGTAATACTTATGGTGCATATGCAACCCGAATTCGCCGTTAAATGTGAACTCAGCATTCTTTAGGGGCTGGCTGTTTTCGGCGGTGGTAGCAGAACCTGGGGCTGTAGTAACGAGGATCCCTGGCCCTTTGACAATTTCGGGTTGGTTGGAATGAAGGACTGGAACGTTATTGAAGGTGCCATTGAGAGCACGAGCTCTTTGTCCAGCCATTAAGGGCACATAGGCGTGCGCCTGTTCCATGACGCCAAAATCGCAGGTCGCAATTGCGACGCCGATTAGGACCAGTTTTGGTAATCGGTGAGACACGCGAGACTGGCTTTTGAGCAATGTGGCTTGTGTTCTTCGCTAGTTCCAAACTAATCGTCTGGTTCAGAAGCGCCACATGTGTGTTGGCAGTCCCGATTTCTGGAACAATTCGCCAGGATTATGGAAAAGCTTGTGTCTGCTCATGCTGCCTCCTTTCTTCTGTCAGCCTTCGTGTGAGTCCAGTTCTTGGCGTAGTCATCACCAGCAACGCAAGTTGGAGATGCTCCGTTTCTGGCGTGATGGTCTTGAGCGTCAGCTTGCTGCCGTCACTGCAGCGATGACCACACTTGAGGGTCAAATTCAGCGCGACCACAGCGACGAATCCTGATCGACAAGTTCATGTCGCAACTGGGCTAGGGCCCGTTTCAGCCTTCGCTGCATTGTCATTGCGCTGACACCCTGCTTGTTTCCAGCACCACGGAGGCTGGCACCTTCGATCACCACCTCAATGAGCGCCCTTTGCTCTAAGGGCGCTAATCCATTGATCGCTTTCCTGATCCGACGGGCGCTTTCCTGCATCAGCATTGGTTGCCATCCAGGTTGCTCTGCTGCCACCCTGGCTTCGTCCAAGGGTTCCCATGATTGACGTCGGCGATAGGCCTGGACGTTGACTTCCATCTCCGCTGACATCGCTTCACCTTGTTGCGTTGCAGAGGAACCATTTTTAATTGTGGTCTGGGCTTGCTCTTGGAGACGTCTTGGCAGTCGAACCAGTCCCACGCTGTCTCTGAGGTAGTGAAGGATGGCTCCCCTGATGTGTGGCCTTGCGTATACCTCAAATGGCTTGTCTTGGTCTTGCTGATACCCCTCTGCGGCACGCAATAAGCCAAGCCTGCCCACCTGTTTGAGATCATCTCGATCCGTGCCCGATCGTTTGGCGTAATGGCCAGCAATTGGATCGACCAGTTTCAGATGATGCTCAATCCTTTTGTTTCTGATCTTGTGGCTCTTGTTCATGGCTGTTGTTGAAGAATTTAGGGCGGTGTCGGCCGGTTGTCCTTCTTCAGACAGACAGCTATAGGGGTTACTCCACAACCGTATTTTCACGGATTTCGAGAACGACTTCACGCAATAAGGCCTCGGGTCCGTAGGTCTTCAGCCAGTTCAGATCAGCGCTTGCAGTGGCCAAGAGATATCCAGCAAATCCAAGCGCATTGATGCTGAAACCCGCAGCACCTTCACGTCGACGCCTCACCATCGCTATCCATCGAGGAGTTATTAACAGGTTGTAAAAAGACCTTGGGCGTTGATCTTGAGAGGGATGCCCAATCCCTAGCTGTCTAGAGAGTGACAGATAGCATTGATAGAGGTGTTGAGCCTGTTCATCGTTATCCTTTTCATGACTTAATCGCGAGACAACGGCGCAGCAGTTCAGCAAGGAATCGCTGGTTGTTTCGATTGTTCTTTGCGATGACAATCGTTTTTGAAACCATAGATCTCTGGGACAACTTGTCTCGTCTTTGTTGCGCGGCAGAAGCTGAAGATGTCGATGGGGTTGACTCGCTCCTGCGATTGGTCCGCTGTTGAAAAACCACAGCCCAGATGTGTCATGGTCAACTTGAACTAAAGCGCTCCAGTCAGCCAATGTGAGCCAACCATCCTGGGCGGCCCAATCGGCAGTAATCAGAAGCATATGTCCGCGTTGGACCGGATATTTGTTCAGAATGACCGTATGACCTGGATTCAATCGTGCCACCTCAAGTTGTGGATCCCATGGTCGAAAAGGATTGGGTTTAGGTCCCTCTCTCTTTAAATGTTTGGGCAAGCGACTTTCTAGAGTTCTCAGCTCAAAATTTGATTCTGGACTGCTAATAAGATGTTCTAACGAGGTGCTGAGTGGTACGAGAGCTCCAGACTTAATTGCCCTTTTGCTTTGCTCGAGCGCACGATTCCAGTAAGTCTCAGTTCCCATTTGTTTTGAGCCTCGCCAAGGATGCGCCTACGTAATAACGACGAAGGATTTCGTTAAACTTGAGCCCATTCATGGCCATGTTTTGTGCTCCGTGCTGACTCATACTTGCTCCCAAATGGCTGTGCGCTTCAGCGGCGATTTCACTGGTTGAAGCGTACAGAGATTCCACTAAACCTCCTTGAAAACTGAGCACTAAACCCTGGGTCGCTTTCGTTGCTGCTGCCGTCGGCTCGGTTTGACTATTGAGGCCTCCATAGGCTTGCCAACGGGTCGTATCACCAAGATTGAAATCAGAATCTGCAGGACGCACAAGATGCACGAGGGCATAGGACCGTGCGGCCACAGCTTGTGCCTTTAACGCTTCAGGATTCCAGTGACTCGGCATCTCCGCCCCAACCACAGAGGCAACGTAACGTTCAAGAGGGAGTTGGTTGATGACAATCCCACCGCCACCTCTGTTCAGAAAGTAAACCGTCTTAGGATAGGGGCGTTCATTCACAATTACGGCACCATCTTGACCGGACTGGCATGTCACTAAATATGAACGACGACTGGTAATTACCTTCGTCAGGGTTCTTTTTTGAACGATTACACCATTTCTAAATCTGCACTCTGCCTGTCCTGATAAATCTACGGAACGGGGTGGCGATTGACTTAATAACGCAACGCGCACAATCGGGTTGCTAGGAGCACCTATTGGCTTGAAATCTGGAGTTTGGTGGAACAGCGAATTGGATGGTTTGGGTGGATTTTCAGAGGAATCAGCAGACGAGTGAACAAGTTGGTGATCTGTTGAGGAGCTCTCTAACAGCGTTTCAAGGGTGGTTTGTTGGCTTCGCTGTTGTTCCAACTGTCCAATCGCTTGGACGCTCCAGGCGACCACAGCAATCAGCCCCGCAGTGGCGGACATGCCCAGCAACAGTGGGGTGAGCTGTCTCACTGTCCCTCGGACAACGCTTTTGATCATGCCTGATATCAACAGAGTTGCTTGGATTGGCCGTGCATTGATCGTTGGTCGTGGTGGTCTCGGCGCGGCACTTGCACAGGAACTGCAACGCCGTCAGCCCGCTTTGGCGGTCATGCTCTGCGGTCGGACCGTGAGTTCAGCCAATGATTGGTTCGTGGATCTTGAGTCCCCCCAGAGCCTTGAGGTGTTGTCTCAGAGGCTCCTGGAGGATCCCCAGCCCCTGCGTTTGGTGATCAATGCCACTGGGAGACTCCATGGAGGCTCACTAAGCCCTGAGAAGCGTCTGCAGCAGGTTTGTGCTGATCAGTTGATGGAATCCTTTGCGATCAATGCTGCGGGCCCTCTTCTCTTGGCTAAAGCGATCGAGCCAGCCTTGAAGCGTGATCGCCCTTTTCACTTTGCGAGTCTCAGTGCGCGGGTCGGGAGCATCGGCGACAACAGAAGTGGAGGCTGGTACGCCTATCGCGGAGCCAAAGCAGCCCAGAACATGTTTTTGCGTTCGTTGAGTGTGGAGTGGGCGCGGCGTTTTCCACTTGCCACAGTCACGATGCTGCATCCAGGCACTACAGATACAGCGCTTTCTAAGCCGTTTCAAGATTTTGTTCCGCCAGACCGTCTGTTCAGTCCTCAAAAAGCGGCCTCCCTGTTGCTCGATGTTTTGCTTGAACAGACATCAGACGACAGTGGCCGTTTCCTGGCTTGGGATGGTCAGGAGATTCCTTGGTGAGCGTGCGTTTTGAGGACGTCCAAAGGGATCACCTGCAGCGCTGTGTGTTCAGTTGCTTCGAGTCGTACCGGCGGTGCCATTCCGTCGTCATAGGCCTGTTTCCAGCGTGGGGCGCAGACACACCAGTGATCGCCAGGCTTGAGACCTGCGAAGCCGAAATCGGGCATGGGAGTGCTCAGGTCATTGCCCTGGGCCTTGCTGTAGTTCAGAAATCGTTCTGACATCACGCAGCAGACGCTGTGTTGCCCCAAGTCGCTGGGATCGGTGCGGCAATGTCCATCTCGAAACCAACCTGTCATCGGCTCACAACTACAGACTTCAAGAGCACCACCTAAGACATTCAGATCACCCTGCTCAACTGGCTTTTGCTCTTGTGGTTGTGATGGCATTCGTTTGCATTTTCTACCAGGAGTCTGCCGAACGACTGGCACATTCCGAGACGAGATAGTTGACGGATCACGGGGGTCAGGCGTTAAAGGTCGTTCAGTTATGCCTCCTCGATGGATTGGGAGTTCACTGAAGACGCGGCGTTCATCGCCCTCTGCGATTCGTTCCGCGAAAGTGGCGAGTCATCGGCTATCGAGTTCCTCGCCAATGGCGAAGGAGCCTTCCACTTTCAGGATCTTGCGCAGAACGCTGCGGGAGAAGGATTTGATTTGAGCGAGTCCAGTGCGCTGGATGAATTTCAGCAGGACGTGATCGACACGATGGAAAAGCTCTGCCAGGAGTGATCCTGCAGAGCTCAAATTGAATCGGCTCTCAGCTGAAGTAAAAGCTGATTTCCTTGTCCTTCAGGCCTTCCCAGCCAGCCTCGATTAATCGGGTGTTCAGGACGTCCTGGCTGAAATGTTTGGCACCCGTGCGCACGATGCGATTTCTCATCGACTTACGCACTCCACTGCGTTTTCGTTGTGCCTCTTGATCCATGACCTCGCGATAAAGAGTGAGCATCGCTTCTGGAAGAGGGCTCCCATCGATGTCCAATCCAGCCTTAATCGCGTTGTCGATGGCGTCGGGGCCGCTGAAGTCCATGGGAGCGAGTGCAGTGCCTCAGAAGTCTGAGGCACCACATTTCTGCGTTTTTTAAGCGCTGAAGTAGCGAGCGTTGCTGTGCAAAGCAACCAGGGCTGTTGTGCTCTGTTCTGGATGCAGTTGATCGCTTTCGTCCATGGTCAAACCAATGCGATCAGCCTGAAGCCATTCCAGTTGTTGACGGGAGTCCGCCACGTTGGGACAGGCCGGATAGCCAAAGGAATAGCGGCTACCCCTATAGCGCTGGGCAAAAATGTCTCTGAGAGGCATCGCTTCGGGATCGGAGAAGCCGCATTCGCGGCGGATGCGCGCATGGGTCCACTCAGCAAGCGCTTCTG
The DNA here is from genome assembly GCF_014279775.1 of Synechococcus sp. PROS-9-1. NCBI lineage: Bacteria > Bacillati > Cyanobacteriota > Cyanophyceae > Synechococcales > Synechococcaceae > Synechococcus > Synechococcus sp. PROS-9-1. The sequence goes on from NZ_CP047961.1 coordinate 1,066,746, forward strand.
CCATCTGAACGGCTAATCCGTGGAAAAAGAGGTAATCGCTGTAGGCATCCTTGCGAAACAGCTCTTGGCTGAAGCGACTGGCTTCCTCGCCCATGGTGACGGCTTGCATCGGCAGTACATCACAGGGTTGGCCCTCTTTGAGGTCTCGGAAGAAATCGGCGATGCAATAGCGATTGCCACTGCGTTGACGGGGGACGTCAAATCGACCCAGAGCTGCATCACCCTCCGGGTTGAACACCGCCACCGCGTTGCCATCACGTCCGCAAGGGAAATAGCCGTAAGCCACTGCTGGAAGTAGGAGTTTTTCGTCTTTGGCGCGCGCCAGCCATGTTTGAAGAATTGGTTCGGCCTTGTCCGCGAGATCCTGTTCGTAGTCCTCACGGCTTTGGTTTTTGGCTTTGCGCATCTGCCACTGACCAGCGAACAGTGCTTGGCGGTCGAGGAACGCAATCACCTCATCGAGCGGAATCTGATCCTCTCCCTGAAGGACGGATGCACCAAGGAAGGGCGTACTGATGGTTGCTTCTTCAGGAACGGCATCCGATCGGTGGTAGGTAACCGGAAGCTTGCGATCAGGGGTCTCAGTTGGCTCAGAGGAGTTCTCAGCCGATGCATCGGCTGAATCTGAGGGGTCCGCATCAACGCCAATCGATAGACCATCAGGGGTGCCATCGAGAAAGCCAGCGCGATCATCCCAGCGATCCTTTGCTTTTGCCGTCACTAGGGCATCCATAAAGCGCAGATCTGTAAAAGCATCTTTGCCATAAATCACTTTGCCTTCATATACGTCGTTGCAGTCTTTATTGACGAACCTGGGTGTAAGTGCAGCACCACCTAGAACGACCGGTACGTTGATACCTGCTTCGTTAAAAGACTGCAAATTATTTTTCATAAAGGCAGTGGATTTCACTAGGAGTCCACTCATGGCGATGCAATCAGCTTGATGTTCTTCCTGGGCGGCAATGATTGCATTGACATCTTGCTTGATGCCAAGGTTAATGACTTCATAGCCGTTATTGGTCAAAATAATGTCTACAAGGTTTTTCCCGATATCATGAACATCACCCTTGACTGTTGCGATTAAAAATTTAGCCTTGGCGGATCGCTCGCCGTCCTCTTTCTCCATAAACGGCTCCAAAAATGCCACTGCAGATTTCATCGTTTCGGCAGATTGAAGAACAAAAGGAAGTTGCATTTGTCCGGAACCAAATAGTTCTCCAACCACTTTCATTCCATCAAGCAAGTATGTATTGACAATGTCTAGGGGTGGATAATTCTTTAAGCCCTCTTTGAGAGCATCTTCTAATCCAATCCGTTCACCATCGATGATGTGTTGTTTTAGCCGTTCGTCAACGGGGAGGTCGCTCAGGGATGGTCCAGATTCACGGGCCGCTTTGGCGCTGACACCCTCGAATAAGGTTGTTAGAACTGTAAGCGGGTCATAAGTACAAACATCGCCCTCAAATCCACGGCGATCATTAATCAAGTCTCGACAAACTTTTTGATGCTCTTCGCTGATTTTTATAAGAGGGAGGATTTTTGCTGGTGAGACAATGGCTGCATCCATTCCAGCTTCACAGCAATCATGCAGAAAGACTGAATTGAGTGTAATTCTGGCAGCAGGAGACAAACCAAAGCTCACATTGGAGACACCAAGAACAACGTGAACTTGGGGAAGATCCTCGCGAATCCTTCGAATGGCTTCGATGGTTTCAGCGCCGTTGCGACGATCTTCCTCAATGCCTGTGGAGATTGGTAGCGCGAGCGCGTCGTAAAAGATTTCGCGAGCTGGAATTCCATACTCCACAGCATCTCGGTAGGCCCTTTTCGCAATTGCAAGCTTTTGGTCTGCAGTCCTGGCCATTCCGTCTTCGTCAATCGTGCCAATCACCACCCCGGCCCCGTAACGTTTGGCTAGCTCCAACACTTTGAAGAAACGTTCATCGCCGTCTTCGTAGTTCGTTGAATTGAGGATGCACTTCCCTCCAGCAACTTTGAGTCCGGCTTCCATCTTTTGCCATTCGGTGGAATCCAGCATTAAAGGAAGATTCACGTTGGTGACGACTCGATTCACCAGTTCGCGCATATCTCTTTCACCATCACGACCGACATAATCAACATTGATATCCAGTACATGAGCATTCTCTTTGACCTGTCCTCGGGCAACGCCTACCAGTCCGTCCCAATCTTCTTCATTCAATAATTCACGTACTTTCTTGGAGCCACTGGCATTGAGTCGTTCACCGATAATCAAGAATGAATTGTCTTGTAGATAGGGAGTTGCGCCATAAATCGATGAGGCTGCTGCTTCGTAACTGAGTGCTTTTCTTTCATGGTGGTGGGAGCGCACATTTCTTGGTGCGGCACTTAGCTCTGATGAAATTTCAGAAAGAGCAGCAATATGAGCAGGTGTTGTTCCGCAACACCCACCAATCACTTGAACACCAAGATCTTCTACAAAGTGCATTAATTGCATCTTCAGCTCTACCGGCGTAAGTCGGTAATGCGCCACGCCTCCAACATTTTCTGGTAAGCCTGCGTTGGGGATGCAGCTCACCACAAACGGAGCATTCTCCGTGAGGTAGCGCATGTGCTCTTTCATTTGTTCAGGACCTGTTGCGCAGTTCAGGCCAAGAACATCAATCGGAAAGGGTTCCAGAATAGAAACAACAGCTGCGATGTCGGAACCCACCAGCATGGTGCCTGTGGTTTCCATCGTTACGGACACCATCAAGGGGCGGCGTTCACCACTGGTTTCAAAGGCTTGCTCAATTCCTTGAAGAGCTGCCTTGATCTGCAGAACGTCCTGACAGGTTTCAATGATGAGTAGATCCACATCGCCGGCAATCAGTCCTTCCGCTTGCTCCTGATAGGAATCGCGAAGGAGATCAAAACTGATGTGTCCGAGCGTGGGTAATTTTGTGGTGGGTCCCATCGAGCCAGCCACAAATCGTGGTTTGTCATCGGTGCTGTATTCCATGGCCACTTCTTTGGCCAGCTCAGCAGCACGCTTATTGAGCTCGAAGGTTTTGTTTTCTAGGCCGTATTCAGCCAGGACCACAGAAGCGGCTCCAAAGGTATCGGTTTCGATGACATCACAACCTGCGTCAAGAAACTGTCGATGCACACTTTGAACGGCATCGGGTCTTGTGACCACAAGGTTTTCGTTGCAACCTTCCAATGCCTCTCCGCCGAAATCATCGGCGGAGAGGTCCATCTGCTGCAGGGATGTGCCTGTTGCTCCGTCAAATACCAAGACGGGCCGTGACGGATCGTGCAGACGCTTTAAAAAACGTGAGGCGATCACGGTTGGGGTCTCGGTGACGGCCTGCATCGCTCGGTTACTTCTCTCAGCACATTCTATGAACTGCTCTTGATCTGAAGGCCGATCCTTAGGCTTCGAGCTCGATCCTGGTGACCCAGTGGCTGAAGTCTGGGTCTCGACCTTCCGTAATCGACACCAGACGTTGCCTTAAGGCGTTCATCACAGGTCGGTTGGTCGGTAAGACCGTGGATTCGAGTTGACGAATTGGCGTAATTTTTGCCGCTGTTCCTGTGAGGAACACTTCGTCGGCGATACAGAGTTCGGTTTTATCAACAGGGCGTTCAATCACTTGCAAACCCATGTGCTTCGCCAGCTCGATCACACTGGAGCGGGTGATTCCTTCAAGAATGTCTTGATCAACGCCAGGTGTGATGAGGACGCCATCGCGTACCAAAAACAGATTCATGCCACTGGCTTCGCTCACCTTTCCCCGCGTGTTCATGAGCAGAGCTTCGTCAAAACCGCTGGTGACGGCTTCTGTTTTGGCAAGGGAGCTTGTGATGTAAGCACCACTGATTTTTCCGCGAAGCGGTAGTGAGCGATCTTCCTGCCGGGTCCAACTACTAATTCGGCAACTCACGCCATCGGGAGAGAGGTAATCGCCGAGCTCTAAGCCGTAAATCAGAAAATCGGTCTCGATGTTGTGCAGACGTGGTGCAATGCCTAAATCACTGGTGTATACAAACGGCCTTAAGTAGATGGGCGTTGTGGGCTTATTAGCCCTTAGCACCGCAATGAGTGCCTCCATCACGGTTTCTTCCGTGAGATCAGCAAGCAGGAGCTTGGCGCTTTGCGAGAGGCGCCGGGCATGGCGGTCCGGTCGAAACAACAGCATGCCGCCGGGCTTTTCGGGATCTGGAATCGCGCGCATGCCTCCGAAAGCACCGGTCCCGTAGTGAAGGGCATGCGTAGCGATCGAAACTTTGGCCTGGTCAAATGGGATGCAGCGGCCTTCAAACCAGGCGTAGGGCAGGAACTGATGCATCGCTTATTGATCGATGCTCAAATTTTCTCACTCACCTCGCTCGTTGGGTGTGATGTGATCAGACCAGAATGGAGACATGCATCGACTGAGCAGTCTTCCTGGCGCCGAAAGCAACGAGGTTTTCACCGTTGTTGAGCAACCGCCTGCTCCCATTCTTTTTCTGACGAGCGCTGCAACCGACATCAGTACGCTCTCAGCCTGCCTTCAGCAGCCAGAGCTGGGGCACTTGAAGGAGCAATTGCGAGCTTTGCCACTCGACTGTCTGCGCCATCCAGCTCAAATTGATCATTATTTGGCCACAACGGGGCGTACGGCTCGAGTGCTCGTGGTGCGCTTGTTGGGAGGGCGGGGACACTGGAGCTACGGGCTTGAACAGTGCCGCCGCTGGCAGTCGTCTGCTCAAGATCGGACGTTGATCGTCCTGGCGGGGACCGCTGATCAAAACGACGAACTCCATCCGATTGGATCGGTGTCTTCCACCCTGTCTCAACAGCTAGCTCTGTTGTTGCGCGAAGGCGGGATGCCCAACATGACCAAGGTTTTGAAGGCGATTCATCCCTTCATTACCCGTGGGAAGGAAGCTGAAACCCTTATTGACGCTACCGATCTTCAGCCGGAGCGGATGGCTGATCCCGCCCCGTTTGATTGGCGTGATGAACCTGGTGCAAAGGTTGGTGTCTTGCTGTATCGGGCCCATGCCCGTGCCGCTGACACGGATTGGTGTGATCAACTTTTAACGGCCTTGCGAAGCCGCGGATTAGCACCGCGTGCCCTCTGGGTGAGCAGCTTGAGGGACCCCGTGGTTCAAGAGGGGGTGCAACGAGCTTTTCAAGCGCAGGATGTTCAGCTGGTGGTCTGCACCACGGCATTCGCATCGGTGCAGTTTCAAGAGGCTGGGCTAGGCACTCCTCTTTGGGATGGTCTTGATCTACCTGTGTTGCAGTTGCTTTGTTCGGGACGATCCAAGCAAGCCTGGGACGCAACCACCCAGGGGCTCGATCCCATCGATCTCTCCCTTCAAGTGGTGCTTCCTGAGTTGGATGGACGTATCACCACGAGAATTGGCGCCTTCCGTGAAGTCCAGGATGCGGAGTCCAGTCTGTCGACGGCGGTCAAAGCTTTGGTTGCCGACACTGCTGGGCTGCATTGGCTTGCTGAGCATGCCCGTTGTTGGGTGGATCTTCGTCAAACGGACGCAGCAGAGAAACGCGTGGCATTGGTGCTAGCGAATTACCCCGTTCGTAATGGACGTTTGGCCAATGGGGTTGGTCTGGATACACCCGCTAGCACGATCAATATCTTGAACTGGCTTGCTGAAGCCGGCGTTGGCCTTGGCAGCGCTTCGCGTCCCGAAGAGTCTCAGGCGCTAATGGCCCAATTGTTGTCTGGTCGCAGCAACGATCCGGAGAGTTTTCACCTACGGCCCCTTGCCTATCTGCCCCTCAACCACTACTTGCGTTGGTGGGAAAAACTCACTCCCGTCGCTCGAGCTCTCATTGAGCAACGCTGGGGTTCACCGGAACAAGCCGTGGATCTGGAGGAGAAGGGTTTTGCTGTGCATGGTCTTCTGCTGGGTCATGTGGCCGTGTTGATTCAGCCCAGCCGTGGCTACGACCCCGATCAGATCAGTGATCTTCATTCTCCTGATCTCCCTCCTCCGCATCGTTATTTGGCCCAATATCTCTGGCTGCAGGAGGTGCATGGCACCCAACTGATGGTTCATGTGGGGAAACATGGCAGCGCCGAATGGCTACCAGGCAAGTCGGTTGGACTGAGTGAGGCCTGCGGGCCAGGACTGGCGCTTGCTCCGATCCCTCACGTCTATCCGTTCATCGTGAATGATCCGGGGGAGGGATCCCAAGCCAAGCGTCGTGGCCATGCCGTGATTCTCGATCACCTCACTCCACCCTTGGGTCGGGCTGGTCTGCACGGATCATTGCTGTCTCTGGAAGCCTTACTGGACGAGTACGTCGAGGCTCGTCAGGTTGCTGCCGAGCGATGCGCTGTGCTCGAGCAGCAAATTAAGCAGCTGTTGCAAGGCCTCGATTGGCCCTCCTTCCCCAATTCATCAAACGAACCATCGAACGAGCAATCAGGGTTTGCTGATCAAGACAACGAGTCTTGGGCCCGCTGTCTTGATCAGGTTGAGACCTATCTCTGTGAGTTGAAGGAGGCGCAAATCCGAACAGGCTTGCATCGTCTTGGCAGCCAGCCTGAACCGTTGATTCAGAGAGAACTTCTCCTGGCCATTGCCCGATCGCCGTCCGGTGGCTGCAAGGGCATCACTCAGGCGATGGCCAAGGTGATTGGACTGGAGTGCGACCCCTGGTCTGATGAAGACGGTGCCCGTCTTAGCGATCACGACTGCAGAACCCTCGAGCAGTTGGGATGTGATCAGCCCAGACGTGTATCGGCAGCTGTGAGTTGGCTCGATGATCAAGCGCTTCGCTTGCTGGAACAGATCACAGACCAGCCCTCGGAACCTCTAAGTCCTGCTCTGCAGCATTGGCTCGACGACAACAAGGAGCCTGCTCTACTGCGCTTGCGCGACGAGCTCTTACCCCGATTGTTGGCCTGTGCATCCAGTGAAAAGAAGGCCTTCCTTGCTGCTTTGGCTGGGCGACGGATCGCAAGTGGTCCCTCCGGCGCCCCAACGCGAGGACGTCCAGATGTGTTGCCAACGGGTCGCAATTTCTATTCCGTTGACCTGCGTGGTCTTCCAACCGAAGCGGCCTGGGATTTGGGCCGGCGGAGCGCTGAGCAATTGTTGGATCTCTACCGACTCGAGCATGGAGAAGATCTGCGGCATCTTGCGTTGTCGGTGTGGGGAACAGCCACGATGCGCAATGGCGGTGAAGACATCGCCCAGATGTTCGCGTTGTTGGGGGTACGTCCTCTCTGGGATGGCCCAACACGGCGAATGGTGGAGCTTGAAGTGATCCCGTTGAGCCTGTTGGCTCGCCCCCGGGTTGATGTCACCTTGCGGATGTCAGGACTGTTCCGCGATGCCTTCCCTCAGCTTGTGGGTTGGGTGAATCGCGCTGTACAACTCGTTTCATCCCTCGATGAACCTGACGCCGAGAATCCGCTTGCGGCGATCACCCGTCAGGACGGACCTCAAGCCAGGATTTTTGGTTCTGCACCGGGTGCGTATGGCGCTGGATTGCAGGCCTTGATTGATTCCGGCCAATGGGACAACCAGGATGAACTTGGCGAGGCTTTTTTAGCCTGGAGTTCGTGGAGTTATGACGGCGACGTTCATGCCCGGGCCAATCGCACAGGGTTAGAGGGTGCTCTGCGCCATGTGCAGGTGGTTCTTCATAACCAAGACAACAGGGAACACGATTTACTCGATTCTGATGACTACTACCAGTTCCATGGGGGGATGACCGCTGCGGTGCGTCGCTCTGGAGGGACCACAGTGGAGCCCTGGTTTGCAGACCATTCACGCCAAGAAAGGCTTCGCATTCATTCCCTCAGCCGTGAAATCGACAAGGTAGTCAGAAGCCGTTTATTGAATCCTCGTTGGATCAAGGGAATGCAACAGCACGGCTACAAGGGAGCGTTCGAAATGGGAGCCAGCCTTGATTATCTGTTTGCTTACGACGCTTCAACAGAAGCCGTTCCTGATTGGTGCTATGGAGCCATCTGTGATCAATGGCTACTGGAATCTGGCACTCAAGCCTTCTTAAGCCGGTCCAATCCCTGGGTGCTTAGAGATATGGCCGAACGACTGTTGGAAGCGGCAAACCGTGGATTGTGGTCTCAACCGTCCCCTGATCAGCTTGAGCAGATCAGGGGCTTGGTTCTCCAGGCCGAGCAGGCTGTCGAGAATGGAGGCCTTAGTTGTTGAGGTCGCGGACCATGTCTTTGAACGGATCAATCGATCCTGGTTTTGAGGATGGAGTCCGCGTAGGCATCTGTGGTGCAGGCTGCATCGATGGGGGTTCGGACTTCAACTCCTCCTTGCGACCTGCAGGGGCTGCGTTAGCAGCCATGGGTGAATTCACACCAGCTGTACGTAAGGCATTGCCCTTAAGTTTTTGATCCAGTTGCTCCTTTGTCATCGCCTCGGCGAACGTCTTTTTCACCGGGGTGGGAACACCACTTGAAAAAACGGAGGGGATGGAAGGCTCTTCGTTGGGTTTTTCATCACCCAAACCCTTGGACCGAGTCCCAATTTTGACATCCATTGCGTCAACTTCTGTCACCAGTTCTTTATTGCCTGGATTGTCAGCGGACCCTGGGAAGGTGCGGCGGATGGTTTTGGCCTCCCGCATGTAGTCCACATTTCCGTAGGACGACGACGCGTCAGAGTCGAGGTAGAAGGCTTCTGTCTTCGGCTTGCCAGCATCTTTGGGGGCCTGTTGACCATCGTCCTTGGAGCGTGACTTCAGTAGCCGATCAAAGAGGCCCATTTCATCTATCTAGATCGATACGTGAATTTAACGGCCTTTTAGGTCCATACCGTGGGTATCGGTGCCACAAGTACGCAAAAGGCCAAGGTTTTTTAACTGTTTGTCGATTGATTCGCAGATCAATGGCGTGGAGGCCCAGCGTTGTTGCATGTCGTAGTCGTACCAGGCTTCTCCACCGTCGTAACCCAGCTCAGCTGCTGCATCAATCAGCTCTGAGAAGCCCAACCTGTAGCGACCTGGATGGGCGAGGATTGCAAGCCCTCCGGCTTCATGAATGGCTTTGCGAACCTCAGCAGCCCTGAGAGGAGCGCCCACCGCAGCATCGCCGCTGGAATAGGGCAAAAGAGCGGGATGACCTGGCGTAAAGCCAAGAGCCAAAACGTGGACCAAACAACCGCGCAAGATGCAACTGATTTCCATGCCACTCCAGAGTGTTGGAGTGCTTTCGCCCCGACCGCGGGCGCGATCAAGCCAGTCGACCATTGGCATGTAGGCAGCGATCGAATGGTGATCGGTGACCGCAATGTGATGCAGCTTTCTAGCCGTGGCTTGTTCAATCAGAGCAATCGGTTCCAGGCTTCCGTCGCTGCAAACGGTATGGCAATGAAAATTGAGTAAGCCCGGACAGCTCTCCGGTCCAATCGTGTTCAAGACAGCCCGCAATGGGTGCTGGTCATGAGTCACTGGCTTGCTCCTGCGCTAGCGCTGCTTCACGAAGACGCCGCCAGCGGGCATAAAACTGAATGGTTCCTGCCATGAACACCACCAGTCCGACGGTGAGCCAGGTTGCCGCCCCAGTGGGGAACTGGGTCTTGAACACCACCAGCATCACCACCAGGACCAGCAACAGGGTGGGCAGTTCATTGAGAGCTCGGAGTTGCCGTCCGCTCCATTGGCAAACCCCAGCCTCAAGTTGGCCCATGATTCGATAGCAAAACACGTGATACGCCAATAACAAGGCCACAAAACCGAGCTTTGCGTGCATCCAGCCTTGGTGCAGCCAGGACGGTTGGGCGATCAACAGCCCTGCTGCCATCGTCACGGTGAGGATGAGTCCAGGTGTGGTGATGATGTTGGCCAGTCGCCGTTCCATCAGGGCGTATTGGGCTTTGAAGGCTTCGCGAACAGGTGACGACTCCTCTTCGGCTTCAACGTGATAGATGAACAGCCTGACGAGATAAAACAATCCGGCGAACCAGACCACCACTCCAATGATGTGCAGGGTCTTGAACCACAGGTAAGCCTCAGGAGGAAGCGTCAGTGTCATGTCCCCATCCATCTCCCATCAACAATAGAAAGGTGCTAGCTGAGCGAGTCAAGAAACTGTTGCGCCTTGGAGTAATGGGTTTCCATCACCTCTGGTGCCATGCGATCGAGATTGCGCGTCATCATCGCCAATCTTGGTTGAGACCGAAAAAAGTCTCCATGACGGTGAATAAAACTCCAGAACAAACCATCCCATATTCCACACCACTCTCCGGGTTTGTAGTCCGACATTTTGCGCACGTAATTGGAACCTGATAAATAAGGTTTAGTTGTAAAGATTCCACCGTCAGCAAACTGACTCATCCCATAAACATTCGGGACCATCACCCAATCGTAAGCATCCACAAAAAGTTCCATGAACCAGGTGTAGATGCGGGTGGGGTGGAAGCTGCAAAGAAGCATCATATTTCCAAGCAACATTAAACGCTCAATATGATGACAATAACCAGTATTAAGGGCGCGTTTAATGGCATCATCAATCGGCGGAATTCCTGTCGTTCCTTGATAAAAAGCATCTGGGATGGGACGATCCTCAAAATTCCAAAAATTGCTGTTTCGCATCGTTACTCCGTGTCGCAAATACATGGCGGCCATGAATTCACGCCAGCCAATGATCTGTCTTAAAAAACCTTCCAATGAATTGAGGGGCATGGCATTGGCATCTGCGGCTTCGAGTGTTCTGTTGAGAACCTGTTCTGGAGTGAGCAGTCCAAGATTAAGCATCGGCGTAAGGACGCTATGCCACATCACACGGTGCTGGGAGCTGATCGCATCCTCATAGGTGCCAAAACCAGCCAGTCTGTGTTCAAGAAAAGTGTCCAACCATTGTTGTGCCGATAAGTGATCAATGGGCAAGTCAATAGATGGTTCTTCGGGAACAGTGATTCCCTTGGGAAGTTTTTTACGATTATCGGCATCAAAACTCCAACGCCCTCCTACAGGAGACCCCTGATCATCGATCAATACTCCCAGGCGTTTGCGCTGCATTTGATAGAAATGGACCATCATTGGCTTGCGTCGGCCATTGAAATACTCATCCATCACTTCAGTTGGTGTGAGCAACATCGGAGTGGGCACAATCTCTAGGACGCAACTTCGCTGATGCAGGGTCTTTCTGACTCTCTTGGTTAAAAGGTCGTCGACTGGATCAGCAAGGTAAAACGTTTGATAGCCAGAGTCGATTAGTTGGTTCAGGAGATCTGACGTTTGTTGCTGTTCGTTTGGCGTCAGCGTGAAAACGCTATGGCCTTTGGATTCAAGGCGCTTTTTATAGGCAAGCATCGATTGTTGATGCAACTGCTGCTTGCGTGGATGGATGGTGAGTGGCCATTGAGGATCCCCACCAAGAATCAAGCCATCAGCAATCAGGGCAATGCTTCTATTGGCACGAATTCCGGGATGGTGTTCGAACAGCTGATGGGGAAAAACAAGGGTGACTTCCATCGCGACTTAACCGGCTTCTCCTGCGAGTCGACAGGCACGCCGCCCAAGAGCTGTGGCTGGGATGCGATCCACCAATCCGCCTCTTGGGCTGAGCTGTTGGTTGCGACAGTCCATCACCACACGTTCCCGATGACCTTGTTGATCTTCTAATCGCATGCGGAGTTGCCAGTGATTTTTGGCGCTGCGGGTGATTTCATCGGCGCACACCACACCTGTGCAGAGGCCAGGTGCGGCAACGGCTCGATCAGGGCCGATCAGTGTGATGGCGACGCCGATCAAAACAGAGAAGATCAAGTTTGCGGCTTGAAAGCTCCGTTTCATGCCATGTCCTCGCCTGCCATCACCACGTTGTCCTCATCCGCTTCCTGAGGATGAAAATAGGCGCGGATCTGCTTGGCCAGCGAGAGTCCCACACCGGGGGCTTGATGGAGCTGATCCACGCTGGCGAGCTGAATGGCATCAATGGATTGAAAGTGGGCCAGAAGATCTCGCACGCGTTTTGGGCCTAGCCCTGGGATGTCAGATAGCCGTGAGCGCTTCATCCGCTGGCCCCGTTGCTGTCGATGGAAGGTCACTGCAAAGCGATGCGCCTCGTCGCGCAAACGCCGCAGCAAGGCCACTCCGAGTTGATCGGGTTCACTTTCAAGGGGTTGCTTGGCTTCTGGCAGGAAGATCTCTTCGCGTTGTTTGGCCAAGGAACACACCACAAGATCCTCATCTAGATCCAACTCGCGTAAGGCTTCCATCACTGCTGAAAGCTGACCTTTGCCGCCGTCGATCATCACGACATCGGGCCAATCATGCAGTCCGTCCATGTTCAGGCTGCTGCTGGATTGACGCCTGATCTGAACCAGATCAGCACCCTCCGCTTTGATGCGAGCCCATTTGCGAAATCGCCGACGCATGATTTCTGCCATGGCCATAAAGTCATCGCTGTGACCGGCCTGAATGCTGCTGCTTTGGATTTTGTATCGGCGGTAATGCTGCTTGGCAGGAAGTCCATCAATAAAGACCACCTGCGAGGCAACAGCATCGCTGCCCTGAATATGACTGATGTCATAGCCCTCGATTCGTCTTGGTGGTGTGGCCAATTCAAGAAGTTGAGCGAGATCTTCATTCGCTAAGGCCTGTTGCTCCTGGCTTTGGCGAGCTCGACCTAGTTCAAATTCAGCGTTACGCATCACCAACTCAATCAGATCTGCTTTTTGGCGCCGTTTGGGATGCAAGACCTGAACTTTGCGCTCTCTTTGCTCGCTTAGCCATTCGGCAATCAAGGGCTGTTGAGGAAGCGGATGCTGCACTAAGACTTCTGGAGGAATCTCAACAGCATCAACCTGGCTGTAGTGCTCTTCGATGACCCGTTGAAGAATTAATCCCGCCTGCAGGTCTTTTGCGTCTGCTGCAAAACCAAGCCTCCCAACAAGTTTTCCAGCACGCATCTGGAACAACTGAATCGCTGCAAAATGATCATCTTGGGCAACAGCTAGAACATCCCTGTTCACAGTTGCATCTGGCAAACTCATTTTTTGATCAGCCGTTAACTGATCAATGCCCTGAAGCTGATCGCGTAGTCGAGCAGCAGATTCAAAATCAAGCCTCTCAGCGTAGCGCTCCATCTGCTGGTTGAGGAGTTGCCTGAGTTCATCACTGCGCCCCTGAAACACCATCGCGACTTTGCGTAAAGTTTGGTGATAATCCTCAGAACTCACCTTCTCCTGACAAACACCTGGACAACGACCAATCGAATAATTAAGGCAGGTTCGATTTGGATGAAGTGGACGTGGTCGTTGGCGTAGTGGAAACACTCGTTTCACAAGAAAAAGAGTTCTTCTCAGTAAGCCCACATCCACATAGGGTCCATAAAATCGATCAAGAGGGCTTCGAAACCTTCGCCGTCTAGTAATAAAAATGCGGGGGTAGGGTTCGCTCCATGTAATGCAGAGATAGGGATATTTTTTGTCGTCTTTCAACAGCACATTGAAATGTGGTTGCTGGTTTTTAATGAGATTGGATTCCAGAGCGAGCGCTTCTGCCTCGCTGTCGGTCACGATGAATTCAATTTCACAGATCTGTCGCACCATCAAGCGGATGCGTGGGCTCAGGTCTTGGCTGCTGCGAAAGTAACTTCGAACCCTGCTGCGCAAGGTTTTTGATTTTCCGACATAGAGCAACCGATCGTCGGCATCACGCATGAGATAACAGCCCGGCTCAGGGGGGATCTCTTTCAGGCGCTGTTCCAGGCGCTCCGGTTGCTCGAGCAAAGGACGCTGCATGAAATGAATCTAGGGAACCTGCGCTGCATAGGATCCAATCAGTCCTGCACAGCTGATGCGCGCTCTTTACCCGGGCAGTTTCGATCCTCTCACCCTTGGACACCTCGATTTAATCGAGCGTGGTTGTTCTCTGTTCGGAGAAGTGGTGATTGCTGTTCTCCAGAACCCAGGAAAGTCCCCCACATTCAGCCTTGATCAGCGGCTGGAACAAATCACTCAGGCCACCTCCCATCTGCAAGGGGTCACGGTGACCAGCTTTAACGGCCTAACGGTGAATTGTGCTCGCGAACACCATGCCCAGTTGATTTTGCGCGGTTTACGAGCGATGAGTGATTTCGAATACGAGCTCCAGATCGCGCATACGAATCGATCTTTGGATTCTGAATTTGAAACGATTTTCCTAAGCACAGCAGCCCACTACAGCTTTCTGAGCAGTTCTGTTGTGAAAGAAGTAGCCCGTTTTGGTGGTCGTGTTGAACACATGGTTCCGTCGGTGGTGGCGGAGGACCTCAAGAGGTTCTTTAATTCAGCTTTATAAGTCAGTTGCGATGAGCGAGATCCAGTTCTCCGTGCTCGACCAGCTCGACCAGCTCGAGGAAATTGTTCTTGAAGGTAGCCGCATTCCCTTCAGTGGGGGAAGGCTGGTGAATGAGCAGGATGCCGTCGAGATCATGGATGGCGTTAGAGCATCGCTGCCTGGGCAGGTCACTCAAGCTGATCAGTTGCTGCAAAAAAAGGATGAGTTCATCAACTCGGCGCGCAGTCAGGCCGACGAAATTGTTCAAAAAGCTCAGATTCAGCGCGAACAGCTTGTGAGTGCTGCTTCGGTTCGGCAGGAAGCGGAGCGACAAGTCAATGAGATGAGAGATCAAGTTCGCCAGCAGTGTGAACAGCTGCTGCAGAGCTCTCGCCAGCAGGCCGCTCAAATGGAGCACGACATGCAGTCCAAGCAGGTGCAGCTGGAGCAGCAATTTGCTGCGCGTCGGCAACAGTTAGAGCAAGAGGCTTTGCAACGCCGGCAACAGCTTGATCAGGAAGCTCTCGAACTGAAGCGCCAGTTGGCCGAGCACCATGAGCGCAGCCGGCAGCAGTCAGCTCAGGAGCTCGAGCAGATTCGTAGTGAAGGGGTCAAACTCCATAAAGAAGCTCAATTGGAAGCTGAGCGTATTCATCACGATGCACTCCAGTTTCGCCAGCAAACCCAACAGCAGTGTGAATCCTTGATTCAGCGCACACGTCACGACGCTGCTTCTGTTCAGGACGGTGCCAACCGCTATGCCGAGCAAACACTGGGAGAACTTGAGCAAAGACTCAAGGAGATGTCCCAGGTTGTTTTGGCTGGTCGCCAGGAGCTCGTCACAATTCAAATGATCCGCCCCGACAGTTCCTCTCCCGAGACAGAGACTCCTGGCACGAAAAACCGTCAGGGGAAAGCAGTCACGATGAACAAGGCACGTCGTGCCGCCTCCCGTCTCAGATCGATGAAGGGCACGGGCTGAGGTTATAAACGGTCCTCAAAATCTGGCCGATCGTTGCGTTCGGTCGGTTGGCACCATTCGAGATCATGCTCACGTACCGCGGGCCGTCGCTCGTTTGGAGAATCCCAGAAATCGAGCGCACCCCTCTGATGGTTCCTGTTTTCCCCCAAAACTTGCCTTGGATTGGTGAGCCGATGAAGTAATTGCGCAGCGTTCCTCGCTGTCCAGCAATCGCCATCGAAGCTTGGTAAAAGGCGGCTAAAGGATGTTGATCCATCCGCATCAACAACGCCGCGATGGTCTGACTCGACACACGGTTGTTGCGCGAGAGACCACTGCCGTCTGCAACCCTGAGCCCCCCCACTGGGATTCCTTGTTGATGCATCCAATGGTGTGCGGCCGCCGATGCCGCTCTGACATCCCATTGGTCAGCTGCTTGTCTCAGCAAGACTTCTGCCGTGAAGTTATGACTTTCAGTGTTGGCAAGGCTTAGCAGAGCATGCATCGGAGCAGAGGTCTCCTCATGCAGAACGATCTGATCGCCGCTTTGTTCTGCCCGTTGGGTGTTGTTGATGGGTCGCGCTTGTTGAACTTTGATGGCTCCGCCACGCCGTTTCACTTCTTTCTTGAACAACGTCTCGAACCGTTGATAGGGGTCGCTTACGGCACCTCCTAAGGCGTTACTGGTTAAGGCAAGACGAGTAATCGGGGCTCCATAGGCATAGGCGCGATCTGCGGGGTGCCAATCGTGCGGCCACCAATTTTGACGAGGTTCCTCTCGAACCATCAAGTTCACTGGATCGGCTGAGGTTCCCAGCGCTCCTCCCTGGCCCATAGCAGCCATGGCAAAACGCTGTAAACCGGCAATTCCAAGATCAGGATCACCTTGACCCTTGAGCTCAAGGGTTCCATCAGCACGTTGGACTAACTGTGTCCGCAAGCGGAAATCTGGACCTAATTGGTCGAGAGCGAAGGCTGTACTGATGAGTTTTTGGTTGGAGGCTGGAATGCGTGCCATCGCGCCATTCACGTCACCCAGCAGATCACCATTGCTGTTGACCACAGACACGCTCCAAGCCCAGGCAACGGGAGCAATCAGGCGATTCAACGCTTGCTGTAAAGCTCCACATGAGCGACCCCGTTGTTGAAGATCAGGAAGGGGCTGGTCGGAGGGCGGTGGTGGAGGGGTGAGTAAGGGAGGCTCGGCCCGACTAGGCATCGACGTAGAAGTGGTTGCCGCTAGCGTTAGGGAAAGGAGGGCTGCTTTCATTGCACCTTGACACCGCTAACCGTTCCATTCAGGCGGTAGAGCGCACCTTCAAGTTCCACGGGTGTGCCGACTTTCAACTTGGTACCGGCCAGAACCACGCCTGATTTTGAAACTGTTGCATCACCTTCCAGCACAAAGCGAGCATTCAATGTGCCCACATTCGTCGGGTTTGGATCAGTGGCTGTTACGACGGATCCATCGGGTTGAACTTCTACCAGCACTTGGTTGATGTCGTCGACGCGAATCAACTTGACGCTTCCAGCGGGCTGATTTCGAATGATGATGCTCGTCCGTCCAGAGGCAAGAGCGTCCTGGATCAAAGCTTCCGGGTCTGCCGCACTCACACGACGGACGTCGACCATGACCTGCACGGATTTCACCGATCCGTTTGCTTTGGCTAACGCATTGGAGAGTTTTGGACTCCAAAGCACACCACCAACGGCCACTAGAGCAATCAGGCCAGCAGTGGCATCCAGAACTGACAACCCGCGTAATCGGTCTCTTAAAGCCATACCCATTCCGATTACCTGGCCACAGTAAAAGCGTTAGTTGGGAACATCAACCACGTAGATCTTCGATGAAGCGGTCGACGGCCCCTAATTGGCGTCCAAGACTGTCGCCATCACCGCTGAGTGCCATTGCAATCACTTCGGCGTCTGGTTTTGAGGGCATGGTTCCCAGGAACCGATAGCCATCAGGATCGGCTTTAAACAGATGCCACATCTCCTGTTCATTTTGCAGGAGTGCTCCTTCAGCTAGCGGCTCTAAGTGAAAGGCAGACCGCCAGATCGAGAGAAACCCTTTGCGTCTGCCCCTGGCGACACTGCCAATACCGACACCTGCGTCCTCAAGCTTTCCATTGAGAAGAACCACCGCTCCCTGCCAGATATTGCAGATCTGCTCGACCATCTCGTAATCGCTGGGTTGAGGTCCCATAGCCAAGAGCAATCGTCCTGTGATCTCGGGATCGCTGGAAAGCATCAGATCCTTTAGGGCAAAACAGTTGGCTGCCATTTCAGGGCTTTCTCGCTGCGCCAGAGCCGCTGAACCTGCATCCGGCCAGCCCAAAACAACCTCATGTCCTGCATCCTCCATTGCCTTAGCGAGGCGCAAAGCGGGTTTTAGGAGCCTGAGTCCTTCGAAGCGCCAGGTCACTGTCCAGCGTCTTTGCTGACGATCGCTCAGAGCTTGCTTGAGGGAGGCGAGGGTCATCGCCTCGGCCTGTACAAGGTCGGCAGGAAGGGTGACGGACAAACTCAACTTGATTGGGTGGGGTGCGCGGACGGTACTAAAAGCCCGACTCAATTGTGTTCCAAACGGTCGATGGCGATCTGAATACGATTGTTGATGTTAGGCAATGTTGCAGGGTCAATCCAGTTGCCAAGACTGAGCCGAAGCCCGGAGCGTTGCCAGGCAGGATCCACCCCCATCGCTGCAAGGACGGGACTATCACTATCGCGACCGGAGGAACAGGCACTGCCACTACTCGCTGCGATTCCTTCACGATCCAGGGCTCGGACCAAGGCGCGACCCGACATGGGCTGTCCATGGCGATCGGAGATGAGCACTGACAGATGGTGCGGCAGACGCTCTCTGGGATGGCCACTGAGACGGATTGCATCGTTCTGGCAAAGCAGAGCAAGCAAGGCATCGCGCAACCGAGCGATCCCAGATCCTGATGCTTCGACTTGATGCGCCTGACAAGAAGCGATCTCACGGAATGCTGCTGCCATCCCTTGAGCTAAGACGGGGCATTCGGTTCCGGCGCGAAGCCCATTTTCTTGTTGGCCTCCGGCAAATAAGGGCTGGATGCGTTCAGCAATCTCCTGTCTGATGAGCAACAGGCCGATGCCTCTTGGACCACCGCACTTGTGTGCTGAGGCCGTTAACAGATCAACTTGAAGCTCACTCCAATTCGGGCACCCCTGGCTCAGAACTTGGGTGGCATCGGTATGAAATGGAATGTGCTTCGACCGACAGGCCTCACCCACAGCCTGAATCGGTTGAAGCGTTCCCACTTCACTCTGCCCCCAGATCAAGGACACGATTTTGGTTGGTGGTTGCAGCAATCGATCCAGATGTTGCATTTGGATCTGTCCGTAGGCATCCACCGGCCATCGCTCAACGGTCCATCCGCAGGCAACCAATTGATGAGCCGCCGCCGCAACAGCGGGATGTTCTACAGCAGAGATCACCAATCGACCTGGTGATTGGGTTTTGGCGAGTCCAATCAGGGCGAGATGGGCCGACTCGGTGGCACCTGAGCTGAACAAAATGTCTGACCGCTCTGCTCCCAGGCTGGCGCTGATGGAAAGGCGCGCCCGTTCCAGTGACTCAGCAGCATCACAGCCGATCCGATGAAGGCTTGAAGGATTGCCCCAACCGTCCTGCTGCGCCCTGACCATGCAAGAGATCACGCTCTCTCTTAGGGGAGCTGTGGCACACGCATCTAGATAAAAGTAGGGGTCTTCAGGGCCTGTCATCACGATCAAAGCGGGACAAGGTTCGCTCTTCGAGGGAGTCGCCAGCGAGGTTGATCATGGCGTCTAGAGAGGTTGACGACAAAAATTCTTGGACGCGAGCTTGGGCTTCATCGCGTAGGCAATGGTCTGGTTGCTGGCAGGTGTCTTTGCAATCATTCGCGCAGTCCAAGCTGTTCTCAACCTGCGTTGATGGTGAGGAGGAATCAGCGGTAGATGACGTTGATTGTCCAGCAACTGCAGTTGGCTGTTCTTGTCTTGGCTGTGGAAGTAATTCAGGATTAAGAACGCCATCAAAAACTGCTACGGCGGGTCCGGTCATAAAAACGGACCCTTCGGGATCAGGCCAGTTGATCTCGAGTGGCCCGCCTGGAAGGTTCACAGTGGCCTCCGATTCCGATAACCCGAGCAGCCTTGCCGCAACCAGCGTGGCGCAGGCACCCGTGCCGCACGCAAGGGTTGGACCTGCTCCGCGCTCCCAAACGCGGATCTCAAGGGTGTGCTGATTGATTACCTGCAGGAAGTGAACATTCGTTTTGGCTGGAAACAAAGGATCGATCTCAAGCGCAGATCCCCATGTGTCAAAGGGAATGGCTTTGAGGTCTTGCACCGGAACGACCACATGGGGATTGCCCATCCCCACAGCGGCGAGCTGAAGGGTGCTGCCCTGGAGTTCGATCTCTCCTTGAGGCAGTCCAGACCGTCCTTTTGAGAGTGTGGTTGGAACTTGATCCGGTTCAAGGAATGGCTGACCCATATCGACCCTGATCTGTCCGTCTTCACATAGTTCAGGCACGATCACGCCAGCCATGGTTTCGGTTCTCCAAGTCCGACCTGGCTGATCTCCATCGTTATCTGCAAGAAAACGGGCTAAGCAGCGAATGCCGTTGCCGCACATTTCGGCCTCGCTTCCATCCGCATTAAAAATGCGCATCCGTAGTTCTTCGCCATGCTGTGGAGGCAAGGCCAAAATCAAGCCATCGCCTCCGATCCCAAAACGGCGATCACACAGCTGGCGCACCCAATTGGGATCTGGCTCCGTGATCTCTAGAGGAAGTTGCCCACCGCGGCCTTCCAACAGCAC
This sequence comes from Synechococcus sp. PROS-9-1, assembly GCF_014279775.1. Lineage (NCBI taxonomy): Bacteria > Bacillati > Cyanobacteriota > Cyanophyceae > Synechococcales > Synechococcaceae > Synechococcus > Synechococcus sp. PROS-9-1. Next base: position 1,086,768 of record NZ_CP047961.1, read on the forward strand.
GAAGTCATTGCCTAAACCTTGATACTTGCTGAACTGCAGCATGAAATGTCCGATCCCTCTCTGATCCTATGGAGCCAAGTTCCTTTGATCCGAGCTTGCCCAGCGTTCGCCTGTTGCAGACATGGATTCGTGAACGGAAAATTCTCAGTCTGGAATTATTCGATGGACGTCGGCTGATTGGAGTACTGATCTGGCAAGACCAACTTTGCTTGGCGCTTCAACCGTCGGATTCAGACGACCCGGTTTTGATCAATCGTGCCGCCATGCTCCTAGTCCGGCCGTTGCCCCGTGGCCTTTGAAAACCAGCATTTGTGTCACGATCTTTCCAAATGTTCCCCTGACGTGACGGCTTCCTCGTCCCCATCCGCCAGCCCAGCCTCTTCGGCCCCTGATCGGTATCAACCCTTTGCGCTTGAAGAGCGATGGCAAGTGCTTTGGAACGACCAGCGGCTCTATGAAACGCAGGACCCGAAGCCAGGCCAGCGACCTTTCTATGCCTTGTCGATGTTTCCGTATCCCTCGGGAACGCTTCACATGGGACATGTTCGCAATTACGTCATTACGGATGTGATTGCTCGGGTGCAACGCATGCGAGGAGATGCGGTGCTTCATCCCATGGGTTGGGATGCTTTTGGCTTACCAGCTGAAAATGCTGCGATTGAACGAAAGATCGAACCCGGCGTTTGGACAGACAGCAACATCGCTCAGATGCGTGGACAGTTGAGTCGCCTGGGGTTGTCAATCGACTGGGATCGTGAGCTAGCAACCTGTCACAGCGATTACTACCGCTGGACTCAATGGCTGTTCCTGGAACTTCATGCCGGCGGGCTTGCTTACCAAAAGGACGCCACTGTCAACTGGGATCCCGTTGATCAAACGGTGCTTGCCAATGAGCAAGTGGATGCAGAGGGACGCTCCTGGCGCTCTGGAGCGTTGGTGGAAAAGCGGGACTTGCGCCAATGGTTTTTACGCATCACTGATTACGCCGACGCCCTGCTTGATGATCTTGATCAACTTCAGGGTTGGCCTGAACGCGTCCGCACCATGCAGGCCAATTGGATTGGCCGTTCCATTGGTGCGGAGATCGATTTCCAAGTTGAAGCCCATCCAGGCACTTCAATCACTGTTTTTACAACGCGTCCTGACACGTTGTTTGGAGTGAGCTATCTCGTATTGGCTCCTGATAACGCTCTCGTCGATCAACTCACCACAAGCGATGAACGGATCTCGGTGACTGCGTTCAGGGAGCTTATGGCTGAATTGAGTCAAGAGGAGCGTACCTCTGAAGATCAACCAAAACGTGGAGTTCCCACCGGTGCGATAGCCATTAATCCAGCCAATGGTGAATCGATTCCCATTTGGATTGCCGATTACGTGCTGGCTGATTACGGCACTGGAGCTGTCATGGGGGTACCGGCCCATGATGTTCGAGATTTTACATTTGCTCGGCAACATGAATTACCCGTTCAACGGGTCATTGAAGTTGCAGGAACCAATGAGCATCTCAATGACGGCGAAGCATGGACGGGACCAGGCAGCTTGATTCACAGCGCTGGTTTTAGTGGATTAACGAATGAAGAGGCTAAAACTGCGATAACAAATCATGGGGCCGAGAACGGTTGGGCTCGGGCTAAACGCCAATACAGGCTTCGCGATTGGTTGATTTCCCGTCAGAGATATTGGGGATGTCCGATCCCAATTATTCATTGTGATGATTGTGGTGCTGTTCCAGTTCCCCGTGATCAGCTTCCTGTGGAATTGCCAACTGGGGTTGATCTCAAAGGTTCGGGAGGATCTCCCCTCGCATGTGCTGAGGATTGGGTCAGTGTGAGCTGTCCCAAGTGTGGAAAACCTGCTCGCCGCGAGACCGACACGATGGACACTTTTATGTGTTCATCGTGGTATTTCCTGCGTTTTGCAGACCCTCATAATCGAGAGCTTCCATTTGATGCAACCTCGGTTAATCGATGGTTGCCGGTTAAGCAGTATGTGGGGGGAATTGAGCATGCAATTCTTCACTTATTGTATGCGCGCTTTTTTACAAAGGCATTGAAAGATCGTGATTTACTAGAGGCAAAGGAACCTTTTGAACGCTTGCTAACGCAAGGCATGGTGCAGGGCACCACCTACCGCAATCCGAGAACAGGGCGTTATGTCTCCCCGAAAGCGGTGAAAGATGAATCCAACCCCCTCGATCCGGATGACGGTGGACCTTTGGAGGTTTCGTTCGAGAAAATGTCTAAGTCGAAGCACAACGGGGTGGATCCTGCTGCTGTGATCGATCGCTACGGCGCCGATACCGCTCGGATGTTCATTCTCTTCAAAGCGCCTCCAGAAAAGGATTTGGAATGGGACGACGCGGATGTGGAGGGTCAATTCCGTTTCTTGCAGCGTCTTTGGCGTCTAGTGGATGCGCAGGTCAAGCATGTTGCAGTCTCCCCTGCCACAGGCGAATCAGACAGTGACATGCGTCGGGCCGTTCACCAGGCCATCAAGGCTGTTAGCGAGGATCTCAGTGATGACTTTCAGTTCAATACGGCGATTTCTGAGCTGATGAAGCTGAGCAATGCCCTCTCTTCTGGCTTAGCTCAAGCCTCTGCTGGTGTGCGGCAAGAAGCGATGTCTGCTCTCGTACGTTTACTGGCGCCCTTTGCGCCTCACTTGGCCGAGGAGTTTTGGCAACAACTAGGCGGTGAAGACAGTGTTCACCTTCAGCCATGGCCAGACCATGACCCTGCTGCTCTTGTCTTGGAGTCCATTGAAGTGGTGATTCAAGTCAAAGGAAAGGTGCGGGGATCGATGTCCGTAGCCGTGGATTGCAGCAAAGAAGAGCTAGAGCGTCTGGCTCTTGCCAGCGACGTGGCCCAACGCTGGCTGGAAGGCAAGCCCCCTAGACGCGTGATTGTGGTTCCAGGAAAGCTCGTCAACCTGGTGCCGAGCTCCTAACGGATCAACCTTTGCTGAAGCGCAGTGAGGCTGGACTGTCCCAGCTTCCCTGTGCCACGTATCCACGATCGTTACCTGTGAGATGACGCAGGATCCAAAAAATGGCTTCTTCGGTGCCTGATCCAACGGCCTTCTGGATGTCCAATGCAGACCTGGACACTCCGTCAGAGAGGACATCTTCTACTTGCTTTTGCAAATTGAGAATGGCGGCAGCGGCTTTTTTGCCTGCTTCGACACCTTGCTGGTGATAGGCATTCACATTGACCAATTCCCCATACAAACCAACGGTCCGCTCAAACAAGGCGATCAGTGCTCCGAGACGGCGGGCATCAAAGCTCCGCATGCTGATACTCAGGCTTTGCCGCCCTCCTTCCGTGAGTGCTGAGCGCGTTCCTTGCAGGAACCCATCGAGGAAATCTCCAGGGCGCTCACCCTCGATCGCAGGGATGTCATCAACATCACGCAGGACTTCGATGAAGGTCACGAAAAAATTATCGATACCGTCACGCAACTGCTGAACGTAGGCGTGTTGGTCGGTTGATCCCTTGTTTCCATACACAGCAATTCCCTGATGCACTTCCTGGCCATCGCGATCAAGGTGTTTACCGAGCGATTCCATCACCAGCTGTTGGAGGTAACGACTGAAAACCTCAAGACGATCTCGGTAAGGGAGCACGACCATGTCGCGTTTGCCTTTGCCCTCGCCGGCGGCATACCAGGCCGCTGCCATGAGTGCTGATGGATTGCGGCGCACATCTGGACAGCGCGTGGCTTCATCCATTTGAGCGGCACCTGCCAAGAAGCCACGGATATCGCAACCGATCAAAGCGCCAGGTAATAAACCAACAGCACTCGTGATGCTTGTTCGACCTCCAATCCAGTCGAACATGTCGAAGCGCTGAAGCCAGTTTTCTTTTTCAGCTTGCTGATCGAGCTTGCTGCCCGCCATGGTGACCACGACTGCTTGCCCTGGCCAAATGCCTCCTGCAGCTTCGAGGCGGTGTCTGGCTTGTTCCATGCCGAGATGAGGCTCCGGTGTTCCCCCCGACTTGCTCACTGTGATCACCAGCGTTGTACGGAGACGTTCACCCAGGCTTTGAAGAACCCGGCTCATGCCATTGGGGTCCACGTTGTCGAAAAAGTGGAACGGCAGGCCTACTTCATGGTCCTGAAGAGCTCGAACCATGAGCAGAGGACCAAGAGCACTCCCTCCGATTCCGATCCAAAGGACATCGGTAAAGGACTGTCCGTTCGGAGCCTGAATGGATCCAGCAAGAATCGATTTGCCAAATTGATCGATGGCATCAATTTCAGCAGAGATGCTCACCCCAACCTGTTGATCCGGCGCTAGTTGCGGCTGACGCAACCAATAGTGGCCAACTTGACGTTGCTCATCGGCGTTGGCGATCGCACCTCCTTCCAAGGCCTCCATCGCCTTAAACGCTTGTTCCAGACGGGGAGTGAGCGCCTCGAGATCAGAACTGTTGAGATGCATCCGACTGACATCAAGCCAGAGGCCGAGATCGTCGTGATACCAAAGCAAATCGCAAAAGCGTTGCCACTGGGTCTGGCTATCGATGGAGCTGAAATCCGGGAAGCTCATCTCTTGCGGAGAACCTTCACCACCGAACCTATCCTTGATTTTCCGAGATGCCCATGAATTGGAATAACGCGGTTATTCTCTCGGCGGAAACGTGGACAGTGTTTAGTGAGCTTTTTTGGACGTCAGGTTGTTGCCATAGCGGGAGTTTTGGGCTTCATCTGTTTGTCCGTTGCTCACCTTCGCAACCCCGCACAACTTCCCTTAGTCGATGCTGAGATCCAGACGCAGCCTCTGCAGGGTGATCCGAGTGTCTTCAGCCCAGAAGAGCTTTTGCTGCTGCAGCGTCGTTTTGGAGTCCATGGACCACAGACGCGACTCGCTCAGTTGTTCACTCGGGGCATGGACCAATTCCAGCCTCTGCGCACTCAAACGGTCAATCGACTTCAAGACCTGAAGCCCGTTATTAAGCGGGAATCGCGACGTTATCGGGTCAATCCGATGCTAGTAACAGCAATCTTGTTTGATGAAATACAGCATTCCAAGCCGGGAGAAGATCTGCCCTTTGTTGTGCATTCCGGACTTGTGTCAACGCACGGCCCTGCTCAGCTTGGAATTAGTGAGTTAATTCATCAAGGTCGACTTCCCTTGCAACCATCAAAAATTGAAATCGCTGAAGCGAGAAATCTTTTGATGAATTCCGAAGCGAATGTTGAATTACTTGCAGCAAAGATAGCTCGCCTCAAAAAAGAATTAGGCCTCTCTCCTGATCAAGTTTTAATTGCGAGTCGTTCGTATGTTGATGCCAAAGCAATTGCAACCTTGGCGTACCTCCATAATGGCAAGCTTGATTATCCAAGACGTGTGTTGCGATACATGCAAGATACTGAGTTGCACGGCCTAATCTATTCTGAGCGTCGTCCAATCACACAGCCTTTGGTTTAATAGCTGATTGTAATCTAGTGATTTAAATATATATTATTTGATCACCGGCTATTCATCAATATTTCCTGACTCAAGAAGGACAAAGCGCTTCTAAAGCACCAAGTCGGATTTGAAGTTCTTCCCAATCAAAACTTCTTGGATCACCACGTTCTCCACCAAGATCTACATGACGGTGGGTCGTAATGGCTGCTGGAGTAAATCCAAAACGATCGATCCAGTCTTTCAATACAAGTGCCAGTGAGTCATATTGAGCTGATGAGTATCCGCTATGGCTAGATCTGCTATTTTCGCCATCAAAAGGCGTTTCAAGGCTTAAGTGAAGTGCAAAGTTATTAACGGAGCCCCTTATTTTTGCATTGGTTACAGCCCATTCACCCAGAAAAGCTGAATAGCCAGCACCATAGGCACGTTTGAGTGGATCAACAAGATCAACGATTTTTCCATCAAGCCCAATCACTGTGTGATAGCTCACTTGGTCTGGATCTCTGGGATGAGGAGTCATAAAGGTATTCACTGCCGAATCAAGCGAGTACACCGTTTCATGAAGGACAACGACGCGTGGATCTGGATTAAGAGACTCTCCCCATGGATTCATTCTGAAGCGTTTTCCGAAATTAGAAGGATCTGTTGCTACAGAAACACGTCTTTGCTTCAGGGTGCCTTGTTGTGCTTTAAGCCTTTTTTTCACCTTGGAGTCAAAACCTGAACATTGTTTAGCCAGGGGCGACGACCAGGAGATCGCCCTAGGGGGTAGCGGTGGTTTGGTTTGCTCAACTTTTTTACGCTCTAGATTCGCCTCGCTGCCAACTTGATCGAGAAGATCGAGGAGAGATGGACTCCTTTCTTTTAGTGCAACACTTTGATCATTGCTCAACCAGGCCAGCGCACCCATGCCAACAACAAGAGTGCCACTACAAAGAATGACAGTGGAGCTACGACGTGATGATTGAGTCTGCAGTCGCTTCCAGATTTCAGTTACACGATTGAAAACCATCGATCACGTAATTCTTTTTGTGATGACGAGGCACCAGAGTCCCAAGTGATCTCCCATTGCTCCACAATTGGATCGCTTTTCTTCAGGATTGTCGAGCTAAGCCGACCGCGACGTGCGTAAAGAACTGGAATCTGTTCTGGACCTTGAATGAGTGCTTGCCAATGCTCAAGTCCCCTTAGACGCCAATCATGAGCTCCGATCACTTCGTCCCCTGGGACAAGGCCTGCTTGTTCGGCAGGACCGTCAGGACTCACCTTGTTGATCAACAATCGACCTTTTTGTTTGGAAAGTTGCATTCCTACGTATGGATGCTTCGAGTGAATCGCGACAGCTTGCAAGCCAAGAGCGTTCAGGCTGTCGTGAATCGGAGCTGAATTCGTAGTTTCAAGCCAGGTTGGTAAACGCTCGGCTAGTGACATGTTGTGAGCAGCTACAGCATCAATCAGGTCTGTTGGCTCATACCCCTTGCCATGGCGCCCTAAGCGCTGCCAAAGATCTCGAACAACGGAGGAGAGAGATGAACCTGATTGCCTTAGCTGTACATCAAGGCAAAATGAGACAACAGTGCCAAGTCGGTAATAGCTAATTTGAGCCACAGAATTAGCGGCTGTTTGCTTGTAAAGCCTTAGCCATGCTTCTCTTGAACTATCTGCTAAGGATTGGATCTTACATCCAGGATTAACCAGGACATGAGAAATATCTTTTCCTAAATCTTCAAGAAAAGTCTGACGGTCAGATTTAGCTGCTAATAGCGACAGCGTTAGATCAAAATAACTGGTAATTCCTTCTGCAAACCAAAGACCATCGCTGATTTCTGCCTTATCGTATCGATAGGGAACGTAGGCGCCAGGTCGGAGTCTACGTACATTCCATTGGTGAAAGTATTCATGGCCAATCAATTGCAGAAGCTGTCGATAGCCATCCTTTTTTGTGAGAGCTTCCCACGAAAATTGAAGCACTGAAGAATGATCATGCTCTAAACCGCCATAGCCTTGATCAAGTATCTGAATCACTAATTGATAACGATCCCCAGCCGGTGGTGGGGTTCCCATCAACTTGCAGGCGGCTGCACAGACGGCCTCAATATCTGCTTGAAGCGTCAGAGGCCAACCCATCGGTGGTTCGCCAATCGTTAGTAATTCATGGTGATGACCACAAACCGTGAACCGGCGTGAATGGAAGGGACCGGCGTGTATGGGTGCATCAACGAGATGGTCAAAGTCTTGTGCTTCGTATCCATCGACCCCACTTGGCAGGGGGAGATGTCCCAACCAACCGGGTGGCAATGACAGCTGCAGATGATGCGGATTCCAGCGTTCCCCATCAATCAGCATGACCACTGCGGGAAGGCACAGGGATGCGAAATCTGGATCTAAATGATTAGTGCGAACTGTGAGCTGACGCGCTTCCAGCGTGTAGGTCAAGCAAACGGGGTCGAGGTTCAGGAGCTCGGCCACCCAGCACGAAGGAGCAACTCGCTTGGTAATAACAGCGCGACCCGATTGCTGAAGCTGAAGACTGTGAAGATGCTGTGCGTGGTCACGAACGGTATAGGACCCAGGTGTCCAACTAGGCATCAGCCAGGATTGGTGATGCACTCGTGGTGTCCACTCGAGTTTCACCTTGAGTTGCTGACGTGCAGGCTCACAGAGATCGATCGAAATCCTGACGCCACCCATCAACTCATGGCCCGCTCAGCTCCCTGCTGGTCTGTCGTTGAGACGGAAGGATCGAAGGTGACCCCATCTGCAGAGCGGAGGGCTGACCTCAGGGCATAAGCCCGCAAAATGGTTTTGAGATGTGTTTTGTGGCCTGCGGAATCTCTGGTTTGCCCAAGATCCAGCATCAACGCCAAGGATCCATCGTCATCCCACCTCCAGCCCATTTGGAGCCCGCTGCTGTCTGTGGCCACCAATTCAGCCGGATACATCTCCTGGCCAAACGCTTTGATCAGGCCTGGACGCTGGACGAGGTAGTGCTCCGCCAACAGAGTTTCCTCAAGAAGCTCGAGGTCTGTAATGACGGTTGGCAGGATGGTCAAATGGGACATGAGCAGATGATGCCCTCGCATTTGAACCTTAGCCACTGTGCTGATGATGCACTCGATTCAGGTCTCGAGCTGATCTCCCCATCGATCCAGCAATGGCCACATTTTCAGCCAGCATTGCAATTGGGAGTGATGGCCTCTGGCAACGGAAGCAATTTCGAGGCGATTCAAGAGTCGATCTCTGCTAATGAGCTTCATGCCGACATTCGCCTATTAGTGGTCAACAACCGAGGCTGTGGCGCTGAGAAGAGAGCACAACGTCTCAACATTCCTTGTCAGTTATTGGATCATCGTCAGTTTGAGACGAGAGAACGTCTTGATCACGCCCTTGTGACTGCGTTTCTTGAGGCGGGTGTGGACCTGATTGTGATGGCTGGATGGATGAGGATTGTGACTCCAGTGCTGATCGAAGCTTTCCCGAACAGATTGCTCAATATCCACCCATCACTTTTGCCCAGCTTCAAAGGTCTCGATGCGGTTGGTCAAGCTCTTCAAGCGTCGGTGCGGATCAGTGGTTGCACGGCACATCTGGTCCAGGCTGATGTGGATACCGGACCAGTTATCGCCCAGGCGGCTGTTCCAGTGCTTCAGGACGACAGTCCAGCGTCCTTGGCCACGCGTATTCAATCCCAGGAACATCGCATTTTGCCCTGGGCCATTGCTCTTGCCGGATTGAAGTGGCGGCAGGCCTTGGCGCTGTCGACCAACAGAGATCAAGGATAAAAAGGAGCGAGCGGCAAAGCTGTCTCGCCCGGCAGGCCTGCCATCAGGTTCAGACATTGAATGGCTTGTGCGGCTTGTCCTTTCATCAAGTTGTCAACAGCGCTCATCAGAACAAGACGTCCGGTTCGATTGTCGACTTGTACGGATAAAAAGGCCCGATTGGTGTGTTTGGCCCATTTGGTTGCTGGGTAGGTTCCAACAGGCAACACCGTGACGCAGGTGTGATGGCGATAAAAACTATCCAGAACTGTGGTGCAGTCTTCGGCTGTCAGTCCCGGATCGCGCAATCTGGCGTACACCGTTGAGAGCAGCCCGCGCACCATGGGAACGAGATGGGGGGTGAACTGCAACTGGATGCCACATCCAGCAACCTCACTGGCCATCTGCTCAATTTCAGAGGTGTGGCGATGGCCAACAACGCCGTAAGGACTTATTGATTCAGAAGCTTCCGCCAGCAGTAGATGTTCTTTTGCAGCGCGACCGCCACCGGATGTACCCGTCTTTGCATCGATGATCACACCGTCCTGTTCGATCAAACCTTGCTTGAGGAAGGGCAACAAAGGAAGCAAGCTCGCGGTGGGAAAGCAGCCAGGTGCAGCAACCAATCGAGCTGTTGCAATGGCAGAAGCATTCCACTCAGGTAATCCGTAGACGGCTTCTAAGCACAGATCGGCATCCGTGCGCTTGCACGAAAGAGCCTCCTGGGCATAGACGCTCGACCACTGGTCGAGCGAGCGGTATCGATAATCAGCAGACAGATCGATAACCCGAACGCCTCGTTCCAGAAGTCCAGGAACGAGGCCACTCGCCAATCCATTCGGAAGGCTGAGCAAAGCCACATCAGCCCGCTCAGCAATTCTTGTGGGCTCAGGACTCTCCACCAGGGGATCATCCGGTAGGGGCAAAAACGGGCACAGCTCGCTCCAACGTTTGCCAGCACTGCGTTCTCCGCCGAGCAGGCTGATCTCAAAATTGGGATGGGACTGCAACAGCCTCAGGCTTTGCAAGCCCCCATATCCGGATGCTCCGATGACCGCAACTCGTTTGATCGCCATGAACTGAGCGGAATGATCGGCTGATCGTACTGGCGTCGATCATGATGAGAGCCTGTTGGATACCTAGAACGCTGAGCCATTCAGCCGTAGCTGCCGAGGGCATGGATCCGATCTTTGATTCCATCCCCGATGCCCTCAACGCCATCCGTAATGGCGAGTGCGTTGTTGTCGTCGATGACGAACGCCGTGAAAACGAAGGAGATTTGATTTGTGCTTCGCAGTTTGCGACGCCAGAACAGATCAATTTCATGGCCAAAGAGGCTCGAGGCTTGATCTGTCTTGCCATCGAAGGTGATCGTCTTGATGCCCTCGACCTTCCCTTGATGGTTGATCGCAACACCGATGAAAATCAAACGGCATTCACGGTGAGTATTGATGCCGGCCCTGAGCATGGTGTCTCGACTGGAATTTCAGCGGAGGACCGATCTCGCACGATTCAGGTTGTGCTTCAGGCCGATGCCAAGCCATCCGATCTGCGGCGTCCAGGGCACGTGTTTCCGCTGAGGGCCCGTTCTGGAGGTGTGCTCAAACGTGCTGGACATACAGAAGCTGCCGTTGATCTCGCCCAGCTCGCAGGACTCATCCCATCGGGGGTGATTTGCGAAATACAGAATTCCGATGGGTCGATGGCTCGTCTGCCAGAACTGCAGGACTACGCCAAACAATTTGGCTTACGGCTGATCAGCATTGCAGATCTCATCAGCTACAGGCTTCAAAACGAGCGGTTTGTTCGTCGCCATGCTCAGGCTGTCATGCCTAGTCAGTTCGGACAGTTCCAGGCGATCGGATTTCGCAATGAACTGGACAACAGTGAGCATGTTGCCCTGGTGAAAGGTATTCCCGGGCAACTCCAAGAACCTGTACTGGTTCGGATGCATTCAGAGTGCCTTACGGGTGATGCCTTTGGTTCTCTTCGTTGTGACTGCAGGCCACAACTTGAGGCTGCGCTGTCTCAAATAGAGCAAGAAGGTGAAGGTGTTGTTGTTTATTTACGCCAAGAAGGTCGTGGCATTGGTCTGATCAATAAGTTGAAGGCTTACAGCCTTCAAGATGGAGGCCTTGACACCGTGGAAGCAAACGAGAAGCTGGGATTTGGAGCTGATTTAAGAAATTACGGAGTTGGAGCACAGATTCTTGGTGATCTTGGTATTCATCGCCTAAGGCTCCTGACCAACAACCCTCGCAAAATTGCTGGACTCGGTGGTTATGGCCTGGAAGTGGTGAGTCGAATCCCACTCATCATCAACCCAGGTGACCATAATGCCAATTATCTAGCCACAAAAAGAGATAAATTAGGACATCTATTTAATGAAAATAGTGCAGCCGATGTTGTAACTCTTGCTTGGGATTGTGGCGAAGCTCTCAGTGCCAAGCTCCCAGATCTTTTGAATAGGGCTGAGATGCTGGCATCAAAATTAAGTCTTACTTTGCAACCAGAACAAACACCAAGACTGCTTGCGCTTTGGGAGCGTCCTCAATTTGTTTGGACTGTGTCAGGCGACATCACTGCGATTGAGCTATTTCTCAAATCTTTGGCCTCTTGGACGGAAACAAAAAGGCTCGGGCTCTTGAAAACGGCAAAAGCGGAACAGCGTCTCCATCCTTCCTTGCAACTTAATCGTGAAGACAGGGACTTGGCTTCTCTGCTGAATCACAAAAAAAATGGCTGGTCAGACCAATCTGACCAGCCGATTTTGATTCACTGGTCCTGACGGATCAGTCGGTCACGGTGACGCTTTCAATGCGACTGCCATTTTTCAAGGCGAGAACAACATCCATGTCGCCGGTTTGCCCAAACACGGTGTGAACACCATCGAGGTGCGGCTGAGCTTCATGGACGATGAAGAATTGGCTTCCGCCCGTGTTCTTACCGGCATGGGCCATCGAAAGAATGCCCGGGGCATGCTTTTTGCTGTTGATCTCGCAATTGATCATGTAGCCAGGACCGCCTGTTCCAGGCATTCCTTTTGCGCCTTCACGGCTATTGGGGCATCCACCCTGAGCCATAAAACCGTCAATGACGCGATGGAAGGCAAGACCGTCGTAAAACCCTTCCCGCGCGAGTTTCACAAAATTGGCGACGGTGTTCGGCGCATCTTGATCGAACATTTCCAGCTTGATCTGGCCGGCATCCGTTTTCATCAGGACTGTCGTCAAGGCACCAAAGGCAAAAAACGATCTTAGGCAAGCGAGCAAGATGAGTGTCAATGCACGCCCGCTTTTCACCATGACCACACTCCACTCCTCCCTCCAAGACGCTCGCGTTGGTGTGATTGGTGGTAGTGGTTTGTATGCGATCGATGGACTCGAATCCGTTGAAGAGGTCACGTTGGATACACCATTTGGTGTTCCTTCTGATTGTTTGCGAGTCGGCCAATTGAATGGAGTTGAGGTGGTGTTTCTTGCCCGCCATGGACGCTCGCATCACCTGCTGCCAAGCGAAGTTCCCTATCGAGCCAATCTCTGGGCCATGAGGTCCTTAGGAGTCCGCTGGTTGATCTCAGTTTCAGCCGTGGGATCTCTTCAGGAACATCTGCGCCCTCGCGACATGGTTGTTCCCAACCAGTTCATCGACAGAACGATGCAGAGGCCTCAATCCTTCTTTGGCGATGGCTGCGTTGCTCACGTCAGTCTTGCTGATCCCTTTTGCGAGCGATTGAGTGATTTGCTTGCAACTGCAGCATCCACCGAAATGCCATCGGGACATCGGCTGCATCGTGGTGGCACCTATCTGTGCATGGAAGGTCCGGCGTTCTCAACGAGAGCTGAAAGCGAGATGTATCGCACCTGGGGTTGTGATGTGATTGGCATGACAAATCACACCGAAGCCCGTTTAGCAAGAGAAGCCGAAATCGCCTATGCCTCGCTCAGCATGGTGACTGATTTTGATTGCTGGCATACCGAGCACGATGCTGTGACGGTTGAAATGATCATTGGCAACCTCAAAGCCAATGCCGATGCCACAGGTCCAATCCTGTTCGCTCTCATGGAGAAATTAGCTCGTGAACGTCCGTCTTCTCCTGCTCATCAGGCCCTTAAAGATGCCTTGATGACCCCTCCAGATGCCGTTCCTGCGGCGACCCGGCAACGCCTGGATTTATTCACGAGTGCCTATTGGGGGCCAGCAACCGCTCAAGCTCAATGAGCTGCTGCATTCAGAGTGATTCCGATCGAGCCAAGGGCTTTGCGCAGGTTGCCGTTGTAATTGGTGAGCAGGGTTTCGGATTCTTGAAGATCCATGGATCCAGCAGCCATGACCAGAGCCCGCTTCACCGATCCCTTGGCTTCGGTGAGGAGGGGAAGCCCCTGCTCGCGTGATAAGCCAACGAGATCGGTCAAAATTCTCAGTGAGCGGTCGACAAGTTTGCTGTTGCTAGCAGCGACATCAACCATGCGGTTTCCATACACCTTTCCCAATTTCACCATCACACCGGTGGAAAGAATGTTGAGTGCCATTTTTGTGGCGGTTCCCGCCTTCAAACGCGTTGATCCAGTGAGCAGTTCTGGGCCGGTGAGCAAGCGGATGTCCAGGTGGCAGGGCATGGGCGCCTGTTCTGCGGGAACGCAGGCCATTGCAATCGCCAAGGCTTGTAAATCCACGGCGTATTGAAGTGCACCCCGTACATAGGGAGTGGTGCCACCAGCGGCAATGCCTACTAAGCAATCATCAGCGCCGAATTGATGTTCTTTGAGGTCGTCTACGCCTGCTGTGTCTAGATCCTCAAGTCCCTCTGAACTGCGTAAAAGGGCCGGAGCACCTCCGGCCAAAACACCTTGTACCAGTTCTGGTGGGCTGCAAAAGGTGGGGGGACATTCAGCGGCATCCAAAACACCAAGACGACCAGAGGTTCCTGCTCCGATGTAAAACAATCGCCCGCCTTTGCTTAACCGCGATGCCACAGCATCGACTGCAGCGCTAAGGGCTTCTGAAGCACCCTCAACAGCTAATTGAGGTTTGCGATCTTCATCGATGAACAGCTTCACCAGATCAATTGTGGACAACACATCCAAATCAGCGCTGCGTGGGTTCGACTGCTCTGTTGTGAGGTAGCCCCGATTTTCAGACGGATTCACAGCAAACCTTCCAGGCGACGGCGGACATCATCCAGACCATCACTTGGGCTTGTTGGCTGAACACTATCCACCGATTGATCTTCTGTTTGCCAATTACTGACATCACGATTGGAACTCGGAGGAGCGAGCATCAAGCGCTCGTCATCCGATTTAGGTACGAAGCCTGTTTCGACGAGTCGCGCTTCATATCCAGCCTCCGTGCAGAACAGTTCCACCTCGTGTTGCTCGAGAGCTTCAACAGTGGGAGTTGGGAAATCTTGGGCCTCTAAAAGACCTGCATACCGTTCGGCATCGTCGCAGTTTTCAAACATCAAAACCACGGTCTGGCCAGAGAGCTCAAGGGAATGAATGCCCTCACTGTCCTGACCGGCGTCGTAAAGAAGGACGTGAACGAGCATGAGCTGATTGAGGTCGCTTTCAGTCTCTCATCGAAAGTCCTGGATTAGATCCGACCCTGATCCAAGCTCAGTTCCTGAAGCCTCTGGTACAAGGCTTGTTCGTCATCGTTCAAATGGGCAGGAATCACAATGACCACCTCCACAAGCTGATCCCCTTGTCGATCGTTCCAAGACAAGCCACGTTCTCGAAGTCGCAACAGGCGACCACTCGATGAACCTGGGGGGACTTGAAGGGTCACCGATCCGGACAGCGTTGGAACGTCTACCGCGCATCCCAGGGCCGCATCCGGCGGAAACAGTTCCAAGCGGTACAGCACACGCAATCCATCAATGCGTAACCCCTCATCCGTTACCACCTGCAGCTGCAAAAAATGATCCCGTCCACCTGGGGCGACTCCCTCCAAACGGAGGCGCCAGCCATCTCCTGCGAATGGGGGCGTGTCCACTTCGATCACCGTTCCATCGGCGAGCTCCAGGTTCACCGCAGTGCCACGAAGGGCTTGATCAGGAGTCAAGACAACCGTTGTTTCGAGATTGTCTTGCGAGCGGACAGGGGATGGAGGCTGGGGAGATGGGGTTGGTCTGCGCTCAGGTTCATCTTGATCCTCATTGTGAGTGGATTCGGCGCGATCAGGCTCTGGAGGATCACCGATGCCCAGAACAACAGATAGATACTCCTCGAAATCCGGGAACCCAGAAGCAAACGGGTCCTGGCTAAAACTTCGACCGTTGCGACGTCGCTCCCAGGCAACGCGCCTGTCGTGATCACTGAGGACGGCATAGGCCTCATTGACGAGTTTGAAGCGCTCTTCCGCCTGGCGATCGTTCCCGTTGAGATCAGGGTGCCAGCGCCTTGCCTCACGCCTAAAGGCACTCTTCAGCGAATCTCCGTCACTGCCTGGATCGAGACCCAGCAGGGACCAATAATCGGGGTCAGCGATAGAAGTCATCATCCCAGGGATCGATTCCGCGACGTCCACGTCTCATACGGTCGTCGGAACGACTACTCCCCGTGGACCAGGGGTCATCATCCCAATCATCGTCTGCGAAGAGTTCATCTTTAAGCGTCCCAAGCGTGCTGCGAATGCCCTGCAGTGGCCCCGCATCGCTGCTTCGTTCTGCTGAAAGGCGTCGGTTTAAACCGAAGAGAGCTTCTTGAAGGCCGCTCACGCCCATCTCTAATTGCTGAGGATCATCTTGCTCAAGCAAATCCTGAACATCACGCATGGCCATTTCAACGGCCCTCTGCTGCCGTTCGGCGCCGTATGGACCGAGCTCAAGGGCGGCATCACGCAAGCGTCTCTCCGCTTGCGCTACCAAGGTGAGGGCTGAATTGCGCCGCTCAATCGAAGCACGTCGGCGCCGGTCTTCATCTGAACGGGCTTCCGCTTCGGCAAGGAGTGCTTGCAATTCGTCTTCGTTGAGGTTCGAGCCCCCCTGAATCGTGACGGATTGCTTTCGCCCCGTGGTGCGATCTGTTGCACTCACTTGAAGGATCCCGTTGGCATCAATGTCAAAAGCAACCTGAATCTGAGGGACACCTCGCGGTGCAGGCGGGATCCCTGATAAGCGGAAACGGCCTAATGACTTGTTGTCTTGTGCCATTTGACGCTCACCTTGCCAAACGTGAATCTCCACAGAGGATTGATTGGCACCAGAGGTGCTGAAAACGTCGGATTGACGCACTGGAATCGGCGTATTTCGAGGAATCAACACCTTCATGAGGCCGCCCACGGTTTCCAAACCAAGGGATAGGGGTGTGACGTCATTGAGCAGCAGATCTCTTAGCTCACCGGTGATGATTCCTGCCTGTACGGCTGCACCTACAGCCACAACCTCATCAGGATTGACGGATTGACAGGGGTCATGAGGAATCAAGGTCCTCACGAGCTGCATCACCATGGGCATCCTTGTGCTGCCACCCACAAGCACAACATCGTCAACATCTTCTGCAAGCCAGCCTGAGTCGCGCAGAGCGGCCTGAACAGGCGTCAGCAGTCGATCAAGCAAATCAGGGCAGAGGTTTTCAAATGTTTTGCGATCAAGGGTGGTCTCGATATGAAGTGGTCCTTCCTGACCGGTTGCAATGAAAGGAAGGGAAATGGGTGTGGTGGACACGCCTGAGAGTTCTTGTTTGGCTTTTTCAGCCGCTTCGGTGAGACGTTGAAGCGCTTGACGATCCCTACGCAGATCAATTTGATGTTGCTGGAGAAAGGCATCGGCAAGCCAATCCACGATGAGTTGGTCAAAGTCATTTCCACCCAATTGGGTGTCACCGTTTGTGGCCTTCACATCGAAGACACCATTCGCGATCCGAAGGAGCGAAACATCAAAGGTGCCTCCACCCAGATCGAAAACGAGAACACGACGAACAGCACTGCGATCAAAGCCATAGGCAAGGGCAGCAGCCGTGGGCTCATTGAGAATCCGTTCAATCGATAAGCCGGCAAGGCGTCCCGCGTCTCGAGTGGCCTGACGTTGAGCATCGTTGAAGTAAGCCGGAACGGTGAGAACGGCTGCATCAACCGTTTCGCCTAGGTAGGTGCTGGCATCATCAACAAGCTTGCGCAAGATGCTTGAAACAAGCTCTTCAGGGGCATATTCCCGTTCGGTCTGAGGACAGGCCACACGAACGTTTCCCTGTGTGTTCGCACTCACGGTGTAGGGAACGGTAAGTGTGTTGTCGTCGAGCTCATCCCAGGCGCGTCCAACAAAGCGCTTGAGATTGGAAAACGTGTTGCGGGGGTTGAGGACGAGTTGGCGCCTGGCGGGCTGACCAACCAGAAGTTCATCCTCTTTGGTGTAACCAACAACAGATGGCGTTGTCCTCGTGCCCTCCGCGTTAGCAATTACCACCGGTCGACCCGCTTCAAGCACGGCGACGACGGAGTTCGTGGTTCCCAGGTCGATTCCGACGATCCGGCCCATAACCGCGCATTTGGTTTCTCCAAGCTAACGGTCCAAACCCCAATCACCAAGCTCCTCTGGCGAGCCTGTGTTGATGTTGTGTCTCTTACCAGCAAAAAATTGCGAAAAGGCTAGTGTTCATCTGCATATGTGCTGATTGAGTGGCCCAATTCAAGGCTCAATATCTTCTTAGGCACAGACCAACAGCAGAAAAGCTGGTGGATAAAGGCTTTAAGAACCTTGTCGTGGTCATGGCCTCCATGGTTGCGCTTGTTCTCATCTCCATTCTTGTGGTTGTGTTTTGGGGATCCTTGGACTCGATGGGGCGCTACGGACTGAATTTTTTAATCACGTCCAACTGGAACCCTGTTGATGACGAATACGGTGCCTTCACGGCGATTTATGGAACGCTCGTCAGTTCTCTTCTGGCACTAGTTATTGCCATTCCTTTGGGTGTGGGCACTGCAATATTCATCACCGAAAACATCATTCCGAAGAAGATTAGAAACGTTATTGGATTAATGGTGGAGCTTTTGGCATCTATTCCATCAGTCGTTTTAGGCTTGTGGGCAATTTTTATTTTAGAACCGCTTATCCGACCTTTTCTTATGCTCTTATATGAGGATTTTGGATGGATTCCTATTTTTAGCAGTGAGCCTTTGGGTCCAGGAATGGCACCTGCGATCTTGATTCTGGTTGTGATGATTTTACCGATCATTACTGCAATTTCCCGTGATTCTTTAAACCAAGTACCTCTTGAACTCCGCCAAGCCGCCTATGGAGTTGGCGCAACACGCTGGGGCGCAATTCTCAATATCATCCTGCCTGCGGCCATTTCAGGAATTATTGGTGGAGTGATGCTCGCCCTAGGACGAGCAATGGGGGAAACCATGGCTGTCACCATGATTATCGGAAACTCCAACGTTTTTAATTGGTCATTGTTGGCTCCAGGAAATACAATTTCAGCCATGCTTGCTAATCAGTTTGGCGAGGCAGACATATCACAATTATCCTCACTAATGTATGCAGCTTTTGTTTTAATGGTATTGACATTAATTGTCAATATTGCTGCTCAATGGCTTGTAAAACGCTTAAGTTTAAAGTATTGATTCATGAATTATCCCTCAGTCGCCAAGTCAGCAACAGGAACCCCTGACCTCAACTATAAGAGTTGGCTAAAACGAAATATTGGCAGTCAGGCTTTATCGATTTTGGCTGGATTGTTTTCACTTGTGTGTGTTTTGCCACTGATTGCGGTGCTTGCTTATCTTGTAATAAAAGGAATATCAACATTTAACTTGGACCTTTTCACCAAGCTCCCGCCGCCACCAGGTGTTGAAGATGGAGGAATTGCCAATGCAATTCTTGGAAGTATCATTGTCACCATAATTGCGGCAATGATCGCGATTCCTATAGGTGTAGGTGGTGGAATCTACTTGGCAGAATATTCTACCGGCCGAGGATTTTCTCAATTCATTCGTTTTGGAACCAACGTTCTTGCTGGCGTCCCATCAATTATTGCTGGTGTTTTTGTTTACGGAGTGATTGTTTCTACTCGAATCATTTTTGGCAATACCTTTAGCGCGATAGCAGGAGGAACTGCTCTTTCTGTATTGATGCTTCCCACTGTGGTCAAGACAACAGATGAAGGCTTGAAACTTGTTTCTAACGACCTAAGGCGTGCTGCCCTTGGAGTTGGTGCATCTCGTTTTGTGACAGTGACTCAAATCACTCTCCCTAAAGCTTTCACACCAATAGCAACTGGAGTGGTGTTGGCGATCGCGAGAGCATCGGGTGAAACTGCACCTTTAATATTTACAGCGCTTTTCTCACCATTTTGGCCGAATGGGATCTTTGATCCTATTGCAACGTTATCTGTTTTAATTTATAATTTTGCTGCTCAGCCTTATGAAGTTCAAAATGAACTCGCTTGGGCAGCGTCCTTTATTCTTGTTATGTTCATATTGGCTCTCAATCTCTTTGCTCGATGGCTTGGACGGAGAGTCTCGAGCTAATGACTTCTATCATAAACATTTTCAAACAAATCTAATTTCCTACACTTAATTTTTCATACCAATGACTTTTACAGAATCGACAGAGTTAGCCAATCAAAAGCTTGAAACTTGTGTATCTATTCAAAATACAACAATCAGCTATGGCTCCTTCGAGGCCTTAAAGAATGTATTTTGTGATATACCGAGAGGTCAAGTAACAGCTTTTATTGGACCCTCGGGGTGTGGAAAGTCCACAGTCCTACGAGCCATTAATCGGATGAACGATTTGATTGAGGGATGTTCTCTCAAAGGAAGAATTCTGTTTGAAGGTGCTGATTTATATTCTCCCGATGTTGATCCAGTTGAAGTACGCCGACGTATCGGGATGGTTTTTCAACAACCGAATCCTTTTCCAAAGAGCATTTATGAAAATATAGCTTTTGGTGCACGTATTAATGGCTATAACGGCGATATGGATGAATTAGTGGAGAGGTCACTGCGTCAGGCAGCAGTATGGGATGAATGCAAAGATAAACTCAAAGAAAGTGGCAACTCACTTTCTGGTGGTCAACAGCAGCGTCTTTGTATTGCACGCACCATCGCGATTGAGCCTGAAGTGATCCTGATGGATGAACCATGCTCTGCTCTTGATCCCATCTCTACCCTGAAGATTGAGGAAACGATCCATGAGCTCAAGAAGACTTTCACGATTGTGATCGTGACTCACAACATGCAGCAGGCCTCACGTGTGAGTGATATGACAGCTTTCTTCAATGCTGAAGCGGTTGAAGGGGGTTCAGGCAAAGTAGGTTATCTCGTTGAATTCAATGAAACAAATAAAATCTTTAATTCTCCTGCGCAGAAGGCTACCCAGGATTACGTTTCAGGTCGCTTTGGATGATTGTCTTGGCTGGATAAGTTTTTAGATATAGTCCTAAAAACATAAGTTAAGCAACCTTTCGAATATATCTTTACTGGTTTTTTTCTAATTTTTCACGTTTTACCTTCTTCATGCTTGCAGTTTAAATGTCTTTTTTATCAGTTTTAAATTATTTTTTTGTCAATGATCTCCAAAAAAAAACCCTTGCATCGCAAGGGGGATGTTTAGCTAACGGAGAGGGAGGGATTCGAACCCTCGATAGAGTTGCCCCTATACAGCATTTCCAGTGCTGCGCCTTCGACCACTCGGCCACCTCTCCAGTGGCTGAAGTGAGAATGTAGCAGGGCGTTTCCTGAGGGCCTGATATGAGACCAAACCACACGGTCACCATTCACTGGCCTCAGGCTGGACGGACGATCACCCATCAGGTTCCAGAGGGGGAGTACATCCTCCAAAGCTTTGAGCAGCAGGGTGATCCGCTCCCTTTTTCATGCCGTAATGGTTGCTGCACGTCTTGCGCAGTAAGAGTTCAAAGTGGAAGCCTGGATCAATCCGAGGCCATGGGACTTTCAAAAGAGCTCAGACAACAGGGTTACGGGTTGCTTTGCGTTGCAAGAGCCATCGGTCCTCTTGAGGCGGTCACACAAGATGAGGATGAGGTGTATGAGCTGCAGTTTGGACGTCATTTCGGGCGTGGTCAGGTTCGTCCTGGCCTTCCTTTGGATGAGGAGTGATGACTTCAGTTCTTGATTGCAGGCAGGTGGCCAGCGATGCTGATCTGGACGCAGCGAGCCAGCAAGAGCTTGCTGAGATCGCCCGTACAGCTGCAAACCTGGGAGCTGCCGTGCTGATGCAGCATTACGGCCGTCTCAGCAGCATCGAAAGTAAGGGGCGTATTGGCGACTTGGTCACAAACGCTGATGTGGCCGCAGAAAAAGTGGTTCTTGATTACTTAAGAGAGCACACTCCTACGATTGCGATCCTTGCCGAAGAATCCGGCTCCAGTGGTACTCCAGGTTCGTTGTGTTGGTGCGTGGATCCCCTGGACGGCACAACGAATTTTGCTCACGGATATCCCTTTTTTGCCACTTCAGTGGGCTTGATCTGGAAGGGTTTACCACTGCTGGGTTCGGTGGCAGTGCCGTTCCTCAATGAGACCTATTGGTGTTCTCCCCATCAAGGGAGCTATCTCAACGACACTCCCATTCATGTGAGTGATTGCATCACCTTGCAGGACAGCCTTCTCGTGACGGGATTTGCTTACGACAGGCATGAGGTTACCGATAACAATTACGCCGAGTTCTGTTGGCTAACCCATCGATGTCGTGGTGTAAGGCGGGGTGGGGCCGCAGCCGTTGATCTTGCTTTTGTGGCCAGCGGGCGACTGGACGGCTATTGGGAGCGTGGTTTGGCACCTTGGGACCTGGCAGCAGGTGCTGCCTTGGTGGCTTGCGCTGGTGGTGTTGTTGGTGATTACAAAGACTCCTTATTCGATGTGGGCGAAGGCAGGATTCTCGCAACGTCTTCAGGGCTCCATCTCCCGCTCAAACAAGAGCTTGCTCGCGTGACCGCCTTCTCACCCAAGCTTTATGGAGCTTGAGGTTCGGCAGTCATAAGATCGTTGTTCGTGATTCGATGACTAGCTGGATGGCCCTGCAACCCGCCACGGGCGCTCGAGATCTGAATCCGAAGCAAGTTCAACAAAACCAGCATCTAAGAGAACAGTTAGCGACGGTCTATCGCCATTGGGGGTACGACGAGGTGTCTCCACCCCAGGTCGAACGGCTCGACACACTGATGGCCGGTGGTGCGATTGCTAGTCATGACGTGGTTCGGCTCGTAGCCGATGACCCGCTGGGTCTTCGACCAGAGATGACAGCGTCGATTGCTAGAGCAGCCTGCACAAGACTGAAGGATCGGCCTAGGCCGCTGCGCCTTTGTGCTTGCGGAACCATTTTCGAAAGCCGAACGGCAGAAGAGGGAGGGCTGTGCATCGAGGAAAAACTGCACAGCGGTGTAGAGCTCTTTGGCGTTAAAGATCTGGCAGCAGAACTTGAACTTCTAACGCTGCTGTTAGAGGCCATGAATGCTCTCTCGCTGTTGGGAGAGCATCAGCCCAAACTGCTGATCGGCCACACGGCGTTGATGGAATTGGTCTTGGCACCATTTGAGCAACCGATGCGCGAAGACATCCGCACCTGCTTAATCCAATACGACCGACTCGGACTCGAAGCGATGGGGCTTGATTCATCAGATCTGAGACGGTTAGTGAACCTCCTGGACTGCCGGGGCACACCAAAGACGATTCTTGATTTGTTGGGAGAACACTTTGGCTCCCAAACCGTTCTCAATGATCTGAACCGCGTATTTGTCCATCTCAGTCCCCTTGCTCAACAACAATCTCTGGCACTTCAATTGGATCCAACCTTTCACCCTCATCATCAGCTCTATGACGGCTTGGTGTTTCAACTGGTCTGTCAGGGAGTTTCAGCTCCAGTGGTGATTGCCCGTGGAGGTCGTTATGACGGATTGGTGGAGCGGTGCGGAGAAAGTGAAGCAAATGCTGCGGGGGTGGGGTTTAGTTTTTGCCTCGACGATATTCGTAACCTTCCTGGCTCTAGTTCCGAGAATGCCAAAAATGAATCGAGTGTTTTAATTTGCTGGAGCAATGATTCATGTCTTGAAAAGGCGTTGAGGAAACAGACGAGCTGGCATGCACAAGGGCAGGTTGCTCAATGTGATCTCAGGCCTTGTTGCAATCGTGAAGAAGCTGAGCAACGTCTCAAGTCTTCGCGATGCAACACCATCGACTGGCTCTCTGACTAGATTGCCAATGACAGACAACCACCGCTATGGCACACACGATCGTCACCGACATCTGCGAGGGCGTTGCTGACTGTGTCGATGCTTGTCCCGTTGCCTGCATCAACCCAGGACGTGGGAAAAACAAAAAAGGGACCGATTTTTATTGGATTGATTTCGATACCTGCATTGACTGTGGCATTTGTCTCCAGGTTTGCCCAGTAGCAAACGCCATCCTTCCTGAGGAGCGAGCTGACCTACAACAGCCTGGCTGATGTCCGATGATCTTCAATTGATCGGATAACCGAAAGTTGTGATCAAATAGTTAATAATAGAACTTTATTTTGTTATCTTTATGATTATTTGAATGAATCGAATGAGGGATGATTAATCCCTTTTACGTTGTGCAGAGATTTTCTTGCATACAAGAGCATGGTCCCTATGGGGGTTACCTCGTTGTTGATATCTACGCATTCAAACGAGCACAAAGCTTTGAAAAGGTTCGGAGAACCCCCTCAGCAGGCTGTTGTGCCCGGATGGGTTGTTTCTCTAAAATTGAGTTTTTCAAGTTGCTGTCATGTCGGTGTTGGACGAGCAGGGTCAAATTCAGATCCACACCGAGAATATTTTTCCAATCATTAAAAAGGCTGTCTACTCCGGCCATGAGGTCTTTCTGCGAGAGCTTGTTAGCAATGGCGTTGATGCCATCAGCAAGCGGAGAATGGCTGCTATGGCTGGCGATTGCAGCGAAGGAGACGATGGCACAATTAAAATTCATGTAGACCGCGAGGCCAAAACTCTCACCATTTCCGACAACGGAATTGGTATGACGGCTGATGAGGTTAAGCGGTATATCAATCAAGTGGCTTTTTCTAGCGCTGAAGACTTTCTCGAGAAATACAAGCAAGAAGATGATGCCATCATCGGCCACTTCGGTTTAGGTTTTTATTCGAGCTTTATGGTGGCGGCGCGCGTTGAACTGCTCACCAAATCTGCCAAGCCTGACCATGAAGCGGTTCTTTGGTCCTGCGACGGGTCGCCCAATTTCAACCTGACTAGCGCAGAGCGAGTTGATGCAGGAACAGATGTCATCCTGCATCTCATGGAAGAAGAATTAGAATATATAGAGCCAGCAAGAATTCGCACGCTTATCAATACGTACTGCGATTTTATGTCAGTACCTGTGCAGCTTGAAGGAGAAACAATTAATAAGATGGTAGCTCCATGGCGTAAGAGTGCTCGAGAGCTTTCGGATCAAGATTATATTGATCTTTATCATTATCTTTATCCATTCCAAGGTGATCCCTTGCTTTGGGTCCATTTGAATACAGATTACCCGTACAATTTGCAAGGAATACTCTTCTTCCCCAAGCAAACGGGTAGAGCTGATTGGGAGAAAGGAGAAATCAAGCTCTACTGTAATCAAGTATTTGTTAGCGATTCAATCAAGGAAGTGGTCCCCCGCTATCTTCTCCCTTTAAGAGGAGTGATTGACTCACCTGATATTCCATTAAATGTGAGCAGAAGTGCGCTTCAGACCGATCGCCGTGTGCGCTCCATTGGAAATTTTGTTGCCAAGAAAGTTTCAGACCGTCTTCGCAGTCTTAAAAAAGACGATGCACAAGCCTATACAGAAGCTTGGGAGTCTTTAGCACCGTTCGTGAAAATCGGTGCCATGGAAGATGACAAGTTTGCTGAGCAAGTGGAAGAGTTAGTGATGTTTGCCACCAGCGCACCCATCTCCACTGACGATAATCCGGATCCAATTGGAGGAGGTGAGCGCAATTTCACAACTCTTGATGGGTACCGTCGCCGTCTGCCTGATGATGAAAAGATCATTTTGTATTGCACTGACGAAGTTTCACAATCAGCAGCACTCAACTTATGGACGTCACAAGAGCGAGAAGTGTTGTACGCCGATACCGTTATTGATAGTCAATTCATCCCTTGGCTTGAATCACGACACGACGAATTAAAATTTCAGCGTGTTGATGCTGAGTTGGATGCTTCGCTTAAGGAAGAAACACCTGAATTAAGTGATGGTGATGGAGAGACCAAAAGTGAAAGCTTGCGAAAATTGATCAAAGATGCATTATCTAACGATAAAGTAACGATTCAAGTTCAATCCCTCAAATCTGGCTCAGAAGGACCTGCTGCCCTGATTTTGCTTCCAGAACAAATGCGTCGTATGAACGATATCGGTGCGTTGATGGACCAGCGGCTGCCAGGTTTGCCTGATTATCACGTCTTGCTCGTGAATCAAAAGCACCCCCTTGTGGAAGGTCTGCTCAAGCTTCAAGCCGGGGGTGTCATCGTTGGCGATGTTGGTCAATCTCCTAGCGAAGTACTTGCACGAGACCTGGCCCAACATCTTTATGAAACAGCAAAGCTGTCCGTGGGAGGCTTAGATCCCAAGGAACTTGCGAGTTTCCAAACCAACAATATGCAGCTGATGTCTCGCTTGATGGAACGGGGCTTCTGATCAGACCCTTTGCTAATATGAGCCATCGGCCAATGGCCATCGCTTTCTTAAGGACGCCGTTATGTCACGGGTATGTCAGCTCACAGGTACTCGTGCCAACAACGGCATGGCTGTGAGCCACTCGCATATACGTACCAAAAAGCTGCAGCAGGCCAACCTGCAGCAGCGACGTCTGTGGTGGGCTGAGGGGAAACGTTGGATCAACATTCGCATCACGACACGTGCACTCAAGACCATCCAGAAAAAAGGGTTGGGTGCCTATGCACGGTCACTGGGAGTGAACCTCGCAAAGCTCTGAACCTCTTTAGAATTTAGAAACTGACAGCAGTTTCATGAAAAGACGATCCCTACTCCAGACTGCAGTTCTGGGAGCAGGGATTTTTTTATTGACGCCTGCTCGTGTAAGGGCGCTAGGTGGTACATCCCCTGAGATCGGAATAAAAGCCCCAGATTTTGATCTTCTCGGGTTCAGTAGTGTCAATCCAGAGCAAAAGCATTGGAATCTCGGCAACCTTCAGGGACGTTGGCTGGTCGTTTACTTTTATCCGAGAGATTTCACCTCTGGTTGCACGATCGAAGCCCATGGCTTTCAGGAAGCATTGCCAGCGTTCCAAAAGCAAGGAGCAGAGGTTCTTGCCATCAGTGCAGACTCAGTTAGCGATCATGAGTCGTTTTGTAGCTCTGAAGAGTTGAAGTTTCCCTTGCTCTCCGACCCGGATGGTCTTGTAAGCAAGGCTTACGGTTCCTGGATGGCGCCATATTCGATGCGGCATACGTTCCTCATCGATCCACAGTCCGTGCTTCAAGCTGTTTGGACAGGGGTTCGTCCCGTTGGGCATGCCAACGAGGTACTAAGCCGCCTCAAAGAGTTACAGACCGGTTGAGTCACCAGCGCGTGTTAGAGATGGGATGTTGACCATGGTTCGGTAGAGCCAGGAAAGAGAGGTGAAGCATGGCGGTCACAAAGGGACAAAGTCCGTTCATTCTTCTGTACCATCGCACACCATTTGATGAAGGAAAAGATGAAAATGGCAATAGGGTTTGGTGCGACCAGAAAAGCCCAAATGGAATTATTCCGACCCTAAGAAATTTATTTCGAACGCGAGAAAATGGTACTTGGATTGCTTGGAGGAAAGTAGATAAAATTGAAGATGCGATGGATGAAAGCATCTCGATGTCTGATCCGAAGCCATTTACTTTGTGCAGAATTCCATTAGAAGAGAATCAAATATCAAGTTTTTATCATGTAACCTCAAAAGAGTCTTTCTGGCCAATACTTCATACCTTTCCAACCCATTTTAATGTTAACAATGCCGACTGGGGTATTTTCGAAGAAGTTAATCTTCGTTTTGCAAAAGCCGCTTGTCACCAGGCCGCCGAAGCAGCAACCGTTTGGATTCATGACTACAACTTGTGGCTTGTTCCTGGCTATATAAGGGAATTAAGGCCTGACCTAAAGATTGCTTTCTTTCATCACACACCCTTCCCTGGAAATGATGTGTTTGCTATTTTGCCTTGGCGCGAGCAAATCCTCGAGAGCCTTTTATCCTGTGATGTCGTGGGGTTTCATATTCCACGTTATACCGAAAACTTTGCGAGAGCGGCAAACTGTTTATTAGGTGCAGAAAAAGGTTCAAAGCAACCTGTTAATTCAAGATTTGTCTCAACCGGTTCTGCTTTAACGGAGCCCTCAGAAACCCCTTGTTTGCATTACAAGGGCCGAAAGATTCAACTATTGTCTTCTCCTGTTGGAACATCGCCAGATGTTATCCAAGAACTCGCAGCTCGGGCTGATGTTCAAGAATTAGCTGATCAGATTGATGACGACACTAAGAAAGGTAGGAAACTAATCCTTTCTGCGAGCCGTGTGGATTACACCAAGGGCAATGAAGAGCTCCTGCTTGCCTTTGAACGTTTACTAGAACATCGCCCCGATTGGCATGGAAAAGTTGTTCTAATGCTCGCTTGTGTAGCAGCTGCAAGTGGGATGAAAATCTACGAAGATACGCAACGTACGATCGAAGAAACTGCAGGGCGTATCAACGGACGATTTAGTTTGATTGATTGGGTTCCAATACGTTTCTCCACACGACGCATACCTTATGAAGAAATGGTTGCTTGGTTTACTCGTTCAGATATCTGTTGGATTACACCTCTTCGCGATGGATTGAATTTGGTCGCTAAGGAATATGCTGCTGCTCGTAAGGATCGAGGTGGTGTTTTAGTGCTCTCAGAGTTTACAGGTGCTTCCGTTGTTCTTGATGGTGCAATTCTGACCAATCCTTATTCACATCGGCAGATGGATGAGGCGATTGAAAGGGCATTGGAAATGCCTCAAGACGAACAAATTAAAAGAATGACGAGGATGAGTAGTGCTGTTGAGAGCTTCACCGTGAGTGATTGGGTTAGCGAACAAATGGATGCTCTTGAAGGTCGGAAAAGTGATTAGTCATGAAGCAGAGTACATTTATTAGAAGAATTTTTGCTTCCTTATTCGCTGTTTTAATTTGTAGTGCTGGTTTTGGCCTTGTACGGGCAAGAACAATTGAATCAGTTACGTTTTTGATGGCGGCTCCCTTTGCAGATGCTACTCGAGATTTGGTTAAGCAATTTAATCAAGAGCATCGTGGTGAAATCAACCTGAAAGTTGTTAGGGGGCCATTGGAAACAGAAGCAATGTCTGATTTAGCGATCAGTAGTTTGCTATTAGGTAATGCACCATTTGATGGCTTACTCATGGATGTCACTTGGCTACCAAAGTATGCGGCAGCTGGTTGGATGGAACCCTTAGAGGATTTTTTCAATGAAAAGGATGTGCATGCTCTGGCGATAGGAGCACGGGAGGGGAACTCATATGACGGGCATCTTTATCGTTGGCCGCTGACTGCAGATATGGGTTTGCTCTATTACAGAACTGACCTGATGGAGCAACCACCAGAAACCCCAGAAGAATTAGTCTTAGTTAGTCAATCCTTACAAAAGGATCGAAAAGTTGATTGGGGTTATGTTTGGCAAGGCCGTCAGTATGAGGGTCTTAGTTGTGTCTATTTAGAAATGATTGATGGTTTTGGGGGTGATTGGTTACAACCTAATAACAATCACATTGGATTAGATTTAGATCCAGGCGTGCAAGCAGCAGCTTGGCTGCAGGAACTAATTGATCAAGGGGTCAGCCCAAACGCAGTCACAAATTATGCTGAACCTGAGGCTTTACAGAGTTTCAAGGTTGGAGATGCCGCATTCATGCGCAACTGGCCCTACGCATGGACTGAACTTCAAAAATTAGATAGCGCCGTAAAAGGGAATGTTGGTATTACCACCATGGTGGCTAGGCCTGGTCACTCCACTGCCACTCTTGGAAGCTGGGGGCTTACGGTTCTAAAAGGATCTGCGCATGTGAATGCCTCGATCGAAGCGATCCGTTTTCTAACAAATGAGTCATCACAAAAGCAGCTATTTCTGAAGCATGGCTATACACCAACACAACAAAGTGTTTTTGATGATCCTCAACTACTACAAGATAAACCAATCTTGGCGGAATTTGGCCAAGCCCTAAAAGTTGTTAAGGCGAGGCCTGAAACACCCTTGTATGCTCAAATTAGTGATGTCTTAACTCGCCAACTTAGTAGCATTCTTACCCGTGAGACGACTCCAAAGGATGGGATGAATGTAGCTACCTCACACACCAATCAAATCCTGATCTCAGCAGGTGAGAAATTGTGACTGTCTTTCTGCTATTACCATCACTACTTTTTCTTCTAGTTGTTTTTGTTGGCCCCTTATTTCGTTATGCGTGGCTGAGTTTCCATGCCGACTCCGTGATGACTGGCTTAATTGCCATTCCGAATGGTAGTGCGAATTGGCTGCGCTTGGTGCAGGATCAACGCTATTGGCAAGATCTTGGCCAAACACTACGTTTTGCTGGAGCCTCTGTTGGACTTGAGCTCTTTCTTGCTCTGATTATCGCTCTGCTTTTGGATCAGCGCTGGCGTGGACGAGATCTCGTTCGCACCCTGGCCTTGATCCCTTGGGCCTTACCAACCACGGTGATGGCGCTTGGTTGGCGTTGGATCTTCAATACACCTTATGGTCCTATTGATTATTTTACCAACTTGGTTGGCATTGGTTCACTAAATATTCTCGGAGACCCTAACCTTACATGGATGGCCACGGTATGGGCAGATGTTTGGAAAACAACGCCATTTGCAGCATTAATTCTGTTGGCTGGGTTACAGACGATTCCCGTTGACCTTTATGAAGCAGTACGACTAGAAGGTGGTAATCCCCTCATCTGTTTACGACGAATCACGCTTCCGTTGCTGCGACCATATATTCTTCTTGCCTTATTATTTAGACTGGCTCAAGCATTCGGAGTCTTTGATTTAATTCAAGTTCTCACGGGAGGTGGTCCTGCCAGTAGTACCGAAAGTGTTGCTTTATATGCTTATTGGAATGCACTGAGATTTTTAGACTTTGGATACAGTTCCACTATCATTATGGGAAGTTTTTTACTCATCAGTGTGATTTGTTTAATTGCCTGGATCGGTTTGCAAATTCTTATTCCTACCCATTCAGAATCCAGAGGAGTCATTAAATCATGAATCGTCGTTTTCTGATTGCTCTTCTTTTATTATGGTCATTAGGTCCATTGCTATGGCAGGTTTATACGTCCTT
The DNA here is from genome assembly GCF_014279775.1 of Synechococcus sp. PROS-9-1. Lineage (NCBI taxonomy): Bacteria > Bacillati > Cyanobacteriota > Cyanophyceae > Synechococcales > Synechococcaceae > Synechococcus > Synechococcus sp. PROS-9-1. The sequence continues at coordinate 1,117,229 of NZ_CP047961.1, forward strand.
TTGTAGTGATCAAGCGCTGATTCAACCCTTCGTCTCCAACGACCATCGTTGGACATTAATTCACTACCAAAATGTTCTCAATGCCAATCCATCATTTTGGCGGTATCTCATTAATAGTTTGATTGTAGGAGCAACAAGCACATTTCTATGCTTGGTGCTTGCACTCCCTGCTGCCTATGCTCTGAATCGAATTCCGAGACAATTGTCGGTTCTCACTCGTTTGGCACTCGTTGGTGCAGCATTATTCCCTTATGTATTATTGTTCTTGGCTTTGCTTGAATTAGCCCGTGCATTAAATCTGGGTAATCAACTCTTGGCTTTAAGCCTTCCTTACGCAGCTCTATCTCAACCTCTTGCGATCCTTTTGCTCAATAGCGCATTTAATGATCTTCCACCTGAATTAGAAGATGCTGCAAAGCTAGAAGGTCTTTCTCTTTTTCAACGATTTCGTTGGATTTTGATCCCACTGATATCACCTGCTACAGCTAGTACTGCAATCCTTGTATTCCTTTTTTCTTGGAATGAGTATCCAATTGCTTTAACTTGGATTAGTGATTCAAACAAATTAACTTTACCTGTTGCGATGGCAAGAATTGCAGGTTCATCTATTTATTCTGTTCCCTATGGAGCCTATGCAGCAGCTACCGTACTTGGATCGATTCCCTTGGTCTTACTTGTTTTAATCTTCCAAAAACCAATTGTTTCTGGTCTTACTAGTGGAGCAGTAAAAGGATGACTCTTCAAATTCAAAATTTAGGTCGTAGTGTTGGTCAACATTGGATTGTCAGGCATCTCAATCTTCAAGTTGAAGATGGTGAATGTGTTGCATTAGTGGGTCCTTCTGGATGTGGGAAGAGTAGTACTTTGAGGCTGATTGCTGGGCTGGATCCAGTCTCTGAAGGTGAGATTATTCTCAATGAGGCAAACGTAACGCATTCTTCTGCCGCAAAGAGAGCTGTTGGAATGGTTTTTCAAAGTTATGCCTTGCTTCCACATTTGAGTGTCTTTGCCAATTTGGAACTAGGCCTGCGGGTAAGAGGAGTTCGTCCATTCGACCGGCAACAACGTATTCAAGCAATGCTTGAACTTGTGCAGTTGCAAGATCGAGCAAATGTTTTGCCGGCTGAGCTGTCTGGAGGTCAAAGGCAACGGGTGGCATTAGCAAGAGCTTTGTTGCGCGATCCAGATGTGTATTTGCTCGATGAGCCCATGAGTAATTTAGATGCCCAACTGCGCGAGGAATTGAGGCCAGAGCTTCGTCGACTTGTGCTCGACCGGCAAAAACCTGTAATACATGTCACCCACGACCAGCATGAAGCGATGGCGATTGCTGACCGTATTGCCGTGTTGCATTCCGGGAAAATTCAACAGGTTGCGACCCCTGAAGATCTCTATCATCATCCCGAAACTTTATTTATTGCCAAATTTATTGGACGCCCTCAAATTAATTGTTTACGGCCTAAGAATGGTGTTATTTGTGCCGTAAGGCCAGAGTCTCTTTTCTTTGCTAAGGAGGGTCTCCCTTGCAAAATAACCGCTCGTGAATGGCTAGGAAGTTCTCAGCTTCTTTATCTTGATTCGCCTGAAGGTTTCTTGAGATTGTCTTGCTCGACGGCTGTTGATATTCCTGAAGCACCTCACGTTTCATGGGATGTTTCCGATGAGCATCATTTTGCTCTAGAAAGTGGCCATCGTCTTCCATAAGCATGGACCGATTCATATTCCCGATTGTGTTCGTTTTACATGTTTGATGTGAATATAATTTATTCACATCATATTTGATTTCTTGTTTATAGCTCTTTTAGTGAAGATCTTAGTGCTCTTTCATGTTCGTAGGCTTGTTGACGGATTCTTTGAAGCCGTGACGTTGCAGGCGAATGTGACATACATTCTTTCCATTGCAATACCACCCTTTCAAGATTTGGCAGGTGGGTTAAATCAAGCCATGGCACGCCTGCTGTTCGTGCAGCAGCCTCTACTTTTGGATCATAACTAAGTCCTACGGTTGGGCATTGACTGACAATTGATAGGATAAGAGCGTGCAATCGCATCGCAATGACCAGGCTTGCATCACTAAATATGTTTTGCGCATGTTCAATATTCTTTGCGATGATTGTGCTTGAATTTGCTTCGAGTCCATGAGGCACTAATCCTTGCTCGTTCAGTGTTTTTAGCAAATTGGCATCTTGATTGGCATGAAAAGCGAACCAAGTCACCGAGAGTCCTGTGCTTTCTCTCAGCTGATCCACGGCTCCTAGCAAGAGTGACCATCCACTTGCTGTTAACAAACGCGTTGGTCGCCAACACAGCACAATATTTCCTCCTCCCTGATAATCATTTGTCTGATGGGTCCACACTGGATCAGGAGCCTCTGACATCGACGTTTTGATTCCGATGCGTTTGGCTAGTTGCATCGATGCACTATCTCTCCAGGTAATTGATCTAGTTCTGTTAAGAACTCGACCCACCAGATAGCGGCTCCATGGATGCTTCAGAGGACCAAGACCTTGTCCCCATAGCAACACTGGCTTGCGTTTGATTCGTGACACAACAATCAAAATCATGTAATAAACAAGACTTCGAAAACTTGTGCTGTCTTGGAGCAGGCTGCCGCCGCCTAGCACCACCACTTGCACATGTTTGAGGCTGTACAGGACGCTTTTCAACGACCTCCTGTTCACCACCGTTCCATTGGGAACGATCGTTTGAACAGCTGACGGGTCATGGGCAGTAATCCACGGTTGCCATCCTCGGGGCAACTGTTTGTTCAAGACTTCAAGAAGGGCGTCGTCTCCCAGGTTGTGCTCTCCGTAATAGCCACAGAGGAGAATGCCCCTCGGCGATGAAGACGGAGCCGGGCCAGACATTCAGAACACCAGGGGTGCATTCATTATCCGCGCTTAGGGCGCCTACGTTGGTGAATCGCTTGGTTGTGATGCATGCATGCCCTTTCGCTCGGTACATGGTGGATTCATGTGGCTTCTGTTTTTGAGTGGCTGTTAGCGATGGTGTTGATCGCTAAGCGCGGTTCACTGCGCTCTCAAACGAGCATGATCTGGCTCTCCGCAGCAATGATTCCTGCCTTGATCAGTGCCATGGCTGCATGCACTTGGCACCTCTATGACAATTCCGAGAGCCTTCGTTGGCTCGTGACTCTGCAAGCCAGCACAACCCTGCTTGGGAATGTCACGTTGGCCTTTGCTGCCTGGAATCTGCAACGCGACGCCATGGTGAAGGGATGACATCGAATTTTGACCCTGCCCCCCTCTTTGCCCTGTCCTTACTCCCTTATTTGGTGTTTTTGTATCACCTAGGGCGCAGCAAGCAGCTTCCAAAATTGACCGTTCTCGGGTTTCAGCTCACCCTCTTGTTTGTTGCTGTCACCATTGCTGCTGCGGTGTTTGCCCTCGTTCGATACGACTCTGAACTGGTGGCTGTGGATTGGCTTCATGGTGGCGCTGAAGCCTTTCTCACCTTGAGCAATGCCTGCATTGTTGCCGGGCTGCTTCGATCGAAGCCGCAAGAGCCAGTGAATAACTCTTACGAGGAGGAGATCTTGGGGCGTTGAAATCGGAAGATGAGGTGTCGCTTGTTGCGTTGCATGTTTACTCCTCTTCTGGCTATAGCTCCAGCCACTCTTTCCTGGTCACCCAAGGTTGCCCTTGTGATGGTGATCTGCAATGTCATTGCCATCGGGATTGGCAAAGCCACGATTAAGCATCAAGACGTCGGTCTCAAGCTGCCCGGCTCCAATTTCTTTGGGGGTATGAGTCACGGCAGCATGCTCGCCACCACAAGCCTGGGTCACATCATTGGCTTTGGCGCGATCCAGGGACTCGCAGCCCGAGGCGTTCTTTAAAATTCCCTCGATGCATGAGTTCAGCTGTTGCAGCAGTGCTGCACCAGCTGAATCAACTTAACTTCAGCCAGCTGAGGACACCTCAGCTGGTGCTTTCTGCTCGAGGGTGAGAGAACCTGTTGTTGCAAGCAGGAAATGCTGCTTGATCCGGACTGCCATTTGATCCGGTGTCAAACCCAAGGCTTCAAAACTTTGCTGGGGAGTTGCGTGATCCACCAGCCGGTCAGGAATGCCAATGCGAAGCATGGGAATCGCTAGCCCTTTCTCCTGGAGCGATTCAAGAACAGCTGAGCCGAAGCCGCCAGCTAATGCTCCCTCCTCCATCGTGACAATCTTTCCGATCTGCTTGGCCATGGGATGAATGAGTGCTTCATCCAGGGGACGTAAATATCGGGCATTAATCACAGCAACCTCAACGCCAACTGCTGCTAAACATTTCGCCGTAGCCACTGCCTTTGGCACCATGGCTCCATAGGCAACGATCAAGACATCATTGCCTTCACGTACGACTTCACCACAGCCAATCGGGAGGGCCTCCCAGCCTTCCTCCATCAATGGCACACCTTCACCTGGACCGCGAGGAATTCTCAGAGCTGTTGGTCCATCGTGGTTGAGGCAAGTCACCAACATCCTCTGCAGCTCCGCCTCATCTTTAGGTGCCATCACGGTGAAATTAGGAATCGCACGCATGTAGCTGATGTCGTATTGGCCTTGGTGCGTTGGACCATCGGCTCCGACAATGCCCGCCCTATCTAGAACAAACGTCACCGGAAGTTTTTGAATCCCTACATCGTGGATGAGCTGATCGAAGGCCCTCTGTAAAAACGTGCTGTAGATCGCCACAACTGGCCTCAGCCCATCGCAAGCCATGCCAGCGGACAGGGTGACGGCATGCTGCTCAGCAATGCCAACGTCGATGTATTGGTCGGGGAGTGCTTTTTGCAGGATATCCAGGCCAGTTCCAGTCGCCATGGCGGCTGTGATCCCAACAACCTTTGGATTCTGTTCGCAAAGTTTGACAAGGGTTTGTCCAAACACCTTGCTGTAGCTCGGTGGTTTTGGAGTTTTGCTGGGCCTTGCTTTACCGGTATTGAGGTTGAAAGCTGACTGCGCGTGGTAGCCGACTTGATCGGCTTCTGCGTAGGGATACCCCTTCCCTTTTTTTGTAACAACATGAACCATGACCGGACCACCCACGCGATGAGCGGATTGGAACGTTCGAGTCATTTCAGCCATGTCATGGCCATCGATCGGACCCATGTAGGTGAATCCAAGCTCCTCAAAAACGGCACCAACTTTTGGAACAGCCAGTCGGCGCATGCTCTCTTTGAGACGATTCAGCTCCGGTGGTATCTCTCCCCCCATAAAGGGAAGATGACGCACGCTTTCCTCAACGCTTCCAGATATAAATTGAAGAGGCGGGCTCAATCGCATCCGGTTGAGATAGGTCGAGAGAGCGCCAACAGGTGGAGAAATCGACATGTCGTTGTCATTTAAAACAACGAGTAGTGGAGTGGATGGAAGATGGCCGGCATGGTTGATCGCCTCTAAGGCCATGCCACCGGTAAGGGCCCCATCACCAATCACGGCAACGCATTTGTAGTTAAGACCTTGCCGATCACGGGCAATTGCCATTCCGAGGGCTGCAGAGATGGATGTGCTGGCGTGGCCTGCACCGAAATGATCAAAACGACTTTCCGCTCTCTTGAGATATCCGGCAACTCCTCCCTGCTGACGTAGGGAGTCGAAGCTTCCATAGCGTCCAGTGATTAATTTGTGCGGATAGGCCTGATGCCCCACATCCCAAACGACCTTGTCTTGATCCAGATCAAGTGTTTGGTAGAGGGCCAGGGTTAATTCAACGACGCCTAGTCCAGGTCCAAGATGTCCGCCGCTGTTGGACACCACTTCCAAATGGCGTTCACGAATTTGCTTGGCCACATCCTCAAGCTGCGCAGCGGACAGTCCGTGCAGCTGATTGGGATGGGTTAATTCGCTCAGATGCATACCCATCCCCAGACCGATTCAGTCAATCTACGGGCCCTACCGACCCTTCGCGATGGTGAGTGGTTGTCAGACTGCAGTGATGGATCATTATTTGCCGCGGATCCTGCGCGCCCGTGTCTATGACGTGGCCCGGGAAACCCCTTTAGAACTCGCTAACAACCTGAGCCGAAGGTTGAGCAACAGCGTTTGGTTGAAACGGGAAGACCTTCAACCCGTTTTTTCTTTCAAGCTGCGTGGTGCCTACAACCGCATGGCTCAACTTTCGAAAGCTGAGCTGCAACTCGGGGTGATCGCTTCAAGTGCTGGGAATCATGCACAGGGTGTGGCCCTCAGCGCATCCCATCTCGGCTGTAGAGCAGTGATCGTGATGCCAGTCACAACCCCTGGCGTGAAAGTTGATGCTGTGCGCCAGTTGGGAGCAGAGGTGGTGCTTCATGGTGAGACCTATGACGAGGCCTATGCCGAGGCCAGGTCACGCAGTGAAGCGGAACAACTTTGCTTTATCCATCCGTTTGACGATCCGGAGGTGATTGCAGGACAGGGAACGGTGGGCATGGAAATCCTGCGCCAGTGCCATCAGCCACCCGATGCGATCTATGTGGCTGTGGGTGGTGGTGGTTTGATCGGCGGAATCGCCGTGTATGTGAAAAGTCTCTGGCCTGACGTTCAAATCATCGGCGTTGAACCCCACGATGCTGCCGCCATGACCCTGTCCTTAGAGGCAGGTGAACGCATCCGATTGCCACAAGTGGGGCTCTTTGCAGATGGAGTGGCTGTACGTGAGGTGGGGGAGCACACCTTTGCTTTGGCCCAAAAGTATGTCGATGACATCGTCACCGTGAGCACCGATGAAATCTGTGCCGCGATTAAGGATGTTTTTGAAGACACCCGATCGATTCTCGAACCGGCAGGCGCCCTTGCTATTGCAGGTCTCAAGGCTGATGTAAACCGACGGTCGCTGCAGAATCAAAACCTCGTTGCTGTGGCCTGTGGGGCGAACATCAATTTTGCGCGCCTGCGCTTCGTTGCTGAGCGTGCGGAATTAGGTGAAGAGCGCGAAGCGATGCTCGCCGTAGAAATTCCGGAGCGTCCAGGGAGTCTTCGCTGCCTGTGTGAATTACTTGCAGATCGCAGCCTCACAGAATTTTCCTATCGGATGAGGGCTGGTGATCAGGCCCACATTTTTATGGGCGTTCAGGTGAGCGGGCCCGATGACAGAGCGTCCTTAATCAACCATCTCAAGACGCAAGGGTATGCCTGCCTAGATCTCAGTGACGATGAACTGTCGAAGGTGCATCTCCGGCACATGGTTGGAGGCCGTCTCCCTGCGAGTTCAACGGCCAGCAATGTGAAGGAGCTGCTTTATCGCTTCGAGTTTCCAGAGCGCCCAGGGGCCTTAATGCGCTTCGTGACGGCCTTGCATCGGGATTGGAGCATCAGCATTTTCCATTACAGAAATCATGGAGCCGATGTGGGTCGAATTGTGGTTGGCGTTCTTGTCAGCACCGACGATCTCAAGGCCTGGCAGTCCTTCCTGCGCGACCTTGGTTACAGCAGTTGGGAAGAAACGAGTAATCCGGCTTACCAACTTTTTCTTGGTGGATGAAGAGGAGTGAATGGCCAAAAGCTGCACCAGCGTTACTTTGAAACCTGTTCGTAAGGGGAGGTAATGGCACAAGGATTGGAGCGAAGCAACATGCAGGAGTTCTCTCTCTCCCTTCCAGCTCGCTTAGAGGCCATCCTTTACCTAAAGGGAAAAGCCCTGTCCCTTTCGGAATTGGCCGAGTTGGCTGACGCCAGTAACAAAGAAGCAGAACAGGGTTTACTCGCCTTGGTCGCTGGTTATGCCCAACGGGATACGGCCTTGGAAATTCACGAAAACAGCGGTCGGTACAGCCTTCAGCTCCGGGCTGGTCTTGGGGAACTGGTTCGTAATCTCTTGCCGGTCAATCTGTCCACGGCAACGCTGAGAACGCTGGCAACGATTGCATTGAAGCGACGGATTCTTCAGTCGGAGCTTGTTGAATTAAGGGGGTCAGGCGCCTACGACCACATCAAAGAGCTGCTCAATCAGAACTTTATTGAACGCAAACGCCAAAGCGAAGGACGCTCGTATTGGCTCAGTCTTTCTGAAAAGTTTCACCGTACTTTTTCTGTGCTTCCTGATAGAGGGATCTCAGAACCAGATCAGGCTGCATAAAGTTCATTCATTAGTCACGCTTGAGAAGCACCAATGGATTTGAGTTTTGTTTCCACCTTCCTTCAGATCATTGCCCAGACACTGCAGATTTATTCGTTTGTTTTGATCGTTCGAGTGCTGCTCACCTGGTTCCCAAATGTGGATATGGGGAACCCAGTGCTCAGCACGGTGAGTTCGATCACCGACCCCTACCTCAATGCCTTTCGTGGCCTGATCCCCCCGTTAGGAGGCCTAGATCTGTCCGCCATTCTCGCGTTCGTTGCCCTGAGCTTGATGCAGCAGCTCTTGGTGTCAGCCAGCTACGCATTTGCCGGTGGATTTGGCAACTACGGCTAAGGGGTGTACTTGAGTCAGCATCCTCAGCGGTGATCGCCACTCCCTTTCAGCTGCCCACGCGCTGAACGGTCACGCAATTTCTGAAGGTTTTGGTTGGCCACATCATCCAGGTCATAGCCCAGTTCACTGGCTAGCTGAGCGACGTACCAGAGCACATCACCGAGCTCCAGCGCGATCTCAGCTCTGACCTCATCGTCAAAGTGTCCTGCTCGATCGCGCAGAACCTTCTTCACTTTGTCTGCGACTTCCCCTGCTTCACCAGTTAGGCCCAAGGTTGGATAGATGGGATTGCTGCCAGCATCTGGGTAAAGAGCCGTTAGCCGTGCAGCGGTCTGATAAGCATTCAGGTCCATACGATTCATGTTGAAGAGAGTCATCATCCAACAAGTCTTTGAGTCCAAAAGGGCAAGACGGTAGATTCCGCAAGCTTCAAGACCTGTGGATGGCCCAGATCGATCTAACCCGTAGAACCAAGATCGTGGCCACCATTGGGCCCGCAACGGAAAGTCCCGAAAGGATCCGTGAACTCATCCAAGCCGGAGCGACCACGTTTCGACTGAACTTTTCTCATGGAGATCACAGCGAGCACGCCGAAAGGATGGCCACAATTCGACAGGTGGCCCACGAATTGGGCGCCCACATCGGCATCCTTCAGGATCTTCAGGGTCCGAAGATTCGCTTAGGTCGCTTCGAAGAAGGTCCGATCACGCTCGCAAAAGGTGATCAATTCGCACTCACGGCTAAGCAGGTGCGTTGTAATCAGACGGTGGCAACAGTCACCTACGACAAACTGGCCGAAGAAGTGTCTGCTGGTAGTCGCATCCTTCTTGATGATGGCCGCGTCGAGATGAAGGTTGAGCGCGTGGATGCCGCCGACCAGACCCTCCACTGCTCAGTCACGGTTCCTGGCGTGCTGTCCAACAACAAAGGGGTGAATTTCCCAGACGTGCAGCTCTCTGTAAGGGCGCTGACTCCAAAAGATCGACAAGATTTGGCCTTTGGCCTTCAGCAGGGCGTGGACTGGGTCGCGCTGAGCTTTGTGCGCAATCCCTCTGACATGCAAGAGATCAGAGAACTGATTCGTAAGCACGGTCACACCACTCCTGTGATCGCCAAAATTGAAAAGTTCGAAGCGATTGATCAAATTGACGCGATCTTGCCGCTTTGTGATGGCGTGATGGTGGCCCGTGGTGACCTAGGGGTTGAAATGCCTGCTGAAGAGGTCCCGCTTCTTCAAAAAGATCTGATCCACAAAGCAAACAGCCTCGGGATTCCGATCATTACGGCGACCCAGATGCTCGATTCCATGGCTTCGAGCCCTAGACCGACGCGTGCAGAGGTAAGTGACGTTGCCAACGCCATCCTGGATGGCACTGATGCGGTGATGCTGTCCAATGAGACGGCTGTTGGTGACTTTCCTGTTGAGGCTGTTGAAACCATGGCGACGATCGCCGTGCGGATCGAACGGGATTACCCCCAACGGCCCATCGATACTCATCTGCCGAGCACAATCCCGAATGCGATTAGTGGGGCGGTGAGCAGCATTGCCCGACAGCTCAATGCGGCAGCGATTTTGCCCTTAACCAAAAGTGGTGCCACCGCTCATAACGTCAGCAAATTCAGGCCCTCCACTCCCATCCTTGCGATCACCAGCGAAGTCAACGTGGCGCGCAAGCTTCAGTTGGTTTGGGGTGTGTCACCACTGTTGATTGAAACCCAAAAGAGCACCACAGCCACCTTCACGTTGGCGATGGCTTATGCCCAAGAGCTTGGTGTGGTGAAAGACGGTGATCTTTGCGTGCAAACAGCAGGTACGCTCGCTGGAATTAGTGGCTCTACAGACCTGATCAAAGTGGGCATCGTGAGTGCTGTACTCGGTCGTGGGACGGGCTTTGGCAGTGGCTCTGTTAGCGGAAAAGTGCGTATAGCGATGTCTGCTAGTGATTGCGCTCGGCTCGAACCAGGAGACATCCTTGTGGCTCGGGATACCTCAGCCGACTACCTCGACGGCATTCGTGAAGCTGCTGCTGTCATCACAGAACAACCTGGCGAGGACTCTCACGCTGCAGTAATCGCCAAGCGCCTAGGCGTTCCTGTGATTACCGGGGTGACCAATGCCACGCAAGATCTCAGAGAAGGCGAAGTTGTCACCTTGCACGTGAGAGATGGTTTGGTTCATCGGGGTACAGGCAGCAACATGGCAATGAAATTAGACACCATGCTCTGAGTTAGGTCCCTAACCGTTCATGGCCAGCAAGCTGCCTCTTGCCGACACCGTCGGCATGGCTCTCACCACACTGAAGGCAAATCGCTTACGCAGTTTGCTCACGATGCTGGGCATCGTGATTGGTAATGCCTCCGTGATCACCCTTGTTGGTGTGGGTCGAGGTGCCCAAAATTTGGCGGAGGACCAGCTCAGCAGTCTTGGAGCCAACGTGTTGTTTGTGGTTCCTGGAAGCAATGACACGCGAAGGCAGGGGGTGGCCTTTCCGCGCACCTTGGTGCTGGAGGATGCCAGCGCCATTGCTGCGCAAGTGCCAAGCGTGAAACGCGTTGCTCCCCAGATCTCAGCCAATGAAGTTGTTCAGGCTGGGGCGAGGAGCACGAGCGCCTCGATCTCAGGGGTAACGCCAGCTTTTTTACCGGTGCGCAGTTTTGAGGTTGCCCGTGGTCGATTCATCAGTTCCGAGGATGAACAGAGCGCGAAGACCGTTGTGGTGATTGGTCCAGATCTTCGTGACAAGCTCTTTCCTTCTGGTGCAGCCGTTGGTCAAAGCATCCGGATTAGAGACCAGAGCTTCTCTGTCATTGGCGTGATGGAGCCCAAAGGAGCGGTCTTTGGTTCAAACCAGGATGAAAACGCCTACATCCCGCTAACAACCATGGTGAGTCGTCTCACTGGCCGGGACCCAACCTATGGAATCAGTCTCAGCTTTATCAGTGTTGAAGCGAAGGATGAGCAAAGCACTGGGCCAGCCAAGTTTCAAATCACCAATTTGCTGCGTCAACGGCATCGCATTTTGCGCAAGGACGATTTTGCCGTCAGATCTCAGAAGGATGCTCTCACCATCGTTGGCACGATTACAGGCGGCCTAACTCTGATGCTTGGTGCGATCGGAGGCGTTTCGTTGCTCGTTGGTGGCATCGGAATCATGAACATCATGTTGGTGTCGGTCAGCGAGCGCACGGAAGAAATCGGCTTACGCAAGGCATTGGGTGCGCGTAGTTCCGACGTTCTCCGACAGTTTTTGGTTGAAAGTCTTGTTTTGGCGAGCCTCGGTGGCGTAATTGGAACCGCCGTAGGACTTGGCACCGTGACAGCTGTTGCCTTCTTCTCGCCCTTACCAGCAGCGATTGGTGCATCAACAATTTTGGTCACGGTGGGGTTATCTGGATCCATCGGTCTGTTTTTTGGCGTTGTACCTGCCAAGCGTGCAGCGATGCTCGATCCGATCGTTGCATTAAGAAGCCTCTAAATCGCCTTGCCTTGAAACAGCGGTTTAGGTAAGGAAACTCTTACAGTCGTGGGAATTGCGAAGAATCCATGAATCAACGCTGGCGTCAGATAGCCCTCTGGATTCTTCCCATCGGCGTCGCGTTGCTGCTTGTTTGGCAGCTGGTTGGAAGCGGAGCTCTCAATAATCTTCGTAGTAATAGTGCTTCCACTAGCGGAAGCACCACGGTTGCTCCCCGCAATGCTGCTGTGGCTCGGATGAGCTACGGACGTTTCTTGGACTACGTCGCAGCTGGTCGCGTCACGGCGGTTGATATTTACGACGGCGGCCGTAACGCGGTTGTGGAAGCGGTTGATCCTGATCTTGATAATCGGGTTCAAAGGCTCCGCGTAGACCTTCCTGGCTTAGCCCCTGAGCTGATCAACACCCTCAAAGAAGAGGGCATCAGTTTCGATATTCATCCACCGAAGACAGCTCCCCCTGCCCTTGGAATTCTTGGAAATCTTCTGTTCCCCCTGTTGCTTATCGGATCTTTGATCTTTTTGGCTCGTCGTGGCAACTCCATGCCTGGAGGCCCTGGTCAAGCCATGCAATTCGGTAAGACAAAAGCTCGTTTTGCAATGGAAGCTGATACCGGTGTGAAATTTGATGATGTTGCCGGTGTTAGCGAAGCCAAGCAAGACTTGCAGGAAGTGGTCACCTTTTTGAAGCAACCTGAACGTTTCACCTCGGTTGGTGCTCAAATTCCTAAGGGTGTTTTGTTAGTGGGCCCTCCAGGAACCGGCAAGACTCTTCTTGCCAAAGCCATTGCTGGAGAAGCTGGTGTTCCTTTCTTCTCTCTTTCTGGTTCAGAATTCGTTGAAATGTTTGTGGGTGTCGGTGCTAGCCGAGTTCGCGATCTTTTCAAACGTGCGAAAGAAAATAGCCCTTGTCTCATCTTTATCGATGAAATTGATGCCGTAGGTCGGCAGCGTGGTGCTGGAGTTGGTGGAGGCAACGATGAGCGTGAGCAAACGCTCAATCAGCTGCTGACAGAAATGGATGGTTTTGAAGGAAATAGCGGAATCATCATTCTTGCCGCTACCAATAGACCTGACGTTCTGGACTCCGCGCTAATGCGTCCTGGTCGTTTTGACCGTCAAGTCACCGTGGATGCTCCTGATATCAAAGGTCGTCTTTCGATCCTTGAGGTTCACTCCAGAAACAAAAAGCTTGACGAGAATCTAACTCTCGACAGCATTGCCAGAAGGACGCCTGGTTTTACAGGTGCAGATCTTGCCAACTTGTTGAATGAAGCGGCAATCCTTACCGCGCGACGTCGCAAAGAGAGTATCGGAATTTCAGAAATTGATGATGCCGTTGATCGCATCATTGCTGGTATGGAAGGCCATCCCCTCACCGATGGTCGAAGCAAACGATTAATTGCTTATCACGAAGTTGGGCATGCCCTAGTTGGCACCCTCGTGAAAGATCACGATCCTGTTCAAAAGGTCACGTTGATTCCCCGTGGACAGGCCCAGGGTTTGACCTGGTTCTCACCAGACGAAGAGCAGATGCTCGTCTCTCGCGCCCAACTCAAAGCTCGCATCATGGGAGCTTTGGGAGGTCGCGCCGCTGAAGATGTTGTGTTTGGTCACTCCGAAGTCACAACTGGTGCCGGAGGTGACATCCAAATGGTGGCCTCGATGGCCCGTCAAATGGTGACGCAATTTGGAATGAGCCAATTGGGTCCGATGGCACTTGAGGGAGGCAGCCAAGAAGTTTTTCTTGGCCGAGATCTGATGACGCGCAAAGATGTTTCCGATTCCATCGCTAAACAGATTGATGAGCAAGTGCGGTTGATCGTGATGAAGTGCTACGAGGAAACTGTTGCACTCGTTGGTCAACATCGCCAAGCCATGGACAAATTGGTGGAACAGTTGATTGAGCAAGAAACTTTGGACGGGGATGAATTCCGTGTTGTTGTTGCTGAATTTGCTGAAATACCTGAAAAGGAGCGTTTCTCTCCTTTGCTTGCTTAAATAAAAAAGACCAGGATTTTCATAAATCCTGGTCTTTTTTATCGGTTGGTGATCTTTTAAAAGACCCTCATCACGAGGGTCTTTTTTTATACAGAGCGAACAGGGCTCTTATCAATCACGTTGTCGATCAAGCCATATTCCATAGCCTGTTGTGGAGACATAAAGAAATCTCGGTCGGTATCGGCTTGAATTTTGTCTAGAGGTTGTCCAGTGCGGTCTGCCAATTCATGATTCAAGCGATCTTTAAGAAACAAGATTTCGTCGGCTTGGATTCGAATATCACTGGCCTGACCACTTGCGCCGCCCAAAGGCTGGTGAATCATGATCCGAGAATGCTGCAAACTGCTGCGCTTTCCTTTCGCGCCAGCACATAGCAAGAATGCACCCATGCTCGCAGCAAGGCCAACACAGACGGTGTGCACATCTGGCTTGATGTGCTGCATGGTGTCAAAGATCCCAAGCCCGTCGTAAACCGAGCCACCGGGAGAATTCACATATAAGAAGATCTCTTTTTCGGGATCCTCCGCTTCCAGAAAAAGAAGCTGAGCAACGATTCGATTGGCGGAATCGCTGGTAACAGGCTCGCCTAAGAAAATGATTCGCTCCCTTAAGAGACGAGAATAAATATCAAAAGCCCTTTCTCCTCGTCCTGATTCCTCGATCACGATCGGGATCATGTTGCATAGCTTCAGTTAGAACAATCCTAACGGCGGCGGCAGCAGCGCTATGGTCTTGATTCAAAGTGGGGTGGAAGGACCTTGACGGATCAACGGACGATCGCTGACAGCAAGCGGGCCTTCCATAAAGCTTTTCCTTATGTGATTCCATCTCTGTACAGGAGAACGGCAGACGAGCTCTTGGTTGAGCTGCACCTCCTCAGTCATCAGCAGCATTTCAAGAGCGACGCCTTGTTTGCTGTGGGTTTGCGTCAGGTGTTTAAGGCGTTCACACAGGGCTACAAACCTGAAACACACCTCGATGAGCTCTATGCGGCCATTTGCAGCTGCAATGGTTTCGATCCGGAGGTTTTGAAAAAGCTTGCAGAGGGATCGACCTCAGCCGTCTCAGGACACACCGTCAGTGAAGTGCGTGAATGGCTTTCCAATCGCGGAGCTGGGGCTCCAGAGCCCTTGTCCGCGGGCATCTCGAGTGTTGGTGGTGAATCATTTCACTACTCACGATTGATGGCTGTGGGCTTGTTGAGCCTGCTCTCATCCGCTCAAGGTGGTGAACCTTCCGATCCTGATGAACTCAAAACCCTTGCCCATGAAATTGGTGAGCAACTAGGACTATCCAAACCTCGCCTGGACAAGGACCTCAGCCTGTACACATCCAATCTTGAAAAGATGGCTCAGGCAGTGGAGCTGATTGAAGAAACCTTGGCCGCAGAACGTCGTAAACGCGATCGTCAACTGGCTGATTCTCAAGCCAGCGAATCAAAACCACCCGAAGCTCAATCTGAGTCTTCCGATGAATCAGCAGCAGAAGAGAGACCTAACTGACCACTGATCTCCCACCATGTTTGTTGGCCTGAAGCCTTCAGATGTGGTGAGGTGATTGCCGGTTTGATTTGAACTTGTACGAAATCGGCCTGCTTCAAAAGTGCAGGCCACGATCCATTCATCAGTCCAAGCGACACAAGATTTCGCGGACGGGCATTGAGCTTCAGTGCTGAAAGCGTCGACGCTGGAAGTGCTTGATAAAACGGTTTTGTGTCAGGAAGACTTGCCAGTCCAGCACTCAAAAGAGTGGGATTGGGGTGGGGTTGAAGCAACCAACGCCAACCACCCACAATCTTGTTTTGCCCTTCTCGCTTATCTTTCCAAATCACAGCATCAGCTTTTTTGGCGTTGTCTTCAGCTGGTTTGAAGCGTTGAAAGCCACGTTCTTCTAAATGGTTGCTCACTCGATCAAGAACTGAGACCCAAGCGGAAGCTCCTCCAGGCAATGGTGCCTGAAATTGAAGACCTGCTCGGTAAGAACCTTTGGCTTGCTGCTGGAGACGGAGCGAAAACGGTGAGAGCGCAAGCCTTGATCGGATCGATTGATTCACTCCGTACTGAGATTCCAAAGGCTGCTGGATGATTTGTCGACTCAGCAATGTGCCCAGGATTAAATCAACACGGGCTCCATGTACTTCTAAAAGGCTGTCCTGATCAAAGTTTTCTGGCTTCTGACGATCATGAACTGCAAGATTCCAACCTTGTTTGGGTTGTGATGCGGCAAGTGCGATCGATCGGTCGCCTACGACTCCGCCCCAATGGAGGGTGTCGCCGGTTAGGCGAAGTGCAAGGCAACCGTGACTCCCTTGCTGAAGCAACGAAGCTGTTGTTCCACTAATTGCAGCAAGGGCATCGCTCGTCCAAAAAACAGCTGGAGCATTAGCAAGACGCTGCATGCAACGTCTTTGAAGAGATGTTGGTTGAGCTGGGCGCTCGGGTTGGCGTTGAAGTCTTTGAATGAGTTGTTGACGATGCAGCTCATCAGAGCCGAGAAACGTCAATCCCAAAACTTGGTGTTTGCGTAAATTTTTGGTGTCGGTGGGGAGCAGTTGATCCTGAAGAATTAAATAGGCATCGCCATCATCCGACCATCCCTGCCACCAGATCGAGCGCCCTTGCCGTTTCCATAGGTTTGCAGCTCGAACAAGTCCAAGGCGTTGGTTCCAAAGCTGGGGAGCTGGGCGTTTCGAATCTCCATGAAAAGACTGAATCAAACTGAATGCGCCTGAGACGCGGCTCAGTGATGCATGTATTCCATCGTCTTTACGTGATGGCTGATTCAGAAGGACGCCGATCAAACCGCTCAATAAAACAGCCCCTAACCCCAATGACGTGATTGGGAGGGACTGAACGATGGATCTGTAGGTGGAGATCTTCAGGAGTGAGTCAGCTGCGGTCACGAGAACGCCTGCGACGACGATCTTTCCACTCGATCGTGGAGAGGTAAACCACTATCACGCTGACAAAGACCAAAAGAACCGCAGCGGTCATCGCCAATCCCTGACTGACGATGGGAGCTTGCAGTGCTTCGTTCACTTCAGAAATTCACGGTGCCATCGCCATTACGGCCCCAGACCACCATCGCGATCGAGAAACTGAAGACAGCAGCGAGTGATGCCCAGGCAATCGTGAACAGCATTGAAATGACGCTTGAATGTAAAGAGCTTACCTAGGCTGCCCCGCGGAACTGACTGGTTGATTCATTACTTCTTATGACTATGGCAACTCCTGGAACCGCGAGCGTTCTCAATCCGGAACGCACAACCCTGCGTTACCCGAATGCCAGAGTGATCGTTCTCAACGATGACGTGAATACGTTTGAACACGTGGTTGAGTGTTTATGCAAAATCATCCCTGGGATGAATAGTGATAAGGCTTGGACACTTGCCCATCAAATCGATGGAGAAGGTGCTGCAGAAGTGTGGGCCGGCCCCCTTGAGCCTGCAGAGCTTTACCACCAACAACTCAGCAGTGAGGGACTCACGATGGCTCCATTGGAACGCAATTAATGTCTATAGCCCCATCCATTGAGATGAATGACGTTCCAGGTCTTCGCTGGCCAACCCTGCTGCGGTTGAGTCTCTTTCAGGCCTGTCTTGGAACCCTTGCGGTGCTTTTCACTGGCACCTTTAATCGCATTCTGATTACAGAACTTGCCTTTCCTGCATTACTGGCAGGTGGAGGCTTGGGATTTGAGCAGCTGGTCTCACCAGCACGGGTGCTGTTCGGACACCTCAGTGATTCTCATCCCTTATGGGGTAAACATCGAACGCCCTATGTCCTACTCGGAACCGTCGCTATTTGTCTTTTGGCGATTCTTAGCGTTCCGGTTAGTTTCAAGGTGAAGGAAGCTCTAGACAGTGGATCACCCTTAGTAGCTGCAGCTGGTATTGCTGCATTTTGTGGCTTATTTGCTCTCTATGGATTGGGTACTTCTTTAGCGAGCACCTCCTATTTAGCCCTCGTTATTGATCGAACAACCGAAGAGCAAAGACCGCGATGTATCGGTGTGATTTGGGCAATGCTCACAATAGGAATCATTGTTGGTGCGATTGCCATCAGTCTTGCCGTTCGCTCGATCGATGGCATTTCAGATCCAGTGATTCTCCAGAGCTGGCTTCAGAAGTTCATGATTTCAATAACTACAATTGTAATGGTGTTGGCCATTGTCTCCACCTGGGGCGTTGAAAAACCAGCAAGTCCTGGAAGTGTTCGGGCTGTGCAGGATTTGGTCACACTTAAAGATGCCTGGGGAGTTGTCACATCAAGTCGTCAAATAGTTATCTTTTTTGGATTTTTAGTTTTATTTACTCTTGGACTATTTTTGCAGGATCCAATTCTGGAAAGTTTTGGTGCAGAAGTGTTTGGAATGCCAGTATCTAAAACAACTTTGCTTAATGCTTGGTGGGGATCAGGAACCCTTGTTGGTTTGCTTTTAGCCGGCTGGTTTATCACACCAAAGCTAGGAAAGTTGGCCACTGCCAGGTTGGGATGCTGGATGGTGATGGGTTCATTATTTCTATTAGTGGTCAGTGGCTGGCAACAAGCTTCTGGACTCCTTCCTGTTGTGATGGTGCTGTTTGGCTTAGCTGCAGGAGTTGGCACCAATAGCGCACTCACTTTGATGCTTGACCTCACTCTTCCAGCGATGGCAGGAACCTTTGTAGGCATTTGGGGGTTAGCGCAAGCTCTCTCTCGAGGCTTTGGCAAGGTCGTGGGTGGTGGGCTGCTTGATCTAGGTCGTCAGCTTTTACCCAATGCTGGTCCGATGGCTGGGTATGGCTTGGTTTTTACGATTGAAATTCTTGTGATGGCAGGCGCTTTGATTGTTCTTAATCAGCTCAGCGTCGCTCAATTCAGGGAATCCACCACGCAACGACTCGACATGGTGTTGATGGCCGAAATCGACGGTTGAATCAAGCAGCAGGTTTACGAGTGGAACGAGTCAGTGACAACAACGCTTTGGTACGCAGCCGTTGGGTTTGAGCAGCAAAGACATACCGAATCACTTTTCCTGGGCAAAGAGCGAGCCCCCGCACCTCATCACCATGCACCTCGGCCGTGAGGATCTTGGCTTTTGGGCCCAATCGAGATGTCAACGGAGCTGAAATTTCAGTCGTAACAGAATCGACAGATCGGAGCATGGCTCGCAAGGAACTCTTCCCTAATCTCTAGCCAGAGCAGCTAACTTAAACAAGCTTTACTTCTGATCCCTTCGTGGGCCGTCTTGTCGTTACCCACAGCACCTATGTGAAGGGACTCATTCCCTGGCTGAAGGTTTTGGCGAATGACCCACAGATCCAGACCATCACCCCTGGGGTGATTGCAAGGGTGAAGGGTCGTTGCCAAGAGCTAACGCTGAGGCCATCTGTTGCGATCCGCGGTGGATTCAAGCTGATGGCACGTCGTGGCAGGACGGCTCAGGAAGTGTTTGTTATTACAACTCTAGAAAAATCAGATTTAATTGACCGTTTAGCTAGCTCGAGGTCTTCGATTCTTTAAGCATGAAGAAGGCCCCTATCCGAATAGGCATTCATCGAATCAGATCGTCACTGGTAGCAAAGATTATATATAGCCCCATTCGAATGCTTATAACGATTGTCCATATCGCTCTAGCAAGTTTCTCTGTCAATGATACATATCCCTCCGTCCATTCATGTTGAAAGAGCAGTCCGCAAGGGCAACATCCCCCATCTCAACAGCTTAGTGCTCAAGAACAACTAAACACCCAGAGGGCTCAACATCCGGCACAGTAAACAACTGATAAAGATGTACAGTTGAAAAAACTATAAAGTATCAGATTGAAAGGAGGCTAAGTTCTCACGCATTGAATCTAATCTTTCAATGACGTGTTCTTGCATCTGCTCTGGATGACTTCCCCATGCCTCAAGCAAGACAGTGCTTCCTATCAGGACAAAAAATATTGTAATGAATTTCGAGAGATGATTGTCTCTACTTTTGCTCTTAAAGAGGTAGCGTTCCAAAACCATTCTCCACTTGCTGAGTTGAACTTAAATTAATGACCGATTGGATGCTTGGGTGTTTGCATTGAACTTAATTAGAGATTACTGAGTCGTATAAATACTGGGATGTAGAGGAATGATTCTTAGAATCGGACCTAGAAGATGGTTGTTAAAAGTGTTTGGCATTAGATTCCCTTTTGCCTACACATCATCTTTCAGGTTCCTCTAGAGACAGTGATGAAAAGGGCATGACTACTGTTTCCTCTGCTACTTCTGTTGGTATCCTGCACACCAAAGAGATACACATCTGCTCGGTAGAAAGGGTGGGCCGTTGTTACTTTAAAAAGCAGGAGAAAAATAGGTGTGGAATTCGGTTCTAACTATCCTGACAACATGAGGAGACTTGACAACTTCTGTGAGTTCTTCAAGAAATAGATGATGAAAAAGGCATTAATCCTGCTTCCTGCTCTGCTCCTGTTGGTCTCGTGTCAATCGAGAGAAGAGATGTTTAGGGAGACGTGTGCAAGGTTAAATTCAGGTGGTGTGACTGAGCAAGAAGCGAGAGGCAAGTTAGGGATGAAAGAGGATGAAGGTATGTGGGTGTTCTGCATGTACTACAGACCTAACTAACCCCCTCCTTGGATTTTAAAAATAAATTTCCAAATCCTATTCGCTATATCTATGGCGATTCAGCTCACCCGGGCGGGAATCATCTACTAAGACTTTAGATTTCGTACTGAGGGTGGTAGCTCTCAATCCTCTTTTCTTATATTTTGCCGCTTATTGGTGGCTGGCTGGGGCCAGTGGTTGATTATTTTCTGTAGTATTGAGGACTCCGATAGTCAATAACACCAGTAACAGCAATGCCTTTGCATCTGGCGTGAGTTAGTTGATACATCTACATCTATTAACAAGAGCATCACTACTACTATCCCTGATCAATTGGCATCACTGTGATCTTGGGGTAGGGCTGTGCAGTATTCCTGCTAGAACACTAGGCACTAAAATGTTATCAGTAGAAATATTTAGGATGAGTAGATATAATCAGCAATGCCATGAGCATCATGGATTAAGTGTATTTGTTTGTGCATCATATTCTTGCTTTGTATCGGTAAGCGATGACGATCTCAGCTTCATAGGCGCGTACTCGTTGATGGCTAGAGACGATGCCAGAGGGCTCTGCAAGCGTCCTAGGCATCAATCAGCCGGCAATATAAATTTGTATTCACAAGCAATCACTACCACTACTTGTCACCTAGCAATGCTGCTGGCTGTTCTCACCATTCCACTGGTCATCCTTGGGCATGTGACTCTTACTCCACAACAGAACGCCAAGTGCCTCCGTTCTGAAGGACACACCTAGATGGCAATCGCTTCACGCCTCAACGTCTCTCTAGCAACAGCAAGGAGGGATGCACTCAGCTATCCCGTCTTCGACAGCTCGACTAATCCCTACTCCTAAGCAGAAAACCTGATTCTTCTGACACGACCTAATAGCGCTCTGAGTAGTGCTATTAGGTCGTGGTTTGACTAATTCAGCAACAGAGGCAATCAGCTTATAAATCTTGCTATCACTGGCTTCTTAAGGTGGTGAACCGCTGTGCCGTGCGAGCCCCAGTGTTCGACCTGGAGTTACCAGAAGGGACGAAAGATTTCGAGAGGATTCGTTTCCGGCTACGAGGCCGGTTTACGGCACCAACACGACAGTCACCCCATATCGAAAGAGAGTCAGATCAGAGCACTAGAGAAAGGCTGTCACCAACACAGCAGTTCTCTACCAATTTAGGGGAAGAGGCCAGATTTCACGAATAGCTTGCAGCATTTGCTGTCCTCGCTCGGCACGCTCATCAGCGCTATGGCCATTGAGAAGGGTGGTGACATGCCCCACTTTGCGTCCAGGGATCTCATCTTTTCCATACCAATGCAGATGCAACGCCTCGATCGAGCGTAGTTTTGAAAGGCGTTGCTCAAGTGGTTCTGCCTGGTCGGCATTGAGACCGAGCAAATTGACCATCAAGGAACCATCGGCAATGAATTCTGGATTGGGGACATCCAGGCCTGCTGCAATGCAGAGTTGTTGATCAAATTGACTGCTTGAACAGGCCTCAATTGAAAAATGGCCTGAATTATGCGTTCGGGGAGCTATTTCATTAACAAATAAACCCTCCGATCCATAGAAAAACTCCAATGTCATCACTCCCACGTAGCTGAGCTTTGTGAGAATTGAGGCTGCAATGTTGTAAGCCGTTGCCTCAACAAGTTGACTCACTGGAGCAGGAGCAATGACCCAGTCGCAAACCTGATTTTTCTGATGCGTTTCGGCTAAGGGCAGGCTACGAATTCGCCCTTTTGAATCTCGACTTACAACAAGAGCTAGTTCCTGCTCGTAGGAAACCCAGGCTTCGATTAACCACTCATGGGTATCGACGTTTCGAAGCAACTGAACCAAGCCGTTTAGATCTTCCACAACCCTTGTGCCCTTTCCGTCATAACCGCCGTAGGCAGCCTTCGCCATGACAGGGAATGTCCATCCGCTCGGTAAGGATGGCGATCCAGGATTGAGTTCAGCTAATGAAATCCAATCTGGACTTGGAATTAACAGATCATTGAGTAGTCGCCTCTGGGACAACTTATTAACGAGAGGGATCAGGCTTGCCAGTGAAGGAGTGAATTGCACTCCCTGTCGCTCAAGAGGCATCAAAGCATCGACAGCGACCCATTCGTTTTCGAAGGTGATGCCTACGCAATGCGATGAGAGCTCCCTTGTTGCACGGACATCTGTTGATCCCGCAATCACTAAATCCTTAGCCAGTGAGGCAGCAGGGTCTTCAGCTTTTGACGCTTGAACCGCAAGCGTCAAACCTCGTGTTTGCGCTGCTTCACCAAGCATGAGGGCAAGTTGCCCTCCACCGATCACCCCAATTGTGTTGTCAGCGTTGGGCATCCGTTGCAGATCGGTCTGGGTGGAGCTTGTCATTCTCTCCTTTTAGCAACGATGACAGCCCTAAATCAGGCTTCGTTCTCCTCCGAACGCAAGTCGAATGGCTGTGAGCAATAAAACGAGTAGGAACAGCGCGAGCCCAACCGTGCAGGCATAGCTGATTTCTAGTTCTGCGAAAGCCTGGTCATAGACGTAATAAACGAGGGTGCGGGTGGAGTCTGCAGGGCCACCCTGTGTCATCAGAAACACCTCCTCAAAGACCTTGGTTGCAGCAATCGCGGAGATCACAGCCACCAAGGTGACGTAAGGACGCAGCAACGGCAGAGTGATATCAACATGCTTCCGCCAGCCTTCACTTCCATCCAGTTCAGCAGCTTCATAAAGCTCTGTTGGGATGCCTTGAAGTCCACCCAGGAAAATCACCATGTAGTAGCCCAATCCTTTCCATAGCGTGACGAGCATCACTGAGGGAAGGGCTAAAAACGGATTGGTTAAAAAATCAATGGGGATGAATCCTTGACCAATCAAGGCGCCAAGCCATCCGTTAATTAAGCCGTTTTCGGCATAGAGCCATCGAAAGGCGATAGCAGCTACAACGATCGACACCAAAACTGGCGTATAGAAAGCAGCGCGCAGGATGTGAACACCTGGAAGGACTCGATTAACAAGAACCGCCAGGGTTAGGGCTCCGATCACAATCGGTGGAACGACACCAAATAAATAAATCAAAGTGGTGCCTAGCACCTGATAAAACATTGGATCGCCAAGGAGCCGCTGAAAATTGGTTAAGCCAATAAATTTCAGTGGTTCGGTGACATCTAGTCCTGTTTGCGTGAAACTGATCACCAGCGCCATCAATGCTGGAACCAATACGGAAAGGCTCAGAAGAATGAGGGCAGGAGCTAGAAACCCCCAAGCAATGAGCGTGGACCGCTGTTTGGACGTTGAAGGCAGGGCCATCACCAGCGCCAGATGGTTTGAAGGAGAATAGATCCGTCACAGCGGGCGGCATGACCCAATCCCAACCGAGCTCCACATCAGCGGTAGCTGTAAGACGTATCAGCGTGGCGCTCGAACACAATCCTTATGACGTCGTGATCAACTGCGGAGGTGTGGATCATCTCGGCGCTGAATTGCTTCGAATCGGGATTCGCCCGAACACCAAAATCCTGGTAGTCAGCAATGCAGATGTTGCTACGCCCTATGGAGGCCGCTGTCTGTCCAGCCTCACTCAGGAGGGATTTAAAGCCAGTTTGCTGACGATTGCCGCAGGGGAAGATCAAAAAACATTGAACACTTTCAGCACGATCCTTGATGCTGCAAAAGAGAAAGGGTTGGAGCGTCAGTCATTGATGCTCGCTTTAGGTGGAGGTGTTGTTGGAGACATGACTGGGTTTGCAGCCTCTTGCTGGCTGCGCGGAATCGGAGTAGTGCAGGTTCCGACAACGCTATTGGCCATGGTGGATGCCGCAATTGGCGGAAAGACGGGTGTGAATCATCCGGGCGGTAAAAATCTGATCGGCGCCTTTCATCAGCCAAGGCTGGTGATGATTGATCCAGACACGCTTCAGACCCTTCCCGTGCGCGAATTCAAGGCTGGTCTCGCTGAGGTGATCAAATACGGAATGATTGGAGATTCAGAATTGTTCGACTTGCTCGAGCGATCCGCCGGCTTTGACGACCCTCTCTCGATTTCCACCGAGCTGCTGGAAACGATGCTCGAACGGTCTGCACAAGCCAAAGCACTCGTTGTCGCTGCTGATGAAAAAGAGGGTGGTCAGAGGGCCATCCTCAATTACGGCCATACGTTTGGACATGTGGTCGAAACACTGACTGGATACGGCACCTGGCTCCATGGCGAAGCGGTTGCGATTGGCATGGTGGCGGTGGCTTCACTCTCCGTGCAGCGCGGTGTTTTGCCCCAAACCGATGCTGAACGTCAGAAACGTTTGATTCAAAGTGCTGGACTGCCCAGCCAATGGCCTGATCTCGATCCAGATCTGGTCTTAAGCACGCTTCAAGGCGACAAGAAAGTCCGCAACGGTCGTCTTCGCTTCGTGCTTCCGACACGTATCGGTGCTGTGTCGATCGTGGATGACGTAAGCAGTGATGAAATCAAAGCCTGCCTGGCATCGTTGCGCTGATGTCTGAAGGCTCTTGCAGGAATTGACTCCGCTCACCAGTTCCTGAATTTGGGAACAACGGGTTGAATCGCAGGAACGACAGCCATCGAAATTCCCCAAGGCAGGCAGGATCGACGAGACGCAGGAGAGCTTCACGACGTTGCAGCACCTCAGCGAGTTGGTGGCCCGCAAGCTGTTGAAGACTGCTGAATCGCTCAGCAAGGCCTAAGGCCAGTAGAGCCTCACCCTGTCGGCACTGCCCCTCCAGGGTCCAACCATTGGTAGTGGCTTGATGCACCATGGTCTCAAGACAGAGATGAGCCGTGAGGTCTTGTTTGCCTGCATCAACCAAGACGTTGTTACTGGCTCGTTGGTTTCGATAGGCCATGAGAGTCCCCTCTCTGCGTTGAGCGGAGTAGTAACGATGTGCCTCGAGGGCATAGTCAACAACAAGGAGATGGCCCGCGATTAAAGCCTCAGACGCCTCTGCGAACCAATTGGCGCATTCGTCATGCCATTCCGTGGTCCATCCGTCCTCAGCGTCCTCTGGAGGCAAAGCAATCTGTGTTGCTGACAACGTTGCGTTCATGCGCTCTTGAAGCGTCTGAGGGATGGGTTCAATTCCCCAGTGCAGACCCTGATCGCCATTGTTTTCATCTTGCAGTTGAACGGTTTGACGATGCAGCCGTCCGTCGTTCAGTTCAAGGCGCTCCACCGGAAAGGCATCGAGGAGCTCATGAGCAATCAAGACACCTATCACCGGGCTGGTCTTGAGTTCTGATAAAGAGCTCCAGCGTTTCCGAAAGAGTTTATTGAAATCCCCTGACCCCTGGTGCTGCTCTATCCGTTTGCGTTGACGCTGTTCCATCCCTGGATTGGCTTCAACCAAAACGAGCTCAAGTCGATGGACCAGGTCGGGAAGCTGCTCGCTCAAATAGTCGATGAGATCACAACTCAACTCCGCTTCACCAGGCCCAACTTCAACGATGGAGAGGGTTTCCGTTGGGTGGTTCAGAGCGAGAGTTCGAAGCCACTGGACAAGCTGACAAGCCATCAAGGCTGAAAAATCAGGACCCAGGGTGGCTGACGTCACAAAGTCACCTCCCTTGCCAATCTTCAGTTGGCCACTGCCATAGGCCCCATGTTTAGGGTCATGCAAAGCCCAGGCCATGAACTGGGAGAAGGGGACGGAACCGCCTAATTGCTTTAAACGCTGGTGAAGCCATAAAGGGCAGGGCGCAGCAGGGCCTGTCATTGAGGAGAATGCCTGTAATGCGACAGAGCTATGGGAACACAACCGCGCTTCACACGATTTTTGTTCCCGCTGTTCAGCTTATTTCTGTTGCTTCTCGTCGCAAGTCCAGTCCAGGCGATTGACAACCCAGAGCTACTTCCCGACCATCCAACCCCGGTGATCGATCTGGCTCACGCCTTTAGTGACAATCAACTCAAAGAGCTTGAAACGTCATTGGATGCGTTTGAACAGAGCAGTGGCTGGAAACTGAGAGTTCTTACCCAGTATGAAAAGACTCCTGGTCTCGCCGTTAAAGAGTTTTGGGGCCTCGATGAACGGAGTTTGTTGATTATTGGTGATCCTCGCGGTGGGAATTTGCTCAATTTCAACGTGGGCGATGCCTTTTTTGCCTTAATGCCGCGGACCTGGTGGGTGGAGCTGCAAACGCGTTATGGAAATCAGTTTTACGTCCGCGACAACGGTGAGGACGGTTCACTCTTGGCGACAATCGGAGCCGTAGAACTTTGCCTGGATCGAGGCGGTTGTCAGTTTGTTCCGGGTTTGCCGCGGGAACAATGGCTCTTAACTTTGGCCACTTCGGTGCTTGGTGGCTTAATCGCCGGATTTGCTGCCTATCCGCGTAAAGAGGGTGAACGTATCGCCTGGGCTTGGGTACTCCTGTTGTCTCCTTTATGGGTGATGTTGTTTGGCGTGTTTGGCATCGCACCGGTGGTCACACGAACAAGCGATCTGTTGCCGCTCGTTCGCAACGGGATGGGATTCGTTGGAGGGATGGTGGGTGCCTATCTGATCGCCCAAACAATCGTTGGCCGAAAATTGGCAGAAGAAAATGACAAATAAATGGCCCCCATTAAATCAAGATCCTGATAGGGGCATGCCACAAAGAATCGTTGGTCCTGTGCAAACAGGGGCTTTGGGCCCGTTGCTGCCAATGTCATCGTTGAGAGCTTCTTGGCGTTGATCTCTGATCTGACGCAGCTGACTCAGATTGACCTGATAAAACGATTGAAGATTGGCGAAACGTTTTACAGGCTGGCCGTAGTAACTGCGGCCGCGAAGCGTAGGGAAAGAGGCCCACTCCGGAGCTAGCTTCGCCGCGAGCTGAGGTGTCATCACGCCAACATCTGTGAGGCGCAGAGCTTTTCGTCTTTGAACGAGGAACAGAGCACCTTGATCTTGAACTTCAGGTCCAAAACCCTTCACCCCCAAACTGCGCTTCACCAGATCCCAGGTGAATGGCATGAACTGATAGGCACCAGCCGCAGCACTCGCATAACGAGAGGAATAAATGACGCGATCGGGATGGCGATCCATCGACCCCATCAGCCCCCCGCCAAACATCACGCGATAACCAATATCGAGACCGTTTTTCCAGGTTCCTTCAGCGAAGCGGATCGTATTGAGAAGAGCCCGTCGCTCTGGGGTAATGATGTATGGGAGGGCACTGACAGACTGATCTCTTGAAGTCATCAGTCCAGAGCGTGATGCTTGAAGCGTTGGCATCGCAGCTACAGCAGCTTCAGCAGACTGAGAAGCCATGAATGCTGGACCAAAACTTGCGAGAGCCGCTGGAAGGAGACGACAAACGGTTTTCGCAAGAACAGTCATACGTGTCAAAGAAGCAAGATTGACCGGAAAGGGAGATTAACAGTCCGCAATAAGGCGGCACTCGAAATATCAAATAGAAACGA
The DNA here is from genome assembly GCF_014279775.1 of Synechococcus sp. PROS-9-1. Classification (NCBI taxonomy): domain Bacteria; kingdom Bacillati; phylum Cyanobacteriota; class Cyanophyceae; order Synechococcales; family Synechococcaceae; genus Synechococcus; species Synechococcus sp. PROS-9-1. The sequence continues at coordinate 1,145,082 of NZ_CP047961.1, forward strand.
AATTGAACGAAATTGGCTCAATAACAGGAACTTTGACGAACGAGCTCGAGAGACCCAAGAGCTGATGTGACAGATGAGCAATTGCCCCTAGTCACTGCCAAGACTCATGTGGGACGCATCATGCGCCAAAGCCAGAGCGCACCGACCATCTCGGCAGAGATTAAAAAAAGTAATTGCAACAATCAGACGTGCTGAACTGTGCTCGATGCCACCGTGGCCAAAGCCTTTGCTGCCTCTTCAGCACCCTGTTTTGAAGCAATCGGGCGGATTGCATCGACAAGTTGTTGATCGAGTTCCCATTCACCTTGATTGAAAGCATGGCGACTGAGAATCCTGTGTTGTCCATACAGACGAAGGCCATCCATGAGCACGGAAGCCTCAGCGAAGCCTTCACGCTCCACGACATGCATCCCTAGGTCTTGGCTTAACGCTTCACAAAACGTGCTGTAACCAGGCTTGCCTAAGTGTCGGTCGCAAAAAGGCATGACATCAAAAGGCCGAACACTTTCGGGCAAAAGAGTGACATTGCCCTCAGATTGAAAGTTGGCACGCAGATGAGGAGCCACGGGGGCCGGCATCAGAAAATGATGATGGGGCCAAAGACGAAATAAGGCAGGGTCAATCGCGACACCCAAGCCCCCAAATCCAACAAGCACGAGAGGTTGCTGGATGTGTTCCAAGTGTTGACGCAATGGGCCAGGAAGTTCGCGCAAGGCAGAGACGGTGACACCTAACGCCTGCTCGTCTATATCCCAGTGCATCGCCAGTGAAAAAGGGCAGCGCAACAGCAGATACCCCTGCCGGTATTGAGCGCGTGCTGATGCTGCGTATTCGGTGAATCGTCCACCAAGGGGTTCATAAATGTCATCCCAGCCGAAATTACCCATCCAAACCAAAGGAGCGCCGAGCCTTTCAGCCAGTACTGCTGCTGCCGGTGGGATATCACCAACAACAAGAACTGGGGTGTTCTGCTGAGCAAGCCAGGCAGCCTCTTGATCGAGACGTTGTGGCAACTGAGCATCCAGAGCCTTCAAGGACTCCAGGGTTCTCTCTTGATCCACGCCGAGCGCGTCGGCCTGAATCATTCCCACATCCCAACCAACAAGGCGTTGCTCTACGGGCACAGCACCGCAGACCAGCTTCAGAAAATCAGCAGAGACCAGGGAGCTGACCACAAGCCTCCAGGACGGACGAAGCTGATGCAAAGCGCACAAAACAGTGGCTTGTCGTGCAGCGTGTCCAAAACCATGACTGCTTAGGCAGACATAAATCAGCATGACCTAGAGCTTTCACTGGGTTGCCTCAACAACGTTTGCTCGTAGGCAAGCGTTCCATTCGGATGGAACCAGCGATGGCTTACAAGACTGAGTTGACGACCTTCAAATTCAACCCAGGTGAAATGAATCAAAGTCTGTCCCGCTTCGTCTGATCCCGATCGTGGAACGCACGCGGCATTGACGTAGGCGGTGCCATAACGATCACGATGAAATGTCATCCGTTCTCCCTTCCCCCCTCTGAGGCTGTGATGCATGTGGCCAAACACCACCAAATCAGCAGCTCGCCGGCGGCGCAGGGTCTCAACAGCAATCGCAAGATCACGATCGCCCCAATCAATGTGGGGATGTTTCCAATCCCGACCACAGATGCTGGACGCATCAGAACCAAGACCAGTGGGTCCACTGTGGGCGAGAAGCACGAGTGGCCAGTCGTCGGGTGCGTCTGACGCCGCCTGAACGATCCGATCAACCGATTGCTGCTCAGTGACTGGGCCGAACACACTTTGCACCGCTTCAGACAGCTGATAACCACCTCCTGAACTGCATGGACGGGCGCCAACAATGGCAACTTCTGGAGTCGACCAATTGCGCAACTTCCAGGAACAGTCGAGATCCCCCAACATGGAAATCTGCTGTCGCAGACGTTCACCACTGCGATCTCTCCCTCGGTCGTGATTACCAAGGATCACGGCGCAGGGGAGCTTCAAACGCGTAATGGCTTTCACTAAGCGCAGATCACCATCACTCAAGTCGCCCACGAACAACAGAGCATCAGGCCGCAACTGCTCGAGCAGCTGTTCGTCGTGACAGGTCCAGTCACCATGAAGGTCTCCGGCTATGGCGAGGCGCAATCTGGTCAGGAGTGGTGCCTAAGCTTTCAACATCCTGCCCGATGTGGCCAGAATGTCTGAAATCAACCCTGAGACAGAGCTAGGGAACAGGATCATGAAAGATACTCCCGGTGATCTGGTCAGCGCAATCAACCAGCTTCGAAGGGATCGCAACGCCATCGTATTGGCGCATTATTACCAGGAACCAGAAATACAAGATATCGCTGATTTTATTGGTGATTCCCTAGAACTCTCACGTAAAGCAGCCAGCACAGATGCAGATGTAATTGTATTTTGCGGCGTACATTTCATGGCAGAGACAGCAAAGATTTTAAGTCCAGACAAGATTGTCCTGTTGCCTGATAGCGACGCAGGATGCTCACTAGCAGATGATTGTCCAGCCGATGAATTTGAGGCATTCAAAGCCAAGCATCCTGAACATTTTGTTGTCAGTTATATTAATTGCACCGCAGCTGTAAAAGCACAAAGTGACTTAATATGCACTAGCAGCAATGCCGTTGACCTTGTTAATCAACTTCCGTCTGATCAACCTATTTTATTCGCCCCAGATCAAAACCTGGGACGCTGGGTCCAACGGCAAAGTGGGCGTGAACTCACATTGTGGCAAGGACGCTGCATCGTTCACGAAACATTTAGCGAAGAGGCTTTATTAAAACTTAAGCTTCAACACCCCTACGGAGAAGTGATTGCTCACCCTGAGTGCATGGAAAACCTACTTGATATAGCGGATTTCATAGGCTCAACCAGCAAACTCTTGGCGCATGCACAATCGAGTTCTGCAAACACTTTTATCGTGCTCACTGAGCCCGGTATATTGCATCAAATGCAGAAGATGGTTCCCAATAAAACCTTCCTCGACGTACCAGGCCTGGACGGATGTAGCTGTAATACATGCCCTTACATGCGGATGAATAACCTTGAAAAACTATGGCAATGTCTGGAGACGCTTGAGCCTAAGATTGAAATGGACGAAGACCTACGAATCAGAGCATTGGCTCCAATTGAGCGAATGCTTGAAATGAGTAAGTAATAGAATTCCAATACGATTCTTAGCTTAATCACTAAAAACTCTATTCAATCAAACCATTCAACAGTTATGTTCATTTCGGACGTCTAATCTTTAAAAAGATTGTAAATAGCTTTGGTATATTTAATATCTTAAAACCCAATCCAACGTTCAATCCGTGTGGAAGCCAATGACTTGTTCCATAAGAAATACTAGGTGCTCATAACACTTTGGTGCTACTGACTGTAAGCGAAACAGCCAACTTTGAGAACGACTGTCTCATCAATGCTCGAAGTGTTAAAAAGCAAAGGCTACGTAACTGATCCCATGCTGAAAGGAGCATTGATCACCGATACCCATGCAGATCATCAGCCAAAGGCCCTGCAGAGTCCTGAGCTATTAAACAAGAGAAATCTTTTGCGATTTCAAATTGATCGTGAGCTCAGGATTCACTCGGAAACCGATAGAGAAGCGCTAAAGATGTCAAGCATAAGTGGTTAACTTACATGATTCAGCTATAAATAGATATTACACAGGACAGTAGCGATCATAAGTATCAAAAGCGAATAACTAGGTCTTATCCATAGGCATCTCGCCATTGGTTGATCAATTACCGTCTGAAAAAAACGATGAATCCCGTCTAGACAGACTCACAAAAAGTAGAACAATACGAGCAACATGCTGATTAATTTCATTTCACTAGTATCCACAATTGGAGAAATTTTGGGATACTACTTTGTTAATTGACAAGCAAAACCTTGCTAAAGAAACAATTGGCAAATGAATAACAAAAACGATGTAAGGTAAACCCACAACCAAGCATCAATAATGCCTAAAGTAGTAAATGGTGACGTGCCTAAATGCCAACTGAAGAAAGAGTATCCAACTACCCAAGGCCGCCATTGGTTGAACTCATCAATGGCGGCGTCTCAGTTCGTGTTGCCGATGAGATTATTGCTGAGGATAACCGCTACGTACGTGTGTGCGAAACCTTTCATCCGCCAACGATCTATATCCATCAAGACGCTTTTATCAAGGGATCGCTCCATCAGACCACTGGAAGGGCCACATTTTGTGAATGGAAGGGAGTGGCAGAGTACTGGTCACTAAGTAAAGCCGATGGGTCTGAGCTCCGACCACGTGCTGGATGGAGTTATCCGAAACCAACGGAGCGTTTTGCACTCCTTGAGGACTGGATCAGTCTGTACCCCCAATTAGTTGATGCTTGTATTTTGGAAGGTGAAAAGGTATTCCCACAGCCTGGAACCTTTTATGGAGGATGGATCACAAGTTGGACCATCGGTCCTTTTAAAGGCGACCCAAATCATCCTGAACTAATTTAATGAATTGCACAGATCAATTAATGGAGCTTCTGCGCTCAGATCCTGGGAATGGTTTGATTCCTTCATTGATCATGCAGATTGAAACGAATTCGAACGTAGATCTTGAATCTGATCTGTTGCTACTTAAAGGAGTATGGGAATTGAGATGGAGTAGCTCAACCCAGCCATGGCTGAAACAAGCCAATTGGCTAGAAAACCTGCAGATTCTTGATCCAGAACAGAAAAAAGGTGTCAATCTTTTGCGTTTAAGTTCACCCATTGGTGCAGTGGCAGGCATTGCTGTTGAAGCTGAGCTATCAATCAACAGTTCCAATCAAGTTGGCGTACAATTTAAAAAAGGTGGTTGGCTTGGTCCATCTCTTCGTAATGGTTGGAGACCTAAATTACTTACTAAAATCAATCAATCGTTTCCTGCTTGGCTAGATATCACAGGACTTGATAACACACTTCGGATTTGCCGTGGTAATGCAGGAACTTGCTTTGCACTAGTTAAGAGACCCGACCTAGCAGTTTCCGACTGGATTCCTGCAACCATCGAGAAGATGGTGTCATAACGGGAAGGCATTTGGTCGTTACCATTTTTCTAATGATCATTGTCATTCAGATGCCCAATGGATCTGCTTCAGGGTCCAGTCATGGCTCTATGAGACGCAGACATTAGGACAGAATTTTGAGTGACCAGCCGATTGCGTGATGATCCAGCTCAGCAAGTATAAACACCTATCAACATCATATAAAGTTTGATGTAGAATTATTGAGATTTAATAGGTCTAGGGCATGGCCAATCGCTCATCAGCATTTTGTTCGCTGATTGCTTTCACTGCTTCGATCACGGCAGAAGCGGTCTTAGTGCTGGCACAGCCCTCAGATTTGGCCACAGTCAAAAAAGGACTAAATTAAACCATGTCTATTGAACAAAGGTGCAGGAATCAACAAGCTATAGCAGACAGAATATTTATGGATTTTAAATATACAAAACCAGGCTCAGACGAACAAATACGCGCACTCGAAACATTTTATTTCCTTGTTTGCATGTGGGCTGATTTCTTCCTTGTAGAGGAAAGGACTCAATCGAAACCGAAAAAAGTCTACGTTGTTAGCTAGGCATTCTTATATTATTAAATCACTGGTCCAATAAAGAAATTTTAAATTTACGTATAGACTATAAATAATTCGACAGCTTGAGAACGAGTACTATTACTGCGGGAACTAATGTAATTAGGTTTGCAATTAACACCGGACCATCACCTACCATCCACCCATAGATTGACCAGAACATTACACCGGTAGTAAATAGCAAATACATTCTTAGTGAGATGGAATGCGTATCTCTACTGCGAAGCGTTTTGAGAGCTTGTGGAAAGAAGCTCAATGTCGTTAGAAATGCTGCAATGTACCCTATTAGATCAGGTGACATTGTTTGCTGTCAATGGATTTCTCATTTTATCAGGAGTATCGAAAATAGTTTGTGTATAGCTTACCTATTTGATAAGCATGATAAGAAACAGTTAAAGAACATATGGAAGCTATTTACTGGGAAGAATCCATCCTTCGCCCATCGTTAGAAGGAGGTGAAACCAATAACAAATCTGCTCTGCACTCACCCATTTGAACAATTAACATTTTTCGTGGGGTTGCATTGAAACCATTGGATGCAACATTTATCGCATAAAGGATGTCATCAATATGACCTAAAGTATCATTACGTGCCTGCTTTTTAATCAAATCTAGTTCCTCAAAAAAGCTCAGAATGTTGCTTTGATGAGTATCCAGCATTTTCACCTTTGTAGCCTCTACTCCTATCTGCATGGCGGTTTCAAGATATTCAATTATCTGCGAATTTGACATTGTTGAAGGCATTTCTATGTGGCCTGTCAACCCCCATAAATTTATTTCAAACAAATCTCCATCTTTATCAATCAATATGCAGGGTGTACTCAAACTGAACAATGGTTGATCTCTGAGTTGAATCCAATGATTCTCAATATCTTTCCAGCTGTTAGACATCAGATTCAATTCTCCACAAATTAATAGATACTCATAAGCTAATCAAGAATAAAAATACTACTTTTCTTGCTTAATTGGATTCCCATTTCGTAAACAACTATTTTTAACATAATAAGCAATTTTTGACTCATCCATTCGAAATATTTGATTCTCAACACAAATGCTGATCTTTACTCAAGATTCCAAGACCTCAACAATCAATCGTACCAACTAATATTGTTTAGAAGTAAATGATATAATTTAAAATTGAAGACATTGAGACCTATGGCTCATCAATTCATGGTGCCCATCGACACCATAGCTTCTTGGTATTCACAGAGCTATTATAGACAAGCAGCTTTAGCAAATCAGTGATCTTTTCGTACTTAACCGTATTCCTGATAGTTTCACTATTTTTCAAGCCTTTCTGGAATCTTTATCGGTTGCTAATCCACTGGTCATTTTTACTTATTTTATCACCTTGGATTGTAGGTAAAGCGCTAAGTGCACGCTGGGCCGAAGATGATTATGGAAATGGACCACGACTGATTGCTCTACCAATAGCATTAGGAGGGTATTGGCTCTTGTATGGTTCGTATGTACATCCTGAATATTCATTATTCCCACTATTCATTTATTACTTTGTGGCTTGGCCAGCATTTCGTCACAGCGACGCTTGGGAAAAATTGAATAGAAAATAATACAAACTAAACTGGCTGCATTTCTCAAGCCTATCTTTAATTGAAGAAGATTATAAGAACTGTATTTAATGAGCATTGCCTCTGCAACCCGAAAGCCTGTACTTGTCTGCCGCTGCGTCAGCAAAATAGGAATTAAGAGACTAGTGCACCCCTCACGTTCTCCAATTAGATAAACTTCCTCAACTTTGATCACTTGAACAGTATCGCGAAGAATCGTACGGATTGGTCTAAGCTTTTTTAAGTAGAATCGTCTCTTGGCATCAAGAACCAAACGTCCCTATGATTCAACATGATCAGGTGGGCCTTATGGATTTATCGCGATATAGTTAACATCACACTAGGTCCATTCAGCTATTCATTATGAGTTGCTGATATGCCTCATTGAGCTTCCGGAATTCTTCAGCTGATCCGCCTATATCAGGGTGATGTTGTTTGACTAAACGGCGGTAGGACTTTTTAATAGAGTCTTGCGATGCACCAGGTTTGAGGCCTAAAACGTGGAGTGCCTCGCTGATCGAAAACTCTGAGGGGTTGTTGTCTCTGCCGTAGGACTGAGAGTGACGATCAGAAGCGCGCTGATCAGACCTGGTTCTGCGATTTTTACGCGAGCTCTGTTGTCTGTTTTTTAATTCAATGACCACCCGTTGAGGGTCTTCGTCAAGCCATTCACGAGACCTAATTCCATACAGAGCAAAAGCTGCAAGCACTGCACATCGTTTTTTCGTGATCGGCTTAAGCGTGGCAACAAATAAATCAGTACCCAGGCCAGGCATCAGCCGATCCAACCGCTGTTGAAGATTGAGATGAGGGTGAAAACTGGCGCGATTCAAGGCAGCGATTAGATGTTCAAGTTCACTGAGGCGAAGGGCATTCCAACCCTGCTGCTTTGCGAGGGCTTCTCCCCATCGTTCAACCTGTTCAGGGGAGACAGATGGGATTGTCTCTCCATGCTCTTGTCTGCGCGCATCTGAGCGCTGTTGTTGTCTTGACTGGGATGGTGTCCATTGACGCTGACGAAGCAAATCAAGCTGGCGTTTCAGCTGCAGCACCTGCCTACGCAGACTGTCATTTTCGGCCAAGAGGGCATCAACGTTGCTTGTAACGGTCTGACGACGACGCGGTTCAGCCGCTGACGACCAACGCCGAGGATCAAATCCCATTAGCAACCAACAGAACCCACGGCATACTCAGCCATTTTCGTTTGATCACCATAGGTTGTACAAGCAGCATCTCAATGAGGTTGTTGTGATCTCCAAAATCCAGACCGTATTGTCTGTGCAGCAGCCATCTGTGCAGCAGCCATCTGTGCAGCAGCCATCCTTGCAGCGACCTTCCTTGCATAACTACCAATTCAGCGTGCTTGGCTCCAAGTCGTAAAGTGAATAAGAGCAGCAGAGTTGTTCAACGTTGAAAAGACTTCTCATTCTCCATGAATATTATTCTTCTCAAACAACAAGATTTCATCCATGATTCAAATACAGCCCTAATCAGTGATTATCGCTTAACACATATTCTGAAAATCTTAAATCCAAGCATTGGACAATCCTTGAAAGTTGGCCTGGTAGGTGGAAGTTGCGGATATGGCATTGTCGAATGCATTGATACACAAGTCGTGAAACTCAAGGTTATCCTAAACGAAAATGCGCCATCTAGGCATAAATTTGATATCGTTCTTGCTTTACCACGCCCCAAAATGTTACGTCGTATTTTGCGTACAATTGCGGAGTATGGGGTAGAAAATCTACATTTAGTTAACAGTGCAAGAGTAGAAAAAAGCTACTGGCAGAGCCCGCTATTACAACCAGAAAAAATAGATGATGCACTGATGGCTGGCATGGAGCGCTCAAAAGATACATTGATGACCAATGTACACTTACATAAAAGGTTTCGACCATTTGTTGAAGACCAATTGTCCCATCTATGTGCTAATCGCAACTGCTGGATTACAGACATGAATGCAGCCAAATCAGCTATTGAACTTGATATTGCTTCAACACCTGCTGTTGTCCTGATCGGTCCTGAAGGTGGGTTCGTTCCTTTTGAAGTTGAACTGGCTACCTCAAAGATTGCAAGATCTATACATCTAGGGAGAAGAGTTCTTAGTGTCGATACGGCAGTAACCACGGTTCTAGCTCAGGCCTTACCAAGCGCTTGACATAAAATAATCAAATGGTTCTTATCAAGAAATAGACAAGGCCAATAAATTATCACAGCGAAGGGGCAAATGACTGCTTTAAAATATATGCAATAAAAAGCCTCCATATCATTGGATATGGAGGTGACAGCATGCGTTTGTTTATATTGATGAAAACGTAGTTAGTCGATCAGGGCCACCCAGGCAAAGGCAATTCCAATACCCATCCAGATTCCAGCACTGAGTCGACGCCCTTGCTCTCCCAGGCGAGCGATCACAGTTTGCGATAAGGAGCAAACAAGCGCTAATAGAACGCCTTGACCAATGAGTAAACCTAAGAAATAGGTGATCAGAGGAGTCGGCTCCGCTCCAACAATGGTGGTACCAAGCAGAAAACCATGGAGGCCGAAGAGCGGCAGAAGCCAGGCGGCTGGAGCTAGTGAAAGAGCAATCAGGCCCTCAACAACAAGGCTTAGCGACACAAGAGCTTCAGCCCAGGGCGCAATCAAATCTGGTAGGGGGATGAACTGAGAGATCAGGCTCCCGCCCAGGCCGATGGCCAGCATTGGGATGATCCAGGCGATCGGCCGCTTCAGGCCAATGAATGCGATGGCCAGCAGAAAGAGCAAATGGTCTGGCCCAAGAAGAGGATGACCAATGCCACTCACTAGACCTGACCATCCACTGAGCTGGCTGCTGTCGCCCATTCCAAACGGGTGGTGAGCGAAGGCGGGGCTTCCAAGCAGAAGCAAAGGAATTATTCCTAGGGAAGCCCACTTCATCGGCCGCAGGAAGGCCTGGTTTGAAAGAGTCAAATGTCGATCCTCGTCGGTTGGAGTTCTGGCGGGCGTTCTGACTGACGACTCCCGAGGAGACGCTTCACAGCTGCGGGACAGCGACGGGGTTTCACCGTTCTTTCCCCGTTTCCTTCTCAGGCTGACCCCTGAGAAACCAATCATCCAATCTTAGCTCGCGTATTCGCGATGAGAATCATTTTCATCCTTGTGTTCTATGACGTTTTGTCGAGGGAATCATGGTTCCCCCCACGCCCGTCCTCTTGATGCCCTCGCTGCCGTAACCACGCACTGCCGGAACATGCACCGTTGTCCAAAAGCTCTCCACAAACCTTTTCAATCAACAGTGAGGGAACTACAGTCAGGCCGCCGAATCCAATGAGAAGGCACATTCTCGTTATTGGAGAACCCACTAACACCTAAGCCAGAAGCGGTAAGCAACGCCGCAAACATTTGGCAAGCATGTTATTGACTGGTTTCTATACAATAGAAGTGACTAACAAGAATAATTTTAAAATACTTAGAGATCCTGAGATTTATTTTCATCCACCCAACCTCTCATTATCGTATTATCTATTCCAAAAATGCACGACCACTTCATCAAGATTGGATCAGCATGCTCGTCCCCATCTAGGCATTAGATTAGCGCTTCCTTTTAGGCGATAACATCAAGCTGAAGGACCAAATTTAATCGCATCTGAAGGATCGACAACACCGAACCAGTGGCTAGCGATAACCTGTGCTTAAGCTCATTTCAACAGAGAAGCTCTGAACACTGCGTTCAACATGATGAGAAAGGCACATGAGTCTTGACGAGTTCCAGCAAGATCTTTCCAAACGGATTGGGAAGCGGGTTATCGAGATCTTCACAAGAGATGGCGAACCAGTTCAGGGTTTAACTGATCTCTACCAACCATCTCCAGCTGGTTTTGCTGGACAGCTGATTGTGGTGAATGGCTCTCGATACTCATGGGAACTGTGGCAAGAGGCCGGAGAAATGTGGAACTTTCAATCAACACTCATCTCTTCATCAATGATCTCTGATTCTGGTTTGATGACTGATAGCAAAAGTGAAACCCCCTAGAGCGATCTGGGATGTAAGCCAAGCCCCTCGCTCCGTTTCAGATCGCTCAGCCAATGCTGACCGTCATACCCCAAGCGATTCAGTGAATGTGACACTCATCAATCAGCGAGGGAATTCCTTGCTGGTGATCGCACCCTCATGATTCCGAACCAAACTGTTGTCTGATTCAGAGGACTCTTTGGCGACCTTTCTTGTTACAGGCGCAAATAGGGGCATCGGGCTTGAGTTCTGCCTTCAACTGCAGGCTCGCCATGACCAGGTGATTGCTGTGTGCCGACAGCCTTCTCCAGATCTTGAGGCCATCGGTGTGGAGATTCAGTCCGGCATCGAACTCACCAGTGAAGCCTCCATCGCCGCGTTAGTTCAGAACCTGAATGGTCGGCGGTTGGATGGAGTGATCCTCAATGCTGGGACTTTGCAATCCATGGGTCTCGAGAACCTGGATATCGAAGGAATCAAACGTCAATTTGAGGTGAATGCCTTAGCACCATTGATGTTGGCCCAATCGCTGATGGGACAGATGCCCCACGGCGCAAAGCTGGCCCTGATTACCAGTCGTATGGGATCAATCGACGACAACACCTCGGGTGGCTCCTACGGGTACCGCATGTCAAAAGTGGCTCTCAACATCGCTGGCCGATCACTATCGATCGATCTGAAGCCACGCGGAATCTCGGTGGCCATCCTCCACCCAGGGCTCGTGAGCACGCGCATGATCAACTTCAATCCAAACGGGATCAGCCCAAAAACAGCAGTATTAGGGCTCTTAACAAGGATTGATGAGCTTCAACTCGAGACCAGCGGGACGTTTTGGCATTCCAATGGTCAGAAGCTTCCCTGGTGAATTGATAAGCCTCAATTCCTGATTGTGTTGATCCAGGTGTTGCATAGAGCTGTTCATCGTTGTGGGCGATCCTTTTTTGGACGTCCCGCAAACAGCCTGAGAAACTGCCATGAGAGCGCTGGTCGAGCTAGCAAAAGAGATGACTAGCTCTAAACATTGCTAAACAGGTGTAGGTAGGAGCATGGAAGGTGAACTCAAACGAAATCCCTCTAATTTAATTTTTTGATTGCTTACTTTGGCATTCATCGCTCGAGCGCCTGGGGTATTTTCATTAGCCCAAATCACAGGAGGCAAACCATCAATGTCACAAATTTCGTTTGACAACTCACGCCTACTGAGCTGCATGTCGTCTACAAGATTGTAGGTTCCAACAAGCTGGTTGCTGAAAGCAAAGCTCACTCCATTAGTGATGTCAAAGATGCCGCTCCAAGCAGGGACATCATTGCCATTTTTGGGGATCTGTTCACCAGCCGCCTGTTTGATCATGGCAACCATGTCACGTCCTGGGCCATAAATTCCACCTAGACGCAGTACACAGATTTTCGTATCAGGGCGATCAATTGTGAGCAAAACATTTTCTGCTTCAACCAACATCGCATTCACAGGATTCAAAGAATCCACAGCCGATTCTTCAGAGACAAGCTCACCTTGCTGATCTCCGTACACACCAGCAGAACTGATGTAAGTCACATGGAGAGGCTCGGTGGACTGACGACAACGCAGAGCCCGGGCCAGATTGCGAATTCCACTTGAAAAAACGGATTGATATCCATCACCGTTTTGTGTTGGTGCCACGCTGATCAGCAAACCCTGCTGATCCTCAAGGAATGAAAAGTCGCAATCTTGCTGAGCAAGATCAAGGCTGATGGGTTCATTGACAACGTTGCGTAACTCAGCAAAACGTTGTGAGCTGCGGGTTGTGCCAACGACGTAATGCCCTTGGTTTTTCATGCTTGCTGCAACGAAGCTGCCGACGTAGCCACAGCCAATGACGGAGTAGGAAGACATCAGGACAACAACGAGTCAATACCTTTTTACAACTCTTTACCCATCAAGCGTGAGTCGGTCGATACCGTATCGAGGATGTGGGAGGTTGCTGATGGGGCTTCATCAAATCTCCATCCGTGAATTGTGAACAGCCAGAAGCCCCACTGAGAGCGGCGTCTCCAGCCCTTATTTTTCCTAGCTTGTTGACGCAAGAAGGGGCGATCGATGATCTGGGGTGCAGCTCTCAATAACCGCGATCGTCAACCGGAAGTGATGGATCAGCCTGGGCTCGATCCCAAGGAGCATGCAAAAGCACTCATGGGCTTGCGGCGCATCAATGCGATCAGCCGCTGTTCTGCAGGCCTGTTTCGTCCCATCGAAGCCCTAGCAATCACTCAGCCAGCCAAGCCACTTCGTGTTCTTGAACTTGCCTGCGGAGGAGGGGATACAGCCATTGACCTTGCTCTGATGGCCAAGCGAAAAGGTTTATCGCTCGACATTCATGCCTGTGATCTGAACCCAGAAGCCGTTGCAATTGCACAGACCAATGCAGTGAGAAGACAGGCAGCCTTAACTGTTTTTACTGCTGATGCATTGGCAAAACCAACAGACCGCAACAGCTTTGATGTGGTGTATTGCACGCTATTTGCGCATCACCTAGACGAGCTTGACGTGGTGCGCCTTTTAGAGGTGATGGCGCTTCGCTCTCGGAAACTCGTCCTCGTGGATGACTTAATTCGTAGCCGACTTGGTTTTGCACTCGCCTGGATAGGCACCCGTCTGTTGAGCCGTTCCTGGGTGGTTCATACCGATGGTCTCCTCTCTGTACGCGCCGCCTTGCAACCCGATGAAATGAAGAGCATCGCCATGCAAGCGGGACTGAAAGATGCCCAGATCAAACGCTCATGGCCGGAGCGATACCTGTTGAACTGGGCCCATTCTTGAGATGCAAACGTTGTGGGATGTCCTGATCATTGGAGGTGGGCCTGCTGGAGGTCTTGCTGCTCTGGATTGTGCGAAGCAAGGAATGCGCGTACTGCTCGTTGAGCAACGATCGTTTCCCCGCTGGAAAGTGTGTGGATGCTGTTTCAACAATCAGGCACAAGCAATTCTTAGTTCTCGAGGTGAGAGCAACTTGATTGTGGATTGCGGCGGACAAACACTGGACAGCTTGCGCCTTGGACTGCGTGGACGTGAAGCAACGTTGTCTTTACCGAATGGCTATGTACTTTCGCGGGAACGATTCGATCAAGCCCTGATCCACGCAGCCATCAAAGCTGGAGCGACAGCACGCTTCGCGATCACAGCTCAAATTGAAGCAACGAGCCCTGGCTACAGACGAGTGCGCCTGAAAGATCATCAAAGTGGGGCTACGAGCCATGTCAAGGCGCGCGTTGTACTTGTGGCCGCTGGCCTTTGTCAGCGTTGTCTTCCCAAAAACGAAGCGGGGCAAAGCCGGATTCGCAAGCAATCAAGGCATGGTGCTGGTTGCGTCGTAGATGATGACTCCGATCACTACCCCAGTGGAGCCATTCACATGGCCATTGGAGATCAGGGTTATGTGGGCTTGGTGCGCAGGGAAGACGGATTGCTCAATCTTGCCGGAGCCTTTGATCGTGACGCCCTATCCCAAGGTCGAGGTGCAGTCGATGCGGCTCAACATGTTTTGAATCAGGCAGGATTTCCTGTGCCACCAACACTTCAACGGGGCCAACGCTGGCAACTCACTCCTGCTCTAAGCCGCAATGCAGATGTAGTGGCAGGGGAACGCTTTCTTGTGATGGGCGATGCGGCGGGATATGTCGAGCCATTCACCGGTGAGGGGATGGCCTGGGCCTTAACGGCAGGTGCTGCTGCTGCACCATTCGTTCTAGAAGGACTGGAACGATGGACTGGGGACTTAGAAACTCGCTGGAAGACAACACTTCAGGTGCATATCGGCAGGCGGCAAATGGTTTGCAGAGCCTTGTCCTCGGTCTTAAAACGACCAGTCCCCACAACAGTTTTATTTGAACTCGTGACACGCTGGCCCTCTGTTGCTGAATCCATCGTTTCCAGTCTGAACGAGGAAAAGCTGCCATCGGCCAAAGGTGAGCCATGCCTCTGATTTTTCGCGGGCTGGGGACCGCAGTCCCCGAGCAAACCGTCAATCAAACAGAGTCCACAACACTGTCTGAATGGGTGAGTGCAGATCGTCCCGATCGGGCCTCGCTTGTACGCCGTATTCAAAGACGCTCGCAAGTTCAAACCAGGGGCAGTGTTTTATTGACAGGCGATACCAAGCAAGCGATCGATCAACGCTTGCCGTTTTACGGCGTTGAAAGCCCAAGCACGGCAGAACGGATGGAGGCGTATCGCCTGAATGCTTCCTTGTTGGCCCTCAAAGCATGCAAACGCGCTCTCGCAGAGTCACAAATCTCTGCTGGTGTGATCACACATCTAATCACCATCAGCTGTACAGGATTTCATGCTCCTGGCGTTGATTGTGATCTTATGGATCAACTTGAGCTGTCTCCCCATATCCAGCGCACCCATCTTGGATTTATGGGCTGTCACGCGGCATTAAATGGTTTACGCGTTGCCCACGCCTTTGTAGACGCTGATCCCAATGCTGTTGTTCTCCTATGTGCTGTGGAATTGTGCAGTATTCATATGCAATACGGCTGGAATCCTGAGCATGTAGTGGCCAACACTTTATTTGCAGACGGTGCTGCTGCTTTAGTCGCAACTGATTCTGAGTCATCCACTCAGAAACCAACTTCAGCAGGCATAAGCCTGAAGGCCTCTGGATCCACACTCATACCAGGGACCCACGATTTAATGCATTGGCAAATTGGAGATCACGGGTTCTCCATGGGCTTATCCCCCAAAGTGCCGGAAGCGATTGCCAGTGCATTGCAACCATGGCTGAGCGAATGGCTCGATGCCCATGGCACAGATCTCAACAGTATTCAACATTGTGCCATTCACCCTGGAGGTCCAAGAATTCTTCAAGTTTGTGCTGATTCCTTGTCTCTCAAAGAAGATCAACTCTCTCATTCGAGACATATTCTGAGTCATTATGGGAATATGTCGTCAGCAACAATATTATTTGTTCTTGAGCATATGCGACAACACGGTTGCCACGGACCATGCGTCGCGCTTGCTTTCGGGCCAGGTTTATGCGCTGAAGTTGCTTTGATGACACTGTAGAAACATTCAAAGTATCTGCTTAGTCGGACCTTTTAATGATCAAAATTCCATTGGAAGGCTCCCGCTTATTATCAT
The DNA here is from genome assembly GCF_014279775.1 of Synechococcus sp. PROS-9-1. Classification (NCBI taxonomy): domain Bacteria; kingdom Bacillati; phylum Cyanobacteriota; class Cyanophyceae; order Synechococcales; family Synechococcaceae; genus Synechococcus; species Synechococcus sp. PROS-9-1. The sequence continues at coordinate 1,161,356 of NZ_CP047961.1, forward strand.
TGGGGTGTTGTTGAGCAGATAGAGATGAAACGGTTTTATGCAGGGATTTTGATCGCGCTATTTTTTGCCAGCTTGCCTCTTTCAGTGGATGCACAGCAGACAGCTTTAGACGTGTTGCCATCGCTGAATTCGGAGCCCCTCCCTGAAATTGCCATTTATCGCTCTGAGAGTTGTGGATGCTGCACGAAATGGGGAGAGCACGTGGAATCAGCAGGGTTCCCGATCCAAGACAAGATGATCGAAACGATGGAAACTTTCAAACAAGCCAATGGCATCACCCCGGAGTTGTCGTCTTGCCACACTGCGGTTGTTGATGGCTATGTCGTAGAGGGACATGTTCCCGCGGTATCCATCAAAAAAATGTTGCGCGAGCGTCCATACATCAGAGGTCTCACAGCACCTGGAATGCCCATGGGATCTCCTGGAATGGAAACAGCAGGCGTCAAAGCTGAAGCCTTTGATGTTCTTGCTATTGAGCACGATGGTACGACTACTGTCTTTGATCAGATCAGGCCTGAGTGATGCTGCGCTCCAGGCGAACGAACGGTTCAACTGCTTCCACGACACCCAAACCATCGATTCACTGGCCAGAGAGTTGTCCGTAGCCGATCGGCAGTGGCTGGGGTGTCTGAGGGATCAATTCAGTTTCAAGCTGATCGGGGTGGATAGCGCGTGAAAATTGTGGTCGGTGAGATTCGTATCGGCCAACTCCAGGTTGTAAAACAGGGCAGATGGTGCATTAAAAAAAGGCCCGGCGTGCCAGGTGCCCTGATGGAGCTTTACACCCTCACCGGGGTGGACTTTCACCAAATGCACATACGCAGCACTGAGCTCCTCGGGGTGAAGCTCTGGAGCGGCTACAGCCAACCACCAAGGCTGAGCATCGGCAGAACCTAAGCACTGGGTAGCCCGCTGATGGCGGGTCATGCATGCCAGCACCGGCGGTCGATGGCGTAGCCGCATCACGTAGTAGCGCAGGTCAGCTCCCTCAAATTTGAGTTGGGCATCAATGTCGCGATGGGGCGTCATGTCGTCCACAGGAAGGATCGCAGTGCCAAACCGCTCAAACTTGCAGTTCAGCAAGGAATGGGAGGTCAGGGTTCCTGCAGTCATAACGCGTTGATCTCTTGCTATCAGCCATAGCTCATCCCTTGGCATGATTAAGGATTCAAGTCTGAAAACTGCAAAGAGCAGTGGTTATATCATCCAACGAGAAATGATGACAAGATTCTCTGATTAGCATCTTTAATAGAGCCTGGATAAAACTGATCGCCAGGTTGCATCTGCACTGTCATGAAACACAAACTTTGGCAAGCTTCTTTGACATGACACTCCAAGCATTGACCCATGAGAACCATGGATGGACCTCAAGATCCAAGGTGTGCCAGCAAAGTCTCCGCCTCCATTAGATTTGTCAGACATCCCAAACAAATTATTTCTGAAATATCAAGACAAAGTCTGCATTGATGCATTAAAAAGAATAGAGCTGACTGGTTTCAAATGACCACAAAACAAGAGGCACATACAATTATCAAGGATTGCCTCGAGACCAACAGCGCATGGGTTGAAACCTTTAATGAACTCGGCTGTGTACTGGCATTCGACCTTGACCCGATGCTTGAAGGGACCGTTACTGTGGACTTCATCGTTAAAGATCTCTGGGAAAAAGGAATTAGAGCAACTCAAGATGAAGTGGTTAAAAGTATTTGCAGTTACGCCATTGAAAATGATTATGTCTGGTCAGTAGAAACTATTTTCGACAATTATGACTACACGGCCAAGACTTTGGAGAATCTTGGCGAAGACAGCAAAGCGCTCTTGACAGACTTGGCTGATGAGTCGGGAAATGAAGAATTTAAAACAATGGTCACATCAGGCTGATCATTCATTGAATGATCAGCCATTAGAAAGAGCACGTCATCTGAAAGCAAATAATCAGAGATCTAGAATGACGTCCCGGTCATCCAAATCCGAGGTTAAATCTTCCAGATCTGCCTGACACGCTGAGAAATTCGATGTGATCACTTGCTGGGTCATAAAGGGTGTAATTCGCCCCAGAGCCGATACCGATCACGCTGCGTTTTGGCACGGTGTGCTCTTGTTGATCTTCACCTGCATGATCCTTCACCTTTGACTGAATCGTCCCACCGTTGAGTTGCAGATGGAATTGACGACCACTGCGAGCGGTGAACAGCCGATTGACATCGAGTCGCGTAAGCCGATCCAAAAGAATCAAGGGTGACGTGGTTTCAAGAAGCTGATCACCAACGTCTGCAGAGCTTCAGTGGATTAAACCGCAATCCAGTTCAATAAAGCCAAACTGCAGGGAAGCCAACCAATTGAGATGGTCCACGTTCACCGCTTCACGCAACTTCTGAAGCGTGATGGCTTCGTTTTCATGATCAAATGCTTCTGGCTTTTGACCGCCTCGGTAGCCGTGTTCAGCCAGAAGCTGCTCTTCTCCATCCAGTAGTTATGCCAACTCAGTCGATCAATATGAAAATACCTTCTTTTATTAACCGGGTACTGCTTTCCCATTCACTCTCTTGAAAACTGCATTGATCGGTCATGCGTCACTTATTCATGTATTTATTTAAACAGATTTTTATTGCTCCTTACATGGAGGATTGTTGAGCTTCATCGTTTTCACAATGAGATTTGTGTTCAGATTTAATGTTTCCTTAAATCGACTTTCTTCTCTATTCAATGCCATTCATAATGGGCACATGTCATTAGACGGTGAGATGGTGAAAGGCACATCAGACAATCAAGATGATTTGCCGTTCAAGGAACCAGAGGACGTCTCAACAATTAAGTCAGATGTCTTGGAAGGAGAAGCATTTCAATCGATCCCTGAGCCAGTCATTGGAGCTGCTCCAGGAACTGGTGATCTAAGTGTTCTCCCTTCGCAAGAGCAAGACAGCAAGAACATTGAGACTAATCAATCTCAACTCTTCGGCTATCTTCAGCAGGCTATGGAAACATTACGGGGGCTTAATCTTGAGGGATTTAGGCAACTCTATCCGGTTTTTCTCGCCATCTTTGCAGCATGCCTGCTTGGTTTAGCGTTGTCGCTGTCGGGTAATATGTTGCAATCAATCAATCAATTACCTCTGCTTGGTGGTGTACTTCAAGGGGTTATGGAGGTCGTTGGTTTAGTAGCATTTGCAAGATTCATCTCAATCAATTTGTTGCGACAACACAAAAGGGCTGAATTATTTACGCGCATTGCACTCTTAAAAAAAGAGCTTCTAGGTTGAACTCATCAATCACACCGGTATTTTTTGCTGGTGTGATTCAAGATTGATAACAGCCAGAGTCCATCGTAATGAGTGCCGATTGCTTTGAAGCTCTCCGGGGTGAGCTGACCTTCCTTGAAGGAGTGTTTTGATCAATCCAAGTGCATCAACGGGGTGAAAACAACTCACACTCATAAATGGTGGTACAAGCAGCGATATCGGCGAGGTTTGTGATCGTGGATGGGTGAATCACCGCACTGACGCGCTCAAACAGCAGCGGATCTTCTGGAAGCGGTATCTGCTTAGCGAGCTTTTGCCTTTGCTCGAGAGGAGCTTCGCTATACAAAAGGCTTAGGTGCGGATCGAGCCGATAACCAAGCTCAACGCGAGAGCTTGTGCACAACTGCGTCAACCAGGGAAGCAATTCCACCCTGGCCTCGGCGTTGAAGCGCATCACAAGACTCTGCGTCAACAACGCACTCGCTTCAAAGGCTTTCGGACAAAGCTGCACGGGCCTGCGGCGATCGGCGAGCTGATGGAGTCGATCGATGGCCTGCTCTTGGCTATCAGGGTCATCATCCTTGAGATGATCGCTGTAAAGGGTGACGTGCGGCGGCAACCTGCAGACCCCTCCAGTTTCCCGAATTCCCTCACAAGCCAGGGCCGAAAGCTGCTCCAACACCGCCTGCGCCTCCGGGCCGGGTAGTAACCAGTACGACACGGCAAGTAGGGACATAACAGAACTGGTTGCAAAGGTTTTGAAGGTAAACGTCCTGTGATCGAAGTCCGATCGTTGCTCTGTCGTGGGGGGTTCATCGCTGATGGATAGGCTGCGCCGGCATCACCTACTGCATTCGCCGCGAAACTCTGGAGCAGGACTTCACCATTGATGAAAAGCGAGATGGCGAATGGATTGTTTGCGGAATCGATCAGCCCTGAAAGACCTGAACTTTGCCGAGTTGAAGCGCCTTGACTTACTGAGCAAAACATTCATGGATGTTGATCAGTGGTTGGCGTGGCGCTCACCATCAGGCCGCTACGAGGCGATGGGCTGGGCACAAGTTGCAACGAGAGATCCTGATCCGGTTCCAGCTGCAGATGCACCTTCTGCAGCAGACCCACCGCCATCAAGCGAATCTCCAGTTCCGCCAGGGCCTTACCTAGGCACACCCTTTCACCTCCTCCAAAAGGAAGCAGGGTTTGATCAAACGAACCATCGAGATGGCGTTGGGGGCGAAATTGGGCAAGATCGCTGTTATCCGCTTGCCCTGAGGGGCTCAGGGCCACCTGGATCACGCTGTTCTCTGGCACCTCCACATCCGCTAGCTCAATCTTGTGCAGGCTGCGGCGGAAGAACCCACCCACTGGCGGGGTCTGGCGCATCACTTCCAGCACCGTGGCATCTAGACGCGCTGATTGAGGTGTTGTGGTGGCTGGCCACGACAACTTCAAAAGCTCAGGACGCAACCATTGCATCACCTCCGGGTGGATCAGCAGGGCGCGAAACAGACAGCTCAGAGATGAGGCTGTGGTTTCGTAGCCAGCGAATAGTAGGAGCAACAGTTGTTCCGCAAGGTCGTCGTCATCGAGGGGAATTCCAGCCTCATCAAGACCGCCACTGATCAGATCAAGGCCCCCCTTGTTGTTGCCCTGTTGCAACACCTGTTTGATGCGAGTGACGAGGCGCTGGCGTGCGGCCATCGCGCGGGCAAAGGGAGTGCCGGGGATCGCCAAAGGAATCGAAAACAGAGCCTTGGTCCAGATCTCGAAATCAGCGAAGAGCACCTCTCGGCTGTCGCGATCCAGCCCCAGAACAGTGGTGGCGATCACTGCAAAAGCAAAGCGTCGCATTTTGGTTGACAGCGCCACGCAACCAGCGCTTTGAATCAGATCATTGACGAGCTCCTCGATCAGGGCGGTGATCGACGGGGTGTAGCGAACCAATGCAGCACTTGAAAACAACTGACCAACAACCCGACGGCGGGCTTTATGACCAGGCCCGTTGCGATTGGCCAAAGAGCGGCTGCCGAGCAACTGCTTCACACTTTCGGGCCACCAGCCCTCTAAGGCATCGCCCTGATACAACAACTCAGTGATCGCTCGTTCGCCGCGGATGAACACGATGCGCTGCGCCAGTAATTTGGTGGAAAACACATCCCCATAGGCATCAAAACGCCGCTGCGCAAAGGACGGGTCATTAAAGAAATCGAGGGTCTCCTTCAGGCCGGTCACGGCACCGGTGCTGGGCAAAGGCTTGGCAGTCATGGGCCCGGACGATTGGAGGCGTTCAAGCTATCGATTCGGCGTGGTCAACGCTCCAATGGCCCAACAGAACCCCCACGATGACAGTGCTGGTTCTCAATCGAGTGATCGCTGTAAACAACTACGTTTTTAGAAGGAAGACGGCGCGTCCAACGGTTCTGTAGAGAATAAATAAAGCAATGAGTGACGTCCTGGTAAAGAAGCAAATCACTGTGATTTATACGATCTAAATTACAAACAGAGAAGAGAGAGGGTTTGTCATGAACAAGAAGGTGGTTGTACTCGATACCAATGTTCTCCTGCATGATCCAGAAGCGCCAAGCAGCTTCGGATCGGATCGCATTGTTCTACCGATTCAGGTGATCGAGGAAATTGATCGTTTCAAGCGGGATCCCTCTGAGAAGGGTCGCAACTCCCGTCGGATCGCCCGTCTGCTCGATAGTCTGCGGGAGCGGGGCAACCTCGCAGATGGTGTTCCGTTAACGCCCAATAGCGACGGCACCCTCGAGGTAGCGTTCTGCCGCGCTGAAACCTTGGCCCAGTTGCCACCGGAACTAAGGGGTGGCGGGGGCGACAACAACATCCTGGCTGTGGCTCTGGAACAGATGCGGGCTAAAGGCCTAAGCGAAGCTCCAGAGGTGGTGTTGATCACCAAGGACACCAATTTGCGCATCAAAGCTGATGCCGTAGGCCTGGCGGCGCAGGATTACGCCAACGACAAAGTGGCGATCTCCGACCTCTATCCGGGGGCAAGAGGCGTGAAGGTCTCAGCTGATCTGATCGATGAGCTGCACCAAAACGGACGTCTTTCCTTGAAGGCCCTGCCAACTGAAACGGTGGCGTCTCTGCAGCCCAATGAGGGCGTGACCCTGATTGATCGCGATAGCTCAGACCACACATTTTTGGCGCGACAACACGGTGATTCGGGAGAACTAGAACCTCTGGTTTGGCTCAAACGAGCCCGCCTCGGTCGCCTAAAGCCACGCAATCGCGAACAGAACTTTGCCCTCGATTTGCTGCTGGATCCATCCGTAGAACTCGTCACCCTTGTGGGTAAAGCCGGCACCGGCAAAACCTTGCTGGCGATTGCGGCTGGCTTGCATCAGGTTGCTGATGAGCATCGCTATGCCCGACTGCTGGTAACCCGTCCACCAATCTCACTCGGCAAAGAGATCGGCTTTTTGCCGGGAACTCTGGACGAGAAACTTGCTCCTTGGATGCAACCGATCGTGGACAACCTTGATTTCCTTACCGGTGATGCGATGAGCAATGAGCAAAAGGATGATCGCCGCCGCCATGGTGGTGGTCCTAAAAGCTCCTGGTCTGATCTCCGCGAGATGGGGCTCCTAGAAGTAGAAGCCATTAATTACATCCGTGGTCGATCGATTCCTCATCAATTCATGGTGGTCGATGAAGCACAAAATCTCACCCCTCATGAGGTGAAAACAATCGTGACTCGTGTTGGGGAAGGGACGAAAATCGTGTTCACCGGTGACCCCTATCAGATTGACAACCCCTACGTGGATGCCGAGAGCAACGGGCTCACTTGGCTTGCTGAGCGCTTAAAAGGTCAAGCCCTAGTGGGTCATATGACCTTGACGCGGGGAGAACGTAGTGCTTTGGCTGAACTGGCCGCCAACATGTTGTGAGGGAGTAGCCGATGATGACTTCAAATATTATGGATCCAGGTTTGCCCAGTGATGATCCAGCCCGAGTGGCTGGAAATCTTGAACAGATCATTCACTCGGACAATTATCGGCTCGCGCATCAGGATCTTGATCTTCTGAACAGTTCCTCAATGCGTGGCGTGAGGATGTTGCTGGAAATCAGCAAGCCTGAGCTTTACTTCGCAGAGGCTGGCATTACCTCCACGATCATTGTGTTTGGAGGCGCACGCTTACAGGAAAAGTCAGCTGCAGAAGCAAGCCTCAAAGAAGCGATTCGGGAGCTGGATGCAGATCCAGATTCAACAGCATGGAAGCGAAAGGTGAGCCGTGCCAGAAAGATGCTGGAGCTGTCTTCGTTTTACGATGCAGCAAGGGAATTCGCTTTTTTGGCCTCTCATTTTGGTCAGTCAGGCTCAAACTCAGGTCCTTGTTGTTCATCCCATGTGATTGTGACAGGAGGCGGACCTGGAATTATGGAAGCGGCTAATCGTGGTGCTTTTGATGCTGGTTGCCGTTCGATCGGACTCAACATTGAACTGCCCAATGAACAAAATCCAAACCCCTACATCACTCCAGATCTCTGCTTTAAATTTAATTATTTTGCGCTGCGTAAATTTCACTTTGTGATGCGTGCCGTAGGCGCAGTGTTATTTCCAGGTGGTTATGGCACGCTCGATGAACTTTTTGAGCTGCTAACGCTGCGGCAGGTGGGAACGCAACATGCGATGCCCATTGTTCTCTTCGGAAAAGACTATTGGTCACGCTTGGTTGATTTTGAGTTTATGGCTGATTCCGGACTGATTGACGATGAGGATCTTCAATTGATTCAGTTTGCAGACACAGCTGCTGAGGCATGGGATCTCATTCGCGAATGCTCGTCTTCCTAACAGCTTTCCTATGTCTTTGAATCAATTTACCCTTCAATCCTTAGCGTCGATGACATCCACACCAGCCGCTGAAAACCAACCATTTTAGTGGTATAAAGCAGATAAAAGCGCCGTGACCGAGTCGTGCGTTACTAAACGCCAACTGAACCGGGTCGATCAACCAACGGCTGGATGACAAAGACCACTGATCAGGCGGCCTCAGCGTCTAGCTCCTCATACAACTGTTTGATCTGATCCAATTCAGCCATTAGGTATTGAATCTCAAGCCAGTCAGAAGACAGCTCAATAGCGGTTTCAAGCCGCTCAATCTGACGCTTTAGAAGCAAGGACATCAGCTAAAGAACGGGTTCCGCTATAAAAACGCGCTTAGAAAGTTTTGCAAGCCCCGCAGTGCCAGAGAACAGCTGCGGATTGAGTGATCGGCAGCGGAAGATGCACTGTCATCTGGGTTTGGAGATGTCAACCACCCTGCCAAAATCGGTAGGCAACGCAACTCAACAACCAAGTCAATCAACATATTGAATGATCGAAGGTCTGGCATTCTGCCTTCCAACGATCAGTTCTTGATCGATAAAGTTCGAACAATCAACCCAAGATTAGAGAGAGTGGAGAATTTCGCCGAACGAATTAAATCTCCCTGAGTATCAACCTAGTACGAATATATTTATAGAAAAGATATTCAGGTGAGTGGTAAATCTTGGGTAGTGAAGAGTGCAGACGCTGTAAGCAGTCCCAGCATATTGTTCGTTTAACTTTTTCAAGACTACTGCCGGCCTCAACTAACAATCGCAAGGCTTTGCAGTAGGAGGGGAAACCACTTTCCAGGTCTGCAATGGTTCTTGGCTTTATGGTCTTAGTCATTGGTGATGACTAAAGGCAAATTCAGTTTGATCTAACGATTAGCTCATTAACTGTGTCAGAGATCACTTGATCGAGTATCAGAATTTTAGTTGTAGTAACAGCTACTTTTTATCGTGTCTTTTAATACGTGGATAATCTGGAAGTCACGGATGACGCTCTGAGGTCACTGAAGGTTTCGTCGGACAATCAGACCTCCTCCCTTCCATGCAACTGACTTAAAGGAAGAAATGACACAGGCCATCAAGGAAACTCTTGAACCTCATGAGCTCACCTTGATCTGGTGGTGTTGACGCAATCAGATCAAGGTGATGGTCGCAGGCAACTAGCGTCTATAAGAATTCAGAAAATGAATAACAGCATGCAAGCTTGTAACCTAGACGACACCATGAAGTCGCAGTATTAACAACGCGTTAACAGCTTAACCGAGAGTTAACAATACCTTCATCTGTTCTTATCAGTGCTTGGAGCTACTCGGGCCTAGTTTTGAAATGTGTCAAAAATGGCATCACCAAGTCATCAATCATGAACTCATTTAAGAAGCTTTCAATTGCCACTATTTTGGTTGCATTTGGAGCTGGAGTCTCTACACATGCAGCTCCTCGCCTTACAGGAGCTGGCGCTTCATTCCCAGCCAAGATTTACACCCGCTGGCTTGCAGACCTAGCTAACTCAGGTGGCCCACAGGTCAATTACCAATCCGTTGGTTCAGGGTCTGGTCGCCGTCAGTTCATGGCAAACACAGTTGATTTCGGTGCATCGGACGATCCGATGAAAAAGAAGGACATGGCCAAGGTGACCCGCGGCGTGGTCCAAATTCCTATGGTTGGTGGCACGATTGCGTTCGGCTACAACAAGCCAGGCTGCGACGTGAAACTGACTCAAACTCAGGCCGTGCGCATTGCAATTGGCAAGCTCACCAATTGGAAGGATCTTGGTTGTGCCGCTGGCACGATTACTTGGGTGCATCGCTCAGACGGCTCTGGCACCACCAAGGCTTTCACCAATTCCATGCAGGCTTTTTCTCCTGAATGGACCTTAGGAACTGGTAAGTCTGTGAAGTGGCCTGGTAAGAATGCTGTAGGCGGCAAAGGTAACGAAGGTGTTGCAGCCGTCATTAAAAATAAAGTTGGAGCAATCGGTTATGTCAACCAGTCCTATATCAAGGGCAAAGTTGTAGCCGCAGCACTTCAGAACAAATCTGGTGAGTACCTGAAGCCCTCAGTTATTGCTGGCGCCAAGGCACTCAATGGGATCACCCTCGATAAGGACTTAGCAGGTAAGAACCCCAATCCAACTGCAAGAGGTGCTTACCCCATTGCAACCTTGACATGGATCCTGGCTTACAAGACTGGGAATGGTGCTAAGACCCAGACTGTTCAAGACACCTTGAACTACATGCTGAGCAGCAAAGCTCAGAATGTTGCTCCCTCACTTGGCTTTGTTCCACTGAAGGGCAACATCCTGGCCAAGTCCAAAGCAGCCGTAAAAATGATCGGCAAATAATCAAAGCAACCTGAGCAAATTGCATACGTTAAGCCCCGCTACATGCGGGGTTTTTTATTGCCTACTTGACTTCTACAAGCATCAGAAACTTGGCTTGGGAGTGGAACTATGTGTTCTAACTATCAAGGTATGTTTTTAGATTCACTAGCGTCTAGAAGAGACGTTTCCTCCGCTATGTCTGCCTTACTGGAGGTATTCCTTCAGTTTTTTGCCTTGGGCTGCACATCCTTTGGAGGTCCTGTTGCCCACCTTGGCTACTTCTATGAGCGCTTTGTGCAGCGCGAACGGTGGCTCACGGCAGATGCCTACACCGATCTCGTCGCGCTGTGTCAATTGCTACCAGGACCATCGAGTTCCCAGGTGGGGATGGGTATTGGCTTGATCAGGGCTGGATGGCTGGGAGGTCTAGCAGCCTGGGTTGGCTTCACTCTGCCGTCTGCAGTGTTGATGGTCTTAGCCGCAGCCTTGCTCTCGTCTCAAGCGCGCTGGTTCGGCGATGGCTGGATCCACGGCCTTCTGGTGGCTGCAGTGGCTGTCGTGGCCCAGGCAGTTCTGTCACTCCAGAAGAAACTCGCCCCAGATCGGGAGCGGGCCACCTTGATGGCTTTGTCTGCCGTTCTTGTTCTGATCGTCCCTCATGCCTGGGCGCAACTACTGGCCTTATTCATTGGCGGGCTGGCAGGCCTTTTGGTCCTCACACCACCAGAACACGCGTCATTGCAGTCGGAGCGACTTGCCGTTCCGCTCAGGCGGTCGCTTGCTTTGGTGTTGTTGGGGTTTCTGTTGGTGTTATTGCTGGCTCTGCCTTGGCTTTCGGCGGCGGATAGGCCACTCGTTATTCAACAGCTCAGTGGATTTCTAAGGACCGGTGCGTTGGTCTTCGGGGGTGGGCACGTGGTGCTGCCCCTCTTGGAGCAGTCCCTTGTTCCCCACGGTTGGATCGGGCTAGATCAATTTTTAGCGGGGTATGGGTTTGCACAAGCCTTACCCGGGCCGATGTTCAGCTTTGCTGCATTCCTCGGCTTTGACCTACAGGCGGGGCTTCATGGCATCGGTGGCGCAATGGCGGCACTCATCGCTTTGTTTGCTCCAGCATTTCTATTAATCGGAGGCATCTTGCCCTTCTGGAGTGACCTTGGCCGCCTCTCGTCGATGCGTCGGGCTTTAAGGGGGGTCAATGCAGCGGTGGTTGGAATTCTGCTGGCCACGCTGTATCAGCCGCTTTGGCAGGTGGGGATCGTTGGCGGCGAAGAGTTTTGCTTGGTGATGGTTGCTTTTGTGTTGTTGGTGGGATGGCAACAACCCGCCTGGCGAGTGGTGATCTTTTGTGCCGCGATGGGACGTGTGTTTTTAAGCCATTAGATCAATCAGGGATGACCTGCTTGCCTCTGTTTCGTTCCAGCAAATGCGGTTTGATCTGTAGACAGAATTGACTATTCAGCACCCATCACTACTTTTGAGTTGAATCAGTGCACTCCGTTGATGCAACGGTTGCGCCTCGCAACTTGATTTCTATGGACCTGCCACTGCCCTGTCCGCTCCAGGCTGGCTGGGAGTTGGTGCGGACGATTGAGCTGCCCAGGACCCTCGCCGATGGCCTGCCCCTGGGTGGTTTCTCTGCTGCGGCATACCAACAGAAGCATGATCGCCTCTGGCTGCTCAGCGATGCACCCACCGGGCATCTGGTGCCGTGGGGGGGACTGGCCAAGCTGCTCAAGGGCAAACATGACACACTCCGACCTGGCCGCAGAGTGCTGGTAAGGGGAGGTGATGGCCAGCCGCTGCCGAAGGGCTTCGATGGGGAGGGTTTGGTGATTGAGGGCGGGCAGGCCTGGATCGCCAGTGAAGGTCGCCGCTCGTTGGAACGCCCGGCCCGGTTGATCCGCATCGATCTAGGCAGCGGCCGGCTGGAGAAGGAGCTGCCGTTGCCCCAGGGCTGGCTCGCCACCCCGGGGAAGGGCCTTGGCTCCAACAAAGGCCCGGAATCACTGACGGCCCTTGGACCAGGGGATCTGTTGCTGGCAGCGGAGGCGCCGTTGCTGCAGAACCAAGCTGGGGAAGGGATCAGCCTGATGCGCCGCCGTCCTGGGGAGGCAATCCGATCCACCGGGGCACTCGATCCGGGTGCCTTAGGGCGCCATGACGGAGTGACGGAGCTGCTAGCCCTGCCAACTCGACAGCTGCTGATGAGCCTGAAACGAGGGTTTAATCCGCCTGATGAATGGACGGCCCGCCTTCAGTTGTTTGCCTTACCTGACCCGCAAGGTCCACCGGTGCAGCCGATCATTGGCTGGGATCTGCTGGACGCAGGTTTGCCTCCGGACAACTGGGAGGCCATGGCGCTGGGCCCCGAGCTGTCGGATGGACGACAGACACTGGTATTAGCCAGTGATGACAACTTCAATCCGCTTCAGTCAAGCTGGGTAGCGGTGTTGACTCCACGCCGCACCGCCGCTTGCACTGATTGAGGGTTGACCGATGCGCCGACGTTCCGTGCTCTCCCTGCTCGGCTTCGGCGGAGTCGGTGTGTTGACGACCAAGGGACTGTCGGGATGCGTGTTAGATGGGCGCAATATCAGCGCTGCCAGGGATTTTCCCTTTCAGCCTGTGCGGGTGCCGCTGCCGGTGAATAGCGATGGCCTCAATGCTGATCAGCAACAGGCGACCTACCGCGAGCAGGTTCTGGAGGATCGGTTAACCGTTCCAGAAGGGTTCCGATCCGATCTGCTTGCGGCCTGGGGTGATCCTCTCGGCACTAGTCGTTTTGGCTACAACAACGATCACCTTGGCTTTCTGCAGCACGATCCGAAGCGGGCCTCGATGACCGTAAATTTTGAGTACATCAGTGCCATGCCCTGGGTACAGGGCTTTGAGGAGGTGGTGGGCAGGCCCCTACCCTTTGCCGCCCTGGTATCGGCTCTGCAGCCCAGAGATGGCGTCATCGACTGCGGTGCACTCCCTGCCGGTGACCTCCTTCTGCAGCAGATCCGTGTCGTCGCCGATGAAGCGATGACCGACCTAGGGATTGGGGTAATGACCCTGCAGCGGGATGATCAGGGCAACTGGACACGGGCGCAGGGCGCCCAGGATCGCCGTATCACGGGCATCAGTGGTCTGGAGGATCCTCTGCAGCAGCTACTCAGCAGCGGTCCGGCCACCGCGGTGTTTACGGCCAGCAACCGGCAGGGCTACGACGACGGCCTGGGCGACAGGATCATCGGCACCTTCGCCAACTGCGGCGGCGGCACCACGCCCTGGGGAACCGTGCTCAGCGCTGAGGAAAACTTTCAATCGCAGGTGCCAGAACCGGTCTATGCCGATGGCAGCGCAGCGGCGCCATCGCAGCAACCGTTTGTCTGCAGGGAGGGAAAACTAGGTGGGCTTGGCAATGTCTACGGACTGGCAGGCAATAAGTACGGCTGGATGGTGGAGGTGGATCCGATGTCACCCGATCAGCCCGTTGTGAAGCACACAGCCCTTGGTCGCTTCCGCCATGAAGCCGTGGCGGTGCGGGCCGAAGCCGGCAAGCCGCTTCAGGTCTATTCGGGGTGTGACCGCCGCGGCGGGCATCTCTATCGCTTCGTCAGTGCTGACAGCATCGAAACGATCCAGGACAAGCGGAATTCACGCTTATTCGAGAACGGCGAACTCCAAGTGGCGCGTTTCCATGCCGATGGCAGTGGTGAATGGCTGGCGGTTACACCGGAGGCGGTGGTCGATCCTTTCCTCCCAAGCCGCTTCAGCGATCGGGGTCTCGGCTGCCCGGTGGAGCTGCCTCACCGTGATCGCAACCAGCCTGGAGCGGAACTCTTCCGTGAGGACTCCGCTGTCGAGGACTACTGCCGTCGTTTCAACAGCTTGGCTGATCTCTATCGCGGTGAGGGCGATGCTCTGCAGGGCGCGATTCTGGTGGACGCTTACCTGGCAGCCAGTGCGATCGGAGCGACCCCTACCGCTCGTCCAGAGGACACCAAGATTGATCCGATCACTGGTGATCTGTTAATCGCATTCACCTCAGGCTCCCCTGGGTCTTCTGGTGGGGCTGACCCCGCGGTGTTTCGAGGGCCAGATGGTCAAAACAGCTGGCCTAACGGTTGGGTGATGCGTCTTAGTGATTCAGGAGAAAAGGACTTCACCTGGCGTATGGCAGTGACTGGTGGCACGCCATGGGCCGGTGGTCTCGGCTTCACCAATCCAGACAATGTGGCATTGGACAGCCAAGGCAATCTGTGGATTGTGACTGATCGCTCGATGAAATCCTCGGCAGGGGATGTCTTTGGGAACAACAGCTGTTGGTTCGTGCCTCGCAATGGCAATGGTGATGAAACGGCCGCTTGTTTCGCCACTGGTCCCATGGAGTGCGAAGTCACAGGAGTCTGCCTTGACCAGGCAGAGGCGTCGCTATTTCTGGCGGTACAGCATCCCGGTGAGGTGTATGGCACCCGAGCCAAAGGAGATGATGAATTTCAGGCCCATGACCTGGTGGATCGCGCTGGCCGAACCTTTCAACAACTACGCAAGGTGCCGCTTGGATCAAATTGGCCTGCTCAGGCCCCTGGTCGACCACCTCGACCAGGCGTGGTGGCCATCCGCAGACAGAATGGTGAGGCTCTTCTGAAGGCCTAAATCAAGCTCAAATCCGTGTCTACTAGATAGCGGAGGCAGAAGGGTTTGTTGTCGAAGGTCATGGCCCTGACTTAGCCATTAAAGGCTTTTGACTGAAGGGCCTGATATCCGAGGTCTTGCTGTTTCAGAAATGCCCTTGATGGCCATCGCCCACGACGGCACTACATCAGTATTTGAATGCTATTAATCTCATAGCAAAGCGATCGCTCTTATCTGGAGGGTTTCAAAAGCATGGCAAGCCCTGACACTGTCACCAAGATGGTGAGCACCCCCAGCAGCATTGGATAAACAGGTTGGAGATTGAGCCAGCCAAACTGCCCGGTATGGACTTTGAGGAGCCAAAAGGCATCAATTCCTTGCTCAAGAAGAAGGCTGTAAAGCGAGCCTGTGCTCGCTGTAAGCAAAAGCGGTAGAGCAGCGAGAGGCACCAACCACCTGTGGATCCGTCGTGCTTTTCGCTGGGTCTGGACTCCCGGTTTCATTGCTTGCGTAGTTGTTGGTGCAGTTCTCGTTCATCCGCACAAGGCATCCATTTCCCATTGTTTTGATGGACGGTTATACAGCCAATTTCATCGGCTCGCGCTTGAGCCTCGGCCTCAGTGGAGTAGAGGCCTTTGCCATGGGCAAGCGCTGGGCTGCTCCCTACAAAGACTGCCACCAGAGCAATCGCAACTGACATCAATGTCTCGGTCTTGTTCATCGCATTCAAAAGCCTTCGCAATGTTCCACGGCCTTGAGATAATTCATTTTGCCGGGAGTTGTTAGCCCCTTGGGGTTGATCGCTTCACGCAAAGCAACCTGCGCATCAACGCAACGGTTGTAGCGATCGATCTTGACGGCTTGTGGAATCAAAAGAATGGCGATTGACAGCAAGCTGATGCTGCTGATGAATGCCAACACCGGGTAGGCATGCACCCGAACCATTTCCCGCGCGGTCAATCTTTGCTCGGTGTGATCACTCATGAAACATGTCGACTGTCCTCAACATGACCTAGATCATCAAATTCTGAGTCATGCCAGTTAGTTTAAGTGGAATGAATGACTGTTGGATTTCTGTGTCTGCGTGACTCAATCCGGTTCTGTAACGAAAACCGATCAACACTGGCCTTGGTGGCCGCTGCTGCCGCTGTATCCCTACGGCAAGCGCGCCACCCACGTTGAAGAGCTGATTCCCGGCCAGGTGTGGAGCTTTGAGCAACTCCAGGGCATCTATTACGTAGCGGTGCCAATTCGGCTCACCGTGGTGAAGGTCCCTGGCGGCTTGATGCTGGTGAATCCGCTCCCCCCCACTGCTGAATTGCTCACTGGCCTTAGGGCCCTAGAAGCGGAGCATGGGCCCGTGTGCACGATCGTGTTGCCCACCGCATCCGGCCTAGAGCACAAGCTGCCGCTCGGCCCGCTCGCTCGCAAGTTTCCTAAGGCTGAAGTCTGGGTGTGTCCAGGCCAGTGGAGTTTTCCGGTGCGGCTTCCCCTGAGCTGGCTCGGGGTGCCGGCAGCACGCACCAAAGTTTTTCTCAGCGATGGCGTTCCCCATCCCGAGGTCTGCCAATGGATCTCGCTTGGCCCCCTCGATCTCGGTGTAGGCCGTTTTCAGGAGATCAGCTGCCTGCATCAACCCAGTGGCGCCCTGTTGATTACGGATGCCCTAGTGGGCATTCACGCCTCACCACCCGCGATCTTTGATCGCGATCCCACGCCTCTGCTGTTTCATGCGCGCGATCGGGGTGATCAACCCCTCACTGATTCGCCAGAGGCGCGCCGGCGTGGTTGGGCCCGGTTGGTGCTGTTTGCCTCCTATCTCCGGCCCCATTGCTTGCACGTGCCGCCGATCGCCGAGCTGTTGCGTCATGCCTTCCGGCCAGGGTTGCGGTCATGGAAAACCCACTTCGGGGTGTATCCCTTCGATTGGCAAACCGGCTGGCATGAAGATGCTGCGGCCTTAATGGGGGACGAAACCGCCAAGTTGCAGGTGGCTCCAGTGCTGGAACGGCTGGTGTTACCGCGAGCCCAACAAGCGATCAACACTTGGCTTCAAGAACTGGAATCCAAATCGAATCTGCGCTGGTTGATCCCCGCTCACTACAGCGCGCCGCTTGCGTTTAGCACGCAACAGGCATCCGCGTTGCGATCGGAACTACAACAGAAAAACTGGGCACCCAATGAAGGAAATTGGACCTTCCTCAGTGGTATCGATCAGCGGCTTTTAGAGCTTGGATTTGTGCCGAAAAATCCGTTAAAAAAGACTGATCTTTCTACAAACCAGTCCATCGATTAAACAATTGGAAATCATTCAAAGTGGGCTATTGCAGCCTTAGACCAAAGCGAAAACACTTAAAGATTGAGATCATCGTCTGGATTTACAGCCATTTCATCGTCAGCGAAAAGCGTTTCTTCTAATTCCTTGCGCTGTTCCATCTGACGCAGAAAATATCCAGTCATCATCGCGGAAGCCAACATGTTCGCCAGGTTGTCGCGATTCGCCGTGACTTTCACCTCAAACTGCTCGCCGGGAAGCATGCCAAGTAAACCCTGCACGTTGTGGCGAATGATGTCTTGAATATCGTTGCTAGCTGAACGTGCCACACGCTGCAACACGTCCGGCGATTGGTCCTGGAGATATTGGATCAAGCTGTTAACGGGCTGGCCGTCCTGGCTATCCGTGGTTAGGAACTCTGGATTGAACATCCTGCCCACCTGTCGTCAGTCGTTTGACCCTATCGCAGCTGCAATCTGCGACACCTCTGAATCTTGGTGTGAGAACCGAATCGGACCGAACCGGTTCAAGGGCCAATAACGCCATACCGCGGTTCCAATCACCCGCTCATCAGGCAGCGCTCCCCAAATATGGGAATCGAGGCTGGCATTGCGGTTGTCACCCAGCACCCAGTACTGCCCTTCCGGCACGCTCAGCGTCCCCTGGTCGTAATCCATCGCCGCAGGCTTCCAGTTTTCTGGCACTGGAGTGTTGTTGCGCAGCAACTGGCCGCCACGCACTTCAATCGTGTCTCCAGGCCGTCCAACCACACGCTTGATTAGGGCAGCATTGGCGTCGTAGCCAGCCTCCACAAGCTGGGGGGGCACGGCAAACACCACGATTTGGTCCAGGCCAATCGGTTTGTGGCGCTGCCGATTGAGCCGAGGTGTGATTTTCTCCACCAGGATCCGGTCTTGCAACTGCAAGGTGGGCAACATCGAACCGGAAGGAATCCAGCGGGGTTCGATCACCTGCCAACGCAGGAGCAGGGCCAACGCCACCCACACCAGCAGACCTTTCCAACTGTTGCGCTTGGGTTCTGAGTTGGGAGTGGGTGCCATGGCAGGTTCTGCGTTAGCCGAGGATCGCATTAGCCATCGCCGATTCCCTGACTCAGGCCCTCGCCAATCTGCAGGCTGCTGTCCTGTTGCTCCAGACCCTGCAGCAACAGGGTCTACGCCACGTGGTGCTTTGTCCTGGCAGTCGCTCCGGTCCATTAGCCCTTGCCGCCGCTGGCTTAAAGCGCTCTGGGCTGATCACGCTCAGTACGGCGATCGATGAACGCTCTGCTGGATTTCATGCCCTCGGTCGCTCCACCGCCTCTGGTGTGGCCACGGCCGTGATCACCACCTCCGGAACAGCGGTGGCCAATCTTCTCCCCGCAGCCGTTGAAGCGGATCGCTCCAGCCAACCCCTGCTGCTGATCAGCGCCGATCGGCCTCTACGGCTCAAAAACAAAGGGGCCAACCAAACCGTGAATCAGGAAGCCTTCCTCACCCCGGTGTGCCGCTGGTGTGGGTCAGGTCCCTTGGATGGCCTCAACACAGGGCTAGATCACGAGCTGCGAGCCCTGGCTCAGAACGCCTGGCGGCATCTGCATCAGCAGCCCGGACCTGTGCATCTCAACGTTCCCTTTGAAGAGCCCCTGCTTCCGGATCTGAATCAGCAGTACGCGTTTTGGAATCAATGGAACCGTTCAGAGCCTGAGGCCATCACCCACACCCCTGAGCTCTGGACGCCAGCGAGCAACAATGCTGCGCCAGCACTCGATCCTGACCAACCAGGTGTGATCGTTGCCGGGCCCTGGCGAGGCCTGAGCTCCACGCTTGAGCCCTATCAAGCCGCCTTAATCGCTTGGCAACAGCGCAGTGGCTGGCCCGTGCTCGCCGATCCACTCGCCGCGAGCCCGAATGGCTTAAGTGGCGTGATTCGCTACTGGGATCTGCTGCTCCCCCATGGTTTGAGCCAGCTGCCCGCCAACACCCAGGTGCTGCGCCTGGGCTCAATGCCGGCCAGTCGACGCCTGGAGGCCTGGCTTGAGAGCCAGCAGGGACCACAGCTGTTAATCACAGAAGCTGATCCACGGCCCCTCGATCCGCTCGAAATCGCCCAGCAATGGAGCGGCGGCTTGTCGCAATGGTGGCAACAGCTCAGCCCCCAGCTCAACGCCATTCCAGCTGGTTCCTGTGCTCCAACCCCTCAAACACGGTCGGTGCTTGAGAGCTGGGAAAACGCAGATGCTGCTGTTGGCAAGCGCCTCTCTGCCCTGCTGCCGATCCAGGGAGCCGCCAATGAACCCGCCTTGATGGTTGCCCTGGCGCAGCTGTTGCCAGCTGCGCTGCCTGTGATGCTCGCTGCCAGCAGCCCTGTTCGTGATTGGCAAGCCTTTGCCGCAGGCGATACCGGCCGCCGGCGCTGTTTCAGCTTTCGGGGAGCCTCCGGCATCGATGGCACCCTTTCCCTGGCCCTGGGCTTAGCGGCCGAGCTCGGTCCAACAGTGCTGATCACAGGTGATCTAGCTCTGTTGCATGACAGCAATGGCTGGCTCCTGGCCAGCGCTGCCCAGCTGCCCCTGTTTGTGCTGTTGATCGACAACGCCGGCGGCGGCATTTTCGAACAGCTGCCGATCGAAACCACCCCCAGCGATGGCTTTGATCAGCTGTTTGCGATGCCCCAACGGGTGGACCCACTGGCCCTGGCGGCAGCCCATTCCATCCCCGTGCGTCAGCTCGCCTGCCTCGATGATCTCCCCACCGCTCTGGAATGGGGATTGGCGAGTCCTAGACCAGCACTCCTGCGGGTTTGCACCGATCGCCGCAGCGACGCCAAGCTTCGCCGCGATCTGCGTGAGGCGGTACAACAGAGAAGCAGCCTTTCCTGATCGCCATGTCAGAGCCCTTCATCCGACAGGTGCTCCCAGGATCCAGCGGGGTGAACTGGCAGCCCTGGGGAACCTACGAAGATGTGCTGCTGGATCGCTGTGATGAGGGCATCGCCCGTTTAGCGATCAATCGCCCCAGCAAACGCAATGCTTTCCGGCCCCGCACGGTCTCAGAGCTCTGTGACGCCTTTGCCCGGATCCGCGATGACAGCCGCATCGGGGTGGTTCTGCTCACCGGTGTGGGCCCCGCTGCTGATGGTGGCTATGCCTTTTGTTCAGGTGGCGATCAAAGCGTGCGCGGCGATGGGGGCTATCTCGACGAAACAGGCCTGCCCCGCCTCAACGTGCTCGACCTTCAACGCATCATTCGCAGCCTGCCCAAGGTGGTGATCGCTCTGGTGGCGGGGTATGCGATCGGTGGCGGGCAGGTGCTGCATCTGCTCTGCGACCTCAGCCTGGCGGCAGAGAACGCTGTTTTTGGTCAAACCGGGCCACGGGTTGGCAGTTTTGATGGCGGCTTTGGTGCCGGCTATCTGGCTCGCGTGGTGGGCCAGCGCAAAGCCAAGGAGATCTGGTTCCTCTGCCATCAATACGGCGCCGACGAGGCACTAGGCATGGGCCTTGTGAATGCTGTTGTTCCTTTAGACGCCCTCGAGGCCGAAGGGGTGCGTTGGGCCAAAGAGGTGCTGCAACACAGCCCTACCGCAATTCGCTGCCTCAAAGCAGCCTTTAACGCTGAAACCGATGGCTTGGCTGGCATCCAGGAGTTGGCCGGGCAGGCCACCCATCTCTTCTATCGAACCGAGGAGGGGCAAGAGGGCCGCAATGCCTTCCTGGAAAAACGCAATCCTGATTTTTCCGACACCCCATGGCTGCCATAGCCGAAGGAGTCGCTAAAAAGAGAAACCTGTTTCACCTCGTCCGATGCGTTGTCACAAGCATGCAAGGACGATGGCGATGCCTGCCGCGCTGCTCGCCGCCTCGCTGCTCGTTGGAACGGTGGGGGTTGCCTCAGCGCAAGAGGTGGGCGGAAACCGTACAAGAGAGGTCAAGGGCGAGATTTTGGTGGAGGCTCCAGAGGAGGGTCCAGAGGAGGATCCAAAACGCAAATCCGATCCGATCCCGCCCCTGGCGATGCCAGTGAGCGATGCCGCCTCGCTGGCCCGTGTTCCGAGCGATGTGATGGAGCGTGATGGGCTGCAGCTCGTGATCGACCGCAAGCACCATCAGCTCCTGGTGTTGAGGGATGGCCGCATGACACGCCGGTATCCAGCGGCGGTGGGAACCACAGGTTGGGAGACCCCTGCCGGACGCTTTCGAGTGTTTGAAAAGGTGAAGGAGCCGGTGTGGACCCATCCGGTGAGCGGTGAACTTGTGGAGGCTGAAAGCGAAAAAACCCGCTGGGATCACGCTGGATTGGCTTCTACCGCGACTGCAATGGACGCTCTGGTTGGGACGGCGAGCAATACCTAGATATCAATGGCTGCACCGTGGCCGGATTCCATGGCCCCCCCTATCGCTGGACCGTTGGACGGGCCGTTTCCCATGGCTGCGTGCGCCTGTATGAAGAGAACGTTCAGGAGGTGTTCAATCTCGTCAGCGTTGGAACTCAGGTGATCGTGCTTCCCTAAAACGTTCATAAAGCGCTAATGCGTCTACAGTCTCGCGGCTTACAGGTTTGATCGTCCATGCGCGTGCTCTTTGCCGCCGCCGAATGCGCCCCGATGGTGAAAGTCGGTGGGATGGGCGATGTGGTGGGATCCCTTCCCCCTGCCCTGAAGGCTCTGGGGCACGACGTTCGTTTGATCATGCCGGGATACGGCAAGCTCTGGTCTCGATTGGAGATCCCTACGGAACCGATCTGGCGAGGCCAGACGATGGGAACCGATTTTGCGGTCTTTGAGACCCGTCATCCCACCAATGGCCTCACCATTTATCTGGTAGGTCACCCCGTCTTTGATCCAGAACGGATTTATGGCGGAGAAGATGAAGATTGGCGCTTCACTTTTTTTGCCAGTGCTGCGGCTGAATTTTCCTGGAACGTCTGGAAGCCGAATGTTCTCCATTGCCATGACTGGCACACCGGCATGATTCCGGTCTGGATGCACCAAGACCCCGAGATCAGGACCGTCTACACGATCCACAACCTCAAATACCAAGGCCCCTGGCGCTGGAAGCTGGATCGGATGACTTGGTGCCCTTGGTACATGCAGGGCGACCACACCATGGCGGCCGCCCTGCTCTACGCCGATGGCGTGAATGCAGTGTCACCCACGTATTCCAGAGAGATCCGCACCTCGGAATACGGCGAAAAGCTGGATGGGTTGCTCAATTACATCTCCGGCAAGCTGCGCGGCATCCTGAACGGGATTGATCTAGAGGCCTGGAATCCAGCCACCGATCAGGCCTTACCCGCCACCTTCAGCGCCAATGATTTGTCGGGTCGCGCCCACAACAAGCAGGTGCTCCAAGAACGCATGGGTCTTGAAGTCAGATCTGATGCCTATCTGCTGGGCATGGTGAGCCGTCTGGTGGATCAAAAAGGCGTTGATCTGCTGTTGCAAGTGGCGGATCGCTTGCTCGCCTACACCGACACCCAGATCGTGGTGCTTGGCACCGGTGAGCGCGGCTTGGAGTCCGGTCTTTGGCAGATGGCCTCCCGCTATCCAGGTCGCGTGTCCGTCTTCCTCACCTACGACGACGACCTCTCACGCTTGATTTACGCCGGCAGTGACGCCTTCCTGATGCCCAGTCGGTTTGAGCCCTGTGGGATCAGTCAATTGCTCGCCATGCGCTACGGATGCGTACCTGTCGTGAGAAATGTGGGTGGTTTAGTCGATACGGTTCCACCGCACGATCCTGCCCAGCACAGCGGCACTGGTTTCTGCTTCGATAGTTTCGATCCCGTGGACTTCTACACCGCCCTGGTGCGCTCCTGGGAAGCCTTTCGCCATCAAGACAGCTGGCGCGAACTGCAGCGAAGGGGCATGCAGCAGGACTACAGCTGGGCGCGTTCAGCCATGGAATACGACCAGATGTACAGGGAGGTCTGTGGCCTCAAGGAGCCAGGCCCCGATGCCGCTGCCGTTGAACAGTTTTCCCAAGGCCAAGATGCGGATCCCTCCTTGGCACCAGGCCAACGCGGGGCCCCAAGCAGCCTCCCTGAACAATCCACCGATGACCAGTCCAATGGACCAGGCTCACGTAACCCGCTAGCCAGACTGTTTGGCGGTCAGCGAGGCTAATGCTGCAGGCAATTACGAATGCAGGATTCCTTCGAACCGCAGTCCTCTGACAACGACAGCTCCCTCCCGGCTCCTTACAACAGTCCCTGGAAGGCCCTGGGCCAGGATCTGAGGGCCGTAAGCGCCGATCTGCGTCTTCGCGGCCAAGAGATCTGGCGCCGGAACCGCGAGGGAGATCTATCGGTTCCAGCGTTCTGGCCAGAGCAATTGACTGCATTGTTTTGGCCTGTGTTGCTTGGATTCAGCCTCGCAGTGCTGATCCTGGGCGGGATTCAATTGCGTCAGGCCCTTCAAAGCCAATCACCACCCTCACCGCCAGAGGTGGAGCGCGTACGCACAACCCCCTTCCCAGACGCACGTCCCCTACCCATCAGCAGCAGCCTCGAATCTGATCTCGACAACCAAGGCCTGCCGAAGGCACCAATAGACCGCAACACCACCAGGCCCAGTGAGCCAGACAAGCTCATGGCAGCTGATGAACCCCCTGCGTTAAGCGACCTTGAATTCGAGCCGCCTTCTACAGGAACAGATGCAGACCTGTTGCGCTTTGATCCTCTCCTTGAACTTCTGGCGGAAGAAGGCAGCACAGAGAGTGACCAGGAAACAGCACTGATTGTTTCGGCCCAACCCCAACCAGAGCGCAACGCTGTGATTCTGCAAATCGATGCTGCCGCTTGGATGCAACGGTCTCCTGAGCAACGCCAACAACTAGCCGAAACCTGGTGGAACCGACTGGAAGACCAGGGCTATGCCGATCTGCGTCTCGTGAATGCACAACAAGACCTACTGGCTCGACCCGCCAGGATCGGTGGAGGGATGATCGTGTTCGATCCCAAGAGGGTTTAAACGTGCTGGATCTGGCTGATCTCGTTTCGCTCTGGGGACCACCAAAACGGGGTGATGGCGCAGCGCCCAACCTCCAACAACGCTTAGGTCCTGTGTGCACAAACAGCCGACTGCTCGCTCCAAACGATTTTTTTGTGCCACTACGCGGTGAGCGCTTTGATGGCCATCGCTTCCTCGCCTCGGCCACTGAGCAAGGCGTCCAAGCCGCCGTTGTCGCCCGTGATAGCGACATCCCAGTACCGCTCAACTTGCTTCACTGGAGCGTGGACAACACGCTGGAGGCCTACCAACAGATCGCCTGTTTGGTGCGACGCAACCTGAACAGACCTGTTGTGGCCGTAACAGGATCCGCCGGCAAAACCACCACAAGAGAGCTGATTCGTGCCGCATTAGCACCTCTTGGAGCCGTCCACGCCAGTATTGGCAACAACAACAACGACGTTGGTGTGCCACTCACCTTGCTCGGGGTAGACGAGCACCACGCTGCTGTTGTGGTGGAGATGGGAATGCGCGGGCCTGGTGAAATTGAACGCTTGTCGCGTTGTGCAGAACCAGACCTTGCCGTGATCACCAATATCGGCACAGCGCATATAGGCCGCTTAGGCAGTCGAGAGGCGATTGCCTCAGCAAAGTGTGAGATCACTGCAGCCCTCTCAGCCGAGGGCCTTGTGTTGATTCCAGCTGGAGATCCTCTCCTGGACGCAGCCCTGGCACGATCCTGGAGAGGTCGTGTGCGGCGTGTCGCGCTTGTCGGCGATACCAACGACTCTGGTCAAGCTGCTGATGATCTCGGCGACTACAACCCTGCAACGGGACAGATCCAACTGGGGGATCACACCTATCACTGCCCCCTGGAAGGGAGACACAATGCGCGCAATTTCATGCTGGCACTGGCCGTCGCCAACACCCTCGGCGTTTCACCCGCAGACCTTAAACAGCTCAATGTTGAGGTACCGGGGGGTCGCAATCGCCGGCGACAAATCGGTGCGTTAACGATTCTCGATGAGACGTACAACGCTTCACCGGAAGCAGTAATTGCGGCGTTGGATTTATTAGCAACTCAGCCAGGTCGACGTTTTGCAGTACTTGGCACCATGTTGGAGCTCGGGCCAGACAGGGAGCGCTTGCATAAGGCGGTGGTCGATCACGCCACAACCTTGAAGCTTGATGGGCTGGTGGCTGTGGCCACTGGTTCGGAAGCCAAGGCCATGCGCGAAGCAAGTTCAGGTTTACCGCGGTTTCGGCAGGTGGAAACACCCGAACAGGCCGCTGGGCCGTTGATCGAGTGGCTCATGCCTGGCGACACCGTGCTTTTAAAAGCGAGTCGAGGGATTGCACTGGAGCGGTTGCTGCCGTTATTGCCACAGCTCTAGGTCAGGCAGCTCTAAGCGCATCCGCCTGGTCTTCGCAGCGGATCAAATCAATCGCATGGGGATGATCATGGATGTAGCGAATTTCCTCCATCGCCAAAACCCGCGCTTCAAAAGCATCGCCCGCATAAAAGCACTCTTCTTGATGATCACTACTCGCATCGCGATAGCGAACAGTGAAACGCTTGTGATTGGACATGGGACGAACAACCGGACGACCCACGCTTACGCATCAACGAACGTTGGCCAAGGGCAAGCTGTGAAAAAAGTCTGTTGATTCAGCTCAATTGGCGTTGCGATCCCATCCTTCCTTGATCAATTGCTTCGCACGACCAATCGCAAGGGATCCATCGGGAACAGCTTTAGTGATCGTGGACCCTGCTCCAATCGTGACATTTTTTCCGATCACAACAGGAGCGACCAAGACGGAGTTGGCCCCCGTCTTACTGCCCTCGCCAATCACCGTGAGATGTTTATTCTTGCCGTCATAGTTGGCCGTAATCGTGCCAGCTCCCACATTCACATTGGCGCCTAATTCCGCGTCACCGATGTAACTGAGGTGATTCACCTTGCTGCCAACGGCGATCACACTCTTTTTAATCTCAACAAAATTGCCAATTTTGCAGGAATCACCAATCGTGGTGCCAGGTCGGAGATGGGCGAAGGGACCAATCTCAACAGCATTACCAACGCGTGCATCGCGCACCACGGAGTGCACGACCGTGACATCGCAACCGAGTTCGGCATTGTCCAGCAAACTGCCTGGACCTAGCCGGCAGTGATCTCCAATCCGGCAGGCGCCACGAAAATGGGTTTGTGGTTCGATCACCACGTCACAGCCAAAGCTGCAGTCTTCGCTCAGGGTGCAACTGGCCGGGTCCACAAAGGTCACACCCTCATCCATCCAGTGATCACGCAACCGCTGCTGCAAAACACCCTCACACTGCGCCAATTGCCTGCGGTTGTTGATTCCATTTACCTCATCGGGGTCGCTCACCTCCATCTGCATCGCCACATCTAAGAGCTGCACCGTGTCGGTGAGGTAGAGCTCGCCCTGATCGTTGTCGGTGCTCAATTTAGGCAACACTTCAGCCAACTTTGCCCAGTTGAAGCAATAGATCCCTGCATTGGTGAGGTTGTTGGTCCGCTGCTCATCGCTGCAATCACGATGTTCGATAATTCCGCTCACCAGACCATTGGCATCGGCAAAGACTCGGCCATAACCAGTGGGATCATCAAGCTTTGCCGTTAATAAAGTCACATCGGCCTTGCTGTTGCGGTGAGTGCTTACCAACGCATCAATGGTCTCGGCTCGCAGAAGTGGAACATCACCGTTCAGCACTAACAATTCACCCTGAAAGCCCTGCAGGGGAGTCAACAACTGCTGGACAGCATGCCCTGTACCGTTCTGTGGCTGTTGCAGCACGAATTCAAGCCCGCCATTTGAGCTGAGCTGCGCTTCCACACGCTCAGCTTGATGGCCAACGATCAGCAGCCTGCGCTCTGGCGCGAGGTTCCTGACACTGGCGAGCACGCGCTCCACCAAGGTGGCCCCAGCTAGGGGTTGAAGCACCTTTGGGAGCGCGCTTTTCATGCGAGTGCCTTTCCCAGCAGCAAGAACGGCAACGGCGAGCATGAGTAGGGAGCAAGACCGGCGAAATCTACCGGTGGAAGCTCAGCCTGTGAACACAAGAACAGGCCATCGGATCAAACTGCCGTTGAATTCTTAACCCCATAAACAACAAATAAGGAATACCCACTGCTCCTAAAACAGCTTATTCAATGCAGAACCATTGAAAGTCATGCAAAAACGACTACAACACCGCCCAACAATCAGAAAAGATACAAATCACTGCAAAAAAATAAGAATGCAAACAAAATATCGCTTGATTCACATCCTTCGAAAGCTGGGGACTGCAGAGGCGTATACATAGCAACATAAAATAAACAAAAATCAAACGGCATCATCTAATACATCACCATGCACCATGATAATTAAATGCTGGAGAAAGCCATGATTGAAAAGAAAATTGAAAAAAGTTCAAGTTCAGATGTCTGATCAGTGTCATAGCCTTTTAAAAGAGTAAGCAAATGCATGGAATATGACAATGTCAGAAGTAATGTATGAATGCACAAGGCATCATATTCACAAACATTCCAATACTTGCGAATACATAGACGGACTTTTTCGGTTTAAGGATGTAAAAAAAAAGATAAGCGTTTATCGAAAGACTGCTATAGCTGTGCATGCTTTTCCTGCAACCACATCACGAGCTGCAGAACAGGGATCTACCAGGGGAACTGGGAAATAAATCCAGGCCTTGAGAGCTATACAGGCACAAATCAGCGAAATTGAAATAATAAACAATATTATTTGCTGCCAGCCACATGCTTTTACGAACTGACAAGAAACGTGAAACCATCACAAGCTAAAATCTCAGGAATAATTTTGTAAGAAATTTGCCACATCAAGAGAATTCCTACAAAGGAAGCAAATTATCTAGATTCATTGATCAAGCAAATGAAGCCATTTATTTTGTCGAAGAACGAGAGCGCTTAGGTATTAAGATCACAGACGCGGATCATTCCCATCCATCAAAGAAGAACAAGAAAAAATCACACGTATTCGCAAAAGCTATGCAAGCCTTAGGCAGTCTGACTTAATAGAGCATGCCAAAGAAGCAATATTATCAACAAACGATGAATAGCAAGCTTAAGGTATTCATGCAATATAAAGCCTAAAACAATGCGGATATTAATCAGACTATGTTCAATACTTATGGATATTTAAGAATTGCAAGCTTGTCTCGCCAATCCCCACTTACGCTGCCAAGCGCTGGTGCTTGGCAGATCAACAAAAGCCTGTTCGTGTTGGCGTCGCTTCAAAATCAAAGCGGCCGTATCAGTACCTGTCGGGTCTCGGTAAGGCACACCCGCCCGCGTCTGCAGATGCTCCTCTTCCATCTCGCTCAAGCCACGCCAACCAGGTCCAATGTCAGGTGAATATTGCTCATATTCGTTGGGGCGCAACGCCAAGGTCCCAGAGCTCCACCCCGCAACGTCTCCTGGCTTTGGAAGAAGCGAGCGCAACTCAAGGCCGGCAAGGCGCAAATTATTCCGCACTGCTGCTGCTCTGCAATAGGTCAACAACCGTCCCCCCGGTGCGAGTAGAGCTGCAAGACTCTGGATAAATTCCTCACTCCAGAGCTGGGGACATTTCCCAGGTGAAAAGGCGTCCAACAGGATCAAATCCAGACGTAAATCCTTTGGTATGTACTGAAGCTGCTGACGCGCATCACCCCAGAGCATTTGAACCGACTGCTGACGACGCGAATCCTGCCAATAACCATCAGCAGAGAGAGCCCCTAGACAAGCGACAACATGCTCAGGCCAAAGAGCAATAAAACTGGGCTCAGCGAGGGCCAACCGCAAAGGCGCTCGATCGAGTTCCAACGCCCAGCATTGCAAGTTTGGTCCACCCACATTGGGGAGGGCCGCCATCAGTGCAGCCGTGTTGTAGCCCAGCCCGAAACAAACATCTAAAACGCGTAAACAACGCCCGCTGGGAAAGCGATCGAGCTGCGCCGGCAGCACAAACTTGCTGTTTGCTTCTTCCAGAGCGCCGCAAGAACTATGGAAGCTTTCAGCAAAGCTGTTGCTGTGCAAACTGAAGCTTCCGTCTGCTGTGAAGCGGGTACTAAGCACAGCTGGGTCAGAGACGCAATCTCTCAAGATCGTCCCAGAAAGTGGGATAACTCACAGCCGCTGCTTCGCTGCGAGAAATTCTTGAATCACCCTCAGCCATTAAGCCAGCAATAGCAAGACTCATCGCAACGCGGTGGTCTGTCTCACTATCCAATTCAGCACCTTTTAAAGAGCGGCCACCACGAATCGTGAGACCATCGGGATGCTCATCAATGTCCGCGCCCATGGCCTTAAGTTGCCGGGCCATCACAGCGAGTCGATCCGTTTCTTTCACACGCAGCTCAGCTGCACCGCTGATGTGACTTTCTCCATCACAAAAACAAGCCGCGACACTCAGAATCGGAACCTCATCCACCAAGCGCGGCATAATTTCTTCTCCAAACTGAAAGGCCTTAAGGGGGCCATGACTCACCTGTAGATCGCCAACAGGTTCACCGGCAACATCGCGGCGATTCAACACCTCAATCGAGGCGCCCATCATCTCCAACACTTCAAGAATTCCAGTGCGCGTGGGATTTAATCCCACATTTTCCACGGTAATCTTGGCGCCAGGAACGAGAGCACCAGCCACAAGCCAGAAAGCAGCAGAACTGATATCTCCCGGAACAACAACATGCTGTCCTTTCAATGTGGCGCCTGGACGAACCAAAATATGCCGGCCCATCTCACCACCCACTTCAAGGTCAGCACCAAAAGCTCTAAGCATGCGCTCGCTGTGATCACGGGAGTGAGCAGGCTCAATCACACTCGTTGATCCATCTGCCGTGAGCGCGGCCAGCAAAATGGCTGATTTCACTTGAGCGCTGGCAACAGGCGTCCCCACAACAGCGCCCCTCAACCTCTGCCCTTGAACAGCCAGCGGAGCTAAATTTCCTCGATCTCGACCGCGCACATCCGCCCCTAACAAGGAGAGCGGCTGACCAACCCTGTTCATCGGACGACGACAAAGAGAGGCGTCACCGGTCAAAACAAAATGGCGCCCTTCACGTCCGGCGAGAAGACCAAGCATCAACCGCATGGTGGTTCCGGAGTTGCCACAATCGAGAATCTCCGAAGGCTCTTGCAATCCATCAAGGCCAACACCCTCAATGGTCACCATTTCACCGCTCTTAATCGGCGAAATCGTTGTCCCCATCGAGCGCAGACAAGCAGCACTACTCATCGGATCCTCTGCTGGCAAAAGACCTTCGATAGTGGTTGTGCCCTCAGCAATAGCGCCGAAGAGAAGAGCGCGATGAGAAATAGATTTATCGCCTGGAACGCGGACCCGACCATGGAGGCTGCCACCTGCTTTCAGATCCCTTGGGAAGCCATTTGAGCCCGACACCGATGAGCAGCCTGTAGGTAATGAAAACGATCCTATTAGCTCGAACTTCAAAGGCTCTTGCATTTAGTTGAAGTTGTCACCAACTCCTGCTGCAAGACCAAGATTCTGCGGGTGACACCTACTAAAACATGACAATAATGAGCAAATAAACAAGAAATCAACATCAACAGCCAAGAGATATCACTCATCCATTAATGAATAAGCTTATTCTTATAGAGACAACAAACAATTCAAAGAAGTTAATACGACAGATACATCCTTAATCAAAGCCACTGGAAGCCCAGCGCCCTGCTTATCATTTTATACATTCTCTTGATTCATATGATGGTCAACGTGTCGCTATAATTGTATAAACTTCAAAAATAAATCGTTAGGCATCAATTGCATAGCCTCAAAAGGGGTCAGAGTTTAGATGTCACATTCCAAGATTTTGATGAATCCAAGAGCTGCAAATTTTTAAAAATAGACGAGGGGGTGTTACGAATCAGCCTTATTTCAACAATCAATAATGAGATATTTCCGATTGGTTTTTTTAGTTCAGAATGGCTAAAAGTTGAAAACGACAGGCTGAGAGACTTTTCTCTTCGGATGGAAGCCTTAAATGAAGTCAACTTCAAAATCATATTCACATGTGGTCCCAACACGAAAGTAAGCTCAATTTTCCATAATCACTGGCTATCGTCTTCATATAACACCTAAAAGCCAAGTGGGCTCGATTCAATCAAGCTAGGAGACAGCTTCATAGAAGCTTCCCCAGAGTTTGTCACCAACATTTCACCATTGCGCAGTTTGGAAATCAAGCGAGTTGAAGTTACTCTGGTGGAACCAATCAGTTCACCAATTCGGTCGTGAGTGAGGCGAAAGGGAAGATTGCACCATTCTCCGTAGCGCCTACCCAATCGATTCACTAAGAGACTCAGTAAGGCATGAAGGCGTTGCTCCGCTTGTCCTAAGTGACGAATTCTGAGCAGTTGCAACGTCCACTCGTTCACAGAGTCATAACCATTGGGTGAGGGCTCTATCGATTTCGTCTCGATTCTCAGTGGAGTCATGGCTTCGACGCAAATGCCATCACTGCACAAGCAATCCGTTCTGAGCTGGTCGCCCGTCTGCAGGAAGGCAAGGGTCATTCCCTCTGTCTCTTCACAAGGGCAATAGACCCTGGCAATTCCCTCAAGCACATTTAATTTCATACCATCACTGCGACCGTGGGTATCCACAAGCACGGTTTGCCCTGTGGGGATTTGAATCGATGACGTGGGGTCGTCAGGCAGGAAGCGGAAGCTCACGGGGTGGTTTAAACGCTAATGAGAATTGATAGCAACATAGACCAAACAAGCCCCTTTCTGCAATCGATTCGCAATAGCGATTGCTTGTTGAAGACGAAGGTGTGCGATCTCGACCTGTTTTGGTCCAAAACAACTGACTTTGCGTCTGATCACTGACAGAAGCACCCCTACCTTCAATGGAATCCCGTCTAACAAAAACAAACGCGACTGCCACGAGTGTTGCGAGAGCGAGCAAAGAGGCTCTAAGAAAGAAACTTGGAATGTACAATTCTCGAGTGACCTTAAGAACTATTGTCTAGCTATCCAGAAGAATTAGATCCTGTTCGTATCAAATGACGCGTTGAGATGTGCTTAATGCGTATAAAGATTGTGACGTGTAGAGAGATGAAAGTGTCTTTTTTACGTCGCAATAAAGGAAAAGAGCAATTAAGTTTGCATCGACGCATTTTGCGTCACCTTTTGTGAGGATCAACTTGAAACTTGTCCGTCAACTGCTGGTGGCCCCAGCTGCCTTGGGCCTTTTGGCTCCTGTGGCTGCTAATGCCACTGAGCTGAACTTCAACGGTGTATCTGACTACGCCGCCACAGGCGAGCAAGTCACCAGCATCACTCAGTTTTCAGACGTTTACCCAACCGATTGGGCTTATCAGGCTCTTGGCAACCTGATCGAGCGCTACGGCTGTGTTGCTGGTTACCCCAACGGCACCTTCCGCGGTAACAGGGCAATGACCCGCTTTGAAGCGGCTGCTCTGTTGAACGCATGTCTCGACCGCGTCACTGAAGTGACCGACGAGCTGAAAATGCTGATGAAAGAGTTCTCTAAAGAACTCGCCATCCTCAAGGGCCGTGTTGACGGACTTGAAGCCAAAGTTGGTGAACTGGAAGCTCAGCAATTCTCCACCACTACCAAGCTGAAGGGACAGGCTGACTACTTCATCGGTGGAGTCTCATACGACAACCGTGATGAATGCAACAAAGCTGGTGCTACTGGCAGTCAAGCCGGCGAATGCGATGACGACGCCTTAAGCTTCTCTTACCGGTTCACTCTTAACCTGAATAGCTCATTCACGGGTAAAGATCTTCTTTACACGAGATTGAGAACAGGAAATATGGATAACGTCTGGACCCAAACTGACTCATATTTGTCTGATGCAAAGAGTGGTGATAGCACACTCAAAGTCGACAAAATGTGGTACACATTCCCTGTGGGTAATGAGTTCATGGTCACTGTAGGTCCTCTGATTGAGAACTACTACATGGTCGAAACACCTACTCGCTACAAACCAATCCTTAAAGCCTTCAAGCTTGGTGGATATGGAGCACTGATGGGAGCCAGCACAGGCCAAGGTGCTGGTATCCAATGGCGCCAAGATGTAGCACCTGGCGAAGCCGCTTTTAACGTAGCTGCCAACTATGTTGCTGATGGTGGTGAAGGTGCAGACAGTAACTCGACAAAGGGCATGTTTGGAGAAGCAACTGATGGTTATTTCCTAAGCCAAATTGGTTACGGTAATCGCCAATGGTACGTATCAGGACTTTTCGCAAGCAAGCAGGGTGCTGATGGCTCTGATCCAGCCATGGGTTATTCAACTCCTGAGGCAAAAGATCAGGACGAAGCGTTGAATGTCTACGGACTTCGTGGCTACTGGTCACCAGAAGATGCCGGCATCATTCCAACCATTAGTGCTGGTCTTGATTTTGGTACTTCTGCTGCAGATGCAACTGGTAAAATCGAAGACACCTTCGGCTGGATGGTTGGTCTGACCTGGGATGATGCCTTTATTGAAGGCAACAAACTAGGAGCAGCGGTTGGTAGCTACTCCAGCTACGCAACTAGAATTAAAGGCAATGACAGTCCCGACGATGACAACTTTGCTGGTGAAGTTTGGTACAACTTCCAAGTCACTGACAACATCGGCATCAAGCCTGCAGTGTTCTGGACTAACGAGGCATATGGTGCCGATTCTACAAAAGGTGCCAACAAATTTGGTGCTCTTGTCCAAACAACCTTCAAATTCTGATCTAACTTTAGGTTAAATTAAGAAATTATGATTTAAGCACCCGTCCTGGGTGCTTTTTTTTTGGAAATCGTTGCTAACAGTACACTTTAGTCAAAATACAGATTAAACAATAACAAATGCTCTTAAAATATTTAAACTATAAGCCATTAAAAAAGCGCCGATAGGCGCTCATAAGTGCATCATTAATCCTTGAAAATCAAGGTTTAATAGATTTTACCAACAGTTCTCACCCTCACCAATAGGAATACAGATGTCCTGCTCGGCTGCTTTTTTAGCTGCGGCCTTAGCATCAGAATCTTTCTTAGCTGCAGCATCGAGATCTTGGTCTGTTGACCATTCTTGAAGGCCACCAGCCGGTGTTTGCTCAGCTTGAGCAGGTTCCACGATTGCTAGTGGACCTGTCAATGCAGCTGTACCAGCAAGAAATATTGAAAGAGCAGTCGACTTTTTCATTAAATTTGAGCACACATCTCAGTTTACTCAACAGAAAGCAAAAGCCCGAATCTTTTTATACATGCCTAGCTGCCTAAACGTCGCAATAGGTTTGTATACGCTAAGAAAATCAAATCAAGTTCGTCGCCACGACCGTGCTTTGCCAACATCGCCCGAGCACCACTTTCCAGCTGAAACAGACAAATGCGATCACTTTCGCCTTTAACATAACTCTCAATCCAACCCACACAAACTGTGCGAACACCGGTTGTGACAGTGCAAACGCGATGCATCGATGTGCTGGGATAGATCACAATTTCTCCCTGCTTGATCTTGATAGGAAAAGACTCCGAAATACTATCGATCTCCAGTTCACCTCCCTCATATTTCGAGTCATCAGTTAAAGAGAGGGTAAAAGACAAATCACTCCTTCCACTGCTCATATAAGCATTATCAACATGCGAATCATATCCACCATCGCTTTCCGTTTTAGTGACTAAAAATCGGTGAAGCTTGCGAGGAAGGCAAAACCCCTTCACGGCAGGGTGATTCCACATTGCACATTCTATGAGCTCATGAATTTCCTTCCGCAATGGAGATTCATAATGAAGCTGTGCATTTCTTTTTCCCTCCTTAGCGTGGGAACCGGCGGTGATTGAACCATCCTGCCATTCAGCTTCGTTGGCGAGTCTCTCAAGCAATCGTTCACAGGTTGGTTGATCCAGTATTTGCAATCGCAAATGATTCATTGTTAAGTCCTTTCATCTCTGGAATAGTCAGCGAAGCGTAGCCGTGTGACAAATGATTCGCTTGAGTCGCAGAAGGATTCTATAATAAAAAATAATGCTTTATTGAGATGAAAACGATTTTGTTTCTCACATCTCTTTTGCCAATAGCTCTTTTTACACCAGCTCTTGCGTCAGAGGAAGTCCGAGTCTACTCGGGTCGTCATTACAACACTGACCGTCAAGTTTATAAAAAGTTTTCAGATCAAACTGGTATCAAGGTTCGCTTAATTGAGGCCTCTGGTATTTCATTGGTTCAGAGATTGAAAAGCGAAGGGAAAAATACAAAGGCTGACGTAATTATTTTGGTTGATGCTGCACGCATCAACAATGCAGCCAATGCCGGGCTCTTTGCACCAATTCAATCATCATCTCTAGAGAAATCTGTGCCTTCTAGATATCGAGATCCAAACAATAGATGGTTTGGCTTAACTCGACGAGTGCGGGCAATAATCGTTAACCCAACAATGGTTTCTCCATCTTCAGTGATGTCCTATGCACAGCTAGCGAGCCCATCCTTGAAAGGGAAAGTATGCCTGAGAAAGCGTAAAAATGTCTATAATCAATCACTCGTTGCTGATCAGTTGGCACTTAATGGCACGGCAAAAGTGAAATCTTGGCTAAAGGGTCTTACTAATAACGTGAGTGAGCCTTATTTTGGTGGTGATATCGGACTGATTCGTGCTGTTGCTCAAGGGCAATGTGGTGTTGGAGTCGTGAATCACTACTACTTAGCTCGCATGAGGGCAGGGGTAAATGGCAAAAAGGATCAGAATTTTGGCAATGATGTAAAAATCGTGATGCCAAAACCTGCTCACGTCAACATCAGCGCTGCTGCGGTTTCTTGTTATTCTAAAAACAAGAAAAATGCGGTTAAATTGATCGAATTCCTGTCATCTCCTCAAGGTAGTGCTGGCATTGCAGGGCCAACCTATGAGTTCCCCTTACAAGGAGTTGGTGGTTCAACTTACCTCAAAGGAATGACAAAATTCACTCCTGATCGGGTCACTATTTCAGAGCTCAGTCGCTATAACCCAGAAGCCATCCGTCTTATGACCGAGGCTGGATGGAAATAAGCTTGTCCAAGATATAGCCAAACAGTGCAGGATCTGGTTCAGCATGATCCAGATCAGACAAGCCAAGCTCCTCGAGCCG
This sequence comes from Synechococcus sp. PROS-9-1, assembly GCF_014279775.1. Classification (NCBI taxonomy): domain Bacteria; kingdom Bacillati; phylum Cyanobacteriota; class Cyanophyceae; order Synechococcales; family Synechococcaceae; genus Synechococcus; species Synechococcus sp. PROS-9-1. The sequence continues at coordinate 1,197,711 of NZ_CP047961.1, forward strand.
ATCCGATACTTTCTGCTCTAAATCAGCTGGTCGGTTCAGAGGTTCACCCCATTCGTGATTCTTTTCTGGACCTATTTTGGTAGTGGCATCAATGGCCATCCTTCCACCAAGACCCAGTTGCTCGCTAGCAAAATCAAGAGTATCAAAGGGTGTATTTTCCAAGACGAATAAATCCCGCTGTGGATCTACCTGTGCAGCGATAGCCCAGACAACCTGACGTGGATCACGCACATTGATGTGCTTATCAACCACAACAACAAACTTGGTATAAGTAAATTGCGGGAGCGCACTCCAAAACGCCATTGCAGCTCTCTTTGCCTGGCCAGGATAAGCTTTATCAATAGAAATCACCGCTAACTTATAACTAAGTGCCTCCATGGGCAGAAAGAAATCTTTTATTTCTGGAATTTGCTGACGCAAGATTGGCGTATAAATTCTGTTCAAAGCAATGGCCAACATCGCCTCTTCTTTTGGTGGCCGGCCACTGAAGGTGGTGAGAAAGATCGGAGACCGCCGCTGTGTCATGCAGTGGAAGCGCACCAAGGGTGAATCCTCCACACCGCCGTAAAAACCCATGTGGTCGCCAAATGGACCGTCTGGACTCACCTCTCCAGGAGTAATCGTTCCCTCCAACACCACCTCACTGCAACTTGGCACCTGCAGATCAATCGTTTTGCAGGGGGTGAGACGTACTCCTTCCCCTGCATAAATTCCTGCAAACAGCCATTCACTGAGTTGCACTGGAATTGGTGTTGCTGCCGCCATCACAAGCAAAGGGTGCACACCAATGGCGATGGCGACCTCAAGCTTTTTACCCATCGCCGCTGCCTTGCGCAGGTGACGCGCACCACCACGAACGCTCAACCAATGCACGGTCATGGTGTTGACCGATTGACGCTGCAACCGATAAACCCCCACGTTTGGAACACCGGTTTCAGGGTCCTTCGTGATCACGAGTCCCAACGTGATCACACCACCGGCATCACCAGGCCAAGGTCTGATCAAGGGGATTTGTTCCAGATTGACGTCATCTCCCAGAAACACCTGTTGCCGGCAGGGAGGGACAAGATCGCGGTCTGGTCGGGCCTTCACCAGATCCCAAAACACCCTTGCAAATTGCTTGGTCTCCTGGAGGTCTTTCGGAGGCCTCGGTTGCTGAAGGATGGCAAGTCTGGATCCAAGCTCCTCGAGCTGTTCAGCCCGTTCCAGACCCATGCTCCAAACCACACGCTCGACAGTGCCGAGCGTGTTGACGGCTACAGGCATGCTGGAGCCAATCACGTTCTCAAACAGCAGGGCTGGTCCACCAGCAGCAAGAACCCGATCAGCAATGGCTGCTAGCTCAAGATCTGGATCAACTGGAGCCGTAATCCGCCGCAGCTGCCCACGCTCTTCAAGCAGCTTGAGGAAGTCCCGTAAATCTCTCGTTCCAGGGCCGGGTCCAATCAAAGCCATGGAGTTGAAAGGGTGATCAGGAAGCAATCTCGTTACTGTGACGCACGCTGATCGAGATCGTGGCCATGAAGGTTTCCTATTTCCACGTTGCTGGTGACGTTCCAGACACCATCAAGGGTCCAGATGGTCCTGACGCCGCTGTTGTCATCGATGTCCTGCGCGCCACCACCACCATTGCCTGGGCCTTGCACAACGGTGCAGAAGCGGTTCAAACCTTCGCTGATCTGGATGAACTTCGAGCAGAGGCCAACGCTTGGCCCGATGAAAAGCGTCTGCTGGTAGGCGAGCGAGGTGGTTCCAAGCTCGATGGTTTTGATCTCGGCAATTCCCCAGTAACCGTTGTCCCCGAGACCGTGAAGGGCAAACGCCTCTTCATGAGCACCACCAATGGCACTCGCTCCTTGCACCGGGTGAGAGAGGTGGCCTGTGTCCTCACGGTGGCCTTACCGAACCGTGAAGCGGTGGCACAACAACTGATCAACGATCAGCCCGAACAGGTGTGGATGGTGGGAAGCGGCTGGGAAGGCACCTATTCCTTGGAGGATTCATTAGCAGCCGGTGCCCTCGCCGACTCCCTTCTGGCTGCAGGGGCCACCGTTGCAAACGATGAAATGCAAGCGGCACTCGCTCTGTGGTCCCAATGGAAAGACAACCCCGAAGCCTGTTTGCGAATCGCATCCCACGGACAGCGTTTGATTGGCTTGGGTGATCACGACGCTGATTTCCAACGCTGTGCTGGTCTTGATCAGCTCTCTGTGGTTCCCACACAAGTTGAACCAGGCGTGCTTCGTGCTGTTTCTGGGTAGCCGCATGGCTAGAAGCCAATACCATTTGC